>NZ_CP155559.1:1742500-3177500 GCF_022095615.2 Bacillus thuringiensis
GTTTTTAGTGCTCATAATGGAGAAGAGGCTTTAGAAATAATAAATAATAACAGTATTCAACTTGCTATTCTGGATATTATGATGCCACAAATGGATGGTATAGAATTGTGTAGAAGAATTAGAGAGAAACATAGTTTACCAATTATGTTTTTAAGTGCAAAATCATCGGACTTAGATAAAGTCGTTGGATTTAGTACTGGAGCAGATGATTATATTGTGAAGCCGTTCAGTACAATTGAATTTATAGCGAGAGTGAAAGCTCAATTAAGAAGGTATACATATTTCAATCAAAATGCTGTCCAAGGAATAGAAAAGAAAATAAACATTAGAGGTCTAGAAATAGATGAAGTGTCTAGAACAGTAATGTTATATGGAGAAACCATCAATCTTACGAGAACTGAATATGATATTTTGTACTTAATGGCCGCTGCAAAGAATCGTGTATTTACTATTGAAGAAATATATGAGAGCGTTTGGAAAGAAAGGGCCTATGAAAGTAATAATACAGTAATGGTTCATATTGCAAGATTAAGAAATAAAATTGAAGAGAATCCAAAAGAGCCGAAGTTTATTCAAAATGTTTGGGGAGTCGGATATAAAATTGAAGATTAAATCATTCCAAGGCATTAGAGCTAAGTTTTTTATCGCATTCATATGTAGCATCTTATTAGCAACTGTAAGTATAATAACGTTTCAAATATTAATTGGAAATATATATGGTCAAGTTACCGAATTAGAGAAAAAATATTCATTTTTATATTTAATAGCTTTTTTAACTTTTACTACAATATACTTTGCATTCATGACAAAAACAATGATGAAAAGATTATCTGAAATTAACAAGAGTGTGAAGCAAATAAGTAGTGGTAATTTTGAAATACATATACCTATTTCAAAAAATGACGAGATTGGTGAATTAGCAGCGAATGTTAATAGAATGGCTAAAAGTTTAAAAGAGTCTATCGAAAATGAAAAAAAATCGCAGGAAATGAAAACTGAAATGATTAGTAATATTTCTCATGACTTACGAACACCTGTAACATCTCTAATCGGTTACGCGGACCTGTTAGGAAATCAGCTTCATTCAAATAGAGAAGAATGTGAACAGTATGTAAGTATATTAAAGCGAAAAAGTTATGAATTAAAAAATCAAGTAGATGATTTATTAGAGTATTGTCAAATAAATTATAGGGAGATTGAATTACATAAAAGTGTAGTAAATATGAAAGCGTTCATTGAACAAATCATGATTGATTTTGTACCACAACTAGATGATGCCGATATGAGCTTTTGTATTAATGGTGATAAGGAGTTACATGTGGAAATGGATGTAGCGCTTATGGTGAGACTATTCGAAAATGTAATTAGTAATAGTATTATGTACGGGAAAGACGGAAAGGAGATTTTTATTCAAGTTTCTAAAAGAGGTATGAATGTTGAAATAGAAATTAAAAATTTTGGACAATGCATTTCAAATGAGAGCCTTCCTTACGTTTTTAAGAAGTTTTATCGTGGTGAAAAATCACGTAGCTCTCATACGGGTGGAAAAGGAATGGGACTTGCAATTGCGAGAAGTATAGCAGAGCTTCATAAAGGGGATATCACTGTGTGCAGTAACGAGAAAGAAACTGTTTTCACCACCGTTTTACCGCATTATCAGGAATTGTAAGAAAGTCGTAAGTATTTCTTTTATATGTCGTAATTTTCACTTCGTATCATGTAGAACAAAGATATGAGGGTGGGGGATACAGCATGTGGAAGAAATATGTATTAGTAATTTTAGTTGCGTTTTTAATTATAAGTTGGAGTGTAGTTTATTTAGCACATGGTGTTATATCAGTCATTGTTTGGTGGGGTTTACAAGCCTTTAGCTTAGTATCAATCTTTATTTTGATAGGATCAGTATTACTATTTTTGTGGAAAGGAATTTTCAGAAATCGAATAGATAGAACAATACTCTTCATCGTTCTTTTCTCTATAATTGGAGCTTGGCCTTTAGGATGGTTTGCTAATATAGGGGGACTTGCTTACCCAGCAGATGTACAATCTATGAGTCCTAAAGCAGTCGTTCGCTTTCCTTTGAATGAACGAACATTAGTGGGCTGGGGCGGTGATCGATTAGAAACGAACTATCATGTTATAAAACCAAATGAACGATGGGCATATGATATTCTTATTCCGCCTGCTGAAGTGAAAAGTAGTAATTTAGGGGATTATGGAATATATGGAGCGAAAGTAATGGCACCAGCTTCTGGAACAGTTGTATCTATCAATAATGATGAAATAGATGTAGTTCCAGGAGAGGATGATTTTCAGTCAATGGCGGGGAATCATATTTATTTACGACTAGATGAATCAGGGACATTTTTGATTCTTGCCCATTTAAAAAAAGGATCAATTAAAGTGAGGGAAGGACAACATGTAAATGAAGGAGAGGTTCTTGCCCAAGTCGGTAACTCTGGAAGTTCAAGTGAGCCGCATTTACATATTCATCATCAAAGGCAGGATCCATCCAAGGTGAGCATGTTTTGTTCGGAAGGATTACCACTTTACTTTCGAACTGAGAAAGGTGCGATAATGCCAGAAAGAGGTACATACATAAGTGGTAATGAAAAAAGGTATTCCAGTTTTATTGGAATACCTTTTTCTATTATCCTACAAATGTTTGATACAGTAAGAAAATATTTAAAATGATAACAAGTGCAGCAATGATCCAAGCTATAAAGGTTGTTATGCGGTGGTTGACGAGCGCACCCATAATTTTTTTATTGCTTGTAAACATAATAAGTGGTACTAATGCAAAAGCAATACCGAATGATAAGACGACTTGGCTCATGACTAGAGCGTAAGTTGGATTTACACCTAAAGCGATAATAACTAATGGTGGAATCATTGTAATAAAGCGGCGTAAGTATAACGGAATATGCATTCGAATGAAACCTTGCATAATAATATCACCTGACATTGTACCGACAGAAGAGCTAGATAGTCCTGCTGATAAGAGCCCAATTCCAAATAAAGCAGCCGATACTGGACCGACTAAAGTACTGAACTGGTTAAAAGCAACATCAAGATCTTCAACATGCAAGCCATTTTTAAAGAATAGTGCAGCAGCAACAATTAACATACTCGCATTAATTGCTCCAGCGATAACCATTGCAATAATAATATCGATAAATTCAAAACGGAAAATCTTTTTCTTTTGTTCGTCAGTTGTACCGACCACACGGCGTTGTGTCAATGCAGAATGTAAATAGATTGCATGTGGCATAACTGTTGCACCTAATATCCCTGCTGCCAGTAATATACTGTCTACACCTTGGAATTTTGGAATGAAAAGTCCTGAAAGTAGAGGGCTTAATTCTGGCTTTGCATAAAAAACTTGAATCCCAAATGCTATTACTACAATAAAAATCATCCCTGTAATAATAGCTTCTAGTGGACGAAATCCTCTGCGTTGAAACTCAAGAATAATAAATGATCCGACTGCTGTAATTAAAGCAGCTGGTAACATCGGAATTCCAAATAATAAATACAATCCGAGTGCTGCCCCGATAAATTCAGCTAAATCTGTAGCCATAATAACGAGTTCACCTTGAATCCATAAGCCAATAGACACAGGTTTTGGAAAGTGTTCGCGAGCGATTTCAGGTAAATTATTTCCCGTAGCAATTCCTAATTTAGCTGATAAAGTTTGAATTAATACTGCCATTAAGTTAGAAGCGAATATAACCCATAATAGTAAATATCCATATTGTGAACCAGCTGCGATATTTGTAGCAAAGTTACCAGGGTCAATATAAGCAACTGACGCGATAAAAGCGGGTCCTAAAAAGGGTAACAGTCTTTTCCAACCTTTCGTTTCGCCACTTAAAGCTAAGTGTGCTGATTGAACAGTTGTACTTTGAGAAGGGACTTGTTCATCTTTTGTTATATCTTTATTCATAGTAGTTTTCCCCTTTGAAATGTTAACTTGATGAAATTATTGTATTTATTCTTACACATTATTTCAATACATTTAAATGTATGAGATGATATTTTAATTTGAACATAAATGTTTCCTTAGTGCAAATTATATGCCTTTATGCAATGGATGGTGTGGTGTTATAAAAAATTGGGAGTTTATGGTGTGATGACGTGGGGAAACATAATGAATTAAAGGGCTGTTTTTGAAATTTATGTGAACATAAAGCCGATAATATAGCATATTCATTGATGGAATTGCATTTGTATGATATATAATATATTGGGATTACAACTTAACCATAGTGTTTTGATGTGTAATCTTGTTTTTTATTTTTGTTAACTGATAGAAAATAGTATAAAGAGAAGAAAATGTGAATTCATTTTCTTATTATATATGTTTTGATATGAACGTTAACTTATACATGATTTTAAAAATTAGATAGGTGGTAGAAATACATTGGCAACTACAAAACCATATAGAGTATTACTATATTACATGTACACAACAATTGAAAACCCAGAAGAATTCGCTGCAGAGCATTTAGAATTTTGTAATTCACTTGAGTTAAAAGGAAGAATCCTTGTAGCTAAAGAAGGTATTAATGGAACTTGTTCTGGTACTGTAGAACAAACAGAGAAATACATGGAAGCAATGAACAACGATCCACGATTTGACGGTATCGTATTTAAAATAGATGAAGAAGAAGGACACGCATTCAAGAAAATGCACGTACGTCCTCGTCCAGAGTTAGTTACACTTCGTCTAGAAGATGACATCAACCCACACGAAGTAACTGGGAAGTATTTAGAGCCAAAAGATTTTTATGAAGCAATGAAACAAGAAGACACAGTTATCATTGATGCAAGAAATGATTATGAGTTTGATTTAGGTCACTTTAAAGGTGCGATTAAACCAGATATTGAATCATTCCGTGAATTACCAGACTGGATTAGAGAAAATAAAGAAACACTTGAAGGCAAAAAGATTTTAACGTACTGTACAGGCGGAATTCGCTGTGAGAAATTCTCTGGTTGGTTAGTTCGAGAAGGCTATGAAGATGTAAGTCAGCTTCACGGCGGAATTGTAACGTACGGAAAAGATCCAGAAGTACAAGGTGAGCTATGGGATGGACAATGTTACGTGTTTGATGAGCGTATCGCTGTACCAGTAAACCAAAAAGAACATGTTATTGTTGGTAAAGACCACTTTACTGGTGAACCTTGTGAGCGCTATGTAAACTGTTCAAATCCAGAATGTAACAAGAAAATTTTATGTTCTGAAGAAAACGAAGCGAAACACTTACGCGCATGTTCTCATGAATGTCGTGTAAGCCCACGTAACCGCTACGTAATACAACATGAATTAACGGAAGAGCAAGTAGCTGCTGCATTAGAGAAAATCGAAGCAGGGAAGTAAGTGGAATTCGTGTAATAAAAAAGGGTACTCCAAACTTTATGGTGGAGTACCTTTTTTATATTGTCCGGTTCTGCTTTTTTGTCGTTAAGTCGATATATCTGGAAAATCGCCGATATATTTTGAGCTGCGCTGATATATTTAAAAAATCGCTGATATATTTCGAGTTGCGCTGATATATTCGAAAAATCGCTGATAAAAATTTCATTTACTGAAGCGTACCACGTATTTGTAATTTGAAAATGACCTTCGTTACTTCTTATCATCTTTCTCTTTCACAGCAGAAAGCACAGTTTGTTTTACCCATGCTTTTCTTCGTTTAAGTTGTAGACTCCATTGGTATAAACTTTGTGCACCTAAAATAAATGAAATGGCTATGCCGCTAATTGCTATTAAAAGAGCGAAAAATTCAAGTGGCGACGATATTTTGTTTGAATCGGTGTTTCTTAAAAGATCAATCATTGTAAATCCTAACATTTGGCCTACTACAGAGTATAGCGTTAAAATTAATAGTAAAAGGCTATCTTTTTTAGAAGCGACGTTTTCTTGATATTTAAACAAACTATCAAGATTTTGTTTTGCATTCGAGTATAGTACCTCAATGTTAAATAGATTTCTTAAGCGGAAGAAAATATCTTCACTCTGTGATTGGGATACTAGCTCTAAAGAAAAGTAATTCGCTGTAAATGAATTGATTGAATAAATTAATTTCTCTATTTCATTTGTATCTTGTTCAATATTAAGCTCAGCATAAGCGTTTGCCATTTTTAATAAAACAACTTTATGAAATAGATTTAATAACAAAGCGTAATAAAACTCCCCGTACATTTGACTAGCAAGTTTAGCGAATTCGTGTTCACCTTCGTTTGTTATACATGTGAAAATATGTTCTTCCATAATAAAGTAGCGATTAGGAGCCCATCTTTGATAAGAATGTTTTATTAAATAATCTTGAATATAAGGAACATTATTTGCGCTAATATACGGCTTACCATCGTCTGTTAATCCGGAAAGACTGGAAGCTCGGTATACATCGATTACATGAAGGTCTGACTCTTTGCTTATGGATAATAAAGTTTGTACATACATTCGTTGATCTTCAAAGAAGGGGAATGTTTGGAAGTAAGAACTCCGCAATCTTTTGTTCTCAAAAAAGTCTGTTAAGCCATGAAATAAATCGCCGAATATGAGCTTCTCTACTTGTGAATATTTTTTTCCATTACATTCAATACAGATAGTCTCGTTTGTATCATTTTTAGTTTCAAGTACACGGAAGCGGGCGGCGAATTCAATTGCTTCTGATAATGTTATGTTTGGAGCGGATTCTACTTCTGTTCGAATTGTTAAGAAGCCAAGCTCATAAGGACAAAGTGTTACGTCAATAGAATGAATCTTGAATGGAACAGAAATCAAATTTGTTGTTAAATGTCCAGTTAAGTTAAGGTCTTTAGAATAACGCTGCAATCCTTTTTGATGCTCTGAGTGAGGAAATAGAATTTTATTTGTAAATGAAAGATAGTATGCTTCCATATTTTGATGCGAAACTTGAAACTTTCCGTAGTATGTATTTTCATTTTCAAGATGATCGAGTCGAAAAGGGCGAAAATCATTTTTCTGTAAGAAAGGGAACATATTTTGTTCATATCCAGTTTTAAAAGAAAACGGGAATATAAATTGAAATATAGCTGTTGTTACATCTTTTTCCTCGATTGTTTGTATTGCCTCCATTTACATTGTTTCCTTTCATATATGCTATAAAAACAACATGCCCAAATTTATTTGAAAATAACCACGGTTTTACACTTGATTAAGAATGAAAATTCAGCTTATTTAGCAGGGGACATGTATAATGTTATGTATACTAAATGTTATAAAATTGTATTTTGAAAAGGGGGATGTTTGTATGCGTATTTTAGTATTAGGAGCGGGTGGCGTCGGAGGATTTTTTGGTGGCCGATTAGTCGAAAAAGGGGAAGATGTTACGTTTCTTGTTCGTAGTAAAAGAAAACAGCAATTAGAGGAAACGGGACTTGTTATTCGTAGTGTTAACGGGGATTTTTCCTTTGAACCGAAATTAATAACGAAAGAAGATAGAACTTCTCCGTTTGATGTTATTCTATTTTCAACAAAAGCGTATCACTTAAACGAGGCAATTCAAGATTTGAAGCCGTTTGTAGGTGAAAATACTGCCATAATTCCATTGCTAAATGGTATTGCTCATGTATCACTATTACAAAAAGAATTTGGCGTGGAGAAAGTGATTGGCGGTTTATGCTTTATCGAGACGACGTTAAACGATCAAGGAGAAATTGTACAAACTAGCGCTGCCAACAGACTTCTGTTTGGAGAAATGAATCCTCAAGATTCAGAGAGAATAAAGCATATTGCTAAAGCATTTGCAGGTACGAAATCTAGTTTTGTTTTAAGTGAAAATATTACACAAGATATGTGGCATAAATATTTATTTATTACTGTAATGTCAGGTGTGACAACATTAATGCGTGCACCAATAGGACCGATTCGCGAAAGTGAAGGTGGACGTGATTTTATCCAAAACTTATTTGAAGAATGTGTGCAAATTATGAAATATATAGGGGCACCAGTTAAGGAAGATATTGCCCAGGAACATATGAAAACAATTGATAAAATTTCGTATGATATGAAGTCATCGATGCAGCGGGATATGGAAAAAGGTTCGTCTATTGAAGGGAAGCACTTACAAGGATATTTACTAGATGCAGCAGAACAATTTTCTATAGAAGCGCCGTTATTGGGTGCGGTATATCAAAATTTAAAGGTGTATGAAGAAAGGACCTTTAACAAATCAGCAATAGAATTGGATGTATGAAAAAATAAAAAAGAAAGCAATATATAAGTGTATTGCTTTCTTTTTTATGACAACTTATTTATTTCTTTTCGTTCTATCTGTCAAATTTATTTCCTGTTCACGTTTATCGTATAATTGATTAATTTCATTTGCTAATGCATCTAAATAGGAATCGGAAAAAATAGGCTTCTTTTCTTTAGACATATGGGTCTCCTTTATCGATTTTTTAATATTCATTATGTATATTTATCAGCGGATTATGCGCAATCATTTTAAATTTTTTCTTTTTCAAAATTTTTGTTTACATTTTGAAAATAAAGGAGTATTATAATCCACAGTTTCAATTTTCTAAATCGCTGAAACCGCATGGTACGGGGGACCCGTTCTTATGGATTATTACTTAATCCAATGGGGTGAATCCTTGAAAAAGGTAGGGCTACTCATAGGCCCGAATCCGACAGCTAACCTCGTAAGCGTTATATTGAGAAGGAAGGTGGAGCTTGTGCGACAAAAAAAATAATGTCTACAAGTCTATTTCGTTATGGCTTGTAGACATTTTTTGTTTTCTGAAAAAATAGTTTATCCGCTGTAACTAGCAGAAAAGTTCGTACAAAATTAATGGAGAGTGGACAGCAGTGGTTTCATCAATCAAAAGATTTTTAATTGGAAGGCCGTTAAAATCAACTGAGTTAGGAGAGCAAAAGCTTAATAAAACGAAGGCGCTAGCCATTTTATCTTCTGACGCATTGTCATCGGTCGCATACGGACCAGAGCAAATATTAATCGCATTAGCAGGTCTTGGAGCAATAGCTTATTGGTATTCCATTCCGATAGCTGTTGGGGTATTAGTGTTATTAACTGCTCTTATTTTATCTTATCGCCAAATTATTTTCGCTTACCCGCATGGCGGAGGAGCGTATGTTGTATCAAAAGAAAATTTAGGGATGAATCCAGGGTTAATAGCTGGAGGATCTTTATTAGTCGATTATATTTTAACTGTTGCAGTAAGTGTGTCTGCAGGTACAGATGCGCTCACGTCTGCTTTTCCTAGCTTACATGCACATAGTGTAATTATTGCAGTTGTATTTGTTATATTAATTACGATATTAAATTTAAGAGGGGTAACGGAATCAGCTTCCGTTTTAGCATATCCTGTTTATTTATTTGTTCTAGCACTATTTATATTAATTGGGGTAGGGATATACAATATTTTAACTGGTCACGTGTCGCAGGCCTTACACACGCCGATTGGAACGCCAGTTGCAGGCATTAGTTTGTTTTTACTGTTACGAGCATTTGCTTCAGGAAGCTCTGCCTTAACAGGTGTTGAGGCGATCTCTAACGCAATTCCGAACTTTAAGGATCCTGCACCTAACAATGCAGCGAAAACATTGCTTGCAATGGGGGCATTACTTGCAGTTTTATTTTCAGGAATTGTCTTTTTAGCTTATTATTATGGAATTAATCCAAGTAAAGAAGTAACAGTTGTTTCACAAATTGCTGAACAAACATTTGGACGTAATTTCATGTACTATTTCATACAAGGTACAACAGCTTTAATATTAATTCTTGCTGCTAATACAGGGTATTCTGCATTTCCGCTATTAGCAGTTAACCTTGCGAAAGATAAGTTTATTCCGAGAATGTTTACGATTAGAGGAGACCGCCTAGGCTACTCAAACGGTATTATTATACTTGGAATCGCTTCGATTATTTTAATTGTAGCTTTCCAAGGGCAAACAGAACATTTAATCCCGTTATATGCAGTAGGTGTATTTATTCCATTTACACTTTCTCAAAGTGGTATGGTATTAAAATGGCTTCGTGAAAAACCTGAAGGATGGGCTTTGAGATTAACGGTCAATTTAATTGGTGCAGTTATTAGTTTTATCGTAATGAGCATGTTCTTTTTAACTAAGTTTGCACAAGTTTGGTCGATCCTTATTTTCTTACCTGCCATCATCTTCTTGTTCCATAGAATTAAGAAGCATTACGATGCAGTGGGTGATCAATTAAGTTTAAAAACTTGTGAACCACTTGTTCCAATTGAGGGAAATGTAATTGTCGTTCCTGTAGCGGGTATGACTCATGTGGTGGAAAATTCATTGAACTATGCGAAGGCTCTTTCTGCAGATCAAGTTATCGCTGTATATGTTGCTTTTGACAGAGAAGAAGAAAAGAAATTTGAAGAGAAGTGGAAGAAGTGGCAACCTGAAGTAAGACTTGTTACCTTACATTCTCATTATAGAAGTATTATTCAACCGCTAACAAAGTTTATTGATACAGTGCAATATAAAGCGAGTGAATCAAATTACCGAGTTACGGTCGTTATACCACAGTTCATACCGAAAAAAGGTTGGCATAACATTCTTCATAATCAATCTAGTTTACTCATACGTGCGTATTTACTCTATAAAAGAAATGTTGTTATTACGACAGTTCCATATCATTTGAAAAAATAAGAAGATTTTTAGGGATAGCTTCAAGAAATTGAAGCTATCCCTTTTATGTATATACTATGCATAATTGCATACGGGTTCAAAAGATATATTAATATAATTTTATCAATTGTAAGTAAGTAGTGTTTTTTGTTGTTACATATGGATATTTTCATCGGGAAAGTGAAGCGGATTATATTTTGAAATAAGGACAGAGAATCTTGAAAATAAAGGGAATCAAAATACTTCTTTACGTTATATAAATAGCTGTGTTTAAATGACCTTACAGTACAAAACTTACATGAAAACAAAACGGAATTTCATATTTACGTACGTTATTTAGTTTAAAATGAATAATATTTTTATGTAATATATTCACTGTGTGAATGTGGAAATGGCTATAAAATAGAAATTTTATACAATGTTATTCATACTAATCACATATGAAATGTTTTATAACAATAAGTAAGTACTGTAGCAATAAAAGTTGGGAGAGATGGTTCGTACATGAATCACGGTGAGAACGTTCTCTATTTTAACCATCTCAAATTACGTGCAAGAAAATAGAATAATAAAATGGGATAGTAATAGTTACTAATACATAGGAGGAGTTAAAGTGAAAAAAACTTTAATTACAGGGTTATTGGTTACAGCAGTATCTACGAGTTGCTTCATTCCTGTAAGCGCTTACGCTAAGGAGGGGCAACCAGAAGTGAAAACAGTATATGCACAAAATGTAATTGCTCCAAATACATTATCCAATTCAATTAGAATGTTAGGATCACAGTCACCGCTTATACAAGCATACGGATTGGTTATTTTACAACAGCCAGACATTAAGGTGAATGCGATGAGCAGCTTAACGAATCATCAAAAGTTTGCAAAGGCAAATGTACGAGAGTGGATTGATGAATATAATCCGAAGCTAATCGATTTAAATCAAGAGATGATGAGATATAGCACTCGATTTAATAACTATTATAGTAAACTCTATGAACTAGCAGGAAACATAAATGAAGATGAACAAGCAAAAGCAGATTTTACAGGCGCATATGGAAAATTACAATTACAAGTACAAAGCATTCAAGAGAGTATGGAGCAAGATTTATTAGAGTTAAATCGATTTAAAACGGTATTAGACAAAGATAGTAGCAACTTATCAATTAAAGCTGATGAAGCAATAAAAACACTACAAGGATCAAGTGGAGATATTGTGAAATTAAGAGAAGATATTAAAAGAATTCAAGGGGAAATTCAAGCTGAATTAACGACTATTTTGAACAGGCCTCAAGAAATTATTAAAGGTTCTATTAATATCGGTAAACAAGTATTTACAATTACAAATCAAACTGCGCAGACGAAAACAATTGATTTCGTTTCTATCGGTACTTTAAGTAATGAAATTGTAAATGCTGCCGATAGTCAAACGAGAGAAGCAGCTCTTCGCATTCAGCAAAAGCAAAAAGAGCTACTACCACTTATTCAAAAGTTATCACAAACTGAAGCAGAGGCGACACAAATTACATTTGTTGAAGATCAAGTAAGTAGCTTTACAGAACTAATCAATCGTCAAATTACAACTTTAGAAACGTTATTAACGGATTGGAAAGTTTTAAACAATAATATGATCCAAATTCAAAAGAATGTTGAAGAAGGCACATATACAGACAGTAGTTTACTTCAAAAACATTTCAATCAAATTAAAAAAGTAAGTGATGAAATGAATAAACAAACAAATCAATTTGAAGATTACATTACAAACGTTGAAGTACATTAAACAAAAAAATAATTAGCGATATAGGGAGAGAAGAAAAATGACAAAAAAACCATATAAAGTAATGGCTCTATCAGCACTTATGGCAGTATTTGCAGCAGGAAATATCATGCCAGCCCATACGTATGCAGCTGAAAGCACAGTGAAACAAGCTCCAGTTCATGCGGTAGCAAAAGCTTATAATGACTATGAAGAATACTCATTAGGACCAGAAGGCTTAAAAGATGCAATGGAAAGAACAGGTTCAAATGCTTTAGTAATGGATCTGTACGCTTTAACAATTATTAAACAAGGTAATGTTAACTTTGGTAATGTATCATCTGTTGATGCGGCTTTAAAAGGAAAAGTCATTCAGCATCAAGATACAGCGAGAGGAAATGCGAAGCAATGGTTAGATGTATTAAAGCCACAGCTTATTTCAACGAATCAAAATATTATCAATTACAATACGAAATTCCAAAACTATTATGATACTTTAGTTGCTGCGGTAGATGCAAAAGATAAAGCGACTCTTACAAAAGGGTTAACTAGATTATCAAGTAGTATTAATGAAAATAAAGCGCAAGTAGATCAGTTAGTAGAAGACTTGAAGAAATTCCGAAATAAAATGACGTCTGATACGCAAAACTTTAAGGGTGATGCAAATCAAATTACATCTATTTTAGCAAGTCAAGATGCAGGAATCCCGCTTCTGCAAAATCAAATTACAACGTACAATGAAGCAATTAGTAAATATAATGCAATTATTATCGGTTCATCAGTGGCGACAGCACTAGGCCCAATTGCAATTATCGGTGGTGCAGTAGTTATTGCGACAGGTGCAGGAACGCCGCTAGGGGTCGCATTAATTGCAGGTGGTGCAGCCGCTGTAGGTGGTGGTACAGCTGGTATCGTATTAGCGAAGAAAGAGCTTGATAATGCACAAGCTGAAATTCAAAAAATAACAGGACAAGTTACAACCGCTCAATTAGAAGTAGCTGGATTAACAAACATTAAAACACAAACAGAGTATTTAACAAATACAATTGATACTGCAATTACAGCGTTGCAAAACATTTCAAATCAATGGTACACAATGGGATCAAAATACAATTCTTTACTTCAAAATGTAGATTCAATTAGTCCAAACGATCTTGTTTTCATTAAAGAAGATTTGAACATTGCAAAAGATAGCTGGAAAAACATTAAAGACTATGCAGAAAAGATCTATGCGGAAGATATTAAAGTAGTAGATACGAAAAAAGCATAATCAAATACGAATCGTTAAAGCGTTACGTATTGATGGATGAGTTGAAGCTCCTGTTCAGTTGTGAGCAGGAGCTTTTTATATTCTTATAAAGAAAATAGGTGAAAAGTATGAAGAGAAGCTTTTATAAAAAATGTCTATTGACGCTAATGATTGCTGGGGTGGCAACGAGTAATGCATTTCCTTTGCACCCTTTTGCAGCAGAACAAAACGTAAAAGCATTACAAGAAAGTGCGAAAAGCTATTCTCTCGGACCAGCAGGATTCCAAGATGTAATGGCACAAACGACATCGAGCATATTTGCAATGGATTCATATGCAAAATTAATTCAAAATCAGCAAGAGACTGACTTGAGTAAAATAAGTTCGATTAATGGTGAGTTTAAAGGAAATATGATTCAGCACCAAAGAGATGCAAAAATTAATGCGGCGTATTGGTTAAATAGTATGAAGCCTCAAATTATGAAAACGGATCAAAATATTATAGATTACAATAATACTTTTCAAGCGTATTATAATGACATGTTAATAGCGATTGATCAAAAGGATAACGTAAAGTTAAAAGCGGATTTAGAAAAATTGTATGCCGATATTGTAAAGAATCAAAATGAGGTAGATGTATTACTAAGTAATTTGAAAGCTTTTCGCGATAGAATGGCGAAAGATACAAACAGTTTCAAAGAAGACACAAATCAATTAACCTCGATTTTGGCGAGTACGAATGCTGGTATTCCAGCATTAGAGCAACAAATTAATACATATAACGATTCAATTAAAAAGAGTAATGATATGGTTATCGCGGGTGGTGTACTTTGCGTAGCATTAATAACATGTCTTGCTGGCGGACCGATGATTGCGATTGCGAAAAAAGATATCGCAAATGCAGAAAGAGAAATAGCCAATTTAAAAGATAGAATTTCTGGAGCGCAAGCGGAAGTCGCAATTTTGACAGATGTAAAAAATAAAACAACAAACATGACTGAAACGATTGATGCAGCAATTACAGCACTGCAAAACATATCAAATCAATGGTATACAGTAGGTGCGAAATATAATAACTTACTACAAAATGTAAAAGGAATGAGTCCAGAAGAATTTACGTTTATAAAAGAAGATTTAAATACAGCAAAAGATAGCTGGAAAGATGTAAAAGATTATACAGAAAAATTACATGAAGGCGTGTTGAAATAAACAGTGGACTAGTTCTACTGTTTATTTTTTTATCCTGGTTTTTGTGAGAACCGGGTTTGTAATTTTACCTATAAGCTTGCCATGTGTTTTATCAATGTAGCCTTGGGGTAATGTTTGGTCAAATTGATAATAATAACCTTGCTGCACCACTTGTATTTGTGGACACGGACACATTAGAAGTGATAGGGATTATGCCTGGGAATAATAGTTTTGTTCTTCAACTAACGAGTGTTTTAGCAGAACATGGCTTGGTTTTACCCCTTTAGATATGATTGTCTAAAGGGGTATCTATTATGTTGAAAAGGAAAAGAATATCTGTGGAACTAGTGGTGACAATAGAGTTGTTCCACAAATGAGACAGAAGAATAGTGTGCTCTATATGGAGAAATTGTAATATTTATGATTATAGAAACTGTCGCTATTGAAAATAGAACACATAAAAGCTAAATAACAATAATATAATCTTTTTTCTAGATATGCCTTTATCAAGAATCAAAGAACTTAATACCACTTAGTACAAAAGCATCAGAACTTGGGCTATAACCAACTAACTTTCTTGTTCCTTCAATATCAATTCGTTTAAACCTGTTGTTAGATACACCATGTAAAATTGAAAATGGAGGTAAGTTCTTTGCCGTCATCGACTTTAAGAGAAGGTCCATAAAATCTTCTGGGCTTAAGTATGCACTCATATCTCTAGCTGTTAGTGGTTTACCATATGGATTATAATCATCATATGCACCTATACGAATAGCAAGAATTTGTAACCCTTCTTCATAAGCAAAATAAGAAGCAACAGCCTCTGCAAAACATTTACTTACCCCGTACATATTTTTGGGTCTCGTGGGTGAATAAACATGTGGTTGATAATCCAAAGGATAGCCTTCAATTGTTTGAGCACTGGAAGCAACTATCACTTTGGATACATTATTATCACTAGCAGCTCTAAAAATATTATAGGTTCCCTTTATATGATTTTCTAATAAGGAGCCATAAAAATCAGCATTTGGTGAAGGATTACCTGCCAAGTGTATAACTATATCTATACCTTTCGTAAATTCTTGACAAGCAGCTAAATCAGAAACATCTAAATATATAATTTCGTGATTTGTATCTTTAAAAGTTTCTAAAGCAGATAAGTTAATATCTGCTAGCCGTAACTGGTAATTCCCTTGCTTATCTAGGAACCTTGTAACATCCTGGCCAATCTTACCTGCAGCACCTGTAACTAAAATTTTTTGCATTTCACTTCATCCTTCCATGAAAAATACATCCCTTGTCAAGGGTCATATAATAGAGCATGCACTTATTATATTTTGGTAATGGTATTAAATAAAACGAAGAAATATAATGGAAACATGAATAAAATTCATGAGGAGGACCATAGTGACTTTAACAAAATATGAAATATTTAACAAAGTGGTAGAACTCAATAGTTTTACAAAAGCTGCAGAAGTGTTAGGTTTCACCCAATCTGCTGTAAGTCATGCAATTAGCAGTTTGGAAAAAGAGTTTTCCTTTCCTTTATTTATTCGTAATCACTCTACTTTAACATTGACCAAAAATGCAGAGGAGCTTTTAATTACCGTTCGGAAAATTTTATACTATAACAACATGCTGAAGCAGGAAGTAGCCGCTATCAATGGGTTCCAAAAAGGAACAGTAAGAGTGGGGGTTTTTTCGAGTGTTTCTAAAAACTGGATTCCTGGTATTCTTAAAAAAATGGAGGAAAAGTTTCCAAATATTGAAATCGAATTACTGGAAGGAAACTATGCTGAGGTTGAGAATTGGTTACAAAACGGGAGATTAGATTGTGGATTTATTAATAATGATACTTACTTTGAATCATTTGAAAAATCCTTTGAAATCGTACAATTGAAGAGGGATCGACTTTTATGTGTTGTATCTAACCAATCCCCATTATGTAAGGAAAACCAAGTATCAATGCAACAAATAGAAAATGTACCTTTTATTATGCCAACATATCAGTGTTATGATGATATTCAAAAAATATTTAGGGAGAATAAAGTTAGCCCCAATATTCGATTCGAAAATATGAATGAATACTCAGTGATCTCCATGGTGGAGAATAATCTAGGAATTAGTATATTGCCAGAAATGATTATACCGACATCAAAAATTTCTTTTACAGCCATTCCACTTGAAAGTGATAGCTATCGAACTATTGGATTAGCTATAAGAAAACCAACCGCACTCGCGACTAAGAAATTTTCTGAGATTACTAAAAGGTGGGTATCATTTGAATCAATTTAATTTTGCCAAAATCTGAGTTATTTAAACTGATAGGGTTCTTCTTGAACGGAGCAGATTAGTTCAATAAGCAATGAGAAAAAGTTATATATTATGTGTCGATGTAGTACTATAATATACAAAAATCAGGAGGTAATTATATGGTAATATATACAGATTATACGACAAAACAAAAGCTTGTCATTTGCAGGTTTCACACGCCTGTTTCTTTGTGAAGCCTTGTCAATTGAGTAGCAAATTAGTTTGAAAGAAACACTTGAATTCTACAGGTCGATAAATCAAGAAACTGTATTACTTTGGTTAACCAACATACGTGTTAATTTATAGTATAATGATTGCTTGAAATAATGCGGTGGAAAACAGGGGAAAGAGGGAACCGATGCCTACTATACTAGTTGCTGACGACGATGCGAACATTCGCGAACTCGTCTGTTTATTTCTACGCAACGACGGATTCACAACAGTTGAAGCAGCGGACGGCAAGGAAGCACTGGCCGTCTACATCTCAACGAATGTCGATCTTGTCGTACTTGACATTATGATGCCGATTATGGATGGTTGGACGTTAATCAAGGAGCTCCGAAGAGCCAATCCTGATCTACCTTTACTTATGCTGACTGCGAGAGGAGAAACCTGGGAGAAAGTGAAAGGTTTCGAACTTGGGACGGACGATTATTTAACCAAACCATTCGATCCGTTAGAGTTGACGGTTCGTGTTAGGGCACTACTCAAACGATACAAGATTGGCTCCACGCAGACGATCCATTTCGGAAACGTCATCCTTGATCGACAGACCTATAAGGTGATGAAAGGGACGGAGTCGCTTACATTGCCGCTAAAGGAGTTCGAATTACTGTATAAGCTCGCTGGAACACCCGGACAAGTCTATACGCGCGTGCAGTTGATCGATCAGATTTGGGGTATCGATTACGCCGGAGATGATCGAACGGTTGACGTACATATTAAACGGCTGCGTGAACGGTTCGCGACAACACCCGATTTTCGGATCGAAACGGTGCGCGGGCTTGGGTATCGGCTTGAGGTTTATGAATGATCAGATCGTTATATATACGTGTTGTCCTGACATTTTTAGTCTCCATCATCGGGGGCACGATCATTTCTTTTTTTGTGTCAACTTGGATATTCGAAGATAAATTGAACGAAAATGCTCAAATCAACTTACGTAACTTTGGCCAAGACATCGTCCGGATTTACAAGACCCTTCCGTTACATGAAGCGGACTTGTTCGTAAGTGAAATGAAGCAGCTCGATTCTTATTATATTCGAATTTACGAAGCAACGGGTCAGTTCAAGTCTTACGGTAAACTTCACGGACACAAACCTGCGTCTGTGACGATGGAGCAACTAAAGAAAGTATTAGATGGAGGTGTTGTTCAGGACACTCCTAATGGTATTGCCACGGTCCTCTTAGGGTTGCCGTTGAAAACGGAAATGGGAACGAAAGCGATATTTTTGGAATCGCTCGCCCCTCCTTCAGCCTCTTTTGTCATAAAGTGGGCATTGGTCTTTGCAACATGTTCGTTGATTGCAGGAAGCTTATTGATTCTAGTTGCCTCTGTATTCCTGGTAAGACCGATCAAAAAGCTGACAAAAGCGACCAAGCGGATAGCATCTGGAGATTTCAACGTCAAGTTGAATATTAAGCAAACGAGTGAGCTGGGTACTTTGGCTCGTAGCTTCGAAGAAATGATGCACGATCTGCAGCAACTTGAGCAGATGCGCAGGGAATTCGTAACGAACGTGTCACACGAGGTTCAGTCTCCGCTCACTTCGATATCTGGTTATGCTCTAGTGCTTAAGGAGTCTGAACTTTCAGAATACGAACGAAGCCGTTATCTTGATATTATCATCGCTGAAGCGAAAAGGATGTCCAAAATGAGCGATAGCCTGCTAAAACTGAGTTTGCTTGAATCGCAGTCAAAGCAACTGCGGCTCGTCACGCTCAGCCTCGATGAACAAATCCGACGGATAATCGTGGCAATCCAGCCACAATGGTCTGCTCGCGATATACATTTTGAGCTTGATTTACAGACAGTTAAAGTAACGGCTGATCATGACCTGTTAAATCAGGTATGGACGAATATCCTCAGAAATAGCATCAAATTTTCCGAGGATGCCGGCGTGATTAACGTAAGCATCAAACAAGATATCAAAAACGTGAAAATCCTAATATCCGACACTGGTATTGGTATTCACCTTGACGACCAGAAGCGTATATTCGAGCGTTTTTTTAAGGCCGATCGTTCCCACAGTCGGAAGTATGACGGAAGTGGTATGGGACTCGCTATCGTTAAACAAATCGTGTCGCTTCATCAAGGTGACATCCGAGTGAAAAGTGAACCTGGTCAAGGAACGACCTTCATTGTCACCTTGCCAATCACTACACCAACAGATTAGTTAGATTCATTCTCTATGCTACGACTCATATGCAAGCTTACTTGCATATAGAGCCGTAGCATTTTTTTGACCGTTCATATTCAGTTCATATTGTCGTCATGGGGAGTACATCTTCATTGGTTAAGGTTTCATTACAGGCACATGAAGGAAGGCAAACAAACAGATCAGGACAGGAGAAGATGACAGTGACACAACAAGAGGAAAAGAAAACGCTGAGTGGAATGAAAATAAAGAAAGTGCGAAACATCTTACTTAAAATCATAGGAGCAATCGTTCTAGGCATTGTACTTTTTTTAGGTATTGTTTATATCGTAAATGTGATGAGTAGTCATTCGGAGCAAAAACGAATAGTGCCCTACGGGCAGCACGTATCTGTAGACGGGAAAAACATGAATGTGCTAATTCAAGGCGAGGGCGAGGAAACCATCGTGCTCCTGCCTGGTTATGGAACAGCTACTCCAGGGCTTGATTTTAAGCTTCTTATCGATGAATTATCTCCATTTTACAAAGTTGTTGCGGTAGAGCCTTTCGGTTATGGATTAAGTGATGAAACTGTAAAAGAGCGAACCACGGAGAATATGGTAAGTGAAGTTCATGAAGCTCTACAGCAGCTTAATATTAACAGATACATGCTCATGGGCCACTCCATTACAGGCATTTATGGAATTGATTATGTGAACAAATATCCAAACGAGGTGACTGCATTTGTCGGAATCGATAGCAGTGTTGCAACACAACCGGGTATGGATAGCAATTTCCCATTAAAAACGTTTGCATACCTCAAAAAATCAGGTCTCTTAAGATTGACTATGAAAATCAGTGCTGACCCCTATGCTGGACTGGCATTTGATGAAAAAACCGTAGAGCAAATGAAAATGATTTCGAATAAAAACATGTATAATGACACAACTTTGAATGAGATGGACCATATTTCGTCTAATTTTAAAGGTGCTCAAGGTTTAACCTTCCCTAAATATCTTCCACTTCTTCTCTTTGTACAAGCGAATAATGAAGGTGTAGCAGGATGGATACCTCTGCATGAAGGGCAGATCAAAGACTCGGTACACGGAAAAGTAGTAACCATGGATGGATCACATTATTTACACCATACCAAATTCAAAGAAATCGCTGAAAACGTTAGACTATTTATGAATGAAGTAAAGTAAGTGTTCAGAGAAATGATAGTTAATAAACAGATATTACAATGATAAAATATTTCAAGTGGAAAGTGAGGAATAACAATAGGACTAGGAAATCGTGTTATGGCATTTGAAATGCTTATTAATCTAGCAAATGGAAGTGTATCAAAGAAGGGGAGTGGCGCTTATAAACAAGCGTCCAACTCCTATAAAGGTGTAAAAAGTAAGCAGCGCAATAAAGTTTCATTGTATATACTAAGTGGTGTAGAAGTATAGGTGGATAAAATTCGGTAGTCGAAATTTCTTGCATAAAGCTGTATAATGCTTGTAACGAAAGGGAAATACAGGAAGGGATTTGTAATAAGTTACTATGGATAAAGATAAACAACAATTAAGCGTTGAAGTTGCAAGATTATATTATCAATCAGATTATAGTCAGCAAGAAATTGCTAATAAATTAAATATTTCAAGACCGACGATCTCTAGATTATTAAAATACGCGAAAGAAAAAGGATTTGTTCAAATTAGCATAGCCGATCCATTTGCGGATTTAGATAACGTTGGGAATTTATTGAAAGAAAAGTACAACTTGTTAGAGGCACATGTTGTGTTTTCACCAGTGCCAGAATATGCAACGATTACAGAGTATATTAGTAAATATGCAGCTGAGTATATGGAAAAGACGGTTAAAAACGGTGATATCGTTGGTGTAAGCTGGGGAATGACGATGTATGAAATCGCTAGAAAAATCGTACCGCAACATGTAAAAGGTGTAGAAGTTGTCCAGTTAAAAGGTGGTATTAGTCATTCGAGTGTAAATACATATGCGAATGAGACCATTGCTTTATTTGCAGATGCTTTTCAAACGACGCCGAGAAATCTACCCCTTCCAGTTATATTTGATAATGCAGTGACAAAAGAATTAGTAGAGCAGGATCGACATATTCATCACATTATCGAAATGGGGAAACAAGCAAATATTGCAATTTTCACTGTAGGGACAGTGCGAGACGAAGCGCTATTATTCCGGTTAGGTTATTTCGATAAGGATGAAACAAGTTTACTCAAAAAACAATCGGTCGGTGACATCTGTTCACGTTTCTTTGATGGAGACGGAAATATTAGTAGTGAAGAAATTAATCAACGTACAATTGGGATTGAGTTAGAAGAATTAAAATTGAAGAAACGCTCTATTTTAGTTGCGGGTGGTAATAGAAAAATAAAATCAATTGATGGTGCGTTACGTGGCGGGTATGCAAATGTATTAATTATTGATCAGCATACGGCGAAGGAATTGTTACATTATCAAAAAGATTAGAAATAAAAGGCTTTCTCAAGATTTTAATTTTGAGAAAGCCTTTTATTTTACTATGTATGAATTATGGGAGTGTTTCTGAATACAAATTGCCTTTTTAAAAATAATTATGGATATTGAGATACATACTACCATTGTTAATATAAAAGTTTTCATTTTATATATGAAGTGTTTCTTAGTTTGAATGCGCTTTATTTACTACAAGAGATTCCTTCTAAAAAAGAATGAACAAAATTTCAAAAGTGTATTTACATTTGTTCAACTAAGAGTTAGAATGAAGTTGTTAAAAGATATGAGGAGTGAAGATAATGAATATTGCAAAGTTAATTGACCATACAATTTTAAAAGCTAATACTACAAAAGAAGATGTTATGAAAGTAATCGAAGAAGCAAAGGAATATAAGTTCGCTTCTGTTTGTATTAATCCTACATGGGTGAAGCTAGCTGCTGAAGAATTAGCTGGACATGATGTAGATGTTTGTACTGTAATCGGTTTCCCATTAGGAGCAAGTACGACTGAAACAAAAGCTTTCGAAACAAAAGATGCTATCGCAAAAGGTGCAACTGAAGTTGATATGGTAATCAACGTAGGCGCTTTAAAAGATGGTGATAACGAGTTCGTTGAAAAAGATATTTATGAAGTAGTACAAGCAGCAAAAGGAAAAGCTCTTGTAAAAGTAATCATTGAAACTTGCCTATTAACAGATGAAGAGAAAGTACGCGCTTGTGAATTATCAGTAAAAGCTGGTGCTGACTTCGTAAAAACTTCAACTGGATTCTCAACTGGCGGAGCAACTGCTGAAGATATCGCATTAATGCGTAAAACAGTAGGACCAAACGTTGGTGTAAAAGCATCTGGTGGCGTTCGTACACGTGAAGATGCAGACAAAATGGTAGCTGCTGGAGCTTCTCGCGTTGGAGCAAGTGCTAGTGTTGCAATCGTATTAAACGATGCAAAAGGTGCTACAGATAACTACTAATCATTAATGAAGTCAAAAGCAATAGATACACAAAGTAAAGTGTATCTATTGCTTTAACAACTTTTAAAAAATGTAAGCGGATACGAATGGGAGGAGACGGCTTATGAAATACTTAATTGGTATTTTTGGCCTCGTATTGATTTTAGGTATCGCTTGGCTTGCTAGTAATAATAGAAAGAAAGTCAAATATCGCCCAATCATAACGATGGTTATATTACAATTCATTTTGGGGTTTTTATTATTAAATACAAGTGTGGGGAACATATTAATTAGCGGAATAGCAGATGGTTTTGGAGAGCTATTAAAATATGCCGCTGACGGTGTGAATTTCGTATTTGGTGGATTAGTAAATCAAAAAGAGTTTTCATTCTTTTTAAGTGTATTAATGCCAATCGTATTTATATCAGCTTTAATAGGTATTTTGCAACATATTAAAGTATTACCTATTATTGTGAAGTCTATCGGTCTAGCATTAAGTAAAGTAAATGGAATGGGGAAACTAGAATCATATAATGCTGTTGCTTCTGCGATTTTAGGACAATCTGAAGTGTTTATTTCAGTTAAGAAACAATTAGGATTATTGCCAGAGAAAAGAATGTATACATTATGTGCATCTGCAATGTCTACTGTTTCAATGTCTATCGTTGGATCATATATGGTGTTATTAAAACCACAATATGTTGTAACCGCTTTAGTACTTAACTTATTTGGTGGCTTTATTATCGCTTCTATTATTAACCCTTATGAAGTTACTGAAGAAGAAGATATGTTAGAAGTACAAGAGGAAGAGAAAAAGACCTTCTTTGAAGTATTAGGAGAATACATTATAGACGGATTTAAAGTTGCGATTACAGTGGCAGCTATGTTAGTTGGTTTCGTTGCTCTTATCGCATTCATTAATGCAGTATTTAAAGGTGTAATCGGTATTTCATTCCAAGAAATTCTTGGTTATGTATTTGCACCATTTGCATTTATTATGGGTGTACCTTGGCATGAAGCAGTTAATGCTGGAAATATTATGGCAACGAAATTAGTATCAAATGAATTTGTCGCTATGACAGATTTAGCACAAGGAAACTTTAATTTCTCAGATAGAACGACAGCGATTATATCTGTATTCTTAGTTTCATTTGCAAACTTCTCTTCAATTGGAATTATTGCAGGGGCAGTTAAGAGCTTAAATGAAAAGCAAGGGAATGTAGTCGCAAGATTCGGCTTGAAATTACTTTTCGGTGCAACATTAGTAAGTTTCTTATCCGCAACAATCGTGGGCTTATTATTTTAATAGATTCATATCATATAAAAAGGAATGGTGATTGTAATGAGAATGGTAGATATTATTGCGAAAAAACGTGACGGCAAAGAATTAACGACTGAAGAAATCAAATTCTTTATTAATGGATATACAGACGGAAGTATTCCTGATTATCAAGTGAGTGCACTTGCAATGGCAATCTTCTTTAAAGATATGACAGATCGTGAGCGTGCAGATTTAACGATGGCAATGGTTGAATCGGGAGAAACGATCGACTTATCAGCAATTGAAGGGATTAAAGTAGACAAACATTCAACTGGCGGCGTTGGTGATACAACAACTTTAGTATTAGGACCATTAGTAGCTGCTTTAGACGTACCAGTAGCAAAAATGTCTGGGCGTGGTTTAGGACATACAGGCGGAACAATTGATAAATTAGAAGCGGTAGAAGGATTCCACGTTGAAATTACGAAAGAGCAGTTCATTGATATTGTAAACCGTGACAAAGTAGCTGTTATTGGACAAACAGGAAACTTAACACCTGCAGATAAAAAGATTTATGCATTACGCGATGTAACAGGAACAGTAAACTCAATTCCTCTAATCGCAAGTTCAATTATGAGTAAAAAAATTGCAGCTGGTGCTGACGCAATCGTACTTGATGTAAAAACAGGTGCTGGCGCATTTATGAAAACAGAAGAAGATGCAAAAGAATTAGCACATGCAATGGTACGTATCGGAAATAATGTAGGACGTCAAACTATGGCTGTTATTTCAGATATGTCACAACCTCTTGGATTCGCGATTGGTAATGCTCTAGAAGTGAAAGAAGCGATTGATACGTTAAAAGGTGAAGGTCCAGAAGATTTAACAGAATTAGTACTCGTATTAGGAAGTCAAATGGTCGTACTTGCGAAGAAAGCAAATACATTAGAAGAAGCTCGTGAAATGCTAATTGAAGTTATGAAAAACGGAAAAGCAACTGAGAAGTTTAAAGAGTTCTTAAGCAATCAAGGCGGAGATAGCTCAATTGTAGACAATCCAGAAAAAATGCCACAGGCGAAGTATGTAATTGATGTACCTGCTAAAACTTCAGGTGTTATTTCAAACATTGTTGCAGATGAAATTGGTATCGCTGCTATGCTACTTGGTGCTGGTCGTGCAACAAAAGAAGATGAAATCGATTTAGCGGTAGGATTAATGTTACGTAAAAAAGTGGGCGATGCAGTAAAAGAAGGCGAGCCGTTCGTAACAATCTATGCAAATCGCGAAAATGTAGAGGATGTAAAAGCTAAAATTTATGAAAACATTTCTATCGCTGAAACAGCAGTGGCTCCTAAATTAGTTCATACAGTTATTACTGACTAATTATCATTACATTTATTTTGAGGGGGAAATAATATGGATAAGAAAAAATATATTGAAGAAGCAAATAAGATGTTATCGAAAGCATATATTCCGTATTCTAAATTTCCTGTTGGTGCAGCATTAGTTACGAAAGAAGGTAAAATCTATACTGGTTGTAATATAGAAAACGCTTCTTACGGTTTATGTAACTGTGCAGAAAGAACAGCAATATTTAAAGCAGTATCAGAAGGTGAACGCGATTTTAGTTACTTGGTTATTACAGGCGAAACGGATGGACCGATTTCACCATGTGGTGCTTGTAGACAAGTGATAGCTGAATTCTGTGAACCAAAAATGCCAGTTTTACTAACAAATGTAAAAGGCGATGAAAAAGAAGTGACTGTTGAGCAATTACTTCCAGGCGCTTTCTCAATAGAAGATTTAAAATAAATTGAAAAGCCATTCCACAAATATGAATTGTGGAATGGCTTTTTTATTTTTGAAAGTTGAATGTAATATTTTGTTCATATTCTGTTCATAAACTTTGCTTAAAATAATTGCAGCGAATATAGAAAGTTTACAACAGGAGGAATAGAATGAAGAGATTATATAATACGGCATTCATTTACTTAATTATTGGTCTATTATCAGGAGTATTTGCAAGAGAGTATACGAAAGCACAAGGAATTAAAGGGTCCACAATGTTGCAATTGGTGCATACACATGTATTAGTGCTCGGTTTCGTATTCTTTTTAATTGCTTTAGCTTTATGTAAAGTGTTTCATGTACAAGAAACAAAGAGTTTTTGTGCATGGTTTGTTGTTTATAATGTAGGATTAATTTTTACTATTGCTACAATGTTATGGAGAGGTCTTCTACAAGTAAATGGAACTGACTTTAACGGTTTAAGCCATATGGCTGGATTAGGTCATGTTATTATAAGTATCGGGCTCGTTTGGTTTATGATTTTGCTCAAAAAGTCTGTTAAATAGATAGGAGTGGGGAGAGTATGATAGCACTTTTATCAAGTATTGTAGCGGTTTGTATGGCTGTTGGTGTCATGTTTCTGCGCTTTAAAGCAGCGAAAAAACCGGTAACGAAAAAGAAAATTATATTACCGCCAATTTTTATGAGTACTGGTGCAATGATGTACTTCTTACCGGAGTTTCGATTAACATCGTTAGAAATAGTAGAGGCAATTAGTGTAGGACTTATTTTTTCTATATTTCTAATTAAAACAACTAAGCTCGAAATAAGGGCCGAGCATATATTTATGAAACCGTCAAAAGCATTCATATTTATTTTAGTCGGATTATTGGTTGTACGAGTAGCGTTAAAATCATATTTAAGTCAATCAATTGATTTAGCACAGTTAAGCGGAATGTTTTTCTTACTCGCATTTGCGATGATTGTATCGTGGAGAATTGCGATGTATCGCTCGTTTACTAAATTAGAAAAGACAATAAAAAGAGCTGGAATTTCTATATAGGAAATCCAGCTCTTTTTATGTTTTATTGAAATTCTTTAGCGCGGAACTCATTTGCTTAATTTTAAACGTATTTGAGCATCTTGTAATGCCGCTGGTGTAACGTTAAGACCATGTTGATCAACAATTTTTGTATTTAATAAAATGGAATCTAAGCTTCCACGAAATGTTTGTGTATAGTTTTGACGCAACATTTGTTGTTCTTGTTTTTCATCAACTGTTAATCCAGATGCTTTTTCTTTTTTTGATAATTCATTAATACGGAATAAAATGTTTTTCATTTGTTTCACCTCTAGTTAGATTTAATTACATTAGTTACTTACTAATGTATAGTTATTATAACCTATCTTTCATTAAGTGTCAACGACTATGAAAATTTCTTTTTTTATAAGGGTATGGGATGAGAAAGTATGTAAATGACTTACTAATCTTGAAATGGAAAAGATGTTATCATACAATACCTTAGTAGGGTATGTTTTTGTTTTACATGATGAAAGTAATAAGCAAAAAGGAGTATGTAATAATGAATGCAGTAATTTCAAAGAAAGAAATTATCACCTCATATACGATTGCTATTTTATTTATTTTAGCAATGGTAACAGCAGGTGTGTTATTAAATGATCCAGAAGTTATTTTGCCAGAAATAGCAGCAATGGCAATTGCTTTATGGGCGTATCGTGAGCCAGGCTGGTTAAGACAACCAGAAAAAATCTTTATTGCACCGTCAATAACAGCTGTGATTGGTTTTATGGTGAATCAAATGGATATAGCTTATTTAGGGAAAGTAAGCTTAACGCTTGTACTGATGATGCTGTTTTTACGTGGAATTCAATCTAATTTAGCACCGTCCATTGCAACTGGTTTATTACCTTTGGTAACAAACGCGACGGAATGGTCATTTGTTATCGCGGTATTCACTTTAACATTTATATTAATGGTTGGTGTTCTTATATTTAAATTAAACAACGGTATTGAGCGAAAAGTGCATATACAGTATAAATATATGATTGTATTTCTAATACTAAATTTCGTGTGGATCAGTTTATGTTGGATAACTGGTTATGAACAATTAGCAGTTATTCCACCAATATTAGTTGTCGTGTATGAATCACTTCAAAAGCCGATGTACAATGAAAGAATGGCTTTTAAACAAATAGTAGTACTAACTATATCGGCAACTGTTGGAACGGTATTGTATTTTGCAATTGATTCATGGATTATAGTTACATTATTAAATATGATATTGATGCTAATTTTATTGAAAATCGTCGGTGAACGTATTCCGGTAGCGTATGCATTTCCATTATTGCCGCTCGTATTTCCAGATGAAATGATAAAAATGTTACCAGTAGCTTCATTTGTTGCAGGGGTATTTTTATTTGGTGCAGTACTACTGTATAAAAAGTGGGAGATGAAGCAAAAGGGCATGCAAATGTAGAGAAGAAAATACAATTTCTAGTTAGCATAATAAATAGACACCCGCGGGTGTCTATTTTCATTAAATGAAATTTAGCTTAACTCATTTAAGTAATTAACAAGTTCTGTAGCTTTAGAAAAGAATGGTGAATGATCAGCTTCCAAAGTAATTATTTTCGTGCAAGGGGTCTCTGTATTCATTCGGCGCTGAAAATCAATCGAAATCGCTCTATCTAGAGTTGTTTCGATATAAATCCGATTTATAGTTCCAAAATTCTCTTCTGATATTTTTAGCTCTTGTTGGAACGGTCCTAGTGGTTGAGGACGCATTTGATTAAAAGATGATTCTTTAATAGAACCGTCTTCTGTAGCATTTAAAAATGTTTGTTCAATCAACTCTGGTATAAGTTCTGCAGTCAAGTCATTCTCATTTATAGAGAATTGTGGTCCGTTTTCTCCATTTAATTTACTACCAAGACTTTCTCCGTTTTGTGGTAAGAATGCACAAAGATATACTAATTTATCGATTTTATTTGGTATAAGTTCAGCGGTTTGCGTGATCACAATTCCACCCATACTATGTCCAACAAGAATAACTTTTTCGTTTTGTTGATTGATAGTAGTTGTTACTGCATTAACATAGGAATCTAACGATATATTTTGGGATGGAGTCATATCTTTCCCGCTTCCAGGTAAGTCTAGTGTAATAACAGTGTGACCTAAAGCCTCAAGCTGAGGTTTTACTAATTCCCATGCCCATTCACCTTGCCATGCTCCATGTACTAAAACGTAAGTACTCATTTAATCAACACTCCTCTAATGTTTATATGGTTATTTTTTCGTAATATTGATGATGTATAATTAGTTTATATGAAGTGAGTTGATAAATATAATGAAGCTTATTTATAGATGATATAAATATTTTTTATATAAGGAGAACAGAATGAACGTTTTTGATTTTAAAGTTTTTAAATACGTGGCTCGTTTGAAAAGCATTAGTTTAGCTGCTAAGGAATTACATATGACACAGCCGGCTATAACTCATATCATAAATAAATTGGAGAAACGATATGCTTTAACTTTATTTGATCGCTCTAGACAAGGAACTGTTTTAACTGAAAATGGAAAAGAATTTTTAGTTTGTGTAGATCGACTTCTAATCGAGTATGAAAATCTTGAAGAAACAGCTTTAAAATTGAAAAATAAAAGCCTGTATAAGATTGTATTAGCTACTTATCCATCAGTTACTGTATATTGTTTGGCTGAGTGTATCGAATTAGGTAATTTTGATCACAGTCAGTATGTGCTTGCAGTTCGAGAGGGAAGCTATCAAGAAGTTTTAGATTGGTTGTCTTCTGGAAGTGCAGATTTTTCTATTTCTATAAAAGAAAATTTGATACAAGGATTTCATTATGATGTCATTGGTGAAGATCCGTATGTTATGGTTTCTTCAAAGTTTGTTCCATCTAATCTTACTATTAAAGAGTTGAAAAATTATCCTTTCATTATGCCGCTTTCTGGTTGTAAAGAAGTACTTGAACCATATTTGATGAAAAATGAAATAGTAGTTAATAAAGTAATGGAATCAGAGACTATTAGTTCAGCATTAGCACTTGCTTTACAGGTTAACGGTATAACAATTGTTCCAGTATCAGGACTACATAAGCAAATTATTAATGATTTCATTGTGCAACCGATAGAAATTAGAATTCCACGACAACTTATTATGCAGTGGTCACCTAAAAAAGAGAATGATCCACTGTTTCTGGCGTTTGTTATGAATTTACTAAGCCAACTACAACAAAAGAAAAAATGAATAAATAAAATGATACAAAAGGTAAGCTCATTTCACTGTAGCTTACTTTTTGTATGTATTACCAATATAGAGTAGTATCATATAGGCCAATTAAAATGAGTAATATCCCTGCTATAAGCTGAATGTTTTTTCCTACTTTCCGGCTCTTTTTAAGTAGTGCCCCATTTAATCCAAGGTAGGAGATGATAAACATTAATATAACGATAGGGAGAGCAGTTCCTATCGAAAAGAATGTTGGAAATAAGTATCCATAATTATATGAGAAAGATAAAGGAATTAGCGTTCCGAAAAATAGAACGAACATAGTCGGACAGAAAGCTAAGGAAAAGAAGAATCCAAGTGAAAATGAGCCAACTTCATTTTGTTTTCGTATAAATTTGATCGAGAAGAAATTTCTGCTCTTTATAATACCTGCCAACATTAGCCCCATTAAAATTAATAAAGGTCCAATTATTTTTCGTAACGACGGGAAGTACAAAGTTAATATTTGCTGAATCTCTTTTCCTAAAAACCACACGAATAGTCCAAGTGTTGTAAAAGCTATTATTTTTCCTAAAATGAATAACAATATATGTTTCCATGCATGTCCTTTTTGTAAAGATTGATTGCCATAAAGTGTAATAGCACTAATATTTCCTGTTAATTGGCAAGGAGCAAGGGTACCTACTACGCCTAATAAAAACGCAAATAAAAGAGGTACTGATTTCGTAGCATTCGCGACATCCATTAAAGAAGACATGAGTTGATATCTCCATTCACTAATTGTTGAAAACAAGTTATATTCACCCTTCTAATTAAATTGGAATGCTCCCTCTTTCGTAATCTGCTTCCACGTTTTACCCTCATCTGTAGAAAGGAACACATTTGCTTTCAGTGTAGCAAATACTATTTCAGCTGAATTTTGAGGGTTTTGTGATATGTACATAATTGCATCTTTAGCATCTAAAGATGGAGTTTGTATGTTTGTCTCTTCATTTGTAGCAATTGATTTCTTCGTTATGATTTGTTTATTGATAGGGGCGTAAATAACATCTTCATTACTTAATGTAACTGCTGTCGATTCAAGTGATGTAGAGAATAGTTCAAATGTATTTCCGTAATCTGTAGATAAGTAAACACCGTCTTTAGCACTTACCGCGACTACACTAACTTGATCCGGATGTACGGAAAAGGAATGAATCGTACTTGAAAGACCTTTTAACTTACTATTTTTCCAATCTTGTCCGTTGTTTGTACTGAAATAAAAACCTTGTTGTAATTTAGAATTAGGACGTTCGTTGTATAAATAAATTGCTTCCGTATTGTATCCGACAGCAAGGTTATGAAAATCAGATTCTCCATAGAACGCTAGCTTTTCAAGGGTATTACCGCCATCAGAGCTTTTCATTAACCCTAAAGGATTTTTTAAATTTGCACCTGGTTCAGGATGTCCGCTGGCAAAAAATCCATTTTTCGTTGCCTGAAAGCCCATATAATCGTGTAACTGTGTAGTAGTCTCAAACCATTTTCCATTTTGATAAACTTTTATCCCGCTATGAGTGGCGATAGAAATCCCAGGCATATTTCCTGCATAGCCAATTCCATGAATGTGCTCGATTTTTCCAGATGTAGTTTCCTTATAGAAGTTTTGCGGACTCGTATTTACTGTTTCTGTATGTTTTGGCTGAGATTGCACCGTGTCTTTCTTCACTGGTGCTGTTTCGGCGTTGCTAGAACATCCTGAAATTATGAATAAAGAAGTAATTGCTAATCCTTTTGCCACATAATGCTTCAAATTTGTAGGCTCCTTTCCTATATATGAGATTTTAAGTATATGGAATAAATGTCAAGAAATTGTGGAGTGGTATGCATAATTAAGCTTGAAAGGGGCCCTAATAATGAAAATTTTCCTTTCTCTATGAGTACTATTAATTGACGAAAAATTATAACAATAATAGAATAATTGTATTGGATAATTAGATTTACAAGCATACATAGAACGCTAGGGGGATTATTATGAAATCAACATTTTTTGCTCAAAATAGAGAACGATTAGTAAACATATTACCAGATGAATCTATTACTATTTTATTTGCTGGACAAGCACCTCACATGTCAGCGGATGCACATTATAAATTTGTGCCGAATCGAAATTTTTACTATGTAACAGGAATCGATGAACCAAATGTTATTTTCATGTTGAAGAAGTTTGGAAATAGTGTGGAAGAAACACTTTTCATTGAAAAGTCAGATCCAGTAATGGAAAAATGGGTTGGTAAAACAGTTTCTAACGAGGAAGCAGAGAAAATTTCAGGTATAAAGAAAGTTGTATATTTAGATAGCTTTGAAAAGACAATGTCAAATATACTTTTTACAGAGAATGTGAAGCATCTGTATTTAGATTTAGAGCGTCGTGAGTGGAATGGAGCGGAGACAAAAACGCTTGCGTTTGCTAAACATGTAAGAGAACAGTATCCACACGTTTTAATTGGTAATGTATATCCGCATATTTGTGAATTACGAGTGTTTAAAACAGAAGAAGAAATTGAAATTATTAAAGAAGCGATTGCTGTAACGAAAGAGGGCATTTACAACGTACTTAAGCATGCAAAAGCTGACATGATGGAGTATGAATTAGAAGCTCAGTTTGATTTCACTCTGAAATCATCCGGCATTAAGCATCATGCGTTCAATACAATTTTGGCAAGTGGAAAAAATGCTACAGTTCTTCATTATGAAGATAATGATGCACAAATTCAAAATGGTGATTTAGTACTGCTAGATTTAGGCGCTCAAAAAGACTACTATAATGCTGATATTAGTTATACATTCCCGGCAAATGGAACATTCTCTAGTCGCCAAAAACAAATGTATAATATTGTATTAAAAGCATTGAAAGAAACAACGAAACTCATTAAGCCAGGAGTAAAGTTTGCTGCATTAAATGAGCATACAAAAAAGGTACTGGCAGAAGAGTGTAAAGCAATTGGTTTAATTCAAGAAGACGAAGAGTTATCGAAATACTATTATCACGGTGTCAGCCATTTCCTTGGTTTAGATACGCATGATGTAGGAACATATAAAGAGAGAGTGTTAGAAGAAGGTATGGTTATAACAATTGAACCTGGTCTTTATATTGAAGAAGAATCAATTGGAATTCGTATTGAAGATGACATTCTTGTAACGAAAGACGGACATGAAAACTTGTCAAAAGATATCATTAGAGAAGTTGAAGAGATTGAAACGTTTATGAGAGAAAATAATGTGAATGTAAAAGAAGATGAAGTTGTTACAAAATAATCATTAGTAGAGGCGCTCAATTTTGGGCGTCTTTTTATTTGATCCATTGCACATCTCCATATTTTCTTGAAAATCATTTTTTATAATGATTTTGAAAAAGAAAAAGGAGGGGTTTTCCATGAAGCGATTTGTATTAACAACAGTTACAGTCTCTGTAATATCTTTAATTGCTACATGTTCTTTGACGACAAATACAGCAGGTGATCATAAAAATATGAATGAGATACTTTGAGCTTAAAACCAGGTGAAGAATATGAAACAGCCTTTGTAGCAGACAATCCGGGTGATTGGATGTTCCACTGTCATGATTTACACCATGTTTCAGCAGGGATGGTAACGGAAGTGAAATATACAGATTATAAATCTGATTATGTTCCGGACTCTAACATTCCTGATTAATCTGAATGATGCGAAAATACGCAGTTTATAATGATGTAAAGCAGTTATCTTAATAGATGGCTGCTTTTATATATAATGTTGTGAATGGGGAATATTATTTTTATAAAAGTTTAGACAATAAGAGGGAGCTATCCTGTAGAAAGAGTTTACCAGATGAAAATATTTTTGATTAGAAGTGGGTAGATTTAATGTATTATATTGTAGTTTTAAGAGGTTAAATATTTATATTTGACCATTCTATTATTTTGTACTACAATTCGTAGTGTGAAAGGAGAACTGGTATATTTAATCAAAAGTATAAGTGAAGAAGGTCTAAATTATGATTTTTTTATTTTTGTACTATTGATTATAGGTATTTTTTTTGAAAAATAAAACTACATTATGTAGTGTTAAATTGAAGGAATGAGAAGATTTTCAGAGTGTGATGGATGTAAGTTTCCTTTATTACTAGATATAGATGGTGGAAAATAAATAGGAATTCAATATGAATAATAAAAGAAAAGATATTTTTGCTGAATAGTTAGAATGAAAAATTAATATAAAAACATAATGCTATTTGAATGTGATTATAGGAAGGTGTTATATACTTATGAAAAAATTTTTAGCTAGTGTAGCAGTAGCTTCTGTTACAGGAAGTACATTTATTAATACTGCTCAAGCAGAAAATGTTGTTATACAAAAAGACATGAGGCATGAGCAATCTACTGCTGTAGTAAGATATGAAAATCAAGTAGCAGTAAATACGAATGTTCTACGCGTCCGCATACAGCCAAATATGTCTAGTGCAATAATGGGACGCGTGTATGAAGGAGAAGTTTTACAAGTTATTGGAGAAGAAAACGGTTGGTTGAAAATTAATCATATAGGAGAAATTGGCTATGTAAGTGGTGAATTTGTTTCGGGAAATGGTGTATCAGCGAAGACGAATGTAAGCATGAGTCTTAGTAAAACTGTAACTGCTAATGTATTACGTGTTCGCACACAACCGAATACATCTAGTGCAATAATGGGGCGCGTGTATGAAGGGAAAGTTTTACAGGTTATTGGAGAAGAAAACGGTTGGTTGAAAATTAACCATAATGGAAAATTAGGTTATGTAAGCAGTCAATTTGTGATAGACAGTGGCTCAAATGGAAGTGACAATAACAATGGAAAATTTCAAGTAGCGAGTGGGGATTACAAAGTTAACGTATCCTCCCTCCGCGTTCGTACAGGTCCAAGTACTTCCCATACGATTTTAGGCTCTATGTATAAAGGACAAGTTGTTCCAGTGACTGGTGAAGTGCAAGATTGGTTCAAAATTAACTATAAAGGACAAGACGCTTATATTAGTAAAGATTACATTTCAAAGAGTGGCTCTAATGTAGATGCAGACAAAACAAATGAACAACAAAATAATGTTACGGTTCAATCTGACGGTACATACATTGTAGACGCTACTTCTTTACGTGTGCGTACAGGTCCTGCTATTAACCATAGTGTAATTGGTGGTGTATTAAACGGACAAACATTGCAAGTAACTGGCGTTGAAAATGGCTGGTTGAAAATTAAGCATAATGGAAGAACTGGTTATGTAAGTAGTGAATATGTAAATTTCATTAAAGGCGGTACACCATCAATACCTGAAACCAGTAATCCATCTACTGGAGCAACAGTTGGTGACTACTATGTTAACGTAAACATGTTAAATGTAAGAAGTGGCGCTGGTGCAAATCATGGTGTAATCGGTGCATTATCAAAAGGAATAAAAGTACAGGTTCTATTTGAACAAAATGGCTGGTTGAAAATTAATTACAACGGTAAAAATGGTTATGTATCAAGTAAATTTCTATCAAAAACAAGTGAGACTGATGCAGAGAAGCAGCGGCAATCCCAAGAGGTAAATAAAACAAATGACTTTATTCAACCAGCTCCAGGAAGATATACCTCTAGATTTGAGAAACGTGGTGGGCAAATGCATCACGGATTAGATATTGCTGCTTCAGGAACAGTGCCGGTTGTTGCTGCCGCAGAGGGTGTAATCACTCGCTCTTATTATTCTACAAGCTATGGTAATGTTGTGTTTATTTCTCACAATATTAACGAACAAACATATACGACTGTATATGCTCATTTAAAGAGCCGTTCTGTTTCTCCTGGTCAAAAAGTGAAGCAAGGACAACAACTTGGCATAATGGGGAATACAGGACAATCTGAAGGACAGCACTTACATTTTGAAATCCATAAAGGTGAATGGAATGCACAAAAGAGCAATGCAATAGATCCAAATACATATATTAGTTAAGGGAAGATGTATTATCTCAAGATTGAATTGTAGACTTTCTCAAGCAAAGAGAATTGAATATCTATGAAATTAATAAGTTATCAATTATGTAGATTTAGAAGTTTTGGACTAACGATTCAAAGTGTTTTTTATCTGCATCTGTTAAGAAATAAAAATAATGAAATCGATTCCCTCTAATGTGATGAAATAGTAGAGGGGATCGATTATAGCTGCTAATGTTTATGCTGTTCTTCTGTGGAAGAGGTGGGCGGGATATGCTCTGGGAACGTTACAAATATAGTCAGGATAATTACTATACCAATTGAGAGTAATAATGGAAAATGTCGCTGAATAAAAGCAGAAAAACTTTCTAATAAAAACTGCATTATACATGACATAGTTATTGTAATAGTAAGTAAAATACTAATGAACAGTATACTATGAGCTTGTTGAGCGTTTAGCATTTCGGTAATCATTGCTCCCATCATACTTGCCATTAATCCAGAGAACATTCCTTCTAAAGCAGTGTACAGGTGAAAACGTAGACCGATAAAAAAGCCGATAAATCCACTAATTAAAATAGCAAGCAAAGTAGAATAGAGTAATTCTCCTTTAAATAGAATACCTAAATAAAAACCTATACTTAATCCGATACACATACTAAAAGCCATAATAAATACCATATACTCCATTAGGGTACCACTACGTTTAGTAATATATGATGTAATAAAAATCGAGACACAACAAAGTGTTAAGGCAGTTAATGTGTAAGCAAACATCATGATACCTCCCTGTCCTATCGTTCACTTCATCATATGTGTATTTATGTTAATTTATATCTGCATATTATCTGCACAATTTCATGAATGTAAGCAAGTGGACGCTTGATTTTTCAGGGCGTCTTTTTTGATTGTAAGCATGAGAAAGAAATTGTTATATAATGAGTTTCTATTGTGAAGCCATAAAGAATAAGCGTATAATATTATAGGTCTCCCATTTGCGAGACAAACCGCGAATGATAGATAAGATTGTTGTTTTATCATCGCTTCTAAACATATATACAATGAAAGTACCACTGGAATACAGATAGGGAGTTATAAAATGAAATTAATTATTGCCGAGAAACCAGATCAAGGTTTGGCTCTAGTTTCACAGTTTAAATATCGCCGGAAAGATGGATATTTAGAAGTAGAAGCGAATGAGTTATTTCCAAATGGAGCGTACTGTACATGGGCAATTGGTCATTTGACGCAGTTATGTAATCCAGAGCATTATCACGAAGAGTGGAAAAAGTGGTCACTTAATACGTTACCGATGATTCCAGAGCGTTTTCAATTTGAAGTAACAAAGTCGAAGTATAAACAGTTTAACATTGTGAAACAGCTGTTACATAATCCGGGGGTAACAGAAATTATTCACGCGGGCGATGCTGGACGTGAAGGGGAATTAATCGTACGAAACATTATTAATCTTTGTAACGTGCAAAAGCCGATGAAGCGTCTTTGGATTTCATCTTTAACGAAACAAGCTATATACCAAGGGTTTAAAAATTTACTAGATGAAGCAGATACAATCAATACGTACTATGAGGCATATACAAGGTCATGTGCGGACTGGGTCGTTGGTATGAATGCATCGCGTGTCTTTAGTATTTTGCTAAAGAAAAAAGGAATGAATGATGTATTTTCAGCTGGTCGTGTACAAACACCGACACTTGCATTAATCGTAAAGCGTGAAAAAGAAATAGAAAACTTTAAGTCTGAGCCATTTTGGGAAGTGTTCGCAACCTTTAATATAGAAGGAAAGAAGTATGAGGGGAAATGGGAGAAGGATAGTGAATCCCGCTTAAAAGACCCTGATATGGCAAATAAAATTGCAGCATTTTGCCAAGGGAAACCGGCTGTAGTAAAAGAAATGAAAACGGAGCGTAAAGAGTTTCAGCCACCGTTTTTATTTAATTTATCAGCACTGCAAGCGACTGCTAATAAAGCTTTTAAATTTTCACCGAAAAAGACGCTTGATATAACACAAGCACTATATCAAAAAGGGATAGTTTCTTATCCGCGTTCGGATTCTAACTATGTTACACAAGGAGAAGCAGCGACGTTCCCTGATATTTTACAGAAGTTAAGTCAGTTTGATGAATATAAAGGGTTATTACCAGCACCAATTGAATCGATTATGAATAATAAGCGTTATGTGAATGAAAAAAAAGTTACAGATCACTACGCTATTATTCCGACAGAGCAAGTTACAAATCCAAGCAAACTATCAGGTGATGAAAAGAAAATTTACGACATGATCGTAAGAAGACTGATTGCGGCGCATTATGAAGTAGCAATCTTTGACTACACAACGATTACAACTCTTGTAGACGAACGTGCTGAATTCATTTCAAAAGGAAAACAGCAAATTCAAGAAGGTTGGCGTAAAGTTATTTTCCAAGACGATAAAGATGACGAAACAATTCTTCCAATTGTAGCTGAAGGTGAACAAGGAAAAGTTGTAAAGGTGAAAGTGAAAGAGGGGAAAACACAGCCGCCGAAGCGTTATACAGAAGGACAACTTATTACGTTAATGAAAACGGCCGGTAAGTATTTAGAGAATGAAGAGCTGGAGAAAGTATTAAAGAAAACAGAAGGTTTAGGTACTGAGGCAACGCGTGCAGGTATTATTACGATGCTGAAAGACCGTAAATATATAGATGTGCAGAAGAACCAAGTGTACGCAACCGATAAAGGAAAAGTATTAATTACCGCAATCGGAGACAAAATACTAGCTTCACCAGAAATGACAGCGAAATGGGAGCAGCGCCTGGCAGAAATCGGGGAAGGCACAGCATCCCCAGCTACATTTATGGAACAAACGAAAAAGCTATCAGCTAAAATTATTGAAGATGCAGTGGAAATGTCGGAGAAATGGAATTTCACTGGATTACATGTTGAATCGATTGAGCGAAAAGGATCGAAATTTACAACAGGTAAAAAGGTTGGTAGTTGTAAAAAATGTGATGGAGATGTGATTGATAAGTCAACGTTTTACGGTTGTTCTAACTACAACACGACACAATGTGATTTTACCATCTCAAAGAAGATATTAAGCAAAACAATTTCGCAAAAGAATATGACAAAGCTCTTAAAAGGTGAAAAGACCGATTTAATTAAAGGGTTTAAAAAGGGCGAGAAAACGTTTGATGCGAAGTTAGAGTGGAAAGATAATAAGATGAATTTTGTGTTTGAGAATTAAGTTGTTTCAACAAATAAAAAAAATATGATAATTAAACTGTATCCTATAGAATAGACACTTAAAAAAGTCTATACTATAGGATATTTTTTTTGAATAAGTAGTACTATATATTTTTATTTGAAATGAAATATACAATAAAAAAATCTTTATAATTGATAATTTTTTATTGTAAAACAATAAATTATGTATTAAAATCAATATCATAATAAATCAGTGAGATGCTTTTTATAGAAAGGTAACAACGCTGTTTTTTATTAGAGGAGGTAAAACTATGAACAATCACAACTTGATTATTGAAAATATGGATAACCCTCATGAGTTGGAGAGAATGTATAGAAAAGACCCGAAAGCTTTTAAAAAGTCATTCTCACAAGCATGGGATGAAAACCCTGATTCTCAGGTGCTAGCTGCTTGGTATGAAAGGTTGCATTTCAAGGGAAAGACAAATGCAGTAAAAATATCACTGTTTCAAAAAGGCTTCTTATTCATGGGCATGTTAGCTATTTTAGCTGGGTTAAGCACAAGAATCATTTTCCACTTTGTAGAGCAGGAAGCAATTGCTCCAATTAACCTAGCTTTTGGTGTAATTCCTTTTATTGCTGCTTATTTTATTTACAATAATACTCCGAAAAAAAGTATTATTTATTTCCTTGCGGCGCTGTTTCTAATTGTTGGGTTGTACCTTAATATGTTGCCATTAAATTATAAAGACAGCAGTATCCTTGTGTATTTACATCTTCCTATATTGTTATGGGTCTTATTGGGACTTGCGTTTACAGGAAATGAATATTCAAAAGGCAGTACAAGGTTAGCATATATAAAATTTAATTTAGAATATTGTCTTCTCTACGCAAGCATGGCAGTGAGCGGAATGATACTAGCAGTATTAACCATGCGTTTATTTAGCTTTGTTGACTTGGATATAGGAGAATTCTATTTTAGTAATGTTGTTTTATTTGGTGCTGCTGCTCTCGCTATAGTGGCTGCATATTTGGTATCAATGAATCTAAAACTTGCTAAAAATATTACACCATACATATCTAAAATTTTTAGTCCTCTCGTCCTAATCACATTGTTGATCTATCTTATAACGGTTATATGGGTCGGGAAAAATCCGTTCTTGGACCGCAATTTCCTAATGGCCTTTAATGGAATACTCCTTGGTGTATTAGCTGTTACTATATTTTCTATCGTTGAGAGTGACTCAGAAGAGAAAAAGAGCATTTCAGATTATATAAATTTTGCCTTAATTGTTCTTGCACTTATTATTGATACTGTAGCTTTGTCAGCTATCGTATTTAGACTGTCTTCTTACGGGGTTACACCTAATAGACTTGCTGTTTTAGGCGTAAACATACTGGTTTGGGCAAATCTCATTTGGATAATGTTTTCCTATATGCGTTTTTTACAAAACAAATCAGGACCGACAGCTATCCAAGATGCCGTTACGAAGTATTTGCCAATCTACGGAGTTTGGGCGGCTTTCGTTATATTTACTTTTCCTATAATTTTTAATTAGAAAGGCTTTGTTAACCTAACGACAAAATTGTTAAAAGAGGATGATAGATATCATCTTCTTTTAACTGTATAGAAAAACATATTGAAATTATTTTGATGTAAAATATAATAAATTTAGATAATCAAATAAAAACTTCTTATTAAGAGAGGTGGAGGGACTGGCCCTTTGAAACCTCAGCAACCTAATGTTATATAAAGGTGCTAAATCCTGTAGGATCTAAAAGTCCTAATAGATAAGAAAATGGGTATAAGTAAACCTTCTTCTTATTTTGAAGAAGGTTTTTTCTCATTTAAATAGAGGTTTTGAAAGGTGGTGAGGAAGAATTAAAGAAAATATACAAGGGGAGAATGGAGGGCGCAGTGAATAATGAAGTTGAGAATTTAAAAGAGAATAGCACAAGCATTTGGAGCAATAAAGTTTTTTCTTATTTTTTCTTAGCAAGTTGCATTTCTTTAGTAGGTAATTCTATGGTTACGCTCGTTTTACCGTTATGGGTAATGAAATTAACGAACTCTCCATTACTTGTTTCTGGGGTAAACATTGCAATTGCAACGGCGGCGATTTTGTTTGCACCTGTAACAGGAACGTTAGCAGATCGAATGTCGAGAAGAAAGCTTATGATAATTGCGGATGTTATGAGATGTATTGTTATGATTCTCATCGCGGCAATAGCATTTTATAATAATATGTTGTACATTCCATTACTAATTTTACTGATAATACGTTCAATTGGGAGTTCCTTATTTACACCAGCTTCAAATGCAGCATTAGTAACATATGTGGAAGAAAAGCATGTTCAACAGGCGATTACGCTGAGGCAAATATCAATACAAATCATATCGGTTACCATTCCTTTAATAGCGAGTTTTTTAATTAGTATTTTTAGTTTTCATGGAGTATTTGTATTAGATTCACTCACATTCTTTATATCTTTTTTAATTTTAATGAACATCAAATTTCCACGTGAATTGAAAGTAGAAAAGAAAAAGCCTTTTTACGAAGACTTTAAAGAGGGTTTCTCCATATTTAATAGTAATCAATCATTGAAAACATTGCTTATGAGCGCTGCGGTTATTAATTTACTTGGAGCGGCGTGTATGCTTTCACTACAAGTAATAGTTGTTAGAGAAATGGACCTTTCTACGGGATGGTATAGTATAGTTTTTGCGGCATCACCGATAGGGATTTTAATAGGAGCATTTATTACTAAAAAGATTCGTACATATAAAACGATTACGACTGCTTTTATATGTACTGCTATCATGGGGATTTTTAATGCTGCAATGGGTACGACGTTAAATCCGGTATTATTTTCAGTTTATTATTTTTTATCAGGAATTGCATTTGGAGTGAGTAATGTATATTTTGGAGTACTGTATAGAAAATTAATTCCAAATGAAGTGCAAGGAAGATTTTTCGGTTTTTTAAGTTCGTTATTATTAGTATCAACTCCAGTTGGAATTGCAATAACAGGGTATTCATTAGAGTCAATTTCAGCTTCTATTCTATTTATTATAATTGGTATTATTACGTTTTTAGTTTCGGTTATTTCATTTGTAATGATAAATAAGAAATAAGTGTTGTATGAGATTTTTCAAAAATAAAAAACGTCCTAAAGCAGGACGTTTTTTATTATGTATATTGTTGTTTTTTCTTAATAAGTAACAATACTTGTGAAACACAAGCTAGTACTGGCAACTCAATTAACGGTCCAATAACGAGAGCAAGAGCGATAAGAGGCTCATCTGGAAAAGCAGTTACAGCAATAGCAAGTGCAACAGGTGAGTTTCTGGCTAATGTTGTTAAGTTTAGACTTACTGTATCTTTATAAGATAAACGCATCATGCGTCCGATAAATTGTCCTAGTACAAAATTAATGATGAAAAACAATAGAACAGGAATGAGTAATAGTAAAACGACATTCATATTTTGTAGTAAATATTTACCTTGTGATGCAAACATCGCTACGATTGCTAAACTTAAAAATACAATTTGAGCAGAGCTGAAAAATGGAATGAGTTTATTCTCGAGTGTTTCAGTTTTTTTCAGTTTATTCATAATGAACTTTGTAGCGTGTGCAAGTAAAAATGGTAAGACGATTACGATAACAATGCTTTCTACTAAAACAGAAACCGCTACAGTCTTCATGACACCAGCAAATAAAAATAAATAAATGGGAAGGAGTAGTACTTGCAATATTAAATTTACAGGCAAAATAGCAGTAGAAAGTGCTACATTTCCTTTCGCTATTTCAGTAAAGATTAAGTACCAATCTGTACATGGAGTAACCATTAACATAATAAATCCAACCCAAAGTGCTGGGTGATCTGAAAGAAATAGTGCTCCTAACCCCCAAGCGAGTAAAGGTGTCCATACAAAATTAATAGTAAGGCTCGTCCCAGCGAATTTTAAATTACGGAATCCATTTTTTATTTCTTTCAATGGAATGCTGAGGAATAATCCATACAGCATGAAAAATAAGAATGGGACAATAAAGTGCTCTGAATACATATGTATCAAATTAAATTGTCCGAGTACGATGCCGCATGTAACAGCAAAAAGAATAATAAAAGTTTGAATTTTTTCTATAGTGCTCATGAGTAAATCCTTTCTAAATATGTATTGCCCTCTCTACATCCATTATACAAACAATAAAGTTACAATGGGTCTTTTAATTGTATTGCAGTTTTTGTTTTTAATTCGAGATATTATTTTTTATTTAGAGTTACTTGACTAAAGTAAGTAACTGTATTACAATCACTTACATAAGGTAATTAAATAACAAAAAGTTTTTTGTGTTTGTACTTAAGGTATCTATTGGAACTTTTTATTAGAATAAGAATTTTTCTGATGATGAATAATGAATATGATAAGAAAGTTTAGGTGAATAAAATGGGATTATTTAGCTCGTTATTTGGTAAAAAAGAAGAAAATACAAAAGTAGAGGGGAATAAAACAATGTCAAAAGTATTATTTGTAAAAGCAAACGATCGTCCAGCGGAGCAAGCAGTTAGTTCAAGAATGTATGAAACATTTGTAAGTGCTTATAGAGAAGCGAATCCAAATACAGAAATTACGGAATTAGATTTATTCGCATTAGATCTTCCATATTACGGAAATATCGCTATTTCAGGTGGATACAAACGTAGTCAAGGAATGGAGTTAACAGCAGAAGAAGAGAAGGCTGTAGCTACGGTAGATCAATATTTAAATCAGTTTTTAGAAGCTGATAAAGTTGTATTTGCCTTTCCACTATGGAACTTCACAGTGCCAGCGCCGTTAATTACGTATATTTCATATTTATCTCAAGCTGGAAAAACGTTTAAATATACAGCAAATGGCCCAGAAGGTTTAGCTGGTGATAAGAAAGTCGTTGTATTAGGTGCACGTGGTTCAGATTACTCTTCAGAACAAATGGCTCCTATGGAAATGGCCGTTAATTATGTAACGAATGTGCTTGGGTTCTGGGGAATTACAAATCCAGAGACTGTTGTAATTGAAGGGCACAACCAATATCCAGATCGCTCACAACAAATTGTTGAAGAAGGTTTAGAGAACGTTAAGAAAGTAGCGGCGAAATTTTAATTAATTGATAGTAAAATGGAAAAACCAACATGGATGACCATGTTGGTTTTTTAGTCTATTTTTTATGTTAAAAAATGTATATTTATAAAATAAAAGAAAAGTTTGAAAATAGTATTGCAAAATATTATATAGCAAACTATAATGAGTTCAAGAATAGTTGATACTTAAATTAAATATTCAGAAAATTCAATTAGTTAAAATTGGAAAATAAGATAAGGAAATTTGAATGGGGGTTATATTATGGCGAATAAAGTACCGTTTTCGTTCATAGTAGTTATTGGATTAATGTTATTTGCACTATTTTTTGGAGCAGGAAATTTAATATTCCCGGCAATGCTTGGTCAATCGGCAGGAGAGAATGTATGGATTGCTAATGCTGGATTTTTAGTAACGGGTGTCGGATTACCATTACTAGGAGTATTAGCATTTGGTTTTTCGGGTAAAGATGATTTACAGTCATTAGCAAGTCGTGCTCACCCAGTGTTCGGGATTGTGTTTACAACAGTTTTATACTTAGCGATTGGCCCGTTATTTGCAATACCAAGAACAGGAAATGTTTCTTATGAAATTGGTCTTAAACCGTTTATGCCAGAGGGATTTGGTTCTACACCTTTAATTCTTTTCACAATTGTATTCTTTAGCATCACTTGTTTTTTTTCGCTAAATCCTGCGAAAATTGTCGATATTGTTGGAAAAATCTTAACGCCAATTAAATTAACATTCATCGGTATTTTAGTAATCGTTGCTTTTATTCACCCGATTGGAGAAATGCAAGCACCAGTTGAAGCTTATACATCACACGCATTCTTTAAAGGATTCCAAGAAGGATACTTAACGATGGACACGCTTGCATCATTCGTATTCGGAATCATCATCATTAATGCAATTAAAGAAAAAGGTGCAAAAACGAAAACACAAATTATGGTTGTTTGTGCAAAAGCGACAATCATTGCAGCATCAATTTTAGCAATTATCTATACAGCTCTTTCTTATATGGGTGCTTCAAGTGTTGCAAAGCTTGGACATTTAGAGAACGGTGGAGAAGTATTAGCGAAAGTTTCTAACTACTATTTTGGATCATATGGCGGAGTATTATTAGGATTAATGATTACAGTAGCGTGTTTAACAACTAGTGTGGGACTTGTATCAGCATGTTCTTCATTCTTCCATAAGTTATTCCCAAGTGTTCCTTACAAAGCAATTGCAATCATGCTATGTGTATTTAGTGCAATTGTTGCAAACGTAGGATTAACACAATTAATTGCAGTTTCTGTTCCAGTATTAACAGCAATTTATCCACTAGCAATCGTATTGATTTTCCTAACATTCTTCCATTCATTATTCAAGGGAAGAGCTGAAGTTTATCAAGTGAGCTTAACTATAACATTTATTATCAGTTTATTCGATGGATTAAGTGCAGCTGGAGTTAACATTGAAGTAGTAAGTCAAGTATTTACTAAATTCCTTCCGATGCAGGAAGTAGGATTAGGCTGGATCTTCCCAGCGATTATCGGTGGATTTATCGGATATGGCATTAGCGTTTTAAAAGAAAAAAATCAAGTTCAACCAGCAGCAAACACAAATAAGAAAATAAGTTAAATAAAAAAGTTATAGAACTTGTTTCTATAACTTTTTTTGTTACTATTGATAGGGATAGAAAAAATAAAGTAGTAGGGGAAATAAAATGAAAAAAACAATTGATCATATCGGCATCGCAGTTCGAGATATAGATAGTACGATACGTTTTTATGAAAAGGTGTTGTTAGGAACTTTAATAGATCGTTACGTAAGTGAAGCTCCTGGTGTTGAAAGTGAAGTAGCCATTCTTGAAGTGGATGGAGATAGAATTGAATTACTCGCACCAACGAATAATACGACTTCACCAATTGCCAGATTTATAAAACAAAAAGGTAAAGGTGTTCATCACGTTGCATATCGTGTCGATGATTTAGATGTAGCTTTAGAAGAATTAAAAGAACAAGGTATTCGAACGTTAGAGCATACACTTCGGATTAATAAGCACGGTAGAAGGTTAATTTACCTTAACCCAGCGGATACAGAGGGAACAATCATTGAGTATTGTGATTATCCGGAAGAGAAGTAGAGAAATTTTATGATGGAAGAAAGGCATTACGTAATAACGTAATGCCTTTTTTATTTATGTATTTCACACTTTCTTCACAAATGATTCACGATTACTTTTCTTCTTCAGGAACTTACATAAATATATTTTATGATATAATAACAATCGACTTTAAAAATGTAAGTTGTGTCTATGAAGGTAGTTACTATTGTATTGGAAGTTAAGAGGTGAGAGAGAAATAAAAGAGTTACACTGTATAGAAATTTATATTTAATTAGGTTAATATTTCGCCGGAGAATTGAACTTGGGAAGTTTAAGGAATGAAAGTATAGCGATGAGGAAGAAAGAAGTGAAATGATTGTGAAAGTAATGAAAAGGTTAGGGGCATTGCTATTAATTGCATGTGTGCTTATTATATCGATACCAAAAAGTGCATCTGCTCATGCGTACATTGTGAAATCAAACCCTGCTGAAAATGAAACGTTAAAGAAAGCGCCAGCTGTTGTGAAAATTGAATTCGATGAGGATATACAAGTTTCGCATTTTAATACATTGTTTGTAAGAGATACATCAGGTACAAGAGTAGATTCAAAAGATGCTCATATCGATAAGAAAAATAAAAAAATATTAGAAGTAGGGTTAAAAGAAAACTTAAAAAACGGACTCTACTCTATTCAGTGGAAAGTGATTTCTGCTGACGGGCATCCTATTCAAGGAGTTATTCCGTTCCGAATTGGATCAGAGGAAGCGGGAGCAGACGATGTACAGGTAGAAGAGATGGGATATGTCCCGCAAATAGATATGATTATGGAACGTGGCGTTTTATATACAAGTTTCTCACTATTTATAGGAGTGCTATTCTTTAATCTTATTATGTATAAAGGGAATGCAAGCTCGGTTCGATCTAGGAGTAAAAAAATAATATGGATCTCATTAATTGGTATATTCATTAGTTTACTATTCAATCTACCATTGCAAGCAAAAATAAATGCGGATGTTTCATGGCTAGAAGCATTCGATCCTTTACTATTAAAAGAAACGTTACAGCTTTCCGTTTTTAGTTACGTATGGTTCACTCAAATGACTCTTATTAGTTTACTTATAATCGTTACGTATTTCGCGATGAAGTGTGAGAAGCTATCGTCGTTTAAAGTATGGAGCATTCCAATAGTATTGTTTATTGGGATACTTGTTATGAAAGCCTTTAATAGTCACGCATATGGTTTAAAGTTTAAAGATATTGCAGTCGTTATGGATTTTCTACATTTATTTGCAGCTTCACTATGGATTGGCGGTCTATCATCCATTATTCTTCTTTTACGTAAAGAAGGTGATAAGTGGAATATGTATTGGGATATGATTAAGCGTTTTTCACCGTGGGCGACAGGTGCTGTCATTGTGATTTTAATAACAGGCCTTTTTAACAGTACATTTTTTATTCCAACAATCCACTCGTTATTTGATACGAAGTATGGATTAGCTTTATTAGCGAAGATACTTTTATTCATTTTCATGGGAATATTGGGAATTGTTCACTATGTGAAAGGGAAAATGAGAGCGGAGCAAGGATTAGGCACTACGATGAAAGTAGAGTTTATCATCGGAATTATCATCTTTGTCATCGTAGCTTTTATGACAAACGTACAAACACCGCCGATGCCTCCTACTGGACCGTTTACAGAGAGTAAGCAATTAGATAATGGGTATGAACTTACTTTACATGTAAGTCCTAATAAAGTAGGACAGAATATATTTCATATTACTTTAAAGGATGAAAACGGACAACCCGTTACTGATATGGAGCAAATTATTTTAACTACTCAATCATTAGATATGAATATGGGAAAAGGTTCATTTAAAGTTTCGGCCGTTTCACCAGGAGAATATGAAGCGGAAGGTATGTATATTAACATGACAGGAAACTGGAATATACAAGTGCACGGATTAACAAAATCTCTTGATAGTTTTGATACGGATTATAAATTTATAGTAGGTGGCAGATAAAGAGAAGGTATAGATAAAAAGGAGCTAATAGAAAATGAAACGTATAAAAAAATTAGGAACAACAATGATCGCAACAATAATTGCAATGGGAATTTTTTCGTTACCTGTTAGTGCTCACGTAACTGTGCAACCAGCAACTTCTGACATTGGCTCTTGGGAGACTTACACAATAAAGGTACCAGTTGAAAAAAATGAGGCAACGACAAAAGTTACACTGAAAATCCCGTCTGGCGTTGAGTTTCAGCAGTATGAACCAGTACCAGGATGGAAAGTGGAAGAACAAAAAGATACAGATGGAAAAGTTAAAACTGTAGTATGGGAAGCGACAGGAGAAGGGATTTTATCTGGTCAGTTCCAACGATTTACTTTCGTTGCTAAAAACCCAAATAAAGAACAAAAAATAGTTTGGGATGCATATCAACAATATAAAGACGGAGAAATTGTTGAATGGACAGGCGATGAAAAAGCTGAAAAACCTCATTCACTTACTACAATTGCAAAAGGTACGTCATTAACAGGAGAACATGGAGAAGTGTCTAATGTAGAAAAGAATGAAGGTACTAGTCATATGCAAACAATAGCAATTGTTTTATCTATTTTGGCGATTGTATCGTCGGTGGGAACGTGTATTTTTGTAGTCCGTCGTAAACGATAAGTAACATTGAAAGGTCTCATCAAGAGTAATGAGACCTTTTTATTAGATTTATGGATTAGTAAGAATGAGGATACTGGCACTATCGCAGTCAGTACATAATGAAATTTATTGATGCACGGAAATCAATTGACAGTTACTCTGTCTTCCGGCAGGAAATCATGTTCTAGCCAATTTTCGATTAAACTATTAAATAGGTTTGGGTTTGCTAAAGGAATTCCATGACCGATGTTAGAAATAATAATACCTGTGCAATTAGGGTTGCTTTTAATAATTTCAGTCACCGATTTTTTCATGATATTTTTTTCTTTTTCTCCAACCGTTACTAATATGTTGCTACTAGCATTTTCAAAACCTTTTGGTATTGTAAACGACATATTTTCTTCTAATATCCTCATAAATGTATTTTTACTTATTTGACAACTATCATGATAATAGTTGTCAAAGTTTGTTCCATCTATGTACATTGATTTTGCTTGTATTTTGGAAAACGTCTTACTCTTTATAAGGGAGTAGGTTAAGCCAAGGGAGTTTATTAATGCTTTAGCAAAAGGAATTGGTTGGACTAAGGCACTATTTATCATGGCATATTGGATTAAGTCAGGTTGTATGCTAAGCATGGCAATCAACACTTGAGCACCTAATGAAAATCCAATTACTATAACAGTTTTTCCTTGTCCTTTTTCTTCAATTAGTTCAATGATTTTTTTAGCACTAAAATTTATTGAGAAATGATCTTTATTTCTGTTTTTCCCTTGCTCAGGTAAATCAGGAACAAGGCAGTGAAAGTTAGTAAAATGTTTAATTTGTTTGTCCCACATCCATCCACTGACTCCGCCTCCGTGAATAAAAACCATAAGTGGAGAGCTTGTATCTCCAAATTCTCTATAATGTAAAACCATATAACTCCCCCTTATAATTGGAATTGTAAGTCCATCCATGTGTACTATAATATTTTTACTACTTAATTATCATCATACAATAAAAAAGAAAAAATTTCCTTTTGCTAAGGTTCTAAGTGACTGTACTCATAAAATGATAAAAAAGAAAGAGCCTACAAACAGTAGGCTCTTTCTCAAATTTATTTCACTTCAACCTGTTGCCTTACAGCAATTGTTTTCGGCTTTATATTTACAAAGCAAATACTCACAACAATAAATAATAGTCCGATGAATAAGCTAATAGTAATGGCCTCATGTAAGAAAATTGAACTTACAATAATAGCGATTAGTGGAATAAGAAATGTATAAGCCCCAACTTTACTTGCTTCACCAGCTCCAACAAGAGTAAAGTATGCAAGCCATCCCATTGCAATAACAAAGAATGAAATAAAGAGAAGTACGCTAACAAACGGTATACTCCAAGCGATACTAGACCAGCTTTCAAACTCTGATCCAAATCCAATTAAGCAAAAACCGCCAATAATAAGCTGTAGTGTTACCATCCAAATAGCATTCACACGGTGACCAGTTTTCTTAATAAATACTGTACCTAGTGCCCAGCCAATCGCACATCCTAACGCGAGGAGGATTCCGACAATAGAAATATGTCCAGTTAAACTACTAGAGCTAATAACACCTACGCCAATAAATCCAAGAACAAGCCCGAAAATTTTTAAGCCATGCATAGATTCTTCAAGCCAAATCCATGAGAAAATGCCGAGTAAAACAGGTTGTAGAAATACAATGGCGGAAAATAAACCAGCAGGCATATATTGAAGGCCAACAGTTTGTAATCCGTAAAATATAATGATGTTAAGTAAAGAAGAAATAACGTATAAATGCCAAGTTTCTTTTAAGTGTAACTCTTTGTATTTCGGTAATGCGAAAAGGAGTAAAATGAATCCTCCAATTAAAGTTCGAACGCCTGCAAATAAAACGGGTGGTGTATAATGCAGGGCAAACTTAGATAAAGGCCAATTGATTCCCCACATGAAAACGAGAAAGGTAAGGATTATGGCCGTTTTAGTTCGAGAAAGCTGTGTCACGGTAAGACCTCCTTGTTGTTATTCATTTCACTATGATATGATATCGACTGTAATAAATAAAATGAATCTTTTTTATAAGGAGTATAAGTGATTAGTTATGACCATTACACAACTGCAAGTATTAATAAAAACTGTTGAGCTAGGTAGTTTTACGAAGGCTGCTCGGGTGTTAAATATGACGCAGCCAGCTGTAAGTCACGCCATTTCAAGTATTGAGTCAGAGTTAGGAGTTACGATTCTTATACGTGATAAACGAAAAGGATTAATCGTTACGGATGTAGGAAACAGAATTCTTGTACATATTAGAGAGATTTTGAACGGCGTAGAGAAGATTGAGCAAGAAGTTGCGATGGAGAAAGGGCACGAAGTTGGGACGATTCGAATTGGGAGTTTTCCGAGTGCTTCTGCACATTTCTTACCCAAAATGATAAATCTCTTTAAGGAGAAGTATCCGAACTTAGAAGTCGTTCTTTGTGAAGGAACAATTAAAGAAGTTGAAGATTGGTTAGTATCAAGGGTTGTTGATATAGGAATTGTTATTTTGCCTAATAAAGAGATGGAGATTGTCCCGTTAACGAAGGGAAAAATGGTTGCTATCTTAAGAGAGGATCATCCTCTTTGTAAGAAGGACTCTATTACAATTAGTGATTTAGAGAATGAACCGATCATATTATGTAAGGGTGGATACGAACCACCCATTATTGATATGTTTAAACAAGCTAACGTACCACTTCGGGCTGAATATGTAATATCGACCGTTACTACAGCTTTAAATATGATTCAGGAAGGGCTAGGTATTGCAATATTAGCTGAATTATCTTTAACGAATTTACCACAGAATGTGCAAACGAGAGAATTGGAACCGCAAGTATGGAGAGAAATTGCTTTAGCTGTTCCTTCATTAAAGGATTCTTCAATCGCTGTACAGCTATTTATTGAAGAATTTCAAGCACTATTTGCAGAATGAAAAGAGGTGTCCCATATATCTTAATGGGATACTTTTTAATTTACTTATAAAAAATTTATGAAAAGGATTGACTTATCTTTTTGTTGTAACTATAATGATTACATCGAGGTGGTGATCATGATGAAAATTAGTAGCCGCTTTTCTATAGCTGTTCATATTTTATCTATTTTGAAAAACAATCCATCTTCAATTTGTACTTCAGACTATATGGCTGAAAGTGTAAATACGAATCCAGTAGTCATTCGTAAAATGATGTCGTACTTGAAGCAAGCTGGATTTGTATATGTAAATCGCGGCCCAGGTGGTGCGGGATTATTAAAGGATTTACATGAAATCACATTGTTGGATGTGTATCATGCAGTAAATGTAGTCGAAGAAGACAAGCTATTTCATATTCACGAGCAACCAAATCCAGATTGTCCAATTGGAGCGAATATTCAAGCTGTATTAGAAGTTATATTAATACAAGCGCAATCTGCGATGGAAGAAGTTTTAAGAAATATTACAATGGGGCAGTTGTTTGAAGCTTTGCAAGAAAAAATGAATGCTTAAATCATATTTATATTTTTTTGCCATTAATGTAACTGATTTGATTACAACTATAAAGGTAAGGTGTAAAAATTATGACTGTAAAAATGAAAGTATACTCAGATTTTATATGTCCATTTTGTTTTTTAGCAAAAGGTCCATTAGATGAGGTAGCGAAAGAGAATGATGTAGAGATTGAATGGATGCCATTTGAATTACGTCCAAGTCCATATTCAAAAATAGATCCATGGAATGAGCCAGAAAAATTAGGTTCATGGGATGCTTTCATTCTTCCAACCGCGAAGAAGTTAGGAATCGATATGCGTTTGCCACGTGTTTCTCCGCATCCATATACACATTTAGCTTTTGAAGGATGTCAATTTGCGAAAGAACGTGGACTTGGAAATGAGTATCATCACCGCGTATTCACAGCATTTTTCCAAGAGGAGCAAAACATTGAAGATATTGATGTTTTAACAAAATTAGCGGTAGAAGTAGGTCTTCCTGAAGCCGAATTTAAAGATGCTTTAGTAAATCGAAAATATAAAGAAAAGCACCAAGAAGCAATTCAGCACGCATATGATGAGGCAAATATTATGGCTGTTCCAACTGTCATGATTGGAGATGAAGTCATTCAAGGACTTGCTAGTAAAGAAACGCTACAAAGAGTAATTGATAAAGAAATTGAAAAGGAAAAAACAAATTCATTTGAAGGTATGCAGTGTAATACAGATGGATATTGCTAATTCGCTTGTTATGAAATAACAAAATAAATTATAAAACAAATATTTGGAGGAATTAACATGTCAGCAACTACAACAAACTTAAAAGAAGCAATCGTGAACCGTCGTTCTATTCGTAAAGTAACAAAAAACGATGCAATTACGAAAGAAAGAATTGAAGAAGTTTTAAAAACAGCTTTACACGCACCAACATCTTTCAATATGCAAAGTGGCCGTATGGTTGTATTAATGGATGGAGAGCATGAAAAGTTTTGGGATATTGTTAAAGAAACACTAAGAGCCCGCGTACCAGCAGAAAACTTTGAAGCGACTGTAGAAAGATTAAAAGGTTTCCATACAGGTGCTGGGACTGTGTTATTCTTTGAAGATCAAGCAACAGTAGAAAAAATGCAAGAAAATGCACCATTATATAAAGATCAGTTCCCATTCTGGTCTCATCAAGGAAATGCAATGTTACAACATACTGTATGGATGTTATTAGCAGCTGAAGGAATTGGCGCATCGTTACAACACTACAATCCAATTGTAGATGCTGAAGTTAAAGAAACTTGGAACATTCCAGCCGAGTGGAGTTTAGTAGGACAAATGCCATTTGGTGAGCCAAATGAGCAACCGGGAGAAAGAACATTTTTACCTACTGAAGATGTAGTGAAATTTTATTAAGAAATTTAATATGTAAAGAGTGAAATAAAAGGAGAGTACATATGAGCCATATATGTACTCTCCTTTCGTATGTAATAGTAAACTTTTACTGCAAGAACAAATTCCTTTATATGAACCGAAGTCTTTCCTTACAATTAAAAATCTATTATGTTTTTGAAATGACAGTAAACATCCCCGTCATATTTGGTGAAAAATCTTTAAAATTAAATTTCTCATAGAACGATTCTTTACCTTCTGATGCAAACAAACCGACAAACGCCTTATCAGGGGCATTTTCATGTAAGTATGTAACTAAGCGATGCATGATTTCTTTCCCGATACCATGTTTCTGATAATCCGGATGAACTACTATATCTTGAATATAGAAATAGATAGATCCATCACCAACAATTCTCCCCATGCCGATAATTTGATCATTATCTTTGACTGTGATGCAGTGAATAGAATGCTGCAGTGAAGTATCCGCTACTTCAAAATTCATATAATTAGTCCATCCAACAGAATCACACAAATATTTATATTCTTCTAATGTTGGAATGTTATGTTTAAACTCATATGTTTTCAAAATGTACCCTCCAAGCCCTTAAATTCAATAAATATATACATTCGACATTTTTTTATCTTTTCCTCTTATGTAACTGAATTCCCTTTAGCTATCGAATTTCGTATAGTTTCCTTATTTGTATTAATTTATATGAGTTTAGGGGAAAAATATTAGAAATAATGCTATAGAAAGGGAAGTGGAAAGATGAATGATGAGAAACAATATACAGTAGTGGGTACTGATGTTGAGGAAGTAAAACGTTTAAATAAGAATTCAGGATTAACATATAATCAGGTGAAAGAATTATTAGCGAAGCAAATGCAAAAAAAGAAGTAATGAAATTGAAATTCTTCATTTTTTCATGTAGCATTTTAATTAGAGAGAGTTACAAGGATAACTCTCTTTTTCAATACAATTTAGCAACTTTTAGAGTGGAGGTAACAACATGAAAAGGTGGGTAAAGATAACGTTGTCGATCGCTGGAGGTATTGTCCTGCTGGCATGTGCCGGAGGGTATTACATGTATAAAAATTATTTTCCAAAGGAACCGGAGCGTATCGTATATGATAAAGATAGAGTGTTAAAACCGATACATAATCAATTGAAAGGCATTAACATAGAAAATATAAAGATAAAAGAAAAAGAAGTCGTAAATGCGACTGTAGATGAGCTTCAAAAAATGATTGATGATGGGAAATTATCATATGAAGAATTAACGAGTATTTACCTTTTTAGAATACAAGAACATGACCAAAATGGAATATCATTAAATGCTGTTACAGAGATTAATCCAAATGCAATGGAAGAAGCGCGAAAGTTAGATAAAGAAAGGTCTTTAAAGAAGAAGACGAATTTATACGGTATCCCAGTTATGGTAAAAGATAATGTACAAACGGAAAAGGTGATGCCGACAAGTGCAGGAACTTATGTGCTAAAAGATTGGATTGCAGATGAAGATGCGACGATTGTGAAGAAGTTGAAAGAAGAAGGTGCTTTTGTTTTAGGGAAAGCGAATATGTCTGAGTGGGCAAATTATTTATCCTTTACAATGCCTAGCGGATATAGCGGGAAAAAAGGACAAAATTTGAATCCATATGGTCCGATTACGTTTGATACATCAGGGTCAAGCTCTGGATCTGCTACAGTAGTTGCAGCAGATTTTGCCCCACTTGCAATTGGAACGGAAACGACTGGGTCAATTGTAGCACCAGCGACGCAGCAATCAGTAGTTGGATTACGTCCGTCACTAGGTTTGGTGAGTAGATCAGGCATTATTCCGTTAGCTGAAACACTTGATACAGCAGGACCGATGGCAAGAACGGTAAAGGATGCCGCAACGTTATTTAACATAATGGTAGGTTTTGATGAAAAAGATGCTATGACAGAAAAAATGAAAGATAAAGAAAGAATTGATTATACGAAGGACTTATCAATAGACGGATTGAAAGGGAAAAAAGTAGGAGTTCTTTTTTCAATAAATCGACAAGATGAAAATAGAAAAGAAGTAGCAGAAAAGATTAGGAAAGACCTTCAAGATGCAGGTGCGATCTTGACTGATAATATTCAGTTAAATGCAGAGGGGGTAGATAATCTGCAAACATTAGAATATGAGTTCAAACATAATGTTAACGATTATCTTTCACAGCAAAAAAATGTACCGGTAAAATCGTTAGAAGAAATTATAGCGTTTAATAAAAATGATAATACTAGACGAATAAAGTATGGACAAACATTAATTGAGGGATCTGAAAAATCTTCTATAACGAAAGATGAGTTTGAAAAAATAGTGCAAACGAGTCAAGAAAATGCAAAAAAAGAGCTAGATAGATATTTAGTAGAAAAAGGTTTGGATGCTTTAGTTATGATTAATAACGAAGAAGTTCTTCTATCAGCTGTAGCTGGTTATCCAGAATTAGCGGTGCCAGCAGGATATGATAACAATGGAGAGCCAGTAGGTGTAGTGTTTGTCGGGAAACAATTTGGTGAAAAGGAACTGCTCAATATTGGATATGGGTATGAGCAACAGTCTAAAAATAGAAAATCACCAAAACTGTAAAAGGATAAACGAAAAAAGAGCTCCAATGAAATATGTTGGTGGGCTAATATGAAAAGAATCTAACAATATAAAAAGAAAAAAAGGATTCTTCTCAATTAGTAAGAAAGATTGTCTATAGAAGTTCATAAAATGTAATATATTCAATTTCCATCCATTGAAGGGGGAGGTTAAATCTTAATGAATGAAGTGAAAAATTTCTTTCGAAGTAGAGGGTTCCAACGGTTTCTCGTTTTAATAATAGTAGCGCTTGTATTATATGGCTTAAAAAGTATGATCAATTTAATATTAATTACGTTTATACTGACATTTTTAATGGATCGATTTCAACGTTTTATTTCAAATAAATTGAAAGTGAATCGAAAAATTGTTATCGCATGTTTGTATATAATATTAGTTACTTTTATCGGTACAACATTATATAAATATTTACCTGTGCTAACGATACAAATTTCCCAATTGATTTATCAGTTTAGGTTGTTTTTTCAAAATCCACCGGATAATGAGATCATTAAATATGCACTTTCAACAATTAATGGGATGGAAGTATCAAAATATATAGAACAAGGTGTAGATGTTATATATCAATCGATTGCAAATATAGGAAAAGTCAGTTTGCAAATACTACTCTCTCTTATTTTAAGTTTATTTTTCTTGTTAGAAAAAGAACGCATAATATCATTTACTTCGAAATTTAAAGATAGTAGTCTAAAGGTTTTTTATGAGGAGATTGCATATTTTGGCGAAAGGTTTGCAAGATCGTTCGGTAAAGTAATTGAAGCACAGTTTTTAATTGCAGTTGTGAATTGTATCCTTACTGTCATTGCGCTTGTGATTTTAGGTTTTCCGCAGCTGCTTGTATTGGCTGTCATGGTCTTTCTACTAGGTTTAATTCCTGTTGCCGGTGTAATTATTTCCTTGTTTCCACTTTGTATTATTGCTTATAACGTAGGCGGAGTAATGTACGTTGTATACATACTTGTGTTCATTACAGTAATCCACGCTCTTGAAAGTTATTTTTTAAACCCGAAATTCATGTCTGCGAAAACAAATTTACCAATCTTTTATACATTTATGATTCTCATCTTTTCAGAACATTTCCTTGGAATATGGGGACTTATTATCGGGATACCAATCTTTATCTTTTTATTAGATGTACTTGATGTAAACAATGAGGAATCGATTAAAAAGTAGAAAATAACTGATGTTTTCAATGAGTGAACAATCAAAATGAAAAAGCAATCCAAAATAAATTGGATTGCTTTTTACTATACATATTAAAGAACTGGAGCCATCGTTTCTTTTAATACTTGGACAGAGTGATCGAATTTTAATTCTTCGTCTTCACTTAATTCTACTTCTAAAATTTCACGAACACCGCCGCGGTTTAAAACAGCAGGTACGCCGATATAAACATCCTTTTGACCGTATTGACCTTCTAAGTAAGCTGATACTGTTAATACACTATTTTCGTCGTTTAAAATCGCCTTTGTAACACGTAGAAGTGACATACCAATACCATAGTAAGTTGCACCTTTTCGCTCAATGATATGGTAAGCTGCATCACGAACATTTATGAAGATTTTGTCTAAATCTTCTTGCGTGTATGTGTTGTCTTTATCAAGAAGCGTTTGTAGTTTTTGAATACCAATTGATACGTGACTCCAAACAGGAAGTTCCGTATCACCATGTTCTCCGATAATATAAGCATGAATGTTGTGTGGACCAATATTGAAGTACTCACCTAACATATAGCGGAAACGAGCAGAATCAAGTGTTGTACCAGAACCAATTACGCGTTCTTTTGGTAAACCAGATTCTTTCCAAGTTACGTAAGTTAAAATATCGACAGGGTTTGTTGCGATTAAGAAAATACCATCAAATCCGCTATCCATAATACTACGAACGATTTGTTTAAAGATTTTTGCGTTTTTCTCAACTAAATCTAAACGTGTTTCGCCTGGTTTTTGTGGTAATCCAGCTGTAATGACTACTAGATCAGCATCTTTACAATCTTCATAGCTGCCTTTCCATACTCTAGTTGGAGCTGGAGCGAATGGAACAGCATGACTTAAATCCATTGCTTCTCCCTCAGCTTTTGCCTCGTTTACATCAACTAAAACAAATTCTTCAGCCACAGCTTGGTTAATCATACAGTAAGCATAACTACATCCAACTGCCCCTGTTCCTACTAATACAACACGGTTAATACCTTTTTTCATTTCAAAATTCCTCGCAATTTCATTGATTTTATTATGTAAGATAATACGTCTTACTTCTATAGAGTCATATCTAGTTTATTACATTTTATAAAAGATATTCAAGTATTTGAAAATGTATCCGTGCAATTCTTTGCATGAAACATAGGAAGTAAGTGAACCGAATATAATGCAATAAAATCCTTTATTGAAGGGGAAAAGGGTATGATGCAGCCATTAACGATGGAAAGAATGCTTCATATTATTAATGTGGGGCTCGTTAAAACGAAGAATCCAAAGCAGATTATTATTGCTGGTGCAGGGATTTCGGGCTTAGTTGCAGCATCGTTATTGAAAGAAGCAGGGCATAACATAACAATTTTAGAAGCGAATAATCGAATAGGTGGAAGAATATATACAATCCGTGAACCATTTAGCTCTGGTTTATATTTTAATGCAGGACCGATGCGAATTCCTGAAACACACGAGTTACCTTTAGCTTATATTCGTAAATTTAAATTACCGTTAAATTTGTTTATAAATAAAACTGCTTCAGATATTATTTATACGAATCATATTAAAACGAGATTGAGCATATTCGAAAAAAATCCAAGTATACTTGGATATCCAATTGTAGAGAACGAAAAAGGAAAAACGGCAGAAGAGTTAATGTTAGTAGTATTAGAGCCAATACTTAATTTTATAAAAAAAGATCCTAATAAAAACTGGATCATCGTTGAAAAAAAGTATAAAACATATTCGCTCGGCTCATTTTTAACTGAATATTATTCAGATGGTGCAATCGATATGATTGGGGTACTTCTTGATATGGAAGCATATATGGGAATGTCTTTAATTGAAGTATTACGTGAAATGATCTTTTTTACCTCAACAACAAAATATTATGAGATAACGGGCGGGATGGACGCATTACCAAATTCATTTTTACCGGAGTTAAAAGATAATATTTTTATGTCGTATAAAGTAGAAAAAATTATACAGGAAGATAATAAAGTAATGATGCAAGTAATACATGAAAAAACATTACAGTCATTTATCGTAACAGGAGACAGTGCTATTATTACAATTCCATTTTCAGCGTTACGGTTTGTAGAAGTTCAGCCATACCATTTATTCTCTTATTTTAAAAGACGAGCAATTCGTGAATTAAATTATATTGCTGCAACTAAAATTGCGATAGAGTTTAAAAGTAGATTCTGGGAGAAAGCGGGACAGTGTGGCGGTAAATCTATTACAGATTTACCTATCCGGTTTACATATTATCCGAGTTATGGTATTCATACACCAGGGGCAGCTATCGTTTTAGCAAGTTATACGTGGGCAGATGAGGCGTTAACGTGGGATAGTCTCCCGCAAAGAGATCGCGTTCGTTACGCATTAAAAAATTTAGCGGAAATATATGGTGACATCGTCTATAGTGAGTTTGTTACCGGAACCTCTTTTAGTTGGAGTAAAAACCCGTATTCTTGCGGCGCATTTACAGCTTTCGAACCGGGCCAAGAGCTTGAGTTATTTCCGTATATTACACCACCAGCTGGAAAAGTACACTTTGCAGGAGAGCATACGACATTAACACATGGGTGGATGCAAGGAGCGATAGAGTCTGGAATTAGAGTTGCTTATGAAGTAAACGAACAGTGAAGATATATTTACAAATCACTATTCTTTTAATAAAATAATAAATATAAATCGTAATTATTACGCTTTGAATACGTTTGAAATAAAGAAATGGATGGTCGATCACATGAATAAAGTAGAAATTCATATATTAGGTGGTTTTTTAGGTAGTGGAAAATCAACATTATTACAAAATTTATTGTTAGCAGAGAAAAAGAAGAATAGAAAAGTTGCAGTATTAATGAATGAAATTGGTGAATACTCGGTAGATACAGATATTATTGGAAAAGAGAATGTTTTAAGAGAGCTTCTGAAAGGATGTATTTGTTGTACGTTGAAAGAAGAGCTTGAAATACAATTGCATTCGTTATATCAGCAAGAAAGGCCGGATGTAATATATATAGAAACGACAGGTGTTGCGCATCCAATTGAAGTGTTAGATGCGTGTGTATCACCAATTTTAGCACCTTTCCTAGAAGTGAAATCAATTGTAGTTGTATTAGATGCAGTAAGATGGTTAAATCGAAGTGTATTAAGTGCAAACGTTCAGCAATTATTGCATGAGCAATTGAAGTTTGGTAGCCACATTTTAATTAATAAATCAGATTTACTAACAGATGCGGATAAGAACAAAGTAATTGAAGAAGTGAAAGTAATAAATAATCATGCGAGATTGTTTGAAACAAAATATTGTAATATATCTTTAGAAGATATAGAAGAAGCTGAATTTACGAATGATGGGGAACATGAGACACTACATGTAAAACAGCATTTACATATACAAACGATGACATACCAATTTAAGAAATCGATTGATCAAGATAAATTATACGAATGGCTTTCGAATGTACCAGATAGTATTTATCGTGTGAAAGGTTTTGTGAAATTTCATGGGGACAAATATCCTCACTTATTCCAATACTCGTTCGGGGTACCGACTTTACTGGAACAAGACTTCGGTTTCCCGACAAACTTAGTAGTAATAGGAGAAGGGCTAGATAAGAAACAATTGGCTGAAGGGTTAGAGAAGGTCGAACTTAATTCTAATTAAGATTAAAAGGAGCTGTCCCATAAGTCGGTAAAACCGACTTATGGGCAGCTCTTTTATTTTTATGAGTAACTATTTAGCTACTTGTATTCATGTTAAATAGTCATTCTTTTAGTATTTTCGTTTTCCAAGAGAAACACTTACACTAGTACTAGAGTCTCTTCTAAATTCAATTTTGCGACCGTCTAATTCTATTGTTCGAGAGCTTGCAGTAGGGTTTTTAATTAGACTGTACAGATAATCTGCTTTAGTTGGTAGTAGGGTGTTTAATACTTTTTTTACCGGCTCGTTTAATACAGAATCATCACTATGAATAGACATTCTATATGCGCTGTCATCATAGGGAGAAAAATTAAAATACATAATGCCATCATATGTTTTACCAGTTTTAGTGAATACATAGTTATAATCAGTTTTTAAAAATCCAGAATCAATCAGTATATTCTCAATTTCTTTGTACTTGTCCTCATCTTTTGCAGGAATAGAATCAGGAACAAAATAGGGGTTTACATTAATTGCATTATACATAAACGTTGCAAATTGTTCTCTTGTTACATTCATTTCGCCGCCATATCGATAGTCGCCAATTCCTTTTGTAATGCCATTACTATACAAGGAACGAACAGAGTCTGTTGCCCAAAAATTATTTGGAACATCATAGAAAAGGTCGTTTGTTTTTACAGATAGATGAAACGCTTTTTGTAAGATAACAGCCATTTCATATCGAGTTAATGTATCATCGGGTCTAAATTTGTCAGTGCTACTGTCCCCTGTCATAAGTCCTTTTTGAGCAACTGCTTTAATATTGTTTTCAAACATATGCCCATGAATATCAGAGAAATGTTTACTTGTAGATCCGGTATTTTCTAGTTTTAAGTATCTTGAAATAATCGCAGCTACTTGTCCACGAGTTACATTGTCACCAAATCCAAATTTTCCGTTGCCATAACCACTAATGACCTTTTGTTCAGTTAAGTAGTAAATCGGATTTTTAGACCAGTGATTCATTGGTACATCAATGAAATGTTCAGTTTGTGCATGAGCATTCGTTGCGCCGAATAATGTGGCAGTAATTAAGCCTGTTGCAAGTACATGTTTAAAATTCATTATGATTCCTCCTAAGTATATAAAACAATATTTTTTCACTCATAACCGATGCGTATAAGTGATAATCATTTATACATTATATTAGTATATTTCGTTTTTGTAAAATATGGATTTACTTTTGTACTAGTTTTAAGTATATATGGTGTTATGAGAGGGAGGGGATTGTAAAAAAGTCAACTGACGGGGCGTTTATTCATTCTGATTAGGAATGCGTTATAAAATTCTCGCTAATTAATAGCTAGTCAAAAGAAGCCAACCTGTATTGGGTTATAGAAAAACAGTTGCGGATTTTGTCTAACAATAATAATTGTAAAATTCAGAAATGTATTTATAATCAAATCTAAGAGGTGATTCAGGTGTCAGAAAAAATAATAATGGATGTAAAAAACCTAACAACAAAAGGGTTAGAAACGAGAGAGAAATTATTGTGTGCTGCAGAAGAGGTGTTTGGTAGTAAAGGATATTACGAGGCTTCTATCGTGAATATTACACAAGAAGCAAAGGTAGCGCACGGAACTTTCTATAATTATTTTCCATCTAAAAAAGATATATTTGATGAATTGATTCGCAGATTGAACCGTGAGTTACGCTTAATTATTAAAGAAGAAATGAAGGGAATATCAAGTTATGAAGAGGCACAAAGAAGAGGTTTTCAGGCTTTTTTTCGGTGGGTGAAAGATCGACCTAATCTATATAACATTGTACAACAGGCAGTAGTTGTTGATGATAACTTATATAGATGGTACTATGCAAAGCTCGCAAATGGATTTTTAAAAAGTTTATCGGCTGGTATGGAAGCGGGAGAGTTTAAACAACTTGATAAAGAAACAATTGCGTATTGTCTTATGTCAATTGGGCAATTTCTTGGAATGCGGTGGGGTTATTGGGAAGAGAAAGATGTTCCGGAAGATGTATTTGCAGCAGCGATGTCATTAATATTTGAAGGATTGAGAAAGAGATAAGGGAGTGGGGAACATATGCAAGGCATTGCTTATTGGATTGAAAAACGGGCCTATTTACATCCAGATCGCATTGCCATTATTACAGAAGAGGAGGAAATGACATATAAACAGTTACATGAATATGTAAGTAAAGTAGCCGCATATTTAATTTACGACTTACATGTGCAAAAAGGAGAAAGGATAGCTATTTTATCACAAAATAGCTTGGAATATGTTGTACTTTTGTTTGCTATAGCCAAGGTAGAATGTATTGCTGTTCCACTTAATATACGGTTAACAGAAAATGAACTTATATTTCAGTTAAAAGATAGTGGAACTACAGTTTTATTTGTAGAGGAAACATTTCAAAATATGGCACTGTTAATGCATAAGGTATCGTACGTACAAAGAGTTATTTCGATTAAAAGTTTAAAAGAAATAGAAGATAGAAAAAATGACAACTTTGAAGAGATAAATGAAAGCGCACCCTTTATTATATGTTATACATCAGGTACAACAGGAAAACCGAAAGGAGCTGTACTTACACAAGAAAATATGTTTTGGAATGCGCTTAACAATACATTTGCGATTGACTTAACTATGCACGATCGCTCTATTGTATTATTACCTTTATTTCATATTGGTGGAATTGGTTTATTCGCATTTCCAACTTTATTTGCAGGTGGCGTAATCATTATTCCAAGCAAATTCGAACCAACCACAGCTCTTTCGATGATAGAAAAACATAAAGTGACTGTAGTGATGGGAGTACCTACAATTCATCAAGCATTAATGAATTGTCCAAAGTTTGAAACTACAAATTTACAATCAGTTCGCTGGTTTTATAACGGTGGTGCTCCATGTCCAGAAGAGTTGATGAGAGAATTTATTGATAGAGGATTTTTATTTGGTCAAGGCTTTGGCATGACTGAAACATCACCAACCGTATTTATGCTTTCAGAAGAAGATGCAAGACGTAAAGTAGGTTCAATTGGAAAACCTGTTCTGTTTTGTGATTATGTACTTATTGATGAAAATAAAAATAAGGTTGAAATCGGTGAAGTTGGAGAGTTACTTATAAGAGGGCCAAATGTAATGAAAGAGTATTGGAATCGACCAGATGCAACAAAAGAAACGATTCAAGATGGTTGGTTATATACGGGAGATTTAGCTAAAGTTGATGAAGATGGTTTTGTATACATTGTCGGTAGAAAAAAAGAAATGATAATTTCCGGTGGTGAAAATATTTATCCACTTGAAGTAGAGCAAGTCATTAATAAGCTTTCGGAAGTATATGAGGTAGCGGTCGTTGGTAGCCAACATGTAAAGTGGGGAGAGATTCCGATCGCCTTTATTGTGAAAAAGAGTAGCAGTGAATTAACTGAAAAGGAAGTCATTGAACATTGTCGTTTATTTCTAGCAAAATATAAAATTCCAAAAGAAATTGTATTTCTAGAGAAATTGCCCAAAAATGCAACTGGTAAAATTCAAAAAGCACAGTTAGCAAATCAATTGAAAAGTAGGTGAAGAGATGACGATGTATAGCGCTGGCCAACAGGCGGCATGTAGTAAAACAATAACAGAAACGGATTTTGTATTATTTGCAGGTTTGAGCGGGGATTTCAATCCAATTCATATTGATCATGAGTATGCAAAACAAACTAGATTTAATCAAAGAATAGCACATGGTTTACTAACTGCTAGTCTATTATCGCAATTGCTTGGTATTCATTTACCTGGAAAAGGGTCTGTTTATATGGAGCAAACTATTAAATTTACAGCACCAGTTTTTATAGGAGATACAATTACAGCAACGGCTACAGTACAAGAATTTATGATAGAAAAGAGAGTTTTGAAATTGTTAACGGAGTGTCATAACCAAAATGGAGATTTAGTATTAACAGGTGTAGCTACTATGATGGTGCCAAAAGAAGGAGGAGTAGTATAATGAATATTGGGATTGAAGCGACTGGTGTTTTCTTCCCAAAAGACGTAGAGACGGCTGCAGACCTATCTAAAAAAACAGGTATCCCTGAGAAAATTATTATAGAAAAGTTTGGTTTATATGAAAAACATGTCGCAGACGAAACGATGCATGCATCAGATTTAGCTATTGCTGCTGCAAAGCCAATATTATTACAAGTAGATCCTCAATCTATTGATGTAGTCATTTATTTTGGCAGCCCACATAAAGATTACCACGTATGGTCAAGTGCCCCCAAAATTCAGCATGAACTTGGATTGAAAAATGCTTATGCTTTTGAAATTATGAATGTTAGTTCTTGTTTTCCTATTGCTCTCAAAGTCGCAAAAGATATGCTCTACTCGGATAACTCAATTGAAAATATATTATTAGTAGGTGGATGTAAAGAATCTCAAATTGTTGATTATGATAATCCACGCTCACGTTTTATGTTTAATTTCGCTGATGGCGGAAGCGCAGCTTTAGTGAAAAAAGATGCTAGCAACGGTAAAATATTAGGAAGTGCGATTATAACAGATGGTTCATTTCATGAAGATGTACGTATTCCAGCAGGTGGATCAAAGCAGGTTGCGAGCTATGATACAGTTGAGAATCGACAACATTATATTGATGTAATAGATCCTAATAGTATGAAAGAACGTCTAGACCGGGTTTCAATCCCTAATTTTGACAAGGTTATTCGGGAGGCGTTAAGAAAAAGTGGATGTACTCCTAAAGATATTAAAGTATTGTTACCACTGCATACAAAACGTTCTATGTTAATAGAATTGATACAAGGGCTAGGGCTAGAAGAAGAACAAGTTGTATATTTAGATCATTATGGACATATGTCAGCGCTTGATCCTTGCATTGGTCTTCACTTTGCAAATGAACAAGGAAAATTACAGCCTGGAGATATTGCAGTAGTAGTTAGTGCAGGGACTGGGTATACGTGGGCAGCGACTGTGATTAGGTGGTGAAAAATCTTAGATGAATACATGAGAAATGGAGGTATTTGGAAAGGGGCGGCGAATGTAAAGGTACTTCATTACAGTTTTTTAACAGATTTGTTTGTATGATTCAAAGGAAAAGTCATAATTACGGATGGATAACTTTGGCGTGTTGGATTCTATCAGAAAGTAAAGTATGGGGAGGATCACAATGTCGATGAAAAAACGTAAATGGCTAAAAACGATGTTTACTGGTTGTGTTTTAGGTTCGTTATTAATAACGGCAGCTTGTTCAGGAAAGAAAACAAGTACAGAGGATGAAAAGACGATTAAGGTAGGGGTTCTAGCTTCATTAACAGGTCCATTAGAATCGTATGGGAAACAAACAGTGAACGGATTTGAATTAGGGTTAGACTATGCAACTGGTGGAACTGGGAAAGTGGAAGGGAAGAAGATTAAGTTTGTTGTAGAAGATACGGAAACAAAAGCTGATGTAGCAGTTAAAAAAGCTACGAAATTATTAGAAGAAGAGAAAGTCGATTTTTTAGTCGGATCGTCTAGTTCAAGTGATACATTAGCGGTTTTACCACTAGCTGAAGAATATGAAAAAATAATGGTTGTAGAACCAGCAGTAGCTGATAGTATTACCGGGAAGAACTGGAATAAATATATTTTTAGAACGGGTAGAAATTCCTCTCAAGATGCAGTCGCTGGTGCTGCGGCAATTGCTAAAAAAGATGTGAAAATAGCAACGTTAGCACAAGATAATGCCTACGGCCGTGAAGGAATTGCGGCATTTAAAGCGGGAGCGAAGAAATTAGGTGCGAATATTGTAAACGAACAATATGCAGATACGAATTCGACTGACTTCACTGCAAATATTCAAAATATCATTAGCTCAAAACCGGATTATTTATTTATCGTTTGGGCAGGGGCAAACTCACCTTGGAAACAGTTAAAAGATATGAATGTGGAAGCACAAGGTATTAAAATTTCTACAGGTGCACCAGATATACCGGCATTAAAAACGATGGATGCGTTAGTAGGAATGCAAGGTTTTTCTGTTTATTATCATACACTCCCGAAAAATAAGGTGAATGATTGGTTAGTTGAAGAACATAAAAAACGATTTAATGGTGCGGTGCCAGATTTATTTACAGCGGGTGGAATGTCAGCGGCAATTTCAATTGTAGAAGCTTTAAAGAAAACAAAAGGTGATACAGATGTAGATACATTGATTAAGAAGATGGAAGGAATGGAATTTGATACACCGAAAGGAAAGATGAAGTTTAGAGAAAAGGATCACCAAGCGATGCAGACACTTTATTCTATCACATTGAAAAAGCAAGATGGTGTTGACTATCCGGTGCCAGTATTAGAGCGAGAATTGACGATGAAAGAGACAGAACCACCAGTTCAAAGTAAATAGACTGAATTTTCTGTTGTTTTTTTATAAAGAGGGGATACCCTCTTTATACGTATTTCTTTCATACTTAAAGCTTTAAAAGGAGGGATTTCGTGACACATTTGCTTGAAACGAAAAATCTTAGCGTATCTTTTGGCGAGCATCATGTTATTAAGGATGTGAATTTAACAGTACAAAAAGGAAAGCTCATTTCCATTATTGGACCTAATGGTGCAGGAAAGACAACGTTATTTAATTTACTAAGTGGACAAATTTCTCCAACAAAAGGTGAAGTATATTTTAAAGGACAAGAGATTACAAAGTTATCAATTTCGGATCGAACTCGATTAGGAATCGGCCGTTCTTTTCAGCTTACAAATATATTCCCAGAGTTAACGGTACTTGAAAATGTTCGTTTAAGTGTTCAATCATTTGTTCAAGATTACTATAGTTTTTTTCCTAGTTCGGCAAAATTTAAGCAACAAGTGGGAGAGGCGAGACGTTTCTTAAAAACAGTATTACTTCATGAGAAAGAACATGTATTAGCGAAAGATTTAGCACATGGAGAAAAACGAAAGTTAGAGCTTGCGATGTTATTAGCTTTAAAAACGGATGTGTTACTACTGGATGAGCCGACGGCAGGTATATCAGTTGAAGAGGTACCGGCAATCTTACAAGTAATTGAAAATATTAAGAAACATCCAGAGAGTACAATTGTACTAATTGAACACAAAATGGATATGGTACTAGGTTTGTCAGACCATCTTATCGTTTTATTCCATGGAGAGTTATTAGCTGAAGGTTTGCCCGAAGAAATGATGAAAGATGAGCGCGTACAAAGTGCTTATTTAGGGGGATTATATAGTGGCACTATTACAAGTGAATAATATAGAGACGTATTTAGATCAGTTTCATATTTTACAAGGGGTATCTCTTGCTGTTGAGAAAGGAACGATTACTGTACTGTTTGGAAGAAATGGGGCAGGGAAGACGACGACATTACGTTCGGTTATGGGGTTTCACCATATCGCACATGGTGAAATTTATTATGATAGTACACAAGTAAATGGGTTATCTACACATTTAATTTCAAGGAAAGGAATAGGGTATGTACCAGAAAATCAAGGTATTTTTCACGATCTGACAGTAGAAGAAACATTCGCTCTTGCTAGGGGGAAGGGCGAAGAAGCGGAAGAGAAAATCGAGTGGATGCTTGAATTATTTCCGGATTTAAAGCAGTTTTGGCACAAAAAAAGCGGACTCTTAAGCGGAGGACAAAAGCAAATGCTAGCAATTTCAAGAGCATTTATTAATAGTGATGGTTTATTACTTATTGATGAGCCGAGTAAAGGCTTGTCCCCTATTATGATAGAAAAATTAATGATAGCCATTTTAAAAATGAAGGAGAAAACAACAGTTTTACTCGTTGAACAAAACTTTATGATGGCTAGTCAAATTGGCGATTACTTTTATATTATGGATAACGGAAGAATTGTTCATAACGGTTTTATGCATGAATTAAAAGAGGATAAGGAAATGTGTCACAAATATTTAGGAATCTCTTAACATGAATCCGGGGTGAGAAGGATGGATGTGTTAATCAATTTATTTGTAAATGGGATTTCAACAGGGATGCTTATTTTTTTATTAGCATCAGGTCTTTCACTTATTTTCGGCTTAATGAGCGTTCTAAACTTCGCACATGGTGGTTTATTTGCCTGGGGAGCGTTTACAGGTGTTTGGTTATTTAATATGACAGGTAGTTATGTATTAGCTTTAATTGGCGCAATTGCTATGGGGATGTTTCTTGGATTCATTTTAGAAAGATTCCTTATTAGACCGGTATATGGAAATCATGTTCGCCAGCTACTTGTGACGCTTGGGGGAATGCTTGTACTTAGTGAATGTATTAAAGTATTTTGGGGGCCAAATCCAATTGGTGCTAAATTACCGTTATGGTTACAAGGTAGTTATACATTTGAAGGTATTATATTAATTAAATATCGTCTATTCGTAATTTTAATTGGGATCATCATTTATATTACCTTACTATTATTGCTCAAAAAAACAAAGATAGGTCTAATGATCCGCGCAGGTGTAACGGATAAAGAAATGGTTCAAGCGCTCGGTATTAACGTAAAAGCGATATTTTCTTTCGTCTTTTTATTAGGAGCAGGGATGGCAGCGTTGGGAGGCTTCTTATTAGCACCGTATTCAGGAGTTATTTTCGCTGAGATGGGTATGCAGTATGCGATTTTAGCTTTCATAGTAGTAATCATTGGAGGATTAGGAAGCGTACAAGGTTCAGCGATCGCATCTTTAATTGTCGGATTAGCGGGTGCTTTTACAGCGTATTTTATACCGGATTTATCACTTGCAATCAATATGTTAATGTTACTATTTTTCTTAATAGTGAAGCCAAATGGACTTGTTAGTGAAAAGGGGTGAAATGGTGAACAGGACATCAAATCGAATTAAAGTATACTTCGGAGTATGTATGCTCATTTGTTTAAGTGTATTTCCATTCGTAAATGATTCGCGGAGCTTGTTAATTTTGTTCACTCAAATCTTCATCTTTGCTATTTTTGCAATGAGTTTTGATGTATTGCTTGGATATACCGGAATTGTATCGTTCGGCCATAGTATGTTTTTTGGAATAGGAGCGTATGGCGTAGCGCTTTTATTTGATCGGCAAGGAGTATCCATAACGAATTTTTTAATAGGGATAGTAGCTGCAATTATCATTTCAGCAATTGTTAGTTATATAATTGGTTTGCTTTCGTTACGGCTGAAAAGTCATTTTTATGCAATGTTAACACTTGCTATTTCACAGTTGTTTTTCGTACTTGCTGAAAAATGGCGTGGACTCACTCACGGAGGAGACGGTTTTACATTTGGTGTACCAGATATATTCCGTGATCGTTTTACGTTTTATTATGTAACACTTATATGTTTAATTGCCATTTTTATTCTGTTACGTCTTTTCACAAAATCTTCTATTGGAAAAGTATTAAAGGCAATTTCACAAAATGAGCAACGTGTTGAAGCATTAGGATATAAAGTTCTTCATTATAAAATTATTGCTAGTATTGTTGCAGGAGTAGTTGCTACAATTAGCGGTGGCTTATTTGTTATCACACTACGCTTTGTTAATACGACTGTATTTTCAATTGAAATGACATTAAATGCATTATTGATGACGATGATTGGAGGCGTTGGAACATTAATTGGAGCAATTGCTGGAGCTGGAATTATTGAATCACTAAAATATTATTTATCAGAACTAGCTACAGCGTATCCGATTTTTGAACGATGGACAATTATTCTTGGTTTATTGTACATTATCGTCTTGCTAGTTTTTCCGAAAGGATTAGTTGGCACGATTAAGAGACTGAAGAATGTGAAACAGAGTAAGAAGGAGAAAAGTGCAGAAGTGGAGCAAAATGTGTGAAAAATCAATTGCATAGAATATGAAAATCCCTCTTTTAGATTCGTAAAGGAGGGATTTTTATTGGTGTATGTAATTAGTTAGTTTGTAAAATAGCTATTATATTAATCAAATAGTTCATCAGGGATTTGTTTTAAAGAGTGTTGATTCGTAAAAAAATGAACAGCTAATTTCTCAATTGGAACGTCTTCAATTGGTACCAATGTATCATTTCTAATCGGTAAAAAGGCTATTCCTTTTCCATCCTGAATAAACTCTTCCATAAGCGAATAAGAATCTAATTGTTGAAGTTGACGTTGAGATAAATTATTTTCTTTTAGAAATTGTATCGTCTTATTTCTAAAAGGGCACTTTTTATCATTACTAACGAAGAAGAGTTCCTTTGCATAGTCAATGGTAGGCGTTTCTTTCGCTTTTAATAAGCCTACAAAAATGGCAGTAGTAAATACTTTTTTAAAAGCTGCTTCGGGATCATCCTCGTAAGTAATGACCATATCAACTTTTTGTTGTTGCAGTAATTTATGCAAATGACTGCTATTTTCTACGTATATTTGATAATCCCTTAAATTTTCTTTAATACGCTTACTTAAATAATTAGTCAAAATAGATTGTGACGTCGCTATTACATAAGAAGAACTACTCGTTTTAATTTTATCTTTCGCTTCTTCTACTAGAGTTAATATTTGATTCGTGTAGTCTAATAAAATATCACCAGAAGGTAACAAGGATACTCCTTTGTTATCTCTATGTAGTAAAGGCGTTTCTAATTCTTGTTCTAATTTTTTGATTCGCTCAGTTACGTTCGGTTGCACATAACCTAGCTCTTTAGCAGCTTTACTAATAGAGCCTTCATTCGCTACAGTTTTAAATATGATAAGATCATTTATTTCCATTCATTTCAGCCCCTTATAGGGTATCATTATAAATGATACCAAACATAATTTATACCTATTTTACGTTAGCCAGTCATCGCTTTATCATTATGTATATAAGATAGAAAGTGAGTGATGAACATGATTGGAATGCAATATAAGGTCATTTTGCCAAAGGATTATGACATGGAGATTATTAAAAAAAGGGTAAAGGATAATGGGCATAAAACGGATGGTTTTCAAGAATTGAATTTCAAAGCATATTTAATTACTGAGGCAGGTAAGGATGGGAATTTCTATAATTGCTATGCACCTTTATATATTTGGAATGGCCATGAAGGAATGAACAAATTTATCTTTGAAGGGTATTACGATAATATTTTACAATCGTTCGGGTGGCAACAAATAAATATAGGTGTTCCATTCGTTGTTAATGTAAGTAATGACTTTAGAAAAAGTAGATATGTTGTTGAATATGTAGGGAGTATTTCTCAAAGTAAAACGCTGATTGAGACGCAATTAAATAAAAATGTGCAAAACATAGAAAAATGTTTAGGCAATGTAATCGTTTATAATCCGGATAAATGGGGATATAGTAGGTTTAATTTTTATGAGGAGAAGCCTGACATTGCAGTAAATAAGGGTGTTACAGTATATGAGATTTTACACATTTCACGATGAAATTTTGTCGTATATGAAAAATAAGAAAAGGAATGACAATCTATGCCTTTTGTGAAGGTTTATTATCCTGGAAATATATTAAATAAAGAAGAGTTGAAAAAGATAGGTGAATGTATCCATCTTTCATTAATGGAACATTTTAATATTCCTGAAAATGATTTTTTTCACATGTATTTACCTTATCAACAAAAGCACTTTTTACATAATCCATATTATTTATTAGAAAGAGGAGAAAAGAGAACAGAGAATATGATTTATGTTTCTATTACATGTGGACCGGGAAGAACGATAAAACAGAAAAGGGATCTGTATCAGTCGATATCCTCGAAGGTTTCTAAATGTTCTAGTGTAAAAAGTGCAGATATTTTTATTACGCTAAATGAGACTTCTGCTGAAAATTGGTCATTTGGTCAAGGATTGGCACAATTGGTAAAAGTGAAGGTGGAGTGAAATGATGAATGAATCCATTGAATATTATATTTAAGAGAAAATGAGAGAGATGGCGCCTACATTTATTTATTACAGTAAAAAGATATTATTCGGGGAAGTGTGGCGAAATGACACTTTAACATTAAGCGAAAGAAGTTTATGTACAGTGGCGGCATTAATTAGTCTTAACCAGACAGAACAATTACCATTTCATTTGCGGCTGGCAAAGCAAAATGGAATTATGGAAAATGAAATGATTGCATTAATAACACATATGGCTTTTTATGTTGGCTGGCCAAAAGCGGTGGCAGCTTTAAATATAGCAAGGAATGAAATAGAAAGTTAAGAATAACGATAAGAAAGAATTCATTTAAACATGAATTCTTTCTTATCGTTATTTATGCAATACTCTAATGAGATATTTTTCGCTTTTTCTCTTGCTTTTTTATCACTTGCGTAGTAAAGTGATAGTAAGATTCACGATAGGAAGTGATCAAATATGCGTGATAATACGATAGGATCATTAATATGGTTACGTTTAATACGATTTACGAATCAAAGTAATCAGATGTCAAATGAGTTTTTAAAACGGTTTGATTTAACGACAGCTCAATTTGATGTGCTTTTGCAAATACGTACGTATCAACCACTAACGCAAATGGAGTTAGCTGAAAAGGTAACTGTTACACAAGGCGGTATTTCTCGAATGTTAACTCGTCTTGAAAAAGAAGGATATATTGTACGAAAACAAGATTGGAAAACGAAAACAATTAGTCTTACAGGGCAAGGGGAAGCAGCTTTAGAGAGAGCGTTGCCAGAGCAACTTGCATTTCAATCATCGTTTTTTGATGATGTATTAAATGAAGAAGAGCAGAAAATATTATACGAGCTGATGACGAGAGTTCATAAGCATAGTGAAAAAAAAGAATTACCGCAAGAGTAATTTTTTTTACACCATCAATTGACTAATCAAGTGATGGTGTAAGTAATAGGGAGATACACTTGACTTACAAACATTTTTAGAAGAGAAACTAATATTACTTCATTAAAGGAGAGAGCAACTATGGAAAAATACCGTATGGATACAAGTAAAGGAATAGAGTTTGGATTATATTCAATTGGGGATCATGTTTTAAATCCACATAACGGAGTGAAAATTAGTGCAGAACAAAGAATTCATGAATTAATTGAAACAGCAAAGTTAGCGGATGAAGCTGGACTTGATGTATTTGCTGTCGGTGAAAGTCATCAAACACATTTTACAACGCAAGCTCATACAGTTATTTTAGGAGCTATTGCACAAGCTACGAAAAATATAAAAATTGCAAGTTCAGCAACGATAGTAAGCACATCTGATCCGGTTCGAGTATATGAGGACTTTGCTACAATTGACTTGATTTCTAATGGACGTGCAGAAATCGTGGCTGGTCGTGGGTCTCGTATTGGGGGATATAGTTTACTTGGTTATGACGTGAATGATTATGAAGAATTATTTGAAGAGAAGATGGATCTTTTATTAAAAATTAATAAAGAGGAACATGTAACTTGGAATGGACAGTTCAGAGCACCACTTGCACATGCATCGGTTATCCCGAGAGCTAAAAATAATAACTTGCCAATTTGGCGTGCAGTTGGTGGTCCACCAGCTAGTGCGATTAAAGCAGGACGCGCAGGTGTGCCAATGATGATAACAACACTAGGTGGTCCAGCTATTAACTTTAAAGGGTCAGTAGATGCTTACCGTGAGGCTGCGGCGCAAAGTGGATTTAATCCAGCAAGTTTGCCAGTTGCAACAACGAGTTTATTTTATACAGCAAAAAATTCACAAGATGCATTTAGTGAATACTATCCTCATATTAATGCTGGTATGCTTACACTGCGCGGTGGTGGGTATCCGAAAGAGCAATTTACAAATGCAGTAGATTACCGTGACGCATTAATGGTTGGTAGCCCGCAACAAATTATTGAAAAAATGCTTTACCAATATGAATTATATGGGCAACAACGTTTTATGGCACAAATTGATTTTGGTGGCGTACCACTTAATAAAATTGAGAAAAACATCGAATTAATTGCTACTGAAATTTTACCGGCTATTAGAAAACATACAGCAAAATAATTTGAAAAATACCGAGAGTCTAATCGATTCTCGGTATTTTTTTATGTATGAATTTAGTTTGAAAAAATGGCAAAAAAATGAATTTTTAGTCTAGAAAGAGGGAGGGGATTTTCTATTTTTGAATAACATTATTTTGTGTTTGAATTTTAGAAATATTTTTTTCTCTTGACAAAAAAATAACTGATTTCTCTGTTGGTTTAGAGGACATTTTTTCGCGCGAAAGTCAAGTGTATGTAGAGAAAAATGATTTTTTGATTGATATGAAAGTAAGTCTTATATTAAAAAAATACATTTTATTAATGAGAAAAATCTAATTCAAAAAAATGACAAAAGACATATTTCAGACAAAATGATGTCAATAATACGTCAAAAATCAGCTGAATTTACTATGCAGGTATATTATACAATTCGATTAACGGATAAAACACTACTGAAATAGTGAAAAGGTAAATTTTATGAGAAAGTTCTTTTGTAATTATCTTGAAAACTGAAAATTTATATTTTCTAAAAGTACATAAACAAATTTATCTTTCTATATTTCTAAGATTTGAGTTGTTTTATTCATACAACTCAATTGAAATTACGATATAAAAAATTATGAAGGAAGTGATTGTAGTATGGAAACGCTCGAATTGGCACGAATACAATTCGCCTCAACAACGATTTTCCATTACTTTTTTGTTCCGCTGTCTATTGGTTTAGCTTTTATCATTGCGTTAATGCAAACGTTATACGTGGTAAAAGGACAAGAAATTTATAAGAAGATGACGAAGTTTTGGACACAAATATTCCTAGTTAACTTTGCGGTAGGTGTAGTAACGGGTATTTTACAAGAATTCCAGTTTGGTATGAACTGGTCAACCTATTCACGTTTCGTAGGTGATGTGTTTGGTCCATCACTTGCAATTGAAGGCTTATTAGCATTTTTCATTGAGTCTACATTCCTAGGTTTATGGGTATTCGGTGAGGATAAATTACCGAAGCGAATTCACTTGTTATGTATTTGGCTCCTTTCAATTGGAACAATGTTATCAGCATTTTGGATTTTAACTGCAAGTGCATTTATGCAATCGCCAGTAGGATATGAAATGGCAGCAGATGGACGTGCACAAATGAATGATTTCTTAGCAATTATTCAAAATCCACAATTATGGGTACAATTCCCGCATACAATTACAGCGGCGATTGCAACTGGTGCATTCTTTATTGCAGGTGTGAGTGCATGGAAAATAACGAAAGCTCAAGAAACTGAAGTGTTTAAAAAATCGTTCCGCATTTCTATCATTGTTGGAACACTTACAACTGCGCTAGTATTATTCTTCGGTCATGCGCAAGCACAACAATTAATTAAGACACACCCAATGAAAATGGCAGCAGCTGAAGCATTATGGAATACGAGTGAGGATCCAGCGCCATTTACAGTATTTGCGAAAATTGATGCAGAGAAGCAAGAAAATTCGTTTGAAATTCAAATCCCTTATATGCTAAGTCTATTATCATATGATAAATTTAGCGGTCAAGTAGAAGGGATGAATCAAATTCAAAAGCAATATGAAGAAAAATATGGGCCAGGAGATTATATTCCACCAGTACACACTATGTTCTGGAGTTTTAGAGCGATGGTAATGAGTGGAACATTTATGCTTCTTCTAGGAGCATACGGATGGTTCTTATCAAGAAAAGATCGTTTAGCTGAAAAAACTTGGTATTTAAAATTAATGGTGTATGCAATTGCACTACCGTTTATCGGTAATACAGTAGGATGGATTATGACTGAAATGGGACGTCAGCCTTGGGTAGTTTTCGGTGTTATGAAAACGGAAGATGCTGTATCTCCAAATGTTACGTTCGGAGAAGTATTATTCTCTTTAGTTTCATTCACATCACTATATTTAATTATAGGAGGAATTACTGTTTACTTATTCGTTCGTGTCATTAAAGGACATGAGAATAAGAAAACGAAACAGGATTCTCAAAGCCATGATCCATTTGATAAGGAGGAAGAGTATGTTATCTCTTAATGAGTTGTGGTTTATCATTATTGCAATTTTATTCGTAGGCTTCTTTGTACTTGAAGGTTTCGATTTCGGTGTAGGTATAGTTTCAAGGTTTTTAGGGGAAAACGATTTAGAGAAAAGAATATATTTAAATACAATTGGTCCATTTTGGCACGCGAATGAAGTATGGCTTGTTTGTGCTGGTGGAGCTATGTTCGCGGCATTCCCGCACTGGTATGCAACTTTATTTAGCGGGTTTTACATTCCGTTTGTATTTATGCTTCTTGCTTTAATTATAAGAGGGGTTTCCTTTAAATTCCGTGCGAAAATAGATAATCATAAATGGAAAGGTTTTTGGGATTGGGGTATGTTTTTAGGAAGTTTGCTACCGCCGATCCTTTGGGGAGTTGCCATTGCTAACTTTATGGTAGGTATTCCAATTGATGAGACGAAAAATGCTGTAGGTGGATTCTTACATTTACTTCATCCATTTGCATTACTTGGAGGAGTTATGTTCCTTCTGCTATGTATTGTTCACGGATTGCAATTCCTTACTATACGTACAACAGGTAAGTTAAGAGAACGTGCACGTATTGCTGCGTTGAAAATTGCACCGCTTGCAATTATAGCACTCCTTATTTTTGCCGGATTGGGATTATGGAAAACAGATATTTTCACTGGTCATGGTACAGAGTGGATTATGGTTCCGATTGGAGCTTTTGTAGCATTATGTGCGTCAACATTATTAAATAAAAGAAGAAGAGATGGTTGGGCTTTCGTTATGACGAGTTTAACAATCATTTTGCTAAGTGCGAGTGTGTTTGTCGGTATGTTCCCACGTGTCTTAATTAGCTCGTTAGGGTCAATATACGATTTAACAATTTATAATGCAGCATCAGGAGATTATGCACTAAAACTGATGACGTATTTTTCAATTGCTATATTGCCATTTGTTTTGGGAAGTCAAATATGGAGTTTCTATGTGTTTAGACAACCTGTTAAGTCAGATAAAGATTTGGAGTACTAATGAAAAGAAAAAGAGGACTTCCATCGTATCCTGGTAGCCGAGTTTTATATGTAGTGTTAACAATCATTAGCATTTTAGAAGCTTTAAGTATTATTGCACAAACAGTGTTTTTAGCACGGGCTATTACGTTTTTATTTCAAGGAGAAACTGTGCAATCTGTGTTAAATGAAACGATTTATTTTGGAATCGCGTTTGCAGTACGTCACATGCTAGTTCGAGTATCACAAATATTAGTGGAACGTTTCGCTGAAAAAACAGGATCGCTACTGCGAAAACAATTAATAGAGGCATATTTCACATTAGGTCCACGGTATGTTCAAACTGCTGGAACAGGTCATTTGGTTACGTTATCGATAGAAGGTATTGAGAAATTTAAAACATATATTGAATTAACAATTCCTAAAATGATTAGAAGTAGTATCGTACCGGGGCTAATTGTACTATATGTTTTTACGCAAGATATTGAATCTGGAATCATTTTAGTTGTAACGATTCCTATTGTAATAATATTTATGATCCTACTAGGATTAGCAGCGCAGAAAATGGCGGATAGCCAATATGAAACATATCGTGTTCTTTCTAATCACTTTGTAGATACGTTAAAAGGATTAGAAACACTAAAGTATTTAGGTAAAAGTGAACAACACGAAGGAAAGATTGAAAAAGTAAGTAAAAGGTATAGAAAAGCAACGATGCGTACTTTGCGAGTTGCTTTTCTTTCTTCTTTTGCATTAGATTTCTTTACGAGTTTATCAATCGCATTTGTGGCAGTCGGATTAGGGATACGTTTAATAGATGGGACAATTGTACTATTGCCAGCCCTTACGATTTTAATATTAGCTCCGGAATATTTTCTGCCGATTAAACAAGTTGGAGCGAATTATCATGCTACGCTAGATGGACAACTTGCAATGGAGCAAATAGAAGAGATTTTACAGCAACAAAAAGAAATAGGAAAGAAAGAATCAAATGTAGATTTAATATGGAATTCCTCTAGTAACTTGAATTTACAAAATGTAAAAGTAAAGAGTGATGAATCTGAAAAAGCTATATTAGAGGGAATTGATTTTACTTGGAAAGGCACCGGTGCTATAGGTGTAATTGGTGAAAGTGGGGCAGGGAAATCGACGTTAATCGACGTATTAGCAGGGTTTTTAACTCCTTCGGGTGGAAAGATGATCGTAAATGATGTGGAAATTAACGGGTCTACTCGTGAAGATTGGCAAAAGAATATTGCTTATATTCCGCAGCAACCTTATATTTTCCCACTTTCATTAAAAGATAACATTTCTTTCTATGAGACAAATACAACTGATGAAGAAGTGGAAAGAGTGATTAATGAAGTTGGTCTTCGTTCGCTCGTTACATCGCTTCCGAATGGGATGTATGAAAGAATTGGAGAAGGTGGACGTATGCTTAGTGGCGGACAAGAACAACGTGTCGCTATGGCGCGTGCACTTGTAAGTAAAAAGCCAATTATTTTATTAGACGAGCCTACGGCACATCTTGATATTGAAACTGAATTTGAAATAAAGCAAGCGATGCTACGTCTGTTTGAAGGTAAGTTAGTATTTCTTGCAACACATCGTCTTCACTGGATGAAACAGATGGATCATATTCTTATTTTAAATAAAGGGGAAATGATAGAAAGTGGAACGTATGAAGAACTTTTAAAGAATGAGGCATTACATTTTCACAGGAAAGAGAGGGGATAGAGATGAGTAACTGGATTAAACCTTATATACAACAAAATAAAGGTAGAATGACTGTAACTATTTTCCTTGGTCTTCTTGGAGTTAGTTCAGGTGCGATGTTACTGTTCATTTCAGGTTATTTAATCTCTAAATCTGCTCTTAGACCCGAAAATGTAATGGCTGTATATGTTCCTATCGTTGCAACACGTGCGTTTAGTATAGGACAAGCGGTATTTCATTATTTAGAGCGTTTAGTTGGACACGATGTCGTACTACGCATATTAGAAAAAATGAGAACGAAACTATATAGAATAGTAGAACCGCAGGCGTTATTTTTCCGTTCGCGATTTCAAACGGGCGATATGTTAGGTATATTATCCGAAGATATAGAGCATTTGCAAAACCTATATTTACGTACAATATTTCCTAGTCTATTAGCATTAGTTGTATATAGCATATTCGTACTTGTTATCGGTGCATTTGATATAGTATTTGCACTTATTGCAGCATGTATGTTGGCTATAATCGTCTTTCTTCTTCCGTTTGTATCATTATTTTTAATGAAGCAACACCATGTCACTTTAAAACAAGGAAGAAGCCGTTTGTATCAACAACTAACAGACGCTGTTTTTGGGTTATCTGATTGGCAAGCAAGTGGTAGAAAAGATGAATTCATTGATAAGTATGTAGAGCAAAATGCTCAGTTGTTAAAAACGGAAAAAAGAATGAAGCGCTGGAATCATATTCGGGACAGTATCATTCAATTAGTAGTGGGGATTGTAGTTATTTCAATGATCATATGGACTGGAAATGAGGCGGCAAGTGAACAGATTGCACCTACCGTTATTGCGGCTTTCGTCTTAATGACGTTATCAGTCACAAACGCGCTTATTCCTCTTTCAGATGCTATCGATCGAATTCCATCATATGTAGAATCTGCTCATCGTCTAAATAAAGTAGAAGGTAATGATGTTTTACAGGATGAAAAGGAATTACATGAGGATAAAGATTATGTTGCATCAAAACATATAGACATTGAATTAAATAATGTATCGTATCGTTACCCAGATAGTAATGACTTTGTATTGAAAGAAGTATCACTGCAAATAAAGGCAGGAAAGAAAATCGCCATTTTAGGAAGAAGTGGAACAGGAAAATCTACTTTGTTAAAATTGTTAGCAGGTGCGCTAAACCCGTTACATGGTGAAGTTTTATTGAATGGTGAACATGCTCATACGAATCTTTTATCAAAATATATTTCTGTATTGAATCAAAAGCCGCATTTATTTGATACGACAATTGGAAATAATGTGCGAATCGGTAAACCAGAGGCTACGGATGAAGAGATATGGACAGCTTTAGAGAAAGCACAATTAGCTTCGCATATAGCTTCTCTTCCAGATGGATTGCAAACAAAAATGCATGAAATGGGAAAAAGGTTTTCTGGTGGAGAAAGACAACGGGTTGCTTTTGCTAGAACGTTAATGCAAGAGGCTCCAATTATTGTACTGGATGAACCTACGATCGGCTTAGATCCAAAGACAGAATTATCTTTAATAGAAACGATGTTTTCTGCAACAGAAGAAAAGACTGTTATTTGGATTACGCACCATCTTGTAGGAATTGAGCATGTTGATGAAGTAATATTCCTTGATCGTGGTCAAATTGTGATGCAAGGTAGTCACGAACAACTTCTGAAAGAAAATGAAAAGTATCGTAAACTTTATGAGTTAGATAAAGGAATATAGTTTGAATAAGTAATAATTGTAAAAATAGCTATGCCTAATGGTGTAGCTATTTTTTTGTTAAGAAATATATATTATTCTTTTTAAGGTATAGATTTATCCTGCCATTTGCGGATGGTAAGCCCCTCTGATTAAATATTTGGCTTTACATTATTTTATAATAGTAATTATATGGATAATAAATAGCTAATCAATGGACTGTATTATTGAATGTTTATATATAGGAGTAAAAAGTAGGATATTTTATTTCAGACTTGCATAAAAGTTCTATATGGTTTTAGTCATGTGACTTTGTGTCGCGTACGTATATAAATATTATGCGAAAAGGTGGAGGAATAAGATGAGAAATCGTTTTGGAAAAAGTGAAGAGGCGATAGATCAAATTCCGTTGGTAAGTGTATTAATTCCTACTTATAATCGTCCATGCTACTTTGAACAAGCATTATGTAGTGTGTTAGAACAAACATATTCTAATATAGAAATCATCGTTGGGGATGATAGTACGAATGACGAAACAGAAAAGGTTATACAAAAATATATGTGTAATCATTCAAATATTATTTATATAAAAAATAGGTCAACCCTTGGACAATTCGAAAATGCACTTATGTTATTTAACGAGTCAAACGGCGCTTATATTAACTTTTTAATGGATGATGATATGTTTCATGTAGATAAAATTGAAAAAATGATGAAATATTATGTTAATGATTCGAATAATGAAATTAAACTTGTGACATCCCATCGTCAAGTAATTGATGATAAAGGAAAAGAATTACGACATATTTATTCAACTATACGTCTATTTGAAAATGATACGATTTTAGACGGGACAGAATTAGGAAATAGGGTAATTGTAAATCAAAAGAATTATATAGGAGAACCTACGACGGTGTTATTTCGAAAGAGTGATTTGAAAGAAGCGTATGGTATGTTTGATAACAGGAGGTATTTATGCAACGTGGATATTGCCTCGTGGTTATCTTTATTAAGTAAGGGAAAAGCAGTGTATATAGCGGAGACACTTAGTTACTTCCGATTACATTCAGGTCAACAGTTGAATGAATCCAATAAACTTATGGATGGATTAGAAGATTTTTCACATAGTATTATAATGGGAGAAAAGTATGGTTTTTTATCTACGGAAAAAGAATTATATAAAGCAATAACAAATTTTCTAGATTATGCAAGAAAATTTGTTCCACCATCAACATTATATACATTAGACTACTATCGAAAAATTAAGCTAAAGGAAATAAATATAGAAAAGAAAAAACAGTATAGAAATAACAACTCTCATTTACCGAAAGTTAGTATACTTATTCCTACCTCCAATAAACTTCATTACTTAGAATTAGCTCTAAAAAGTGCATTGAATCAAACATATGAAAATATTGAAATAATAATCTCTGACGAAAGTACGAACGGTGAAGTTCACGCGATGATTCAACCATATTTAAGTGAATATGAATGTATTACTTATGTTAAAAATGAAACTTCATTAGAAATTGAGAGCTTTAATAAATGTATAGAACTTGCAAATGGAAATTATATTAATTTTTTATTAGATGATGACTTATTTCATCCGGAAAAGATTAAAAAAATGATGAATTGTTTTTTTAGAATAGAAAATATTTCATTTGTGACGTCATACAGGGAACGAATCGATGAGAATGGAGAAGTATTGCCACCGTCAGCACTGAATATGAAAATCGCCAAAGAAACTACACTTTTTGAAGGAGAAGAATTAGGGAATTATATGTTGAAAAGTTTAAAAAATGTAGTTGGGGGGCCTACAACAGTTCTGTTTAATCGGAAGTTTTTTGGAGGGGATTTTGGTTGTTTTAAGGGGAAAGCTTATTCTGCTATTCATGATATTGCCACATGGCTAGATATGATGAATAAAGGAAAAGTAGTTTATATAGAGGAACCTCTTAGTTATTTTAGACAATATGGTGGGCAAAATCAAAGTGAAATGCAATGTAAGTTAAGAGCAATGGAAGAATGGATGGAATTAATAATAGATGCGTATAATAGTGGGTTTTTAAATTGTGAGCAAGATTATAAAGAGTGCTTAATTCATTGTCTGGAAAATACAGCGTTCCTAATGAAGGATGCAGTAAAAAATGGACAATTAAATCAAATTTATAATGAAAAGATAGATAAAGGACTAAATAAGCTAGTTAATCGTATATTTGAGAAAGATGTATGTTATTGTCAATTTTGCAATCAACAATTTGAAAAATTTTCTCCTTGGCCAGCACATTACGATTTTCCGAAATATAAATTTGAAATGTGGAATAAAGATACGGGGATTTGTCCGGTATGTGATTCGATGGATCGTGAAAGGTTATATCGTGAATATATTGAAATGGAAACAAATTTATTAGGTGAAAATGCTACTATGCTTCATATTGCACCAGAAGAGAAATTAAGAGGCTGGCTTGGGCAATATAAAAACATTACATATGTATGTGGAGATATTGAACCGAATGATCCATTAATGCAGGAAATTGATGTTACTACAATTCCATATGAAAATGATACATTTGATGTGATTTTATGTGGTCATGTATTACAGCACGTTCAAGATGATGAAAAAGCGATGAGAGAGTTATATAGAGTATTAAAGACAAATGGATGGGGAATTATTCAAGCGCCAATCGTAATGAATGTAGATAGTATTATAGAGAATGAATTAATTGTAACGCCAAAATTGAGAAGATTAGCTTTTGGTCATGAAGAACATGTAAGAATTTATAATCGATCAGGATTTATACACCGATTAATGAATGTAGGATTTAAGGTGGAATTGTATAACATAGCTGAAAAACAAGGAATGAGAAGTGCTAGGAAATTTGGCTTATCTGAAACTGAGGTACTCTATATTGTCCAGAAATGAAGAATTGAGGGGAATTGAAATAATTCGCATAATACGGATTATGGACAGTTAAATCAAAGTTTTGAAGAAGCATTAAACCTTTTAAAAAAAATTAATGCTTCTTATTTTAATTATAGAGCGATGTGCAACTTATTTTTTGGTTTTAAATTTAGCTGACAAAGGCAATACTGAGCCATAGTGAATGTAAAGTTGGAGGGCGAGCGTATATGTTTGATGAGGATGGGATTGTTTTAATTATGGAACCTGTTGATGAACGGAATATGAGGAAATTTATTTTTACTGTGCCGAAGTCAGTTTATGAAACAAAAGAGATTTTATTACATTACGGAACACCTCTAGGCCAAGGATATACAGACATTATAGAAGATATCATTAGTGTACATATAGAAATAGATATTTTAACGATAATAGGGCATGTGAGAAGTGAGTAAGAAACTTTAATTAATAGGGAATTCCCCTACTAAAAATTAGCTCGAACGAATCGGAATAAATGATGAGCTCCAAAAAAGATGTACTTAAAAATAAGTATGTCTTTTTTGTATTTAAATGAAGGGAATTAGAAGGTGGGAAGGTATAAAATTAGTTGGAATGTAAAACTTACTTATAGGTGATACATATGTGGGAAAATATTAGAATAACATTATTTAATGTATATACAATCATAACTATTTTCATTTTATTAATAGTCCCAATACTTGTTTCAAAGGGAAGCACATTGCTTCGAATTATGAATGCGGACAACTATCGTGCTAATCGAAAAGAGAAACTAAAAAATATAAATTTTTCACCAGTATCTCATACGAACAAAGATATGAAAGAGAATTTGAAAACACTTCATTTTACTGAGAAGTTACAATTACTCCGCAAAAATGTCGCAACAGATGCTGATATAACAATTCGGGAATTCAAAATTGGTCAAACAGATGTAAATGTAGCGATAGTGTATGTAAATGGTCTAATTGATAAAGAACTTATTAATGAAAATGTTTTAAAGTCATTAATGGTGAATTTTTTTGAAGTATATAAATTTGAAATTAGCTTGGCGACTAGTGATGAAATTAAAATGTTCCTCAAAAATTATGTGTTAACAATTGGTAGCCTAAAAGAATGCGATATAGTAGATGAAATGTATACAGAATTATTAACAGGATATACAGTGTTACTGATTGATGGAATGAAAGGAGTGCTATTATTAGAAACAAAATTGTGGAAAGTAAGGGGAATCGAAGAACCGATTACAGAAAATCTTGTACGAGGTCCGCGGATTGGGTTTACAGAGTCTTTAGGAGATAATATGTCTTTGTTACGTAGGCAATCTGGAAAAGCGCATGTAACGATTGATCAATTCAGTGTAGGGAACAGAACGAAGAAAAATGTTGTAATTGCCTATTTTAAAGATATTGCAAACGACGAATTAGTGAATGAAGTAAGAAATCGGATATGTTCAATTAATATTGATGATGTTGCAGAATCAGGTTATATTGAGCAATTAATTGAAGATAATTATTTATCACCATTTCCGCAAATTCAGAGTACAGAAAGACCAGATCGTGTAATGGGTGCTTTACTTGAAGGAAGGGTTTCTATCTTATTGGATGGTACACCATTTGCGTTAATAGTCCCAACTGGTTTTTCGATGTTATTACAATCTCCTGAGGATTATTATGAAAGGTGGATACCAGCTTCATTATTACGTAGTTTACGTTATATGGCTGCTTTTATTTCCTTATTTTTACCAGCGATTTATATATCCTTTGTGTCATTTCATCAAGGATTAATTCCAACAAAGCTTGTTATGTCTATGGCTGGAACGAGAATGGGAGTTCCATTTCCATCTTTTATTGAAGCGTTACTTATGGAAGTATCAATTGAAATATTAAGGGAAGCAGGGCTGCGATTACCGAAGCCTGTCGGACAAACAGTTGGTCTAGTTGGTGGATTGGTGGTTGGTGAGGCGGCTGTACAAGCAAATATTGTGAGTCCGATCATGGTTATAGTTGTTGCTTTAACGGCAATTTCCTCATTTGTTATTCCACAATATGGTGCATCAGTTGCGCTAAGAATGCTTCGTTTTGTAACGATGTTTTTTGCCGCGATTTTAGGGTTGTATGGAGTAATACTATTTGTATTACTATTAACAACACATTTAATAAAGCTGAAAAGCTTTAATATGCTTTATGTAACACCAGCTGTGCCATATCGTTTTAGTGATTTAAAAGATTTTATTGTTCGAATGCCTCTTAGGTTCATGAAAGTACGTCCAAAAATGTTGCACCCTAAAGATTCAATAAGAAAACGAGATAAAAGGTGAGATACATGGTACAAAAAGATAGTTTAACAACAGCGCAAGTAATTGTAATAGTGGCATCTACTATTATTGGAGTAGGGACGTTAATTTTACCTAGGGTAATAGCTGATAAAGTGCAAACACCTGATGTATGGATTTCGTTAATAATGGGGGGAGGCCTTGTTGTAGTTGCGGGATTAATTATGGGGAAGTTGAATAAACGGTTTCCTAATAAAACATTTTACCAATACAATACGGAAATAATCGGGAAATGGCTTGGTTATTTATTAACGATTTGTTTTACACTATATTGCGCTTCAATTGCAGCTTTTGAAATTCGAACGATGACGGAAGTTGTTTCTTCATATTTGCTTCCCAATACTCCTAGAGTTTGTATAGTCGTTCCGATGATGTGGATTGGTACATATTTAATTTTTGGAGGTATTAATGCAATTGCGCGATTTTTAGAGTTTTTCTTCGTAATAACTATAGGTCTTTTTTTGTTGTCACTTTTTTTAGGATTCAAGATATTTGAATTGAATAATATAAGACCAATTTTAGGATTAGGGATTATGCCGGTTTTGAAAGGCATACAGCCCACATTTTATGCTTTTACTGGTGTAGAATATATTTTAGTAATAACAGCCTTTATGAAAAATAAGCAATATGTTAATAAGGCAATTTTTATAGGTATTCTTATCCCGTTACTGCTTTATTTAGTTACTTTAATTTTAGTAATAGGTAGCTTGTCAATTGATGAAACTAGAATGCAAACTTGGCCTACAATTTCACTAATTAGGCAGTATGAAATGACGGGGATTTTTTTTGAACGTCTCGAACCTATTTTACTTTCTGTTTGGGTAATACAGATTTTTACTACATTTGTTACCTCGCATTACATCGCAGCTCTTGGTTTATCACAAATAAGTAGAAAGAACATTAATTTTTATATTTACATGTTACTACCTATTATATATATAATTTCAATACTACCTAAAAATATTAATGAGGTATTTAAATTTGGAGATGCATTAGGATATTGTATGCTAATCTTCGCCGTATGTATCCCGGCAGTGCTTCTTTTATTTTCAGTTTTAAGGAGAAAAAAAGATGAGGTATTGTAATCGGAAAAAGAAGTATTTCGTACTATGTATACTATCACTTATGTTGACTGGATGTTGGGATAGTAGGGATGTTGAGAAAATCTCATTAGTGATTGCGACTGCATATGATGAAGTGGAAAAAGGAGAGGGACAAGAAGATTTATTAATGCTTACGAATCAAATTCTTGTTCCGCAAGCATCTAATGGAAATAAAAGTACAGCGCAAAAACCATATTATAATGTATCCGTAACGGGGAATTCCATTAATCAAATGACTCGTGAATTTGCTTCTAAAGTGGATTATCCAATATTTGGACAGCACTTGAAGTTAGTGGTTTTAAGTGATAGGGTCGCCAAGAGGAAGAATATTCAAAAAGTTCTTAATTTGTATCTTCGTGATGAAGAATTACGTAGAAGCTGTATTGTGGTCATTGCTAAGGGAAGGGCAAGTGAAGTATTGGAAGCAGGAAAAAATACAAACATTCCAGCTGAGAGAATACTAAATATTTCAAGTAATGGTTTTGCAACTACTAGAATTATTCCTCAAATAGGAATAGGTAAAGTATCTAGTTACTTTACTGCTGGGAGAAGCTTTCTCTTACAAAGTGTCGAAACGAATAAGAAGAATGTGAAATTTGCGGGAGCAGCTGTAATTGAAGGGAAAACAAAAAAACTATTAGGTTTTCTTAACCAAAAAGAGGTTGACGGAGTATCGTGGATAAAAGGTCAGGGAATGAATGGAGTATTAACAACTAGAGATACAACTACGAAAGCTTTGGTGGTATATGGAATTGATACGATACATAGTAAGGTGACACCTTTTGTAAAAGGGGATGACATTTCGTTTCATATTAACATTACATCAGAAGGAAAACCTTCGGAAGATTGGTTTGAAACGGGAGATGTGTTAAGAAATGAAAAGTTATTAAAAAAAATTGAAAAGAGTCTAGCACAAAAAGTAGAAGGGATAGTGAATGAATCTATACGTGTGGCTCAAGAAGAATATAAAGTAGATATTTTAGGATTTGATGACGTATTAAGAATTCATTTTCCGAGGGTTTGGGAAAAAATTAAAGAAAATTGGGATCAACAATTTAGCAAAGCTACAGTGAAATATAATGTAAAAATAAATATACATGATTTCGGAACGAAAGGATCAAAAAAATGAAGATTCTTACTACGGAATTATGTTTTTTATATAGTTTGACGTATATGCTGAACAGGATAATAATGATTTTTCTAGAATGGTTAATGAGGAAGATTAAAAAATATGATGTGATGAGGTGTATAAGAAGAAAGTAAAGTGTTTATAAATGTATAAAAGAATGACAATTATTTAGGAGGGAAAAATGAAGTTTACAAAAACGATGTTACTTTCAATTGTAGTTACAATTGGTTTAATGGGATGTTCACTAGTTGAACAAGGAAAGAATTCCATAGATTATGCTCAAAAAGCGACAGACTATGTAAATGAAATAAGTGCATTTGCAAATGATGCGCCAGCATTAGCTGAAAAGGCCGTTAATGATAGCGAAGCTCGAAAAGAATTAGAAACGAAGCTTAGTGAAATTAAACAAGATATACCCGCATTCAATGAATTAACGCCACCGGATGTAGCGAAGGATCTTCATCAGCAAATCGTCGGATATAATGAAAAGTTAAATACATTAATTGATACAGCGATGACAAAGGTAGAAGAAGGGAAAGTGGATGTAGAGCAATTTAAAAACTCTGAGCTTATGCAGACGGTAGATCAAGTTCGTGAATTGAAAGACAAGGTCCAAAATTTAGGACAATAATAAAAAAGCTCCGTTTGTGATGAACGGAGCTTTTTTATGTTTTCTAATGGAAAGTTTATAAAATTTTCTTCCTATAATATAGGTGTTTTTTATATCTTCCATTTTTCTAAAATATGTATTGTTTTATTGGTTACATCCATGTTCACTTGAACACCTATCGGCATAGTAATCATCGGATGGGTATGACAACAATCAAAGTCAGCAAGTAAAGGGATGCTTTGGTTTTGCAATACTTCTAATAATATTTCATAAGGTTTGCGCTTTGTACCACAATCATCAAATTGCTCATGTTTTCCAAGAAGTATACCTGAAACTTTATCAAATACACCGTTAATTTTAAGTAATGAAAAGCTTCTTTCAATAGTAGCTGCATCTTTTGAGCTATCCTCAATAAATAAAATATCGCCTTCTTGAATGCTTGGCATATAAGGGCTACCCCAAATGCCTTCTATTGTATTTAAGTTCCCACCAATAATACGTCCAGTAGCTTGTCCGTTTGTTACAGACATCCAACTATTATGTCTACGTTCTTTTTCTTTCGTCTTCATTTCCCAATTAATAAATTCATCTGACCAAAATAAAGGCTGTTTTATGTTGTAAGGAAGCGCTTGATCGTGTAGTAATGTTTCTGCAAAATATTTGTATGTATAATCTACAAAAGGCTCAAATTCTCCAAAGGAGGGAACGAGCGCCGGACCATAAAATGTAGGGATTCCTGTTTTTGCATAAATCCCTAGTAATAAAGCTGTTGCATCTGAATAGCCAATCATTATTTTAGGGTTATTTTGAAAAGCTTCATAATCAATATAGGGTAATAAGGAATTAGAATTCATACCGCCAATTGTTGACATAATACAAGATACATTAGGATTTCTTATTAAAGCATTCAGTTCCTCGGCGCGCTCTTGTATACTGCCAGAACGATAATAATCATATCGACCTGTTAGTGAACCTTCTAATATGTGAAATCCTTTCTGTTGTAAATAAGATTTCGCTCGTTCAAATCTTTTAGGAGAAGTGTAGGTTGCTGGTGAAGAGGGCGAATAAATGCCGATTGTGTCTCCGTATTTTAATGTTTTTGGAAGTAGCATCGTAAGAATCCTTTCTATTAAGTAGTTAAATTACGACAATATAACATTGAATATTCTTATATTTCGGTATTCTAATTATAACATAAATGTATTAGATGAATAAATATGCTTTTTGCCTTGACGATATAAAGTAATTATTGTTATGGTTAAACGTGAGTGTATAAAAGGTTTGCTAAAGGAGTTTTGAAATGAAGCGGTTAAAATGGGGAAGGCTGACGATCCTAGTAGTCATTATTTTAGGGATATGTTGGTTCTTATTCCAAGGAACTCAAAAGAGTGCAACAAATATAGAGGGACAACCTTTACAGGTGGCAGAACTACCTAAAACAGAATTAGCTGAAAAAGTAGTGCCACCAAAGTACATACCACCGGAAATTGATGCGAAAGCAGCTATGATTATCGATGCGAGTAATGGAGATATTATTTATCAACATAATGAAAATGAAGCTTTTGCGCCAGCAAGTATGTCTAAGATGATGACAGCGTACCTACTATTAGAAAATGTACATAATGGGAAAGTTCGCTGGGAAGATCCGGTGAAAATGAGTGCGAAAGCGGCACAAACAGAGGGTGCGAGAATCCCAGTCCAAGTTAATGACGTATTGACTGTTAAAGACTTGTTCCATGCATTAATGATTGAATCAGCAAATAATTCGGCTGTAGCTTTAGCAGAACATATGGCAAAAACGGAGAAAGATTTCGTTCAGCTTATGAATGCAAAAGCGAAGCAGTTAAAAATGTCGGATTATGCTAAATTCGCAAATGCATCAGGACTACAAGAACCTGATGGAAGTGAGACGAAGATGACAGCTGCTGATGTAGCAAACTTGGCGTATCATCTTATAAAAGATTATCCAGAAATATTAGAAGTGACTCATTTACGTCAAAGTCAGTTAGCATTTAATAATATTAATGTTATAAGTACAAATGATATGTTAAATAAAAATAATAAAGCTTTATATATAGAAGGAATAGACGGATTAAAAACAGGATTCACAGATAGCGCAGGGTATTGTTTTACGGGTACAGCAAAACAAGGCGATACTCGTATTATTACAGTTGTAATGGGTACGAAAGGTAAAACGAAGCGTTTTACAGAGACAAATAAGCTAATGTCTTATGCATTTGGCTTAGTTAATTAAGTGAAATACTGAGTTAGATCATCATATAAGAAAGGCAGTTTGTTGTTACTTATTATCGGTAACAATAAATTGTCTTTTTATTTTTAGCATTAGGAAATAAAAAGGTAAAAAATGTGAGTGTTATTATTTGAGTTTAGTATTGTTTGTTGATAGTATAAAGTTAGAAACTTATTAATAATAAGTTTCGAGAGGCGGAACATGATGTATACATATGAAAAAGCCTCAAATGAAAATTGGAGGGAATTAAGATGGCAAAAGATTTTTACTCAGCAATTGAAGACCGAAGATCTATTTATGCGATTAGTAAAGAGCAAGTAGTTTCTGATGAGAAAATTCAAGAAGTGATTTATCATGCCGTAAAACATACACCTTCAGCTTTTAACTCTCAGAGCGCTCGCGTTGTCGTTTTGCTAGGAGAACAACATGATAAGTTATGGGATATTACGAAAGAAACGTTACGAAAAATTGTGCCTGAAAATAACTTTGCATCTACTGAAGAAAAAATGAATGCATTTAAAAGTGGTTATGGAACGGTTTTATATTTTGAAGATAATCAAGTGGTGGAAGAACTGCAAGAAAACTTTGCATTATATAAAGAGAATTTTCCAATTTGGTCTCAGCAATCTTCAGGAATGTTACAATTTGCAATTTGGACAGCTTTAGAAATTGAAGGATTTGGTGCTACATTGCAGCATTACAATCCATTAATTGATGAAGAAGTGAGAAAAGAATGGAAAATTCCAGAAAACTGGAAACTAACTGCCCAAATGCCGTTTGGTAAACGGGTGGTAACTGCGGGTGAAAAAGAATACCAACCTTTAGAAAACCGTGTGAAAATTTATAAATAATGTAGGAACGATAAAGTGAAACTTTAATCAGTGGGGAGTTGTTCATCCCCCACTGATTATTAGCCTTCACCAATCGGGCTTTTATAAATAGTAAGGATTTTTTTGATAGGAATTTTTCATCTGATTTTTTAATTCGTTTTTACGTATTTCAATAGTTGATATTTTTTGTAAGGTAATAATTGAAACGAATTGAAAAAAAGCATAGTACATTTCTATATTTTTATTTATAGGGTCATCTATTATGTTTTTCATAAATATACCTCCTTCTTTAATCCCCATATTTGCAGGTAATAAGACTTCCATCTCAAAATTCAATGCTACGTGGAGAATATCAACCTGTAAAAGTATGATTGGTTTCCGGGTAGGGTGAATCATACTTGTATGGAGTAAGATACCAATATATATATGATAATATATATATCCTAAAAATTCCATATACAGTGAAAAATAGTTAGTGGAATGTACATTTTCGTCAAATTAGAACAGAATTTTTGAAGTTAAATCTTACAAATCGTCAAATCTTTTAAAAACGATAGATAGTATTTAAAAAAAGTTTTCTGAAAATATTATACTGTTGATAAAAAAAGCATTTTTTGTCATGATTAGAGTATGCTTTATGGAAGGAACTTTACTAGGAACTACATTCTTTGCATTGTATTAGATTAATAGAGTTTTTCAAATTGGATAGAAAAAGAAAAATATATATTAAGATAATGAATGACATGTCGAATTTTCAATGAAATACATAAGGGATTTGAAAAAATCATTGCAAAAGCATTGCGTTTAATGGTAAAGTTCACATGAAGTTCACACGGAATTCACTTCATTCATTTAAAATGAACTCTGTGTGAAAAATAAAACTCTTGTTAAAAAATGGAACTTAATGAATATTTTACTTTGATAATATTGTAAAGTATTAAGTTTATAAGTTTTTTAAAGAGGATAGTAGGGAAAGGAAGTAAAGACAACTTATGAAAAAAGTAATTGCAGGTTTAGCAGCAGCTTCAGTAGTGGGTGTTGCAGTTCCAGGTATGGATTCTGCTCAGGCACAAGTTTCAAATGAGGCGCTAAAAGAAATTAATGGACAAAATCAAACTCAAAATCAAACGACTGTAACTGAAACAAAAACTGTAGAAACAAAATCTGACTTAAAATACACAGTAACTGCTGATGTATTAAATGTTCGTTCAGGTGCTGGTACAGGACATAACGTGATTTCTAAAGTGAAATCAGGTCAAGTACTACAAGTAATTGGACAAGAAAATGGCTGGTTCAAAGTAACTGTAAACGGTCAAACTGGTTATGTAAGTGGTGACTTCGTAACGACTGGTGGTAAAACAGGAACTACTGTTCAACAAGGAACTGGTACTTACACAGTAAACGTTTCTTCACTTAACGTACGTACAGGCCCAAGTACATCTCATACAGTATTAGGTTCTGTAAATAAAGGCAAAACAGTACAAGTTGTTGGTGAAGTACAAGATTGGTTTAAAATCAACTTCAATGGTGGAACTGGATACGTAAGCAAAGACTTCGTAACAAAAGGTGGTTCTGCTGTATCTAACCAAACACAACAACCAACTACAAACAACAACACTACTACAGTTCAAACTGGTGGTTCGTATGTTGTTAACACTGGTGCTTTAAAAGTACGTACAGGTCCAGCTACATACAACGCTGTAATCGGTGGCGTAACACAAGGTAAAGTATTAAACGTTACTGGCGCTGAAAATGGTTGGTACAAAATTAACCATAACGGCCGTACAGGTTACGTAAGCGCAGACTTCGTTAAGTTTGTAAAAGGCGGAGTAAACAACGTTACAAATAACAATAACGTTACAAATAACGTTCAACAGCCGGGTAAAGACGTACAAAAACCAACAACAGGTGGAGATACATCTTCAATCGCTGGATTCGCTAGATCTTTAAATGGTTCACCATACAGAACTGCTGGTACAACACCTGCTGGTTTTGACTGCAGTGGATTCATTCATTACGTATTAAATCAAACTGGCCATAAAGGCGCTCGTCAAACAGTTGCTGGATACTGGAGTTCTAAAACAAAAACTAGTAATCCACAACCAGGTGATTTAGTATACTTCCAAAATACTTATAAATCAGGTCCTTCTCACATGGGTGTTTACTTAGGAAACGGTCAGTTCATTAGTGCAGAAACTGATGCAACTGGTGTACGTATTAGTTCTGTAAGCAACTCTTACTGGAGCAAGCACATGTTAGGTTACACAAAAGCATACTAAGAAAAAGTAGTTTTATATACTTTTCGTATAGAGAAAAGGCTTTCCAGGGAAACTTGGGAAGCCTTTTTATAGTTTAATAAATTTGGATGTAATAGTTTTCACTGTAACTTCCCATTTAAAAATCGAGCGTATAGGTCATGGAAATAGTTAGGGCGAAATAAGTTTGCTGCATGTCCTGCTAACGGTATTTCTTTATATAAAACGTTGGGAAGAATGGATTTTAAATCAAAAAGACAAGATTTATAGAGATGATCATGTTCACCCATTACCCATAGAATAGGGTGGGGAAGTGATTTTAATTTAGATTTCAAATCGAATTCTAACCGGTGTCGTAATGATTGGGCAATAATTGATGAATGTAATTGCAATCCGAAACGGTAATAAATATTTCTTGAAATGACTGCGAACGGATTTGCCTTTAGTATGCCACTTGGAAAAATGGTATTTGCGTATTGAGAGAGCCATTTAGAGTAATCGTCTCCCCGCTTCTCCCAAAATTTCTGAAATACGTTATATAAAAGGGATGGATTATTATAATGTCCACCAATGTGACAAATGCTCAATACTTTTTCAGGATGCATTTGTGCAAAAATTGTAGAGATGTAACAGCCGTAACTTAGAGCACAAATATGAGCTTTTTGAATGCCTTCTTTTTCATATAAATTCAATAATTGATCTACGAGACGCTGTAATGAAAATTCGATATCTGCACCTTTATCATCACCGTGACCTAGTAAGTCATAAGTAATAACGTTGTAAGAGGCGGAAAATCGTTTATGCTCTTTTTTGAAGGCACGACGATTGCCAACTAAACCATGAATAAAAATAATTGTTTCCTTTTCGGAATGAATATTTGTTTGCAAAAAGGATACTCCTTTCAATAACGGGAGATTTATATAGTATTGTAAATTAGTTATTTATAATTCACATAGAATAATATTTAGCACTAGGTAATAATATCAGATATTTATATCTGTTGTAAAGATGCGTTTGTATGTATATTTTGTAAAAACAGAAAAAGTGTGTTTACATTCAGTTTACATTTGTATTGTATTCTATTTTTAGAAAGAACAGTTTGGTTTAACACGAGGAGATGAACATAATGGAAGTTAAAAATGAAATGAAGAAAAAAGGGAGTTGGAGGCAGTTTTTACGCCTTATTCAAGATACAAATCCTCCGAAAGGGATTCTTGCTTTTGCGTTATTAATGAGTTTGCTTTCTACGGGAGCGAGTTTATTTATTCCGATGTTAACGAAGGGATTAGTAGATAATTTTTCACTTTCGTCAATAAGTACAGGACAAATTGTTGGGCTAGTTGCATTCTTTATTATGCAAACTATAGCTGCAGGATTGTCTATATATTTACTAAATTATATAGGACAGAAGATCGTAGCTGGACTGAGAGAACGTTTGTGGAAAAAGGTGCTTATATTACCGGTAACTTATTATGATCAAAATAGAACAGGTGATACAATTAGCCGTATGACAAATGATACAGGAGTTGTGAAAACATTAATTTCTGAGCATTTGTCAAACTTATTAACAGGCGGTATTTCAATTGTTGGATCATTAATTGTACTATTTGTTTTAGATTGGAAAATGACACTTTTACTTTTAACCGTTATTCCATTATCAGTACTAATTTTAGTTCCACTTGGACGAAAAATGTATAAGATTTCAAAAGCCCTTCAAGATGAAACGGCTTCTTTTACTAGTGTATTAACACAAGTGTTATCAGAAATTCGTTTAGTAAAATCTTCGAACACAGAAAAAAAGGAATATGAAACTGGAAATAAAGGTATTGAAAAGCTATTACAATTTGGTTTGAAAGAGGGAAAAGTGCAAGCGTTAATTTCACCAGTTATGTCGTTTGTTTTAATGGCATTGCTTGTTATTATCGTAGGATATGGTGGAATGCGAGTTTCTAGCGGTGCATTAACAACAGGAGAACTAGTAGCGTTTATTTTATATTTAGTTCAAATTATAATGCCGATGAGTCAATTATCTATGTTCTTTACACAATTCCAAAAGGCAATTGGTGCAACGGAAAGAATTAATACAATTTTAGAATATGAAGTAGAAGATCATGAAACTGGTGTGAAGGTTACAAATGCTAAGCAGCCAATCGTTCTTGAAAATGTACATTTCGAGTATAACGAAGAAGAGCAAGTTTTAAACAATATTGATTTCACAATTGAATCAGGAAAAGTAACAGCAATCGTAGGACCAAGTGGTAGCGGAAAAACGACGTTATTCTCACTGTTAGAACGTTTTTATGAGCCAACTAGCGGTGCTATTAAATTAGGGAAAGACTCAATTAAGAATTATTCACTACAGTCATGGCGACGTCAAATTGGTTACGTTTCACAGGATAGTCCGTTAATTGATGGAACGATTCGTGATAATATTTGTTACGGTGTTGAGGGCGAAGTGACAGATGAAGAAATTGAAAAAGTAGCAGCGATGGCATATGTTGATGCATTTATTCATGATTTGCCAAACGGATACGCAACGGAAGTTGGAGAACGTGGTGTGAAGCTTTCTGGAGGGCAAAGACAACGAATTGCCATTGCCCGAGCATTACTTCGAAATCCACAAATTCTTATGTTAGATGAAGCAACTTCCAGTCTAGATAGTAAATCTGAGTCTGTCGTTCAAAAGGCATTAAATAACTTAATGAAAGGCAGAACAACGTTAGTTATTGCACATAGACTTTCTACTGTCGTGGATGCAGATAAAATTATCTTTATAGAAAAAGGGAATCTTACAGGAAGCGGTACACATGATGAATTATTACACACACATGATATGTATCGCGAATTTGCAACGCAACAATTGAAAATTAAAGAGGGTGCATTATAAAATGAATAATCAGTGGGGCTTATACTCCGCTGATTATTCATTTTTAAAGGTTTTATTAAGGATGCTAATTAGAAAGGAAATGGTTTCTTTGATACCTAACATTTTAATAGTGGACGACGATCCACATATTAGAGAACTAGTTTCTGTTTTTTTAGAACGCGAAGGTTTTCAAACATATGAGGCAGTTGATGGTCTAGATGCACTTCAGAAAATAGATGAAGTAAAAGTTGATATGGTTATTCTTGATATCATGATGCCGAATATGGATGGATTTGATGTATGTTTTGAATTAAGGAAGTACTATGATATTCCGATTTTGATGCTAACTGCTAAAGGGGAAACATCTCAAAAAGTAAAAGGATTTCACCTCGGCACGGATGATTATCTTGTAAAACCATTTGATCCGATAGAACTAGTAGTGAGAGTAAAGGCACTACTGAAACGTTACCAAATTACAGTATCACAATCGATTCAAGTTGGAAATGTACTGTTAAATCGTAAAACATTTGAAGTTTCAGTTGGAGAACAAACAGTTACATTACCGCTAAAAGAATTCGAATTGCTCTTTACTTTAGGTTCTAAAGCAGGAAGAACTTGTTCGAGAGAGCAATTAATTGAAGATGTATGGGGATATGATTTTGAAGGGAATGAACGTACATTAGACGTTCATATTAATCGGCTACGTGAGAAGTTTCAAGAAGAGAAGTCGAAGTTCAGTATTAAAACGATAAGAGGTTTAGGGTATCGCTTAGAGGTAAGTAAATGAGAAAAAGAAAAGAAATGAGTAAGTTGAAGATGTTGAAAGTAACGGGAGCGATAATAGCGCTCTTTTCTTTTCTCACTATAATTTGGTCTATCGCATTTTATGTAGCAACTAGTATATTGAATGCTTTTGAAATAAATGTATCGCCGTTTGTTGCCTTTCTAATTAGTGATATGGTCGGTTTTGTATTTATTGTTCTTATTTGGACATTGTTTGGGATATTAATGAGGCCAAAACGACAGGCAATGATTTGGACTATTATTGAACCGATACAAAAAATTGCAAAAGGAGACTTCTCCGTAAAAATACGAAATGAAGAAAAGTATGATGGAGAAATTGGTGTGCTCGTAAAAAGTATAAATGATATGACAGATGAATTGAATGCAATGGAGAAAATGCGTCAGGAATTTGTATCAAATGTTTCTCATGAAATACAGTCACCATTAACTTCTATAAAAGGATTTGCTAGAGCGCTACAAGATGACAAGCTTTCAGAGGAAAAAAGAAAGCATTACCTTACCATTATTGAAACGGAAACAACAAGATTATCTAAACTGAGCCAAAATTTACTGAAACTAACTCTTTTAGAGTCGGAAGAGTATACACCAGAAAGAGTGACTTATCGATTAGATCAACAGTTAAAGCAAATTGTGTTAAATAGTGAACCGCTCTGGGCTGAAAAAGAAATTGAGCTAGAACTTAATTTAGAGAAAGTGCACATTACTGCTGACCAAGAAAGTATGAGTCAAGTTTGGATTAATTTAATTCATAATAGTATTAAATTTACTCCAAGTGGTGGCACAATTACAATCCAGTTAAAAGAATGTGAGAAAGTAATGGAAGTACGTATTCGTGATTCGGGAATTGGTATATCTGAAAAGCAAAAACAACATATTTTTGAGCGTTTTTATAAAGTGGACTCTTCACGAAATCGTGCTTATGGAGGAAGTGGCTTAGGTTTAGCGATTGTGAAAAAAGTACTCGACCTTCATCAAGGAGAAATAAAAGTCGAGAGTGAGGAAGGGAATGGTACGGAATTTATTGTGTGTATTCCTAAGTATAAAGAGAGATAGTGTTAGGGGGGATATCTTCTAACACTATTTCTCTTTAAAAATACATTTACCGTTACTGCAACTATATTGATAAGCTTTTCCTTCGCTATTCATACGGTATGAGTAATCTGATTCTTTATCTTTCTTAAAGTCAACATATGCTTCTGCACCGTTTTTATCATCATCTACATCAATGAATTGAACGCTGCGTATAGAATAATCTTTCTTTTCTCTTAAACCTCTTCCTTGCAAGTTTGTATGAATACCATCTACTAACTCGTCAAACAATGACCATTTTAAATTAAGATGGTCAAATGACTCAGTATGTCTTCCTAAAATGCTGTCGTCTTGTATTATTTTTTTATTATTATCGTATGTATAAGAGTATGTAAAATAAGGTTCGTCTTTATATACTACTATTGCATAATAGCCGATATTATAAAGGGGAGTATATTTTCCGGTGATACTTTGTATATCTTCTTGTTTGTAGCCTTTTATAGTATGAAGGTAATCACTAGTATCTTTTTCTATAACTTTATAGTTTAGAGGATTACCAAATGCAAAGTATATCCCGAAAAATATGATGCAAAGTCCGACTGCAGTTAGTGATAAGAACCATTTTTTTCTTTTCATACACATACACTCTCCTAGGCTGGATTTATTTTTATTTTACATGAATAATGGCAAAAATATGAGACTTATAAATAAAAACTTTCTATAGTTACCTATAAGTAACCTACGCACATGAAAGTGCATCATTGCCTTTTTACATAAACATAGATACAATTTTAATATAATAAACAACTGAAATGATTAAGGAGTGTTATACTTGGCAGAATTATTACAAGGTAAAAATGCTTTAATTACAGGAGCAGGTAGAGGGATTGGTCGTGCTGTAGCGATCGCATTAGCGAAAGAAGGCGTAAATGTCGGTCTTTTAGCTCGTTCAGAAGAAAACTTAAAAGCTGTAGCGAAAGAAGTAGAAGCAGAAGGCGTAAAAGCTGTTATTGCGACTGCTGATGTATCTTCATATGAAGAGGTAACGACTGCAATTGAAACGTTAAAAAATGGTTTAGGATCTATCGATATTTTAATTAATAACGCTGGTATTTCTAAATTCGGTAAGTTTTTAGAATTAGACGTTGCTGATTGGGAAAAAATCATTCAAGTAAACTTAATGGGTGTATACTATGCAACTCGTGCCGCTTTACCAAGCATGATTGAACAACAATCTGGTGATATTATTAACATTTCATCTACAGCAGGACAAAAAGGTGCACCTGTAACAAGTGCATATAGTGCTTCTAAATTTGGTGTTCTTGGTTTAACAGAATCGTTAGCGATGGAAGTTCGTAAGCATAACATTCGTGTAACAGCTTTAACGCCAAGTACAGTAGCAACTGATATGGCTGTAGATTTAGGATTAACTGATGGAAACCCAGATAAAGTAATGCAAGCAGAAGATATTGCAGAGTTTATCGTAGCGCAGCTGAAATTAAATAAACGTACATTTATTAAATCAGCTGGACTTTGGTCTACTAATCCGTAAGGGATAACTGTATAAACAAAAGAAGGGACATCTATTCTGTAATGGAGGAGATGTCCTTTCTTTATTTTTGTATATAAGACAAAATTTTCGGTATAATCGAAAGTGAATGGTAAAAAAGTATTGAGAAATTGAAGGGGATGGTATTTACATGAGTACGATTGAGAAATGGACGGCTGTTGATCAATATGTGAGTGATGTATTAATACCGAGAGATTCTACATTAGAAGAAGTTCTTCAAGCAAACGTTGCAGCTAATTTACCAGCACATGATGTATCGCCAACGCAAGGGAAGTTTTTGCAACTATTAGTACAAATTCAAGGAGCTCGGAACATTTTAGAAATTGGTACTTTAGGCGGATATAGCACAATATGGCTTGCAAGAGCATTGCCATCTGGAGGCCAAGTTGTTACATTGGAAGCAAGTGAAAAACATGCAGAAATAGCACGTAACAATATTGAACGTGCTAATTTGACTGATAAAATTGAAATGCGAATAGGGTTAGCATTAGATTCTTTGCAACAAATAGAAGATGAGAAGTATGAACCGTTTGATTTTATCTTTATAGATGCTGATAAACAAAATAATCCTGCTTATTTTGAATGGGCACTGAAACTATCACGCCCGGGTACTGTAATCATTGGGGATAATGTAGTACGCGAAGGAGAATTAATTAATAACACTAGTAGCGACCCTCGTGTACAAGGGATACGTCGCTTCTATGAATTAATAGCTGCTGAGCCACGTGTAAGTGCTACAGCGCTTCAAACTGTAGGAAGTAAAGGGTACGATGGATTTGTGATGGTAGTCGTAAAAGAATGACGAAAAGGTGGCAAAAAGATGAAAAAGAAGTTTCAAAAATTATAACGTGTATCATGTGCAACACAGCTAGCTCGTGGGCCTCCAACACACATAAAAATATAAGTTTATATAAAAATTGGAGGTTAGGAATAGATGAGAACTGAAAAAGAAATGCTAGACTTAATTATTAATACAGCAAAAGAGGATAAAAGAATTCGGGCTGTTATCATGAATGGATCACGTATAAATCCAAATGTGAAAAAAGATTGTTTTCAAGACTATGATATTATGTATGTTGTACATGATATACAATCTTTTACGTCTAATCATAATTGGATTCATAGATTTGGAGAAATAATGATTGTACAAATGCCGGAAGAAATGTCATTAGTTCCAGCAGATGAAGACGGAAAATTTCCATATTTAATGCAGTTTATGGATGGAAATCGAATTGATTTAACGCTCGTTCCATTTGATTTGATAAATAAGTTCGTTGGACAAGATAGTTTAAGTCAACTACTTCTGGATAAAGATAATTGTATTGTTGAATTTCCACCTGCAAGCGATAAAGACTACTTAATAAAAATGCCTACAGAAAAAGAGTTTTTAGATTGTTGTAATGAATTTTGGTGGTGTAGTACGAATGTGGCAAAAGGGTTATGGAGAGAAGAACTTTCTTATGTGAAAGGGATGCTTGATGGTCCGGTGCGAGATATGTTCATCGTAATGCTAGAATGGCATATTGGTATGAAAACAGATTTTACAGTTAATGCAGGGAAGTTTGGGAAGCATTTTAAGCAATACTTTGAAGAAGATGTGTGGGAGCAATTTAAGAAAACATTTTCTAATGCAGAATATGAAGACATATGGGAGTCATTTTTTGTAATGGGAGATATGTTTAGGAAAGTTGCGAACGGATTTGCGAACGCTTATGGATATCAATACCCGCAAGGTGATGATGACAGAGTGACAAGTTATTTAAAACATGTGAGAACATTACCGAGAGATAGTAAAGTAATGTATTAATTTTATTGAGTAATAGGACTGTCCCAATAATGGACAGTCTTATTTTTGTTTATGAATAACAATTTCTCTAACAAAGTGCAGATGAATCACATATGAAATTTTAGGGAGGTTTTTTATCATGTATTATTTTTATTCGTCAGAAATGTTTGCTCCATATCAATGGGGACTAGAACGAGATGTTTCGTATGCCTATATGCCATATAGCTCATTTTATTATGGAGACTATATAAGCTCATTGCCATACGCATATATCCCAAGGAACTATGAAGTACAAATGAAAGCTGATGAGCGTGGATCGTGGACACCATTTTCGTGGGTCGAAAAATATGCGTACGCATTTTCAGGACCGTACAATAAAGCGGAAGTCGCTCTTACATTTGATGATGGACCAGATTTAGAATTTACGCCAAAAATTTTAGATAAGTTAAAACAACATAATGTAAAAGCGACTTTCTTCTTGCTTGGTGAAAATGCAGAGAAGTTTCCAAATGTAGTAAAACGTATTGCGAATGAAGGGCATGTAATTGGCAATCATACGTATAGCCATCCGAATTTAGCGAAAGTAACTGATGCTGAGTACCGTAATCAAATTATAAAAACAGAAGAAATATTAAATCGTTTAGCTGGTTATGCACCGAAATTAATTCGTCCGCCGTACGGTGAAATACTTGAAAATCAATTGAAGTGGGCAACAGAGCAAAATTTTATGATTGTACAGTGGAGTGTTGATACAGTTGATTGGAAAGGTGTAAGTGCCGATACGATTACAAATAATGTGTTAGGGAATTCATTTCCAGGTAGTGTCATCCTGCAGCATTCAACTCCAGGTGGGCATTTACAAGGATCTGTAGATGCGCTAGACAAAATCATTCCGCAGTTAAAAACGAAAGGGGCACGTTTTGTAACACTTCCAAGTATGTTCCAGACATCGAAAGAAAGAAATTGAATATGTTATAAATTGGAAACGATAGGGTTGTGTCGTATAATGAGAGTGTAAGGTAGGGGGGATATAATTGATTGAGGCACTAGTAAACATAGGAATGAGCATATTGATTGGTGTTATATTTATACTTGCGGCACTTATACTTCAAAAAAATCCACCGACAGATATTAACGCGGCATATGGTTATCGTACGAAGCGATCTATGAAAAATAAGGAACTATGGGATGCGGGTAATAGGTATAGTGCAGAAGTGATGAAACAAAATGGTTTCATCATGATGTTAATTGGAAGTGTTATTAGTATACTGTTTAGATATCCGCATACAATGATAGCGGTTATGATTGTTATGCTGTTGTTAATTATTCGCTTATTTATACAAGTAGAGAAAAGGCTGAAGCTCCTTGAACAATGATGATAAATAAAATAGGACTCCCTGGATATTATAAACTAGGGGTCCTATTTTATTTATAAATTATTATTTTTTTAGTGATTTTTTTCCTTGTTTTATAACAAATTCGTAATATTGAAGGTCATAAGGGTAAATATCTTCAAATGTTATCGTTATCGGTTTATTGCTTAAAACAGAAATAGCCGTAAAAGATGCAATCTCTTTTTTTAATAGTTGTAAAAAAGAGGTTGCATGTACTTTCATTACATCATCTACTTCTTCACCTGGTACAAATGGAAGTGGATTGATGACATTGTGGAAATACATATGACAAAACTCGCGATCTGTAAGATTTGAAATTTCATAATCTATTTGAAAGATGCCTTTGTATGCTAAATCAGTCGTTTGAAAAGAAAGCCCCAATTCTTCTTCAATTTCACGAAGACCACCAATTTGTACATCTTCATCATGCATAATATGTCCGGCTGAAGTAATATCCCATATACCCGGAGCTTCTTTTTTATTTTTAGAGCGTAATTGGAAATATAAAAACATATCTTCAGCATCTTTTTCTACAAACCAACAATGAAATGTTTCGTGCCAATCACCGTCACGATGCACTTCATCACGCAATTTCTTCCCAAGTGTATTTCTTTCAGGATCAAATATTGTTAACCACTCTGTCATTTTAATTCCCCTTTCTGCAAATTTTATTATACAATATTCGTATTGAATTTTGGGAAAATAAAGAAAAAGGAGTGTTTATAAGTGGGGATAGAGAGTAAGGAAATAAAATCGATTATTTCAACAGAGGAAGAATTACGACAAATATTGGGGCAACCAAGTGAGCGAGCTTTGAAAAAAGTTATTTCATCACTAGACCACCATTGTGTAGATTTTCTGTCTAAATCTCCTTTTCTAGTATTATCTACTGCAAATAAATTAGGAGAGTGTGATGCTTCGCCGAGAGGAGATGCACCTGGATTTGTATATGTATTAAATCAAAATAAAATTATCATCCCTGAAAGACCGGGTAATCGTCGCATAGACTCTATTTTAAATATTATTTCGAATCCGCACGTAGGATTAATCTTTTTTATTCCTGGTCTTGGGGAAACACTCCGAATAAACGGTAAAGCATATATTACAAACGATGAAGAAATTTTGAAAGAAATGCAGGCGAATGGACGTAATCCGTTACTTGGAATCGTTGTTGAAATAGAAGAATGCTACATACATTGTGCAAAAGCTTTTATTCGCTCTAAGATGTGGGATCCAGAATCTTGGTTACATAAAAAAGAGTTACCTTCAGCAGCAAAAATGTTAATGGAACATGCGAAAGTGAATGCGTCAGAAGAGGACGTTGCACGTTCTTTAGAAGAAAGTTATAAGAAAAGATTGTATTGAAAAAACTTTATTCATATAGTTTTACAAAGTGGATGTGTACGTGATTTAGAATGGGATATTTATATTATGAAGGATTGATGTACAAGGTGGAGAAATAACAAAATAGGTAAATCGAGCGGTAGTGGCATAATACTATTGTAAAATATAATAGAAATTGATTTTGAAAATTGTTAGTAAAAATAGGCTTGCTTTTTAAAAAGTTGATAACTATAATAAGTTAACAAATAGACATGAACGAAAAAGTAACGATAAGGACATGAAATCATTTTTACGGTTTACAGAGAGGGAAGTCTAGGGTGTGAGCTTCCTAACACGAGAAATGGTTTTACCACCTTTGAACTTCAATAGTGAACGAGTAATCTAGTAATTATTGACGGAATCAGCCGTTATCTGAACTTGAGCAATCTAGAAGGAAATAAGTCTGGATTGGAACAAGGGTGGAACCACGAAAACACATTCGTCCCTTTCCTAGGGATGAGTGTGTTTTTTTATGGAATCAGAGATTGAAAATTAAAATAATTTAAAAAATAGTATTGATTTTGTTGTTTATACGAGTATAATGAGTTAACAAATAAACATGAACGAAAAAGTAACGATAAGGACATGGGATCATTTTTACGGTTTACAGAGAGGGAAGTCTAGGGTGTGAGCTTCCTAACACGAGAAATGGTTTTACCACCTTTGAACTTCAATAGTGAACGAGTAATCTAGTAATTATTGACGGAATCAGCCGTTATCTGAACTTGAGCAATCTAGAAGGAAATAAGTCTGGATTGGAACAAGGGTGGAACCACGAAAACACATTCGTCCCTTTCCTAGGGATGAGTGTGTTTTTTTATTACTTTGAAAGGAGGTGCTGTAACATGAAACGATTTGTACGTACGGAAATAACCACCACCTGCATGATTAAAAAACAGAGCAAGGTGATTGATAGAGATAAAAAATAAAAATGTAGGAGGAGATTAGAAGATGAATAACGTTATTAATGTTGGGGTGTTAGGCTTAGGTACGGTCGGAAGTGGTGTTGTCCATATTTTGAAAGAACATTATAAAAAAATTGCACTTGATACAGGGTATGAAGTGAAGGTAAAGACAGTCGTTGTACGTGACGTAGAAAAAGAACGTGATGTTTGCATGGATGGGATTGTAGTAACAAGTCATGTCGATGAAGTTCTAAATGATCCAAATATTGATATTGTAGTAGAGGTAATGGGCGGAATTAAAGAAGCAAAGCAACATATTGTTAAGGCTTTACGAAATAAGAAACATGTCGTAACAGCAAATAAAGATTTAATGGCTGTATACGGTGCAGAGCTTCTCCAACTGGCGAACGATAATGATTGTGATTTATGTTATGAAGCAAGTGTAGCGGGCGGTATTCCGGTGTTAAGAGGATTAACAGACGGATTAGCTTCAGATCAAATTGAAAAAATAATGGGGATTGTAAATGGTACAACAAATTACATGTTAACAAAGATGAGTCAAAATGGATGGTCGTATGAAGAGGCTTTACAAGAAGCACAAAAATTAGGTTTCGCAGAATCGGATCCAACAGCAGATGTAGATGGGCTAGATGCGGCGAGAAAGGTAGCTATTCTTGCAAACTTAGGTTTTTCGATGAATGTTTCTTTAGATGATGTACAAGTAAGAGGGATTCGAAAGGTCGAAAAAGAAGATTTACAAATGGCAGAAAAGTTAGGATTTACTATGAAATTAATTGGGAAAGCAGAGAAACAAGGATCAGCCATTCATTTAAGTGTAGAACCGACACTTTTACCAAGCCATCATCCATTATCGAATGTAAATAATGAATTTAATGCAGTATATGTTCACGGTCAAGCGGTAGGAGAAGTAATGTTTTACGGACCTGGAGCTGGGAAATTGCCGACTGGTTCTGCTGTAGTAAGTGATATTATTTCAATCGTTAAAAATATGAATCAAGTTCAGAAAAATAAAAGTGCATTAAAAGAACCAGAACCGTATGAATTACAGGGGGATGAAGAAGTCGTTTCGAAATATTTCTTACGTATTTCATTACGAGATGAACCTGGGATGTTGCAAAAAGTAACAGAATGTTTTGTTAATTATTCTGTAAGTTTAAAAGAAGTTATTCAATTACCTTTAAATCGTGAACTTGCAGAAGTCGTTGTTGTGACACATCAAACTTCAAAGTATCAATTTGAACGGGTTCTAGGAGCGATAGAAAATGTCGCAAGTGAAATAAACAGTTATTACATTATTGAGGAGGAAAAACAATATGTATAAAGGATTATTAAAACAGTATGCTTCTTATTTACCGGTGAATGAAAATACACCTGATGTTAGCTTAATGGAAGGAAATACACCTCTTATTCCGCTATTAAATATATCAAAACAATTAGGGATTCAGTTATACGGTAAGTACGAAGGGGCGAATCCGACAGGTTCTTTTAAAGATCGTGGTATGGTAATGGCTGTTGCGAAGGCGAAAGAAGAAGGTTCGGAAGCAATTATTTGTGCATCAACAGGTAATACTTCGGCATCGGCTGCAGCATACGCGGCACGCCTTGGAATGAAATGTATAATCGTAATCCCGGAAGGAAAGATTGCACATGGAAAATTAGCGCAAGCAGTCGCTTACGGAGCTGAAATCATTTCAATAGAAGGAAATTTTGATGATGCACTTAAGGCTGTAAGAAATATTGCTGCGGAAGAGCCGATTACATTAGTAAACTCAGTGAATCCGTACCGAATTGAAGGGCAAAAAACAGCGGCATTTGAAATTTGTGACCAGTTGCAAAAAGCGCCAGATGTTCTCGCTATTCCTGTTGGGAATGCAGGGAATATTACAGCATACTGGAAAGGGTTCTGTGAATATGAGAAAGAAAAAGGCTATAAGAAGCCGAGAATTCACGGATTTGAAGCGGAAGGAGCAGCTGCTATTGTAAAAGGACATGTCATTGAAGAACCTGAAACAATTGCAACAGCGATTCGTATCGGTAACCCCGCAAGTTGGCCATATGCAGTAGAGGCTGCTGAACAGTCTCACGGTGAAATAGATATGGTATCAGATGAAGAAATATTAGATGCGTATAGATTATTAGCAAAAACGGAAGGAGTTTTCGCTGAGCCAGGATCAAATGCTTCATTAGCAGGTGTAATTAAACATGTTCAATCTGGAAAAATCAAAAAAGGAGAGACAGTTGTTACAGTTTTAACTGGAAACGGCTTGAAAGATCCTGATATCGCAATTTCTTCTAATACATTAGACATTGCAAGTGTTTCAAATAATATAGAACAAATTAAAGAACATATTAAAGGGGTGATTATGTCGTGATACCATTAAGTATTCGTGTTCCTGCTAGTACAGCGAATGTTGGACCTGGATTTGATTCAGTAGGAATAGCTTTGTCATTATATTTAAATGTAGTAGTAAAAGAGAAAGCTGATAAATGGCAAGTAATCCATTCCTTTGATGATTCAATTCCGACGGATGATAAAAATTTAATCGTTAGCACGGCATGTAAAGTGAGTCCTACTTTATCACCCTATATAATAGAAGTTACTAGTAATATCCCACTAACAAGAGGACTAGGAAGTAGTGCATCAGCAATTGTAGCAGGGATAGAGCTTGCGAATCAACTTGGCAATTTGAACTTAACGACTGATCAAAAAGTTCAAATTGCAACAAATTTTGAAGGGCATCCAGATAATGTTGCGGCTTCTATATTAGGAGGAACTGTAATCGGAGCACTTGATGGAAAGAACGTTTCGGTTGTAAGAATTGAAAGTAAGGAATTAGGCGTAATTTCTCTTATTCCGAATGAAGAGTTAAATACAGAGGAAAGCCGATCTGTATTACCAGATATGTTTCCGTTTCATGAAGCAGTTAAGGCTAGTGCAATCAGCAACGTATTAGTAGCTGCGTTTTGTCAAAAGAAGTGGGAAGTTGTAGGGGAAATGATGGAAAGAGATCATTTTCACGAGCCGTATCGTTTAGAACTCGTACCGCTATTACCCTCAATTCGTAAATGTGCAAAAGAGTTTGGCGCATACGGCACAGCGCTTAGTGGTGCAGGTCCATCCATTTTTATATTAACGCCATATGATAAACGTCAAGAAATTGCTGAGCAATTAGCGAGAGTATTTACGTCTATGAAAGTGTGTGAGCTAGAAATCGATCATAGAGGAATTACTGTAAATAAAGAAGAACATATAGGGCTATAAAAAGCTAGCATTGCTAGCTTTTTTTGTTGTAAATATCTTTTCAGTTGGCATATAAAAGAAAAGTAATAATGTATAATTTAGTAAAGTGTGTATTCATTTGGAGGTGATCGTATGAAGAAAGAGTCACCAGAAGAAAAAAGAGAGCGTATAAGGCAAAGTGAATTGAAAAATAACCCTACCGGTTCTTTAAAGGATGGATTAAACAGAGCTGAATCAGTTAGTCCAGTTGATATGACAGGTGGTATGAATTGGAAAGGTACAGCGCTAGTAATTTTAGTGCTAGTTCTAGGGTATATTATATACAGTTACTTTTTCAGGTGAAGAAATCTGGAGTTATTTGAAGTTATAATTAGTGGAAATGAACTTAATATTATACTTTTAAGAGAGCTGTTCCCAAAGGTTTTTGGGACGGCTTTTTATTAATAGGTAGGATATTAATTTCATATTTTGCAGCTAAGTCGATATTCTTTATCAAAACGTCGATACAAATAGAATTCTGTTTTAGCGTAATTTCATGTGCTATTGCAACTTTACTCAAACAGAACGTGATTCTATTTCAAAGTCGGATTTTTGCCACATTCCTGTAACAAAGCACCTGTATATTCAGTGGTGGAGGTGCAGAAGATGAAAAAAATGATAGCAATATGTCTTCTTACAACTATGTCACTTTCGACTTTAGTCGGGTGCGATGTAAAAGGTAGCAATGCTGTACAAGAGTCTAAAATAAAGAAAGCGACGTATAAAGAGTTTACTTACGATGTAAATCCAGAGACTTTCACGTTAACCGTAGAACATGATGGTGTAAAAGAACAGGCGTCACAGCCGTTACCGAAAATGAAGGTGTCGAATGTAAAAAAAGACAAGGATCGCACATCTTGGGAATATCCAGATCAAAAAGTAAAAGTGAATCTAGAAAAGAAAAAAGATCACTTAAATATTGAAGTGGAATCGACTGGTGCAGAAAGTTTTACATGGCCGAAAGTACAAGCTGAAAATTATACACTTCCGTTATGGGAAGGTAAGCAAATTCCAAGTAATGATGAGAATTGGAAGAAGTTTTTAAAGGATGATGCATATTCATTTGCTGAATCATTTTCTATGAAGTTTTTTGCATTAAATGGTTCTAAATATTCGATCGTATATATTGCGAATAATATGTTTAATAATGAATTGAAATTTCATTCAGATCCGAAAATAGGGTTTGATTTTACACATGAATTCCCGAGTATAAATAAAAATAAAACATATGGCTTTCAATTATATGTGACAAATAATGATGCAGTAAGTATCGCAAAACTATACAAGGACAATATTATTGAAAAAGGTGAATTTAAAACATTACAAGAGAAGGCAAGAAAAAATAAAGAAATTGAAAAACTTTACGGTGCAGGTCATTTTTATTTTTGGAATCAAAATGGTTTATCAGAAAGTAATGTAAATTGGCCAAAGCTAAGGGAGCAAATAAATAGTCCGCTGTTTAGCCATATAAAAGAGCTTATTCAAAAGAATAGTTCAGAGCCTGGGGAGCTGAATGTATTTGAACAAGTAAGTAAACAAGATTTCATTGATAAGTATCAAAAAAATGTTATTTTGCGTTATGTAAACGAAGCATTATCAATGAAGGAATTGTATAAAGATGATATTTTCCCGAAAGTTGATCAGGAAGCTAGTGTGTTAGTAAAGAAAGGTGTAGATCACTTATCGAAGACAGAGCTGTATAGCTTAAATAAACATTTACTAAAGTCAGTACTCGGTGATGCAGTTGAAGAGGTAAGTAAATGGGGTAATGCAGATGGAACGGATATTATAAAGGAAATGAAAGAGGCCGGGATAGACAAGGCGTGGATTGGTCTACCGAACTGGGAACAAGGATATATGCAACCTAATTTTGTTACAGAAGCTAAGAAAATGGGATATTTAGTTGGTCCGTATGATTCTTATCATTCCATTCACGAACAAGGTGATAAAAATTGGAACACAGCTTCCTTTAATGATCCATCATTATACGAAGAGGCTACTGTAACTAAGAAAAATGGAGAAAAGGTACAAGGGTTTTTAGGTAGAGGGCGAAAATTAAATCCGACATTATCACTTCCTAGTGTAAAAGAACGAATGAATGATATATTACAAAATGGCCCTAAATATAATTCATGGTTTATTGATTGTGACGCGACGGGCGAAATTTATGATGATTATTCAACAAAACATTTAACGACACAAGAACAAGATTTACAAGCAAGATTAAAACGAATGGATTATATTGCACAAGAAAAAGGTATGGTAGTTGGCTCTGAGGGCGGAAATGATTTTGCGAGTAGTACGATTGCATTTGCTCATGGAATTGAAACACCTGTAATTAAATGGGACGATGAAGATATGAGAAAAAACAAAACAAGCCCGTATTATGTAGGTGGATATTGGTCACCAAATCAAAATGTTCCCGAAAAATATGCAAAACAAGTACCGTTGAAAGAAGAATATAGACAAGTATATTTAAATCCAGTATATTCGGTACCATTATATAAATTAGTATACAACGATTCCGTTATTACAACGCACCATTGGGAATGGGGAAGTTTGAAGGTGAAAGATGAAGTTGGAAATCGTATGTTATATGAGTTATTGTATAATGTTCCTCCGTTGTACCATTTAGATGAAGTAGAGTGGAATAAGCATAAAAAAGAAATTACACAGCATCTGAAAGTTTGGAATGAAGTTCATGAAAAAGCAGTAAAAGAAGAAATGACGAACTTTGTATATCTGTCAGAAGATAAGCTAGTACAATCTGCTTCATATGGAAAAGATATTAAAATTATTGTGAATTTTTCAAATAAAGATGTAGAAATAGAAAAAACGAAAATACAAGCAAAATCAGCTTTAATTAATAATAATGGGAAGCAAATGATATACACACCAAATGAGAAATAATAAGGTGAAACTTTAATCAGTGGGGGTGTTCATCTCTCACTGATTATTAGCCTTTAATCGAGCTTTTACGGCAAAAATTTGACTTTTATTCTTACTGAAATTCGAGCCTCTTACTACCTGTAAATAACAGAATGATAAATCTGTGAATTTGAATGTTTTGAAGTGTTGAATTTTTGAAGTTGATAAACAGTGACTTGCCAAAAATAAGCACGAGAGTATAATGTGAAATGGAATACATATTGGATTCATGATGTAACCTTACAAAAATGTAAGGTGATTGAAAGGAAATTCAATATGAAGATTACTAGACATACATTATACTAGGAAAAGAGAAAGAGAGGAGAATGAACATGAGCTCTGAATTAGAACAAAACACGAGAAGCAATAAAAAACGTTCTAAACGAAAGTCAATAAAATGGTTCATTTTAATTCCATTTTTCCTACTTATTTTTGGAGGCGTAGGATATGGATCGTTTATATATAACAAAGCAAAAGCTGTTGTAAGTGATGCGTATGCAAAAATTGATAAGTCATCAAAGCGTGATAAAGAAGTTGAACCTTTAAAGGATAATATTTCAATATTAATCATGGGTGTAGACGGAAGTGAAATGAGAAAAAGCCAATACGGCGAAGCAGTTCGGACAGATGCACTGTTATTAGCGACAATTAATAAAGATGATAAGTCAGTTAAATTAGTAAGTATTCCACGTGATTCACGTGTTTATATTCCATCTAGAAAAAAATTAGATAAAATTACACACGCACACGTATTTGGTGGTGTTGAAAGTACACGAGATACAGTGGAACGATTTTTAAATGTTCCAGTTGATTATTATGTGAAGTTTAACTTCGAGTCATTTGTACAAATTGTAGATTCGCTTGGTGGTATCGATATTGATGTACCGGTTACTTTCACAGAACAAGATAGTAAAGACCAAGCAGGTATGATCCATTTAGAAAAAGGTTTCCAACATTTAAATGGAGAGCAAGCACTTGCACTTGCGAGAACGCGTAAAATTGACAGTGATACAATGCGTGGTCAAAGACAACAACTTGTAATTGAAGCAATTGCGAAAAAAGCAATGTCTGTTCAATCTATTAGTAAAATGGGCTCTTTACTTGATGCAGTTGATAAAAATATGAAAACAAATTTAACATTTGATGATATGCTTGCTATTACGAAAAATATGGCAGGATCAGATCTGCAAATGGAAAAGATGCAAATAGAAGGAACGGATAAACGTATTGGTGGTATTTATTATTACATTCCAAATGAAAAAAATGTAAAAGATATTTCAAATAAGTTGAATCAACATCTAGGTGTAACGCCAAAATCAGTTCGAAACGAATAGTAAAAAAGATTGGCGGAGGCCAATCTTTTTTTATGGAAATGGATTTGTAACTTTTCTGTAACGATTTTTTATTTTAGAAAAATTATACTCATATGTATGAGAATATTGGAGAAGCAAAAAGTAAAGAGAAATATTGAAAATCTGTAATAAGGAAAGATATCATATGCAGAAATGGATAGGCATTATGGGAATCATTTTTATGTTGACTGGATGTAAAATGTCTGAAGCTCCAACAAGTTTAATGGGTGCTCCTGCCAATGAAAAATGGATTAATGAACTAAAAGAGCAAATAGATAAAGATTTGCCTGTTACTTATCGATTGCTTACTCCAATGTCTAATAAAGATAAACAGATGATTTGGTCAATGGATTTTAAACAAGATAATAAGAAAGAAGCCATCTTATTTTATAAATTACCGAATGAAGATCATAGCGTATATTTAGCTGTCTATGAAGAAATCGGAAATGGCTGGAAAGTAAAGTCCACGCATAGATTTGATGGTGGAGATGTAGATATCGTTGAAGTCGGTGATTTTACAGGGAACGGGAAGCGAGAGTTATTAATCGGAATTTCTGTCAATCGTGAATCGTTAGAACATGTTATGTATGTTTTTTCGGAAGAAAATGAAGATATGAAGGAAATATATAATCGAAGTTATACGAAGTTATTCATAGAGGATCTAAATAAAAATGGACTGAAAGATATAAGCCTTGTTACGTATGAAAAAGATGAGAAGTTGACAGTTGAGTTCATGGAACAATTTAAAACTTTATCTGAAGTATCATTCGATCCATTTATAAATAGCATTCAAAGAATACAAATGGGGCGTATTTCTAAATCACTAAAGGCGGTTGTAATTGATGCAGGAGTTGGCGCTCATTCAGGGATAACGTATGTAGCAAAATTTGATAAGAATCATTATGAGACACTACTTATAGATGGGAAAGAAGATTTATTCAATGATTATGTAGTGGAGAGCAAAGATATTAATGAAGACGGCATTATTGAATTTGTTCGTACAGTGCGTCCAAAAGGTTGGGAAGAGGTATCGTACGGAGAGAGTACGATGTTTGAACGTTATATTCAGTGGAGTGAAGATGAGGTTAGACCGATAGAAGAAAGATATGTAAATATAGAGAAAGGTTATTTTGTCAAAATCCCGCAAACGTTAATTGGAAAAATAACTGTTCCAGTTCAGGAAGAAGCATCAGATGTTCAAAAATTTATAGATACTACGACAAATGAACTATGGCTTGAAGTCCATATATTTAAGCGGAAAGAATGGTTCAAAATAAAAGGATACGAGGCAGCAGTCAAAACGGCTTCTCACGTATATGCCGTACCGAAACAACCACATTTTGAAAAAGTAAAAGCATATGTAAAACCGCTAGCGGATTATCAACAAGAGTAGGGAGGTGGAAATTATGCCAACAATTTTAGTCTTAGAAGATGAAATGCCTATTCGTAGTTTTATTGTCTTAAATTTGAAACGTGCTGGATTTGATGTATTAGAAGCAAGTAAGGGAGAAGAGGCGTTACAGATTTTATGTGAACATACTGTTGATGTAGCATTGCTCGATGTAATGTTACCGGGAATTGATGGTTTTCAAGTTTGTAAAGCTATCCGGGAAGAAAATAAAAAAATCGGTATTATTATGTTAACCGCACGTGTACAAGATGAAGATAAGGTACAAGGATTAGGAATTGGTGCAGATGATTATATCGCAAAGCCGTTTAGTCCAGTGGAATTAACTGCACGTATACAATCGTTATTAAGAAGAATAGAAGTACATGATGAACAAGTGAATACAATCACATCTGGCCCGTTTTCGTTACATGTTATAGAAGAAAGATTATATAAAAGTGGACAATTAGTTGATTTAACCCCTACAGAGTATATGATATTACAGTATTTAATGAATCAGGCTTCAAAGCCGGTTTCACGTGATGAAATTTTAAATATGATTTGGGGAACGAATTATGTAGGTGAGACGAAAGTAGTAGATGTAAATATGAGGCGGTTACGTCAAAAGATAGAATGTAATCCATCAGAACCTGAATTTATTCTTACTGTGTGGGGAAAAGGATATGTGTGGAAGGAAAGTATAAGATGAAAAGAAAAGTGACTTTATATTTTATGACGGTCATTATACTTATGCTTGTATTATTTGAAGTCGTATTTTCAGTCTCCATTTATCGATATTATTATAATGGTATTGTGCAATATATAGAATCTCATGCGAAGACAAGTACACGATTTTTCTCTGAATACAATTCACTATACTTTATTCGTTTGCAAGAATACAGCGGGGATATAATTGAGAGCTTTCAGTTAGAAGGAACTGAATTACAATTAATTGATCGACATGGTACGATTATACAGTCGTCAAGTGGACAAAAGGTCGAAGGTAAAGTAATTATTCCGTATTCGTTACTAGAAGGAGAAATGTACCATCAAGTGACTACTACGAAAGAAAATGTGAAACAATTAGAAGTGATTAGTCCACTTATTCATCAAGGACAAACGATAGGTGTTTTGAAATATACGACTGTTTTAACGAATGTAAATGCAAAGATTATCGAAATCATTATGTTTACTATTTCTGTAGGTATTGTTATTTCAGGAATTGTATTCTTAATCAGTAGACGATTAGCGAATTCATTTGTTAAACCAATCGAATCTATTATTCATGCTTCTTCACAAATTGCAGAAGGTACATTAAAGAAGAAAATTAAAGAGGATTATCCTGGTGAGTTAGGTGAGTTAGCACATAGTTTAAATCATATGTCTAATAAAATAGAAAAAGCGGAACAGATGAAAAATGAATTCATTGCTTCGATTTCTCATGAAATACGAACGCCTTTAACTGGAATTAAAGGTTGGAGTGAGACGTTAAAAACGATAGATCATTTAACGGAAGAAGAGATAAAGCAAGGTATGGGAATTATATCAGGTGAGACAGACCGATTGATTCATTTAGTAGAAGAATTGCTAGATTTTTCAAGATTACAATCAAATCATTTCAATTTATATAAACAAAAGGTACAAATATACGATATACTAGAGGAGACGATTTGGCAATTAACTCCTAACGCTGAAGAGAAACAAATTCAATTTATTAATACGATAGAAAGAATTGAATTGATGGGAGATCGAAATAGGCTAAAACAAATTTTCTTGAATATTGTTCAAAATGCTATTAAATATTCACATGAAAAAGGTACAATCCACATTGAAGCGACTAAAAATGAAGGACAAGCAGTAATCAAGGTGAAAGACGAAGGGATTGGAATTGCTAAAGAGCATTTATCATATATAGAACAGCCATTTTACCAGATTAATAACAATGCTACAGGTGCCGGTCTTGGTTTAGCTATCGTAAAAAAAATGGTAGATCTTCATGGAGGTACACTTAGTTTTATAAGTAAAGAAGGAATCGGAACAACCATTTTGATAAAACTCCCATTATAATACATATATAGGTCTGTTTATATAGTGTAATAAAATAAATAGATGTATAATTATATTGGGTGATTTATATATAAGATTAATAGGGAGAGGAATTAGATAGAATGGAAAAAGCTTTTAAAATTAAACGAGTAGTAGTCGTTTTAATAGCGATTGCAGCAGTAGCTATTGGGTATTTCATGTTTCAATCCATTACTTCACCAGCAAAGGCTGTTGCAAAACAAGAAAACGTAGTACAGCTTGCAAGTGAACAACCGAAAGTAGAAATGAATAAAACGGCACCAAGTCGTTTTAATGGGAAAGAAAGAAAAGTTGCTTATCTTACATTTGATGATGGCCCAGGGAAATATACGGCTGAATTGTTAAATATGTTAAAACAGCATGATGCGAAGGCGACGTTCTTTTTAATTGGAGCGAATGTAAAAGAATTTCCGGATTTAGTGAAACGTGAAGATGCAGAAGGTCATTATGTAGGTATGCATAGTATGACACATAATTTTGCAAAGTTATATAAAAATGGCGAGTATGTAAATGAAATGAAAGAAGATCAAAGCTTAATCGCAAATATTATTGGAAAATCACCTAAATTAACACGTCCACCATACGGTTCGATGCCTGGATTAAATGAAGGTCTTCGAAATAAAGTGGTAGAGGGCGGTTTTAAAGTATGGGATTGGACAATTGATTCATTAGACTGGAAATATAACAAAGTGCAAGTTGATGCAGCGGCAGCACAAATTGCTCAAAACGTAATAACACATGCAACAAAACCACAGGAAGTTATTTTAATGCATGACATTCACCCACAATCAGTTGCTGCTGTGCCAGCAATTTTAAAAGGGTTAAAAGAAAAGGGTTATGAGTTTGAAGCTTATCATGAAGAGAGTCACTTCCCAGTGAATTTCTGGCATGATAACCGTATGTAATGGAGGAATGAACATTGAAGTATGGAAAAGTAGCAGTAGTTGGAGCACTATCAGTAGGACTATTAACAGGTTGTTTCGGTGAAAAACCAGAAGAAAATCTTTATACAGCTTTTGAAACAGCAGCAACACAAGAAAAATCATTAGTTGATGAAGCGAAGAAGTTAGAGAAGTTAGAGAAGGAAGGTCAAGAGCTATATTCTCAAATTTTACAAGAAGGTAAAGATCATAATGACGCTGTTATGAAGAAGATAGAGCAAGCTACTGCAAATGTAGATGACCGTGAAAAAGTATTAAAAACTGAGAAAGAAATGCTAGAAAAAGCTCAGAAAGAAACGAAATCTGTACAAGGAAATATAGAGAAGCTTGAAGATAAGAAGTTACAAAAACAAGCGAAAGCAGTAGAAGAGTCGTATAAAAACCGTTATGATGCATTCCAGAAGATGAATGAAAATTATACGAAGGCGTTAGCGACTGAAAAAGAACTGTATGAAAAATTAAAAGTAAAAGAAACGAAATTAAAAGAGATTGGCGAAAAAGTTAAAGCTGTTAATGAATCAACTGTGGAAGCACAAAAATCAAAAGAGCAATTTAACAATTTTACAAAAGAGTATAATGACAGTAAGTTAGCATTCTACAAAGATGCAGAGATTAAGATTAAAAATCAGAAATAAAGAAGAATCTTAAGCATAATAAAAAGCCGGAGAAACATCGTTACAAATGTTTTTTCGGCTTTTTACGTTAAATGAATAGAAAAGGCTGGAATTGATATCATAAAAGAGTTATAGTGAATTATTCCAAGGGAAACATTGTAAAGTAAGGAGAATGGAAATATGTCATATGAATTTTTACTCAAATTAGGTTTAGCACTCTTTTTAGGATTATTCATCGGGATAGATAGGCAGCTAAAGAATAAACCGCTTGGTGTGAAAACAAGTATGGTTATTTCTGTAGCAAGTTGTTTAATTACGATGGTTTCAATTGAAGCCGTACATGTATATTCTGTTCCAGGGCATACAAATATGGATCCAATGCGTCTAGCTGCTCAAATTGTGAGTGGGATTGGTTTTCTTGGGGCAGGTGTTATTTTACGAAGAAGTAATGACGTTATTTCTGGATTAACGACAGCTTCTATGGTGTGGGCTGCGTCAGCTTTAGGTATAGCAATTGGGGCGGGATTTTATTTACAAGCGACGGTTGCTATGATTTTAATTATTTTAGCAATTAACGTACTTCCACAACTTGTGAAAATCGCAGGTCCGTATTCATTAAGACAAAAGGATTTATCTATAAAAATTACTGTAAAAGAGCATCATGAGTTAGATGGTATATTTAAGCAAATCAAAAATTTAGGTATGCATGTGAAACGAGTGAAAATTAAAGATATAGATAGTGGAGCATTTCAGCAACTGGAAATGGTTATTTTAGCTCCAGAAGATTTATATACAACAGAGTTATATAGTTCCCTGAAAGAGATTGATCGTGTTGTTTCAGTTGAAGTGGAAAGTAGATAATTGTGAAAAAAAGAGTGAAGTGAATTCACTCTTTTTTTATTTGGATTTTTAAGGGAATAAATTGATATAATGATGAATAACAAGGGGGAGAAATGATGGAAATACATATTAGAAGAGCAATAAAAGATGATATACCAGGTATAGCGAAGGTGCATGTTGATAGCTGGAAAACAACGTATAAAGGGATATTTGCTGACGAAATTTTAGAAAATATAACATATGAGCAACGAGAAAAACAATGGGAAAACATTTTTCAGCAAGAAGATAAATACCAATATAGATTTGTATCAGAGGCGTTAGATGGAACGATAATTGGATTCATTGACGGGGGAGTGGAAAGAAGTGGTGCATATAATTGTGACGGGGAATTATATGCGATCTACCTTTTACAAGAGTATCAAGGAATGAAAATAGGACAAAAGTTATTTCAAGCTTTACTATCGGAATGTATAAACAATGATATGCAATCACTTTTAGTATGGGTTGTTACGAATAATCCTTCTAAAAAGTTTTATGAAAAATATAATCCAGAAAAAATTGACACGAAATTTTTAAAAAGACTAAATATAGAAGAAACAGCGTATTGTTGGAGAAATATAAATAATATTATTATGTAAACTTATTATTTGAAAGAGGTATACCAAATTAGGTATACCTCTTTTGTTTAACTATTTCGAAGGGAATTACTAATGAAAAAAGTAAGTATGTAGTTTGAAAGTGAGAATTTTTCTTGTGTATTTTTAATTAGATTAAAGAAAGGCTGAAAAAAAGAAATATTTATTCGGATTCAAAAATTCTGAAATAAACTATTGAATTGATAATGATATTCAATTAGAATTTTAATTGATAACGATATTCAATTATAGATTGTAATATGAAATTTCGATAGTGTTCATATAAAGAGGAGGACAAGTATGCAGCATGCGAAACAAATCGCGGAACATGCAACAATACAAAGTTTTTTAAATTGTTATTTAAGAGAAACAGGAAGTGGAGAATGGATTACAGAGGATAAAAGGATAGAGGATATTTTCTACCATTCATTTCAACGAGATACTTGCTCTACTTATTTATGCTGTCGGTTATCGGCACAAAACATTACTTTGTATGGAGAAGTTATATATAAATCAGCAACAGATCGCCATTTGTTTGGAGAACAATTTTATTATCAAATGGGAGAAAATAAGAATGTTATAAAAGCAGATTACGTTACAGTTATTACATTCTTAATAAAAGAGATGTCTATCAACTACGGAGAAGGGACGAATCCTGCTGAACTTATGCTTCGAGTTATTCGTAGTTGTCAAAATATTGAAGAATTTACAAAGGAGAGAATAGAAGATACATCTGCATTATACGGTTTCCATACATCCTTTATAGAAGCGGAGCAATCTTTATTATTTGGACATTTAACGCATCCAACCCCAAAGAGTAGACAAGGTATTTTGGAATGGAAAAGCGCAATGTATTCTCCAGAATTAAAAGGAGAATGTCAGCTTCATTATTTTAGGGCACATAAAAATATAGTAAATGAAAAATCATTATTGTTAGATTCTACAACAGTAATTTTAAAAGAAGAGTTACGTAATGATGAGATGGTTTGTAAAGAATTTATATCGAAGTATTGTAATGAAGATGAATATTCATTACTTCCAATTCATCCGCTTCAGGCAGAATGGCTATTACACCAATCATACGTACAGGATTGGATAGATCAAGGAGTACTTGAATATATCGGCCCTGTCGGTAAGTATTATATGGCAACATCATCACTTAGGACGTTATATCATCCTCAATCAAAATATATGCTTAAGTTTTCATTTCCAGTAAAAGTAACAAATTCAATGCGTATTAATAAATTGAAGGAACTAGAGAGTGGTCTTGAAGGAAAGGAAATGCTAAATACAGCAATTGGTGAAGTGTTAGAGAAGTTTCCAGGTTTTGATTTTATTTGTGATCCAGCATTTATTACATTACATTACGGGGCAAAAGAATCTGGATTTGAAGTAATTATACGAGAGAATCCTTTTTATAGTGAACATGCAAATGACGCTACTTTAATTGCTGGATTAGTGCAAGATGCTATACCTGGGGAACGTACTCGTTTATCGAATATTATTCATCGACTAGCAGATTTAGAAGGTAGAAGCTGTGAAGAAGTAAGTTTAGATTGGTTTAGACGATATATGAATATTTCTTTAAAGCCGATGGTATGGATGTACTTACGTTATGGTGTTGCATTAGAAGCGCATCAGCAAAATAGCGTTGTTCAGCTAAAGGATGGTTATCCGGTCAAATATTATTTCCGTGATAATCAAGGGTTTTATTTCTGTAATTCAATGAAAGAGATGCTTCATAATGAGTTGGCTGGCATTGGAGAGCGTACTGGAAATTTATATGACGATTATATTGTAGATGAGAGATTTCGTTACTACTTAATTTTTAATCATATGTTTGGTCTCATTAACGGTTTTGGCACAGCAGGATTAATTAAGGAGGAATTTCTTCTCTCTGAATTAAGATCTGTACTTGAATCGTTCCTTCCTTATAACCGTGAACCTTCTACCTTTTTAAGAGAATTGTTAGAAGAGGATAAGTTGGCATGTAAAGCAAATTTATTAACGAGATTTTTCGATGTCGATGAGTTAAGTAATCCTTTAGAACAAGCAATTTACGTACAGGTACAGAATCCGCTCGTTAGAGAAGTGGCTGTTCGTTCATAAATAACGTTAAAATTTCACGTAATACAAATAATGGTATTTTTTCGTAAGGCGGAGGGAGTTATGAGAGTGGATATGTATCATACGAGAATATTGAAAGCGCTCGAATCAGAAGATTACATTTCAGTGCGAAGAAGAGTGTTACGTCAATTAGTAGAATCGTTAATTTATGAGGGGATCATTACACCAGTTCGCATTGAAAACGAAGAACAAATTCTTTTTCTTATACAAGGACTTGATGAAGACAACAAAAGTGCCACGTACGAATGTTACGGAAGAGAACGAATGACATTTGGACGTATCTCTATAGATTCATTAATAGTAAGAGTTCAAGAGGAAAAACAAGAAATACAATCAGTCTCACAATTTTTGGAAGAAGTTTTTCGAGTTGTTAACGTGGAAAAAACGAAATTAGATTCTTTTATTCATGAATTAGAACAAACGATATTTAAAGACACGATTGCACAATATGAAAGACATAATAAGGTGAAATATACCCAAAGATTGTATGATGACTTTGAAAGCCATTTAATAGACGGTCATCCATATCATCCTAGCTATAAAGCGCGCATTGGGTTTCAATATCGTGACAATTTTCAATATGGATATGAATTTATGAGGCCAATAAAACTCATATGGATTGCAGCTCATAAGAAATATGCGACTGTAGGTTATGAAAATGAAATGATCTATGACAATATTTTAAAAGGTGAGATAGGCGCGCATACATTAGAAATGTATATGGAACGAATTCACAGTGCGGGATGTAATCCAAAACAGTACGTGTTTATACCTGTTCATCCTTGGCAGTGGGAGAATTTTATCATTCCAAATTACGCTGATCATATACAGGATAAAAATATAATTTATTTAGGACAATCAGTGGATAATTATTGCGCGCAACAATCGATGAGGACGTTAAGAAATGTTACGAATCCAAAGAGACCATATGTAAAGTTATCGCTGAACATACTTAACACTTCAACACTCCGTACGCTGAAACCATATTCAGTTGTGAGTGCACCAGCTATATCGAATTGGTTAAGTGATGTCGTAAGTCAGGATTCTTATTTAAGGGATGAATCGCGCATTATTTTGTTAAAGGAATTTTCGAGTGTAACGTATGATACGAATAAGAAAGCCACATATGGTTCATTAGGATGCATTTGGCGTGAAAGCGTTCATACATATTTAGATGAGCAAGAGGATGCGGTTCCCTTTAACGGCTTATATGCAAAGGAGAAAGACGGAACACCAGTTATTGATGCATGGTTAAACAAATATGGGATAGAAAATTGGCTACGATTACTGATTCAAAAAGCGATCATACCAGTTATACATCTTGTTGTAGAGTATGGGATTGCGCTAGAATCACACGGACAAAATATGATTTTAGTTCATAAAGAAGGGCTACCTGTCCGTATTGCATTAAAGGATTTCCATGAAGGACTTGAGTTTTATCGTCCATTCTTAAAAGAAATGAATAAATGTCCGGATTTTACTAAAATGCATAAAACATATGCAAATGGAAAAATGAATGATTTCTTTGAAATGGATCGTATTGGATGTTTACAAGAGATGGTACTAGATGCACTGTTCTTATTTAATGTAGGAGAATTAGCTTTCATACTTGCGGATGAATATGATTGGAAAGAAGCAATTTTTTGGATAATAGTGGTCGAAGAAATTGAAAATCATTTTAGAAAATATCCACACTTGAAAGATAGATTTGAAAGTATTCAGCTATACACCCCTACATTCTATGCTGAGCAATTAACGAAGCGTCGATTATATATGGATGTGGAATCGCTTGTTCATGAAGTTCCAAATCCATTGTATAGAGCAAGACAACTTAACAAACAAAAATCAGTTGTTACAGGGGGAAATTATGCTAATCGTTAATAAACAAGAGTATAGCAAAAGTGATTTTAATTTGAGATTACAAGTTTATGAGGAAACGGAACAATTTCAAGAAGCGGCAGGAAATAAATTTGCGCTTTGTCTGAAAGATCCATTCGATATTATTACGCTTGTGTTTTTCTTAAAAGAAAAGAAATCCTCAGTATTGCTTATACATGAAGATACGCCAAAAGAAACGGCTATTGAAATGGCAAAGCGTGCAAATTGTACCGGGATTTTATATGGAGAATATAGCGATTTTACGAAATTAGAAGTAGTGAACGATTTACTAGAAGAGCCCTCTTTATTGCAATATAGTTCTGGAACAACAGGAGAACCGAAACTGATTCGTAGAGCATGGACGGAAGTGGATACAGAAATTACTGCTTATAATGAAGCTTTAAACTGTGAAGAGGATGAAGTGCCGATCGTTATGGCTCCTGTTTCACATTCATACGGATTAATATGTGGTACGTTATCTGCAATTACGCGGGGAAGCAAACCTATCATCATTACGAATAAAAATCCTAAATTCGCATTAAATATAGTTCGCAATACAGAAAAACATATCATATATGCAGTACCACTTATGTTACATATTATGGGGAGTTTCCCGCAAGGAACGTTTCAGTTTCATAAAATTATGACATCCGGAGCGCCTTTGCCAGAAGCATTGTTTTATAAACTAAAAGAAACGACAACATATATGATGCAGCAATATGGTTGTTCTGAAGCGGGTTGTATTAGTATATGTCATGATATGAAAAGCCATTTAGATTTAGGAAATCCACTACCTCATGCGAGTATAAGCATAGGTTCAGATGAAAATATGCCTGAAGAAATCGTAGTGAAAATGAACGATAAGAAAATTTTCACGAAAGATTTGGGATATAAATCTGAGCGTGGTCTGCATTTTATAGGACGCATGGACGATGTGATTAACGTTTCAGGATTAAAAGTCTTTCCGATAGAGGTAGAAGAAACAATACTTCGATTAGAAGGTGTGCAAGAGGCAATTGTATATCGAGGGAAACATCCTGTCATGGGCGAAATTGTTAAAGCGAAAGTAATCTCTCATATTGATCCAGTGCGAATAAGAGAATGGTGTATGCAGCATTTACCATCTTATAAAGTTCCGCATGAGATTGAAAGTGTAATTGAAATTCCGAAAAATAAAACTGGAAAAGTAAGTAGAAAGTTACTAGAGATGGGAGAGGTTACAGCATGAGACGTGAAACATTAAAAAATGAAGTGTTGAAAATTATGACAGGGAAAATGGAACTCAAAAACGTTACGCATTTAGAAGAAACGATGCGCTTAAATCAAGATTTATATATAGATTCGGTAATGATGTTACAGCTCATTGTATACATAGAAATGGATTTAAAGTTATGCGTTCCGGAGGATGAGGTAGACCCAAAAGCATTTCTTACTGTAGGATCTTTACTTGATTTTATGGAGGAGTTACAGCCGGTATATGAAGTAAATGTGAATAATTAACCTTTAGGAAAGTGGAGGAGAATATGACTTCAATTAAAGTGCACTGTTTAGTGAGTTGTTTTTGCGAAATTATAAAAAGGCGTAGCGATATAGATTTTCGTCCCTTTTATTTTGGACTATGGGACGGAGATTTTGATATAACAGAAGGCGGTATTATATCGTATCACTCCGAAAATATTAACCATAATAATTATTTATTATGGTATGAAAAGTTGTATGGCATGAAAGTGAACGAATGGTATGATCATGCAAAAGATAAAGCTAGCAATGTAGAAACGTTTTTGCAATTAGTTGAAAACAAGCCAGAAAATCGCTATGTCATTGTAATGGTTGATATGTCTCTATTGCCAGAGCGGGAAAACAAATTCCATCAAAAACCGTTTCCGCATTATTTAATGATATCGAAGACAGAGAAAGAAGAAGAATGGTTCATGTTAGATCCTGATTTTCGCTGGGAAGGGTATATGGAAAGAGAAAAAGTGCTTCACTCTGTTCAAGATAACCCATTTGGTGGAGGGTATTTCATTGATGTAGAAGAAATTCAGGGGCCAACAGAAGAAATGGTAGCGAGTTATTTCATAGAAACTTTCAAAAGAAATGACAATGAACTGACTATGGAGCTGAAAAATTTAATTATAAAAATGGCAAATGAAGAAGAAGGCTATTCGCTTTCTGGTCTTGTAGCGGCAGTCAAACAAATACCAGTACTTGCAATTCGTAAATATAGTTATGAACATGCCTTTGCATACTTCCGTGAAACGTTGCGATATTCGGAGCAAGAATTTGATTATTGGTGTGATCGGATAGAAGATATTGTACAAGGATTTACAAATGTACAGTATCGTGCAATTAAAATGGCAATGACGAATAATAAAGGTATGTTATTATCAATTGTTGAAAAGTTGGATGAAATGAATGCAATTGAACTGCAAATTAAGGCTGAATTAGAGAGACAGTTTTTATTATGGAAAGAAATAGAAAAAAACCAGTCTGTCTTAGCGTATTAAAAAGCTAGCTGAATTTAAAATAAGGGAGTTCAAACCTATGAGATATTCGTTATGTACTATTTCCTTTCGTCATCAATTAATTTCATTTACTGATATTGTTCAATTTGCATATGAAAACGGCTTTGAGGGCATTGAATTGTGGGGGACTCATGCACAAAATTTGTATATACAAGAGTATGAAACGACAGAACGAGAATTGAATTGTTTAAAGGATAAAAACTTGGAAATTACGATGATCAGTGATTATTTAGACATATCATTATCGGCAGATTTTGAAAAAACGATAGAGAAATGTGCACAACTTGCAATACTAGCTAATTGGTTTAAAACGAACAAAATTCGTACGTTTGCTGGACAAAAGGGAAGCGAAGATTTCTCGGAACAGGAAAGGAAAGAGTACGTAAAGCGAATTCGCAACATTTGTGATTTATTTGCTCAGCATAATATGTATGTACTTTTAGAAACACATCCAAATACGTTAACGGATACGTTGCCTTCTACTTTGGAATTATTAAAGGAAGTAAATCATCCGAATTTGAAAATAAATCTTGATTTTCTTCATATATGGGAGTCTGGTGCAAATCCAATAGACAGTTTCCATCGACTAAGGCCGTGGATACAACATTATCATTTTAAGAATATATCGTCAGCAGATTATTTACATGTATTTGAACCTAATAATGTATATGCAGCAGCGGGAAGTCGAATTGGTATGGTTCCATTATTTGAAGGTGTGGTAAATTATGATGAGATTATTCAGGAAGTGAGAGATACTGACCATTTTGCTTCACTCGAATGGTTTGGACATCATGCGAAAGATATATTAAAAGAAGAAATGAAAGTATTAACAAATAGAAATTTAGAAGTAGTAACCTCTTAATATAAAATGATGTAAGAGTCTCTCATTGTAGAGACTCTTTTTTAAAAAATATAAATAACCAAAAATTACCATGTATTTAAATTAAAATTTAACACAATTTATATATAAATAAGGAGGTGATTGGTAATGGCTAGAAATCGTAATTCTAATCAATTAGCATCACATGGAGCACAAGCAGCTTTAGATCAAATGAAATATGAAATTGCACAAGAGTTTGGTGTACAACTTGGAGCTGACACTTCTTCACGTGCAAACGGTTCTGTAGGCGGTGAAATTACAAAACGTCTAGTAGCGATGGCAGAACAACAACTTGGTGGCGGATATACTCGCTAATTGTAGAAGGTTATAGGAGAAAGGAAGGATTCTTCCTTTCTTTTTTTTCAATTAATTGGTATGGATATATTGCGAACTGGATTCAAAGAATAGGAATAATACTATATTTTCCCCAATTTCTTTTGTTGTAAATGGGAAGTAGTAAAGATGTAATAGCCCTGGTGGAATGAAAAATTACGTTCCACCAGGGCTATTATATGGTAAGAAATATACGATGAAAGGGTTCCGAAGCCAACATGTTAAAAAAAGAAAACTGTTGTTTGATTGCGCTTGCATCAGTTCCACTTGTTATGACATTAGGGAATTCAATGCTTATTCCAATCCTACCGACTATCGAAAAGAAATTACATATTTCATCGTTTCAAGTATCCATGATAATTACAATTTACTCCATCGTAGCCATTTTACTTATACCGATTGCTGGTTACTTATCAGATAGATGGGGACGAAAGATGGTAATGGTTCCGAGTTTGCTGATTGCGGCTATAGGCGGAGCGGTAACTGGTTGGGTATCATGGAAAGTTGATAACCCCTACACTTGGATACTGATCGGTAGAGCGATTCAAGGTATTGGTGCAGCTGGTGCAATGCCGGTTGTTATACCTTGTGTTGGTGATTTATACAAAGATGAAAAACAAGTTAGTGCAGGTTTAGGAATCATTGAAACATCCAATACATTTGGAAAAGTGCTGAGCCCTATTTTAGGATCTGCTCTTGCTGCCATTGTATGGTTCTTACCATTTTGGGCGATTCCAGTTTTATGCGTAGTATCAATTGTTTTATTACTTGTTCTAGTAAAGGCAAAGAAACAAGAAGGAGAAGTACCACCACTTAAAGAGTTTATTCAATCTATTATCTCTACGTTTCGAGAAAAGGGAAGATGGTTAGTTGCCATTTTTGTATTAGGTGCAATTATTATGCTTATTTTATTCGGAATTCTCTTTTATTTGTCGACGATACTGGAATCAAAGTATGACATTCATGGTATATGGAAAGGCTGTGTACTTGCTATCCCATTACTTGTACTATCACTTAGTTCATATATGGCCGGTAAAAAAATTGGAGATAATCAAAACGTTATGAAGAAGTGTATTTATATTGGTTTTTTAATGGCAGCTGCATCAGTCATCATTCCTTTATTTATAAAAGGGATCTATTTACTACTTCTTTGTCTCGTTATTATGGGGATAGGAATTGGTATGGCACTCCCATGTTTAGACGCCCTAATTACACAAGGGATTGAAAAGGAGCAAAGGGGGACGGTTACGTCATTTTATAGTTCCATGAGATTTATCGGTGTAGCAGCTGGACCACCTCTATATTCTTTTTTCATGAAAGGTGCTGACCATGAAGTGTTTTATTTAACAAGTATTTTCGCTGGTATTGGTGCTGTTATAGCAATGATTTGGATTAAACCAGCAAAAAATGCAAAGACCGTAAAACAGAAAACAGAACCTACTTCATAATTTGTAAGAGAATTGCATGATGTTTTATGGAACATCATGCAATTCTCTTTCGTTCATTAAGAATACATAACTTGTGTTAACATATAAAGTGCGACACCCCAAATGATGAGACCCGAAAATTTATTTAATAATACGATTGTCTTTCCAGTTGAGTCTAGTCTTTTTAAAAATTTCCCCGCTAAAGCTAAGCTTATAAACCAAATCCAAGAAACGATAATAGTTGCAAGTGTGAAAGCCCATTTTTCACTTCCTATGTATTGAATAGAATTCGTTCCAATTACACCGATTGTATCTAAAATTGCATGTGGATTTAATAACGAAACCGATGCAGCGAAAAGAATTTGCTTTTTTAATGGCATGCTGTTTTTTTGTTTTAAATCATTGGAAGGGTTACTTCTCCAAACAACAAAGCCCATATATAGGAGAAAGAAAAATCCAATTATATATAACGTGTTAGTTAGCCAAGAAAAAGTAAGGAGTACAAGGGAGACACCTTGCACCGCAATCAATATGAGTAACGTATCACATATAGAGGCAGTTAATATTACAGGGGCTGCCCTCCAAATGTTTGGTTGGCTTGCACCTTGGTTAAAGACGAAAACATTTTGGACACCTAATGGAATGATTAGGCCAAATGCAAGAATGATACCATGAATAATTGCTTCACTCATCATATTACCTCCTATTTTATTTCATTATGATAGTGTATATTTTATAGAAGAAATGAAAATTTGTATCCATCCATATGGTTGGGGAGGTTACCAACCAAAAAGAATATAAGGTGATATGATGGAAAGATTCGTTTGGAAACCGAATATGTCTCTAACGACTCCTCTGTATAAACAAATAGAAACGTATGTAAAAGAAAGAATCGTTAATGGAGAATGGACTATTGGAACGAAATTACCTTCACAAAGAGATTTGGCACATACATTTGGGGTAAACCGGAGTACAATTGTAATGGCTTTCGATGAGCTAGTGGCAAAGGGATACATTGAAGGGAATGGCAGGAAAGGGACAATTGTTATAAATAATAATGAGAATGCTTCAACGTACGCACCCCCGCCTAATTGGCAGTCTTATGTAGAAACAGGACTTCATTATCCGAATCTGCCTGCTATTCAAGAGATTAATCAAGCTGAATTTTATCCACATGTAATTCGTTTAGGAACAGGTGAGCTCGCACCAAGTCTTTTACCTGAAAAAAAGATGAAAGATATTATGAATAAGCTTTTAAAGTCGAGCATGATACTTGGGTATGAAGAACCGAAAGGAAATTTCTATTTAAGGAAGAAAATTGCGGACTATTTAAAGGGACATGGTGTATATGTAACTCCTGATTCTATATTAATTGTTTCAGGAGCAATTCAAGCGTTGCAACTGATTTCTATGGGGCTTCTTCCAAAAGGGGCATCCATCTTATTAGAAAAACCATCTTATTTATATTCTCTTAATGTTTTTCAATCTGCAGGAATGCGTTTAATTGGTATACCAATGGATGAGAACGGTTTACATGCATCATATATTACAAAATATAAGAAGCAATTTAATGCATCTATTTTATATACAATTCCGTCTTTTCATAATCCGACGAACTTTAGTATGAACGCAAAGAAACGGACAGAAGTGATGGAAATATGTAACGAAATTGGATTGCCTATTATAGAGGACGCGGTGTATCAAGACTTATGGTTTGATGGGCCTGTTTCAAAGCCTTTAAAAGCATATGATAAAAATGGGATTGTACTACATATCGGGAGTATGTCTAAAGTCATTAGTCCAGGATTAAGAATTGGATGGATTGTTGGATCAGAGCCAGTCATTCAAAGATTGGCAGACATAAAAATGCAAACAGATTATGGTTCAAGTTCTATATCCCAACAAATTGCAGCGGAATGGTTTGCCGATGGATTGTATGATGAACATTTACAGTTTGTAAGAACTAAGTTGAAAAAACGCAGAGATTTTATGATACAAATGTTAGAGAAATACTGTCGTGATATAGCAACTTGGTATGAACCGTCAGGTGGTTTTTATATTTGGTTACATATGAATGTACCCGTTTCGAACCGTAGCTTATTTGACAAAGCTTTGAAAGAAAAGATTTTATTAAATCCAGGTACTTTGTATGATAGAAGTGCAAACCAATTTTTGCGTCTATCCTATTCATACGCACCGTTAGAAGAAATTGAAATAGGTATCAAAAAACTTGCACAACTAATGAAAAAGTAAGAGGAGAAAGTAATGAAACAATATGTAATTTGCCAAATTATCAATGGAGAAAAATATTTAGCTGCTTATGCGGAGACGAAGCAGGATGCAATTGAAAAAGCAGAATTGTTAGGATTACGAACAGGAAATCGATACACCGTTATTACTGCCGAGGAAGCGGAAGGGTTAACGTATCCTTAAGCAACGAATAATAATGATGCAGCAGGAAGTAAATAAGCCTAGTAATATATGATATTACTAGGCTTATTTTTTTTGAAAGCGTTACGTGTTCTCGTATGAAAAATAATAGTATTATGAGTCAAGTTGACGGAAATACCGATTTGTTGTTCGGTCCTGATTTCCATTTCTATATGCATCAATATATTGTCTGAAGTTCCAAGATTGTAAAAATTTATTTGCGGCGTTATAACCAGAATTGTAAAGCCACTCTTTTTCTTCCTTTGTTAACTCAAAGTTTGTACTAGTAATGGACCCTGTTGGAATTGTAATTGTCCTTGCTTTTGATTCCTTGTCTAAATGACGTAAATCATGGGCTTGCATCATTGTTTTAAATAGTCCTTTAAACATGGAGATAGGCTCGTTATAGTGGGCAGGATCAGCTTGAATCTCATCTTTTACGAAATGAAACCCAAAAGTCGGCCAGCGAGGAGAGGTAGGTGAGTCGAAAATCCAAATAGGATAATTACTTAAAATCCCTCCATCAACCATATAACAAGGTTGCTTCCATTTAGGGGTTCTCCATTTTACAGGTTCAAAGAAGAAGGGGATTGTAGTACTCATTCTTACAGCTTTAGCAATAGAGAAGCGATAATTTAAAAATCCGTAGTTCGGCAAATCATCGGGGAAGACAACCATTTTACCATTACTTATATCAGAAGCGATAATTTTAAGCTTATTTAAATCAGGTAAATCTGTAAATAAGTGTACTCCTTTTTTTCGAAGTAATTCTTCAATCCATTCTTCTATAAAAATATTAGAGTAAATACCAAGAGTAGTCCATGCACTTAATCCTTTGCCGATAAACGGGATTCTGTCAATAAAGGTTTTCTTCGTAAATTTATTATAATCAATATCAGTTATAATTGTTTTTAACTCTGAACAAGAATATCCTGCTGCTAGGAGTGCAGCGATAATAGAACCAGCTGATGTTCCAGCTACACGCTCCCATTCATAGCCTTTTTCAGCTAACGCGCAAATTGCCCCTACATGCGCAATTCCGCGTACACCGCCTCCTTCAAAAACACCATCAATCTTCATCAATCATACTTCCTTTCGAATAAAAGATTTGAAAATGGCAAAAAAGCACGTATTGTACGTGCTTTTTTACAATAGTTTTTAAAATTTACTAGCAGCCTACAAAGCCGCCCCAACAGCTAGCTCCGATGATGATTAGAAGGATAAATAAAACGATTAATAAAGCGAAACCTCCATAACCACATCCACCACAACTGCCGCCGTAACCGTAACCGCCGCAACTATATCCGTAACCCATGTGGAATTCCTCCTTAAATTAAAAATAGAAATGAACGAGGGGAAAATGTACTGGAAGAAATAATGAACTATCGTGTTTGTAGGAACAATGTATACTATGCTTTTTTAAACTTGTTCGCGTATGGAGGAAGAGCCCGTTTTTTTGGAGGCTTGTTGTTTTTACAAAGAATGGAGTATAATTTTTGTGCGATGATACAAATAAATATGTAAATATAAGGAGAATTTATGAATAACCAAATTGAAGTATTAATTGATAAATATGGGCTGACGCATTTAAAAGAGGAACTTATTAATACTGTATTTCCTTGTATAAAAGTCGTACCAAAGCAGGAGGAAACAGTTGCGATAGGTAGTTCGAAAATGGGAGGAGTTCCTGATTTATCAGCTGCATTTGAATACCCAACGCACAAAGGAAATCCGTTACAGTTTATCGCTCAATTTAACTTAAATGATTTACAAAATGTTAGTATGAATCACAATCTTCCAAAGACAGGGATGTTATATTTCTTTAGCATTGAAAATTACTTTGAAGAAGATGTGAAACCAACTGAAGCGGGACGTGTACTTTATTATGATGTTTCTGTAGAGCAATTACAAAGAGCAGATGAATTCGAAACGAATTATAACCAGTGTGCAGCTACTTTTGAACTGACATATAAATTGCCAGAGCTTTTCATTGAAGATGAGGCTGATTCAGATCGATTCTTACAATTGCTTGAAGAACTAATCCCAGACAATTACGATAATCATCAAATGTTTGGAGAGCCATTCTCTGTACAAGATGAGGTATTGCACGAGACTGCACAATATATGGACATAAACCCGCAGCAAATGACGCTTTTATTCCAAATTGATTCAGATACTAAAAATTGTAATATGATGTGGGGAGATTTAGGAATGCTTTATTTCTGTATTGGAAATGAAGACTTAAAAAATCGACGTTTTGAAAATACATGTTGTGTATTACAAACTTGTTAATGAAGAAGGTTGTTCTTGTAAAAAGAACAACCTTTTTACAATGTTAAATATGCATAATCTCATATGACCTATACGAAAAAGTATTGTATACTCTGAAACTATACGATACTTTTTTCGTATAGTTATAGAATATAAGGAGTGACGAGATGGGAAAGACAAGTAAGTATGTGACAGCTACCCTGCTTTGTTCAACTATAGTAATGGGAGGCTTACATGCGTCAACGGTATCTTATGCAGCTACGAATCCGTCTGTAGCGACAACACAATCAGATGCAAAGCTGTTAAATAATTTCCGAAAAGAATTAAAAAAACAGGTTGATAATCGAGAAGAAAATATTACAATCACATATAAAACAAAAGATAGCAATGCTAGAAATGTTATGGACCAATTGTATGGCGAGTTTAATAAAATTGTAGATGCAGATGAGTATGTAAAATATAATGTAGCCTCTACTAAATATTCTATTAAAGGGTTACCAGGAAACTATACGTTTACATTGGAAGTGAAATACCGTGAATCAAAAGAGCAAACAAATTATGTGAAATCTCAGGTAAAAGCAATTATCGGTTCAATTGTAAAACCTGGAATGGATGAGCATGAGAAAGTAAAAGCTATTCATGATTACGTTGTAAAACATGTATCTTATGATACGTCTTATAAAGCGTATACAGCATATGAAGCATTAGCGAATCGTTCTGCCGTTTGCCAAGGATATACGTTATTAACATATGAATTGCTAAAAGAAGCGGGTATCCAAAACCATATTGTAACAGGTACAGGAAATGGACAAGCTCACGCATGGAATATAGTAAACATTGAAAACAAATGGTATCATCTTGATACGACATTCGATGATCCAGTACCAGATAAAGCTGGGCGCGTAACATATTCATATTATAATATATCTGACGAGCAATTAAGTAAAGATCACGACTGGGATCGTAGTAAATATCCGGCAGCAACTACAAGTTACTATGGTGAATTAACAAACAAAATAGAAGCGGGTAGTTCAAAAACTACTGCATACAAACAAATGTTGAAAGAAACAAATTTAAAATATTTGTCTGCACAATACGGGGCAGACAATTACAGTGAATTTAAGAAAAAATTACAGCAACAATTTGCTACTAAGCCAGAAAAGGTAGAAGTACGATATAAGCAGTCTATGGATGGAACAATGCAAGATATAAAGAAAGTGTTAAATGAAATAAATTGGCCAAAAGGTGCAAAACGTGTATCTTATGAAGTAGCACCTTATAGCGCGATGGCAGATTATTCATTAGCGACAATTACATTTACTTATTAATTAAGAAGAGCATCTTGGAAAGGTGCTCTTTTTCTTATGTATCGCTTTAAAAAACAGAATTGTGTGATAAAATATAAAAAGGAAGGATGTGGAATCTGAATGGATTTGTTCGAAAGTAATATTTTTACATTGATATATACTTGTTTAGTAATCGGACTTATCGTTTTGTTTTTCCTATCATTTACTTTGTTTGTTAGAAGGTTATTGCAAAACAGCGCTGCAAAAAAACAACATGTAATTAATATGAATAAGAAGCTAGACCGAATGATTGAATTGCTTGAAAAAGATAAGAAATAATGATTGAAGATGTATGAAAAGGGGAAGAGGATGGCTAATTATATAAAAGAATTACGTGAAAAAGTAGGGCACGACTGTGTTCTCATAAACTTTGCGGGTGGTTGTGTGTTGAATGAATATGGAGAAGTATTACTGCAAAAAAGAGGTGATTTTAATGCTTGGGGATTCCCTGGCGGTGCAATGGAAATCGGAGAATCTGCCGCTGAAACAGCGATTCGAGAAATAAAAGAAGAAACAGGCTATGATGTAGAAATAAATGAACTTATCGGGGTGTATACAAAATATTTTCAAGCGTATCCAAATGGAGACAAAGCCCAGTCCATTTTAATATTCTTTTCATGCTCGATTGCCGGAGGAGAGCAAAAAGTAGACGGTGATGAAACGTTGGATTTGAAGTTTTTCCCGTTAAGCAAAATGCCACCATTGTTTAATCAACAACATGAGGATTGTTTACAGGACTTACTAGAGAAAAGAGTAGGAATATATCGTTAACATAAAAAAGAAGCTAATGAGATTAGCTTCTTTTTTATGTAATTTATTTCCACCAATCATCAAACATAGACGCTGGTACTTGTCTTTTATGCTCGCTCACTGCGTAACGTTTTTCAATTTTTTCTGCAACGTCAGCTGGAACTGCTTTACCTTCTAAATAGTCATCTAGTTGATCATACGAAATACCTAACTCTGTTTCATCAGCTTGACCTGGTTTTTCATCTAATAAATCAGCTGTTGGCATTTTTAAGTAAAGTCGCTCGTCCGCACCTAATTCTTGTAATAGAGCGCGTCCTTGGCGTTTCGTCAATCCGGTTAATGGTAATAGGTCTGCACCACCATCTCCGAATTTTGTAAAGAATCCTGTTACAGCTTCTGCCGCGTGATCTGTTCCGATAACAAGTAGACCTTTTTGTCCACCAATTGCATATTGTGTAACCATTCGGATACGTGCTTTCACGTTACCTTTATTGAAATCTGTTAATGATTCACCTAATAAGTTTTCGTATTGGTTTGAGAAAGAGTCAACTGTTGAAGCGATATCAAATGCAACAGATTGATCAGCTTGAATAAATTGTAATGCTAATTGTGCATCATCTTCGTCTTTTTGCACTTTATAAGGAAGGCGCACGGCGATAAACGTTGCGTTACCACCTTCATTACGAATTTCCTCGACTGCAAGCTGAGCTAAACGTCCAGCTAATGTAGAGTCTTGTCCGCCACTAATGCCAAGTACAAATCCTTTTGCACCTGTTTTTTTTACATAATCTTTTAAGAAATCAACACGTTTACGGATTTCTGCTTTCGGATCAATTACAGGCTGAACATGTAATGCTTTCATAATCTGTTCTTGTAATGTCATTATGTTTCCTCCTATTCATATTAAAGCGGTAAATAAGTTTATATGTATATTGGTACATACTTCTATCCTTTATTATTTCGCAAAACTAACGAATATACAATAGGATGCGTGTATGAATATGAATGTAGTCATTATAATGAAACTGTTTCATATAAGCAATTTTTTTGAAACCTTTCAATAATGTAAGGTTTTTGTCATTTGAATCGATGGAAGGTATTTCCGTATTTTACTAATATAAAAACATAGTTAGTAGAAGGGCGGAGAAGTAATATGAACATTAGAGAACTCGCATACCGGAATGTAACACGAAATAGACGAACATACTCAGCATATTTTTTAAGTAGTGCATTTGCCATTATGGCCTTTTTTGTGTATTCATTTTTTGCGTTTCATCCGGCATTAAGTGCTGGAGAACTGGGGCAATACGTGTTCGTAAGTATGTCTTTTGCACAGTCCATTATTTACTTATTTACATTTTTCTTTATTTTATATTCGATGGGAATGTTTTTAAAAACGAGAAAGCGTGAATTAGGAATTTTAATGATGTTAGGTATGACGAAATATCAATTAAAGCGTCTTATCTTCTTTGAAAATATTATGATTGGGATAGGGGCAATTATTTTTGGGATTCTTGCAGGAATGTTCTTTTCTGGCATATTAATATTTGTAGCTCCGATGATATTAAAATTAGATATTTCCTTAGCTTATTACATACCAATGAAAGCCATTGTTGTAACAAGTATTATGTTTTTCGTGTTATTTATGATCATTTCATTGTTTAGTGCAGGAATGATTCGAAAAAATAAAATTATGAAATTGTTTAGAGGATCAGCAGAAGCGAAGCCAGAACCGAAAGCGTCTATTATTTCTTCTATATTAGCAGTCATATTACTTAGTGCGGGATATGCAGGGGCGCTGATGTCACACGGTGCAATGGTATTTGTCATGATGATTCCTGTTACAACGGTAGTCATTATTGGTACGTATTTGCTGTACAAGCAGTTGAGTGTCTTTATTATTAGACTATGTAAAAAAAGTAAACGTTTCTATTGGACACAGACAAATATTATTACGTTATCAGATTTAGCTTACCGTATGAGAGACAACGCCAGAATGTTCTTTATTGTAACCATTATTTCAACTGTGGCGTTTTCTGCAATAGGTACATTAGTTGGCTTTACATCAATGACAAAGGAGATTATGGAGAGACCAATTGCGTTTCACTACCAATCTAAGCAAGGGAATAATATTGAATCACAGCATATGCAAATGATTGACGAAGGATTAAAGAAATATAATATAACAGCTTCAAAAACTAAAATTTCGACGAAGAAAACAGAGGAGCAGTCGTTAAGAAGCGCCACCTTTATAAAAGAATCAGACTATAAGGGATATGCAAAGTTAACAGGAGAACCCTTTCATGCGGTATCAAATAAAGACGCTTTATTTTTGTCAGTCGATATACCAGGACCTCCGATGAAAGAAAGAAATGAAATTACGTTACCAAATATGAATGAACCTTTAAAAGTGAAAAAAGTTAATACTTCTTCATTAAGCAAAATACTAAGAGGAAACGTTTATGTAATCTCTAAAAATCAGTATGATGCATTACAAGATGGATTTAAAGAGGAAAAAGATTATGTATACAAAACGGAAGGAACGAAAGATGAAATTGAGGTTGGTAAAGAACTTACTAATCAGATGAAGCCTTATGAAGAACATGCAACGTTTCGTGCAGAAGAGTACGAACAAAACCAAAGTTTACAAATCGCAGGACCAATTTTATTTGTAGGTTTCTTTATTGGTATAGTATTTTTCGTATGTGCAGGAAGCTTCCTTTACTTCCGCTTGTTTTCAGATTTGGAGGATGATACTCGTTTGTTTGAGATGATTCGAAAAGTCGGCTTAACGAGTGGGGAATTATCGAAAGTGGTTACAATCAGATTGGCACTGTTATTCTTCGTTCCAATAGGTGTTGCAACGTTACATGGAGCAGTAGCGTTAACTGCACTGGGACAGATGTTTGAGTACTCACTATTTAAAGAAAATGCAATTGTATTAAGTATTTTCTTAGGAATTCAAGTTGTATATTTCTTACTGATACGATCTCGTTATTTAAAACAATTGAAAGAGAGATTACGTATGCGTTAATTGTTTTATTTTAACTTGAGTACAAAATTTTCTAAAAAGAGACAAGTATTACCAAAAAGTGATAAAATGGAAAGAGCGAGGTGGAAAAAATATTAATAAGTAAGGGGGGAGTAATATGAAAGCAACAGGAATTATTCGAAAAGTAGACGAATTAGGACGAATTGTTATTCCTAAAGAGTTACGAGAAGTATTAGGAATACAAATTAAATCACCACTTGAAATTTTCGTAGAAGAAGAAAAAATCATTTTACAAAAATATCAACCTTACAATGCTTGTCAAATAACAGGTGATGTTTCAGATCAAAACATATCATTAGCAAATGGAAACATTACTGTTAGTATAGATGGAGCGAAACATTTAATAAAAGAAATAGAGAAGTTTTTAAATAAGAGTGAGGCTTAGTCTTAATTTATTTTATTTTATTTTTAAAATTTCATATCATTCTTTAAAAACTATGAAAGGACCATTAAATTGGTCCTTTTATTTTGGTTATTGGTTGTACCAATTGAATTTTTGGTGAATAAAAATTACGAGATACATAAAAAGAGTAGTATAAAATTAGTAAGATATATTGAGAAATATTTTTAAGGAAGGAAAACGAAACGAATAAAACGAATGTTACATTTAAACCTTTTCAAAAGTGGTCTGAAATGAAAATAATATATTTTCAGGAGGGATTACGATGAATAGTAGTACAGCGAATAAACAAAAAGGTATACAATTGATTCCTTTTACAGTAGATAAGGTGGTTGAACAAGTAAATGAAATTCCACCAGGTGTACAACTCATTCATGCTCCACAAGTATGGGAGAAGAGTGCGAAAGGAAAAGATATTGTTGTTGCCGTATTAGATACAGGCTGTGATGTGAATCATATAGATTTAAAGGATCGCATTATCGGCGGAAGAAATTTCACGAAAGATTACGAAGGGGATCCAAATATTTATCTTGATAATAACGGACACGGTACTCATGTAGCGGGGACAATTGCAGCGACTGAAAATGGTGTCGGTGTTTTAGGAGTCGCACCACTTGCTAAAATGTTAGTATTAAAGGTTTTAGCGGGAGATGGTTCTGGAAGTTATGAGCAAATTATTGAGGCGATTCATTATGCTGTAAATTGGAGAGGGCCTAATAAAGAAAGAGTTAGAGTCATTTCAATGTCACTTGGTGGCCCGCAAGACGTTCCGGAATTACATGAAGCAATTCAAAACGCGGTAAAGCAAGATGTTCTTGTCGTATGTGCTGCTGGGAATAATGGAGATTGTAATGATAACACGGAGGAACTAGATTTCCCAGGTGCGTACGCAGAAGTAATTGAAGTCGGTGCTGTCAATTTAGAACGGAAAATCGCATGTTTTAGTAATTCGAATCAAGAAATTGATTTAGTGGCGCCAGGCGATGAAATATTATCTACGTATCCTGAAGGGAAATATGCGGTATTAAGTGGAACTTCTATGGCGACACCGCATGTTGCTGGAGCGCTCGCATTACTCATTCAGCAGTGTGAGAGGGAATATGGTAGAAAGTTATCAGAGCCAGAAATATATGCACAACTTATTAAAAGAACTGTACCTTTAGGGTATGAACGTACATCTGAAGGGAATGGATTAATAGATTTATTAAAAGAATAGTAAATACGAAAAAACATCTCATATGAATATGAGATGTTTTTTCGTATGGTTCTGTCACATGTACTTGGGAATCTAGTATTTCATTCTTTTTCACGAATTGTTGGACACAGATATATCTGTTTTTTCTGAAGTAGAAGCTATGCATATAATTAAAAAGAAGAGTTTGTTTTACTGGGCCAGTTTGTTCAAAATTAGAGAAAATTCATCCATTAATTATTACGAATACGTTGTTCGGTGGCGATATCGAAAAAGTGTGCTTTCGTTAAACTAAAAGCTAATGGAAGTGCATCGTTAGCTTTAATCTCGGAACGAGCATTAATTCGCGCAACAAAGTTTTGATTCGAAAGTTTTCCATGAATCATCGTTTCAGCACCTAATAATTCAGCAACTTCTACTGTAATTTCGACTGTGGATTCAGGTGAAGATTGAAGAACGATTGGTTCATCATGAATGTCTTCAGGACGAATGCCAAGTATGATTTTTTGTCCATTATATCCTTTTTGCTTTAATGTTTTTAGTTGGCCATCTGGTACTTTGAAGCGAATATTTTCTATATAGAAATAGTTCTCTTGTAATGTCCCGGTAAAGAAATTCATAGCTGGAGAACCAATGAATCCACCAACAAATATGTTTTCAGGAGTATCATATACTTCTTTTGGAGTACCAACTTGCTGGATGAGCCCATCTTTCATAACAACAAGGCGTGATGCCATTGTCATGGCTTCTGTTTGATCATGTGTTACATAAATAGTGGTCGTATTTAAACGACGATGCAGTTTGGAGATTTCTGAACGCATACTGACGCGTAATTTTGCGTCTAAATTCGATAGAGGCTCGTCCATTAAAAATACTTTTGCGTCACGGACGATAGCTCTTCCTAGTGCAACCCGTTGGCGTTGTCCACCTGATAATGCTTTTGGTTTTCGTTGTAAGTAATCTTCAAGCCCTAAGATTTTCGCTGCCTCCGTTACTCGGCGATTAATTTCATCTTTTGGAAGTTTGCGTAGTTTTAAGCCAAACGCGATATTGTCATAAACAGTCATATGCGGGTATAGTGCGTAATTTTGAAATACCATCGCAATGTTGCGATCTTTTGGAGCGACATTATTCATACGCTCTCCATCAATATAAAACGAACCATCGGAAATGTCTTCTAGACCTGCGATCATGCGTAGAGTTGTTGATTTTCCGCATCCAGAAGGACCGACAAATACGATAAACTCTTTATCTTCAATATGTAAATGAAAGTCAGAAACAGCAGTGGTTTTATTATCATACACTTTAAAAATATGATCTAATACAAGTTCGGCCATACATATTCACTCCTTATTGATTAATTGATTGAATTATAAGATCATTAGAAGCGTAAGTAAATTGGCACTGTGCACAAAAGAATGGGAGGCTTTTATGCAAGTTTACAGATTTAAGATACGAGAAAGCATCTGTAGGACTTAAGTTCATCTATAGATATGGGATGAAAGTATTACTTTTTCATAAAAAAATATGTTAAAAGAGTGTCCGAGTCACGCAAGAGAGACTATAAAACGATGATGGTATGAAAAAATGAATATTGTAACGTCTTTCATGAGAGTTTCACGAGATATCTAAAGAAAGAAACGCCATATAAACTGCTACTGCACCTTCAAAAGTTTTTATATTAATTCCTGTCTTTTCAATAAATTTATCAATTCGATATTGTAAAGTATTACGATGTAAATATAATTGTTTAGCTGCAAGTGATACATTTAAATTACATTGGAAGAATACTTTAACACTATCTATTAGTTCTTTGTTATTAGAAAGGTGTGCTAATAATTGATTCGTGTATTTTTCTTTTACTTCTTTCGGTAATGAGATCATTAATTGATAAGGAAGTAGTTGTTCAATGTATGTAATTTTTTGGGATAAATAGGGAGAAAGCAGAGAAAATAAATTTCGCTCCCATTGATATAGTTGAGCAATGTCATTTGTTTGCGTATAGTGTCTACCCATAAAAAAGGATAGGGATATAAAAAAATCTGTTTCTAGTGTGTCAAGGGCTGCTTGCAATACAGATTCTGGTACATTTTCTTCTAAGACGAGCACGCCGGTTTGCGAAGTTTCCCATATTGTTGTAGTGGTGACAGGAAACATAGACTGTAAAGCGTATTGAAATTCTTCTCTTTCTACTATAGGATGCGTTGTGAAGAAGTGTAAAAAACGGACAAATACTATAGGGATGTTCTTATTTTTATATAATACTTCATACCACGATTTTTCTTTCTTTGTTTCATAAAATGTATCAGTATGAATGGGCGTTAAGATGAATGAAAGCAATTGATGTTCCTTTTGATGTAATCGAGTTTTTCGAATCCCAACTTTGTTTCCTTCAACTACAAACCAGCTATAATCCTCAGATAGAACAACTTCATTGATTTTGATATCCTTACCATAATATGTTTTTAATTGTTGAATCATAGGAACACTACCCTTTCTAAAATAATAGTAACAATATTTTAAATAAGTATAGATTCATTGTAATTCTCCCTAAATTTTCGCACTAGAATCTGGTATATTTTTGCTAGAATTTATAGCGCTTCTGTATTGTGAAGGAGATAGATTCGTTTCTCGTTTAAATGATTGTGCAAAGAATGATTGGGAAGAAAACCCGGTAATAGTTGAAATATTAGAAATCGAATAATTGGTAGTTTCTAATAATATTTTACTTTCTCTAATACGAGTTTGAATTAAGTATTCAATAGGCGAAACGCCGACGAATTTCCTGAAAGAATGGGATAGGTAATATTTGTTTATATGACTAATTCGAGCTAATGTATCCAGGCTAATATTTTCGTGAAAATGCTGCTTAATATAGTTTTTAATAAATTCAATATCTTTATTGATTTTTTGAGTAGATGTTTTCTCTACATTAAAAGATTTTTTTCTCATCATTTTAAGTAGTAATATTTCCAGAATATTTTGTATAATTAAATCATAATCTTCCTGATGGTTTTCTACTTCCTCGACCAATTGCTGAAGATAGAAGAGGAAGTTTTTTTGATCCTGTTTATAGTTATGAATGGTGACTGGACTAGGATTTTCTATGGATGAAAAGGACAGACCTTGAATACCAAGTGCGATGTATTCGAGTGGATGATTCGTATCAGACTTTTCTGTGTGCTCGATATTTGGATTGATGATAATCAAATTGTGCTCTTGGACGGGAATCTCTTCTTTGTAAAAGATAAAAGTTCCTTTGCCCTTGGTAATATATAATAGCTCTGTAAAGTGATGCGCATGAATGGTGCTATGCCAATCTTTATCGTATTTTGATTTTGTTATATAAAGAAGTTTTACTGAAAGATGGTTTCGTTGAAATTGTGGAATCTCATATACTTCATTGGACAAATGAATCCCTCCTTCGTAGACTTTTTATCTATTTTATAAAGATTTTAGTGGGATATTCAGCAAAAAGCAAGATATCTAAAAAACAGAACAAGATGTTTATTGTGAAAGCGTTATCTATTTTGTATGCTTTCATTATGAAAGGAAGATTAGGAGATGGGGGTAAGATAGATATGAAAAAAAAGTTTTTGTTGTCTGGAATGACGGCTTTGTTATCTCTTAGTTTAATAGCTTGCCAAGGTAATACTACAAAAGTTGATGACTCTAAGGGTGGAAAAGGCTCCAGTGAAAAACAAACCCTTCATGTAGCAACACTTGAATCGGCTTATGGTAAAGAGATGTGGAGCAAAGTAATTGACGCATATGAAGCTGCTAATCCAAAAGTTGATGTTAAATTGACAGTGGACAAAAATCTTGAGGATGTCATAGGCTCAAATATGAAAGCAGGAAAGTATCCGGATGTTGTGTTGTTGGCAACTGGGAGAAAACAGGCACTAACAGAAACTTTAATTAAAGATAAAGCATTAGAAGACATTACTGATGTTTTTGATAAAAATGTTTATGGTGAAGATGTTAAAGTCAAAGATAAGTTAGTACCAGGGCTTACTGGTACACCTGCGACTAATCCTTATAATGACGGTAAAATTTATATGGCACCGATGTTCTATAGTCCAACTGGATTATTCTATAATGCTAGCTTATTAAAAGAAAAAGGTTGGGAAGTGCCGAAGACTTGGGATGAGATGTGGGCTTTGGGAGATAAAGCGAAAGCAGAAGGGATTTCATTATTTACTTATCCTACAACAGGCTACTTTGATACATTTTTCTACTCTTTATTACTAGGGGTGGGTGGACCTGAGTTGTTTAATAAAGCTATGAAATATACAGATGGTGTTTGGGAAAGTTCTGAAGCAACGAAATCGTTTGAAATTATCGGAAAATTGGGAAAATATACAGAACCAACTACTGTTGCGAATGCAAATGATAAAGACTACAAGAAAAATCAACAATTGGTTCTCGATAACAAAGCTTTGTTTATGCCAAATGGTACATGGGTAGTTGGTGAAATGAAAGAAGCTCCTCGATCTAAAGGGTTTGAATGGGGCATGATGCCTTTACCAACAATTGATGCTAATAGCGACCGTTATGCATTTACTTTCTTTGAACAAATGTGGATTCCTTCGGCAGCTAAAAATAAACAACTTGCTAAAGATTTCATGACGTTTGTTTACTCGGATAAGGCAGCTGAAATTTTTGCTGAATCGAGTGCGATTCAGCCTATAAAAGGCCTTTCTAATAAACTGACAGGTGAAAATAAATCATTCTATAGTATCTATGATAATGGAGTGAAAGTGGGAATAGGTGGCTTTGCTGCAACGAAAGCCGTTGAAGGTGTAAGTATGTCAGATACATTATTTAGAACGATTGACAGTGTTATTTCTGGTGATAAAAAGGTGAAAGATTGGCAAAGCTCTGTTGAAAAAGTAAGTGACCAATTACGATCTGCATTAAAATAAATTAGTTTTCACTACGTACAATGGTGAGCAGCTAGTCTCACCGTTGTACTTATTAACTGAGGTGATGGCATGAATAAGACAACAGAAAAAAGAATTTTTATTTTTGTTTGCACTGCACCGGCACTACTACTATTAGCCATTTTTATGATTGTTCCTACAATTGAGGTATTCAGGATGTCCTTATATAAGTGGGGAGGATTTTCTAATAATAAGGTATTTGTTGGATTAGAAAACTTCAAGATTTTATGGAATGATATGAATTTCTTTCGATCTCTTCAAAACAGTATCGTATTAATTGTTATTGTTACACTTATCACGATGGTGATGGCGATCTTGTTTGCCACTTTGTTAACGAGAGAAAAAATAAAAGGTAAAAGTTTCTTTCAAATTATTTTTTATCTCCCTAATATTTTATCCGTTGTAGTTATCGCGGGAATATTTTCTGCAATTTATGATCCGACTACAGGATTGTTAAATAATATACTTGCTTTATTTAACCTTGAAAATCTTCAAAAGATGTGGCTCGGTAATCAAAAGATTGCCATTTATAGCATTGGCGGGGCACTCATTTGGCAAGCGATTGGTTATTATATGGTCATGTATATGGCGGCAATGGCAAGTATTCCGGAAAGTTTTTATGAAGCATCTGCTTTGGAAGGTGCTGGACGGGTCAAACAATTTTTCAGTATTACGTTACCGTTAATTTGGAATAACATTCGGACGACTTTAACTTTCTTCGTTATTAGTACGATTAATTTAAGCTTTCTACTCGTTCAAGCGATGACTGGCGGGGGACCTGACGGATCGACGGAAGTGTTTTTAAGCTACATGTATAAGCAGGCTTACACGAATTCTTCTTACGGTTACGGTATGGCAATTGGGGTGGTAATTTTCCTGTTTTCATTCGCATTATCTGCAATTATAAGCGGTGTCACTAAAAGGGAAGTGTTGGAGTATTAAGGAGGTCCAAAACGATGGAAACACAAAAAAGAATGACTACAGAAACAGCTTATCGAGATCCGAAAATGATGGAAACCGAAAAAGAAATGATTGTAGAAGCAGCTTATAAAGCCCCAAAAATAGTTAAGCCCAAAAAAGGTATGACTACAGAAGTGATATATCGTTGTTTTATATATGTAGCACTGATTACGTTAGCAATTTCTATTATTATTCCTGTTGCATGGGTTTTCTTAGCCTCAGTGAAGAAAAACTCGGAGTTTTATGGAAGTCCTTGGGCCATGCCGAAAAGTTTCTATTTTCAAAACTTTATCGATGCTTTCCAAAAAGCAAACATGGGTACCTATATGTTGAATTCAGTCATGGTAACTGCGTTGGCTCTGCTCATTTTATTGATTGTGGCCTTACCAGCAGCCTATGTGTTGGCAAGGTATACCTTTAGAGGAAGCAAGTTAATAAATACTTTTTTTAAAGCTGGATTATTCATCAATGTGAACTATATTGTTGTTCCAATTTTCTTGATGTTATTGGACGGAGATACCTTTTTACGAGGCCAACTGGGTGATGGATTTTTACTAGACAATTTATTTATTTTAGCTGTGGTATATGCGGCGACGGCATTACCATTTACCATTTACTTGCTGTCTAGTTTTTTTCAATCACTTCCATCTACGTATGAGGAAGCAGCGTTGGTCGATGGTGCAGGATATTTCAAAACAATGATTTTAGTCATGATTCCGATAGCTCGTCCAAGTATTATTGCCGTTATTTTATTTAATTTTCTTGCCTTTTGGAACGAATATATTATTGCCTTAACATTAATCCCGGGACCGAATAAAACGTTACCTGTTGGGTTAATGAACTTGATGGCAGCTCAGAAATCTGCTGCGAACTATGGTCAAATGTATGCAGGCATGGTTCTTGTCATGCTGCCAACTTTGATTTTATACATCATTGTTCAAAAAAAATTAACACAAGGAATGTCCCTTGGTGGTTTAAAGGATTAGAGGAGGATTTACATGAAAAAGAAAAAAGGCCGTGTTACTTTACCGAGTGAAGAAAATTTTCTTAAGGAAACAAAAGAATTGATGGAACGATGGGGTGCGGATGCGATTCGCGATAGTGATGGAACGAAACTAGACGATGATATTAAACAATTGGATGCGAAAATTTATACGACCTATTTTGTTGCTCGAGCTCACAATGAGTTTGCAGAGAAGCACATGGATGAATGCCAGCAGCTTTATTTAATGAGCTTATTCAATACAGCGCTTACTGACAGCCTTGAAATTGATTTTATGAAGGGCTACTTTGAGGAACAATTAAAGCCGGATTACATTCACAGTCCTAAAAAATACTGGGAGGTTATCGATCGGACGACAGGAGAAATTGTTGACGCTAATGATTGGGAAGTAAACGAAGAAAAAAATCGTGTCTTGATTACGAATGCGATTCCTTGGCATGAATATACGGTTTCATTCCTAGTTTATGCGATTTGGGATCCAACCCAAATGTACAATCATATTACTAATAATTGGGGCGATAAGCCACATGATATTCCTTTTGATGTCAGGCGGCCACATTCCAATGAATTTATGAAAACCTATTTAAAACAATGGCTGACAGAAAATAAAGATACAGATGTGGTCAGGTTTACAACATTTTTCTATCATTTTACCCTTGTGTTCAATAATCTTGGTAAAGAGAAATTTGTCGATTGGTTCGGATATGGTGCTAGTGTTTCAGTTGCTGCTTTGGATGCTTTTAAAAAAGAAAAGGGTTATCGCTTAAGACCAGAGGACATTGTTGATCAAGGTTATTATAATACTGCGTTTCGAATTCCAACTACCGCATTTTTAGATTATATAGATTTTGTTCATAAGTTCGTTGCTGAAGAAGCAAAGAAACTTGTGGATATTGTCCATGAAAGTGGAAAAGAAGCAATGATGTTCCTTGGTGATAACTGGATTGGTACAGAACCATATGGGAAATACTTTGAAAATATCGGATTGGACGCAGTTGTAGGCAGTGTGGGAGGCGGAGCCACACTACGTATGATTGCAGATATACCACATGTTCGTTACACAGAAGGGCGTTTCTTACCTTATTTCTTCCCAGACACTTTTTACGAAGGTAACAACCCGACGATTGAAGCGAATGAAAACTGGTTAACGGCACGCAGAGCGTTACTACGGAACCCTGTTGATCGTATCGGATATGGTGGTTATTTAAGCCTAGCTTATCAATTCCCGGAATTTATCTCCTATATTGAAAAAGTTACCGAGGAATTTCGTGAAATTCATGACACGATTAAAGGTGTTCAGCCATACAGCGGTCTTAAAGTTGCAATTTTGAATTCTTGGGGCAAGTTGAGAACTTGGCAAACACATATGGTTGCTCACGCTCTATGGTATAAACAAATTTATTCTTATTTAGGTGTTTTGGAATCTTTGAGCGGGGCTGCTGTGGAAGTTTCGTTCATTAGTTTTGATGATGTCATTAACGAGGGGATACCTGAGGGGATTGACGTTATCATTAATGCCGGTGATGTAGGCACAGCTTTCTCAGGAGGGGCTAATTGGATTAATGAAAAGTTAGTCACTACAATTAGGGCCTGGATGTATAACGGTGGAGGTTTCATAGGTATTGGCGAACCGACAGCCTATCAGCATGAAGGACATTATTTTCAATTGGCGAACGTCTTAGGTGTTGACAAAGAATTAGGATTTAGCTTATCAACAGATAAATATTTTATTAATCCTGTCGAAAATCACTTTATTTCTACTGACAGCACCCAATTTGATTTTGGTGAAGGAATGAAAAACATTTATGCGTTATCAGACAAAACCGAAATAATAGAATATTCAAATGGAGAAGTTCATCTTTCAAGTCATCCGTTTGGAGAAGGTAGAGCAGTCTATATAGCAGGGCTGCCATACAGTGAAGAAAATACACGTCTTCTGATGCGCGCGTTATACTATGCTGCTAATAAAGAAGGAGAATTTCAAAAGTATCATGCGAGCAACATTTATTGTGAAGTCCATGCATATCCATCTATTCAAAAAATGGCGATTGTTAACAATTCAATGATCGAACAAACAACGGCTGTCTACGACGGACATGGAAACAGGAAAGAAGTAACATTGGCACCTAGTGAAATCAGATGGGAGGATTTTTCAAATGAAGGCTAATATTTTATTCATTATTAAAATTGTTGTGTTTATCGTATGCCTGTCTTTAATTATCATCTACCAAAAGACAGCTGGTAAATTCGAATTAGGTATGATGTTAATTGGATTAGCTGGTCTCTTAGGGCTACTTTATGACTACAATCGGAAATACGTATAAATCAACCAGGGCAAGTGAATTGATCAAGGAATCGCACATATATGTTCAACGATAACAATTATAGAAAATTACTCAATACTTCAAATACAAACCTAGGGGTGCGGACAAATGAAAAAGGCAGTCGGCATTGATATTGGGGGAACGAAGATTGCAGCGGGAGTCATTTCGGACACAGGCGAAATGCTTGAACGAGCGGAAATAAAAAGTGATCCTTCAGACCGAGAAAAAATGTTTGGTAAAGTTGTAGAATCTGTGGAACAAGTCCTCAGAAAATCATCGATTTCCATCGCTGATATCGAGGGGATTGGTGTTGGGGTACCGGGAAAAGTGGATTGCGAGAAGGGAATTGCCGTTTTTCAAAACAATTTACCTTGGAGGCAGTTTCCTATTTCGGTCCGTTTGCAAGAGAAATTTGGTATTCAGCGGATCACGATTGACAATGATGTCTATATGGCGGCTTATGCGGAATGGAGAGCAGCACATGTAAAAGAGGATGAAACCTTTGTCTACGTGACTATAAGTACGGGAATATCTTGTTCTATCATTCATAAAGGCTCATTTTTTAGAGGGGCAGGATTTGCTGGAGAACTAGGTTTGATTCCCGTCCTCACGAGAGGGGGCAATGAACGATTAGAAAAAATTGCTGCTGGGCCAGGGATTCAGAGAATAGCCGAAAGGGACTTACAGGTAGATACGATTTCAACAAAGGATGTTTTTGCTAGTTATATAAATGGGGTACAAGAATATCAGTCCATCATCAATGAGGTAACTGATTATTTAGCTCAAGGTCTTTATAAGATTTCCTGTTTATTAGATCCGCATAAAATGGTTTTTGGTGGCAGTGTCATTGTGAAAAATCCATTTCTACTAGAGTTGATTAAAGCGAAGCTGAAAAGGTATCAGCTTCCAGAGCAACAACATCTTTTGGAACAGATGAGCATCAGTACATTGGCACAAAATAATGGAGTTACTGGTGCAGGATTACGAGTATTTGAAGGTATGTAATGGGGCGCACCAGTCTTCTTTTATGGAGAGCATGATGGCAAATAGGTAGAGGAGTGGACAAATATGTTTACATTAAGTCAAGAAAACTTAGTTTCGTTAGGTGCATCGATAACAACAGCGGAAATAAAACGGCAGCCTGATTTATGGGCCGAAACCTGTGCTTTGTATATGGAGAAAAGAGAGGGAATTGAAGAGTTTTTGCAAAAAATAGTAATGAAACACAGCCGGGTTCGAGTTATTTTTACAGGCGCTGGAACATCTGCCTATGTTGGTGATACAGTCACCCCTTATTTAATAGAAAAAGTCGATGAACAACAGTGGGAAGTACTAAGTATTCCGACAACCACGTTAGTTTCGAATCCCTACCAATTTTTCAAAAAGGATTATCCAACCTTACTCGTTTCATTTGCAAGAAGCGGGAACAGCCCGGAAAGTGTTGCTGCCGTACAATTAGCTGAGCAAATAGTAACGGATTTGTATCAAATAACGATTACTTGTGCGAAAGACGGTAAATTAGCCAAACGGGCCGTGAATAATGAAAAAAATTTATTGCTATTGATGCCTGAAAAATCGAATGATCAAGGATTTGCTATGACAGGAAGTTATACTTGCATGGCGTTAACGGCATTACTCGTTTTTGATTCTATATCGGCCGAAGAAAAATCAAAGATAGTGAAAAAAATTCATCAAATGGGTGAAAGTGTCATTCAAAGAGAAGACGTCATCAAAGAGATAGTAGATTTTGATTTTGACCGAATTATTTACTTAGGTTCTGGTAGTTTAGAAGGCTTAGCGAAAGAATCACAATTAAAAATATTAGAACTGACAGCTGGAAAAATTGTTACCGCATTTGATTCACCGTTAGGATTCAGGCACGGTCCAAAATCATTTGTAAACGAAAAATCATTAGTTTTCGTGTTTGTTTCTAACCATCCGTATACACGTCAATATGATTTAGATATGTTAAAAGAAATGCAGCAGGACGACGTTGCCAGCTATATTTGTGCCATCGAGGTTGATGGAGAAACTAATTATGCTGGAAACAGATTTGTATTCGGCAGCGAGGCTCAGTCTGTACCAGATGCATACTTAGCATTACCTTTTGTCATGATTGGGCAGACTGTCTCACTGTTAGCTTCCGTGAAAGTAGGCAATACACCGGATACACCTTCACCGACAGGAACAGTGAACCGTGTCGTTAAAGGTGTTACCATCTACGAATATGAGTAACTAGGATAGGAGAAACATATATGTCTATTTTTATCTTTGCAGATAAGTTTTTTCTTGAGGAGATGGTTACGGGGCCTGGATTTTTAGAAATAAAAGACGGAAAATTCTGTGTTTTTTCGGAAACTAGGCCAGAGGACACGGCAGAAATTATTGAGTATAGAGGAAATTGGATCGCTCCAGGCCTAGTAGACACACATATTCATGGATTTAGAAATCACGACATTATGGACAATAGTTTTGGGGGGCTGAACCAAATTTCGGTAGGACTCCTTTCTTGCGGCGTTACATCCTTTTTACCGACAACTTTAACATCCTCAATAGAATCGTTAAATCATGTCGTTGAAATGATTGGTGCCAACTACACAAAAGTGCAAGGTGCAAAAATTAAAGGAATCTTTTTAGAAGGACCGTTTTTTACTGAAAAGCATAAAGGAGCACAAAACACGAAATATTTTTGTGACCCATCAGTTGAAATGTTGAAAGTTTGGCAGGAATTATCAAATAATGCTATTAAAAAAATCGCGATTGCACCTGAAAGAAAAGGGGCAGCGGAATTTATTGAATATGCTGTAGGGGAAGGAATTGCTGTGGCGTTGGCCCACAGTGACGCAACTTATGAAGAAGCAAAGCAAGCGGTAGAAAAAGGAGCTTCCATTTTTGTTCATACTTTCAATGGAATGAGTCCATTACACCATCGTGAGCCAGGGATGGTCGGAGCGGCCATGAATCTAAAAGATGTTTTTGCCGAAATCATATGTGATGGACATCATGTTCATCCTGTTGCCTCAAATGTTTTAATGAATATCCGCGGCAGAGAAAAGGTAGTAATGGTGTCCGATTGTATGATGGCTGGAGGTATGCCTGAAGGAACTTATCAACTGGGAGAATTTCCTGTGAAAGTAAAAGAGGGGATGGCTCGTTTGGAAAGTGGAAGTTTAGCAGGTAGCATTTTGCAATTAAAAGATGCTGTCAAAAATGTCGTCGAGTGGGGAATTGCCACGCCTGAGGAAGCGATTTACATGGCGAGTACTGCACCAGCCAAAAGTATGCAGCTCGATGGCGAATGCGGGAAGATTGCCGAGGGATATGCTGCGGACTTTATTGTGATTACGCCAACGATGGATGTAATTGCTACTTATCTTGATGGTGTATGTCGTTTTCAAGCTTAAACAATTTTCTGAAAGAGGGATTACTAATGATTTTATCTGTCACCATGAATCCATCGGTCGATATTTCCTATCCGATTCATGAATTAAAGTTAGATGTTGTTAACCGTGTGGAAACGGTTCATAAAACTGCTGGTGGAAAAGGCTTGAATGTTGCGCGAGTGATCGCTCAAATGGATGAAGTTGTCCTAGCGACAGGTGTGCTTGGTGGTACGATTGGTGAATACATTATTCAAGAATTAAATAAAGTCAATATTCCAAATGACTTTTTGAAAATCAAAAAAGAATCAAGAAATTGTATTGCCATTCTTCATGAAGGGATGCAAACAGAGATTTTAGAATCTGGTCCAACACTATCCAAAGAAGAAGGGGTTAGTTTTTTAGAGAAATTCGAATTTTTACTTACAACAGTTTCACTTGTGACAATTTCAGGCAGTTTGCCGAAAGGGTTACCGACTAATTTTTATTATCAAATGCTAGAAATCTGTCATAAAAATGAAATTCCAGTAATTATGGATTCGTCAGGAGAATCTTTGAAACAAGCGATGGTGCATAAAGAAAAACCATTTGCCATTAAACCAAATATAGCGGAATTATCTCAGCTGTTGGGCATAAACATGGAAGCGGGAAGCATAGATCTGAAGCAAGCATTAAACCATGAACTATTTACTGGAATTGAGTGGGTTCTCGTATCAATGGGTGGTGAAGGTGCATTTGTTAGGCACAGCGATGATTATTACAGAGTTACGATTCCAAAAATAGAATTGGTCAATCCTGTAGGGTCTGGTGATGCGACAGTTGCCGGGTTAGCTGTGGCACTACATCAACATAAAACAATCGAGACTGTTCTTAAAACGGCGATGACGACAGGAATGTTAAATACGATGGAAGCTGGAACTGGTTATATTAATGTGAATAAGTTTAAACAATACTTTGATCTCGTTAAAGTTGAAAAAATAGATTGATAGAGGAGAATGTTGATGTTAGAACTAACCAAAAATAAATTGGAAGCTCTAAAACGTTTATCTGCTGAAAATGGCATAATTGGAGCATTGGCTATTGATCAACGTGGTTCATTAAAAAAAATGATTGCGTCTGGCGGTGCAGGTCATGTTGGAGATGAGGGTATTATCCGTTTCAAAGAATTAGTTTCTGAGGAATTAACACCATTTGCTACAGCGATTCTTTTGGACCCTGAATACGGTCTGCCAGCGGCTAAGGTCCGCGATAAAGAATCGGGCTTAATCGTAGCGTATGAAAAAACTGGATACGATGCATCAGAAGTAGGTCGGTTGCCGGATTTATTACCAGAATGGTCAGTGAAACGATTAAAGGAAGCAGGTGCCGATGCTATTAAATTTTTACTCTACTATGATGTCAATGAAGATGAAAAAATTAATAATTATAAACATGTCTATATGGAACGTATCGGATCAGAGTGTGTAGCTGAAGACATACCATTTTTCTTAGAGATTGTTACTTATGATGCTGACAATGATGAGGTGAAAAGTAAAGCATACGCAAAAATAAAACCGTATAAAGTGATTGAGGGCATGAAGGAGTTCTCGAAACCACAATATAAAGTAGATGTATTAAAAGTAGAAGTTCCAGTAGATATGAACTATGTGGAAGGATATACAGAAGGTGAATTTGTTTACAGTAAAGAAAAGGCAGCTTCCTATTTCAAAGAACAAAGTGAAGCAACCGAGTTGCCATTTATATTTTTGAGTGCAGGAGTAAGCGCAAAATTATTTCAAGAAACATTAAAATTTGCTAAAGACTCCGGATCTACCTTTAACGGAGTGTTATGTGGTCGGGCAACTTGGAAAGACGGTGTTATACCGTTTGCTATAGGCGGTGAACAAGCAGGTCGTGATTGGTTAAAAGATATTGGTAAAAGGAATACTGAAGAACTGAATATCGTATTGAAAGAGACAGCTAACTCATGGTTTGCTAAAGTAAAAGTAACAGCTGAGCTTCAAAGTTAGTACAATATCTTTTCCTCCATATGTCTTTCATTCCTTGAACATATATTTGTACCAGAACGACTTTTTAAATGGAATGAAGAAAAATGAGTAGGCATTCGTCTGCTCATTTTTTTATGCGTTCAATATGGTCACACATTTTGGGGTGAAAGCCCAGAACAGTTAAGGTAGTAGTAATCATGACTAAGGGGAGGGGGGATAATTTTTTCGTATATATAAACCGAAGAATATTAATTATCGTGTAACATCAAATCGATTGAATTTAGTAAGATTCAAAAATACACATAAAAAGGTGAAATTACCCTTATTTTGTAAGCGTTTTAAAAAGACAATATAACTAAAAAAAGAAACAATATCTTTATTGAGTGGGCACTTGAAAAAAACTATTCTAAAGATAAGTAAAAGCGGTACCTTTCAGGTTTTGGTATATTTTAAAAATGAATGTGCAGGTATTGTTTTTAACTAAAATTTAAATTTCAAAGGGGGAGAAGAATTGGAGAGTAAGCATTTCAAGAGAGCTTTTAATACCCTTCTTGCACTTGTGCTAATTGTGCCGATATTTTTAGTTAGCATGATTGTGCCATTACATGTAGGAGCAAATGTGTCTAATCCATGGGTTACAATTTCATCTGGAGGAAACGAAATCAATGCAATAATAGAACAAAATGGGAAGTCCTATGTAAGGCTTGGAGCAGGTGCCGGAAATGATAATGGGGCTAAAGCTGCAATTTTTCAAGACCAAAATAAAATCGCTAAAGAATCGGGAACGATGGCGTATACCTTTACTCCAGAAACCAGTGGAGAAGATACTAGATTTGGTTTCTATCCTCACTATATTGACAATAATAACTTCGTTTTTGTAGGCTACGACTCACTTGGATGGTTCTATGAATACAAATATCAAGGAAAAGGTGATTGGTTAAAAACGAGACCGAATGTTCCACTTCCAGAGGCTGGAACTTCGCACTCTATTAAAATTGATTATAATAAAACCACTTTGAATATTACATTAGATGGAAAAGATTTATTTGGACCGGTTACTTTATCTAATGATGTAAATAATCTCCTTACAGGTAAGGAAGCGGTTAAACTTGGTGCTTTTGGAGGTAAAAACAGTCAAGTACTCATTGAATTAGGAAATGCGCCTGGGGATGGAGGTACAGATCCAGGAGATGAAAAACTTGTCGATATTACAGATAATAAACTGGAAGAAGGCGACCTTAAAATTATCTCAGGCGACGGAAATGTTACTTATAATGAAGATGGTTCAGCAACTTTTGGTGTTACATCTACCCAAAAGAATCGAATTGTATACAACCAAATGAAAGCGATTAAAAATGGTGTTTTTGAAGCGGATGTTACTACTAATACTGATAAGATGAATCGCTTTGGATTAATCTATCGTGTTCAAAATCCATCTACATACACATATGTGGGAACAGGGGATACGAACGATCAGTATTTTGGTGAAACATTTGGATCTATAAACAATTGGACGTCGATGACTTCAAATGTGCCGTTAAAAGCAAAACAAACATACCATTTACGCTTAGTATTCATGGACGATGTTGCAACGTTATACATTGATGGTAAAAAGGTAGATTCTTGGACTTTAACAGGTGGTGTAGATCAAGCGGGCTTACTAGGGTTTGAAAAAAGCCGAGGTGCTGCCGATATTACGATTTCAAATGTCAAAATAAAGGAATATAGTGCACCAAAACCTCCAGATACTCCACCAGTAGAAGATACATTAAGGTCAAAGTATATGGACGTCACAATTGATCAAGTATTCCCGCGGATTGTGAAATACAAAGTTGGCGATAAAGTAATGAGTGGACAGGAAGCTCCTGTTTACGGATTGAAAGTAAATGGCGGACTCTACTATCCTAAAGTAAACTTTGAAAAGTTAAACGATAGTGAAGCGCTATATACATTAAAAGTTGTGGATGAAATGAAAAACCTTGATGCTGTATTTAAAGTATCTTTGAAGGTGAATGATAATAAGGTTGTTTATAGTTTCGATGAAATTAAAAATAATGGTAGTGCAAAAATTGAAACAGTTGAGTTTGCTGATATGAACGTTATCTCAGTAAATTCGGAGCAAAAAGGTGCCAAAGCTAAATTAACGAATATAAGTACTGATGTTAGGAAATCAGGAGATGTGGATGTAAGCGTAGATTCTTCCATGGGGGAAATAGGTACATCTACTAAAAATTATACTGCATTTTTGTCAACTGACGAATTGAGTGCGGGTGTATGGTCCAGTTCAGAAGTGGATGGCTATAAAAACTTAGTTGCAAATCGATATGTAAATAAAAATGGTGCTAAGGCAATGGGGATAGGTTCTAGTGCACTCTATTACCAAAGAGATTTTATGTCAGAACCACAAAAAAATAAACCAACTATTAAAATAGCTATTGCTAAAGATTTGAATAATGATAATAAGACAGATTGGCAAGATGCGGCGATTGCATACCGTGATATTATGCAAGATATTAAAGGATATCAAGATGTAAACAATAATGTTGGAATGCGTATTGCAATGAATTTCGGATCACAAGCACAACAACCATTCTTAAAAACCGCAGATAATGTTAAAAAGGTTGCTCTTGCTACAGATGAATTGGGGCAAGCTGTAATATTAAAAGGATATGCAAACGAAGGACATGACAGCGGTCATCCAGATTATGGTGATGTGGGTGAACGTATGGGCGGCGTTAAAGATTTAAATACGCTTATTAAAGAGGGGCGTAAGTATAATACCCAATTTGGTGTCCATATAAATGCGCAAGAAACTTATCCTGAAGCGAAAGCTTTCAATAATGATTTTATTGATCGTCCAAGTTCTTTAGGATGGGGATGGTTAGATCAATCTTATACAATTAATAAATTAAAAGATTTGTATTCTGGAGCGCGTGCGAAAAGACTAGACGAATTGAAAACTGCTGTTCCTGATCTTGACTTTATTTATTTGGATGTATGGTATCAAAATCAATGGGAATCAAATAGAATAGCAGATCAATTTAAAGATAGGGGCTGGAGACTAACAACGGAATTTGGTGGTTCTATGGCCAATTATTCAACGTGGCAACACTGGGCTACCGATAAAAACTACGGTGGACCGGAAAGCAAAGGTATCAACTCAGAAGTACTACGCTTTATTAGCAATCACCAAAGAGATTCTTGGGTATTGAATTGGCCTGAAGTAGGAGGAACTGCTGATCATCCATTGCTTGGTGGATTTGAATTAGCTGGTTTCGAAGGGTGGCAATCTGATAAGAATTTTGATAATTTTATTCGCATGACATTTGATACAAATCTACCTACTAAATTCTTACAAAAATATTATGTAACGAATTGGACAGCTGTAGAAGGGGATAAAAGTAAGACAAACTTAGAAAAGGAAATAAAATTGAAAGACCCAAGTAATAGTGATGTTGTCGATGTAACTAGAAAAGACAATTCTAGGGAGCGTGTTATTACACTAAATGGAAATGTTATACTTGATGGCCACACTTATTTAATTCCTTGGGTGAAACAAGACTTTAAAAATCCAACTTCTGATTCTGAAAAACTATATCACTGGAATTTGGAAGGTGGTACAACTACTTGGACACTTCCAGATGAATATAAGAATGTATCTAGTGTCTATGTATATAAACTGACAGATCTCGGTAGAGCAGATATGAAAGAAGTCAAGGTCGTAAATAATAAGGTAACTTTGACAGCTAGTGCGGCAACTCCTTATGTTGTTGTACCAAAAAGAGATAAAGGTTTGGAAATCCTTGACTATGATTGGAGCAAGGGTGCTCATATATATGACACGGGATTCAATACAGGAAAAGTAAGTGCATATACAACTATTCAAGGTGATAACAAAGCTGTAAGCGCCGTTAGAACGAATCAAACTGGAAGCAACCGTAATGTAAGTAGTGGAGATTACTACTTGAATATTGATAGTCCGTCAAAAGATACAACTGTTTCCCGTGTCCTTACTGGTTTGGAACCAGGTAAAGAATATGTAGCAGAGGTATATGTTGAAAACAATAGTGATGTAAAGGCCGGAATTACAGTAACAGGTGGGAAAGAAGACGTTAACAATTACACACTTCGCAGCCTGCAAAAGAACTATGTCAAGGCAGATTCACATGCCTCAAATGATGGATATAATAGCAAAATGCAAATCATGCAAGTAAGCTTTACAGCTGTAACTAATAAAGCTAAATTAACTCTCAGCCGTGATGCTGGAAAAGGAAACACAAGATTTGATGATATTCGGATCGTTCAAAAGTCCTTAAAAAATTATGCCTCACCGACGGAATTTAAACAAGATTTTGAATCGGTAGTACAAGGTATTTACCCATTCGTTATTGGTAACACAGAAGGGGTAGAAGACAACAGAATTCATCTGTCTGAGCTGCATGCTCCATATACGCAAAAAGGCTGGGCAGGTAAAAAATTAGTCGACGATGTATTAGGTGGGAATTGGTCCGTTAAAGTGAACACTGGAAATAAAGGTTTGCTGTACCGTACTATTCCTCAAAATTATCGTTTCGAACCTGGCATAACTTATAAAGTATCATTTGACTATCAAACAACAGCAACTGCATTCCGCTTTATTTCAGGGGATCAAGAAATTGATGTTCGAGACATTGCGAGTGCAAAGGGATTGAGTGTGAATAACACTCTTACTGCATCTACTGATACAAAAACAGCAGAGTTTACTGTGACAGGTTCTGAGAACGGTCAAACTTATGTCGGAATTTTCAGTGATGGAACGAATTTAAACGGGGATACCGGAGCAGGTACGTTTATTTTAGATAATTTACGTATTGAAAGGCTAGCAGCAGGGGGACAGACACAGAGATAAAGAGCAGGGTTTAAGTTAAAGGTAGTTTTATAGCTAGTGTAATATCGTAAATGAAAGGCCTATCTCGGTGGAGATAGGCCTCATTGTGTTCATTGAATCGTCTGAAATCGTTCTTCCAGAAATGTTACTTTTTATGTGTTTAGTGAGATGTTAAAAATGAAAAGCAAGATGTCTAAAAAATATGACAAGATGTTGATTGTAGAAGTGTTTTTACGTACGTATAATGTAACAAAATAGCTTCTTCGGAGAAAACAAAATGTATATTAGAATGGTGGTTATCCCATACGCCTATTCATAAAATTATAAAAGGTACATAGAATTTGCATCGTAACAATACAAACCGCTATAAGGTTAGAGGAGGTATATACTGATGATATATCAAGCTATCCAGCAGTTAATCGATCGTGCTATTGAAGTTCAATTGATTGAAAAAGAAGATGAAATATATACAAGGAATCAAATCCTTTCCTTACTTCGTTTAGATGACTTTGTAGTGGAAGCGTCAGCGCCCGTAAAGAAAGCAATTTCGGAGTTATTGGAAGAGTTAATTGAATATGCTTGTATGCATAAAGTCATTGAGGCAGTAATGGACGAGAAGGAGATTTTAGCAAGTGCAATTATGGATGTTTTTATGTCTAAACCGTCCGTTATCAATTCTCAGTTTTATGAAAAATACGAACAAAATCCGAAGGCTGCGACAAATTACTTCTATGAGTTAAGTAAAAACAGTAACTATATCCAAATGAAGCAAATTGCCAAAAATATAAATTATAAAGTAAATATGGAATATGGACCTATTGATATTACAATTAATTTATCAAAACCGGAAAAAGACCCGAAACAAATTGCTAGAGAGAGAGTATTGGAAAGTACAAATTATCCAAAATGTTTACTATGTATTGAGAATGAAGGATATAGAGGCAGAAGTGGACATCCAGCACGTTCGAATCATCGTATGATCCGTATGAATCTTACAGATGAAAGCTGGTTTCTACAGTATTCTCCGTATATATATTTCAATGAACACTGTATTGTATTGTCTTCCGAACACCGGGATATGAAAATTGACCGTCAAACATTTTTACGTTTGTTAAAATTTGTAGAAAAATTCCCGCATTATTTCCTTGGTTCCAATGCAGATTTGCCAATTGTAGGAGGATCTATTCTTACACATGACCATTATCAAGGTGGAAACTATGAATTTGCTATGGCTAATGCATCAAACGACCTAATTTTTGAACTCACTAACTTTCCAAAAATGCAATGTTCTATTATTAAATGGCCTATGTCAGTTATTCGCTTAAGAAGTAACGACATAGAACAAATAGTAAATGCAGGGGAGTACATATTAGAGAGTTGGAAGGGATATAGTGATCCTTCTGTTCATATATTTGCATTTACGAATGATGTTCTGCATAATACGATTACGCCGATTGCTCGCTATCGGAATAATATGTACGAATTGGACCTTGTTTTGCGGAACAATCGTACAAGTGACGAACATCCACTAGGTATTTTCCACCCCCATGCGGAAATACAGCATATTAAAAAGGAAAATATCGGTCTGATTGAAGTAATGGGGTTAGCTGTACTTCCTGCTCGATTAAAAATAGAGCTTCAGGAAGTAGAGAAATTCTTACTTCACATTCCAAGTGATATTCCAACGCCTCATATACGATGGGCAGAACAATTAAAAATCAAATATGACAATCGGATACATGAACAAAATGTACAGGAGATTATAAGAGAAGAAGTGGGAAGAAAATTTATACAGGCGCTTGAAGATGCTGGTGTTTTTAAACGAGATGAAGAAGGGATATCGGCATTTAAACGTTTTATTCAGACCTTAAATTAGGAATGGACTTAGTAGTTATAGTAATTACAAAATGACCTAATTAAATGATAAGGGAGGTAATAATATGGGGAAGTGCGAGCATAAGCAACTACAGGAATTGAAACAGGTAGGTGGTCCTATATTAATGGTGTGTATAAAATGTAATCAAATCCTTAAAGTGTCCAAAGGGGCCAGTACAAAAATAAAGTAAAAAAGAATGAAACGCATGTATTCCTAGTGTGTGATGAACAAAATCCCAACTGATTGAAGTTTCACTTTATGAAAAGAAAAGAATAGAAAGATCTAAAAAAAACATCTCATATCATATGGGATGTTTTTTAGTATGGTTCTGTCGCATGTATTACGACGTCTAATAAACCGGGGAATCTAGTATGTAAGTCATCTTCACGAATTGAAATGAAACGCTGTGTTCCTTCAAGGCGTGTATACATAACACCGGATTCACGTAAAACTTTGAAATGGTGAGATAAAGTTGATTTCGCAATTGGAATGTTTAACGCACCACAAGATTGTTCATGTTTCTCTAGTAGCATAGTTACAATTTGTAAACGAATTTGATCGCTAAGTGCATATAAGACTGAAGAGAATTGAATTTCTTCTCGATTCGGATGGTATAGTGTTCGCATTATTTCACCTACTTGTATAAGTTGTTCTAGTTGCACTATAGCATATAAAGTGATATATTTCTATTGTTCGATTATATTCGAACAATAGAAATATAGGGGGAGAAAAAATGAAGTATACAAAATTGCAAAAGGCAGGACTAAATATTTCAAAGTTAGGGTTAGGAACAAACGCTGTAGGGGGACATAATTTATATGCTGATGTGAATGAGGAAGAAGGAAAACGATTAATAGAAGAAGCTATCCAGCAAGGGATTACATTTTTTGATACAGCAGATTCATACGGTTTCGGTAGATCAGAGGAATTAGTAGGAGAAGTATTGAAAGGAAAACGCCACGAAGTTGTACTTGCTACAAAAGGTGGAATACAGCCGTTATTAAATGGAGAGGTTTATATTAATAATGAGCCAAGCTATTTAAGAAATGCTGTGGAAAATAGCTTAAGAAGATTACAAACTGATTATATTGATTTATATTATTTACATTTTACAAATCCAGAAACAAGTTACATAGATTCAATTGGTGAGCTTAATCGCCTAAAAGAAGAAGGTAAAATTCGTGCAATTGGAATATCTAATGTTAATGTAGAGCAATTAAAAGAAGCGAATCAGCACGGACATATAGATGTTGTACAATCACCGTATAATATGTTGGATCGTGCTGCTGGGGAAGAACTTTTGCCATATTGTATAGAATCAGGTATTTCATTTATTCCGTACGGGCCTCTTGCTTTTGGGATACTAGGCGGAAAATATACAGAAGATTTCAAATTGAGTGAAGGAGATTGGCGTCAAAGTGTAAATCTATTTGAAGAAAATACATATAAGAGTAACTTTAAGAAAGTTGAGAAGTTAAAAGGCTTAGCTAAAGAAAAGAATCTCGAAGTATCGAAGTTAGCTTTAGCGTGGTTATTAAACAAAAAAGGAATTGATACTGTTATTCCTGGCGGGAAGCGAGCGGAGCAAATAAGAGAAAGTGTAAGAGCAGTGGATGTTTCATTGAATGAAAAGGTAATGAAAGAGATTGGATCTATATTAGAAGATTAGTTGAAAAGAGGGACAGTGCCCTCTTTTTATATAAAAGGAGAAGAAATACATGAAAGAGCTTTGGAGTGTAGAGGTTAAAGAAAGTAGACAAATAGTAGGAATATATTGTAACAAAATTATGAGGAATCCAAAAATAAAAAATCCCTATAAAGATAGGGATTTATATATCGGCATATAGTTCCTTGGAAAAGGATATACTTAGTTTAGCATATAGGGTTACTTTTATTTGTGAAATAGATGTGAAAGTAATGTGAAAAATACTGTAAGAAAGACACTATTTAAATAGAGGATAATGTAGATAAGAGTATGGGTTTCACATGAATATTATATTTCTACTTACTTGTTAAAAATTACATATTTTTACTTTGTTAGGAGTAAAAGGGAGAGGTTTAAATGCAATGGTATTTGAAAGCTCTAAAGAATTATGGGAATTTTAGTGGTAGAGCTACGCGAAAAGAGTACTGGATTTTTAGTTTATCCAATATCGTAATTTTTTGGCTATTGTTATTCTTATCATCATTTTCAGAGATGTTAGTTGCTATTTATGTTAGTAATGATTATACCAAGTTTTTCGGTTGGTGCACGATGATTACATGATATTGGGAAAACAGGATGGTGGCAACTATTAAATTTTGTCCCGTTTGGTAGCGTTGTTTTACTTGTATTTTTTATCATTGAAAGTGAAGAAAATGATAATCAATACGGACCAAATCCGCATTCAGATTTAAAAGAAGCGATTTAATAAATTTATTTAGTTTATCTATTATTAGGTTGATCTCTAGTCCTATATGACTTTTGAAACTGTAAAAATGGAGAGGATAAAGGCGGAGGGAATATAGCATGGCAAGAAGAAAAATTTCTAAATAAAAAGCACTGATTTAGCTAATGAACTAAAACAGTGCTTTTCTCTTTGATTGAACTGTTGCCGCATTTTCATCATGTATGCCTGCATCTTTAATAATTCGTTGTTTTGCTTTATTTAATAGATGGTCTACTGCTTCACCAAAATAGTTAGCTTCGCTTTTTGTGCGGGCTTCTCGTAAACATTTATAGTTTTCTAGCAGTTCCTCTTTTTCGGTGTTTGTTAAGAAATCTTCTATTTTCTTTTTTGTCATACGAAACACCCTTTCTTCTGACAAACGACGCAATAGAAAATATTTATTGTTTATTATAGCAATAATTTTTAAAGAAAGTATAGACTAACGTCGTAATAATTTGTCAATTTCTTGAATCTTCTCATCAGCTTTCCCAATTTGTGTATTTTTAGCCTGCTCACCACCAAGCGCTTGGTGCAGTAAGAAAGTCTGACCGGAAATAGCAGTCACAATGGATACTTTAATAATTTCTTTTATTAAGGTGACATCGAATAGAACGAGTCCAAGTAGTGCAGCTAAGCTACCAGTGAAAATATCAGTCAAAAACCCAAAGTGAAAAAAAGTTTTCAAACGGCGTGGAAGCAATAACTTGCCTTGGTTATTGATAAGATGGGAAACGAAACCAGTAATGCCACCAACGAGAACAGCAGTTAGCCATTGATACATTTCCATCGAATCCACTCCTTTTAGTGAATAAGATTCGATTCTTTTATATTGATTCCTTTTAATATTTCATAGAAGCATATTGAGAAAGTTTGTTTAGGTTTATTACGTATTCAATATAATTATAACAGAAAAATCTGATATCTTTTAGTCTATTATATGAAGCGGTTATTCCTTAATATGAATGTAGAAAGGGGTGCGTGATATGAATATAGATTATCGAATAAGAAGTGTAGATGGTTATACAAAAAATATAGGGGAATTAGTAAGCATGCTGGAGCATACGAGGGCTGTAACATTACAGGAAATAAACGATCTATCTGTTGAGCAATTAGATTTAATTATGACGAGTGGAGGGAATTCCATCGGAGCGTTACTAAAGCATATAGCAGCTATAGAAAAAGCTCATCAACTTATTTCATTTCAAGAGCGCGACTTTACAAAAGAAGAATTAGAAATATGGGAAGACGCACTGTATTTAGGGAAAGCGGGGAGAACAATCCGTGGTCATGAAATACAGTATTATGTACAACTTCTACAAAGTGTTCGAGAAGAATCTCTGAAGTATTTGAATGAACAAGATGATGAATGGCTTATGTCAGAAAGAAAGTGGCCTAACGGTGTAGCGTATAACCAGCACTATCTGTGGTTTCATGTGCTAGAAGATGAGGTTAGTCACCGTGGACAAATTAGAATGATGAAAAATAAAATATTTGAAAATTGCGTTAAATAAGGTAGCTTTTTAAATAAATATTCCATATAATGAGAGTAATTAAAATGAGAACGGAGTGATGTATTATGGCGAAAATAACGTATATGAATAATAAAACAAATACAAAGGTGGATGGAAAGGGCGAGACTGTATAAGTGAGCGCACGATCCTTCCGCTTAGCTTAAACTAGGGAGGATATCAATTTGAATCAAAATATTTTAGAATCATTCGGCTGGGATTCTTTTTTTGAAGAACAAGCTGTAGAGAACTTTGAAGTAGGGCGTATTTTACTTGAGCATAAACATATATATCGAATTATTTGTAATGATGGTGAATATATGGCGGAGCTGTCTGGAAAGTTTCGGCATGAAGCAGTAACGAAGGGAGATTATCCAGCGGTTGGTGATTGGGTGTATATAAAGAAAATAGAGAATGAAAAGAAAGCAATTATTCATCGTATTTTTCAAAGAAGAAGCTCTTTTTCTAGACAAGAGGCTGGTAATCGAACGGAAGAACAAGTAATAGCAGCAAATGTAGATTATCTATTTTTAGTAAATGCGCTTAACCATGATTTTAACGTAAGAAGAATAGAACGTTATTTACTATTAGCGTATGAAAGTGGTGCAATGCCTGTTATTGTTTTAACAAAGAGTAGCTTATGTGAAGACGTGGAACAGAAAATTGTTGAAACGGAAGCTGTGGCAATTGGTGTTCCGATCTTCGTCGTTGATAGTTTAGAGCATACTGGTATTGAATCGTTGCAGCAATTTGTTTCTTCAGGAAAAACAATTGCTTTAGTCGGGTCATCGGGGGTTGGAAAATCCACTTTGTTAAATGCACTCATAGGACTTGAAGTGGCAAAAACGGGAGATATTCGTGAGGAAGATAGTAAAGGAAGGCATACGACAACTCATCGTGAATTGTTCCGATTACCGAGTGGTAGTTTAGTTATTGATACTCCGGGTATGAGGGAGCTGCAGCTTTGGGAAGGAAGCGATGCAATTCAAACAACATTCTCTGATATTGAAGAATTAGCAAAAACGTGCCGTTTTAGGGATTGTAAACATGAAAATGAGCCAGGGTGTGCAGTGCATAATGCAATTGATAACGGAATTATTACGTTAAATCGTTTGCAAAGCTATAAAAAATTACAAAGAGAACTGGCGTACTTTATGAGAAAACAAGATGCTATTCTTGCGAGAGCAGAGCGTGATAAGTGGAAAAAGATTTCTAAACAGCATAAAAAAATATGAAAAGCCAAAGGGTGGTTCCCTTTGGCTTTTTTTGCATTTGTAAATTTTATAATAATATTATTCAAATATATAGACAAAGAGAATTTAATTGTTTAAACTTTACAAAGTATTCATCGTAATAGATTATGAAAATAATAATTTAGGGATAGGAAATGTTTACAACTCACTAGATTTAACTTTTGAAATTGAAAAGCAGGAGGTTTGTAATGGGTAGACTATTAAATTGGTTTCGTGATATGAAAGTAGCAAAAAAGTTATTAATTTCATTTTTTGTAATTTTAATTGCGGCTGGCTCTATTATCGGAGGCATGTCTTATCAAACAGCTAAAAAGAATTTTGAATCACAAATTACGAGCAGTGCTCACGACAATATAAAAATACTGGATAATTTAATCAATCAAATGATTGAAGCGAAATTTAATGACGTGAATAATTTTGCACGGGTGATTCAAGGTAATATGTATCAAGGGGATAATCAAGATGAATTAAGAAAAATGCTATCTCAATATATCAATTTGAATAAAGATGTTGAACAAGTATATGTTGCTGGGAATGATAAGAAATTTGTGCAAGAACCAAATATACAAATGGCAGCAGACTATAATCCAACAGATCGTTCTTGGTATAAAGATGCAGTGGCAAAACAAGGTGGTATTGTCATTACTGAGCCGTATAAGGCGAAAGGAAATGGACATATTGTCGTAACGATTGCAAAACAAACAGAAGATAAAAACGGTGTTGTAGCAATAGATTTAAGTTTAGATAATTTATTAAAAACAACAAAGTTAATCAATATTGGTAAAAAAGGATATGCTTTCATTTTAGATGGGAAACAAAAAATAATTGCTCATCCACAAGAAAAATCAGGAGAAAAAGCATCTGATTCTTGGGCGAAGAAAATTTATGAAGATAATCATGGCGCTTTTTCATATACGTATGACGGTAGTGAAAAGCAAATGGTATTTGCTACAAATGTAAAAACAGGTTGGAAAATCAGTGGGACGATGTACTCAAATGAAGTAATTGAAGCTGCGCAGCCTGTATTTTATAATATGTTAATTGTTATGTTCATTTCATTAGTTATAGGCGGAGCACTTATTTATTTTGTGACACTTTCTATAACGAAGCCTTTAAAAAGATTAGTTGCCACTTCTAAAGAAATAAGTGAGGGAGATTTAACGCAAACCATCGAAATTCATTCTAATGATGAAATTGGTCAACTTGCAAAAGGATTTAATGAGATGACTGATGCATTGCGAACGTTAATCGGGAGAATTAATACTTCGGCTGGACATGTTGCAGCAGCATCAGAAGAGCTAACGGCAAGTGTAAGACAAGCGAGTGAAGCGACTGAGCAAATTACAATGGCAATGGATGAAATATCGAGCGGGGCAACAACGCAAACAACGAGCGTAGAAAATGGTGCAATGTTATTATTTGATGTAACAGAAGGAATTCAGCATGTAGCAAATAGTTCATCATCAATTAGTACGGCTTCTGCTCATACTCGTGAAAAAGCAGAAGATGGTGGAGAACTAGTCGGAAAAACAGTAAATCAAATGCAGTCTATTGCAGAATCTGTGTCACAATCAGATGAAGTTATACAGTTGTTAAATAATAAATCAAAACAAATTGGTGACATACTAGAAGTCATTCAAAATATTGCAGATCAAACGAATCTTCTAGCTTTGAATGCGGCAATTGAAGCTGCAAGAGCAGGAGAGCATGGAAGAGGATTTGCAATTGTTGCAGATGAAGTACGTAAATTGGCGGAGAAGTCTAGTGTATCTTCTAGTGAAATTAGTAAATTAATATGTGAAATACAAGATGACATGAGTAAGACGGTAAAATCTATGGGGCATGTAAATGAAGAAGTTCAATCTGGACTTGTTATTGCGAATGAAACGAAGCAAAACTTTACTGAGATTTTACTATCTACAAATGAAATTGCAGATCAAATTAAAACGATGGTTGAAACGGCTAATGGGATGTCAAAAGGTGCAAATGAAGTGTCTATTTCAGTAGGTCAAATTGCAATGACAGCACAGAACAATGCGACGAGTACTCAAAACGTTGCAGCATCAGCAGAAGAACAACTAGCGTCCATTGAGGAGATTAGTTCGGCGGCGGGTACATTATCTCAAATGGCTGAAGAGTTACAAGGGTTAATTGAAAGATTTAAAGTTTAACAGAGGACAGACTATCTCCAAAATAGCAGTATGCTATTGGAGTAGTCTGTTTTTATTATGTAAAATGAAATGAGATTGAGAGTATCTTTATAATATTTAAAGGTATATTTTGTATAATATTTGTCGAAAAATAGAGGTATTTGTTTACTTTGTGTATAATTATAATCGTATAAAATGCAAATAAAGGAGATTACTATGGGAGTTTATTGGGGTACCAAAAGACATTCTTGGCTTAGTTATGTCTCATTTTGGTTAAGTATTTCATTTTTTATTGTCTTTTTAATTGAAGTGTTTATTTTAAAAACACTTTCGAATAGCTCGGTGCAAATTGTTAAATATTTTTATTTTATACTTGTACCAGTAAACATCTTTCTTAGTTTAAAGTTACTCTTTAAGAAGAATGAAAAGAAAGCATTACCTATTTTTAGTTTCATTGTATCATTATTATTTACAATTTTAATACTTGTATTAGCGTTAGCAGCTACGGGGAAATTCTTTTAAGGGGAGTGATAAAAGTCACTCTTCTTTTTTTGTTATTGTAAGGAAATACTAAGTGGAGGATGGACAAAGAGTGCATTTACTTATGTTTGATATGATTGGAAAGCGTTAGAAGCATATTAAGAAATATAATGAGAGACAATTCATATAGTAATGAAGAAAATCAGTTGTTTTATATGCAGTTATGGAGCAAATGAATACGGTAAGAACGGTGATATATGGTACAATACATATGGATAGTGATAGAGATAAAGGGTATATAAAATACTCATCGTTTTTTAGTAAGAGAGGGGTTATCTTATGCTATACGAGGATTTGATGACATTATTTCAAGCAGCTCCGAAAGAAGAAGGTAGAGGCGGCTGGAAATATATAATCCAGGAACGAAATGATAAATATGAAATTGTTGATGAAATGTTGAAAAATCAAATGAGTGTTGAATTGTATTTTAATGAATATGATGAGGTGAAAATCACTTTATATAAAGATGGAATGCCTATTTCTATTATGCAAAGAATTGCGATTGCAAAAGTTGAATTAGACGAAGATGAAGAAGGGATTCAATTCGTTTTAGAACGCATGCCTAGTCGGATGATTCGCTTGCAATTAAAGCCATATTTAGCAATCGAAATGGGGCCGTACTGGGAAGTATGCGATGATTGTGAATGAACATAAAAGAAGCATCCAATAACATGGATGCTTCTTTTATGTTTTTTGAAGTTGTTTAAAAGCAATAATTGGCAGTAAAATGATGCTGACCCATCCAATTATAGGATACAGAATGTGGAGTAATTCACTGTAACCAATGTAACTAAAGCAATAACTAATTAGTAAAATGAAGAAAATAATATTGTTACTTTTCCATCCGGTGATGGATTGCATTTGTTTTGTCATTCCGAACACATTACCAACTAAAGTTGTGAACACTTCACCGAAAATGATAAGAACAAAGAAAAAGTGAAAAGTTGCATTGAATTTTCTTATGACTTCAGCCATTGGGATATTATATTGATAAAATTGATCGACTGATAAAATAGCTAAATGGCTACATAATAAAATTAAAGAAAGTCCTGCGCCGCCTAAAATACCGCCCCAGAAAATGGCCTTTCGATCTTTTACTTCACTGGCTAACGGGACGAGAACGCTTTGGGCGAGAGAAAGATTTAAGGCGACATATGTAATAGGACTAGTAATCCACTTCATATTCCAACTTTCTGCAGGAATAGTGTCACTAATAGGAGTTGTACCGTGAAGAAAAGTTGTAATAGCAAGTCCGATAATAAAAATCATCATAATAGGTACGACAAGTGTATTAACTTCAAAAACCCCTTGTAACCCGCGACTACCTATAATGAGACAGGCGATCAATATAATGAAAATACCAAGTTGTCTTGGTAAACGAAGTTGCTCTTCAAATACCGCCCCAGCTCCTGATAACATAACGCTCGTTACACCAAATAATACGAGTAATAATAGTGTGTTTACAACATTGCCAAATACATCTCCAAATAAATATTTGTTGAATTCTTGCGCTGAAAATGCACCAATTTGTGATGAAAGTAACATCATCTTTGTGCCAAGCCAAATAAAAAAAAATCCACTTACACATATGCCAATTGTTCCATATAATCCGTTCACTGTAAAAAATTCAACAATTTCTCGTCCAGTAGCAAATCCAGCTCCAACGACTGTTCCAATATAAGTAGCAGCGACTTTCTTTGCTACTTGCCATTGTTGATTGTCCATGTTATCCCTCTTTCTACTACGATGAGCTTGATTTACTATTATGCATATGTATGAGCTTGGACAATTAGACGTATGAAGTGTTTGAAAACATACATGAATTAATAGATATTAGGGAAGTATTAAAGGTGTTAAAACTTTGTTACATATGAGCCAATCGTTCGAAAAGGTAGGAAATGTATGGTAACATGTAACTAGGTTATTAAAAGATAAACATTATGAAATGATAAGAGGAGTGGATTGTATGAGTACGAAAACAAATGTTGTTGAAGTATTAAACAAGCAGGTAGCAAACTGGAATGTGTTATATGTGAAACTACATAATTATCACTGGTATGTGACAGGACCACACTTCTTTACGTTACATGAGAAATTTGAAGAGTTTTACAATGAAGCTGGAACAAATATTGATGAATTAGCAGAACGTATTTTAGCGTTGGAAGGTAAACCGCTAGCGACAATGAAAGAATATCTTGCAACATCTAGTGTGAGTGAAGGGACGAGCAAGGAATCTGCAGAAGAAATGGTGCAAACATTAGTGAATGATTACTCTGCACTTATTCAAGAATTAAAAGAAGGCATGGAAGTTGCTGGTGAAGCTGGCGATGAAACATCAGCGGACATGTTGTTAGCGATTCATACAACATTAGAACAACATGTATGGATGCTAAGTGCGTTCTTAAAATAAATATAAGTATATAAAGAAAAAAGTCATTGAAAAATTCTTTCAATGGCTTTTTTTGTAATTTTTCAGTTTTCTTTTATGCTATAATATAGTAAAAAGGAGGCGATGCAATGTTTCGCTTTTTCAGAACTGGAAAAGAAGAGCGTGAAATTACGAAAGATGAATTAGAACAAGCGATGGCTAAGTTTCTAGAAAAGAATGCTAATATTGTTTATACAGTATTAGTAAATGATGATTATACAGTAAATTATGATTTATTAAAGCCGTATTTACTTGCATTTCCAACAAATAGTTTTCTTATTACGAAGGAAACGCTTGAGGTATTTGAACATACAGAAGAAAATCTAAACCTAGTTAAAGAAATTGATATCGTACAAAAAGCAGTAGATCAATACGTAACAGAAAAAGAAATGTTTCCAATTGTTGAAGGTAGTGAAGATCGCCTTATATGCGGAATGAAATTAGGGCCTTATTTAAATCGTATATTAAAAAGAGACTTATATATTTCAGAAAAACATTATTTAGTTTCAAGTAAACCAGACAGAAAAAAACAAAAGAGTGGGTAGATGTATTGAAAACAACAATAAAAATATATTGTTGTCTTTTTTTGTTCGTTAAAATATTAATTTTTCAGTTTATTAAAATGTATACTAAACTTTTTGGACGAAGAGAAGTAATGATTAAGTATTGTTAGCGTGAGTTATATACAATGATTACAGAATGGTATAAAGGTTTGAGAAATAAATATGATAAAAGATTACGGGGGAATGGTTGTATGAAAAATAGTATAACTTACATTCAATTATTAAATGAAACGTTACATTGTTACGCAAATAAAGGAAGTTTGGAAGCGTACACTTATATAATGGAGCATGCTAAAGGTATAGTGGGGAATGAGGCACAAATATATAATTTTAAATATGCACTAGCGGGTGCGGCAGGCCTTGAAGAAGAAGCGCTACATCTAATGAAGGAAGCTATTATAGAAAAGGGTTTTTGGTATGGAAATGAGTATTTAATTTCCGATGACGATTTAAAACCACTACATAAATTTGAAGAGTTTCAAAAAATGGTTCAATTATGTAAAGAAAGAGAAGAATTAGCAAAGAAAACAGAACGAGCAGACGTGAAATATATAGATAGTAAGAAAAAAGAAAAACTATTTATTGCAATGCACGGTGATCAAGAAAATATAGGGATAATAGAACCATATTGGAAAACTGTTTTGACACAAGATTATACGTTAGCTTTACCACAATCTTCGCAAATTCAGTTTTCAGATGGGTTTGTGTGGGATGATATACATAGAGGGGAAGAAGAATTAAAAGAGCATTACGTTACGTTTATAAAAAATCATACAGTAGAAAGTGTAATAATTGGTGGTTTTTCTGCTGGTGCAAGAGTAGCTTTGTATACGATTTTACAAAAAAATATAGATGTAGATGGTTTTATTTTTATGGCGCCGTGGCTTCCAGAAATTGAAGAATGGCATGAGTTATTGGAAGTGCTACAAGATAAAAATATAAAGGGCTATATAGTGTGCGGGGATCAAGATGAAGATTGTTTCGAATGTACGCAGCAATTTGTACAATTATTAAGAGATAAGAATATAGAACATGAGTTTAAAGTTGTACCTAATTTAAAACATGATTATCCTGAGGATTTTGATGAACTATTAAAAGAAGCTATTGAATATATAGACGACAAACATAATAAGTAGTAAAAAAGGGAGATGCATCATAATTGATGTATCTCCCTTTTGTCATTATAAATGAAAAGCATTTGCTAGTAAGCGATAAGAATTCAATTTATCTTCAAATCGATGAGTAATTGTGACAATCATAAATTCATCAGTATTGTACGCTTTGCTTAAGTTTACGATTTGTTCTTTCACAGAAGATGGATCACCGACGATCATACGTTGACGATTTTCTTTTATACGGAATAAATCATAAGCGCTGTATGAATAATTTTGTGCAGTTTCGATAGAAGGAGTACCAGTTGTACGCTTTCCTTGTTCTAGTAATAAGATCGATAAATCTAAACTAGAAGCAATTTTTTCCGCCTCTTCATTCGTTTCTCCGCAAATAACAAAAATAGAGACGATTGATTTTGGTTTATCTCCTAAATAAGAAGGTTGGAACTGTTCCTGATAAGCCTTCATTACTTCAGGGCCACCGTATCCGTTAATGAACTGTGCGAATGCAAAAGAAGCACCTTGTTTTGCGGCGATCATTGCACTCTCTCCGCTAGAACCAAGCATCCACATCTCGGGAGATGTTGGAATGACAGGAGTAGCCTTTAAATTTGCATAATGATGGTTTTCTGGTACTTGATCATGTAAGTACATTGCAACATCTGCAATTTGCTCTGGGTATTGATCAAGTGAGATCATTTTTCCTTCTTGAAGTGCGCGAGTTGCAATTGGCATACCACCAGGTGCTCTGCCGACACCAAGGTCAATACGATTTGGATAAAGCGCCTCTAAAACGCGGAAATTCTCAGCAACTTTATAAGGGCTATAGTGCGGCAACATAACACCACCTGAACCAACTCTCATACGATCCGTTTTTGCTGCAATATGAGAAATAAGTATTTCAGGGCTTGAACCAGCAAGGCTGATGGAATTATGATGCTCAGATACCCAAAAACGTGTGAATCCTAATTTTTCAACTTCTTGTGCAAGTGTAACTGTATGAGAAAAAGCTCGGGCTGCTGTACTACCATCTGAAATAGGTGATTGGTCTAATACACTTAATTTGATCATAGAATATACCTCTCAATCTTAATGTACATCCTATTATATATTTACTTACGAAAAATGCGTAATAAAATGCTCAAAATGAAAAGTGGATACACCTTTATCCACTTCTAACGAGAAAAGCCCCGTTCATAATGATTCATTTCGACTAAATTTAAAATATATTCGTAGTTATCAATCTCAAGTTTTAGCTGTGCATGCTCTTTTTTAGATAGATGCTTACTGCTAAGTTTGTTGCATAGTTGTTGTTTCTTTCCTTCTAAATACTTCTTTGTAGCGTGGTAGTCGTAAGTTTTTTTCATTTTCAACCACTCCTTCGTTGCTGTTGCTATATTATACGAAGCGTGAAGAGATGTGAAAGCTACCTCTTATGTACTTTTAGTGAATATTCCACTTGCTATGTTGTTATGTTTATAGGAATTTATGAATAAAATGCACTAAACCACTAATGCCCATTTTATGAAGTAAGGGGTGGAATTGTGCAGAAAGATATAATGTATAACACTGAGATGGATGAAACGTTAAAAGTTATAAATAAAGGGTTAAAGAAGACGACACGTTCGAAACAAATTATAGTAGTAGGGGCCGGTATGGCTGGGTTGGTTTCGGCATCTTTATTAAAGGCTGCAGGACATGATGTGAAGATTTTTGAAGCAAACAACCGGGTAGGTGGCCGCATAGAGACGGTTAGAATGGAAGATACCGGATTATATTTAGATGTTGGGGCAATGAGAATTCCGTATTCGCACACATTAACGATGGCATATATAAGAAAATTTGGGCTACAGGTGAGCCCGTTTATTAATAGGAATGAGACTGATATTATTTACGTAAATGGCCGAAAAACGACATTAAAACAATACGAAAAAGATCCAAGTATATTAAAGTATCCTGTAGAAATGAATGAGGTCGGGAAAACGTCTGAAGAGCTATTATTGCTAGCGGTACAGCCCATTATAAATTTTATAAAAAAGAACCCAGAGAAAAATTGGGATGTTGTAGTAAAGGATTTTGGGAGATACTCTACAGGACAATTTTTAAAGTATCATCCTTATCAATATAATACGTATTTCTCGCCAGTAACAATTGAGATGATCGGTGTCCTATTAGATTTAGAAGGTTTTTTAGAAAGGTCATTTGTTGAGACACTACGCTTTTTATACATTATGCAGGAGGAGAGTGGATTTTGTGAAATAGTAGGCGGAAATGATAGATTACCAAAGTCTTTCTTACCACAATTAGAAGAAAATATTATATATAATCAAAAATTAATGAAGCTACATCAGCACGATAACGGTGTGACAGCTTTTTACCGGAACGAGGAAACTTTTGAGTATAGTAGTATTACAGGGGATTTAGTTATTATTACAATTCCATTTTCGACAATGCGATTTGTGGAAGTAGATCCATTTGATTCTATATCTCATGAAAAATGGAAAGCAATTCGTGAATTGCATTATATGCCAGCAACGAAAATAGGAATTCAATTTAAAAGTCGATTTTGGGAAGAACAAGGACAGTTAGGTGGAAGAATTATAACGGATTTACCAATTCGTTATGCCTATTATCCAAGTCACGGAATTGGAAAGAAAGGACCTGCTATGATGTTAGGCAGCTATACATGGTCTTATGATGCGTTGTTATGGGATGGGTTATCAAAGGGAGATCGTATCTATTACACATTACAAAATTTAGCGACAATATTAGGCGGTCAAGTATATGATGAGTTCATGTCTGGCATATCAAAAAGTTGGACATTGGATCCATATGCACTTGGAGGATTTGCGCTATTTCAGGCAGGTCAAGAATCTGAGCTACAACCAGCGATTGTCAAACCAGAAGGAAGAATATTCTTCGCTGGAGATCATACAACGTTATATCATGGATGGATACAAGGTGCGATTGAATCTGGAGTTCGTGTAGCGGTAGAGGTGAATAATTAAAATGTGTAAAATTCAGAAATTTCTTTACTGTATAGGTTGAGATGGATATTATTATATATAAAAGAATTAAAAGGAGTGTTGAAAGTGAATCCGTTATTATTCGATTTTCCTTCTGAATTTTATACTGAAAGGCTATTTATTCGAATGCCGAAACCGGGTGACGGTAAAGCTGTATACGATGCAATTCAAGCTTCTATGAAAGAATTAAAACCATGGATGGTTTTTGCACAAAAAGAGCAATCAGAGGAAGAAGTAGAAGTGAGTATCAGAAAATCGCATATTCAATTTTTGCAGCGTGAGGATTTAAGATTACTAGTTTTTTCGAAAGAAACAGGTGAATTTATTGCATCAGCTGGATTGCATCGTATTAATTGGGATATACCTCAATTTGAAATTGGGTATTGGATTGATTCAAGGTTTAGTGGAAAGGGTTATATGCTAGAGGCTGCAAAGGGTATAACGGATTATGCTTTTTCTGAGCTGAAAGCAAACCGCGTAGAAATTCGATGTGATTCTTTAAATAAGAAGAGTAGAGCGATACCTGAGAAATTAGGATTTAAGTTAGAAGGTACATTGGAAAGTGCGAGTGTAGCAGTAAATGGAAAGGGATTAAGGGATATGTGTGTATTTGCCATGACTAGAAATACATATGAAAAAGAAGAGCTGTAAAGAAACAGCTCTTCTTTTTGTGTATTATGGTACAGGATGTCCATTAGAACTTTCGAAAATTGTAAACCATTGTTGACGATCTAAATCAACTTTTGTAGCAAGAGCGGCTGTTTTAACACGATCTAATTTACCAGATCCAACGATTGGCATCATGTTAGCTGGATGAGCAAGCAGCCATGCATACATAACTGTATCGATGCTAGTAACATCTAGTTCAGTAGCAACCTTCTGTAAAGTTTCACGTAAACGTACGGTACGTTCTGATTGACCAGTAAAGATTTCTCCGCCAGCAAGAGGTGACCAAATCATAGGATTGATTCGCTTTTCTTGGCATAAATCAATTGTCCCTTTTTCGAAATGTTCAAGATGCATCGCAGATACTTCAATTTGATTTGTAATGATCGGGAAATCTAAATAAGAACTTAACATATTAAACTGTGAAGGTAAAAAGTTAGATACACCGAAGTGACGGACTTTTCCTTCTTGCTTTAAGCGTGAGAACGCTTCTGCTACTTCATTTGGATCCATAAATGGATCAGGGCGATGAATGAGCAGTACATCAATATAATCTGTATGTAAGTTTTGTAATGAATCTTCCGCGCTTTTTATTATATGTTCAACACTCGTATTGTAGTGCGCAACATATCGCTCTGGAAATTTTGGTGATGGGGGAGCGATTCCACATTTTGTGATGATTTGCATGTTTTCACGTAAGGAAGGCTTTAATTGTAATGCCTCTCCGAACAGTCCTTCACACGTATAACCACCATAAATATCAGCGTGATCGAAAGTAGTAATCCCCATATCCATGCATTCTTCAATAAAAGAAAGTAATTCTTGTTTCGTCATATTCCATTCTGCTAAACGCCAAAAACCTTGAATAATACGAGAAAATTCTAGTGTTTCGGCCATTTGAACTCGTTCCATTATAAGTACCCCCTTGATGAATGAATAATATTTTGAAAAGGCTTTCTTACTACATATTATTATATAGTTAGAGGGGCGTACAAACAATAAATATGTTTTGCTATAAAAACGATTTTTTCTATCGTGCCTTTCGAGAGGACTCCCACCTCTAAACGTAAATGAAGGTGGTGAGGTGAATCGAAAGAAATATTTTATTTTCAAGAAAAAAACAGAAACGTATGTTCCGTTTTTGCTATAATATCCTTAACAAGGAGGTGAATAAAATGACAAAGGAAAATCCATCAAACTATAAAACTCTTCAAATTTGGATTAAAAAAGGGCATCGTATGTATTCTTACTTTCAAGAATCTTGTCATAACGCTAAGAATATGTACAACACCACAAACTTTTATATACGCCAGGTGTACACTGGATTAACACAAGAAAAAGAGTTGCAGCCTTTGCAAAAAGAAGTTCTGGATAATATTCATAAAAATATTGGTAAGATGAATGACACACAACTTCTTGCCTATCAGAAGAAATTGGAAAAAGAGAAATTAAAGCCTAAAGAAGAACAGAAAGAGATTACATGTAATTTGTTTTCAGAACCTAATTTTGAAAAACCTTATGTAGATTACAACTTTCTAGATGCACTATTTAAGGCTATGATTCAAAATGATTATCGAGCTTTGCCTACGCAATGTAGCCAGTCAATCATGAAAGGTTTGTTCCAAAATTGGAAATCTTTTTTTGCTAGTTTAAAAGACTATAAAAAGAATCCAAACAAATATGCTAGAACGCCTAGGATTCCAAAGTATATTCGTTCTTCTGAAAAAGAGATTCTGTATACAAACCAAGATTGCATCATTAAAAACGGTAGATTTTTAAAGTTTCCAAAGACGAAATTGCAATTAAATATTGGGAAACTAGGTTTCACTGAAGGTAAACTGAAACAAGTTCGTGTGATTCCAAAATACAATGAATATGTAGTGGAATTGGTAATTGATGTTCTTTCTGAACAACAAATGATTGAAGAGAATGCTCGTTATATGAGTATTGATTTAGGGATTGATAACCTTGCAACCATCGTAACAAACACAGGTATGAAACCTGTCCTTGTTAAGGGCAAACATGTCAAAAGCATAAATCAATATTACAACAAAATGAAGAGTCATTTTACAAGCGTTCTTAGAAATGGAAAACAAACTAATGAAGGACCTTTTACTTCTAAAAGGATAGAAAAACTTCATCAAAAACGTTATTTGAAAATAAAAGACGTCTTCCATAAAGTTAGTCACCATATCGTAAAACTAGCTCAAGAAGAAGTTTGTAAAATCGTTATTGGTCAAAACAAAAGTTGGAAACAAGAAACGAATATGGGAAAAAGAAATAACCAATCGTTTTGTCATATCCCACATAGTTTACTGATTCAAATGATTACATACAAAGCAAATGCTGTAGGCATTCAAGTTGTTGTAACTGAAGAATCATATACATCGAAAGCAAGTTTTCTGGATAACGACTTCATTCCAACGTATGGAGAAAATGACCAAAATACAACTTTTTCAGGAAAACGAATAAAGCGCGGCATATATCGTTCAGCAAATAAAACTTTAATTAATGCAGATGTAAATGCTGCGGCTAACATTTTACGAAAAGTAATCCCAAATGCATGGACAAATGGGATAGAGGGGTTAGGCGTGAAACAGCTCGCTAATCTGTTAACTCCCCTGACGTTAATCGTCCGTTAGGTCGAAACGTTAGAAACCCCCACTTCAAGCTTTGCTAAGTGGGGGAGTGTTCATATGCTATAATGTAGAAACATATAGCTAGAAGGAGAGGACGAAATGATTCCAGTAACAATATTAACTGGTTTTCTTGGATCTGGGAAAACAACATTATTAAATCGTATTTTAACAGAGAATCACGGTAAGAAATTAGCGGTAATTGTAAATGAAATAGGGCAAATTGGTATTGATAATCAGTTGATTATGAATGTGGAAGAAGAAATTATGGAAATGACAAACGGTTGTCTATGCTGTACTGTACGGGAAGATTTACTTGTCGCTTTAAAACAATTATTGGACGTAAAAGCAGAAGGGAAAATGGATTTTGATGGATTAGTAATTGAAACGACTGGTCTTGCAAATCCAGGTCCGATTATTCAAACATTCTTTTTAGATCCTGTGATTCAATCTGCATACCAAATTAACGGTGTTGTAACAGTAGTAGATAGTTACCATATACATAAACATTTTGAAAAAGGACTAGAAGCAAAGGAACAAATTGCATTTGCTGATGTCGTTTTAGTAAATAAATTAGATTTAGTGGATGAAAGTGAAAAGGAAAATCTATTGCAGGAACTGCAAGGTATTAACCCAACTGCAAAGTTAATCGAGGCGACTAACTGTGATGTAGATATTCCATCGTTACTACAAATTCAAACGTTTAAAACGAAAGATACGTTACAAATTTATCCTCATAAAGAGCATAATCATCTAGAAGGCGTAAAGTCGTTTGTACTACGCGAAGAGCGACCGTTAGATTTACAAAAACTAAATGAGTGGATGTCAGCTGTCGTTCAAGAGCTAGGGGAGTATTTATATCGCTACAAAGGAATTTTATCGATTGATGGAGTAGATAAACGTATCGTTTTCCAAGGTGTGCATACGTTATTTGCCGCTTCGTACGATAGAGAGTGGCAAGAGGGTGAAGAGCGAGTAAGTGAAGTTGTTTTTATCGGAAAAGATATTAATAAAGAATGGTTCCAAGTACATTTTGAAGAGTGTGTGAAATAAGCCTGCGTATATTGCAGGCTTTTTTGTTTACTAAAATTGGGATTTGTATTAAAATATTCTAAAGATACTAAACGTTTAGTATTTTGTTAAGGTAGGGGGATAAAAAGTGCGTTTAATGATTCTTGGATTGCTTACTAAAAGGGAGTCGCTATCTGGTTATGAAATACAGCAGGCGCTACATATGGTGCAAAGTAGTAAATGGGCAGAGGTGTTCCCGGCTTCTATTTATCACGCGTTAAAAAAAATGACAAATGAGGAATTAATTCAAGTAAAAGCAATTGAAATGACTGGTAGACGTTCAAAAACGATATATTGTATTACAGAAAAGGGAAGTCAAGAATTTAAAAGACTATTAAAGGAGTCGTTTCAAAAGTCATCAGTTGTGTTTCCGAAACATTTATATACAGCATTAACTTTTTTCTCAGAAGAAGAGGGGATGAGAGAAGAGATTTTAGAAGCTCTAGATGAACAGAAAAGAGAAATATTAGCTACTTATGAAGAAATGAGGGAAGGAGAAAGACTGAAAGATCATGTGCCAGAGTATGTGAAACTTATTTTCGAAAATATGTATGAACAATGTGAGATGCAACTTCGATTTATTCATAAGTTAGAAAAACTATTGTAAAAATAAAAATATGGTGGGAAGAATATGAAAATCGATCATCTTGTTGTAAATGTAAATAAAGAAATACAAGAAAATAAGGAAATGATTAAAAACGTACATTCTATTGGACTTCCATATGTTCCGAAATGGGGAAAGGGAACGAAGGGCTTTAAAGTATCTAACGTATGGATTGGAAAAGAATATTTAGAATTAGTAAGAGTAAAAACAAAAGATGGTGGTGGCTGGCTACAAGAGTGGGTTCAGAAATATTATGCTGGCCATCGAGGACTTATCGGATTGGCAATTGATGTTGAAAATATAGATAAAGTGTATGAAAAAATGATAGAAGGTGGAATTGAAATTACAAAACCAGAACCATTACAATATAAGTGGGTTTTTAATTTGTTTAAGAAAACTATGCCATGGAAAAATGCATACATACAGCCGATGAAGGGGATGCCGTTTCAATTCTTTCTACAACAAATGGACGATCAAAAGAGCAGAGAATATATGGAGAAATATATGTATCCAAATAGTGTGGAACAGGGCATTTCAGGAATAATTGCGGTGAAACTGTATGGAGAAATAACAAATGAAGATAGAGAAATAATTAGTTGTCTATTTTCAGATGTTACAAATGAGGAAGAAGAAATAATAATTCATTTAAACAATCAAGTAATTCATTTAATTCAATCGAATGAGCATTTTACGGAGGTAATACTAGATTGCAAAAGCGAAGCACATAGGGAGAAGAAATTAAATATAGAAAATGTGACATTGATAAATAAATAATAAAAAGCCTGTTTTCACAGGCTTGTATGTTCATCTAATAATAACTCCATTACAACACCTACAACTGGGCCTTCGTCATCAATATCGCCATTTAAGCGGAAGCCAAATGACTCGTATAATCCCATTGCGAGTTTGTTGTCTGGATGTAAACTTAAATAAATTATTTTACATTCAAATTTATCTTGTAAGAATTGAATGAGTATGCGAAGGAAACGTTTTGCATATCCTTTTCCTTGATATTGCTCGTCAATCATAAAGCGATCTAACCATACGCTTTTACGTTTTTCCGAATACCATCCGTACATTGCATATCCTACAAGTGTTTCTCCATCGTATAAACCTATTGACGTTCCGTTTCCTTCAAATAATGATTCTGCTAGAGAAAACGCATTGCTTTCAATAAATTGCTGCTGGTCTTTTGCGACGTTTAAAGCAGCTACTGAACGCCAATTTTTTTCTGTTACTTCACAAATGTGAAGAGTCATAATTCCAACTCACCTTCTAAATTAATATAGCTTAAAAGCTAATATGGATAATTTTACTTGTTATTTTGGTCAAGTCAAGTAAGAACAAATAAAAAAGAAGCTGCATGACATATGCAGCTTCTTTAAAAAAATGATTAGTTAGTAGCTTCTTTCAATGTGTTTACGTTTTCTTCCATTAAAGTGAAGTAGTCTTTATTGTTCTTCGCATCGTCTTCAGAAATAGTAGCAAGATGATTTAAGCGCAAAATTTTTGTACCCGTTTCTTTTTGAATGACAGATGCTACTTTTGGAGTAGAGAAAGTTTCAAATAAAATATATTGTAGATTATGTTCTTTTACTGTTTTTGTAATGTCAGCAAGCTGTTTTTGAGATGGTTCATCAGAAGCTGAAATACCCGCGATAGCAATTTGTTTTAGGCCATAGCGTTGCTCCCAGTATCCATAAGCCGCATGAGAAACTAAAATATCTTTCGTTTTTGCATTCGCAACAGCTGCTTTAAATTGATCATCTAAATCAGTAAATTTTGTTTGCAGTGCTGCGAAGTTTTTTTCGAACTCTTGTTTATGGTCAGGTTGTAATTCTACAAGTGCATTTTTAATTTTTTCTGCCTGTTTCATTGCTAAAGTAGGATCTAACCAAATGTGAGGGTCTTTATCGTGATGATGTTCATCCTCTTTATGGCCGTCTCCGTGATCATGATGCTCTTCTTCAGTAGAAGTACGCAGTTCAATACCTTTTGATGCATTTACAATTTTAACATTCTCTTTTTGCAATGCTTTTTCCATTTTTTCAGCAAATGGTTCTAATTCAGCGCCGTTATAAACGAATAAATCGGCTTTTGCAACTTGTACGGTTTGTTTTTGACTTGGTTCAAATGTATGAGAATCTGCACCAGGCGGGTAAATCGCTTCAACAGTTACATAGTCGCCACCAATTTTTTTTGCGAAATCAGCAAGAGGAAAAATAGTTGTATAAACAGTTAGTTTTCCGTCTTTCTTGGCCTGACCTTCTTTTTTATTTGAGCAGCCAGTAAAAATTAAAGTGAAAATAAGTAAGAATGAAAATATAGTCAATCTTTTAGGCATGAAGTTCTCCTCTTTTCTTTTTTTACGGATATATTTTCCCCAATTATAGAAGAAAAATATCATTTTAATACAAAACGGAATAATTACGTTTTAGTTTGCGAACTTAGTATAATACATCTTTTATAAAGTTGCAATAAATAATAATCATTCCGATTTGTTTTTGTTATAAAGTTGTCAACTTTGGATGTATTATTTTTAGGAATGCATGCATATGTGACAACGCTACGTTCATATATTTGAAAGGAGGGTGTAGAGGGGGATGAGTGTTTGGGCTACTTAATGGAAGCTATTTTATTAATATTAGCGGTAGTATTCCCATTAGCATTAGTCTTAATTTTTTTAAGAAGATTAATAAGTAATTTAGGAGATGCATCAACAGTAACAAAATTACGAGAGAGAGATGAGAAAAAAGAGTGAGTAAAGCACTATGCGTACGCATAGTGCTTTACTTGTGGTAAAATGAGAGAAGGAAACTCCTAAAAGTTGTATTTTACTGAAGGAGAGAAAAGTAAAATAAGAGGTATATGCATATATGAATAAGCGAACAGCGTTAGTACTTGGTGCAAGTGGTTTAGTTGGACAAGAGATAACGCGTCTATTACTTGAATCAGATTACTACGATTCGGTTACTATTTTTGTAAGGGAACCAATGCAATGGCAACATGAAAAGTTACAGCAAAAGCAAATAGATTTTTCGATGTTAGAGGAATATAAAGAGTTTTTTGCTGTAGATGACGTATTTAGTTGTCTAGGAACAACAATCAAAAAAGCAAAAACAAAGGCAAATTTCAAAAAGGTAGATTATGAATATACGTTACGAGCTGCTTGTTTAGCTGAAAAACAAGGGGTACAAAATTTCCTTGTTGTGTCCTCAATGGGAGCAAATCCTAAATCGTTTTTCTTTTATTCGCAAGTCAAAGGGAAAATGGAAGAGGAATTACAAAAGTTAGTGATTGGTGGTATTCACATTTTTAGGCCCTCATTATTAGTAGGAAATCGACAAGAATTTCGTTTCAGTGAACGAATGGCTGAAAAGTTATCTCGTATGATTCCTTTTATATTTAAAGGGGCTTTCAAAAAGTATAAACCAATTTCAGCGAAAGATGTGGCGAAAGGGATGTATATCACTGCATTGCGAGAAGAAACGGGTATCTATTTTTATAACTCAAATGAAATTACAACGATAGAATAACATGTGTTAAAAAAGTTTAAATCTTGAATGAATAGTAAATACATGTAGTTTAGCAATTATAAGAAAGTAAAAAAGGAGTGGGAAGCCCACTCCTTTTTTACGATAATTTATTATGCAAATCGCATTTTTATCCCGCTATTTGTGGACAGCAACCCCCCGCGGATTAAAGTTTCACTTTATACATCTCCAATACTCTTAATCTTGTACGACAAGTGACCTCATCTATTACAATGCTATTTTTAGAGCCTGATTATACTAACGAATGATTTCGTTTTATAAGAATTTTTCACCTCATTTGAAAATATACTACTATCATGTATCCTTTGTTTTTAATGCCAAGAAATCATTAGAATATACTTCCCATTTGAAAGTAATCTATTTATATATTTGTCTGAGTGAAATCTGAAGGCGATTGAGTTCCGAAGATATAAAGGTCATATATATGTATTATTCTGTATTGCTTGAGCGATTGCAAAAGGAGGATATACGGATGAGTAAAAAAGAAATGTTGCAAAATGGAATTAAGCAAGTTTTTTACGAAGAAGCATGGTATCCACCTATATCAGATGCGTTAAAGGATCTTACCGCTACACAAGCGTGTTGGCAACCAGAAGGAAAGGCTAGTAATACAATTTGGGAAATTGTAAACCATTTACTTCTTTTTAAAGAACGCCTACTTGCCCGCTTACACGAAGATGAAACATTTGTTGCATCACAAAATAATGATGAAACGTTTGTCCAAGGTGGATGTAATGATGAGGACTTTTGGCAACAAACAGTGTTGCGAACAATTCAAGTGCATGATGCTTTACAATCTGCATTAATATCCCTTCAAGAAGCAGAACTAAATCAATTAACTCCTTCTCTACCAATTTGGCAACAATATATGAACATCCTTTTGCACGATGCTTATCATACAGGACAAATTGTACAACTTCGCAAGCTTCAAGGTTCATGGCCAGCACATCGTCCTTATTTGTAAATGATACTTAAAATTGTTGGAGTTTCAAACTAAACAAACGAATTAATATGTAAAATACTACTATATCAAAAAACAATTTCTCACTTAATCTGAGAAATTGTTTTTTTCGTAATCACGATTGTGGAATTTGATTTTTAACCCTGTAACATATTCAGAACGGGAGATAAATACATAAAAAAATAGGCGTATCAAGCAAAATGTTGATACACCTTAAAACGATATTATGAAATAATATACATTGTCTTGTAGTATACTTTTAATTTCTCTGTAAGTAGTCGTACATAATATTCTCGGTTTTATTTATTCGTATGGATTTTCCCTGGTGCTCGCTTGTATTGGTACGGTTCTTGTAACTCAAAGCCAAGTTCATTGGCGGCTATTCTTGGGAAGTAAGGATTGCGAAGTAACTCACGTCCGATAAAAATTAAATCTGCTTCGTTATTATTTAAAATTTGTTCTGCTTGTGCCCCGGTCGTAATCAATCCAACAGCCCCAGTTGCAATGTTAGCATGCTCTTTAATATGTTTCGCGTATTGTACTTGATACCCGGGATATACATCGATGTGTGCCGGTACAACAGCCCCAGAACTACAGTCGATTACATCTACCCCTTGTTCTTTCATCCATTTTGTATACTGAACGTAATCTTGAACCGTTAACCCATCAGGATGATAGTCATTTGCTGAAATACGAACGAATAACGGTCCGTTCCAAACTTCATTTATTGAGTCAATAATTTCACGTAAGAAACGATAGCGATTTTCAGGTGAGCCCCCATATTCATCAGTCCGCTTATTAGAAAGTGGAGAAAGAAATTCATTAATAAGATAACCGTGAGCACCATGTATTTCAATAACGTCAAATCCAGCTTTTTTTGATCGTATTGTAGCCTGCTGAAAAGCTAATATAGTATTTTTTATTTGCTGTATATTCAATTCTACTGGTATTTTCATTGTTTCATTAAACGGAATTGCTGATGGAGCGAGAGCATCCGTTTCTAATTCTGCTTTTCTTCCGGCGTGAGCGAGTTGAATGGCAGCTTTTGCACCGTTATCATGTATAAAAGTTGTCGTTTTATGTAAGCCTTCAATTAGGCTGTCATCCCATATACCTAAGTCTTTGTTAGAAATTCTTCCTTCAGGTAACACGGCTGTCGCTTCAATCATAACTAAACCAACTTGACCGGCAGCTCTCGTTCCATAATGAACGAGATGGAAATTAGTTACTTGGCCATCCTCGTTTTCTGAAGAATACATGCACATAGGTGACATAACGATACGGTTTTTTAATGTAACGTCCTTAATTGTATAAGGTGAAAAAAGTTCGGAATTCATCCAACAGCCTCCTAGATTGAATTTTCTTACATTGTATCATTCTCTTTTTTGTTTTTCCTAATAAAACGCTTATACGAAAAATTTTGTCTATTCGTGTTACAATAATTAATATGAATTGAATTGGAGGATGACATATGTACCAGGCTTATTATGAAAGTGAATTAGGTTTGCTTGAAATTACAGCGAACGATAAAGGAATTACGTCTGTTATATTTGTTGATGAGAGACAAGAAGAATATAAAAATGAAACGATAGATCAATGTATAAATGAGCTAGATGAATATTTTAAGGGGAAAAGAAAAGAGTTCACGGTCCCGCTGTCTGCTGAGGGAACAGCATTTCAAAAAAATGTATGGGATGCGCTCTATACTATTCCTTATGGCGTAAGTGCTTCATATTTAGATATTGCAGAAAAAGTCGGAAATACGAAAGCTGTACGAGCGATAGGAGGAGCGAATAGTCGTAATCCAATTTCAATTATCGTTCCGTGTCATCGTGTAATAGGAAAGAGCGGGAAGCTTGTTGGGTATGCGGGTGGTTTATGGAGGAAAGAGTGGTTATTAAAACACGAAGGTATTTTGAAATGACGTATGGATGAGAAGAGGGATTGTTTTGAAGTGTATAAATTGTGGGCAACTTTGCAAGGGAAATCAGTTGAATTGTGAAAGTTGCCAGCGGACCTTGCATAATGAACAAGGTGAAGGAAGCTCGCTAATAGACAAGGAATTAGAAGTATATGTAGGGAGACAATATCCGTATTACAAAAAGAAATGGGAGCTTGAGGATAAGCGGATTGCTAGGTGGAGCTGGAATGGTTGGGCAGCTATTTTTAATGTAGGTTGGCTTGGATATCGTAAGTATTATGTACCTGCAGCTTTGTTTGTATTGTTATTACTAGCATGCGATGCATTTTCTTATTATATGGGTTTCAACGTAGCACTGCCGATCATTAATATGGTGCCTCTAACGTTTCTATTACTTGTTTTTATTTTATTTGGAATGGCGATTTTTGCGAATGGATTATATTATCAATTTGCAGAAAGGCGTATATATCGAATAAAAGCACGAGAGATTCAAGATGAATCGGTTGAGAAGTATCTCATTCGTGATAGTGGTGGAACGAGTAAAATGGGAGCAACAATTGTTACGATTTTAGCAGTTGCTAGTATCTTTTTCAGCCATTTCTTTTTCCCGACTGATCGAGATATTATTCAAAAGGTCCGTGCAGGCTCACTATATGAATATCCGTTCTTTTCAATTGGTGAATCGTTTGAAAATTATTTTAGAAATCCAGGTTGGGTATATTATCGTGGCACCGAAGGATTAGAATTGGTAGAGTTTCAAGGAGAAAGTCCTGATATGCCAAGGAAAAAGGTGACGATCCAGTTTGTTGTTGATTATAAATTGGGTGAGATTGAGCCGTACTCACTTACAATTAATGGAGAATCCAAAAATGAGGAAGAGTTTTTGAAGATAATGGACGAAATATTTAAAGTTCAAAATCCATTTGACATAGAGGATGGATTACAAGTAAAAGCAATAGAAAAAGAAGCGGATAGAAGGGTGTTCTATCCGCTTCTTTTTTTACTGTACAAAAATAATATTTGAAATAATCTGAATCTTTTGTATAATAATATATATTATACTGGCTTTCATTTATACATATAGATTGGGGGAAGGAAGAATGAAGAGAAAGGTAACAACGATTGCTGCAGTTGCATTATCAACTAGTGTATTAATTGCAGGTTGCGGAAATGGGGAGAAGGCATCTACAACGAAGAAAGAAGCAGGTAAGGGAGCAGCAGATAAGCAAGTATTAAACTTACTAGAATCAGCAGAAATTCCTTCAATGGATACGTCAAAATCGACAGACTCTGTATCATTCCGTGCCTTTGTCAATGCAATGGAAGGGTTATATCGTTTGGACAAGGATAATAAGCCAACTCCAGGTATGGCAAAAGATGTGAAGATTAGTGAAGATAAAAAGACATATACATTTGAATTACGTGATGCAAAGTGGTCAAACGGCGATCCCGTTCGAGCGCAAGATTTTGTATATGCATGGCAACGTACATTAGATAAAGCACTAGCTGCAGAATATGCATTCATTTTATTTGATGTGAAAAATGCACAGAAAGTAAATAAAGGAGAATTACCGTTAGATCAATTAGGAGTGAAAGCGAAGGATGATAAAACGTTAGTAGTAGAATTAGAACAACCAGCACCATATTTCCTTGAGCTTACTTCATTCCCAACATTTTTCCCTTTAAATGAAAAATATGTGAAAGAACAAGGGGATAAATATGCATTAGAAGCAGATAAACTATTATACAATGGACCATTTACGATGAGTGAATGGAAACATGAACGAAGTTATCAGTTAAAGAAAAACCCTAATTATTGGGATAAAGATACTGTGAAGTTAGAAGAAATTAATGTGAATATTGTGAAGGAAACGAGCACGGGAGTAAATTTATATGATAGTGATCAAGCAGATCGAGTTATTTTAAGTTCTGAATTCGTTGATAAATATAAAAAGAATAAGCCAGATGAATTTAAAACGAAGTTAGATCCACGTATGTATTTCTTACGTTTTAACCAAAAAAATGCAACGTTTAAAAACCAAAAAGTTCGTGAAGCGATTGATCTGGCATACGATAAAAAAGGAATTGCCAATGTTATTTTAAATGACGGATCATTACCAGCATATTTCTTAGTACCTGAGAAATTTACGACAGGACCAGATGGGAAAGATTTCCGTTCTGTAAATAAAAATTTCCGTGATAGTAAAGACAATGCAGAAAAAGCAAAAAAATTATGGGAAGAAGCGAAGAAAGAGCTTGGCCAAGATACAATTACAGTAGAATTTCTAAATGATGATAACGGTAGCCGTAAAAAAGTGGGCGACTTTATTAAAGAAGAGTTAGAGAAAAATTTACCTGGTATTAAAGTGAATTTGAAACAACAACCATATAAGCAGAAGCTAGAATTAGAAAAGAAATTTGAATATGAATTCTCATTATCGGCATGGAGTCCGGACTATCCAGATCCAATGACTTATATTGATATGTTTGTTACTGGAAGCTCATTTAATGAAATGGATTATTCTAACCCGAAGTATGATGATTTAGTAGCGAAATCAAAAGGAGAGTTATTAAAGGATGATAAAGCACGCTGGAATGCACTTGCGGAAGCTGAAAAAATCTTAATTGGTCAAGATGCTGCTATTTCTCCTACGTACCAACAAAGTACGGCATATTTAGAAAAACCATACGTGAAAGGTATTGCGAATCATACGTTCGGTGGGGACTTTAGTTATAAATGGGCATATATTACAAAGAAATAGTATAATAAAAGATGAGTGAATTTTCGCTCATCTTTTATTTGTATAGGAGGAACTAGAGTTGTTAAAGGGAATCAATCATCTTTGTTTTTCAGTGTCTAATTTAGAACAATCTATTATATTCTACGAAAAAGTACTAGAAGGAGAATTATTAGTTAAAGGAAGAAAACTCGCATATTTCAATATATGTGGGGTATGGGTAGCACTTAATGAAGAAACACATATTCCGAGAAATGAGATTCATCAATCTTATACGCATATTGCGTTTTCAGTTGAACAGAAAGACTTTGAACGTCTACTGCAGCGATTAGAAGAAAACGATGTTCATATTTTACAAGGAAGAGAACGGAATGTAAGGGATTGTGAGTCTATCTATTTTATTGATCCTGACGGCCACAAATTTGAGTTTCATTCAGGGACATTGCAAGACCGACTTAATTACTATAAAGAAGATAAACCTCACATGGCATTTTACTAAGGGGGAAAGAAGTTGCATGCGCTAGTAATTGGCGGAACAGGAATGCTAAAGAGAGTTTCTATGTGGCTTTGTAAGCAAGGATTTCATGTCTCTATTATTGGACGAGATGAAGTGAAATTAGAAAATGTTAAGCGAGAGAGTGCCGCGCCAGAAAGTATCACATGCCTTTCGTTAGATTATCATAATGACGGCGATATAAAGCTAGCTATTAAAAGTACAATTGAGCGGAATGGCCCAATAACATTAGTTATCGCATGGATACACGCAAGTGCGAAGGGGACGTTATCACTCATTTGTAGAGAATTAGACTTATCGTCTGAAACATACAACGTTTTTCATATTCTAGGTAGTAAAGCGTCGCGTATGCCCGCACAAAAAATAGGAGGTACGCGGTGTAGCTACCATAGAATAATATTAGGTTTTATATTAGAAAATACATACGGGAGATGGCTTACCCATGAAGAAATATCGGATGGTGTAATAAAAGGAATTGAGAGTAAATGTGATGAATGGATTGTAGGACGAGTAGAACCGTGGGAATTGCGGCCAACATGGTAAGGGGGAATGAGAAATGAAAACAACTGTATATGTAACAAGGCACGGTGAAACGGAATGGAATGTAGCGAAGCGAATGCAAGGGCGGAAAAATTCTGCTTTAACTGAAAATGGTATGCTACAAGCGAAGCAATTAGGAGATCGAATGAAAGATTTATCTATCGATGCGATCTATAGTAGTCCGAGTGAAAGAACCCTTCATACTGCAGAGTTAATAAAGGGAGAGCGTGATATACCGATAATCGCGGATGAGCATTTCTATGAAATTAACATGGGTATATGGGAAGGACAGACAGTCGATGATATAGAAAGGCAATATCCAGACGAAATACAATTGTTTTGGTATGAGCCACATCTTTTTCAGTCAACATCAGGAGAAAATTTTGAGTCTGTTTATAAAAGGGTAATTGAGGGGATACAGCTTCTTTTAGAAAAGCATAAAGGAGAAAGTATATTAATTGTTTCCCATGCGGCAGCGGCAAAACTACTTGTAGGACATTTTGCGGGTATTGAAATAGAAAATGTGTGGGATGATCCATTTATGCATAGTGCTAGTCTAAGTGTAATAGAATTTGAAGAAGATAAAGGTGAAGTGAAGCAATTTGCAGATATAAGTCATTTTCAATGAACGTAAAAAAGGCCGCAAAACGGCCTTTTTTTGTAGGCATAAAAACTAGCAATTACGTTTTTTATACCAGAAGTGATCGAATTTCTTGTTTTTGCAAGATGGGAATTTATGTCCGCCTTTGCAATCATTCCATTTGTGTCCATTATCGTGACAGTCTCTGCCATGATCACATGAATCATCGCACGAGTGACCGTCTCTATGCGGGAAGAATTCGCACTTTTTACAGAAGCTTCGTTTTGTCCAGAAAAATTTCTTTTCAAAGCGTATGCATTTTGTAACGAACGTACAATGCTTCCTACGCGTCACTTTCGTAACTAAAACGCATTCTTTTCTACGCGTTACTTTCGTAACAAACGTCCATTTTTGAACGCGTACACGAGTGCATTTCGTAACAAATGTCCATTTTTTTACATGCGTACATTTTGTAACGAACGTACAATGTTTCACACGAGTACATCTTGTTCTTGGACATTTACCCCCAGTTGTACATTTACATCCTGTTGTACATCGATGATGAGAGAATTTATCATCATCGCACTCAAAAACACTTGGATCTTGATGTAAAAAATCCTCCATCCCAGCACTTTTGATTTCTTCAACCGCTTTTCTAATATCACGTTTCATAGAAATCCTCCTTATCATGTATTAAGTTGAAAAGGTATTCTTTTTCCTTAACATGATATGAGATATGACGTCTTTCTGAACAGGACAAGAGTGTAATTTTATATAAATAGATGATAGCGGATGTATGGACAAGGCAAGGCGCATACATTGAATGAAGAGAACTGAGAAGGGATGAGAAAATATGCTACCTTCATATGATTTTTTTATTCACCCAATGTACGTAGTGGAATTGAAAAAAGACATTTGGTCAGAAAGTCCAGTACCAGCAAAATTAACTTATGGAAAAAAGAAGTATGATATTGATATCGTATACCGAGGTGCTCATATTCGTGAATTTGAGAAAAAGTCTTATCATGTTATGTTTTATAAACCGAAAAAATTTCAAGGTGCGAAAGAGTTTCATTTAAATTCGGAGTTTATGGATCCATCTCTCATACGAAATAAATTATCTTTAGACTTTTTTCACGATATTGGTGTGCTTTCGCCAAAATCACAACATGTATTTATGAAAATTAATGGTCAAATTCAAGGTGTATATTTACAGTTAGAATCAGTTGATGAAAATTTTTTGAAAAATAGAGGATTACCAAGTGGCTCTATTTATTATGCGATAGATGATGATGCGAATTTTTCTTTAATGAGTGAGAGAGATAAAGATGTGAAGACTGAGCTCTTTGCGGGTTATGAATTTAAATGTTCGAATAAAAATAGTGAAGAACAACTGAGTGAATTTGTCTTTCAAGCGAATGCTTTGTCGAGGGAAGCTTATGAAAAAGAAATTGGGAAGTTTCTACATGTCGATAAATATTTAAGGTGGTTAGCTGGCGTTATTTTTACACAAAACTTTGATGGTTTCGTTCATAACTATGCACTATATCATAATGATGAAACAAATTTATTTGAAGTGATACCGTGGGATTATGATGCGACTTGGGGGCGAGATGTACAAGGGAGACCACTTAATCATGAATATATTCGTATTCAAGGTTATAATACGTTAAGTGCAAGGTTATTAGATATACCTGTATTTAGAAAACAATACCGAAATATTTTGGAAGAAATATTAGAAGAACAATTTACCGTTTCGTTTATGATGCCGAAAGTTGAAGGTTTGTGTGAATCGATTCGTCCATATTTACTACAAGATCCATATATGAAAGAAAAGTTAGAAACATTTGATCAAGAAGCCGATATGATTTATGAATATATAAATAAAAGAAGAAAGTATATACATGACCACTTACATGAATTGGATTAATTTTGAAAGAGATTGGAACATTATCAATCTCTTTTTTTGTATAATAAAGATGTATCAATAAAACTGACTTACTATTCAATTAAAAGAGTATGGGGGATGTGGAAACATGACGGTAAAATGGATTGATTGGGTAAAACAAATACAAGCTATAGCCCAAGCGGGTTTAACGTATTCTAAAGATGTGTATGATATAGAGCGTTTCCAACAATTACGGGATATTTCCATTTCGATGATGTCACATTACACAAAGACAGATTGGGAAGTTGTAGAGAAGTTATTTGCAAGTGAGACAGGCTATCAAACACCAAAAGTTGATATAAGAGCAGTCGTTTTTCAAAATGAAAAGTTATTATTTGTGAAAGAAAAAAGTGATGGGAAATGGGCATTGCCAGGTGGATGGGCCGATATCGGCTATACGCCAACAGAAGTAGTAGCGAAAGAAGTTATAGAGGAGACGGGTTATGAAGTGGATGATTTTAAGCTACTCGCTATATTTGATAAAGAAAAACATCAACCATCGCCTTCAACAACACACGTATACAAAATTTTTATTGCCTGTAAGATTATTGGTGGCGAAAAGAAAACTAGCATTGAAACAGAAGATGTGGAGTTCTTTGGCGAGAATGAATTGCCTAATTTATCGATTGCTAGAAATACAGAAGAGCAAATTAAAGAAATGTTTGCCTACATGAAAGAACCTGAGAAAGAAACATTAATAGATTAATCATGCTTATGACGATAATATTGTTGGAATGAAGATATTGGCAGAATGCGACCTTTATGTAATAATGGGATGGTATGTGAAGAAAAAAGGAGATAGAAAATAAAATGTTAGCAAGCATAATAGATCAGTTATTGCAATTTTTTGCAAGCTTAGGTTACTTTGGAGTAGCGCTAGCTTTAATGATTGAAATTATCCCGAGTGAAATCGTACTTTCGTATGCTGGATTTTTAGTAGCGGATGGTAAAATTAGTTTTGTTGGTGCAGTTATCGCCGGAACTATTGGTGGTACGTTAGCCCAAATCTTTTTATACTGGCTTGGATATTACGGAGGGCGTCCGGTTGTAGAGAAATATGGGAAATATCTACTTATCAATAAACACCATTTAGACATAGCGGAAGGTTGGTTTAAGCGTTACGGAGCAGGAGTGATCTTTTCTGCACGCTTTATCCCAGTCGTACGTCATGCAATCTCTATCCCAGCAGGATTAGCTAAGATGCCATTAAAACTATTTACACTGTATACTGTGGTTGCGATTATTCCATGGTCAATACTATTTATATACTTAGGTGAAAAGCTTGGTGGAAATTGGAGACACATTAAAGAGTATGCATCTGATTACACACATTACATAATTATAGGAGCTGTTCTCTTTGTTGCTCTATACTTCGGTTTAAAGTATTTCAAAAAGAAAAAAGCAGCGCGTTAAAGTCAATGATTGTTCATTGGCTTTTTTTATTTGTTTCGGTTCTAAAAAAAAAGAGTTGTCCATAATGTATAATAATAAAGCGTAGCGGAGGAATGTGATGAAAGGGTCACCGTTTATACGTGGAACGATATTTTTAACGATGGCAACGATGATATCTAAAATGTTAGGATTTATATATGTTATACCGTTTACAGCAATGGTCGGTACGAGTGGGTACGTTTTATACACGTATGCTTATCGTCCATATACGATTATGCTCAGCATTGCGACGATGGGACTACCACTTGCAGTTTCAAAAATGGTATCAAAATATGATCAACTGAATGATTATCATACCGTTAAGAGAGTACTTAAGAGTGGTATCTTTTTTATGTTAATAATGGGAGTCATCTCATGTTTTGCGCTATATATATTAGCTCCACATTTAGCTAAACTTGTAATCGATGGAAATGATCAAACGGGGAATAGTATAACAGCTGTCACTAATAATATTCAAATTGTAAGTTTTGCGTTAATACTTGTACCAGTAATGAGTTTATTAAGGGGCTTCTTTCAAGGATTTCAATCGATGGGGCCTTCTGCTCTAAGTGTAGTTGTCGAGCAATTTTTTCGGGTCTTAACCATATTAATAGGAAGCTTTGTCGTTTTATATATTTTAAAAGCTTCTGTCTCGCTAGCTGTTGGTATTTCAACGTTCGGTGCTTTTATGGGAGCGATAGGTGGATTAACAGTTTTAAGTGCGTATTATATAAGAAGGAGAAAGCACTTAAAGAAAAAAGAGATGGCAAGTATACCGCAAACAACAAAATCTTTCTTCTCGCTGTACAAGGAGCTCTTTACATATTCAATACCGTTTGTTGTGGTTGGTTTAGCAATTCCGTTGTATCAGACGATTGATACATTTACAATTAATAAACTACTTATACAAATAGGGTATATGCAAGGAGAAGCGGAGAAGATTAATGCGATAATTGGTCTTGTCCAGATGGTTGTACTTATCCCGGTTTCCGTTGCGACTGCTTTTAGTATGTCTCTCGTACCTGAGATGACAAAAGCCTATACAGCAGGGAATGTGAAGTTACTGTACAAACATTTTACGAGGACGAATGTATTAGTAGTAGGTATTACGGTACCAGCGGCGATTGGAATGATGTTGTTAGCAAAACCAGTATATACTCTTTTATTTGGTGCCGGAAATGATCCGGAGATGGGGAGAGTTATTTTACAGTATTATGCTCCTGCCTGTATACTATTTTCGCTTTTTACAGTAACAGCTGCGATGTTACAAGGAATTAATCAACAACAGAAAACAGTGCTAGGATTAGTAATTGGTATTATTGTGAAGATAGTTTTAAATATCGTATTGCTTCCGTATTTCGATTATGTAAGTTTTATTATTTCAACATACGCTGGTTATACGATTTCAGTGGGCTTTAACTTGTGGATGCTTTCTAAATATGTTATAAAGGCAACATAAGCTTTTTAAGGCAGAGAGCGCTCTGTCTTTTTCTTTGTTTATAATATTTTTCTTATAAAAACGTTTTCAAAATAATTTTTCTATTGAAATTTAAACGTATGTTTCATATGCTGAGAATGGCGGTTCAAAAACTGTTATGTAAGAGAGGTAGATTCCTACATGTAAAAAGAATCGGGGTGATAGTATGTTAAATATTTATTTAACAGACCGAAACGGAAAACTACAAGAGGTTGAGGAAATGCAAAAGGGTTGCTGGATTAATGTACTTCATCCAACGGAAGAAGAAATTCAATATCTAGTACAAACTTTAAATGTAGACTTAGATTTCATTAAAGACCCTTTAGATGATGAAGAACGCTCTCGTATTGAAAAGGAAGACAATAATACTTTAATAATCGTGGATATTCCAACAGTTAGACATGATGAAGAAGGAAATTCGATTTATGACACGATTCCAATAGGTATGATTGTAATGCCAGATTGCTTCGTGACAATTTGTTTAGAAGAAAACCCAATTTTTGAACGTTTTATTAATCAACGTATTAAAGAATTTTATACGTTTAAAAAGACACGCTTTGCACTGCAGCTCTTATATACGATTTCTACTTATTATTTAAGATACTTAAAGCAAATTAACAGAAAAACAATCGATTTAGAGCATCAATTAAATAAGTCGATGAAAAATAAAGAGATTTTCACATTGTTAGGCCTTGAAAAAAGTTTAGTATACTTTACAACATCATTAAAGGCGAATAAAATTGTAATTCAAAAATTAATGCGAAATAGTACATTTTTAAAAATGTATGAAGACGATCAAGATTTATTAGAAGATGTATTAATCGAAAATAAACAGGCTATTGAAATGGCGGAAATATATAGTCACATTTTAAGTGGAATGATGAATACTTTTAGCTCTGTTATATCGAATAATTTAAACAGTGTTATGAAACTGTTAACGTCTATTACAATCATTTTATCGTTACCAACAATGGTCTCTAGTTTCTTTGGAATGAATGTAAAGGTTCCCTTTGAAGGTGAGGCTCAAGGTTTTGTAATTGTACTTATAATATGTTTAACATTATCTTGCGCTTTAGCATTTGTATTTTGGAAGAAACGATACTTTTAACGATAAGAAAGCTGCTCTAGCATAGTTGTATAACTGCGCTAGAGCAGCTTTTTTGCTATGAAATCCAAAGTTTTGAATAGAATATAACTTATAAAATGTAATGTATATGAAGGGAGTGAATTCCGTATAAGTCTTGTCCAATTCATAAAATGGGGTTAAAATTACATATTGTTAATGAAAAGTTGGAGGAAATACATCATGGAATTGTTTCAATTACCGAAAGCATTCCTGCAGATGAATACAATCTTTATCTCCATATTGATCGAAGCACTTCCTTTTGTGCTTATTGGTGTATTTATTTCAGGATTTATTCAAATGTTTGTGACAGAGGATATGGTAGCAAAATGGATGCCGAAAAATCGTTTTCTGTCCGTTTTAATGGCTACTTTTTTAGGTATGTTGTTTCCAGGTTGTGAATGTGGAATTGTTCCGATTGTAAGGCGATTAATCGGAAAAGGGGTTCCGCCATATGCCGGGATTGCATTTATGTTAACGGGGCCAATTATCAATCCGGTCGTATTATTTGCAACATATGTTGCCTTTGGAAGTAGTATGCACATGGTATGGTATCGTTCTATTGTAGCGATTATCGTAGCAATTATCGTTGGAATTATATTATCATTTATGTTTAAAGAACATCAATTAAGAGATGATCACTTCCCAGAAGTGAATCATAAGCGTCCATTACGTAAAAAAATGTGGGATGTATGTACGCATGCTGTTGAGGAATTTTTCTCGATGGGAAAATATTTAGTGTTAGGTGCGTTAATTGCAGCTGCAGTTCAAACGTTCGTACAAACTTCAACACTTCTTGCTATAGGACAAGGACCGTTTTCTTCACCAGCTGTTATGATGGGACTAGCTTACATTTTATCACTTTGTTCAGAAGCGGATGCATTTATTGCTTCGTCATTCCAAAGTACGTTTTCAACAGCATCACTTGTCGCGTTCCTCGTATATGGACCGATGGTGGATATTAAAAATATGTTTATGATGCTTGCGACATTTAAAACGAAATTTGTAATTGTCGTTACAGTTACAGTTACACTTGTTGTTTATGCAAGCTCACTACTCATTTATGCGATGGGGTGGTAGGTTATGTTTCGAGCATATATATTATTAGGTTTTACAATCTTAATCGCGCAGCTTCATATTTCAGGTAATATTACGAAGTATATCAATATGAAGTATGCCTATTTATCAAAAACAGCAGCAATTATTCTAGGTTTCTTAACGATTGTACAAATTATTATCGTTTTCCAAAAAGAGCATCAAAAAGAAAAAGAAAAAGAAAAAGAAAAAGAACAGCACAATTGCGGATGTGATCATAGTCATTGTGGGCACGACCATTCAAAAGATGAAAATACATGGTGGAAACGAACATTTTCGTATACTTTGTTCTGTTTTCCAATTGTCTCAGGATTATTTTTCCCGATTGCGACACTAGATTCGGATATTGTTAAAGCGAAGGGATTTCATTTTCCAGTAGCACAAGCAGAAAGTAAAGATCCGTTTATGACAAGGCAATTTCTAAGACCGGACACGAGTATTTATTACGGAAAAGAAGGATACCGTGGTGTAATGGAAAAAGGGAAGAAAGAGTTTGTTACGAAAGACAATATTGCTTTAAAAGACGAGGACTTCTTAAAAGGTATGGAAACGATTTATAATTATCCTGGCGAATTTACTGGGAAAAAATTATCTTTTAAAGGGTTTGTGTTCAAGGATGATTCTTCTAAAAAAGAACAATATTTCTTATTCCGCTTCGGTATTATACATTGTGTAGCGGATTCGGGTGTATATGGTATGTTAGTGAAAAAACCAGAAGGGGTAGAATGGAAAAATGATGATTGGATTCAAATAGAGGGAGAAATTTCTACTGAATTTTATCAGCCGTTCCATGCGAATATCCCTGTTTTAGAAGTAACGAAATGGAATAAAGTTGAACAGCCAAAAGAACAATATGTATTTAGAGGAGCCGATTGATCACATCGGTTCTTTTTTGTGGACTAAGAGTTCTGAATGTTGTTAATATTAAACATGTAGTGATAATCAGCTCATACTGTTCTAGTGTTCATGGGAAATGGAACTCTTACTTGAACTTCTTTGCTCCAGTTGAACCTTGTAGTGGGAGTCTTAATGTCTGCAAATAGCGGATTAAATAATCAAAGGGGTGATAATAATGACTGAAGTAAAGGGAAAAACAGCTAATGAGTCTAGAGTGTTTAAAACGAGCCGAGTATTTCCAACAGATTTAAATGATCACAATACGCTATTTGGTGGAAAGATATTAGCCGAGATGGATATGGTTGCTTCTATTTCAGCAACGAGGCATGCAAGAAAAGAATGTGTCACAGCATCTATGGATTGGGTAGATTTCTTACATCCTGTTCGTTCTTCAGATTGTGTTAGTTATGAATCCTTTGTAATTTGGACGGGTAGAACTTCGATGGAAGTGTTTGTGAAGGTAGTAGCAGAAGATTTAATTTCAGGTGAGAAGCGTATAGCAGCAACGTCATTTGTTACTTTTGTTGCGCTTAGTAAGGAGAATAATCCAGTTCCTGTACCGCGAGTAATCCCTGAAACAGAAGAAGAGAAAGAATTACATCGCATTGCAGTCTTACGTGCCGAACAACGTCATATACGTAAGGCAGAGAGTAAGAAAGTAGCTACATTACTAACTTTTTGAGTTGAATATGTAGTCGTTAACGGTATTATAACAGACCGAAATGTTTTCATATGAAAAGCGGACACCTAAAAATAGGTGTCCGCTTTTATAGTTTTTTCATCCACATATCATCTGACGATAGCTACTTAGCAGAAGCAAGCAGCACCGACGATGATTAAGAGGATAAATAATACGACTAATAGCGCGAATCCATTACCATGTGCGAAGCCCATTGTTATTTCCTCCTTTTATTTTAAGATACAACATACAATATGCAAATGAGCTATTGTTTGATATGGACATATATCATGTAATGACGCATTTTCTTGAATGATAATGTATTAAAAAAGGGAAGATATAGAAATAACAGTAAGTGGAGAAAGGAAAATATCCATGAAACACTTTTTCGTTGTAATCCTTTGTTTAATAGGTGTATTCATTTGGATGAACATCGATGTGGAAATGGGGAAAAAAATGGCTAGTGAAGATGAATTAGGACAAGTTCGATTAGGTGAATTTCAACTTTATACGAACGGTGAAGAGTTATATACGAAATTATTTGAGGATATACGTAATGCAGAAAAGTACATATATGTCCATTTTTATATTGTAGGTAAAGATGAAATAAGTAAAGAGTTTTTGCAGTTGCTTGAGAAAAAGGCATCGAGTGGAGTAGAAGTGAAATTGTCAGTTGATCGAATAGGTGGATATAAGCTGAAGAAAAAGATAATTCGTCAACTAAAAAGTAATGGTGTCCAGTTTACGTTTAGTAAAAAGCCTAAACTACAACGTATATTCTATTCGCTGCATCAACGGAACCATAGACGCATTGTTACGATAGATGGAAAAGTATCATACATCGGCGGATTTAACATTGGAAAGGAGTATCTTGGACAAGATCCGAAATTTGGTCCGTGGCGTGATTATCATGTACGAGTCAATGGGAATGGCGCCACGGATATGGAAAGAAAATTCGCTGCTGACTGGAAAGAAGATACGGGAGAAAAAATGCCTGTACATGAGAGTTTACCTGCAATAGGGAATGTGAAATATCAATATTTATTTTCAGATGGAAAAGGTTTATGGAGAAAATATGGAGCGCTTTTAAAGCAGGCTAAAAAGTCTTTAGTTATTGCTACGCCATATTTTGTACCAAGTAAAGAAATGATGAAAGAGTTAAAAGATGCATTAAACCGCGGTGTCAATGTGAAAATTCTCGTACCATTTAAAAGTGATGCAGTATTGTTAAAACAAGCTGCCTATCCGTATTTGAGAGAGATGAACCATGCTGGAGCGGAGATTTATCAATATCGAAATGGTTTTTTTCACGGGAAAGTAACAATCATTGATGGAGAAATCGTTGATATAGGTACAGCGAATTTTGATAATAGAAGTTTTTATTTAAATTGTGAATCTAACTGTGTCATATATGATAAAACAGTTGTTGCTGACGTATGGAACAGATTAAAAGAAGACTTCCATAAATCAAAAAGATTTTCGGAAGAAGATTTTGAGAAAATTAGTAAATGGGATTGGTTATTAGCAAGAATAGCAAATGTTATAGCATCATATTTATAGCATATAGACAAAAGAGAAGGGAGGCACTTTCATGGATTGTATGAAAGAATTAATGAGATGTAGTTATATGCTTATTTATAAGGTTGGGGAGTATACAGGAGAGGTAAGAGACGAAGAATTAAAGAAGCTATTACAGTTTCATTTGCCATATATGTTGCAAGCATATAATGAACAAGTGAATTTTCAAGAAGGAGAGAATGTACAGCAAATAACTTGTGAACCAATTCCATTTCATTTTCATGAAATGGAAAAGGAAACTGATAGTAAATATACAGGGGATATTTATATTGCAACTTGTTATATTTCGCATTTAAAACGGTTAGCACTAAAGTTTGCTCAAATGGCAGTTGAAGTTGCAAATCCAGAATTCCGCTCTTTTTTAGAAAACTGCTTTTTGAAAATGAACCGTTACGCCTATAGTGTATGGCAATATGTTGTGAAGAAAGAGTATAAGATCAAACATGTATATGAAAATGAGAAGTTTGCATAAGAAACTAAGGCGGAAAGATAGGGCCTTAGTTTTTTACTTTTCATGGAGAAAAAGACTAGGTAGCTATGTTTATTATCAGAAAATTTACAAATATTTACCGTTTATTTACTATTTTTCAATCTTTCCTTTAAAAATAGAGAGTAATATGGGGTTGTACATATTCTATCTAAAGGAGGAAACGCAAATGAACAAATGGGTTAAATCATTAACTGCTATGGCACTTGCAAGTTCTTTATTAATGGTAGGTTGTAGTAAAGGTGAGGACAAAAAGAAAGAAGACGATACAACAACACAACAAGAGGACAAAAAGGATAAAGAAACAAGTGGAACTGAGAAGTCTACGGATTCTAAAGAAAAGAAATAAAATAATAATAGAGCTTCCTCTTATAAATGAGGAAGCTTTTTTGTTGTAAATTGATTAAGATTATTGAAAAATAGAGAAAGAAGGAAAGAGGGGGAAAACAAATGAAAGTATGTATATTGGGAGCAACTGGGCGAGTAGGTTCAAACATAATAAAATTAGCATTAAAGGATTCAGCTGAAGTGACAGCATTAGCGCGTGATGTAAATAGAATAGAAATAAATCATGAAAGGTTACGAGTGATAGAAGGTAATGTATTGAATGAAAATGATATAAAGAAAGTGATAGAAGGAAGCGATATAGTAATTAGTGCACTTGGAACGGATCAAAATGGAACATTAGCGAAGAGTATGCCACATATTATAAAGCAAATGGAAGAAGTAGGGGTTCATAAGATCATTACAATAGGAACAGCTGGTATTTTACAAGCAAGAACAGATCTAAATTTATATCGTTTTCAATCAACGGAATCAAAAAGGAAAACGACAACAGCAGCAGAAGATCATTTAGCTGCATATAAGGTACTAAATAATAGTAATAATTTATGTTGGACAGTTGTTTGTCCGACACATTTAATAGATGGTGAGGCGACAGAGGTATATCGAACTGAAAAAGATATATTGCCAGAAGGTGGATCGAAAATTACAGTGGGTGATACAGCACACTTTGCATGGGATCTATGTAAGAAAAACATATATGAAAATAGTCGAGTAGGTATTGCATATTAAAAAACCATCCCGAAGTCGGGATGGTTAAAAGATGATATAACACAAGAAGATGATAATCATAATGATTTGGAGAATTGCTTTCGCTACTGTACTGCTTAAAAAACCAACTACAGTAGCGACTCCTACTAAAAAGGCGTCTTTTGGCGCTTTTTTATGCATGAGTTCTGTAATAAATACCGATAAGAACGGTATGATAATTAAACCGAATGGTGGGAAGAAGAAAGATCCGACAATGATAGAAAGCATACCGACACGTTCTCCCGATTTAGAACTCCCGTATTTCTTTAAGAAATATCCATTTGCAATAAAATCAGCAACGAAAATGAATAGTGTGAAAATGACTTGAATAATCCAAAAGGAAGTTGTTAGTTCTCCGCCATTTATACCAAAATGGTAAATGAAATATCCGGCCCAGACAGCAAGGATGCCTGGAATGATAGGATAAATAAAGGCGAGAAATGAAACAATGAAACAGGCAATGATACATATTGTTAATAATACTGTCACTTTATAACTCCTTCTTCGTGTCTAATTTATGTACCGCAATTTTTTTCACTTGATGTCCATCAAGTTCTAGTGCTTTAAATTGAAAACCGGCAAATTCAATGGAATAACCAGCTTCAATATTTAAGTCAACTGCTTGAGAGAGGAGCCAGCCTCCAATTGTATCTAAATCGCTATCATCAATATGTAGGCCAAATATATCATTTACTTCAGAAATGAGCACCTTCCCATCTAAAACAGTAAGCTTCGGCGTACGTTTTTCAATCATAGGTGATTCATCTGCATCAAATTCATCTTGAATTTCTCCAATGATTTCTTCAAGAATATCTTCCATTGTTAAAAGCCCAGCAGTACCACCATATTCATCCATAACGATTGCCATCTGAACACGATTCTTTTGTAGATGTACTAATGTTTTGCGAATTGGAACAGTTTCAAATACCGTTAGTACGGGATGTATGTAAGATTCAAGTGGTTTATGAATGCCTTTCGTTTGATCATGAAATATTTCTTTCGTATTAATCATACCGATAATATCATCTTTATCTTTTTCGATGATCGGATAGCGTGTATACTTTTCAGTTGCGACGATGTCCATATTTTCTTCTAACGTATTTTCAGTAGACAAGCAAATCATTTCTGTACGAGGGACCATAATTTCTTTCGCGACCCGGTCGTCAAATTCAAAAATATTATTTACATATTTATATTCGGTTTGGTTTATTTCGCCGCTTTTGAAGCTTTCACCTAAAATAAGTCGTAGTTCCTCTTCAGAATGGGCAAGTTCATTTTCTTTCGCAGGCTCTAAACCGAGTAGTTTTGTGAAAAAGATTGCCGTACTATTAAGTAGCCAAATGAATGGATACATAATTTTATCAAATAAAATAAGTGGTCGTGCAAACTTAAGTGTGATTGCTTCTGCTTTTTGAATGGCGAAAGACTTTGGAACTAATTCACCTAATACAACATGGAAAAATGTAATAAAACTAAAAGCAATAATAAAGGATAAAGTATTCGCCATTGTTCCAGTAATATTAATCTTTTCAAAGAGCGGTCGTAATAAATGTTCCACAGTTGGTTCACCAAGCCAACCGAGGCCTAAAGAAGTAATCGTAATCCCGAGCTGACAAGCTGATAAATAAACATCTAAATTAGATAGGACACTTCTTGCAGCTAAAGCTTGTTTATTGCCTTCGTTTGCAAGTTGGTCAATTCGACTTTTTCGTACTTTTACAACAGCGAATTCTGATGCAACGAAAAAGCCGGAAATAAGGATGAGTACAAAGATGAGAAAAATATTTAATATGTCCAAGTGTGTTCTCTATTCCGTAGTTTGGAATAAAGATGTCACCTCCTGCAATTATGTTATACTTTTATAATAAATCTAAACGAAAAGAATAGTCAAAGAAAAAGGGTAAATATTGGTATGTTTCTGCAATAGTTTTTGAATTTGCTGTTATTTTGTCCGCTATACAAAAGGAATAACCCCCTACTTTCAGATTCTAGAGGGTTATTTCAAATTAAGGTTTTGGAATACTTCTCGTTAAAGTGTATGATTGTTGTTTAACGTGATTTGTCGTCCATAGTGTTTGAAGGAATGAGAGTATGCAATACGGGATATACAAAAGTAATAAGCTAATTGTAACAATAACAGGTGCATTTCCGCCGAATTGAACGATAAATTGCAATAGTCCGCTTGCGTGAAAAACGCATTCCATAAAAACGAATGAAAGAATAATGGAGCCTAGAATAGATTTATGATTCGAGGTAAGCGCCAAAAATAATGTATCTACAAGGAAAGAAGATTGTTTTATTTCATATTCATTTGTTTTACTTAAGAAAGGAATCCATTTTTTTATTGCTTGCATAACGATAACCATGGAAGTACTACAAACGATGATAAAAGATGAGTAGTAAGGAAGTTTTATCAATTTTGCGATGTATAGAAGTAGTAATAAGACTGAGCATTGTAATAATACAGTACAAAAAGAGTACGGAATCCATTTTAATAAAGAAGTAAACTTCTTAACCGAATTAGGTGCTTTAAAAAATAAATGGCCAATCCCTAAACTGATGAAGAATCCGATTGCAAGAGTAAAGGTAAAACGAACAATCGATAAAAAATATATTTCCCATATGTAAGGGAATAACGGCGTTGAATGATTAGAAGTATGTACCATCTGATTTGCTGAGAAAAAGATAGATTCGTGCATCCAATCAATCTTTGGAATTGTCATAGAAGAAAGCTGTGCGAAGTTATGAAAAATGCTTATAAAGCCAGTTAAGTATGAATATTTATGTGTAATGAATAATGCAGGAATAGGACTAATGATAAATATAATGAGAACACCAACTATAAATTTACAAATATGTGAGCGCAATAAAGACATGTAATCACCTACTCTTAGAATATTCAGAAAATTCTTATTCTTATTTTAGCTTTTTTCGGCGTAAGTTACAATATATTTTCTTAAAGAAGTTTAGAGAGAATGTTTGATATAGTAGGGGGACATAGGTGAATGAAACGTGAATAAATTATGACAAGAAAATGAACAATTTTCAGAAAAATAAAATAAATTATTTATTTTTTTCTGAAAATATAATATAGTTATGGCACAGAAAGTATTTTAACATAAGGAGGCTGTTTATGAGGATTAAAGGGAATTATGTGCCGAAAAGGGAAGTTTTATTTTGCTCAAGTTCAATTACAATAGGGGAAGCGCTGGAGCATTTAAATAAAACTGGCTATCGTTGTGTACCAGTTTTAGATGAAAAAAAAGAGAAACATTTAGGGAATATATATAAAGTAGATATTTTAGAATATAAAGGTTCGCTGGAAGAGAGTGTATTACAATTATTAAACGATAAAGAAGGATATGTCAGAGAAGATTCTTCGTTCTTTAAAGTATTTTTTACAATTAAAAAATTACCTTATTTATCAGTGGTTGATGAAAAAGGAGTCTTCCTTGGAATTTTAACGCATAAAAAAGTTTTTGAGTTATTAGAAGATGCTTGGGGGGTTCATTCTAGTAAATATTCTGTCATGATTGGAACACAAGATTATAATGGGGCCATTCAAAAATTATCGACAGTATTAAAAAAATATACAGGTATCCAAAGTTTAATGACTTTTGATAATGATGCCTTATTAGTTCGTAGAATTATGTTTACATTAGGAGAAGAGTTTAATGACGGTGAATTAGAGACTTTATTGAAAGATTTAGAAGATCACGGATTTAGAGTTGTGTATGTGGAAGAGATGAAAAATCCACGTGAAGTTGAAACGATAGAATAACATACAAAAGCCATCTAATTATGTTGGATGGCTTTTGCTATGTTACGCGTATAAAATTATTTGAAAATAACGATAGGATAAAAGAAGAGATTGTAACAATATTTGTGTAAAAGAATAAAAAATGTAGATAATTTTGATTTTCAAAAAAATCAATTTGAAAATATGTTTTTATTTTTCAACCAAATATGTTACTATATGTGTGATAAAAACAAAGAGGTCTGACAACTATACTCCACGCAATACCACTCTAATGAGTTGAAAATTCAAAAAAATCAAAAATTAATAGTTAGAGTAAGAATAAGGGGAATGGAGAAATTATGGAGAAAGACACTGCTTTGTAAGGGGCATATTTTATCATCTTGAGCAGAGAGGAGGATGCATAGCATATTGTGAAAATAGAGATAAACAATGAAAAAGTGCTATGCAAATGAAAAGTATGAAGGGACGTTTAAAGCCAGGTGATACGGTAGCAATTGGTTTAATGTTATTTGCACTATTTTTAGGAGCAGGAAATTTAATTTTCCCACCTGTTTTAGGGCAACAAGCTGGAGAGAATGTTTGGGTTGCTACAATTGGATTCCTTGTAACGGGAGTCGGATTACCCCTATTAGCTGTAACAGCTGTCGCGTTTGTAGAGGGGGACTTGAAAGCGCTATCTTCTAGAGTTCACCCTATATTTGCGTTTATTTTCCCATTGATTAGTTATTTAGCGATTGGACCATTTTTCGCGATTCCGCGTACGGGAGCCGTTTCATTTGAAATGGGTATGAAGCCATTTCTATCAGAGGCATTGGTTTCAGAATGGTACATGCTATTTCTATTCACAATAGTTTTCTTCGGAATAACGTGGTATCTATCATTAAATCCATCTAAATTAGTGGATTGGTTCGGAAAATTTCTTACACCATTGTTAGTATTGATTGTTGCTGTTATTGTCGGAAAGGCAATTATTGATCCAATTGGAGAACCAGCTGCGCCCCTAGCGGCATATCAAGAAAATGCTTTCTTTGGTGGATTTATACAAGGATATTTAACGATGGATGCAATTAGTGCTCTCGTATTTGGAATTGTCGTTGTACAAGTTATCCGCTCTAAAGGGATAAATGAGAGTAGTCAAATTGCAAAAACAACAGTAGTATCAGGTATTATTGCTGTATTTGGTTTAACGTTAATCTATTTATCACTTGCTTATCTTGGTTCAACAAGTACATCGCTTGGGGTATCAGAGAATGGTGGACTTATTTTAACGAATGTTGTAAATGAGTTATATGGAACAAGTGGTAAAATTTTATTAGGGCTTGTTATTATACTCGCTTGTTTAACAACTTCTGTTGGATTAACATCTGCTTGTGCGGGCTTTTTTACAAACTTATTCCCAAAACTTTCGCATAAAACGATCGTAACAATGGTATGTGTGTTTAGTCTAATTGTATCTAACTTAGGTTTAACACAATTAATCGCAGTTACTTTACCAGTGCTAATGATCATTTATCCAGTCGCAATCGTATTAATCGTACTTTCTTACTTCCATAAATGGATTGGGAAGCGTAATACCATTTATATTGGAGCGATTTTAGGCGCATTATTAATTAGTTTCTTTAACGGTTTAGAAAGTGCGGAAATTAAAATTGACGCGATTTCTAACGTATTACAAATGTTACCATTATATAAAGAAGGAATAGGATGGTTAATCCCATCATGTATTGGCGGGATTCTCGGTTTCTTCTTCTATAAATCAAATGAATCAAGTGAACTACAAAAGAAAGGTGCTTAGGCACCTTTCTTTTTTTAAAGGGGATTTTTGTATCTTGTCTAAGTAATAAATGGGAGGAATGATAAAATGGCTAATTTTGAAGATTTTTTAACTTTGGATGTAAGAATTGGAACTGTAACACATGCAGAGGAATTTAAAAAAGCTAGAGTTCCAGCAATTAAACTAGAAATTGATTTTGGAGAGCTTGGAATTAAGCAGTCGAGTGCTCAAATTACGAAGAGATATACCCCGGAAGATTTAATCGGTCAGCAAATCGTTGCTGTTGTAAATTTTCCGCCAAAACGTGTAGCTGGATTTAAATCAGAAGTGCTTGTTTTAGGAGGAGTACCTGAGGCTGGTGATGTCGTATTACTTCAGCCTAATATGGAATTACCAAATGGAACGAAAATTAGTTAGTGTAAAGGCAGGGGCTAATATGGATATGGGACGAGAATATCTACAATGTGCCGTTTCAAATTTTGAAGCAACAAAGAAGCAAGGAGAACGGGTGCTTTCACAATTATCATATGAACAGATTGAATGGTCTTCTCATGAAGAAACAAATAGTATAGCGGTTATTATAAAGCATCTGCATGGTAATATGCGTTCTAGATGGACGGACTTTTTAACGTCTGATGGTGAAAAAATAGATCGTAACCGAGATGCTGAATTTGAAGGTGGGTATCATTCTAAGGAAGATGTTCTCGCAGCATGGAATGAAGGATGGGAATATGTTTTTAAAACGATGCATGTGATAACGCCGGAACATTTATTACAGACGGTATATATTCGCGGTGAAGCACATACTGTCATGCAAGCAATTGAAAGACAAATTGCTCATTATGCTTTGCATATTGGACAGATTATTTACATTGGGAAGATGTTAAAAGAAAATGAGTGGGAATGTTTAAGTATTCCTAGAGGACAGTCTACACGTTATGTAGAGAAAAAACGTTCAACATAATAATAGGAAAGAAACCGATATAAAATGGGAAATAAGAAAATCAGCCATATGATAGATGGTTCTGTAACCATAAGAATGCTGCCAAAAATAAGTCCATATATAATAAGAAAGAAATTAAAAAGTGTATTCACAGGGATAAATCGTGAGATGAACACTTGTTGGCGTTTAAAACAATCACTGTGAAATACATAAAAGCGGAAGTACCATGTGGCAGTAATAAGATCTTTCTTTCGCGCAATTCTTTTTTTACATGTATGACAGATGAACGGTGGTTGCATATTATTACGCTCCATTTTTTATATTTGTAATCATGTAAGACAAAAGTAAGTATAAAGTGTATATCCCTATATACGCTCCTGAGATAAGAAAAAATGGATTTAATAAAATTCCATGAATGCTTGTCATGAAAACTAAATTTTGTATTAAAACATCATATATATGAATAGAAATAATTGTACCGAGTACATAAAGTGCTAAGTACGCTGAAATATGTAAAGTAACACGTATTGTAGGATACTTAGCAAGCCAATAAAAAATAAATGATAGTACAATGGGTAATGTTCCTATTAGTAGCTTCAATTCATTTCACCTCATTAACAATATAGCCGGAATTTATACGGTCTATTCTCTAGAGCTTGTACATAACTTGAAATAGAGAGGGTGATAGTATGAATCGAGGCTTTTTTTATGTGAAGTTCACGAGTGTACGTAAGTTAGTTTTATTTATTATTGCTACAGTACTAGCGACTTTTGTTCTTATTAGTATGATGGTAACTTCTATGAAAGAGACAAAGTCAACGTATTTATATAATTGGTTAAATGAGTTATCGATGAATGGTTACATGTATGTTCTTGGGAAAGAGAATCATTATTTTACACAGGAATATCGAAATTTAAATCAAGATTTTTCAATTTCTTCGTTTCTTTTTTCTATGGCTACGAATATTCGTTTTAACGATGTACGCAGTTTTGTCGGCAAAGAGCTACCTGGTTTTGGTAAGTACGATACAGAAATTGTTATTGCGGGTGAAGGGACAAATTATTCTAACTTACCGATAGAGTCGAGCGTCCCACTTGAAGAAGTAGTGAAAGAACGGACTGGAGAAGGTGGACAGGCTCCAAAGCCGGATACGAACAAAGAGAAAAAGCAACCGGCTCAAACGACAGGGAAAAGACAAGTTGCGTTTATTTATCATTCGCATAGTTGGGAATCTTATTTGCCGTTACTAAATTTAGCAAACGATCCAAATCCGAATAAAGCGACAAGTTCCGTCACGAATATTTCAATAGTCGGCGACCGATTTCGTGAACAATTAGAAAGTGAAGGGATCGGAGCTACTAACGATAAGACTGATGTCGGTCAAAAGTTGATTAGTAAAGGGTTAAATAGTAATAGTTCTTACAAAATGTCACGGGAAATTGTGCAAGAAGCAATGGCCGGCAATAAAGAACTACAATACTTTTTTGATTTACATCGTGATAGTGCTCGGAAAGATGTCACGACAAAAGAAATTGGTGATAAATCATATGCGAAGCTTGCGTTTGTAGTAGGGAAAGGCAACAAAAACTATGAAAAAAACTTACAATTAGCAACAGCTTTACATGAGACGATTAGTAAGAAGTATCCAGGCGTTAGTCGTGGTGTCATTCAAAAAGGATTCCAAACAGGAAATGGTGTCTACAATCAAGACTTATCAGGACAAGCGATATTAATTGAAGTTGGTGGCGTAGATAATACAGAGGAAGAACTAAATCGATCGATTGATGTACTTGCTAAAGCGTTTGGTGAATATTTCTGGCAGGCGGAAAAGGTGAATGGATAAAGTGAAACATAAATTAGTGGGAGAGTCTGAAAAAACGTGAGTGTAATGCTTGCGTTTTTTTTGTAATGATGAGGCGTCACAGAATAGACATAATTTGTCGTTGTTATAGTAATGTTGAAATTTGTCAAATTATACTGGGAGATTTACAAAGGGATTTTCGGAAAAGTAGAGAAAATCTTTTTACAAGGAAAACTTTTTATTATGAAACTGGTAGGGTGATTGAAGTGATTAGGGAGATCAAAATAGAAGATGCAGCACCATTTTTGCAATTAAGTAAGCAACTAGATGAAGAAACGAAATTTATGTTATATGAACCAGGAGAAAGAAAATTTACAGTCGAGCAACAAGAACAAATGATTCATCGCTTTATAGAAAATGAATATGCAATAATATTTGTAGCAGTGGAAGAAGAGAGAATAGTAGGGTTTATTTTAGTGAATGGAAATCATATTCAAAGAAAAAGGCATGTAGCAGGTATTGTAATTGGTATTCTGCAAGAATATAGCGGGCGAGGTATTGGGACGAGATTGTTTAAAGAGGTTGAGAAGTGGGCAAAATTACATGATGTATGGCGTTTAGAATTAACGGTAATGGCCCACAATACAAGAGCTCAGGCACTATATAAAAAAGCTGGATTTGAGAAAGAAGGTGTCAAAAGAGCTGCTCTTATTATCGATGGAGAGAACATCGATGAGTATGAAATGGCCAAATTATTAAAATAAGAGGTCGTTATATGAAAAAAAGATGGATACTACTTGGTATCGTAGCGATGATACTCATTGTTGGAGTAGCGGGAATCAATTATAAAATGTATAAGGATAAGCAGGCGCGCGAGGTAAATGTAAATAACATATTTCCGAAAGCGAAAGAAACGATTGCGAATATGGATGGAGATATTGCGGTAATTAGTAATCCAAATTCGATGCTTGTGCTTGTGAATAAAAGTAGGCGTTTACCAGATGGGTATAGACCGCCAGATTTAGTTGTTCCGAAAGTACGTTACTCAAGTGAAGGTGATCAAGAAAAGAAAAAAATGAGGAAAGAGGCAGCTGGGGCGCTGGAGGAAATGTTCCAACAAGCTGATAAGGGGCGTATTTTTTTATTTGCAGTCTCTGGATTTAGATCTTTTGATCGACAAAAAGCATTAAATACGATGTATAAAAAACAAGATGGAGAAGCAAAAACAGCAATGTCGAGTGCAGTTCCTGGTACGAGTGAACACCAAACGGGGCTTGCTATGGATATTACATCGCAATCTGCTAAGTTTCAATTAGAGACAATTTTTGGCGAAACGAAAGAAGGGCAGTGGCTTTCTGAAAATGCTCATAAATTTGGTTTTGTCATTCGATATACGAAAGAGAAAGAATCGCTTACGGGTTATCGATATGAACCATGGCATGTGAGGTATGTGGGGAATCCACAAGCTACATATTTATATGAAAATCAACTGACACTTGAAGAAGTAACAGAGTGAACAATTGAGGGGAGAGAAGGATTATGACGGTGTTATATAAGAAAAAAGTACACGCATATGTAACAAGAGAAAAAGAAGGAGTTATGCAACTGCTCGTTTTTAAACATCGTGATATACCTGAAGCTGGTATACAAATACCAGGGGGAACAGTTGACGAAGGGGAAACGTTAGAAGCAGCACTTTTACGTGAAGTACAAGAAGAATCCGGATTACGCCATTTATGCATAGAAAGATTCCTATCCGATTACATCATACTTGTGAAAGACAAAAAAGAATATCAAAAGCGTCATTTCTTCCATGTAACGTTACTAACAGATGTAAAAGATGATTGGGAACATATTGTAAGTGCCGGTGAGGAAGATCAGGGCTTAGTGTTTTGCTACGAATGGATTGATATTGCAAAATGCCCTGAATTAGCCGGGAAACAGGGTGAGTTTTTACATTTGTTAGATGAGGTATATGTAAAGTAATAAAAAGAGTCTGAAGCGAAAACCCATTCGTTTCAGATTTTTTTTATTTTTCAGGAAATAAAAGGTTTTTACATTGGTAAGTTGAATTCTTTGAAAGGGATTGTAGTCGTATATGTGAGGAGCGGAGAAAATGAAAAAGTAATAGATACATGTTAGCAATAAAAACTTTTAAAGAAGGAGAATGAAGGTGGAGATTCAGTTTAATGCACGATTACAAAAAGAATTAAATATTCATGATATACAAGCGGCGATGGAAGCTGGGCAATTAACTTCAAAAGAATTAGTTATGTATTACTTCCATAGAATCGCAAAATATGATCAAGATGGACCAAAAATTAATTCTATTCTAGAAGTCAATCCAGATGCTATCTTTATTGCAGAAGCATTAGATTATGAAAGAAAGATAAAAGGTATAAGAGGTCCATTACATGGTATACCTGTGTTACTTAAGGACAATATTGAAACGAATGATTCCATGCATACAAGTGCAGGTACGATTGCTCTAGAACAAAATATTAGTAGTGAGGATGCATTTCTTGTTACGAAACTGAGAGAAGCAGGAGCAGTGATAATAGGGAAAACAAATATGACAGAATTAGCAAATGCAATGTCATTTGACATGTGGGCTGGATATAGTGCAAGAGGTGGGCAAACAATAAACCCTTACAGTACAGGTGAGGATGATATGTTTGTTGGTGGCTCAAGTACAGGATCTGCGATAGCAGTTGCTGCTAATTTTACAGTAGTATCTGTTGGGACAGAAACGGATGCTTCTATTTTAAGTCCAGCTGTTCAAAACTCTGTAGTCGGTATTAAACCGACTGTTGGTCTAATTAGTCGTAGAGGCATTATTCCGTTTACGTATTCACAAGATACAGCGGGTCCATTTGCTAGAACAGTAACAGATGCTTCTATTTTACTCGGGAGTTTAACTGGGTTAGACGAGAAAGATGTAGCTACTTATAAAAGTGAAGGTATAGCAGAACATGATTATACAAAATATCTTGATGTTAATGGCTTACATGGAGCAAAGATTGGTGTATATAGTAATGCGCCAAAAGATTATTATGAATCTGGTGAGTATGATGAAAAATTGCTTCAGGAAACAATTGAAGTATTGCGTAGTGAGGGAGCGACAGTAGTAGAAAATATTGATATTCCGTCTTTTCATAGAGAATGGAGCTGGGGAGTACCGCTTTATGAACTAAAGCATAGTTTAGATAACTATCTTTCTAAATTACCTTCTACGATTCCAGTGCACTCTATTTCGGAGTTAATGGAGTTTAACGAGAACATAGCAGAAAGAGCTTTGAAATATGGGCAAACTAAGTTAGAAGGAAGAAAAGGTTTTCCTAATACGTTAAGAAATCCTGAATATTTAAATGCAAGATTAGAAGATATATATTTTTCGCAAGAACAAGGCATTGACTTCACACTGAAAAAATATAATCTTGATGCGATTCTATTCCCTTCCTATATCGGCTCCACTATATGTGCGAAGGCAGGTTATCCATCTATAGCGATACCAGCAGGATATATGGATAACGGGAGACCGTTTGGAATTACTCTTGCAAGTACTGCTTTTTCTGAGGGGACCTTGATTAAACTAGCATACGCTTTTGAACAAGCGACAAAGCATAGAAAAATTCCCAATTTGTCATAAAAAGAATAAACAAATAGGACAGGAATTTCTGTCCTATTTGTTTTGTTAATTAAAGTGAAATATCTTTTTGCTCTGTCTTATCATATTTAAATAAGTTAAATGATAAACAAGCAGAGCACAATATAAGGATAGAAGCGAGAATATAAATCGTACGAACACCGAACAGGTCGGTAATAATTCCAACGCTAAGCATAGAAAGACCAGAAGCTGTCGAGAGGAGTGCACCATGAGCTGTATACATTTTTGATAATAAAGTAGGGGGAACACTAGATTGTAACACTGTTGTTTGAGAAATATCTCTAATTTGATAACATGGCCCCATTAGAACGCATAGAAAAAGCGCAATAAACCCGCTACTTGTCATACCATATAAAAATGTAAGAATACTAAACGTAAGAGAGCCTATTGCCATGGAGCGTATTAAATTATTTTGAATGTATGTACTCATTTTCCACGCTAATATCCCGCCAATTAACGTCCCTACATAATAACTTGTGTTAATGTATCCCCACCATTCTTCTCCTTTATGAAGGATAGTTGTTACATAAGCCATTGTAATAGCGCCGATCCATATTGTCCCTGCGAAAGTTTCAATTAAGTCCATACATGTAACAGTGCGGAGAGAAGGGTTCTGAAATAAGAGTTTCCAACCTTCCAATAAAGCAGCACCTTTTGAAGAAGAAGGCTCTATTACTCGTTCAGTATGTATGGAACGTAATGCAAGGTATAGTGCAAAACATCCAAAAATCATCAAAATGTTATTCATCATGAGTGTAGAAGTAGCACCGATAAGAAGAACTATAACACTTGTAAATGAATAAGCAGCGGCTTGCGCAATTTGTGTGGAAAAAGAAAAAATACTATTTACTTTTACTAATTGTTCTTTTCGTGTAAGGCGAGGAAGGATACCGTATAATAATGGCGCGCTCCAACCGCTACATAATGAAATGAAAAAAATGAAAATGAATAGTGCTACAATGTTTGTGGACAGGGATGGGAATAATATCATTAATAAAAATAATAGAGCAGTTTTTGTCCATTGTAGTGTGAAAAGTAATGAATAAGATGAAAAACGATTCATTATAAGTGGTGCAGATGTATTTGCTATAAGATTAGTTATGACTTGTACTAATGGAAAAAGAGCAGTTAATGTAGCTGATTTCGTTGTGATATACATATGAGTTGTAATAATCATGATGTATACGATATCAGCGAGAGTAATGCATATTTTCGCTCCTAAATAGTAATTTAATGAACGACTTTGCAACAAGTACACCACCTTCCTAAAATAATATTTTAGTAGTTAAAATAATTATAAAATGAAAATTAAATTTTCGAAAGAATTTCATTTTTTGTCGCTTTTTGAAAGGGATTTTCATGTATAATGAAGAATATATTAATATAGTATTTTTAAAATACTCATTATAACAGTGAATATGTACAATAGCTTGTAGTAAGTGCCCACGTATTAGAAAGGGCGGATAAACCATTCTTTTCTTCATATACATATAGAAAATGAGAAAGAAAGTGAGGGTTGCATATGGCTGCTTGGGTAATTTGGTTTATAATAGCTGGTATTTTATTTATCGCAGAAATGTTGTCGATTACGTTTTACATGCTTTGGCTTGGAATTGGAGCTGTTGTCGGAGGTCTTATTGCTTTATTTGCTCCTGAAGCACTACTGTTACAAGTTGTTGTTGGTGCGATTGTAAGTTTAACATTGACGTTCTTTACGAAAAGAATTTCAAAAAACTTTCGAGAAGCAAAAGGTTTTACTGATACAGTAGATATGCTAGTCGGTAAAAAAGGGATCATTATGCAAGCGATTACAAATGAAGCGAATGGCATTGTGAAGGTGGATGGAGATACTTGGACAGCTATTGCGGATAATCCAATTGATGCTGGAGAAAAAGTTATTGTTATAAAGAGAAATAGTACTATATTACAAGTAAAAAAGGAGAGTGAATAAATATGGTAGTAGGATTGACATTAACCATTATTTTAGCACTAATTGTTGTGACATTTATCGCATTAACAATTAAAATTATTCCACAGCAAAAAGTTGGAGTTGTTGAAAGATTTGGTAAGTTCCAGCGTATTATGGAGCCAGGATTAAATATTTTAATCCCAATTGTAGACCGCGTTCGCGTATATCACGACTTACGTATTCAGCAAACGAATGTACCACCGCAGAAGGTAATTACGAAAGATAATGTACAAGTAGAAATTGATACAATTATTTTCTATCAAATTGTGGAACCAGAACTTGCGACATATGGTATTTCGAACTATGAATATGGTGTTCGTAACATTACTTCTGCAACGATGCGTCAAATCATCGGTAAAATGGAACTGGATGAAACGTTATCTGGTCGTGAAAAAATTTCAACAGAAATTCGCTTAGCACTTGATGAAGCAACAGAAAAATGGGGCGTTCGTATTGAACGTGTTGAAGTTGTTGATATTAATCCGCCAAAAGATGTGCAAGCATCAATGGAAAAACAAATGAAAGCAGAACGTAATAAACGTGCGATCATTTTAGAAGCTGAAGCTGCAAAACAAGATAAAGTCCTTCGTGCTGAAGGGGAAAAGCAAAGTAAAATCTTAATGGCTGAAGGGGATAAAGAAGCACGTATTCGAGAAGCTGAAGGTATAAAAGAAGCAAAGGAACTAGAAGCGCAAGGGGAAGCAAGAGCGATTGAGGAAATTGCAAAAGCAGAACAAAATCGAATTGAATTACTTCGTGCAGCAGATTTAGATGAACGCGTACTTGCTTATAAATCATTTGAATCATTGATTGAGGTTGCGAAAGGACCAGCAAATAAAGTCTTTATTCCGTCTAATGCAATTGAAACACTTGGTACTCTCGGGGCAATTGGAGAAATCTTTAAAGAAAAACAGGCGAAGAGATTACCTTCTTCAGATACACCAAAAGAACAATAAGAGTGAAAAAGAGAAATGGGATGCCATTTCTCTTTTTATTTTTTAGCATTGTTTTAATTTATAGATTACATTTTTCATTCTTATATGAATAGGATTGTTTTTATTGTTTTGAAAAATTTTAATAATATGTTAAAATTTAACCTTAGTTTTAAGGAGATAAGGGGGAATATACGTGCAAATACTACTAATACGCCACGGAGAATCAGAAGCTGATATCTTAAACGTACATGAAGGACGAGCTGACTTTGAATTAACAGAAAAAGGAAGACGACAAGTGCAAAGGCTTGTACAGAAAGTGAAAGCAGATTTTCCGCCAGATTTCATTTGGGCAAGTACATTAAAGCGTGCTCGTGAAACTGGTGAAACGTTAGCTGAAGGAATTGGATGCCCAATTCAACTAGAAGAGGAATTAATGGAGTTTAATAACGGAGTGCAAGCAGGTTTATCTTTTGAAGAAGCAAAGAAATATCCAGAGCCAAAGTTTCTTCATGATCGTTTTGAAAACGGGGAATCATTTATTGAATTTAGAATGAGAATAGAAGGGATTTTTTCTAAAATCGTGACAGAGAATACATATGACCGAATTGCAATCGTTGCACACGGTGGTGTAATAAATAGTCTATTACGTGCGTTTTTCAAAATGCCAATTTCAATGGATTATTATTTTAAAATGGGAGATACCGGAATAAGTTTAATTGAAATTGATGGGGAACAAAAAACGGTACATTTCATTAATGATACGAATCATTTAGACGGGATGTAAAGACCTATGTACAAAGTAGTGTTTTTTGATGTCGACGGTACTCTTTTAAGCGAGATTGATAGAAGTATGCACGAAAGTACAAAAGAAGCGATACAAAGATTAATAGATAAAGGGATTCATGTAGTTGTTACAACAGGGAGACCATATAGCTTATGCTCGCAATTTAAAGAGCTGGGCATACATACAATTATTTCTGCAAATGGTGCGCATATCAAGTGTGGAGAAACAGTTATACATAAATCGGTTCTTTCAAGTGAAATCGTTCATGATATCTCAGAGTTTGCTGAATTACATGGTCACGGCGTTTCTTATTTTACTGAGGGTTTTACAATGAACGGAATAGCCTCAGATAATGAGCGTGTAATGCAAGCGCTTAGCGAGACGTTAAATTTAGGAGAGTACCCTGAAAAAAGCAAGGATTTGTCTGAAGAGATCTATTGTTTATGTCTGTATGCGGATGAAATAGAATCTCAAAAATTTATTGAAAAATACCCAATGCTTACATTCGACCGTTTTCATGGTTATGTCATAAATGTATTGGAAGATAATAAAGTATCGAAGCTCACCGCAATTCAAAAAGTATTGGATCACTTAAACATTTGTAAATCAGAAGCAATTGCTTTTGGTGATGGTGGAAACGATATTGAGATGTTGCGATATGTAGGATTAGGAATTGCGATGGGGAATGGCGGAGAAGAGTTAAAAACAAGAGCGGATTTCGTTACAAAGAAATCAAGTGAAGGTGGTATTTCTTTTGCTTTAAAGGAGTTTCGGATAATTTAAAAATAATAGCTAGTCAGTTTGAAAGATCCTGTTTGAATTGCAGGATTTTTTTGTCAAACAATATTCTTGCAATAAAAGGAAAAATGTGAGTATAATAAAAAGTAGTTAGGTAAGCTAATTAATTAAAGGGAAAGGAGGGTGAAGATGAATGAATTCAAAAAATGATTCGCTTCCTTTAGGGATTGGGCCGTATGCAGAGCTAATAAATAAGACGGCATCAGCGGATACGGATCCAATCGCAGCAAAACTTGGTTTGTTAATGTTATGGACATCTGATAATGTTCTTGATGCGGTTGATGTAGATTTAGCTCCGCTTGGTATATCGGAAAGTAAATTAGATTTTTTACTGTTGTTTATTTTGCGTGAAATGGAATCAAATGGGGAAGAAGTGAACATGAGTCCTTCGGATATTGCGAGTCGATTAGGGATAACACGTGCTTCTGTCACTGGCTTATTAGATTGGATGGAAAAACGAGAGTTAATCGTAAGATTCCATCATTCTGAGGATCGAAGAAGATTAAAAGTGAAAATTACTCCGAAAGGAAAAGAGCTAGTTACGCACTCTTTACCAACTTTTTGGTTATCTTGCGCTTCGTTAGTTGACGACTTTAATCAAGAAGAGCGTCAAATTTTAGAGAAGCTATTAAATAAAATGCAAGTAAATATGCAGGTGAAATTAGGAGAAGGTAGGTAAATAAGTTGATTATGAGGATCAACTTATTTATTTGGGAATATAGTTAGCTTGCCTTATTATATGTTTAACTAACTTTTGGTGTAGTCATATTTTTTACGATGTAATTAAAATAAGTAGCAGTTAAAGAAATACCTTCTTGCGTACTTTAGAGGTTTTAAATTGGTAAAAATTGTAATAAGGGAGAGATATTATGATGGAAATAGGAAAGGAAATAAATAGTGAAAAGAATTACACAATAATGACCGTTGTATTATGTTGGTCGGGTATGGTAGTTATGTCTAGCTTATATGTAACAATCCCTTTAATTGCACTATTTTCAGAATTTTTTAATGTTTCACTAGCACAATCTGCAGCTACAGGCAGTATATTTTCTGTTGGCTTTGCTATAGGTTGTTTGTTATTTGGAGCAATCTCTGATAAATATGGGCGAAAAAAAGTGATCTTCATTGGATTACTTGCTCTGTCGATTATTTCGTTTTCCTTAGGGTTTGTGGATAGTATATTGTGGCTTGTTATTTTTAGGGGCTTACAGGGTATTGCAGCAGCTACATTTTCTCCGGTAGCGTTAGCTTACGTTGTAGAAATGTTTCCAGTAGAAAAAAAGGTTACAACAATAGGATTTGTTAGTACCGGTTTTTTAGTAGCTGGAATTGTAGGTCAGGTAATAAGTACGGTTGTTAGTCAACATTTTGGATGGCATATGGTGTTCTTTCTTCTTAGCGTTGTCTATATGATTACTGCTGTATGGGTTCATTTTTCTCTTCCGAAAGGGGGAATATCTCAATCCTATACTGATATTTTGGGACCGATTAAACAGATGGGTAAAGTCTTTACACATAAAAGCTTAGTATTGAGCTATATGATTGCGTTTGTTTTATTGATGGCTTTTGTTAATATGTATACTGTTTTAGGGAATTATTTGAGCTCTTCTACTTACAATTTAACTGCAGAACAAATCCTTTATTTTCGCTTAGCGGGGCTATTTGGTATGATGATGTCACCGATTGCGGGTCGTTTAACAAAGAGGTTCGAAGTAAGGAAAGTTCTTCAAGGTGGATTGTTGGTCGCTATTTTTAGTCTAAGTGCAATGGGCTTTGTTTCGTATCTGCCTCTTCTTGTCATAATGAGTGTTTGTTTTGTAATAGGTATTGCTATATCCGTTCCGTCTTTAGTTGCTCTTGTCGGCCAATTGGGAGGGAAAGCAAGGGGAATAGCAGTTTCTATCTATACCTTTATTTTATTTTTAGGTACTAGTATAGGCCCCTTCGTTTCTATTTATCTTATGAAAATAGGAAGTTATACTCAAACATTTATTTTATTAGGAATGTTATTTTTTATTGGATTTATTGCTTCTCTATTTATTAGTAATGAACGTGTATTTGATGATATGTAGATTGGATAATGAATGAGTGGAAAATCACTCAAATAAAGGAATGCGAGGATCTTTCATATGCTCGCACAGTAAAATATGAATTTGTCCACGATGATGATAAAAGTGTGCAACAATTTCAAGTAACCATTCAAATCGAGAATAAGAAACACCCCAATAGGCAGTCATAACTTCTGCTAATTCTTCTTGGGAATAGGAAAGAAATGTTTTAGAGAGAAGGTTGAACCCTTCAAGCATTGTTTGTTGCATGTACGCAATTGTTTCTGGTGTATGTTCTAAATAAAAGGTACGTAACTCTTTTTCCGTACTACCATTTAAAATGAGTAAATCCGCATGGCAAATAAGAGAAAGATGTGCACACATTTCAAATACTGATCGCTTCGAGTGAATTGGTTGTATTTTTAAACTATCTTCATTATATTGGTTAAGCATTTGAATAGAAGTGTCAACAGCAATTTTTAGTTGATGTAAGGCAGATTGTACAAACATTGTAATTCGCCTCTTCTACGTATATAATAGTTTCTTAAGGGTATTATATCATACTCAAAATTCCGAAAATTCTAGTAGTTTGACTAGCATATTGAAAAGTATTATATTGTAAAAGGTCATATGAAACATGAAATAGAATGGAATGCAATTATTGAGTTAGGAGTTAGACCAATGAGTTTGAAATATGGAAGAGATACAATTGTTGAAGTTAACTTAAATGCAGTAAAACATAATGTAAAAGAATTTAAAAAGCGTGTGAATGATGAAAATATTGCAATGATGGCTGCTGTAAAAGCAAATGGGTATGGCCACGGGGCAGTTGAAGTTGCGAAAGCTGCTATTGAAGCAGGAATAAATCAGCTTGCAGTTGCATTTGTAGATGAAGCGATAGAGTTAAGAGAAGCAGGAATTAACGTGCCGATTTTAATTTTAGGTTATACATCAGTAGCAGCTGCGGAAGAAGCAATTCAATATGACGTTATGATGACTGTTTATAGAAGTGAAGATTTACAAGGTATAAATGAAATCGCAAACGGTCTTCAAAAGAAAGCGCAAATTCAGGTGAAAATTGATACAGGAATGAGTCGTATCGGTTTACAAGAAGAAGAGGTTAAACCATTTTTAGAAAAATTAAACCGTATGGAGTATGTAGAGATAGTAGGAATATTTACGCATTACTCTACGGCAGATGAAATTGATAAATCATATACGAATATGCAAACAAGTTTATTTGAAAAAGCTGTCAATGCAGCAAAAGAATTAGGAATTCATATTCCATATATTCATAGTTCAAATAGTGCCGGGTCAATGGAACTCAGCAATACATTTCAAAATATGGTCCGTGTAGGTATTGGGATTTATGGAATGTATCCTTCAAAAGAGGTAGATCATTCGGTTGTTTCTTTACAGCCTGCGTTGTCATTAAAATCAAAAATAGCTCATATTAAACATGCGAAGAAGAATCGCGGTGTAAGTTATGGGAATACGTATGTAACGACTGGTGAAGAATGGATTGCAACTGTACCAATTGGCTATGCTGATGGCTATAATCGTCAGTTATCTAATAAAGGGCATGCATTAATAAACGGAGTTCGAGTACCTGTTATTGGCCGTGTTTGTATGGATCAGCTCATGTTAGACGTTTCAAAAGCGATGCCAGTACAAGTTGGAGACGAAGTAGTATTCTACGGTAAACAAGGTGAAGAGAACATCGCAGTAGAAGAAATAGCGGATATGTTAGGTACCATTAACTATGAAGTTACATGTATGTTAGACAGAAGAATTCCACGTGTTTATAAAGAAAATAATGAAACGACTGCTGTCGTAAATATATTAAGAAAAAACTGAATCGTTATGATTCAGTTTTTTTATTTTTGACAAATGAAAAAAGCTCTATTTGTACCGTGTAATTGAATGTTCTTAAAACCTACAGATTTCAACGAAGAAATTATTTCTTCATTGGAATAACAAGCTTCTTCAAAAGAAAAGTCACTTCTTGTCCAATTATTATCTATATCATGTTGAAATAGTATAAAGTTCATTTCTGCTTTTTTATTTTCGTTATCATATGTAGAATCAATCGTACATACATATTCTTCCGCTGAAATATGAAACGAAGCAATCCAATTTTCAAGAAAACTTTTCTCCATATTCATATCAAATGCAAATGTACCTCCATCATATAATGCTAAATAAACATGTTGAAAAGTATCTTTTAGCTCATCTAATTGCAGTATATGATTTAAACTATCACCGGCTGAGATGACATAGTGGAAAGGCTCATCTACTTTGAAAAAACGTGCATCGTCGACGATAAAGGACGCATCTGGTGCATTGTGAAGTGCATGTTCAATCATTTGAGCAGAACCGTCTATACCAGTTACTACAAAATTATGATCAAGTAGTTTCCTAGTAAGATGACCAGTACCGCAGCAAAGGTCTAATATACGAGAGTGGGGAAGTGCATCTTGTAAAACGAGTTTATGATAGGCTGGATAGGAGTGTTCAGCAAAATGTCCCCAATGTTTATTATAAATGTCTGCAAAAATATCATAATTAGAATAAATTGGTTTTTTACACATATGTATTCACCTCGAAATTCATTACATTATAATAGTCATGCTTCGTTTTAATTTCAAAACCACATTGTGTATATAGTTTTAAAGCATTGTTATTTTTTGTTTCAACGTCTAATTCAATTGTTGAAACTCCTTCTGTAATAAGGGTGTGTACCATGTACCTAAGAATATCTTGGCCGTATCCTTTACCTTGATAAGAAGGATGAACTGCGAATCCTGATAGAGTAGTAGATTGCTCTTGCTCAGAAACTGTAATCGTTCCTATCACTTTTTCCTCGATACGAGCACTATAAACTTGATGAGAAGATGAATTCATCATCTTTTGTAACCATGTAGTGGTATTTTCTACTGAATCTCCAAAAGCTTTACTGGAAATTTCAATAAGATCAAGAAATGATTCTGAAGATGCAAGAGTAAGGTGTATAGTATTCTGTGCTGTTTTTTGAACTTCTTTTGCTTTGAACTCCATACTATATTCACTATATAAATAGGGTAACTCCATATGTTTTGCAAATTCTTTCCCAGAAGTAGAATCCCCATTCATAATAATAAGCGCTTCATCTGCCGCTCTTATTCGTATTTCTTTCATTGCGGTTTGTAAAAGAGTCGTGCCTATATGTTGTTTCCTATAGTTTGGATGAACAAACCCCATTAACTCCAATTTTGTTGGTCTTTCAAAGTCATACATACTTAATGCACCGATTAATTGAGTATCGTCATAAAATAGAAAATCATTTATCTCTTCTTTGTTACGAGTAGTTAAAAAGTTTACATGTAAATCTGACGAATAATCAATTTGATCGTGTTGTCCGCATATATGAGCTAAATTTTTCATGTGCTGAATTTCGTTTACTGTTAAAGATTTCTTTTGTTCAATATTCATTTCATAACCCCTCACATTCTTATTTAAAAATAGGATGGATGACTTAGCCACTTTTGTAACTCCACACTGCCTTGAACAGATAATAATCGGTACAAATATCGATAGGGGGGCCTACATTCTTCAAGATGAGGAATAGGCATAATAGTTTCGTAACCTTGTTTAAAAGCATGAGCCTCTTTTTCTGTAAATACATATTCTAAGCCGATAAAATCAAATTCCCGAGGAGCAACTGCATAGGCTTCTGTATCTACTAAGCCCGTAATAGTTGCGCCATCTGATAAAAACTGAGTAGGGTCCATATCAATTAAAATGAGCGTAGATTCCCTTGGTGTTGGCAAGGAAGAAAGCTGTGACTCAAAAGTAGGAAATGCGTTACGGATGCTCGCATTATCGGAATAAAACCTATTTACAAGTTCTTTACTGACTTTTAATATGTGAGACTTAAATTTTTCTAGTGGAACTTGGAAAGTACTTGATGGGTTTCCGATAAACTCTGCTTGAAACGAATGAATTTCTGCTAGTCCTTTTCCAAGGCAGAATAAAATGGAATCAGATTGTCCGATAAAAGAGTGAATTGTGTTACCTATTAACTTTTCGGCTACAACGAATTCACGGCCATTTAAAATATGTTTTTCTAATATTGTTGGTATGGGTAGATTAGTACGTTCTTGCAGCAATGTATGTACAGTTTCTAAATGATGGACGCTCCTTGGATCAATTCCAAAAAGGTTTTTGCATCCCCACCAAAAATCATTGTTTGGTTCTTCAGTCATTTTTGAGGAACGAACGATAACCTCTTCAGCTACTGTTTTAACAAGAAACACATCGCTTGCATGGTCTTCATAACCTGGATGTAAAGTTTGAACAGATAAAATAGGTGAAGTGAATAGTTGTTGTAGCACGAAGGTACTCCTTTATTCTATAAATTCTATAAATTCATTATATAACAGAATATGTTCCAAGTGGATAATGATGAGGACAACATAGAACTTAAATAAATCTATTGTGAGAAATTGATGTGGAAATTATATTTTTCTAGTTTTGTATGAATTATCAAAATAATGTTTTTGATGATACACCTGTAAAAATGCCTGAATGTAAATCTTGTATTTTTCAGTAAATGAAGAGTTTAGCGTACTTTTATGAGGATTATAATGTAGGTTTTGAAAAATATTTCTCAATAATAAAATGAAGAGAAATATATGAAGAAGTAGAATAGATTCCTTTATAATAGTTTTAAATTAATTAATATAATTAATTATTAATTATATTAGATAGGAGAGAATATGATGGCAAATGTACTCGTAATAAATTTCCCTGGAGAAGGTCATATTAATCCGACTTTAGCTATTGTAAGTGAGTTAATTCGGCGAGGGGAGACAGTTGTTTCGTATTGTATTGAAGATTATAGAAAGAAGATTGAAGAAACAGGTGCAGAATTCCGAGTGTTTGAGAATTTTCTCTCTCAAATTAATATTATGGAACGAGTAAATGAAGGTGGGAGTCCTTTGACGATGCTATCTCATATGATTGAAGCATCAGAGCGTATTGTGACTCAAATTGTAGAAGAGACAAAAGGGGAAAAATACGATTATTTGATATACGATAATCATTTTCCCGTAGGACGTATTATAGCTAATGTTTTAAAATTACCTAGCGTTTCTTCTTGTACAACATTTGCTTTTAATCAGTACATTACTTTTAATGATGAGCAAGAATCAAGACAAGTAGATGAAACGAATCCATTATATCAATCTTGTTTAGCGGGAATGGAAAAATGGAATAGGCAGTATGGAATGAAATGTAATAGTATGTATGATATTATGAATCATCCTGGTGATATTACTATCGTATATACTTCAAAAGAATACCAGCCGCGTTCAGATGTATTCGATGAATCGTATAAGTTTGTCGGCCCATCAATTGCTACTCGAAAAGAAGTAGACAGCTTTCCTATGGAAGATTTAAAAGATGAAAAATTGATTTTCGTTTCTATGGGAACAGTTTTTAATGAACAACCGGAGCTATATGAAAAATGTTTTGAAGCGTTTAAAGATGTAGAAGCGACAGTCGTATTAGTTGTTGGTAAGAAGATAAATATAAATCAATTTGAAAACATTCCGAATAACTTTAAGTTATATAATTACGTGCCGCAATTAGAAGTCTTACAGCATGCTGACGTATTCGTGACACACGGTGGTATGAATAGTTCGAGTGAAGCACTATATTACGGTGTCCCGTTAGTTGTAATTCCGGTAACAGGAGATCAGCCTTTAGTTGCGAAACGAGTGACTGAAGTAGGGGGGGGAATAAGGATTAATCGTAAAGAATTAACTTCTGAATTGTTACGTGAGACTGTAAAACAAGTAATGGAGGATGTGACATTTAAAGCAAATAGTCGTAAAGTTGGTGAGTCTCTTAGAAATGCTGGTGGATATAATAGGGCAGTTGATGAAATATTTAAAATGCGGATGAATTCATATTTAAAACTTAAATAAATGTTTGGAGCACACTTACTGTAATACGTAAGTGTGTTTTTTAAATAAATTACATAAAAAATCACTGTAAAGGTGAAACTTTTGTGTATATAAACTCATATCTTTGAATTAGTAGTAAAATTACGTTAAAATAATACTAAGAAAATATATAAGTTTTGGGGGTAATGAATGAAAAGATTATTTGAATACGTATTATTAACAATTGGGTCAATTATTGTAGCTGGTTCATTAGAACTTATTTTAGCACCTAATGGATTAGTAGATGGCGGGGTAACGGCCATTGCTATTATGGCGAATAAAGTTGCAGGGTTGCCACTGTATGGAGTGTTCTTAGGAATTAATATCCCGATTTTATTATTTACTGCAAAAGTAATGGGGAAGAAGTTCTTTATCCGTACATCCTATGCAAATGTTGTTACAACACTCGGATTGATTTATTTAAAACCATTTCCAGCGATTACAACTTCTGAATTGTTAATTGTTCTTTATGGAGGAGTTCTATTTGGTGTTGGTGTAGGGATTGTAGTAAAAATGGGCGGAGCAATTGATGGATCAGAAATGTTAGCTGTTTGGATGAATAAACATTTTAAAGTGCCGATTAGTACATTTTTACTTGCTGTAAATGCTGTTATTTTCATTTTTGTTGCCATTTTATTTTCAATTGAACAAGCGATGTTCTCATTAGCAATTTTCTATATTGTTACGAAGATGATTGATTTCATATTAGATGGTATTAATCAAGGAAAGAGCGTTATGATTATTTCTGGTAAAAATAAAGAAATAGGCGATCTACTTATGAAAGAATTGCAATTATCTGTTACGTATCTACATGGAGAAGGTGGTTTTTTAGGAGAAGAAAAGAGAATTATTTATTGTATTACAAACCGTTTCATTTATCCGAAAATGAAAGATCTCGTTCTCTCTGTAGATCCAACTGCTATCATTGAAGCTTCCTATTCAACAGAAACAACTGGTGTCAAACGTCCGGGAAGGGCAGCGAGATCAGAAAAATAGTGAATGAAAATAGCTCCACGTAAGTATAACTTACGTGGAGCTATTCTTATTTAGGGAACCAGGCCTTTTTCAGTAATTTGACAACAGTTTCGATACAATCCTCTGGAATACTGCCAAAACCGAGCAATATATACGACTCTTCCCGTGCATTATGAACAGAATCGTATGTGGAAAGAGGATATAACTTAATGCGTTGTTTAGCGGCTGCATGAATAAGTTCTTGTTCATTCATCTCATTATGAACGTGAAGTACAATATGAAGTCCGGATTGTTCACCGAGTATATGAATGTTATTTCCCATTTCGTTTGTAATAGATTTAATTAAAGAAAGGTGTTTTCTTTTATATAACGTACGACTTCTGTTAATATGGCGTTCCCAGTCACCATTTTGAATAAAGGTGGCAAAGGTAAGTTGTTGCAGCGTAGAAACTGTTTGTTTAAACATACCACCAAGTTCTTTATAGGCTCTTAAAAGATGAGGTGGTAAAACGATATATCCCATTCGTAAAGAAGGTAAAAAAGATTTCGAGAAAGTTCCCATATAAATAACACGTTCATTTGAATCTAACCCTTGTAAAGAAGGAATGGGTTTTCCTATATAACGAAATTCCCCATCGTAATCATCTTCAATAATATATCCGTTACAATCATTCGCCCATTTTAATAACTCGAGTCTTCTAGATAACGGCATAATGATTCCAAGTGGAAATTGGTGAGAAGGAGTGACATATGCTACATTGGAACCCGATTCACGTAAAGCGGAAATATGAATCCCTTTATCATCTAAAGGGATAGGGTGAACGGGAAGGCCAGAACTTTGAATCATAGCAGGGATACGGTGAAATCCAGGATTTTCGATTCCGTATTCTTTTTTTGGACCAAGTAGTTGAAGTAGTAACCAAAGAAGAGGCTGCGTACCTGCTCCGATAATAATTTGATCAGGTGAAGAATGTACCCCACGAGCATGATATAAATACTTTGAAATATGTTCTCGTAGAACGAGCTCACCTTGTGGATCTTCTTTAGCAAATAATTCATTTTCGTACTGAAATAAAGTTTCGTGTAATGCTCTTTTCCAGCTTGTTATCGGAAAAGCTTTTTGATCAATAAGTCCTTGACTACAATCATAATCATATTGTTCTTTTTCTTTATCGTTAGCACTGTTTGACGCAATTTGATGTTTCGCTTGAATGACATCAATATCAACTTCTGCAACAAAAATCCCGCGTTTCGGTTTGCTTTCTACATAACCTTCAGCTAGTAATTGTTGATAAGCAGATTCAACTGTAATACGGCTCACATTAAGTTGCATAGCTAAATTTCGGTGAGAAGGAAGGCGTGTACCGGCACGTATTGATCCATGAGAGATTTCTCGTTTCATATATTCGTAAATTTGTAAGTAAAGGGGTATTTTACTTTGTAATTGCAATGGGATAGTCAGATCCATTTGTATACGCTCCTTTTTATACTGGCCTTATAAAAAAGAATAAAACTGTCACTTAAGTTAAGGGCAGTTGCTATCTATAATGATGATATAACATTTAGAAAATTATATAAATAGTAAGGGGAGAATTATAATGAATATTAAAGCAGTAGTAACAGAAGCGGATTTACATGATGTATTTCCCGTACTACAGCAGTTACGAACGAAACTTTCAAAAGAAGAAGCAAGTTCTTTATTTCAAAAAATGCAAGAAGAAAACTATAAACTATTTTCGCTACGTAATGAAGAGGATGAAGCTGTTAGTCTAGCTGGTGTAGCGATTTGTACGAATTTTTATAATGAGAAACATATTTTCGTATATGATCTTGTAACTGCGGAAGCTCACAGATCAAAAGGATATGGTAAGGTTCTGCTGTCATATGTAGAAAAATGGGGGGGGAGAAAAAGGGTGCAGTTCTATCGTTCTTACATCTGCGTTTCCAAGAATGGATGCACATCGTTTTTATGAAAGAGAGGGCTATAGTAAGGTAAGTTATTCTTTTTATAAAGAGTTATAATACGAAGTAGGTTCCGTGTGTAAAAATATATGGAACCTACTTTCTTTTACGGATTGGAGCTAGGAACAGGTCTAGTAATATAATTTGTCGAATATTAGAACTTAACAAGGCAATGTTGAATTTGGAGAATGTTAGGAGCGTTTATACTTGGAAAAAATAAAGAAATTATCTATACCAAATGATGTAAGAGTCATCAATATTTCTGATATTCATGGAGAATTAGATCTTTTTAAGGAATTATTACATAAAGTTAATTTTAAAGAAGAAGATTATTTAATTATTAATGGTGATCTATGTGAGAAAGGAAGAAATAGCGTTGGCGTCGTAGACTATGTGATGGATTTGGTAGTTAGCAAGCCAAACGTTTATGTAGTCGAAGGGAATTGTGAAGTTATAGTTGAAGCACTAGTAAATGAAAATCCTGCGCTAATACATTATTTATGTACGCGGAAGAATACAATTTTTAATGAATGGTTAGCGAAATTGAACGTTACCGTTAATGAAGCAAGTGATATTTGTGAAGTGAAAAACATATTGATGAGCCATTTTTCAAAAGAAATACAGTGGCTAACAGAATTACCAACAGCGATTGAAACAGAAGATTATATCTTTGTACATGCTGGCCTTGAAGATAGAGAGGATTGGAAAGAAACAGAACGAAAAAATGCGATAGCAATGCCGGAGTTTTTCAATAAAACACATAGCGCAAATAAGTATGTAGTTGTAGGTCATTGGCCTGTTGTGAACTATTCTGATGAAGCACCGTCTAACAATCCAGTTATTGATGAGGAGAAAAAGATTATTGCGATTGACGGCGGAAATGCGATTAAAGAAGCAGGACAATTAAACGCATTTATCATTCAGAGGGAAAGTGCAAGTGATACGTTTTCCTATACATATGTAGACTATTTTCCAGAGTATGAAGTAATAGCAGATTTTAATGCGAACTCAGAAATGCAGGGCGGGGTGACATATCCGTATTATTACATAGAGCCTATGGAGAAGATGAAAGATTATACGGTATGTAAGCAAAGAGAAACGAATAAATTACTCTCTGTGAAAAATGAATATATTAGGCAACTTGATTCAGGTGAATACACAGTGAAAACCGATATTTCTTGTGCACAAATAAGTGTAAGAAAAGGGGACATGGTTTCTCTCGTTGATAACAGCTGTTCAGGATATGATTTAATAAAAAAAGATGGAGTAGAAGGTTGGATAGAGAAAGGGATTTTAGTCGAGATAGAAAAGGTGAAATAGGAGGGATGTAACCTCCTATTTTTTATTAACTAAGTAATGGTGACGTACCTTAATTGATACCTTATAACAAAATTATACAATATAATAAATGATATTAGTTTTGATTTTTCTGAAAAAATATTATAATTATATATGAAATAAAGAGGATTGTAGGAGGGAATTATGCAAAACGTAATATTAAAAGGGAATAAAGTTACAATTCGTACAATTAAAGAATCAGATATAAAAACATTATGGGATCTTGTATTTAAAGAAGAAAATCCAGAATGGAAAAAATGGGATGCACCGTATTTTCCGTTTTCAATGCAAGAATACCCGTCTTATAAAGAGGGGATGCAAACCCGTTTAAAAGAAGAACCTCTATCCAATTTAATTATAGAACATAACGGTCAAATTATAGGGACAGTCGGGTTTTATTGGGAATATAAACCGACGCGTTGGTTGGAGATGGGGCTTGTTATTTACAATCCAAATTACTGGAATGGTGGCTACGGTACAGAAGCTTTAACTCTATATCGAGATTTACTATTTGAAAAGATGGAAATTGGTAGGGTAGGAATCACGACTTGGTCTGGTAATGAACGAATGATGAAAGTAGCGGAGAAAATAGGAATGACTTTAGAAGGTAGAATGCGCAAATGCCGATACTATAACGGAACGTACTATGATTCTATTCGAATGGGAATGATTCGTGAAGAATGGGAAGCGCTATGTGTAACGAAGGGGTGAGAAATCATGTATGTTATGATTGCTACATTTGATCGTGTGTTTACTAATAAAATTATAGAATTGCAAAATGAAATAACAAATATCATTGGCACAAATCAATTAGCAGGAGTCGAACCTCATATTACATTGGCTGATTACAATGCGTTAGATGTTAATTTATATACTAAGAAACTAGAGGAGTTTGTAGCTGTTCAAGAGAATATGGCTGGGGTAACTTTTCCTTCTGTTGGAATTTTCCCTACTAATGGAACGATTTTTCTAGCACCGACCATTACCGATGAATTGATAAGGTTTCATCATTCTTATCATGATTATTTTAAAATTTTTCATGATAATTTAAATTCATATTATGTGCCTGGAAAATGGGTTCCGCATTGCACGATTGCAAATAGGTTACATGCAAATCAGTTTTTAAGTGTAATGGAATATATATATGAAAAATTTGATTACGCAATAGCTTCAATTGAGAAATTAAAATTAATTAAGGTGAATTATGAAAATGGTTCTGCCATTTCTTCTAGTATATTAGCAGAATATAATTTAAAGAGAATGGGGACAACGAGATGACATATGTAATTAGAGAGATGAAGCAAGAAGATATTCATGCTGTACAATCCGTAGCGAAAATAGCTTGGCATGATACATACGAAGGCATTATTCCGAGAGAGATTCAAGACAGTTTTTTAGACGAGGCCTATTCGGATGAAAAAATGAAATATCGTCTCGAAAATACACATTTATTCGTTGCGGAAGAAGAGGGAGAAGTAATTGGCTTTGCGAATTTCTCTCCAGTTAGACTGCAAAACGAAGCAGAATTAGGAGCAATTTATTTGTTACCAGATCAGCAAGGGAAAGGGGTAGGAAGTGCTTTATTAAAAAAAGGGTTAACGGAATTAAAAGGACTTCGGAAACTATACATTCATGTAGAAGCAGCGAATGAAAAAGGAAAACGTTTTTATGAAGCGAAAGGTTTTGCACAATTAGAGGAATTTGAAGAAGATTTTGATGGACATATGATGCAGACAGTAAGGATGGTTTTATACGTATAAGGAGGACCCGTAATGCAAATTTTTGATTTTGGTGAAAAAGTAGGAAAGTAAATCTCAGCATTTCAATCAAATTTCATAATGTCGAAAATATTAAATCATAAAGGAAATGTACATATCGGTGCTATGCATTTACAAGAGAATGGAATAATCGGATATCATGAAGCAGTTGTATCGCAACTGCTTCTTATTGTGGACGGAGAAGGATATGTATGTGGAGCAGATAAAGAAAAAGTGAAGATGAAAGCGGGACAGGCTGTGTTTTGGGAGAAGGGCGAATTTCATGAAACGAGTACGGAAAAGGGATTGATGGCAATTGTAATTGAGTCGGAGGAACTTGAACAAGCGATATTAATGTCGGGGAGTTGTGAAAAATGATAATTAAGGCAAATCAAGAAGATACAAATGAAATATTAAGATATGCAGCTCAAGCGCTTTTTGAAGGCACGAGAGGAAATTGTCAATTAAGTACCGAGAAAGCGATTGAAATTACAAAGCCGATTGTAGAAAAAGGAGCATTTTATTTAATTATTAAAGAAGAAAATAAAGTAATGGGATGGATATTAATAGGGGAAAATACAGACTATTTTTCTCGTGAAAAACTTGGATTTATATATGAATTGTACGTTTTCCCAGAATATCGCGGGAAAGGATTATCGAGAGAACTGATGGAAGCTGGTATTAAGGAATTGAAGGAGAAGTATTCAGAAATTCGTTTGAATGTATTTGCTGGAAATTTTGCAAAAGAGATATATGAAGAGTTTGGTTTTGTTGAAAGACAGGTAATTATGACTTTGAAGTGAGAACATTAAGTAGGAGAAAAAATAAAAAAGGTCATTTAATATGAAGTGTGTCCTAAAAAGGTTAGGTGCAACAATTTTTCAAATCTAATAAATTGTTCAATGCATGTAAGGGTGCGCAGATTTACACTTTTATATCTTACTTATTTTCATTCTTCATATCCGTGATTTTATATATAAAATCAAAAAGTAGAAAGCTATAGCTCTCTACTTTATTTAGCAATGAATCGTTTAGCTTTAATTATATGTTTCATTTCTATACGAGGTGTTACACCTTGTACCCAATCGGGATCAAATTCTATCCAATCCTTATCTAGGCTTTGTAACCAATCAAAGTCAAAAATTCTGGGCCAGGTAGCTAATATTTTATCTTTTGGAAAACCTTCTGTTTCAAATTGATTCCATTCTTCCTCCGATTTAGCTATAGGACCATTATTTAAAATAGAGTGCCAAGTATTAAAACAAGACCAAAGAATATCTTCATCTGGTATGTCTAATGTAAGAATGACGCCTTTTTGACCTTTAGATAAAAGTGCTGGGCGGTTTTGATCAGGCCTTTTATTCCAAAACCATACAGGGTAAGTTCGACCATCATAATTAGGTATTCTCTCTTTCATCTGTTCCATCATCCATGCATATGGAGATTTGAAATGAGGCCAAACATATTTCTCATTTCCCTGATAAAAACCTTCTTCTTGCATTTTTCTATAAATGTGAAGTGGTTGTACAGTATATACTATCAAATAGACACTTCCAATCTAATCTAATTATGTAATGAATTTTTATTTACTTAATTATCTTGCATGGAAAAACACAAAATATCAAATTTGAAGTGCCCTTGAATTGTTAGAGACATCCTTACAATTCAAGGGCGTTTTTTTATTCTTGCGGAGATTATAAAAATATTTTTGAAATCAATATAAAATTTTATGTTTAGTTCACCAACTTTCGGAAAAACTAGGAAAGATATGACAAAGGAGGTTATGAACGGTGGATCATCCAATTCAAGGATTAATGAAAGCGGCAATGGAAAATTTAAAAGAAATGGTCGATGTAAATACGATTGTTGGAGAGCCTGTTCAAACGGCTGACGGTGGTGTGGTGTTAACGGTTTCTAAAGTAGCGTTCGGGTTTGGAGCAGGAGGTTCTGATTTCCAAACGAATGATGGACAAAGAGCGAACGGTAACCCTGCATTTGGTGGCGGTAGCGCAGGTGGTGTTTCTATTACACCAGTAGCATTTCTTGTGGTGAATAAAGATGGAGTAAATATTCTACATCTACAAAATGCGACACATTTAGCAGAAAAAATGATTGAATTAGCTCCACAAACAATTGATAAGATTCAATCGATGTTCCAAAAAGATGAAAAGAAAGAGGGAAATCATCATCCTCAAAACCCAGATGAAATCCTTTAAAAACGCCTGCTCACGAGCAGGTGTTTTTTCTTGTAATCACTATGTAATAAAACACATGAAATTGTAAATAGTTTTTGAATTTTTTTCTATGTTTCTAAAATTTTTCATGTTAAAATATGCTATAGAATTGAAACATATAAAACGAAGGTGGCTAGGTGCTTTGTCTGGAGGATCTGACCAAGTAAAGAATATGATATATATTAATGGTAATCGTCGGGGTCATTGTTTTATTACATCAGGAATTACGTTTAAAGAGTTTGCAAGTAACATCCCTTCACCGCTTCATCAAGTGTTGCTTTTGAAGCACAACTTTGAATGGACAGATTTTCACTATCATACTTTATTTGAATATGTTGAGGAAGAAAATATACATAAGTTAATTCAAGCAGAGATTGATGAATTTGATGAATTTTGTTGGGTAGATTTTGATGATGCAAGCGATTTAGATGAACTAGAGCCAAAAGAAATTGCAGAGCTTTTATATTTGGCTCACAAAAAAGAACCACTTGCAAGAACATTCTTTCCGCTATTGAAAAATAGATTTGTTTATTTTTCACATGATGACGGATGGTACAACAAAGTGTATTATCGTAGAATTGCTGACTTTGTAGGAATGTTAAGTAAAGTCATTCCTTATAAACTCGGTGCTTTCGGTAAGAAACGTTTTTCTTTGTTCCAAAAATCAAAAATTTTCCCAGCAATTTCGAAAGAATTGATCATGGGGCTTATTCCATTAATGGAAGATGGTCTTTATATTGATCTAGCAGGGAAAATTGAGTCAAGAAGGGGTCTTGAAATTCCGGTATATGTAGTTGGTTCGTATGAAAGTACGGATGAGGTACTAGATAATATCGATGAATTGAAAGAAGAAGCAACAGAGACAGGTTGGCTCATTTTTGATAAGAAAGAACAAGAATGGCAATGGGTTGTGGACTAAGAAAACTTGGCGCATGAAGTCAAGTTTTCTTGTCATTTGAAAGGAGTACAAATGAAGAAATATTATACAATTGTGGGTATTGTAAGTATTATTCTCGTGGCGATTTTACTTATTACTTGTCCGAAAGAATCAGATTTTAAAGTGTATGTAGAGGATAAGTATGCATTGAAATGTGATGAGAGTAGTTTTGAATGCACACAAAATGTAGATGGTAAAAAAGAAAAATTAAAATTTGAAAGTACAGATGCACGAAATGGTGTATTCTTTATGACTGTAAAGCAAACATTTAAAACTGAAGCTGATGTTACGAAAGAATATAGCGGAGTAGGAATGTTTGGTACATTTCTTTTTGTTTCAGAGAAGACTTTCTAGCAATAGAAGGTCTTTTTCTTATGCTTATGTTCATATAGATGAAGTAAGACAAGCATAGGAGGGGTAGTAATGAAGAATACATGTATCGTTTGCGGTGGTGAGGAGTTTTTTTCCTCCACTTTGTATGCACGTACGAAACAAGATTGGGCATATGCACAAAATATGTATCGATTTGAAAAGGTGTTTATTGAGCATCGGGATGAAGAGAATTATCCAGTGTTTCAAGAAATTACAGCGAAACATTGCTGTGGATGCGGTCATATTATGTTGTATCACGAATGAACACACCAAGTATAACTTGGTGTGTTTTTTTTAAAACGCTGACAAAGCAAGCGGATAGAGTAAAGTAAATAAAACAGAAAAACTTCCAAAACCAATTGCAGTATATCCAAGTGTTCTTGCTCCGAAATTGACAGCTAATAAGCCGACTAAAATCGCAAGAGAGCCGAGTGTAACCGGATAAAATGCAATTGAGAAAAGCGAAAGAAATAAAGCGACATAGCCTACCATTGCACCGGTATTTGTACCTTCTATTTCATTTGCAATTTCTTTACGCTTATGTCTAATCGGAATGCCAGCTGGTGATATTTCAGCTGCATACTCTTCGTTTTTTTCACCACTTTTAAAATGATGATTTCTCTTTCTTCGCATGTACATCCCTCTCTTTCAATTGGGTGTACCTATAGTATCTTACATAAAGAGAAGAACATGAGTATGAGTTAAACCCAAGTAAAGCAAAAATTGGAGAATAAAGATTCCATTATTAGCTTGTACATCTCCTAATGAAGATAAACAGGAATTTTGGAAAATGATGTAGAATGAAATGAGTGATAAAACGTGAAGGCAGGGGAATGTATGACGAAATTTAATTGGCATGAATCAGCAGAGAAAAAATGGGATAGTAGTGCAGAATTTTGGACTCAGAATAGTCAGGAGATGTGGGACAGCGGGAGCAGAAGTACAATTATTCCATTTTTTGAACAGTATGTGAAGAAAGAAGCTCAGGTGCTTGATGTTGGTTGTGGGGATGGATACGGTACATATAAATTAAGTCGAGCGGGCTATAAAGCAGTTGGAGTAGATTTATCAGAAGTAATGATTCAAAAAGGGAAGGAGCGCGGAGAAGGACCGAATTTATCTTTTATAAAAGGAGATCTTTCTTCCTTACCATTTGAAAATGAGCAATTTGAATCAATTATGGCAATTAACTCTTTAGAATGGACCGAGGAGCCATTACGAGCATTAAATGAGATAAAGCGCGTTTTAAAAAGCGATGGGTATGCATGTATTGCAATTTTAGGACCGACAGCCAAGCCTCGAGAGAACAGTTATCCTCGTTTATACGGCAAAGACGTTGTTTGTAATACGATGATGCCGTGGGAATTTGAACAGTTAGCGAAAGAACAAGGTTTTGAAGTGGTAGATGGCATCGGTGTATATAAGCGCGGAGTAAATGAGAAGATGCTAGGTCAACTACCTATCGAATTACAACAATCGTTAACATTCTTATGGGTATTTATGTTAAAAAACGCATAAAGAAATGAAAGAATTTTTAGGAGGTAAATAAGTGCAGAAAATACAAAAAACTGATACAATATCATCAGAACCAATTAAAGGGGGACTAGGGTATATGACAACTACTACAACAGTTAAATCCGACATTGAAATCGCACAAGAAGCGAGTATGAAGAAGATTCAAGAAATTGCAGCTGAATTAAATATTTTAGAAGATGAATTAGAGCCATACGGGCATTATAAAGGTAAGTTATCTCTTGACATTTTTAAGCGCTTACAGAACGAGAAAGACGGTAAAGTTGTTTTAGTAACAGCGATTAACCCAACTCCAGCTGGAGAAGGTAAATCAACAGTAACAGTTGGTTTAGGTCAAGCTTTTAATAAAATTGGTAAGAAAACAGTAATTGCACTTCGCGAACCATCTCTTGGACCAACGATGGGACTAAAAGGCGGAGCAGCAGGTGGTGGTTTTTCACAGGTAGTACCTATGGAAGACATTAACCTTCACTTTACTGGAGATATCCATGCGATCACAACTGCTAATAACGCGTTAGCGGCGTTTATTGATAATCATATCCAACAAGGAAACACACTTGGAATTGATACGCGCAAAATCGTTTGGAAACGCTGTGTTGACTTAAATGATCGTGCCCTACGTAACGTAGTAATTGGTCTTGGTGGACCAGTTCAAGGTGTACCACGTGAAGACGGTTTCGATATTACAGTAGCATCTGAAATTATGGCCGTATTCTGCCTTGCAACAGATATTCAAGATTTAAAAGCACGTCTATCTCGCATTGTTGTTGCTTACAACTTTGCAAATCAACCTGTAACGGTTAAAGATTTAGGTGTAGAAGGTGCGTTAACATTACTACTAAAAGACGCATTAAAACCAAACTTAGTACAAACGTTAGAAAATACACCTGCTATCATTCACGGCGGACCATTTGCGAATATTGCTCACGGCTGTAACAGTGTTATCGCTACAACAGTGGCAGCAAAATTAGGTGATTATGTTATTACAGAAGCTGGATTTGGTGCAGATTTAGGTGCTGAGAAGTTTTTAGATATTAAAGCTCGTGCAGCTGGCATTAAACCAGAAGCAGTTGTTATTGTTGCGACTATTCGCGCGCTTAAAATGCATGGCGGCGTAGCAAAAGACCAATTAAAAGAAGAAAATGTAGATGCACTAGCAAAAGGTATGGAAAACTTACAGAAGCATGTTGAAACAATTCAAAGCTTCGGTGTGCCTTTCGTAATTGCAATTAATAAATTCATTACAGATACAGATGCAGAAGTTGCATACTTACAAGAGTGGTGTAATGAGCGTGGCTATGCAGTATCCTTAACAGAAGTTTGGGAGAAAGGTGGCCAAGGCGGAGTTGACCTTGCTGAGAAAGTGTTAAAAGAAATTGAAAAAGGTGAGAACAACTACGCACCACTTTATGAATTAGAATTACCATTAGAAGAAAAAATTCGTACGATTGCTCAAAAGGTGTACGGCGCAAAAGATATTGAATTTGCTCCGAAAGCACGTAAGCAATTAGCTCAATATGAAGGAGAAGGTTGGAGTAACCTACCAGTTTGTATGGCGAAAACACAATATTCTCTTTCTGACGATGCAACGAAATTAGGTCGCCCATCTGACTTTATCGTTACAATTCGTGAGTTAAAACCATCTATTGGTGCAGGGTTTATTGTTGCGTTAACAGGAACAATGTTAACAATGCCAGGCCTTCCAAAACAGCCAGCAGCACTACAAATGGATGTAAATGAAGATGGAAAAGCAGTAGGTTTATTCTAAAAGGTTGTAATTCATCTCGTTTATCTGTAAACTATATATACATCAAGTGGCGCCTTTCCATCGAAAGGCGCCTGTTTTTTGGAGGAAATTATGTTTGATCCAACTGCTTTTGATAATTTAAAAGTAATCGTAGAAGGCGCTGTTTATGATTTTGATTTACATGGAGATATTCTTGTAACAGATCGAAAGGATATGATGGACCTTGCTTCATTAAGTCGTATATATCATATTTCATTTCAACTAACAGAACCATTAGAGTTAGTAGAAGCAACATTTTCACTATCTGTGGATGCAAAGAACTTGTCTGGTGAAATATTAGAAGTACCACAATTTACACCAGGTTGCGAAATGAAGTTAGCATTTTCATTCCCGATAGAAAAGCCAGAGGTAGTATGCGAGGAAATAGAAACTTTCATGCATTCTATATGGGGAAAAGAAAGAATGATTACGCAAAAACTTTCATACGAATATAATAAGCAAGCGATTTCATATCATAATAAGGTAGAGGTTTTATTTCAAAAAGCGATTACAGAAGACCATGTTGATGATTTAATAGCTGTTATTTCACACATGATAGAAACGGTGCGAACAATACAACATTTTCTTCAAAAATAGAGATAAAGGAGAAAAACAAATGATAAAAGATATGCAACCATTTTTACAACAAGCTTGGGAGAAGGCTGGTTTTAAAGAATTAACTGAAATTCAAAAACAAGCGATTCCAACTATTTTAGAAGGACAAGACGTTATAGCTGAATCTCCAACTGGAACAGGAAAAACATTAGCGTACTTATTACCCCTTTTACATAAAATTAATCCTGAAGTAAAACAACCACAAGTTGTTGTTTTAGCGCCAACACGTGAGCTTGTCATGCAAATTCACGAAGAGGTTCAAAAGTTTACAGCAGGGACTGAAATTTCAGGGGCATCTTTAATTGGTGGTGCAGATATTAAGCGCCAAGTTGAAAAATTAAAGAAACACCCGAGAGTAATTGTCGGTTCACCAGGACGTATTTTAGAATTAATTCGAATGAAAAAGCTAAAGATGCATGAAGTGAAAACGATTGTATTTGATGAGTTTGATCAAATTGTAAAACAAAAGATGATGGGCGCAGTACAAGATGTAATTAAATCTACAATGCGAGATCGTCAATTAGTATTCTTCTCGGCGACAATTACAAAAGCGGCAGAAGATGCTGCACGTGATTTAGCAGTTGAACCACAATTAGTACGTATAACACGTGCAGAGTCAAAAAGCTTAGTTGAGCATACGTATATCATTTGTGAGCGACGCGAAAAAAATGATTACGTAAGAAGAATTATGCATATGGGCGATGTAAAAGCAGTTGCTTTCTTAAATGACCCATTCCGTTTAGATGAAATTACTCAGAAATTGCAATTCCGTAAAATGAAAGCAGCAGCTCTTCATTCAGAGGCAAGTAAGCAAGAGCGTGAAGCAACGATGCGTGCTTTCCGCAGCGGGAAATTAGAAATTCTACTTGCTACTGATATTGCAGCACGCGGTATTGATATCGATGATTTAACACATGTAATTCACTTAGAGTTACCAGACACAGTAGACCAATATATTCACCGCTCAGGACGTACAGGACGTATGGGTAAAGAAGGAACAGTCGTTTCTCTTGTAACAGAACAAGAAGAGCGTAAATTACTTCAATTTGCAAAAAAACTAGGTATCGTGTTTACGAAGCAAGAAATGTTCAACGGATCATTTGTAGAAACGAAACCGAAAGCACCAAAGAAAAAGAAACCAGCATTTACTGGGAAGAAAAAGCCTAGATAAGTGATGGGGAAGGCGTAACTATTTGTAGTTACGTCTTTTTGATTGTAATTGAATGAAAAAGGAATAATAATAGTACCTGTAGAAACCTACAGAGAATATAAAAACCATTAGGGGGAAAAACGATGATTCATAAAGTCGGTCAAATTATGTTATATGTAAACAATCAAGATGAGGCGGCCAATTTTTGGACAGAAAAGGTAGGGTTTCATGTAATTGCAGAGGAAGATAATAAGCAAGGAATGAGATGGATTGAAATCGCTCCGAAAAGCGGTGCAGAAACGAGCATTATATTACATAATAAAGAAGTGATTTCTAAGATGAGTCCAGAATTAAATCTTGGTACACCATCTTTAATGTTCTTCTCGGAAAACCTTGATCAATTATATACAGATTTAAAAAATAAAAATGTTACTGTTGGCGAAATGGTAACTATGCCTTCTGGTAAAGTGTTTAACTTTGCTGATAGTGAAGGCAATTATTTTGCGGTTATGGAAAAGAACAAATAATAATATTGTTTTGTGAAAATCCCCCTCAAATATATTGAGGGGGATTACATGTTTGAAGGGGATTTTTCATTAGAGAGTTGATTAATATAAAATACGCCTTTTTCAATAGCTGTCTCAATATAACCAACGATTTGATTAAACGTAAACACTTGTAAGTCTTCATGCAAATGTTGCTCTGGATACAACATATCTTCAAAAAGATACTTTCGAAAAGCTAATACGTTTTCTTTAGAAAGCTCTTCAATATCCATAATGTGAACCTCTTGATTGAGAAGAGAGAAGAGTTGTTGTTCTTTATCGTAATGATGAAGCAACTTTGCATTTAACAATTTAAAATCGTTATAGTACATAGGTGCGATCGTTTCGTCATTTTCTATTCTATTTTTTAGCCAAGGTAGAAAAAAGCCACTTAGCCAATTATCATCGGCAATGAGATGGGTGTAATAACCTAAGAGAAAAGGGGAATCCATATGAACTTTATATTTTTGAAAAAAAGAATTGAAATCTATCCTTCTCGTATAGTTTTTCGTTGTGCCAGCGTAAAAGTGTGAAGCGCCTTTTTCTTCTGCTGAATGAACAGCATCAGGGGCTACACCTCCAAGTATGAAAGAAGTTTTATCTTGAATAGATAATTTCTCGGCAATCCTGTTAGCAATAATAGCATGCATAATTCGTGATCCCATGAATGACACCTCGGTTTCAAGTATTCATTTCAGGAAGAGGACTGGACAGCTAGTATGACTTTCCCTGTACTTTTTCTACTTTCGACCCATTCATGTGCTTTCCCTGCATCTTGAAGTGGAAAAGATTTCGTAGCCTTAATTTGCAAACTTCCATCACGCAAATAACGGAAAACTTCATTTGCAGTTCTTTGGAGGAGTTCAGGACGTTTTTTTCGTGTAGTACCAAAGCTAAAACCAAGTATAGAGCGGCAACTTGCATGTAAATCTTTCGTTTGGAAGTTGCCAATTTCACCACTGGCATTTCCGAAATGAACGAGGCGACCATAATAAGCAAGACATTTTAAACTTCTTTCCGAAACCGTTCCAGACATAGAATCTAAAATTACATCGACCCCTTCACCATTTGTCAGCTCATTGACCTTCTCTACAAAATCCTCATTTTGATGACAAATAACATAATCAGCTCCAGCGTCTAAAGCGATTTTACTTTTCGATTCATTTCCGACAGTACCGATAACAGTTCCAGCCCCTAATAGTTTTGCAAGTTGAATCGCTGTAGTACCAATTCCACCAGCCGCTGCATGAATGAGTACAGAATCATCTTGTTGAAGTCTTGCAACATTTGCGAGTAAATTAAAGCTTGTAAAAGATACAATCGGACAAGCAGCTGCAGTTTGAAAATCGACTTTATCAGGTAAACCGAAAGTAAGGTTTTCGTTTGCGACAGCGTATTCTGCGTAAGATCCATTTTGAGGAAAAGCAATGACTCGCTGACCAGGATGAATATTTTTAACTTGAGAACCGACACGTTCTACAATACCAGCGACATCTATCCCTGGTATAAAAGGTAGTGCTGTATTTCCTTTTTTTCCATAACGGGACTTAATATCAGCGAAATTTACACTAGTAGCAACAACGCGAATCAAAACTTGATCTTCTGAAATAGTCGGTATATCCACATCTGTATATTTCATCACTTCAGGACCGCCGAACGACGTTACAATGATAGCTTTCATTATATATCCTCCTAAAATCGATTATATAAATCATTTTAAATCGTCATTAGAAATTGGAAAATTATATAATAGTTATGTGTGATTATAAGTGAAGCTTATGAACTGATTGAATCATTATATTAATTTATATAAAAAAACTTTTGAAAAATCGAACGAAATATCAATTACTTGCCAATATAAAGTGTAAGACAAAGGAGGGAAGGTAAATGAAGGATGAAACATTGTATACAAATTTAATCCAATTAACTTTATCAGGCAATAAAGAGGCGTATGGCGAATAGTATGATAAAACGATTCAAGAAGTATATAAAACAGCACACTTTTTAATAGGTGATAAAACGGATGTAGATGATGTCGTTCAAGAAATATACATACAGCTATATGAATCGCTTCGTAAGTATGATAGCGAGAAGTCATTTCGCCCTTGGCTAATTGGACTTGCGATTAAACAAATTCACTCTTATAGAAGAAAGAGGTGGATGCGACTACGGATTATAAAAAAAGCAGAAGAGCAAAGAAAACCAGTACAAATTGATTTTTCTAACGATGTTGTAAGTAAAATATCAAACAAAAAACTAATCGAACTCATTCATAAATTACCGTATAAATTGAAACAAGTTATTATCTTAAGATACTTACACGATTATTCACAAGAAGAAGTAGCACAAATATTACATATTCCAATTGGTACTGTGAAATCTAGAATTCACGCAGCATTAAAAAAACTACGTCAAAAAGAGCAAGTAGAAGAAATCTTTTTAGGAGAGGTAGGGGGAATGTGAAATGAGTTTAGATTGCAGAGTTAGAGAATCTATACAAGAAGAAGCGAAGGGGATTATCGCCCCGCCGGATTTAAAAGAGAAAGTAATTATTCAGATTAAAATGAATCGCGGGGGGAACAAAAGGAAGAAGCGCCTTATTGCAGGAGTGCTTGCGGCAGCATTTTTACTCCCAACGACTGGTTTTGCGTATCAATCTATTATGGCGGATGGTATATACGGATCGTTTGAGAATTTAAAAAAACATGCTGGAGCAATGACGTTAGAAGCATATATGCGTTTTAATGCAAAATTATCAGAAGCGAAAGATGAAATGGGTGCGAAGGAATATGAAGAATTTACAAAAGAACTAAAAAAATTAACAAATGCAAAGCTTGCGTACGGGGATTCGAACGGTAATATTGATTATGATCAATTATCACCAGAAAAAAGAGAAGAAATGAAAAAGGTAAGTATGGGGCTTCAACCATACTTTGATAAATTAAATGGTCATAAATCTAGTAAAGAAATATTAACACAAGAAGAATTTGATCACTATATGGAAGCATTAATGACACATGAAATCGTACGAGTGAAGACAAAATCAACTGGTGGAATGAAAGTAGAAGACGTACCTGAGGCGTACAAAGAAAGATTTATTCAAGCAGAGCAGTTTATGGAGTATGTAGATGAAAAGGTGAGATAAGTAAAAAAGCTCATAGCCTAAGCTGTGAGCTTTTCTTATTGAAATGTAAATATATTAACCACCTATTCCTTTTGCTAGCAATAGGAAGTATACAACTACTAATATTACGCCATTTAATGCAGTACCAACTATTCCGAATAACCAATTCTTTGATGCGATTGCAAATATAATACCGAGTAATGAAAGTATACCTAGGATTGCAATAATTAAAGTTAAATTTGCATGAGGCCCTCTTAAAATAAAGAAAGAACATACACTCCCGATAAACGTTAGAAATGAGAAAGCCCCTAATCTATACATAGTAAGTCTCCCTTGGCTAAAATGTAATTTGATTTAATGTACGATATTCTTTAGTTTAACATAAATTCCCTTTTATACATTAAATATATAAATAATAAAAACGAGTAAAAAATCTGAGTGATTTCATACTCGTTTTTGCTATTTATTAAATTTCCTTACTGCATGTATGCCGACTCTTACGAGTAATAGTGTACTTATAAATAAAGCGCCGTAACCAACTACTATAAAAAAATTGGTCATCAATTATATTTTTTTATAGTTGCATAATCTTTTTGTATAAAACAATCTAAAAGGGAATAGCCAGCTATTAAACTAATAATCGTAACAAAAGTCGTATTTATAAGAATAATATTAGTTAAATAAGGTAGGTATGCACCAACTGGTGAAAAGAGTAGAGCTGGAGAAAAGGAAATGAATAGCGTAGGCACAGTAATAGCGATAAATTTATCCGGTTGAAAGCGCCAGTTTTGTTTACTTGTTTCTCGATTAATGGATTGAAGGAATCGTAATAAAATGCCAACTATAAGAGGGAAGAGTGTAAAGTAGAATAATCTTGGATAAACGTTAAAACTCACCTGCGCATCTGTATCTAAATAAAATTGAATTTTCACTCCGACAAATAATAATAAGACGATAAATAATGTAAAGCAGAGGTATAGCATCACTTTTTGCATTGCATTCCACCATCCTTTACTCAAAATATATTCAAAAAAAGAAGAGATATACAATAACTACTGTTGTATATCTCTTCTTTTACTGTTAGTTAATAGTGGAGTTTGCCTTTTCTTGCTTCGTGAAATAATCAATAATGCCCATCGCGCTAATTTCTATATCTAGATGTAAAATGTTATAAACGGAATGATCTGATGGAACGTTTAACATTGTAAGGTGAGAAGAAATCTTATCCATTAATACAATTTGTAAAGCTTTAGTCGCTGCATCGAAATCATTATACTGTTCAAAGACCTCTTTACCAGTATGAACGAAAATAGGTAGCCAATGTTCCAGTTGGTTGTATACTTCTGTAACATTGGATGATGCACCGTAATGGCCGAAATAAATAGTATCTACATTCATACTTTGAATATGATTTTTAGAAGCAATCATCGCATCTGGTTGGAATTGTGAAGGAGACGTTGATGGTAGATATAGTTCTACACCAAGGTCTGCGAGTTCTCTATAATAAATTCCAATTGTATCGCCAGTGAAAATACCGTTTGTTAATGAATCATGAATGCTAATATGGTGCTTAGCATGTCCCGGTGTATCGTAAAATGTAAGTGTACGGTCTGCGGCAATTTTTAACGTATCACCATGTTGTACAATACGAACACGTTCTTCTTCTATAGGAAGAATTGGATCAAATAGTTTATCGAAATCTTCTTTGTATACAGCTTTTGCGCCTAAAATGAGTTTTGTTGGATCAATCATATGACGAGCACCGCGAGAATGCACATATAAAGTAGCGTTTGGGCATTTTTCCATCATTAAACCAGCAGCACCGGCGTGATCTAAATGAACATGTGTAACGATAATGTTTTTAACTTCGTTTAAATCAATATGTAATTGTTGTAAGCCGTCTAAAATATACGGAAGAGAAGGGGCTGCACAAGTTTCAATTAAAGTAATATCGTCACCTAATAAAACGTACGTACCAGTTCGTTCATTATGTTGTAAATCGAAATCATCAATAAGATATAGGTGAGAAGATAATTGCTCTACTTTTTTCATCTTTACCACTCCTTATATACGGTATGTAACTATTATACGCTAAAAATACAAAAAGGCAGAAAACGAAAGTTTCGTCTTCTGCCTTTTTAAAGTGTTGTTATTTTGTTTGTTCTTTATTGATAGACATAACAAACAGTCCAACAATGCCACCAACGATTGGAAGCATAATCTCTCCTGCTAAATTAAAGTAGGAGCTTAAAAATAAACCATTAACATCGATTACCCAGCCAATCACATACAATAACATCATATATAGTACGAAATAAAACTCGCGATTTGAAATCGTTTCATGTTGTGCAGTTTTCATAATGAACACCATCCTTTTCTTTTATAATGGAATATAAACTGTCACATTTTGTTCACAAATCAATTGTAAAACTTTCCAACATAAAAGTCTAGTAGTTTGTGTCGAATTTTCGAACGAAAATAAAGCGTTATCATTTTTGTGGTAAATACGTAATAAGAGCTGTATATTCACGAATGTAGTATAGTATAAACATAGAATGATAGTGAAGAGAGGGGCAAGGACAATGACAGTTTATGATTTTTCAGCTAAAACGATAACAGGAGAAGATAAGTCGTTAAAAGATTACGAAGGAAAAGCACTTCTTATTGTAAATGTAGCTAGCAAGTGTGGTTTTACACCGCAATATAAAGGGTTACAAGAAGTATATGATAAGTATAAAGACCAAGGATTAGAAATACTCGGTTTCCCTTGTAACCAATTTGGAGGACAAGAACCAGGTACAGAAGCAGATATTACTAGTTTTTGTGAGTTAAACTTCGGTGTAAATTTCCCGATGTTTGCAAAACTCGATGTAAAAGGTGACAAGGCTCATCCTCTGTATACATATATGACAGAACAAGCACCAGGTTTACTCGGTATGAAAGCAGTGAAATGGAATTTTACGAAGTTTTTAATTGGAAAAGACGGGAAAGTAGTAGGGCGTTTTGCGCCGCAGACGAAGCCGGTAGATTTAGAGGTTGAGATTGAGAAGGTACTTGGAGAATAAATAGAAGTTTCCCTTTATTAAAAAAGCCTCAAAGAACTACCTTGTTCTTTGAGGCTTTTTCCTTCAACTCATATTATCAAGATTAAATCACTGAATGGAAGTCATTTGATTTTGGCGGAGAAGCTGCTTTTTTCATAAGAATTTCCCATAACTGTACGGATTTTTCCCATTCTGCTGCGGATTGTCCCTTTTGATACATAGCGTTCTCATAACTGAAAGTAAGTTGTTGCATATGAGCCGAGTTGTAAAGTGTATCGATGTGGAGTGCATATTCTCGGAATGTTTGACTTTCACCTCGTCGTATACCGATTCGCGCAAATTGTTTTAAAAGTGCACCGTAAGCTTTGCTATAAACAGCATCATCTTTTCGGTATTTATAGAAAAGAATGATAAAAAATGTAATCCATTTCATTCTAGTAGCGAAGAGAGTGTATCCTATAATACTAATTAGTATCGAAGAAAGGAATACGTACCACCAAGAAAATCTATTTTTAGCATTTGTAATCTTCTTAGTAGGAGCTTCTTCTGTATTTTCTATTAAACTTTTAAGCTTTGCTTCATTGTTTCTTTGGTGCATTTGCGCGTTTTGAGAATTAGTTTCTTCGCTATTTTGTATAGTAGGAGCAGGAGTATTATTTGTGAAATTATAGGGATTAGTAAATCCTTTTGTTGGTTCGAATGGAATCCATCCGTATCCAGGGAAATATACTTCGACCCAAGAGTGTGCGTTATCGTTCGCGATTTTATAAACATCCTCGCCTTCAGCACCCACAAGCGTATTATCAAGAGTTCCTTCTGTATACCCTTTTACCCAGCGAGCAGGAATCCCGGCAGAACGAAGTAACACGATCATAGACGTCGAGAAATTATTACAGTAGCCGCTTTTTGTATCAAAAAGGAATTGATCTACATAATCTTGGTTTTGGGCAGGGAACGAGACATTCATTGTTTCATATACGAAAGAATGGTCGGTGAAGTAATTTTCAATAGCTAATGCTTTATCATATCGGTTGTCTTTATCATTTGTTAGATTAGCAGCTAAGTCTTTTACTCGCTGCGGTAATGATCTGGGAAGTTGCGTGTACTTTGTCATGAAATAAGGATTTGTTTCTTGGCCTTCATTCGTTTTTACAACTTTCAAGTTTTCTATGGAAAATTCCGGGACCTCATATGTTACTTTATATGAATGTAAAGTAGTAGAAGAACCTCCATCCATCGTATAAATTTTTTCTGAAAATGGGTCAACACTGTATGATACATTAGAAGAAGCTTCAACTGATACTAGCCCTGCTGGATAGGTAAGGTGAGGATAACTTTTTTGCATGGTAATTGTCGCCTCAGTTGCCTCTGTTTTTGTATTTTGTTCGTACCAGCTCACGACGTCATTTTTATTTTTAAAAGAAACATTTTTTTGATTTTCAGAAACTTCCCAGCCTTTTCCTGTATAAAAATCTTTCGTTTCGACTCTCCAATATTGTTTGTTTTGCGTTTGTGCTGTGAAAACAATTGTAGGATCAGCCTTAAAAGGACCACCTAATCTCGAGTCATCTAAACCATACCCAATTTTAGAAACTTCTTGCTGTTTACTTGCTTCGGATGTGTTGAATTTTAAAAAATCCATTGGGTTTGGCCATTGAGGACCAAATTTTGGAGCGAAGTATGCGATGGTTGCTGACAATACAATAAACACTGTAAGAGGTCTAAGTAATTTTGAGATTTCTCTAGCATAATGTTGTAAGTGTTCCATCTCTTTTATTCGTTCTATGCGAAGAAGACTAAGCATAAAAAAGCCGATGACAACAGTACGAATAATAGCGAAGTTTGCATTGTATAAATGTAAGTTATGAAAAACGGTGATATAAATAATAGTCAATATAAGAAATAGCAGCCCACGTTTTTTATGAATCATCCAAAAAGAAATGAAAGCACTTAAAAACCAAAATGATAAAAAAAATAAAAGTGTTGGAAAAACTGGAGAGATATCCAGCAAATTCCCTTGAAATAACAGGGAGGAATTTTGAGAAATATCAGTGAAAAATTTCGTTAGCCAAGATGGATTTATAAAAGCATTTTTATAATATAGGAAATGAATGATGAATAAAATCGTGATAATCTTTATTGGAATCTGCCACTTTGTTTGAAAAAAAGAGAGGGTGAAGCAAATTCCTATAAATATTACAAAAACGTCTAATCTACCTACGTTTGTAATACCTAGAAGGGGTCTTAGCCATTCTAGTAAAAGTAGAAATGCGCATGCATGCATGAAGAATCTACTCATATCCCATTGTTTTTTTGTTTGTAATGTTATCATTTGCTCACCTCAAAAAATACGTTTGTATAGCGGTTTTCATAAACAGCTTTTACAAATATTTTTCGTTTTTGTAGAGTTTCTAGAATACTGAGTTCTCGATGTGAGAGTTGATTCGGTTTTTCTTTTACGACAAACACCATTAATTTTCTATTTTTAATAGCAGCATGGTCAGCCGCCTTTTGAATATCGGGAGAAAGATCGCTTGTCACGAGTATAATCGTGACAGGCTCATAAATTTTTCTTAATTCCATTTCTACACTCCGGGAGAGTGGGAATACACTATCTGCTTGTACTTTCGCTAAATGACAAAAGATTTGATGCAACTGACTATCTCCATTGTCTAAAGGGAAAAAAGTTCGTTCTTTTCCGACAGATACGAATGACGCTGGTGAATTTTGCTTCAAGACAGACCTGACAATAGAGGCAGTAAAGGTGACGACTGATTCGAATAGAGGGGATGGGGTTCTGTCCATGAACATCATAATATTATGGCTACGCTGTTGTTCAAACTCTTTCGTCATAATGGTGTTTGTTCGTGCAGTTGCATTCCAATCAATCCATGAAAAGCGGTCACCAGGTTTATAGTCTCTCACACCGACAGAAATGGTAGAGTCTTTTACTAAATTTATATTTGCTGAAAGTGCTCCTTGTTCGAAATGATTTTCCATTTGTCGATATGTTATATCTACATACTGAGGATAGACTAAAAATGTATCTGGAACTGAAAAAGTTATTTCTTTCGCCATCATTCCGAATAAATCACCAGTTTTGACACGTACGCTTGAAAAAGTGTGCTCTCCTCTAGGGATTGTGTCTATAGCATATTGAAACGAAATCTTTCGTTTCAATCCTGGAAAGAGTATAACCTTATTTATCTTCGTTTGTTTACAATTTGTAAATTGTGATGGTAGCACATCTTCTATAATTAAATAAAGTAAGGGAAAAGGAAAACTTCTTTTTATTGTAATCGTACTTAAAAATAGTTCTCCTGCTACATATTCAGCTTGATTTGTTATTCGTTTTACTTCGGCGTTCCGTAAAGCATAGAAGGGGAGCAGTAGTGAATAAAGACCAATAGGAATCGCACTGTAAAACAAAAACCAACTTACAAATCCTCCTTGAAGCATAGCGTATACAAATGTTAAGACTAGACATAATGGAATGAGTGATAACTTAGTAAAATGATAGAGTGCTCGTAGTATCCGTTTCATCAAAGGTTCATTTTCCTTTGAGTAGGTACGGTAGTTCGCGCAACGATCTTTGCGATGACTTGTTCGCCTGTTATTCCTTCAAATTTTGCTTCCATTTTTAAAATGAGTCTGTGAGCCAACACGTAAGGAGCTAAAAATTTAACATCGTCTGGAATAACATAATTTCTTCCATGGATGAATGCATAAGCTTGTGAAGCTTTCATTAAAGCGATCGAGCCACGCGGACTTGCACCAAGTTGTATAGAACTATAAGAACGCGTCTGACTAACAAGCTTTACAATGTAATGCTTGATTGCTTTGTCCATACTTACTTCCCGTACGATTTGTTGTAAATAAAGTAATTCTTCTATTGTAGTAATAGCTTGCAAATGAGAGAGGGGATTTGTTTTTTCCATTCGGTTTAAAATTTCAAATTCTTCTTCTGGTGTAGGATATCCCATTTTTAATTTCAATAAGAAACGATCGAGCTGTGCTTCCGGTAAAGGATATGTTCCCTCATATTCGACCGGATTTTGTGTAGCCATTACAAAGAACGGTTTTGGTAACGGTCTAGTCATGCCATCTATTGTAATATTGCCTTCTTCCATACTTTCAAGTAAGGCAGATTGTGTTTTTGGTGATGTACGATTAATTTCATCAGCAAGTATAAAATTCCCCATGATTGGTCCAGGTTTGAACTCAAATTGGAGCTCTTTTGGATTATAAATAGAAACACCTGTTACATCTGATGGCAGTAAATCAGGTGTAAATTGAATGCGCTTGTAATCAGCATCTATAGATTTAGAGAGAGCACGTACTAACATTGTTTTTCCGACACCAGGAACATCTTCTAATAGTACATGCCCTTCAGCTAATAGGGCTGTCAAAGCTAAGATCGTTTCTTTTCGTTTTCCGACCATTAACTTTTCAATATTGGTAATTATTTTTTCTATAATGGGATGTAATGAATCGAGCTGGTGCATCGTAATCCTCCTAATTTTATTATCGTTTTCTAATCTCTTTAGTGGACAATAGAATTTATAATTCTATGTGTGGGTAGTAAAACTTCTATCTTAAATTCTGAGAATATTCAGATTATTTATTGTGATTACATCTAGTATAATTGTTTCCGTAACTTAGGGCAATATGGTAAATAATGATTTCTAGTTTTATGTGAAAAGAGAAGCGGATAGGAAATTTAGTTATTTGGATTGAGAGGGTGATGAAGCATAAATAAAAACAGGACATGAGCATTGCTACTCATGTCCTGTTTTTATTTATGACTTTGTAATAGCACGCGGAAATAAAATGTTATTTTCTAAATGAATATGCTCAAATAAATCAGACTCTAGCGATTCAAGACGTTGGTACACAAGTCGATAAGTGCCGCATGCTCCTTCTGGAGGAGTAAAGTCATTTGTCACTTTACGAAGTTCTTTTATAATATTTCCAGCATGAGTGTGCTCATTTTCTAGTTCATCTACTACTTTACGTAACTTTGCATAGTTTTCATCAATTGGATTTTGTTCAAATTCTAAAATTAATGGAAAATCTTCCGTTTCTTCTTTAATTAAATGCTGTTCTAATTCCATTTTAAGTTCATGAAATAGCTTATGAATTTGAGCTAAATGAGGCTGATTTGCTCCATGAACGCGTAATACTTTCGTCACATATGGGCTTAGCTGTGGCAACTCTTCATTTAAATAGCGATGATGTTTATTAATTACATAATCAATCAATTCGCGATAAGAAGCATTTTTCCAATCAATTTCAGATTCATTTAATCGTTTCGTATTATGATAAAGCGTATTTAACTCTGTAATTACTTCAGAAGCTGATAAATTTCTTTCATGAATTGCATCAATAAGTGGCTTATTACCACCACAACAAAAATCTATTCTATATGATTTAAAGAGATCACTAGCTTTCGGAAATTGTGTAACAATCTCACCAACAATTGAAGTTTCAGTAAATGTATGTTCCATATGAATGCCTCCATAAAGTTTTAATATAGTATCTAAATTAAGAATAGCGATAAATGAAAAACAATGTGGTGATTGAAATCACTTATAATGTGTCAGTTTTGAGAATAATAAATTGAGTTTTAGAAAAAGAGAGGGAGAGTAGGTAATTAATTGCAATACTATTTGATGTAAAAAAGAAGCTTACTAGAAGCTTCTTTTTTATTACTATTTTTCACATGCGACTCCATCGCCATCACGATCAAGGTGAGAGCTATATCCTGGTTGATCTCTATATAATGGAGCTTTTCCAGCAGCTCTAACTGCAGCGCAATTTTTGTAGTATGCATTACTAGTATTTCCGGAAGCAGGTTGTGTTTGAGCTTGCTGTGCTTTTTTCTGTTCCTCTTGTTGTTTACGAACTTGTTCATCAGCCTGGCGTTTTTGTTCTTCTTGTTGTTTACGAGCCTGTTCATCAGCTAGACGTTTTTGCTCTTCTTGTTGTTTACGAGCTTGTTCATCAGCTAGACGTTTTTGCTCTTCTTGTTGTTTACGAGCTTGCTCTTCGGCTTGGCGTTTTTCATCCTCTTGCTTACGAGCTTGTTCTTCCGCTTGACGCTTCTCATCTTCTTGCTTTTGAGTTTTTTCGTCCGCTTCTTTCTTTTCTAATTCTTTTTTCTTCTCGCTCTCTTTTTGTTCTGCATTGTTAGAAGCAACTTTTTTACTAGTGGCTGCCGTCTTTTCAGAAGAAGGAGCTGAAATACTTGATAATGCAACAAAAATGACAAATAAAATAGCAGTGATAATAAATTGTTTTTTTGCTACACCTGTCTTTTTAATTACGGATAAGATTGCTAGAACAAGGAAAAAAATAAATAAAATGAAACTTAAAGTAGCAAAAAAATCGATGACTGGGTGTTCAGATTTTGTAGTGCCCATTCCTATTAAGAGAATTGAAATCATAAAAAGAATAACAGTAGGACGACCATATTGTTTTGCTGTTCCATTTTTCTTAAAGAATGAAATGATACATAGTATTAAAAGAATAAAAGCAATAAAAAATAAAGCTGTACCAATATTACTCAAAATCGCCATTTTTATACCTCTATTTGTAAGATTTTCACTATTGATTATATAGGAACTTATTGGATATTACACGATTTATATAAATTTAGAAAATTAGTATTTTTAATAGACTTATAAACATTTATTTTGTATATAAGGAAAAATAGATATATTTCCTATTACATTTTTAAATAGAATTCATAAAGTATAATATAACGATTGAAAGGAGGGGGTTTAAATGGAATTTCAATTATTGGTAACTTGCATATTACAAGAAAGTAATGCTTTCTTTTTAGTAACGAAAGTAGACGATGTTATTACGTTAAAAGTACCGATTACTGCGGGAGTAGCAGGTTTATTCTTAGCTTTAGGTGTACCAAGATGTTCTTAATTTAAATTTCTAGAGTAGAAGGGAAGGGATATACCTTTCTCTTCTACTCTTACATAATATGATTATGTAAACTAATATATTGTTTTGTAATAGCACGTTTAAAATGGACATGCATATACTATAATGTTTCATTGGATGTTAGTGATGAAAGGTAGTTTTCACACGTGCATGTAATGATGTTCATTAAGTTATGAAATTAAAGAGGTGCTATTATATATGAAAAGAAGAACATTTGATATTCCAGTTACATTACGAAGAGAGTGGTTTTTAATAGAATTAGCCCATTTAACGAAAAAATATGGAATTGAAATTGCAACTAGCAAAATGGAAGCTGCACCGTTTTTAAGAGATCAAGTTACGGAATCAAAAATAGGGTCAGGGCTCCAATATGATAAATATGATGATGAGTATATCATTGAAAATTAAAGGGTAACAGCAAAAAAGATTCGTTATAACAAAATATAAAATAAAGCAGATTCTAAATGTGGAATCTGCTTTATTATGAAATACTTCTAGTCAACTAGCCTCTTTCTAGTGTTTTCCCTACATATTTCCCTTGCGTTATTCCAAAAGATTCACGAAGAATGCGAGCATAATCTTTTGATTCTATTGGTCGTTTATTTTTGGTGCCTTTAAAGGTTTCTGTATAATTTTTATTTGTTAATGATACGTGACCATAATCAGTTAATTTACAAGTAATAGCGCCTTTATTAAAAGGAGATTCTTTATGCTCTACAATTATTTTTTGAATGTTATTCACTTTTTTTTCATCTATTGGATCTAAAGTGAAAGCATAGCCTATTTTCCATTTATGTGAAGGTTCAGATTGCAAGAAGTTTGTAGATTCCCCGTTAGCCCCTTTTTTCATTTCTAAAATGTGTGTACCTTTTCGGGTAGTTCGTTTGCGGATTCGATATTCTCCCGTTTGAGAAGAGATGACTTCTCCGCTAAAAGGGACTGGATGTAAAGGGAGATGAGATGCAAAACCTGCATCTATAACATAATCTTTATGATTATGATTTAATATGATAATGACATGACCATCATCGGGTTTCCATTTATTATCGTAAAGATCATAAACAGTACCGGCTACTTTATATACTTGAAAACCACAATCCATTAAAAAGTAATACAATAAGGAGTTTAATTCATAACAAAGACCGCCGCGTTTTTGAATAAGTAACTTTTCTACTAAATTCTTTTTTGAGATGTTTTTAATAGTACCAGCTATAATATCAAGATTTTCATAGGGGAGAATCAATCCCATTTTTAAGAGGATTTCATCTAAATCATCAAATGTTATTTCTTTTGCAGGAATTTTTAATCGTTTAAAAAACTCCTTTTGTAACTTGGTCATCATAAAGCATTCTCCTTTCTTTTTGCAGAATTTTCTTCTGCTCACCGCTAGGTTAGTACTTCTAAAAGTTTAATTCAAGTCTGAAAAAATTATCATAATATATGTTTCTGGAAAAAATATTTTTTATTCTGAAATTTCAGTTTAATTATTGATCGTAGGAAAGTCTTGCAATATAAGCTTCTATTTCTTTAGTTTGTATGTAATTAAATAAAAGTACATATCTTCATTAATCTTTTTTATAATTAGCTGGTAATAAAGTGTTTTTTTACTAAAGTTTTTTCAAGATTTGTATACTTTATATAAACAATGATGGTTTAGGGATATTTGGATTTAGTACAGTTAAAAATTATTGAGAAACTTTTTTGTAGTGTTCTCTCAAAAGGAAGAGATAGAAACAAAGAGAATAACGTGTGTTAAGGAAGAGGGTGTACTAGTAATCTTTTGAAAATAGGGCAAGATCTTGTTTAAGTAAAAAGATTATCTATTATTAAGAGAGAAGATAAAAAATATTACAAAGAGCACCTTCTTTCAAAAAAAGTAGAGGGAATAACATGCGATTGATGAGAAGATGTGTTACTTTACTAATTGTATTTTTTATCATGGCTCCAATGATTAGCACGAATGTACGGGCAGAAGTTGTAAAAGAGCTTGGAAAGGGATTTCCTGATACAGAAGTATTTACACCTGGAGAATGGTTTTTAGGGCAAAAACCTGCTAATTATGATGAGAATAAGCCTCCAATTCTCTTTGTACAAGGGAGGAATGGGAATGCTGATAGTTGGTATGGAAAGACAGTGTATCACGATATAAATGATATGTATGACTATGCTTTAAAAGCAGGTTATCAAACAGTATTTATCCAATTATATGATGCCGCCGGGAAAGGATCAGCTAGTCAGTGGGATAACGGAAAATTGTTAGCACAAAAATTAGAAGAAATATATAATCATTTCGGTAAAAAAGTTAATATTGTTGCACATAGTAAAGGCGGTATCGATACACAAGCTGCGTTAGTAGGATATGGTGCAAATCGATTTGTCGGAAATGTTATTACGCTTGCGACGCCACATCATGGTTCAAATTTAGCGGATTTATCATATAGTTGGTGGGCAGGATGGCTGGCTTCTATATTAGGTCAAAAAGATGAGGGTACGTATTCATTACAAATGGGCGAAATGGCAAAATTTCGTTCAACGATTGATAATAATCCAGCAGCTAAATTAAATCGTTATTATACGGCTACTGGGACTAGCTGGGGACCAGTATTTTCTGCGCTATCTATGGGCGGGTTATATTTGTCATCATACGGTTCAAATGATGGACTAGTAAATGAGTGGAGTGCTAAGTTGCCGTATGGAACACATTTATTTACAGATTCCAAATTTGATCATGATAATATACGAAAAGGATCTGCTGTTTTCTCTCGAATTGAACCATATTTACGTACAGCAAATGTAGCCGTACCAGCTTTAGTAGCATCCAGCACTAGTTCAAATGAATATATAGAACAATTAAATACAACTTCAAATCAAAATATTTTAGGAGGAGAATTGCCAAAAAATCAGTGGATTGAGCAAACCGTTACAGTTGATAAAAAGGCTGAAGGAATCGTTTCTATATTAACAGCGTATTCTGATGTAGAAGTACAAATGATATCTCCAAAAGGAAAAATGTATACAAATAAGGACAGCGCTATAACTACCGGTGAAGGTGAATCTTTCTTTGGTGGTGCGACTATTAGAACATTTAAATTTGATAAAATGGATGTAGGAGAATGGAAAGTTAAAATGATGGCGAAGCAGTCGAAAGATGCATTTTTAATTGTAAGCGATTACAAGGGTGACGCGCCATTTATTCTCCAAATGCCTACAAAAGTTAAAGCGAATAAATCTGAGTATAAATTGAAAAAATCACCTGTGGCACCTGAAATGAAAGGGGATCTTTCTATAACGGTAAGAGTCGTGAATAAAGAAGGGAAACTAGTCTCTGAATACAATGAATTACAAAATGGTAATAACAATACGTTTACTGGTGCTTTGAAGGACATAAAGCAACCAGGAGTATATAACGTTACGATGGATATAAAAGGGACGAATAAAGAAGGACAACCGTATAATCGTACAATTGTTAAGTCGGTTTATGTGGAGAAGTAAGAAAGAATGAGAAGTTTTTAATATAAAAAGTACCGAACTTTTGTAGTAGAAGAGTTCGGTACTTTTTTCATGTTTATTAGATGAACAGAAACGTACAATGGAATTTATGTTTGATTATAGGAATCAAAAGAACATTATTCAATAAAAAAAGATGCTGAAATAGCATCTGAACGTGAAGAGGATTATTAACTTAGTTTTATAACTGTTAATTCAACTGAATTAATACCATTATCACAAGTTGCAATACTTTGACGATTAAAACCACTATTATTTTTCAGTTGAAGAGTGGAATTAGCTGTCACTGTAACAATCGTTTCGCCTGCTAGTTGAAGACATTCGTTATTTGATGAAGTATTCATTTGGAAAGCGAAATCACCTTGACTATTAGCAAGTGGATTATTATTTAAAAATATAGTCATGACTGGAATATGTGGAAATACAGGAATTGAAGTAGTGTTAATCGTTGAAATGAAAGAAACTCTATAATCACCAGCTTGACTAAATTGTATAGTAGTAGGATTTAGTAAGGAAACTCCTCCTGCTATAGGACCAACGTGATTAAATGGAAAAGGATCTCCAAAAGGAACTGTTATAAACTCAGTTTGCCAAAAAGTGCCGTATGCGGGACAGCTTTTTTTACAGGAACTAGAAGAGGAATTGCATGAGCATTTTTTATATGAGCTAGAAGAAGATTTACATGAACATTTTTTATTGGAGTTTGAAGAATGATAGTACGAACCCAATATATTACCCCCTATTATGAATGAAGTGTATACTCGTAGTATTTTATGCCTGTCTTATATAAAAGGTGATAGATTTGGAGTATAAAGTGCTAATACGATGAAATATAGTAATAGAATAGTAGATGTAACAATTTTGGAAGAAGAAAAGGTTAATGATTTAGTAAAAATAACAGTGGAATATCTTGAAAGATTGAAGTAAAGTGGGCACGCATATTTTACTTTTACATGTAAAAGTAAAACCATTATCATTAGTTGCAATGATGGGATCGTTTAAGCGAATGTCTATTTTTAAAAGTATTTGTATATTAGAGTTTACGGTTGTTTCTCTTTATTTACGTAGTGGGGCAGGAAGAAGACGAAAAGTATCGAATGAATGTACATATGTAGCATTGTTTGCTTTTGGTGTGAATAGTAGTAAAAGATACGTTGAACTATTTTAAACGGTAACAAAAGAGCGATTAAATAATAGAGGGAGCAACTTACATGGAAAATATATTAAAAGTATCTTCAAAATCAAAACCAAATTCAGTGGCAGGTGCAATTGCAGGTGTACTAAGAACAAGTGGAAATGTAGAAATTCAAGCGATTGGGGCGGGTTCTTTAAATCAAGCAATAAAAGCAATTGCGATTGCAAGAGGATTTGTCGCACCAAGTGGTATTGACTTAGCCTTTGTTCCGGCATTTCAAGAGGTTACTATTAATGATCAAGAAAGAACGGCGATTAAATTAATTATAGGCCCTAGAAGGAAAAGGTAATTGCAGCAATTCAGTATTGAAATGACATTTTAAATAACAAACAAAAAGTGTCACAAATGCTTATAAAATAGGCATTTGTGACACTTTTATAGTTTTGTGAGAATAAAAACTTCTAAAACTGCTCATTCTTCTCCCAAGATTCCACAATATAATGTGCAATCGTCGGATTAAATCCTTTCCCAACTAAAAACATAATCGCAGCAACTTCTGTCAAAGCATGTTTGTGTGATGTATGTTTTGCTTCATTTAAACCGTAATCTACCCAAGGTTTTACAAAATCTAGTACAGGTTTCTTTAAAGGTAAAAACTGTGTACCGACAACTTGTTGAATTTGTTGTTGCGTTGGTTCTGTAATTGGTCCAGGTGGTAAGATTTGAGGCTGTGTAATATCGAATGTAGGTCCAGGTGGTAAAATTTGTGGTTGAGTTGGATCAATTGTTGGTGGTTTAGGTGGTGAGACACGTGCGTCGTAGTTTGGTTGATACATTTGTTGTTGGTATTGCGGTTGTTGAGACTGAGTTTGGTATGGGTTTTGTTGAAATTGTTGTTCTTGATTTTGTGGTGCTGTATATGGATTTTGTTGATATTCAGTTTCTTGAGTTTGCGGTGTTGCAAATGGATTTCGCTGAAATTGTTGTTCTTGATTTTGTGGTGCTACATATGGATTTTGTTGCTCTTGATACTGCGGTGCTGCATATGGATTTTGAGGGTATTCATAATTTGGGCGTGTGTCGTATGCGTTTTGTTGATAATTAGCTTCTTGGTTTTGCGTTGTTGCGTATGGATTTTGTTCGAATTGTTGTTCTTGTTCCTCATATTGTTCTTCATACCGTTGTTCCTGTTGTTGAGGATAAAATGGTTGCCTTGGGTAAGGCGGTTGATTATTATAGAACATGTTTATTCCTCCTTCATGATGATGCCTACCACCCAGTGTATGGGCGGACAAGAAAATATGTGATGAAAAAATGCGGGCGTGTTACAATAAGTAACTGGGTGAAGATAAAATGACAAAACAAGAAAAGATTCAAAAAACAATTACTTTTGTAAAACATATTTTAGAAAAAGATGCGAGTGGGCATGATTGGTATCATATTGAGCGCGTACATAAACTGGCGATTTCTTTATCCGAGCAAGAAGGGGGAAATCGTTTTATAATTGAAATGGCAGCATTACTTCACGATGTGGCAGATGAGAAGTTAAATGAAAGTGAAGAAGCTGGAATGAAAAAAGTTTCTGATTGGTTAGAAGAGTTACATGTGGAAGAAGAGGAAAGTAAACATGTTCTTCATATTATTGCCAATATGTCTTATAAAGGTGGTCATGGCGGCAAAGTGGGGTCACTTGAAGGGAAGATTGTTCAAGATGCGGATCGCTTAGACGCTCTTGGAGCAATTGGAATAGCTCGTACATTTGCGTATGGTGGAGCGAAAGGGAGATTAATGTATGATCCAACTATTCCGCCGCGTGAAGTGATGACGAAAGATGAATATAGAAAAAATAACGATCCATCTTTAAATCATTTTTATGAAAAACTTTTAAAACTAAAAGACTTAATGAACACGAACGCAGCGAAACAAGAGGCTGAAGTTCGTCATCGTTATATGGAACAGTTTATTGAACAATTTATGAAAGAGTGGAATGCACAAATATGAAAATGTTAACTGTGGAAAACTTATCGAAATCATACGGAGAAAAACCGTTATTTGATGGATTATCATGTAGTATTACAGAAGGACAACGTGTTGGAATTATTGGTGTAAACGGTACTGGTAAATCGACATTATTAAAAATTATTGCAGGGTTAGAAACTCCTGATACAGGAGATATGACGCATTCACGTGGTTATACAATTAGTTATTTATCACAGCAACCAGAGTTTGATGAAAAACTAACAGTATTAGAGCAAGTGTTCCATGGTGATACACCTTTAATTCGTCTTCTTCGTGATTATGAACAATCGTTATTAAATATCGAAAAAGATCCAAGTAATGAAAAAGTACAGGAACAATTATTTGCAGTGCAGCAACGTATGGATGCAATGAGTGCATGGGAAGCAAATGCAAGTGCGAAATCTCTTTTAACGAAATTAGGAATTACAGATTTCACTGCAATTGTTGGGAATTTATCTGGTGGACAGAAAAAACGTATCGCAATGGCACAATGTTTTATTGAAACACCTGATTTATTAATTTTAGATGAGCCTACGAACCATCTTGACCATGAGACAGTTGAATGGTTAGAAGAATATTTAGCAAGATATACAGGTGCGGTATTACTTGTAACCCATGATCGTTATTTCTTAGATCGTGTGACGAACCGTATTTTTGAATTAGATAATGGTAAACTATATAGCTACGAAGGAAACTATAGCACATTTTTAGAAGCGAAAGCACTTCGTGAAGAGCAAGAAATTGCGCAAGAATCAAAACGTCAAAACTTATATCGCCGCGAACTAGCATGGATTCGCCGTGGTGCAAAAGCTCGTTCTACGAAACAAAAGGCACGTATTCAACGATTTGATGAGTTAAAAGGTCAAGAAGGCCCGGCTGCAAAACAGTCAGTTGATATTGCGCTTAGCGGGAGTCGCCTTGGCAAAAAAGTACTTGAGTTAAAAGATGTAACGAAAAAATTCGGTGATAAAACGGTATTACACAACTTTAATCATATTGTGAAACCAGGAGATCGTATCGGAATCATTGGAGCGAATGGAAGCGGAAAATCTTCTCTATTAAATATGCTTGCAGGTAAGTTAGCTCCTGATAGTGGTGAAGTTGAAGTAGGACAAACTGTAAAAGTTGCTTATTATACGCAAGAAAATGAAGAAATGAATTTAAATCAGCGTATGATTGAATACATTAAAGAGATTGCAGAAGTTATTCATACGACAGATGGAAAAGTAATTGGTGCATCTCAAATGCTAGAACGTTTCTTATTCCCGACGCATTCACATGGTACACCGCTTGGTAAACTATCTGGTGGTGAAAGAAGACGTTTATATTTATTACGTATTTTAATGGGAGAACCAAACGTACTATTACTTGATGAACCTACGAATGATCTAGATACACAAACATTAACAGTACTGGAAGATTATTTAGAAGATTTCCCAGGTGTCGTTTTAACTGTATCGCATGACCGTTACTTCTTAGATAAAGTAGTAGATGAATTGTTCATCTTTAGTGGCAGAGGCGAAGTGCGTGAATTCCTAGGTAGTTATACGGACTATTTAGAAATGGAAAAGATGAAAGAACTTATTGAGAAGGCCGAAGTTCAAAAAGAGAAAAAAGTGGTAGAAGAAGCTCCGAAACAACAACGTAAACGTAAACTTTCATACAATGAGCAGCGTGAATGGGAAACGATTGAAGATACAATTGCCGAGCTTGAAGAGAAAATTGAGTCAATTGGAGAAGAACTTGCGAAAGTTGGATCTGACTTCACAAAGGCACAAGAATTATCTGAAGCACAGCAGAAAACAGAAGAAGAGCTAGAAAAAACGATGGAAAGATGGAGTGAACTATCAGACATCGTTGAAGGATTAAAATAAAAACAAGCTGCATATATTGAAAAGTAAAGAGAAAAACTTTACACTATTGGTAGAACCTATTTTAGGAGGGAAAAAATGAGAACATCTAATCCAATGTTGAAAAAAGAGGCATTCCGTAAAGAGGGAGCAAGCGCTTCTGCGATGACAATTGGCGGAACAGTAGGCAAAACGTTTATTATGCTTATCTTGCTACTTGCAACGTCTGTCTATTCATACATACAGATGATTGAGGGCACGATGAAAATGCCGGTGCTAATTGGTGCATTAGTAATTGCAGCAATCATCGCATTTGCGTCTATGTTCTTCCCACGTATTTCACCTTTTGGTGCACCAATCTATGCAGCAGTAGAAGGGGTTGTATTAGGAAGTATTTCAGCGGTTTATACAATGAAATTTGGCGATTCTATCGTTTTAAATGCTGTATTACTAACAATCTCAATTCTATTTGCAATGTTAGTGTTATATGCAACACGTGTAGTAAAAGTAACGGATAAATTCCGTACAGGCGTGATGGCAGCAACACTTGGAATTATGGTTATGTATTTAGTCGTATTTCTTCTAAACATGTTTGGTGTAACTGTGCCGTACATTCACCAAGGTGGTACAATTGGTATTATTATTAGTGCAGTTGTTATCGTAGTTGCTGCATTAAACTTATTACTAGATTTCGATTTAATCGAAAATGGTGTACGTAGTCAAGCTCCGAAATATATGGAGTGGTACACTGCGATGGGACTAATGCTTACATTAGTTTGGTTATACTTAGAAATTCTTCGTTTCGTTTCTTACTTTACGAAAAATGACTAATAAAAAATCCTGCATGAAAAATGCAGGATTTTTTTATTTTCAAAGATATATTGAACGTATGGTATAATATGGATGTTATCAACGTGAATTGAAGGAGATGGAATATGATGAAAGAGAAGAAGGGGATTATGAAAAAACTATTTTCTAAAAGTTTTTTCATAGAACTAGATGAAGATTTAGCGTATCCATCATCAGAAGTTATTACTTCAGCGATTGAAGGATATGCAACTGAATGCAATGAAAGACTAAAGTTTGAGAGTAAAGTTAAACCGATTACTTTCTACTTAGAAAATGTAATGTACCGTGCTGAAATAAAGATGGCTCGCGGAGGGTATTACATATCTTGTAGTGAAGTGTAATAAATTTTGAAACCATACATGTTTGAAATATGTATGGTTTCTTTTTTTGTTTTGTAAGGTCTAAAATAATATTTTCTACTTACGGATATATCATTTTGTGCTTTTTACCATTCATATTTTTCTCCTTACAATGAAGAAAAATATGTGAGGTGGTATAACTTATGATGAATCGAGTTGTATTAATCGGTAGATTGACAAAGGAGCCAGAATTATACTACACAAAGCAAGGCGCCGCTTATGCAAGAATATGTGTTGCGGTGAATAGAGGTTTTCGAAATAGTTTAGGTGAGCAACAAGTAGATTTTATTAATTGTGTCGTTTGGAGAAAATCGGCTGAGAATGTAACTGAATATTGTAAGAAGGGATCACTCGTTGGGATTACAGGGCGTATTCAGACGAGTAATTACGATGATGAACAAGGCAAGAGAATATATAGAACTGAAGTTGTGATTGAGAGTATTACCTTTTTGGAGAGAAGGCGGGAGGGGCATCACAATAAGATGGGACTTTAAATAATGGATTTGGGAGAATTAGGTGGAAAGGGAAAGTATGATGATGGAAAGAAATCAGCAAAATAAAGCATCCGAGTAGGTTTAGAGAGGTGGAACATGTTACAATACACGTAAGAACACGCAATAAAGGAGAGTTTTTTACGTGAAGATTAAAGCAATTGAACCGACGCCAAGTCCAAATACAATGAAAGTTATTTTGAATGAAGTATTACCATCAGGAGCGCGTAATAATTATACAAATGAAAATAAAGAACAAGCACCAATGCAAGTGCAAGAAATTTTGAAAATTGAAGGCATTAAAGGTGTATATCATGTAGCCGACTTTTTAGCAGTGGAGCGAAATGCGAAGTATGACTGGAAAGTTTTATTACAACAAGTTCGTGCTGTTTTCGGTGAAGAGGTAGTAGAAGAAAGTGAAGAACAACAACTTGCTCATTTTGGGGAAGTGAAAGTGTTTGTTCAAATGTTCTTTACAATTCCAATGCAAGTAAAGTTAACAGATGGAACAACAGAAGAGCGTGTGGGCTTACCTGATCGTTTTAAAGAATCAATTATGAAAGTACAAATGTCTGCACCAAACGTTGTAAAAGAGCGTAAATGGGTGGAACAAAGTACACGTTACGGTAATTTAGAAGAAATAGGGAAAGAAGTAGTAGAAGAGATTGTTGCTGCTTATTCAGAAGAACGTGTAAATGAGACGGTTAAAGAATTATTAAATCAGGCAGGGGCTGTTGAAGTAACGATTCAAAAGCGTGAGCCATATAAAGTAACAGAAGAGATGATGAAAGATGCTGACTGGAAAAAACGTTTTGCAGCATTAGAACAAATGGATCCTACTGAAGAAGATATGCCAGTGTTAAAGATGGCGTTAGATGATGAAAAAGTTTCGATCCGCCGCTTAGCAACAGCGTATTTAGGTATGGTAAAAGGTGATGGAGTATTGCCGTTATTATATAAAGCGTTATTAGATCGTTCAGTAAGTGTTCGCCGTACAGCGGGCGATTGCTTATCAGACGTAGGTGATCCAGCAGCGATGTTCGTTATGATTAAATCTCTGAAAGATTCAAGTAAATTAGTACGCTGGCGTGCAGCGATGTTCTTATTTGAACTTGGAGATGAAAGTGCGATTCCTGCATTAAAAGCAGCGCAAGATGATCCAGAGTTTGAAGTAGCGATGCAAGCGCGTCTAGCATTAGAGCGTATTGAAGGCGGAGAAGAAGCAAAAGGCTCTGTATGGAAACAAATGACGGAGTCTCGTAAAGGGGAATAATGTATGATTATTTTCTATGATAGTTGGTGTCCGATGTGTACGGCGGTTGCAGAACGTACGAAAAAACTAGATAAAAAGGGTAAGATGAAATTTGTTTCATTTCGAGATGAAGATGTAGTTGAGAAGTATGAACTTTCTCAAGAACTACAAAGTAAGATGGAACAAAGATTGTATATTTTAAAAAATAATAAGTGGTATGATGGAATTCATAGCATACATGTATTAGCAAAGACCGTTCCATCTTACTGGTTTGCTGTGCCTTTTATAAAATTATCTATCGTACTCGGATTTGGCAGTAAAGTATACGATTATATCGCTAATAATAGAAAACTTGTCCCAGTTGGACATTGCCGTGAAGGGGTTTGTGAAATTCCTACAAAAAAATGAAATCATCGTAATCTTTCTTTTGCACCTAGTAATAGAGCGTGATATGATGAATTTGGAATGAAAGTTGAAGGAGAGATTACAAGATGTCAAATGCTTATGAAGAATACATGCGCCAAATGGTAATCCCAATGCGTCAAGAATTAGTGCGTTCTGGGTTTGAAGAGTTAACTACAGAAGAAGCTGTAACAGAATTTATGGAAAACACAGCAGGTACAACTTTAGTAGTTGTAAACTCAGTTTGTGGTTGTGCAGCTGGTTTAGCACGTCCATCAGCAGGTCAAGCAGTTGTTCGTGCTGAAAAACAACCCGAGCATCTTGTAACTGTATTCGCAGGCCAGGATAAAGATGCTACTGCAAAAATGCGTGAATACTTCGGAGAAATTCCTCCATCTTCACCATCTATGGCATTGTTAAAAGGAAAAGAAGTTGTTCACTTCATTCACCGTCATGAAATTGAAGGTGCAACTATGGACGAAATTATTACGAACTTAGAACAAGCTTTCGAAAAGAATTGCTAAAGAAGGGGGAGAGTAAATCTCCCTCTTTTCTTTATATAGAGGTGAAAAAATGATCGTAACAACAGCAGGAAGAACCAACAAAGAAATGACAGATTATGCAAGCAAGGTAGCAGCAGAATTAAATCGTTCTTTCGTTAAACGTAATGACATACCAGTACATAAACTACATGAGCAGTATGAACAAGATGTACTTGTTGTAGGGAAAAACCGATTAGCTATTTATCCGAGAGGAACGGAAGAGTCGTTTTTCTTTCATCCAAACTCAGCGATGTTTCGTGTGAAAAGGTTAATGCGCGGAGAACATGATCCGTTTGTACAAGCCACGCAATTAGAGAGCGGAATGACAGTGTTAGATTGTACGCTTGGCATGGCATCAGATAGTATTGTAGCTAGTTATATTGTTGGTGAAAGCGGAAAAGTAACGGGACTTGAAGGCAATGAGTATATGGCTTATATTATGGAAAATGGTTTGAAAACATGGTCTTCATCTGTTTCTGAAATTGATGAGGCAATGCAACAAATCGATGTGAAGCAAACGGAGCATTACTCATTTTTAAAACAATGTGAAGATAATAGTTATGATGTCGTTTACCTTGATCCAATGTTCGAAGAAACTGTTATAGAATCAGATGGAATAAAAGGATTAAAACACTTCGCTTTGTATCATGATATTACTGACGAAACAATTGCGGAAGCGAAGCGTGTGGCGAGAAAGCGTGTCGTTTTGAAAGATCATTTCCGTAGTTCTAGATTTGAAAAACATAATTTTCAAGTATACAAAAGAAAAAGTGCTAAGTTTCACTTTGGTGTAATTGACCCTTGCTAATTGTTTGAAAAGATGTATAATAAGCAATAATTAATTAAATATACTGTCTGTGATGAAGAGAGTAGTCTTTTTTTGAAGGAAAGCGAGCTAGGGATGGTGTGAGCCTAGTGCGGAAGAAAAAGATGAAGCGCACTTCGGAGACGCTTCTTGAACGAATAGTAGAGTAAGCCGAGGCCCCCTGTCCTCGTTATAAACGGGAAAGTGGTTCTTAACGAACAACAAGGGTGGTACCACGGGTTAAAACTCGTCTCTTTTTTAGAGACGAGTTTTTTGTGTTTTAAAAAATAAGGAGGTTAAATCATGGATTATAAAATGCAGTTTGCGGAAAGTTTATCTAATACTTTCACGAATGAATTAACGCAAAAACAAATTTTGGATTTAATTGAAACACCGAAACAAGATGAATTTGGAGATGCAGCGTTCCCATGCTTTTCATTAGCGAAGCAATATAAAAAAGCACCGGCTATTATTGCAAAGGAAGTTGCTGAGAAATTAAATGATCCGTTTTTTACGAAAGTAGAAGCCGTTGGTCCTTATGTAAATGTATTTTTTAATCGTGAAACTGTCAGTGATGCAGTATTGAAAACGGTTTTAGCGGAGAAAGAAGAGTACGGTCAAAACCATTTTGGATGTGAAAAAACAGTAGTAATTGATTATTCCTCTCCTAATATTGCAAAGCCTTTTTCGATGGGGCATTTACGTTCTACGATGATAGGTAATTCACTGAAACATATCGCTGAAAAATGCGGCTATGAAGTTGTAGGAATTAATTATATTGGGGATTGGGGAACGCAGTTTGGAAAGTTAATTACTGCTTATAAAAAATGGGGAAATGAAGCAGTAGTTAAAGAGGATCCAATCCGTGAATTATTTAAGTTATACGTTCAATTCCATGAAGAGGTAAAAGACGACGAAGAACTAGAAGAAGAAGGGCGTGCTTGGTTTAAGAAATTAGAAGAAGGTGATGAAGAAGCTGTTGAGCTTTGGAATTGGTTCCGTCACGAATCCTTAAAAGAATTTTCTCGTATTTATGAACTTCTCGGTGTTGAATTTACTAATTTTCAAGGAGAAGCTTTTTATAACAATTTAATGGAAGATTTTATTGGGATTTTAGAGGAGCATGATTTGCTTGAAGAGTCAGAAGGCGCGTTAGTCGTTAATTTAGAAGAAGAGGGAATGCCGCCTTGCTTAATAAGAAAATCAGATGGTGCGACGATTTACGCAACACGTGACTTAACGGCAGCTGTATACCGTCAAAACACATATGCGTTCGATAAAGCGTTATATGTAGTTGGCCCAGAACAAAGTTTACATTTTAATCAATTTTTCACTGTATTAAAAAAGCTTGGTTACAATTGGGTTGAGGGTATGGAACATGTACCGTTTGGGTTCATTTTAAAAGACGGTAAGAAAATGTCGACACGTAAAGGAAGAGTTATTTTACTCGAAGAAGTACTTGAGGAAGCAATCGAACTTGCAAAACAAAATATTGAAGAGAAAAATCCAAACTTAAAACAAAAAGAAGAAGTAGCAAAGCAAGTTGGTGTTGGAGCAATTATCTTCCACGATTTAAAAAATGAGCGTATGCATAATATTGAATTTTCATTAGAAAACATGCTGAAATTTGAAGGTGAAACAGGGCCGTATGTACAGTACACACATGCACGCGCTTGCTCTATTTTAAGAAAAGAAAGTGTAGAATTTGAAACGTGTACGTTTGCCTTAAAAGATGATCATAGCTGGAGCGTTGTAAAATTACTGAATAAATTCCCACAAGTAATTGAAGTAGCCTTCAACAAAAATGAGCCATCGGTTATTTCAAAATATGTATTAGATGTAGCACAATCGTTTAATAAATATTATGGAAATGTGCGTATATTAGAAGAGAGTGAAGAGAAAGACAGTAGACTTACATTAGTGTATGCTGTGACAGTTGTGTTAAAAGAGGGATTACGTTTACTTGGGGTGGATGCTCCTGAGGAGATGTAAAGCAGATAGGTATACGTATCATAGTAGATATGTATGCCTATTTATTTTGATAGAAAATGTGAAAGCAGAAGTTTAAATGTATTACATTTAAACTTTTCTAGAATTGTTTTAAGTGTAGGAATGTCCATATTAAATGGAGAATTGTAATGTCATATATATAAAGGAGGCGTTAAATTTGGAAACGTACGATTGGAACAGTAAACTAACATATTTAAAAAACACAAGAGATTTATATTACAATGACGATTATGTAAGCTTTTTAGTAAATACAGTTTGGAAGATTACTAAGCCCGTACATATCGTAGATTTCGGTTGTGGATATGGCTATTTAGGTTTAGTTTTGTTACCTTTACTTCCAGCAGGTTCAAAGTATACAGGTATTGATAGTGGAGAAACATTACTAGCTGAAGCGAGAGAGTTGTTTCGTTTACTTCCGTACGAGTCAGAATTTCTAGAGGGAGATGCTATAGAAATTGAATTGAACAATACATATGATATAGCAATCTGTCATGCCTTCTTATTACATATGAGTTCACCAAAAACGATGCTACATAAAATGATGCATTCAGTTAAAAGGAACGGAAAAATAATCTGTTTTGAACCACATTGGATATCAAATATGTCTTCATACTCTTTAGGTGGAGAGAATCAATCGGAAATTATTAGGCTAGGAGCTTTGCAAAAGTTATTTGAAAGTGACACGCAGAGAAGCGGAAAAGATGGAATATTGGTATGAAAATACCGATGTTTTTAAGTGAACTAGGTGTAAAAAATATTCAATGTAGAGTAAGTGATAAAGTAAACTTTTTAGATTCTAATATGCATCGTAATGGTAAAGAAAAGTTGTATCACTCCTTAAAAGAAGAGGGGATTGCAGGAGATCCAGGTGATAAACAGCAATTTATAGAACGTTTAATGGCTAGAGGGTTAACATATGATGATGCGCTAGCTCAATATGAAGCAGAACTACGATTTTTTAAAGTCTTTCATCTACATTCCTCTTTAGTATATGCTCCGAATATGAAAATTACATTTGGTGAAATAGTATGTTAAAAGGCAGCTATATGTTGAGGGGCGTCATTATATGTCGGTAAATCGATATCCACCGTATAATCGCCGATATATTTTCATGTACGGATTTCAGCTTCCAAAAGATAAGATCCTCATGTTACGTTATTCCATATAATCAAACAAAATACAGAGAAAAACAATCATTTTTACTATATTTTGTTATAAATTCGAATAATATTAAATAATACTATCCATTATAGGATATTTTAGTTGAATACCGACAATATGATGTGTAAAATCTAAGCAAGTAGCAGTATAAATAAATATTCGAGGTGAATACATGCTAGATTTTAAGCAGTTAGATGCTTGTTTGAAAGACAAGAGATTTATAGATGGATTACAGGAAATAAATAATGAAATTTTATATATAAAAGAAAAGAATACTTTATCTTATTTGAAGAACTGGCTTGCTAATATTCCTTCGCATAAGGAGTTTGATATATTAATACGCCTGACTGATGAAGGGCTTATGCACCAATACAGTTCATTCCTCATTCGCTACGCCTATAAAAAATTCCCAAATTTGAGAACGCTCTCTTTATATTGTGATGAGTTAATTGATGAACGAAAAATACTTGAAGTAGAACAGTTGTTAAAAGAATCATTAGAAGAGGTAAATAAAGAAGAAATAGAAGTTGATCTTTTAGCGAAAACATATTTTACGTTAGTACGATGTTTGTTGGAAATGAAACGAAATGAAGAAGCCCTAATCTATATGCAAAAGGCAGAGGAGTACAGTGCACGTGCCGTATTTGATAAATGGGGCTACGTTTATATGCATACAGGTGAATGGGAGAAAGCAGAAGAACAATTTATAGCTGGTATGCAGCATAAAGATTGTGAAGAGCTATCTACCTATTTATTATCACAGTTATATGCGAATCAAGGAGAACAAAAACGTGCATTACAGCTAATTGATGATGCGATTGTAAAGTTCCCGCAAGTACCATATTTTCATTTTGAAAAGGTAAAATATTTATTAGATTTAAGGAAGTATGAAGAAATGTTAGCGGTAATAGATAATATAAATAATCAGCTTCCTTATCATGCGTATAAAGCTTACTTTGTACATTTACGTGCAGAAGCGCTTTACAAAATGAATAAACTTGCAGATTTACAACAGTTATTAAAAGAAGAAAAAAGTTTAAAAGAGTCTTTATATCATAATTTAGAAAAAAATCCAGATGGAAAAAAGGTGCACTTACCTATAGTTCCTATTGTACAAAAGGATAATTATTGTGTTCCGACAAGTTTAGAAATGATGTTGCAGTTATGGGGAGAAAAACGTACACAAGATGAAATAGCAGAGTTTATTTTTGAGATGACAGGCTCGAAGTTTTCAGATACTGTTTCGTATTTAGAACAATTAGGTTATGAATATCGTTATTTTAAAGGTAATGAGGAAAATTATAAGAGACTGCTGGATGAAGGGATTCCTGTTTTATTAAGTATAGATATTGAGCATGCTTCACATGTGCAAGTACTATCTGGATATGATGATACGTTACAAGCTTTTTATGTTCAAGATCCAAACTTTATCGAACCAGTTATTGTGGAATATAGTAAGTTGCAAGAAAAATATCGTTACACAGGATGTTTAGCGATTACGTTTGTTCCGAAAGGAAAGAAGGAGCAACTAGCATTTTTAAATGAAGGAGAAAATCATTATTTTAAATCTATTTTTTCTCTTACGGATCATTTAGATGAACATGATAGAGAGGGGATTCATAACTTAGTACAATTTTTAAAAGAGACGAGTGATAATCCGAATACGTGGTTATATACGGTTAAGCACTTAGATGTTGAGGTAGATAATGAGTTTATTTTATCTTGTATTGAAAAGTTAATGGAGAAGTTTCCGAACTCAGATTTTGTTAAATTGCATGGTGCACAGTGCTTTATCCGCCTTCAAGAATTAGAAAAAGCTGGACAAATGCTCGCGAGTGTGGAGAAGAAAAATAATCGTGCTTTATATCATTTAATAAACGGAAGATACGCTTTTGAACAGGAAAGTTATATAGAAGCGATTTCAAGTTTTCGTTCCTCATTACAATTAGATGCAGATCAGCCGATTGCATGGAGTTTTCTCGCTTTATCATATACGTATATTGACCAATCTGAAAAGGCGTTGCAGTTTTCTCAAGTTGCTTTAGAACGTAGTCCAGAAAGATTCACTTTAACGAATCATGGGTTAATATTAATAGATTTAGAAAGATATGAAGAAGCGTATGAAATCTTTAACGATCTGTTAAAAGAGTATAAAAATGAGGCACATGTATGGTATGAGCGAGCGAGATGTGCACATCATTTAGGGAAATTACATCTAGCGATAAAAGGGCTTAAAATAGCGATTCAGTTGGATAGTAATGCACCTTACATTTATACGAAACTTTCGGAAATATACGAATCTGATTTGAAGGATGAGGAAAGTACGAAAGAAATTTTATTAAAAGGTATTGAGAATTGTGACGATAAGGCACCTTTATACGTAAAATTAGGTGACTATCATTTTCAAAATGATAGTCTGGAAGAAGCGGAAGTATTGTATAAGCGTGCTTTAGAAGAAAATGATGAGGATGTTTATTCTCATTTCGGACTTACACAAGTTTATATGGCAAGAGAACAATACAAGGAAGCGAAAGAATATATTCTCGGTATTGAAAAACAAATTGAAAAGAGTCAAGATTTTCTAATGAATGCGGGAATGGTTTTATGGGATGCTGAAGTTGAACTTGGTGGAAGTGAAGAAGGATTTAAAGTAGCATTGTCTAAGTTAGAGAATGGTATAAAGCAGAGTGAATATAATGTAGCAAGTGCGTTAGATGAATATGTGAATCGAATTAAAGGAACGGTATTTGTACAAAGAGGAATAGCATTCTTAAGCACGTTATACAAAGAAAGAAATGAAGTAAGTGAATACGGTTGTTATATAGGTATTTTATATGAATCTATTGGGCAGTACGGCCAAGCGATGAAAAGATATAAAAGGGTGATAGAGCAAAAAGAAACGGCATTACCGTATTACCGAATTGGTGAAACACTTATGGCATTAGGGCAATTGACAGAAGCGAAACAAGCGTATGAAACATGTTTAGAGCTTGATGGGAATTTCGTAGGGGTACATTTACAGCTTGCGGAAATATACGAAAAAGAAGAAAATCGTTCTAAAGAACAAAGTCATATGGTTCAGGCGATGAAAGAAGAGCCGTTGCATATTAATATGGAATATTTGGCACAGCTTTCAGTAGAAATGAATCTTCAGGAAGAATTGCTGACGGAATTAGAACAATTAACGGACGAAGTACCTGAAATATGGCGATTAGATGCGATTGCATATGTGTATGGAGCGATGGATGAAATAGATAAAGAACAGGCATGGATTGAATACGCGCTACAATTAGATGGTGAGCATACAGAAGTTCTATATCATTATGCAAAAGTGTTAGTGAAAAATAGAAATGAAAAAGCAATTGAGATTGCAATGAAAGTGATACAAAAAGATGTAAATAATGAACGTATATTTGAGGTATACGTAAAAGCGATAGAACAACATAAGAAATTGTCTAACATACGAGATTTTCTTCATACAGTAAAAGTGAAAAAAGCAGAAAGAAGTATGGCATTTATGTATGCTGCATCTGCGGTGACGGAAAGATGGATTGAACGTCAACAAAATGAACAGCCGAAGAAATCCATAATTACGAGAGCTTTTTATCGAATGAAAAACCGTGCGAAAGAAATTTCGATTATTACTACAATTATTGATTTGTATGAAATTTCGTTAAAGTTAAATCAAAAAAATAGTATGGCAGCGCAGCGATTTGCACTATTTTACGGGAATGTGGCGATGTATAAAGAGGCGATAGATGTATTGCAAACATCGTTAGAAAATCAATGGGATTACGATGTAGCGAAGCAACTTGTAAATCTTTTCATAGAGTGTGAGGAAGAAGATATGTTACGGGATGCTTCAGAATTAACGAAGCAAATGGTTCGAGAGTTACCAGATGATTATGATACGCTTCTTTTACAAGCACAAGTATTCTTTAAAATAGGGGAAGAAAGAAAAGCAGAAAAGATTACCTTACAGTTAACGGAGCAAACACCGTTTGTAAGTAGAGCGTTTCTTGCTTTAGGAGAAATGTATCAAAGTCAAGAAAGGTTTGAAGAGGCGATTCATATATTAGAAAATGCTTCTATACATCATCCGAATGAAACAGCAATTCTTCTTTCTTTAGCGTCTTCATATCATGGTGCCGGACAAACACTAAAGTCAGAAAAAATAACAAATGATGTATTAACAATGGATGCAAGTAATTTGTTAGCAAGATACGATCGTGCTTGTTATTTAGCACAGTTAAACAGAATTGAAGAGGCGAAGGAAGAGCTTGAAATTGTTCTTCGTGAGGATGAATCAGGATTCTTTGCTGAGCTTATTGAAGAAGATGAAGATTTAGCTGGAATACGAGAATTTGAAAAGTAATTGTATAACAATCGCGAAAAAGGGCATAAATAAAAATATATTTTGAATTAGTTGACAATTCATTGCCTAATGGCATAAAATAGCTTTTAACAAAGTATACAAATCTGAAGACGAGAAAGAGTAAAATAGTGTACTGTTCCCCAGAGAGCCGGTATGTTGCTGAAAGCCGGTGTTCAGACGTTATTTGAAAATCATCTCCGAGGAGCCGAGGCTGAAAATAAGTAAGCCCGGACGGATGTCTACCGTTACAAAGAACACGTATGACAGTACGTTGCTAAGTGCTATTAGTTAAGAGCTAATAGAATTAGGGTGGTAACGCGGGTAAACCCGTCCCTACTTTATAGGGACGGGTTTTTTGTGTGCTTTAAAACATTCAAAGGAGTGATTGTAGATGAAGAAAGTAGATGTAAAAGAGTCAGCTGTAGGGAGAGAAACACGTATTCGTAAGCAGTGGAACGAGCAAAGTATTTTCGAGCAATCAATTCAGAATCGAGAAGGCGCACAATCTTTTGTGTTTTATGAAGGACCACCAACGGCGAATGGATTACCGCATGTAGGTCATGCACTTGGACGGACAATTAAAGATGTAGTAGCAAGATATAAAACGATGGCTGGTTATAAAGTGTTAAGAAAAGCGGGATGGGATACACACGGTTTACCTGTAGAATTAGGTGTTGAGAAGCAACTCGGTATTTCTGGTAAACATGAAATCGAAGAGTATGGAATTGAGCCATTTATTCAGAAGTGTAAAGAGAGTGTATTCACATATGAGAAGCAGTGGCGTGAATTCACTGAAAGCATCGGTTATTGGGTAGATATGGATGATCCATACGTTACGTTAGAGAATCCATATATTGAAAGTGTATGGCATATTTTAGGAACGATTCATGAAAAAGGCTTATTGTATAAGGGACATAGAGTTTCACCATATTGCCCAAGTTGTCAAACTTCACTAAGTTCACATGAGGTTGCACAAGGGTATAAAACAGTAAAAGATTTAAGTGCAACAGTTAAGTTTAAAGTGAAAGATAGTGAAAATGAGTATTTCCTAGGTTGGACAACGACACCTTGGACACTTCCAGCAAATGTTGCGCTCGCTGTACATCCAAATATGGAATACGTGAAAGCGAAACAAGAAGGTCATGTATACATTGTTGCGAAAGAACGTGTACAAGATGTATTAAAAGAAAACTATGAAGTACTATCTGTCCATAAAGGTGAAGAATTAGTAAACACATCTTATGTGCCGCCATTTCTAATGAAAGAAGTTACAAATGGCTACCACGTTATCGCAGCAGATTTTGTCACGGCAGATAGTGGTACAGGACTCGTTCATATCGCTCCAGCATATGGGGAGGACGATTATAGAGTCGTTCAAAGTGCAGGATTGTCATTCTTACATGTTGTAGATGAGAAAGGTGAGTATACAGAAGCAGTACCATTTTTGAAAGGGAAATTTGTAAAAGATTGTGACGTGGATATCGTTCGTTATTTAGCGAAGGAAGGCTTACTATATCATAAAGAAAAGTATGAACATAGCTACCCACATTGCTGGCGTTGTGATTCACCACTTCTTTATTATGCAGGAGAGAGTTGGTTAATCCGAACAACTGCAATTAAAGATACATTTTTACAAAATAACGATTCTGTTACTTGGTATCCAGATCATATGAAACATGGACGCTTTGGTAAGTTTTTAGAAAATATGGTGGACTGGAATATTAGCCGAAATAGATATTGGGGAACACCATTAAACGTATGGGAATGTGAAAGTTGCGATCATCAATTCGCACCGAAAAGCATTGCTGATTTAAGAAAGCACAGTACGAAAGAAACACCGGAAGATTTAGAATTGCATAAGCCATATGTAGATGAAGTGCAAGTATGCTGCGAAAAATGCGGAAGTACAATGAATCGTACACCAGAAGTAATTGATGTTTGGTTTGATAGTGGTTCCATGCCATTTGCACAATATCATTATCCATTTGAAAATAAAGAGTTATTTGAAGAACAGTTTCCAGCAGATGTAATTGCAGAAGGCATTGATCAAACACGCGGATGGTTTTATAGTTTATTAGCAGTATCAGCACTATACACAGGAAAAGTACCGTATAAACGCGTTCTATCACTTGGGCATGTATTAGATGAAGAAGGACAGAAAATGTCTAAGAGTAAAGGGAATGCACTAGATCCAGTTGATTTAGTCAATCAGTTTGGTGCAGATGCTTTAAGATGGGCGCTACTCGTTGATAGTGCTCCGTGGAATGCGAAGCGTTTTTCTGAAAGAACAGTACTAGAAGCAAAATCTAAATTTGTGGATACATTAGTCAATGTGTATAGCTTCTACGTTTTATATGCAAATTTAGATGAGTATAATCCGAAAGAAACGTATGATGTAAAGCGGACGAAATTAGATGAATGGGTATTATCAAGATTGCATAGCACAACGAAAAAAGTGAGAACAGCACTTGATGATTATCAATTTACGAATGCAGCTCGTGAAATCGCGGCACTTGTAGATGAAGTAAGTAACTGGTACGTAAGACGATCACGTAATCGTTTCTGGGAATCTGGTATGAATGCCGAAAAAGCAGCTGCGTATGAGACACTTCATGAAGTGCTTGTGACAATTAGTAAATTAATCGCACCATTTACACCGTTTGTCGCTGAAGATATTCATTTAAATTTAACTGGAAGTAGCGTTCATTTAGGGGATTATCCAGTTGTGAATGAATCACTACTTCAGCCGAAATTAGAAGCAGAAATGGATGCAGTTTTACAAGTTGTTGAACTTGGAAGAAGTAATCGTAATCAGCATTCTTTAAAAGTAAAACAGCCATTAGCGGAACTTGTATTACTAGCACATAATGAGAATGATATGGATTGGGAATCGTATCGTGATATCGTCATGGATGAACTAAATGTCAAAGCGTTCCATGTTGAACTCGATGAAACGAAATATACGTCCTATCAATTAAAGCTGAACTTTAAAACAGCTGGGCCGAAGTTTGGTAAAAATGTGAACGCAGTAAATACATGGCTAAAACAATTATCAAAAGAAGAAGTAGAGCACTTTGTATCTACAGAAAGAGTAGTTTACGAAGCTGCACCAGGAGAAGAAGTAGTTGTAACAGCTGAAGATGTAGTAGTCGAGAAAGTCGCGAAATCAGGATTTTCTAATACGACTAACGGACAATATACAGTTATGTTAGATACGAATGTAACGGAAGAATTGTTACAAGAAGGAGTAGCGCGTGAATTCATTCGAGCAGTTCAAGAATATCGTAAACAGTTAAATTTACCGGTTAATTTACGAGTAGATGTTATTCTTGATACAGAGGAAGAACTACAACGAACATTAACGAACCATAAAGATTTATTGGAAGAAAATTTACTCGTTAAGCAATTTACATTTGATCACTTAACGAATGAAGACGATGAACTATCTTTAGGTGAAGAGAAAGTTCGAATTAAATTAAGTGCGGCTCATTAAAGAAAAAGGAAGTTGGAATGATTCCAACTTCCTTTTTTGTATGATGGAACTTTATCCGGCTAATTTCCTCATAATCCATTCGATAGGGCCTCTAGAAAATTTCTTTCTCCATAACACACTAATTAAAATGCTGAAAATGAAAAATGCAGTAGCAAATAATAAAACGAATAGTAGTGATTGATGTTCCATTCTATTTAATAGAATTAATGTCCCAATACCGATAAATACATGACTGACATAATGAGTTAATGTTAATTGTCCTGTTTGTACAATGGAGGTGACAAAAAAATTATTTGTATATTTTTCAGCGATATTGAGGCAAATGATTAATATAGCAATAGCGGATCCTGTAGCAGATAAAATATATAATATGTTTGGTAAGATGGGTCCTGTATTAAATAAAAATGTGGCGGCCTCTTTGCCGATGTATGGAATAAAAAAGTGTGTAAGTCCTTTTGATAAAAGTTCTGTCAATATTGTGATTGTAATACCGAGTAAGAGTAATCTTTCTCTAATTTTCTTATTATGAAGATCTAACCTGCCAATTAACATACCGATTAAGAAGAACGAGAACCAAGGAAAAATTGGGTGATATCCATTAAAGAATAAATTGCGAAGAAAACCCTTTATTGTCCAGAAGTCTACATAGTTTATAAATGGAGTTGGACCTCCCCAGCCCTCGAAAGTATTAAAAGTAAGCTGAAGAGATTGTGCGATGAGTAGGATAATAATAGATAGCAATAGTAATACTTTTTTGCGTACTGTAATAAGGAATGCAGCGACGAAAAGGTAAACACCGTAGTAGTGTAATATATCCCCAGTCCACTCCATTACATATAGTAGTAATCCTAAAATAAATAAGAATAGTGATCGTTTCCATATGGTCTTTCGACTACTAGAAATGTTTATTTGTTCATTGCTAGCAACGGCTGACCTAGTCATTAAAGTTATACCGATGCCTGCAAGTATGACAAACAAAGCAGAAGCTCTACCTTCAAATATTGACATGAAGGTTATTAAAAAAGGGGGACCATTTCCTTCTGCACCTGTTATCACCATGAAATTGACAAGTAGCATACCAAACATCGCCAAAGCTCTAGCAAAATCTAAGCCGATAATGCGCTTATTTGTATTCACTTCAATCCCTTCTTTCAAAAATGCTATTTACAGCTTCAATCCAAATTTGTTTATAATCTATCTTTGCGTCAATCATCATAAAATTTCCGATATTATCAAGCACTAATGCTAACATATGAGCTTTTGAAACTAGATTTTTATTTTCAATTAATTGAAGTTCATTTGCTTTTGTAAGGAGTACTTCAAATCCATGTAAATATTCTGTTTGCACAGTTAGTAATCGATCTTTGTACATATTGTTTCTGGAAGATAGTAATACAAATTCTTGCAACACAAGATCAAAATAAGGGTCGTTTCGCTGTTCATCAATTATTTTAAGGCCAATTGCAATACATTTTTCAATAAAATTTGATTTTGTAAACTCTTCTGTATGGAAATACGAAGAGAACTGTATAGCGTTACATAATTCAGTAAACATACATTCAATTAAAGCATCTTTAGACTTAAAGTAGTAATATATAGATGGTTTTGCGATACCAACCTCCTCACCAATCATCGTATAAGTTGTTTTAGCAATACCGTACGTAGCAAAAAGGCGATAACTTGCTTCCATTATTGAAGAGAGTGTTTCTTCACTTTTACTCATATAGATCCTCCTAAAAAAGGTTATTTAAATCGTATCATTTATAAATGATTTTTTCAACCTACCGTTAGGTAAAAAAATAGTTTGTTTCTTTAGACCGTAATATGAAAAGTTTCAGGGGGAAGGAATGGATTTAGAAATTTCTTTCTAAAGTATTGTTTTCACTTTACACATAAATATTGAGAAAATTTCACTTACCCTAAATGGAAAGGTAATAGAATTGTTTATAGAGAATTACTCGTAGATTCAATTTTTATCCCCCCCATTTTGTGGGGAATACTTGCCTAGTGGTAATGGGATAAGGTTGGGCTACTTTATTAGGGGGAGTGGTTCTATGTTTAATAAAAAAATGGTGGCAATGGCGATGACTGTGCCGTTAGTTATGGGGACGATTTCTACGGTTTCGGCATTGGAAAAACAACAGCAAGTAAAGCTAGAAGCTTATTCGCCACAGAAGAAAGCAACTGAATATTTAAAAGAAAATGCTGTGCAGTATGGATTAAAAGCAGACCTTTCAGACTTACAATATATTTCTACAACAGAAACGTCAGTAGCTTCATATGTTAGGTTCCAACAAGTTGTGAATGGTGCACCTGTATTTTCCAAACAAATTACAGTTACTCTTAACGGAGAGGGAAAGGGAGTACTTGCTGTTTCTGATTATCAATCCGTCAAAGGTGTGAAGGAAGTAACGACAAAAATTAGTGAAAAGGATGCAATACAAAAATCAATGGCGTATGTTGGAGAAGCAAGTGAACAAAACTTATGGGCTCCTACAGAGAAAGAATTCGGATATATTGTTGAAGAGGGAATTGCTCGTCCAGTATATAAAGTGGTAGTCCATTCTAATAATCCATTTGGTGCATGGGAAACATTTATTGATGCAGAAAATGGAAAGTTAATTAAAAAGGTTGATATAAACCGAAAAGCTGAAGGGTCAGGAAAAGTATTTTTACCTAACCCAGTCGTATCTAGCGGTAGTAAAGTAGGTTTAAAAGATAATAATGATGCAGATTCAACTGCGCTAACGAACCAATTGAAGACTGTTACGTTAAAAGGCTTAGATGGAACAGGATTTTTAATTGGAGAGTATGTAACGATTTCTTCAAAGGCAAAAACAAAATCTACAAATTTACAATTTAACTATACACGTGCATATGATAGCTTTGAAGATGTTATGTCCTATTATCATATCGATACATTACAGCGTTACATTCAAGGGTTAGGTTTTAAAAATATTAATAATCGCTCTATTAAAGTGAATGTGAATGGAACGACAGATGACAACTCATTTTATTCTCCGACAACGAAAGCTTTAACTTTTGGTACTGGCGGAGTAGATGATGCAGAAGATGCTGGTATTATCGCACATGAATACGGACATTCAATTCAAGATAACCAAGTTCCTGGCTTTGGTAGTTCAGCAGAAGGCGGAGCGATGGGAGAAGGATTTGGTGATTTCTTAGGTGCTACGTATGAAGATGCAGTATCAACTACAGGATACGGAAAAGCATGTGTTGGAGAATGGGATGCGACTGCTTATTCTAGTTCAGATCCAACGTGCTTACGCCGTTTAGATACGAATAAAGTGTATCCGAAAGATGTTACAAATGAGGTACATGATGATGGTGAAATTTGGGCTCAAGGTCAATATGAGATGGCACAAGCTTTTGGACGTGATGTTGCAACGAAAATTATTTTACAATCACACTGGTCATTAACACCAAACTCTAAATTCAATGATGGAGCAAAAGCGATTAAGCAAGCGGATGCTCTTTTATATGGCGGACAACATGCTGCTGATATCGATCGTATTTGGGCAGCGAGAGGAATTAGTACGAATTAATATAAAAAGTCGTGGCGTTTATAAGCCACGACTTTTTAATTTGCTTAAGAACTGGTACTGGTAAAGTAAGCTATATGAATGCTAATGTAAATTCATCCGTATTCTAGTTATTTTTTTCATCTTTAAAAACAAAATGCTCTTTAAATTTTCTAGACTCAACTTTTTGACCGTTTCTCATAGAGCGGAAAGGGTGTTCTTGCCAAGTAATGATTACATCAACTACATCTGCTTTTGTAGCAACTGGAAAATTAGCATGTCTAAATCCAGTTTTTCCACTCGCTAAACGACTTTCCTTTAGGGAAAAGAGTTCATATTTCGTTTTTGTTTTTGGCTCGTTGCGGAATACTTCGACTTGCACGTTATATACTTCACTGTTTCCAACATTTTTTACTGAAAATTGATATGTTTGAAATTCATCTTTTTTAGCTTGAAGCGTCTTTTTTCTTATTTTTTTTGGTTCATCAATATTCACTTGCCATTGATCAGAGTTTTGGGAGATTGGTAAAGCTTTTGGTGAGTAGGCGTACGTTTCATTCACTACAATTAGACATAACAAAAGAAGAAAGAAACTAATCGCTTTTTTCATATAAACACCTCGCTATGAAATTTTTATCCCGCTATTTACCGGACAGTCAGACCCTCCATCTCAAAATTCAGGGAAAGCAAAGAAGTTAGGTGGGGGGCTGTCCGTAAAAGCCCGATTGGTTCAACTAATAATCAGTGGGGATGAACCCCTACTGATTAAAGTTTCACTTTATTAATATGCGTAAATGAAAATGAATTTATGTAATAAAATGGAAAAAGGTGATGATTTGATTCAAATGAATTTGAAAAAACTTGAAGAGATAGTAGATGGAGAAGGATTACACGAATCGTTTCATCATATAGAAATACATGGTGTCTGTATAGATTCCAAAAGCATTAAAGAAGGAAATTTATTTGTTCCAATCATTAGGGTGAAAGATGGACATGATTATGTGAAAGAGGCAATGGATAATGGAGCTGTCGCTTCCTTATGGAAAAAGTCTTATGGTACTCCGCCAAAAGGGCTGCCGATTATATTTGTAGATGACACTTTGTTTGCTTTGCAACAATTGGCAAAATTTTATCGGAATGAATTAGGTGTAAAAGTAATTGGTATTACAGGTAGTAACGGAAAGACAACAGTTAAAGATATAATAGGAGGCATTTTAAGTTCAACTTATAGAGTGCATAAAACGAAGGGAAATTTAAATAGTCAAATCGGTTTGCCGTTAACAATTTTAGAAATGAAACGAGATACAGAGTTTTTAATACTTGAAATGGGAATGAGTGAAAAAGGACAAATTCGAAATCTATCACGAATAGCGCAGCCGGATGTAGCGATCATTACAATGATTGGACAGTCACACTTAGAAACGCTTGGATCAAGAGAAGAGATTGCGAAGGCTAAATTAGAAATTATTGATGGTTTAAAAGATGAAGGACTATGTTTGTATAATGGTGATGAACCATTGCTTTTGAAAAATAAGAATCTATCGAGTATAAATTGTAAGGCATTTGGTGAAAAGTATACAAACGATTTGTTTCCAACAAACGTGCAATTAGATGAATATGGTGTTCATTTTAAATTAAATGATTCAAAAATACAGTACGATGTTCCCTTACATGGAAAACATAATGTTTTAAATACGATTGTCGGGATCGCTATAGGTCAATATCATAATGTCCCTACAGAAAAAATACAGGAAGCATTGCGTCAAGTAAATATTACTCATATGCGCTTTCAATTTTTAACTGCTAAAACAGGTTTTACAATTATTAATGATGCGTGGAATGCTAGTCCCTCTTCAATGAAGGCTACAATTGAAACGTTTCAGAGATTAAATGCTTATAAGAAAAAAATCATAGTAATTGGGGATATGTTGGAGTTAGGGAAGAATGCTGAAACATATCATAGAGAAATTGGTAAAATGCTAAATCAAGAGAGCATTCAATATGTATTCACTTTTGGAGAATTAGCTGAAATTGTAGCGGAAGAAGCGAGAAAGAAATATGATACAGGAAAAATACAGTCATTTAATAACAAAGCCAAGATAGCAGAGGAAGTATTAAAAGTTATAACGAAAAAGGACATCGTATTATTAAAAGGCTCACGTGGAATGGCGTTAGAGGAGATTGTACAAAATTGGATATGAAAAATGAAAATATATTTAAAAAGGCTTGCGTTTTACAAAACAAAGAGATAGAATACTCTGTAAATATAAAAAGTGAGGATCAGGAAAAGTACATGATGCAAAGGTCTACAGAGAGCAATCGGTTGCTGAGAAGATTGCGATACCGCATGATGGAAAGACACCTGTGAGTGTTGCTTTGAACGTGATAATTAGTAAAAGCAAACGGTACCTACCGTTATCAGGGCTAAGATGGTCATTATGACAATTTGGGTGGTACCGCGGAAAAATCCGTCCCTATTTATAGGGGCGGATTTTTGTATTCTTTGAAGGGAGGTGAGTGACCGTGGATGATGACGATGACAACAACAATAACGTAAATAAATATACAATTAATGGAGGGAAATGTAATGGGTCAAATAATGAAGCGTTCACTCACAAAAGAATGTACGGAGCAAAGTGGAAAGGTTGTATTACTTCAAGGATGGGTAAAAAAGATTCGTCATCTAGGTAATGTTAGTTTTTTATTAATAAGGGATCGATCAGGAGTTATGCAATGTGTATTAGAAAATGAGTTAGCTGGGTTTAAAGTAGATGTGGAAAGTGTTGTGCAAGTAGTTGGTCAAATAGTAGAGACTTCGAAAACAGAATTAGGGGTTGAAGTTCTTGCTCATGAAGTGAAAATATTAAATGGCGCAGAACCGCTTCCATTTGAAATAAATAAAAAGAAATTGCAAGTTGGCTTAGATCAACTACTGAATGAGCGGGTATTATCATTAAGACATGAGAGAACCGCGGCGATATTTAAAGTGAAATCTACACTTGTTCAGGGCTTTAGTGAATTTCTAATAGAGAACGATTTCACACGTATATTTACTCCGAAAATTGTTTCACAAGGGGCAGAAGGGGGAGCAAATGTTTTTAAACTTCCATACTTTCAAAAAGAAGCCTATTTAGCACAATCACCACAGTTTTATAAACAGATGATGGTAGCTGGAGGGTTAGAACGTGTTTTTGAAGTTGCACCTGTTTACAGAGCGGAACATCATAATTCTTCCCGTCATTTGAATGAATATATATCGTTAGACGTAGAACTTGGATTTATTCATGATTTTTATGAAGTGATGCAATTAGAAACGGATGTTTTACGATATATGTTTCAACAAGTAGCAAAAAACTGTGAAAAAGAACTACAACTATTACAAATAGAAGTACCTGTTATTACAGAAATACCGAAAATTACATTGTTAGAAGCGCAAGAAATTTTGAAAAATAAATACCGGAAAGAGTCGCCAATTGGGGATTTAGATACAGAAGGTGAAAAGCTACTAGGCAAATATGTGAAGGAAACATATAAGAGTGAGTTAGTTTTCATTACACATTATCCGAAAGAAGCTAGGCCGATGTATACGATGTGGAATAATGAGAATCCGTCTATTACTGATTCGTTCGACTTACTATATAAAGGGTTAGAAATAACATCAGGGGCACAGCGAATTCATGATTATGAAATGTTACTTGCTTCTTTTAAAGAAAAAGGATTACATCCAGATACATTTCAATCTTATTTAAACACTTTCCGATATGGTTGTCCACCGCATGGTGGTTTTGGAATTGGGTTAGAACGAGTTGTATATAAATTTTTAGAATTAACAAACGTACGAGAGGCGAGTGCTTTTCCAAGGGACTGTACAAGACTTATCCCTTAATAATAGGGGAAGGAAATGTATCCGTTGTGCTATTTTATAGTACAACGGATTTTTTAGTTCATAAAATTCAGCACTTTCTCATCAAATTTTAATATAGCCCTTGACAGTTATAAATATAACCGATATACTTCATATTAATTTCAAAAGAAAATATATTCTAAATATTAAAATGTGTTGAATAGGAGTAGTAAGGTCATGTATTTGTACAGAGAGCTATGGGTTGGTGCGACATAGTCAAATGACATCCTGAACTCGCCTAGGAGCAGTAAGGTGGAACGGAATTACATTCTTAGTAAATCTTAACGGTTAACCTTCGATATTAGGTTTGTAATCAAACGATTACTACTAAGGTGGATTCATAATGGAATCAATAAGGGTGGTACCGCGTTAAGTAAATGGCTTAGCGTCTCTTTATATAGAGACGTTGAGCCATTTTTTTTATTTTATGGAAATAGAAATGGAGGGTTTATTTGGATTAGTTTATAAAATTTAATTATTTATATAAAAAGATTTAATTAGGAGGAAAATAAGATGAAACAGACGGAGCAATGGACTTCGAAATTAGGTTTTATAATGGCTGCAGCAGGATCGGCAATAGGACTTGGCGCAATATGGAAGTTTCCTTATATCGCTGGGAAAAGCGGGGGAGGAGCATTCTTTTTAATCTTTATATTATTTACTGTATTAATTGGGTTACCGCTACTTATAGCTGAATTTATGATTGGTCGCAGTACACAGAAACAAGCGGTTGGAGCATTTAAAAGTATCGCGCCGAATACAGGATGGCACTGGATTGGACGACTTGGCGTTGGAACGTGTTTTATATTACTTTCGTTTTATAGCGTTGTAGGTGGTTGGGTATTCATTTATTTATTCAGAGGAGTAACGGGACAACTAATTACACCGGGACAAAATTACGGTGCATTATTTACTGAAACAATTGGAAATCCCGCTTGGGCGATTATGGGACATTTCGCTTTTATGTTTATTACGATTTGGGTTGTATCAAAAGGTGTACAAAACGGAATTGAAAAAGCAAGTAAATATATGTTGCCAGCATTGTTCGTTTTATTTATCGCTCTTATAGTTCGCTCACTAACACTTGATAATGCAATGAAAGGTGTGAAGTTTTTCTTACAACCAGATTTCTCAAAGATTACTTCAGAAAGTATTTTGTTTGCAATGGGCCAATCATTCTTTGCAATTAGTATCGGGATTTCGATTATGGTCACGTATAGTTCCTATTTAAATAAAAAAGAAAGTTTACCAAAATCAGCAATAACAATTGTTGGATTAAATTTATTTGTTTCATTATTTGCGGGTCTTGCTATTTTTCCAGCCGTATTTTCATTAGGAATGGAACCAACAGAAGGGCCTGGATTACTATTTATCGTATTACCATCGGTATTTAGTCAAATTCCATTCGGTGGGTTTTTCTTAACAGTATTTCTTGCATTATTTACATTTGCAACATTAACATCGGCATTTTCTCTACTAGAGACAGTAGTGTCAGCATTAGCAAATGGTGAACAAGAAAAGAGAACGAAATTATCATGGATAATCGGTTTCGGCATTTTCTTAGTAGGTATACCATCCGCGTTATCATTTGGAATATGGAGTGATATTACGATTTTCGGAAAGAATATTTTTGATGCAGTAGACTTCTTATCTAGTAATATATTAATGCCACTTGGAGCACTATTTATTAGTATTTTCGTTTCATTCAAAATGGAAAAGAAGGTGCAAGAAGCAGAGTTTTTTGTAGGTGGAAATTATGGAAAGAAAGTATTTACTTGTTGGGCGTTTTTACTTCGATTTGTAGCGCCACTTGCAATAATCATCGTCTTTTTAAATGTAATAGGGATTATTTAATATAAAGTGTTATAATATTCAGTAAAAAAGAAGGTGATGATTATAAAGGCGAATTTGATGGGAACAGGGAAATACATGAACATTAGAGGGAAAAAGCTATACGTTGAAACGTATGGAAATCTTAAAAATAAACCAGTCCTATACTTGCATGGTGGACCAGGAGAAAGTTGCTATGATTTTTCATTTCATCAAGCGGAACGTTTAAAAGATTCTTTATATGTAATAATGATAGATCAAAGAGGTGTTTGTCGATCAGAAGAAATTACTGAGGACGAAGCTTTTGGATTAAATGATTTGATTGAAGACTGTGAGGAACTAAAAAAAGTATTACAAATTGAGAGGTGGTCTGTAATTGGACATTCTTTCGGTGGATATGTAGCGTTGTTATATGCATCGATATATCCTAGTTCAATAGAAAAAATAATATTTGAAGGGCCAACTTTCGATTTTGCATTAACAAGTAGAGCTTTGTTACAAAAGGCAGGGGATTTATTAAAAAAGTATGGAAAAGAAGAAGTAGCAGAAGAGTCCATCGCTTATTCATCTAGCAATGCGAGTTCAGAAGAGTTGCTAGAAGCTTATATAAGACTAAGCAATGAATTAGAAGAAAATAGAATGGAGATTTACAATTATAAGGAAGATGCGACAGACGAGAGTTTATATAGTGATGAAGAGTGGGAAGTGTTTTCAAATCGTTCCAAAATTCATTTTGATAAATTAAAAGTAGAAGGAGCAGTTCATACTTCATTATTACAAAAAATAAAAGAGATACAAAATCCAATGTTATTAATTGTAGGAAAACATGATGTAGTAACGTGTAAGAAACAAATTGCAACATTTAATAAAGATGCTCGAAACGGAAAATATATCGTATTTGAAGAGAGTGGTCATTCACCTCATTATGAGGAAGCAGATAGATTCGCAGAAACAGTCATGCATTTTTTGAAATGAAGAAAAGGGTGCTTCTATACATGAGAAGCACCCTTTTCTATATTTCTGGATATGTGATTGTAATATTAGGCCATTTGTTTTGCCAATGCTTTTTATTAACTCTAGCGTTGTACATATGTAATCGTTCTTTTGTTTCAAGAAAATGATCTGTTGGTCTCACTTGTAAGGAAAGCACATCTTCAACACCGCATGGGGCCGTTAATATGACGTTGTTTAATTCATCAAGTGTAACTCCTAAAGCCGTTGCTGTTTCAGGAAATTTAGAAATAGCATCAACAGAAGAAGAATATGGTGGCATATTATTCACTACATGCATACGAGCTTGATTCTTTACCGACCAAGGGATCGTAGCATCAATATTCATTAATTTCGTTTCTAATAATTGTTCATATATCTCGTCTTTTTGTAAACCATTATAATAAATTACATCAACATCAGGCATAGTTGTTCTAGCTTCATAGTTATGTAAAGTATCCCAAATTTTAGAACGAACAAATCCGGCGCAAATCCACCAATCAGGTAACTCTAGTGATTTTGCCATTTTTAATACGTTCATCATCCATTCGTCGTTTTCTATTAAGCGAATTATATCTTGCTCTGTTTGTATTGTCATTTGTTATCCCACCTGCTTTTTAATTGAGGACTAATTCATTAGTTTTATAATCCATGTGATCCAGTAAGCACCTGGTATGAATAATAGTTGTGCTAATAACGTACCGAAAAGTCTAGAAATCATTAACCAGCCATACATTTTACTCATTGCTTCAGCACCTTCTTCTGATTGAAGGGCTCGCTCTGTTAAAAGAGCGATACGTGGATCTAGTAGCACTGTTAATAAAATAGTAGCAAAACCATTAATAAGTCCAGAAGCTGTAGTAGCTTTTGTCGCGTAAGCTGGAAGTAAAAAAGAAGCATATAGGGCTGAAAGAACACCAGCTGTATAAATAGCAGTAGCAAACATGTTAATAAGCATAATACGTTTTGGAATACCACCAATGCGTAGTCTATGAATCATTTCTAATTTTGGGAAGCGTACATATTTTTTTGTGTACTTTAATTTTTGAATGTTATTTGTTTTCATCATTCGAATGAAAGAACCGTCTGTTTCAAAGTTTTGAATGACATATCCAAATAGTTTGGTTAAAGTCGGATATAGTATAATCGTAATCAATGTACCGACAGAGGCGGATAATAGAACGAGCCGTATAATATGTTCTAAATTAATGGATGCGTCTCGTTTTGCCTCATCGACAATCCCACCGATCAAAAAGGCTTGTAGCATGTTAGATGTTCTTGAAATAAGTAACACCATGCCTACGACAGACAAAGCAACAGCAATTCTCTTTAAACGCACTCCAGCTAATCGAATACTATAGGAGCTTGTTTCAACCGCGTGAATAACAATTGTGAAAGCCATTATAACAATTAACGTAATTGACATTAGATTCACCAGTTTCTATTAAAATAATTGTAACTTTTTTACTTTATCATATGTATTACACTTTGTAACTGAAAGTATGTGACATAGAAGGAGTAATTTTTTGAAAAGATAAATAATGGTAGTATAGTAAAAGGTAGGCATGAAAAAGCCTTCTATATAATATGTAAAGTAAATAGAAGCGGGGGATTAAATTTGTATACAACATTTCTATTTGATTTAGATGGAACATTGACGGATCTGAAAGAAGGAATTGTATGCATTAAAAAAGATTGGAATTGAAGAATTGCATGTAAGCGAGTTAGATTCATTTATTGGTCCACCCATCCAGCAATCATTCGTAGAAAGATACAATATGAATGAAGGAGAAGTAGAACGAGCTGTTTTTTATTTCAGGGAATATTTAAAGCAGCGTGGATTGTTAGAAAATAATGTGTACGAGGGTATTCCAAATCTTTTGAAACAATTAAAAGATACCGGAAACCGTTTATTTATAGCAACTTCCAAGCCTACTATATTTGCTGCACAAGTTATAGAGCATTTTCAACTAATGAATTATTTCGAAGGTATCATTGGAAGTAATTTAGATGGTACGAGAATAAAAAAAGAAGAAATTATTGCGTATATTTTACAAACAAATGAAGAACTTAATAAAGAAAACATTGTTATGATTGGAGATAGAAAGCACGATATAATAGGTGCAAATCATAATGGAATTGCTTCAATTGGCGTTTTATATGGTTATGGTAGTAAAACAGAATTGACTGAAGTTGGTGCGACTCATATAGTAAATGATGTAAAAGAACTTCATCATTTTTGTGTAGATAATAGTTTGGTAAAGAAGTAAATATAGAGACTAAAAATCCCTTTATAACGTATGACGATGAAATCGTTTTTGTTTAAAGGGATTTTTCATATGTAATCGAATATTTATAATTAGACATTTTTAGCATGAAAAATTTGTATGAATAAGAGGAGGGATGTCAGAATCAAAAGATAAGTAGAAGTTTATCTGTAAAATTTTGAATTTTCCGTTTAAAGGAGGGGTATAATTGGAGCTAGTTATTATATTATTAGCACTTAGTTTACTAATGTTTGTAGCTTATAGAGGGTTTTCTGTTATTTTATTTGCACCGATATTTGCATTATTTGCGGTATTTTTGACAGAGCCTAGTTTTGTATTACCTTTCTTTTCGAATATCTTTATGGAGAAAATGGTAGGTTTTATTAAACTATATTTTCCTGTATTTTTACTTGGGGCAATATTTGGGAAAGTAGTAGAAATGTCAGGAATTGCGGACTCGATTGCAAAGACAATTATAGAGTTAGTTGGTGAAAAACGTACGATATTAGCGATTGTATTAATGGGTGCTATTTTAACGTATAGTGGTGTTAGTGTGTACGTAGTAGTGTTTGCTGTATATCCGTTCGCAGCTAAGTTGTTTCGACAAGCGGATATTCCAAAGCGTTTAATCCCTGGAACAATTGTTCTTGGAGCAGTCACGTTTACAATGGATGCGCTACCTGGATCACCACAAATTCAAAATGTAATACCTACAACATTTTTTAAAACGGACATTTATGCAGCGCCGATACTTGGTATTGTAGGGGCAATTTTTGTACTCACGTTAGGTTTACTATATTTAGAGCGTAGACGTAAGAAGGCGAAGGCAGCAGGAGAAGGGTATTTTGGTTTTAACGATGGGAATACTGAAATGGCAGCCTCTTTGCAAGTGCAAGTAGAACAAAAAGATATGCCAATGCTTAAAGGTATTGAAATTACAAGAGTTCAGCAAGTGATTGCTTTTATACCACTTATTTTAGTAGGTGTAATGAATAAAGTTTTTACTATTATGATACCGAAATGGTATCCGAATGGTTTTGATTTTTCTGCAATTGGTATGAAAGCATTTGGAAAAGTAGAATTAAGTGCAGTAGTTGGAATCTGGTCAGTAGAATTGGCACTTATTATAGGTATTGTAACAACGTTATTATTATATTGGAAACGAGTAGTAACAGGATTTCAAGCTGGATTGAATACAAGTATTGGTGGAGCGTTACTTGCAACGATGAATACAGGAGCTGAGTTTGGATTCGGTGGTGTCATCGCAGCACTTCCAGGATTCGCGATTATGAGAGATGGTATTTCTGCCACATTCACAAATCCTCTAGTGAATGGAGCAGTAACGACGAATATTTTAGCCGGTATTACAGGCTCTGCATCAGGAGGAATGGGAATTGTTTTAAGTGCAATGGGAGATAAGTTTATTGCAGCGGCCAATCAATTTGATATTCCATTAGAAGTAATGCATCGTATCGTGTCAATGGCATCGGGAGGAATGGATACATTACCACATAATGGGGCTATTATTACTATCCTTACAGTAACTGGATTAACTCATAAACAATCTTATAAAGATATATTTGCTATCACAGTATTGAAAACGCTTGCTGTATTTTTGGTTATTGCATTCTATACTTTAACAGGAATTTATTAAAATTAGGTACGATATGAATTAAATAGATTTATTAAATAGATATTTTATAGACTAAAACATTAATTAGGGTAAGAAGGGGTGGAGTACTTGCAAGAAGTTGCTGAGTTTCGTATGCCGAAGTCTGTGTTATATGGGAGAAATTCGCTTGAAAAATTGGGGGAACAATCCAAGAAGCTGGGAAAAAGAGCGTTTATAGTTACTGATACAATTATGGAGAATTTAGGATATGTTGAGAGGTGTATACAACAATTAAATACGAAAGGTATTACTGTTATTACATATAATAAAGTAAATGCTGAGCCTACCAATATGCACGTGTTAGAAGCGTTATCAATTTGTAAAGAAGGAAAGTGTGATTTTATTATCGGTATTGGTGGTGGAAGTTGTATTGATGCCGCAAAAGCAGTTGCCGTGTTATATACAAATGGTGGAGAAGTGGAAGATTATGTCCAAAAGGATATGGAAATAGACAATGATCCGCTACCACTAATTGCAATCCCGACAACTTCTGGTACTGGATCGGAAGTAACAAGTGTAGCAGTAATTACGAATAAGCGAACAGATGTAAAAATGATGATGAAGCATCCAAGTTTTACCCCACAAGTAGCAATTATTGACCCAATTTTAACACGTTCTGTACCACCTCATATTACGGCTGCAACAGGGATAGATGCATTATGTCATGCGGTCGAAGCATATATTTCTAAAGTTTCACAATCACTTACAGATGTACTTGCTCTTTCCGCTATTGAAAGTATTATGAAATATTTACGTATTGCATATGAAGATGGAGAGAATATGGAGGCAAGAGAGGCGATGATGATTGCGTCCTTACAAGCTGGAATAGCATTTTCAAATGCATCTGTTACGCTCGTTCATGGAATGTCTAGGCCAGTAGGAGCGTTATTTCATGTACCACATGGTATATCGAATGCAATACTATTACCTACAGTGTTGGAGTTTACGAAAGAAAGAGCGGTGAAAAGATTAGCAAAAATTGGACGTAGTTTAAATAAAGATTTATATTCGAATTCTGATGAAGAAGCAGCTGACTACACGCTGGATGAAATCAAAAAACTTTGTTCTGATCTTCGTATTCCAAATTTAAAAGAATACGGAATTGGGGAAATTGAATTTGAAACAGCTATTTCTAAAATGGCATCAGATGCAATTGAAAGTGGAAGTCCAGCAAATAATCCACGTGTACCATCATATGATGAAATTAAACAGTTGTATCGAGAATGTTTTCATTATCAATATGAAGATTCAATAAAAACATTTGAAGGTTAATTTCAGAATATTCTTATAAAATTTCCTTGGAAATAGTTAAAACAAGACTTTATATTTCAAACGTAAAGTCTTGTTTTATTGTGTATAATATACATAATAAAATGTTGTGATTCACTTAAAAAATAGTGTAAGGTAGGTGTTGGTTTTAATGAAAACAATAGGTTTAATTGGTGGTATGAGTTGGGAATCAACTACTGAATATTATCGAATCATAAATGAAGAAATAAAAGAGAGATTAGGGGGGTTACATTCAGCAAAATGTATGATTTATAGTGTGGACTTTGAAGAGATTGAACGATTCCAGTCTAGCGGAGATTGGAATGGAGCAGGAGAAGTATTAGGGAATGCAGCATATTCGTTACAGAGTGGGGGAGCAGAGTTTATAATTATTTGCACAAATACAATGCACAAAGTAGTTGAGAAAATAAAGGAAAATATTCATATTCCAGTCTTACATATCGCTGATGCAACTGCGAAAGAAATTAAAAGGAAAGATATTCAAAAGGTTGGTTTACTTGGAACTAAATATACAATGGAGCAAGACTTTTATAAATTACGCATAGAAGAGAATCATATAAAAGTAATGGTTCCATCAGAAAAAGCTAGAGATAAGATAAATGAAGTAATATATACAGAATTATGTTTAGGAAAGATAACATCTCAATCTAGAGAGTATTATAAAAGAGTTGTAGAAGAGTTAGTACAACAAGGGGCACAAGGAATTATATTAGGCTGTACAGAAATAGGATTATTAATAAAGCAGGAAGACGTATGCATTCCGATATTTGACACAACTCATATACATGCAGTTGAAGCAGTTAATTTCGCTTTACGAAATAGAATATAATTATATTATGTAACCTAATTCATGTTTGTGGAAAACATTCTGAAAATATTTTATAATGTAAGTGGTTACATTTAAGGGGGAATGCGTATGTTTTCAGTTCAGCCAATCGCATTTGTACATAATGAAAGAAAGGAAATAAAAGATGATGAGTGGGGAGAAGTAAGATCCTATATTACTTTAACTGAAATGTATACAGAGGAAAGTATACAAGGGATTGAAGATTTTTCTCATATTGAAGTTATTTTTTATTTTCATAAAGTAACTGATGAACAAATTCAATATTTTGCTAGACATCCTAGAAATAATAATGATTATCCTAAAGTAGGCATTTTTGCACAACGCGGGAAAAATCGTCCGAATCGCATAGGAGCAACAATTGTAAAGGTAATCAAAAGAGAAGGAAAATCAATTATTGTTGAGGGGTTAGATGCCATTGATGGCACACCTATATTGGATATAAAGCCGATAATGAAAGAGTTTATGCCGAAAGAAGCAATTCTACAGCCTAAATGGGCAACAGATATAATGAGACAGTATTGGAAGGGGAATGGAGTAAAATGAGAATATATGAAGCAACAATTGCAGATTTAGATGGACTAGCATCAGTTTTTAATAACTATCGTATGTTTTATAGACAAGATTCCGATATAGAAGGAGCAAAAGTATTTTTACGAAATCGAATTGAGAGAAAAGAATCCGTTATTTTTGTGGCAGTTGAAGACGGTGAATATATTGGATTCACACAATTATATCCATCATTTTCTTCCATTTCGATGAAAGAATTATGGATTTTAAATGATTTATTTGTACAAGCAACTAAGCGCGGAGCAGGAACAGGTAAAAAATTATTAGAAGCTGCTAAAGAATTTGCATTAGAAAATGGTGCAAAAGGTGTAAAATTACAAACAGAGATTGATAATTTATCAGCACAGCGATTATATGCTGAAAATGGTTATTTGAGAGATAATCGTTATTTCCATTATGAATTAACATTTTAAAAAAATATAAGATTAAAAAAGACTTTTTCATTGTGAAAACGTCTTTTTTAATTTGTATTATAGTTGTTTTAGAACCCAATTTGTGGCATCTTCAAAGTTCTCTGCAATGTAGTTTGGTTCAATATGAGCCCATTTGTCTCGGTGTGTATGTAAAGCATCATATCCAGCGCCTGTTCGTACTAAAATCGTTGTCGCGTTTACTTTTGCTCCTGCAACGATATCAGTCCAGCGATCACCAACTACAGCACATTGTGTTAAATCAAGCCCATGTTTTTCCGCTGCTTGCAGAAGCATACCTGTACTTGGTTTCCGGCATTCACAACCATCACCATGTTTATGAGGACATACGTAAATATCATCAAAACCGAAGCCTTTTAATTCTTGTGAAAAATCGGCTATAGTCGCTATTCCATCCGCAATACCTGGTTGATTTGTGAAAGAGAAAATTTTTATATTATTAGCTTTTAGTTTTTGTAAGGATGTTTTTGTAAAAGGAAATAATGTAAATGCTCCTGGATAATGTATAGTAGTGTCGCCGCCAATTGTACCGTCACGATCAATGAAAATTGCTTTAATGTTTGTCATATTTATAGTCCTTTCAATTAAAAAGTAGTTTAAAAATGTTTTACAAATCGATAACCATTTACTTCATATCCTAATTTTTTGTAAAAAGGATGAGCTTCTACTCTTTTTGTTCCACTAACTAGCCATGTGCCAATGCAATTATGCTTCTTTGCTAATTGCTCTGCATAATCCATTAATACTTGTCCAATGCCTTTTCGTCGTATTGTAGAATCAACGCTAATAATTGAAATTTCTCCATACCGAGTTACATCTTCTAAATTTTCACGTATACGAAACCCAAGTAATCCACATATAGTTTCTTCTTCCTCATAAACATATAAAAAATCAAAAGGACTCATTTGTACGAATTGCAACCGGTTGTTCATATCTTCATAAGAAATAGAGGAACCTTTTAATTCTGTGGTTAAAGAACAAAGTGCATCTATATCGTCTATCGTAGCTTCACGAATTTGAAAAGACATATTATCCACTCCAATAAAATGTAATCAAACATTAAGTATTCTGTTAAAAAATATTTATTCCTGCTATGAAAATAAATATTTTATAATGATATATAGATAGTTATATGTTATTCTTTTCCTTGTTTGTATTGGGAATGGAAAGAAGGGGAATGTATGTTAGAAGTAAATATCTGCTCTGCTGGATATGAAATAGGAGAAAAAACAATTTATGATATCGCTTTTTCTATTGAAAAAGGTGAATTAGTTGCTCTTATTGGTGCAAATGGTGCCGGGAAAAGTACGACGATTAAAACGATGCTCGGTTTACTTGTAAATATGAATGGTGAAATATCATTCGGTGAAAAAAAGAACCCATATGCATATGTGCCGGAGCATCCGACATATTATGATTATTTAACGCTTTGGGAACATATTGAACTATTAATGGCTGCTCGTGAGAATGAGATAGGAAGCTGGGAAAGGAAAGCGGAAGAATTATTACATATGTTTCGAATGGATAAACATAAACATGAGTATTTATCAAAGTTTTCAAAAGGAATGAAACAAAAATCGATGCTCATTTTGGCGTTTTTAACTGAACCAGATTTTTATATCATTGATGAACCTTTTATCGGCTTAGATCCAGTAGCTACGAAAGAGTTTTTAAGTTATTTATATAAAGAGAAAGAACGTGGGGCAGGAATTTTACTTTGTACGCACGTATTAGATACAGCTGAAAGAATTTGTGAGAGATTTTTACTCATTTCACAGGGTACATTAGTCGCAGATGGACATTTAGAATCTATCCAAACGTTAGCGGAAATGCCAGGGAGTTCACTATTAGACTGTTTTGATGTAATCGTAAGGCGTGAACAGCATGATTAAACAACAATTTTATAAAAGATTGCGTCATGAACTGAGACGTAAATGGAAGTCCATACGTTCTATAACTGACTGGACAGTTGCGCTATATATTATAATTCCAGCACTTATATTTATGGGGATTTATTATCGCTCGCTATGGATAGAAGAATTATCGATGGGAGAGACAGTTTATTTCGGGTTAGGTCTATTCGCATTTTATATGATTACATATTCGAGAGGAGTTCGTTCATTTTTTGAACAAGCGGATAGTTTATTTTTAATTTCGTATCCCGCTCACATGCAAAAGTTAATCCAGTATGGTATGACATATACGTTTATTCGAATAGCGATAACGAATGTAGTGGTAGTAGTTTCTATGTTACCAGTGTTGATGAAAAGTATTGGAGTGACGAAGGTACAAATCGTATTATTTTGGCTATTCTTTACTGCATTTCGATTTATGATGTCGTTATTAACGAGATTTATTCATGTACGTGTGGGGAAACGCTGGCTACTATGGATAATAAAAAATGTAATATTTTCTATAAGTCTATCCTTTTTTGGATTGAGCCTGTTTCTTATTTATAAAAATCCATTCTATTCTATACTATGTATTGGACTAGCAGCTTTTCTAATTCTCGTATTGATAAAAGAAAAACTAAACTATAAAAATTGCTTTTTTAAAGAAGTTGAGAAAGAGAAAGAAGAAAGTATGCGCTGGACGAGTGGGATTATGCAAGTTGGTGGTCATGCGTCGAAACCGAGTAGTTCGAATAAAAAACCGTGGATGTTTCCTCGTTCTAAAAAGTTTTTAGGGAAGAAAACTGATTCTCGTATTGTTGAATCCTTTTTAAAAGAATTTTTCCGTACAAGTAGTGCGCGAATATTTTATATTCAAATTGTATGTATAAGCACTGTAAGTATTATTATGAGTCCAAGGTGGATTGCAGCTATTATTCTTGTATTTGCTTTAGTTGCAATTTCTCGCTATGCACGTGATTATTGGAATGAATTTACGAAAAAAATGTTTCTTCATTTATATTGTGCTGAAGGAAAATTACTACTGTTAAGATGGAAGGCAAATCGCTATTTATTGCTTCCAGTAATACTTTTGTATGGAATAGTTATATTTTCTCATTTTTATTTATTAGCAGCTGTGGTCAGCGGCGTTGTTTTTATTTTATTAATTGTGTGGATTGTATTTTTACCATTAAAAAAGAGCCAATGACGGCTCTTTTTCTAATCTGTCACACATTGATAAATAAAATATACTAAAACGAGTATACTTGCGGCGGAATACAAGACATCTAAAGTCATCTGGTTGCCTCCTCATTGTTGTTGTATTTTTATTGTATGAAACCTTACAATTTCATATTCAAGTGAAAAATATGTGAACGTTAACAAAATTGTAAAGTGCAAAAATTACAATCATTTTGTATAATAGAAGAAACAACCGTTATATAAAATATAATGAGTGAAAGGGAGGGAACATAGATGCCAAATTGGTTTAGAAAAACCTTAGTCGCATTAATTACCGTATTTACATTTGGTTTAGTGACGCCTCCTTCCATATTGCTTGATAATGCCAAAGCTGCGGACAAGCCTACGAGTACAGCTGGGCAACAAAATTTGGAGAGTACGTCCTATACATATGAAGAAACGAATGACAGGTTAACCACCGATACTTTTATTACTTATGCAATGCTAGAAGCAGAGAAGCAGTCGATGCAAAAGTTTGGAACTAAAATTGGTCCAGTAATCGAAGATGAGTTTAAAGATGTAATATTACCGAAAATTGAAGAGGCAATTGCTGAGCTTGCCAATGATGTACCAGAAGATTCGCTGCAATCATTAGCGATTTCTCAAAGACCAGCTGGTGGAAATAACGAAAAGATTTTTCACGTTTATGACACGAAATCAGGAAATGATTTATTACGATTTCATGTAAGACGAGATCATCCACCGCAAGATGGTTATTATTTTAATTTCCACTATCATCGATTTGATGATGGGTACTCAGGACACCATGAGCTAGGAAATATTTATTGGAATACGAATGTACCGCCGAAATGGCTTTCTTAAAAAGAACAAGAGAAAATCTTGTTCTTTTTTATGCTTATAGAAGGGTAAGACAACTATGTTGTTGAATAAGATAGGTTTAGAAAAAAGAAGCAAAGGGAGAATGGGAATGCAAAAATATATTGTTTTTGACTTTGATGGCACATTAGTAGATTCACAAAATATATTTGTACCAATTTATAATCAACTTGCTGAAAAGCATGGATATAAAACCGTAAGAGAAGAAGAAATTGAGTATTTACGTAAATTAACGATGCCGGAGAGATGTAAACAACTCGATGTACCACTGTATAAACTACCTATATTAGCATTGGAGTTTTATAAATTGTATCAACCTGCTATAAAAGATCTCATTTTGTTCCATGGGATGAAGGATGTATTAGATGAACTACATAAGAAAGGCTACGGAATCGCAGTCATATCATCGAACTCGGAAGAGCATATTCGAGCATTTTTACACAATAATGATATAGAAAATATTCAAGAAGTGTATTGTTCAAAAAATTTGTTCGGGAAAGATAAAATGATAAAACGGTTTTTAAAATCTAAAAAGATAACAGAGAAAGATATGTTATATGTTGGTGACGAACAGCGAGACGTAGCAGCATGTAAAAAAGCTGGGGTGAATGTAATTTGGGTATCTTGGGGATATGATGTTATTGAAACAGTGAAAAAAGATGCACCGGATTATATGGTCAATACACCGATGGAAATTGTGCAAGTAGTGCAAGGGGCGTATTCTTAATATGCATACACTTCGAGCAGGTATTGATCATATTGAATTTTGAGTAGCAAATTTAGAGGAATCCATTTCTTTTTACGATATTTTATTTTCCATAATTGGATGGGGAAAGTTAAAGGAAGTATCTTATAGTACAGGAGAAAGCGAAATATACTTTAAAGAAGTAGACGAAGAAATCGTAAGAACGTTAGGGCCTAAATAACAAGCTATTAATAGAGAAGTAGCGTATACACCAAATGTAGAAATGTAAGGGGAATAAAAATGAAAACAGTTACAGCATGGCAAAACAATATACAAATAATAAAAGATGCAGCAAATATTGAAGAAATTTCTAAAGGTTTCTCTCCTGATAAGAAATATGTAATTACGAATGCGAATAAAGAAAAATATTTATTGCGGACAGGCGATATAAAAGAGTATGAAAGAAAGAAAATAGAGTTTCAAATTTTAAATGAAATGCAAAACCGTAGTGTGCAAGCGCAAAAGCCAATTGAAATGGGTTTGTTGGCAGAAGAAGGTTTATGTTATGGGATTTTTTCATATTTAGAAGGGGAAGATGCGAAGAAGCTATTGCCTACGTATTCACCAAAAGAACAATATGAGATTGGTATAGAGGCAGGAAAAGATTTAGCAAAAATGCATACATATGAAGCTCCTGATGATATTCTACCATGGTATGAAAGAGCAATGAAAAAACATCAAAAATATGTAGAGGCATATAAAACATGTGGAATAAAAATAAAAAATGATGATAAAATCATAAAGTTTATAGATGAAAATGAAATATATTTAAAGAACCGCCCAAATCGATTTCAACATGATGATTTTCATTTAGAAAATATAATTGTGCGAGATGGGAAATATGTAGGTGTTGTTGATTTTAATGGCTATGACTGGGGCGATCCACTTCATGATTTCGTAAAAATTGCACTGTTTGCAAGGGACATTAGTATTCCGTATTCAATTGGACAAATAGAAGGATACTTTAGTGGGAGCATACCAGAGGAGTTCTGGAAATTATATGCGGTGTACGTTGGCATGACAGTATTCTCATCAGTTGTCTGGTCATTACGAGCAGCACCACATATGTTAGATGATACGTTAGAACGTCTTACTATCGTTTTAGAGGACCATAAAAACTTTGAGTTATTAAAGCCAACCTGGTTTCAACCAGAAAAGATTGATATGAAATAGAAAAGGTAGGTGTGATTCACATCTACCTTTATTTTTTTACCATTCTTCGTTTTGAAGCAGTTGTAATGCTAATTTTAAATCTATATCTTCTTGTATATGTTCCGGAGTCCACGGGATATGTATATGCGGTTGTATACCAATTCCGGACATTCCTTCGCCTTTATCTATAATGGAAAGCCGTGAAGTAGGATAGTAAAGAGCGAATGTATCAGCCCATTCCATTACCGCTAAATTTGAATAATCATTTAAACCAGCAGTAGGACGACCTATTACTTTTACTTTCAATGATTTTTTTGCAACTTCTACAAAAGAATCACCAGAACTTCCACATGTAACATCTGTTAATATAACTACTCTATTAGGTGATTTGCTTCCGTGTATTTTTAATGATTGAAGTTCTGTTGGTAACTCAGAAGTATCAAATGTAACGAATCCTTTTTTATAATTCCTTTTTAAATCTTGAATAAATATATCAGTGAATAATTTGGAAAGTTCGTCTAAAGAATCATAATCTTCCATTTCGATGTCTTTCATACGTAAATGAAAGTTTCGTTCTGTATGATTCAATTGCATTGTATCTGAAGAATCTAAAAGAGAGATCTCTTTGTCTTCAAATAAGTAAGGAAGTAATTTGAAAAATGCATCATCACTTCCACCACGATTCAAACGCACATCAATAATTAAGTTTGGAAAAGAATTGAGCTCATTTTTGTGTGAGTCTAATAATTTATTAATAGCTTCAGTATTTGCAAAATCAGTCAAAGTAAGTAAGAGTGTGTCTTTATTATGCTGTTTAAATGAATAAATAGGCGTGTATTCATTTTGTTTATACTGTTGTAAAGTAATGGTTTCGGTTACGCCGTCTTCATCTATAAGTGTACAAGTTGATGATTGTAATAAAACAAAATCCCATTTTTCACGTTCATATGTATTCGCATTTAAATACTTACTATATTTTATTAATAACTCAGGAATTTTCATATTATCTAATGCCAGAATAGACTGCCCTTTTTTCACTCTTATTTCTTGTGAAGTGGATGTAATATATAGGCGGTCTTCGTACCTTTTCACTTGGAAGCCAACACTGTTAAGAGGTTGATTGTTAGTGAGAATTTTGAAAAACATATGATTATCTTTAAAGTCTAGTAAGTAATCACGTACAATTTCAGTAAATTGTATTGGTGTTAGTTTTCCGAGTTTCTCTAGTTTCGCAACTGTTTGTAAATAAGTAGCAGGATCGTCCCATCCTTTCTTATCTATACAGCCTGAATAATCGTGATGAGTAATTGAAACAATTTCTTTGAAAATTCCTGTATACACGGCTTTTCCTCCTGATAATTTAATTAGTTGAATAATAGAATTCTGTATCCTTTCCGTATTATCCTTTATTTGGATGGAGATTGTAATGAAAAATAGAGGGAAGTGTTATCATCCCTCTATTAAAAATTCATTTAACTTTCTTAAAAACAAGTGGCTGAGTACTTAGCGTAGCTGGCACATGTAACTGAAGGGATAGAAATTCACCACTCACACTCATTTCATAAGCGAATAATAAGCTCATTTTCATTCGGAATAAGTCAACTTTTGCAGAGAAGATGTCGTAATGATGATGCGTTAATTGAATGTCCATCTCCATAAATTGTACAAATAATGAATCATCTCGTTTGTATACTTGTAATGTTCCGTATGCAGGGTGTTCGAAAGTACCAGTATAATCCTCTAATTTATGAGAAGGTGTAGTCCCTTTAATTTGTTCTGGAATGGATTCAGTTGCTTCTTTCATCATTTCTTTCATTTTTTCACTATCTTCTACAGCACGTTTATGCCAGTCGATGGACTCTAATCCGAGTAGTTCGTCGTAAATTTGGTTTGCTAGATAAATAGGAAGTAATGTACCTCCAGCATTCGTTAATATGACAAGACCTACATTTTCATTTGGCATAAATGAAACAAACGCTGAAAATCCATCGATATTACCACCGTGATGAATCATTTTATAACCACGATAAGCGCTAATAAACCAACCAAGCCCATAACTATTTAATGGCGATTCAGGAAGTGATAAAGCTGGTTGATCTGGAATTGAATTGTGTGGTGTATACATTTGTTGTAATAATTCTGGAGAAATTAATTCATGATCTCCAAACTTTCCTTGTTTTAAGTGAAGAAGGACCCAATTTGCCATATCTTCAATTGTAGAATTGATACAACCAGCAGCGCCAACCGTATCGATGTTGCGGAATGGAACTTCTTTTATTTCACCGTCATTTTCGATGTAAGGTAAAGCATAATCATTTGTAGTTTGTGAATCTGTAACAGAGAAGTTTGTATGCCTCATATTTAAAGGTTCTAAAATATGTTCTGTAGCATATTGTTCCCACGTTTGATTCGTGATGTTTTCTACAATATAGCTAATTGTCGCATACATTAAGTTGTTATATAGAAATGCTGTGCGGAACGGTGCATCAAGTGGTAAATGTTTTATTTTTTCAACGAGATCTTTTCGAGATAAGGAAGAGCTGTACCAAAGAGCATCATGACGACTTACCCCAGTACGATGAGAAGCTAAATCTCGTCCTGTAACTTGTGAGCTAGCAAGTAGTTCAGATAAAGAGAAGTTAGGTATATAAGACTGAACAGGAGTATCCCAATTAAACTTTTTTTGCTGTGCTAACAAACTTAATGAAAGTGTGCCAAAAGCTTTCGTTGAGGAACCGATTGCAAATCGAGTACTCGGTGTAACCTCGTCTTTTGTCTCTAGATTTCGATAGCCAAATCCTTCTGAAATAATGACTTCACCGTCTTTTATAACAGCCACAGCAGCTCCAGGAACATTTAAATCCTTCATCATTTTTTCAACTGTCGTTTGTAAAGAATTCATAACAGGCGTTTCAATTTTAGACATACATCTAACCTCCAACTATAAATTTTTCCCTACCGCACTATACTTTCGGTAATAGAAAATGAAAACCTTTTTAAATGTGGAAAGTTAATAATTTTGTAAGAATGAATGAAATTATTATTTATTTAGAATTTTATTTTTATTATAATTAATTTAAATTAAGATTTAGAAAAGATGGTGAAGAAGTATGCTAACAATAAAGAAACTGCTTTGCGATAATAAAAAAAATCCGATTGGTATAGATTCAAAAGTTGTTAAAATGAGTTGGATACTTGAGTCGAGTAACCGAAATGTAAAACAACTTGCTTATCAATTGCAGGTTGCGAAGGATAGAGATTTTGAGATTATAATGTTTGATTCGCAAAAAGTAGAAACAGATCAAAGTTTACATATACCAATCAATTCATTTTCATACAGAGCAGAAACGCGTTATTTTTACCGGATAAAGGTATGGGATAATTACGGAGAAGAATCACCTTGGTCAGAAGTAGCATTTTGGGAGACTGGGTTACAAGGGCAAGATAATTGGAGTGGAAACTGGATCGCTGTGAAAAAAGAACGAGCGCAAGTTATGTCCTTTAATAAAAATTTTACTATTAAAAAAGTAGTTAAAAAAGCGCGTTTATATATCACAAGTTTAGGATTATACGAGGCTTCTATAAATGGAGAGCGTATTGGAGATTGTTATTTTACCCCTGGATGGACAAGTTATGATAAGAGGGTACTGTATCAAACGTATGATATAACGCATTTATTAAAGGGTGAGCACAATACTATTTCGGTTCTGGTAGGTAATGGCTGGTATAAGGGGCCACTTACCATGCATCATGTACGTAATTATTACGGTAGAAGACGTATGATAATTGCTCAAGTGCATATAACGTATGAAGATGGAACGAAAGAAAAAATTGTAACAGACGAAGCATGGAAGGTAACTCCAAGCCCAATTTTGTATTCAGAAATTTATGAAGGGGAGGTTTACGACGCTAGGCTAGAAGAAAGTGGGCAAGGGCTAGAAGGTGTTGAAGTAATTGAGCATTCCAAACAAATAATTGTTGCGCAAGAAAACGAAGCGATTCGTAAAATGAAAATTATTAAACCGATTTCTATTTCAAAACTACCGAATCACGAATGGCTCATTGATATGGGGCAAAATATGGTAGGTTGGGTTCAATTTACAGTCCGTCATGTTTATATTGGCCAAAAGATAGAATTGCATCATGCTGAAATCTTGAATAAAGACGGTAGTTTTTACACCCGAAATCTCCGAAAGGCAAAACAAAAAATAGTGTATATAGCAAAAGGAGAAGAAGAGGAAACGTTTGAACCTCACTTTACATATCAAGGCTTTAGGTATGTGAAAATAAGTGGATTAACCCAGCCGCCTCAAATAGCAGATTTTGAAGGGATTGTATTACATACGGATATGGAAAAAGCAACTGAATTTGAAACGTCTAATCCATTAATCAATCAACTTCATCATAATGTGGAATGGTCTCAAAGAGGGAACTTTTTTGATGTGCCAACAGATTGTCCGCAGCGAGATGATCGACTTGGATGGACCGGAGATGCACAAATGTTCATTGGGACAGCTACGCAAATTATGAATGTACAATTGTTCTTTAAAAAGTGGCTCCAAGATTTATCATTAGATCAAAATGTTAATGGAGCTGTGCCTTTAGTCATTCCAGATGCTTTTGGGAAAAGAGCGGATTTTGATGTACATACTTCTGGTGGTTGGGGCGATGCAGCAATTATATGTCCGTGGGTTCATTATTTACATTACGGAGATGTATCGATTTTAAAAGAACAATATGACAGCATGAAGAAGTATATAGATTACATACGTTCACAAGGTGAGAACGAGTATTTATGGGATACAGGCTATCATTTAGGGGATTGGCTCGCATTAGATACGAAACCAGATGTATATGAAGGCGGAACAGACAAGCATTTTATTGCGACAGCTTATTATGCGTATTCTACATCACTTTTACGAAGGATTGCTGAAATTTTAGGTGAAAATACAGATGCTAAGTTTTATGCAGAGTTACATGGGAATATTGTTCAAGCATTTCAAAATGAATTCGTTACACCAAATGGTAGGTTAATTTCAAATACACAAACAGCCCACATATTAGTACTTCTTTTTGAACTAGTGAAAGATGATGTGAAGGCGAAAGTATTTAATCGCTTAATTGAGTTATTAAAAGAAAATAAAAATCATTTAACAACAGGTTTTATAGGAACACCGTATTTGAATTTAATATTAAGCAAGTTTGACCGGCATGACCTTGCTTGTAATCTTCTATTTTATGAAGATTATCCATCATGGCTATACCAAGTGAAAAAAGGTGCCACAACGATTTGGGAACATTGGGATGGCGTGAAAGAGGATGGAACACTTTGGAATGATAGTATGAATTCTTATAATCATTACGCATATGGCTCTATTGTTGAATGGATATACCGATATATTATTGGATTAGAAATGGATGAGACAAAACCTGCATATAAACATTTTTATGTACAACCACATTTTGATTCGAATATAGAATGGGTTAAAGTAAAACGTGAGACAGCTTATGGAGAAATTAAGATTGAGTGGCGGGTAGAAAAGGAACAAGCCTTTTTACATATTTCTGTACCACCTAATACAAGCGCTACATTACGGATAGACGAAACAAATTGGAAAGTAGAATATGACGTTGGAAGGGATTTAGGGTCAGGCGATTATAAATTTACATTTTGTAAAAATATATTGAAGTAGAATTCTGTTTATATAGAAATATTTTTTATTCATTAGGATTATTTAATTCACTGTTTTTCATGTTATGATAAATTTCATATAAGATTGAAAGAAGGTTTTACTACATATGAAACATGCTGAATATGAATACTTAAATTTATGCCGCCATGTAATGGAGCATGGTACGAAGAAAGAAGATCGTACAGGGACAGGCACTGTATCTGTATTTGGATATCAAATGCGTTTTGATCTAAGTAAAGGTTTTCCTTTATTAACGACAAAGAGAGTGCCGTTTCGCCTTGTAGCAAGTGAACTGCTTTGGTTTATGAAAGGTGATACAAATATTCGTTATTTATTGCAGCATAATAATAATATTTGGAATGAATGGGCGTTTAAGAGCTGGGTAGAAAGCGATGAGTATACTGGTCCCGATATGACTGATTTCGGTCTTCGCTCACAACAAGATGAGGAATTTAAAGTGCAGTACGATGAGCAAATGGAATTGTTTAAAAAGAACGTTTTAGAAAATGATGATTTCTCGAATAAATATGGTTATTTAGGAGATGTATACGGAAAGCAGTGGCGTGCCTGGAAAACGACGGCTGGTGAGACGCTTGATCAATTAAAAGATGTAATTGAAATGATTAAAAAAACGCCAGACTCCCGTCGCCTAATTGTTTCTGCCTGGAATCCTGAAGATGTACCAAGTATGGCATTACCACCTTGTCATACGCTATTCCAGTTTTATGTAGCGGACGGCAAACTTTCTTGTCAGTTATATCAAAGAAGTGGTGACATATTCCTTGGAATTCCATTTAACATTGCAAGTTACTCTTTACTAACACATTTAATTGCACATGAATGTGGTCTTGAAGTGGGAGAATTTGTTCATACAATTGGAGATGCACACATTTATACGAATCATTTTGAACAAGTAGAAAAGCAATTGGCACGTGAACCACGTCCATTCCCGAAACTTACATTAAATCCAGATGTGAAATCTGTGTTTGATTTTGAAATGGAAGATTTAACGATTGAAGGATATGATCCACACCCAGCAATTAAAGCACCGGTTGCAGTATAATTGTAGAGGAGATGAAAAAATGATTGTTTCATTTATGGTCGCAATGGACGAGAATAGAGTAATTGGCAAAGATAATAATTTACCTTGGCGTTTACCAAGTGAATTGCAGTATGTAAAGAAAACAACGATGGGCCATTCACTTATTATGGGCAGAAAGAACTACGAAGCGATTGGTAGACCACTGCCTGGAAGACGTAATATTATTGTAACTCGTAATGAAGGGTATCATGTTGAAGGTTGTGAAGTAGCACATTCTGTAGAAGAAGTGTTTGAATTATGCAAAAATGAAGAGGAGATTTTTATTTTTGGTGGAGCGCAAATTTATGACCTCTTTTTACCTTACGTAGACAAGTTATATATAACAAAAATCCATCATGCATTTGAAGGAGATACATTCTTCCCAGAAATGGATATGACAAATTGGAAAGAAGTTTTTGTTGAAAAAGGTTTAACGGATGAAAAGAATCCGTATACGTACTATTATCATGTATATGAGAAGCAACAATAATAATAAGGATTGATGTGGTATTCACATCAATCTTTTTATTTGTATTCATTAATATAAGTTTATAGATGATATTCAATAGTGCTATAATGAAATCTAGCATGTAAAAATGCTAAAATTTTCAAAAGTATTCCTATAGAAAGAGGAGGAGAATCGATTGAGAAAGATATGGGGGATTCTTTTTCTTTGCTTAACGTTCATGTTAGTTGGATGCGGTAAAGAAGAAAAACCACAAGAAGCGTTTGATACATATACAAAAGCATGGAATAAACAAAAATTTGCAGATATGTATGATCAATTGTCAGAAAAGGCAAAAAAAGATATTTCAAAGAAAGAATTCACTGAGAAATATGAAAAGATTTATTCTGGTATTGAAGTGAAAGATTTAAAAGTAGAAACAGGGGAAGTAAAAGAAGATAAAAAAGATGAAGGTCCTGTTCCTTTTAAAGTAAGCATGGACACAGTTGGTGGTAAAATCACTTTTGGTTATGAAGCAAAAATGGTGAAAGAAAAAGATGGAGATAAAGAATCTTGGAAAATAGATTGGACTCCTGACTTTATATTCCCAGGTATGACGAAAGATAGTAAAGTACGTATGCAAACGACACAACCAAAACGTGGTGAAATATACGATCGTAATGGAAAAGGTCTTGCAACGAATGGGAAAGCTTCTGAAATCGGATTGGTTCCTGAAAATTTAGGCGATGCTGCTCCGCAAACGAAAGAAACAGTAGCCAAGTTGTTAAATATGACTGTAGAAGAAATTGATCAAAAATTAGCTGCTAAATGGGTAAAACCAGGATATCTCGTACCAATTGGGATTTTACCTGAAGGAGCAACGCAAAATACGTACATTGATTTACCAGGTGTTGCAACAAAACCAGTAAATGTTCGTTCATATCCGTTAGGAGAAGCAGCAGCACATCTTACCGGTTATATTGGAAAAGTGAATGCTGAAGATTTAAAAACGCTTCAAAAGAAAGGCTATCAAGCTGATGATCCAGTCGGTAAAGCTGGTTTAGAGCAAGTGTTAGAGGAAAAGCTACGTGGTAAAAAAGGTGGACGTGTCTTTCTAGAAGATGCACAAGGAAAAGAAATTAAAAACTTGGCAAAAACAGATGCTGTTGATGGAGAAAATGTAACTTTAACGATTGATAGTGCTGTTCAAGATAAAATTTATAATGAAATGAAGGGAGAAGCTGGTTCAAGTGCAGCAATTAATCCGAAAAGTGGAGAAACAATTGCGCTTGTAAGTAGTCCAGCATATGATCCTAATATAATTGCGCGAGGGACATCGAAGGCACAACGTGAAGCTTGGAATAATGATCCGAAAAAACCGATGACAAATCGCTTTACTCAATTATCAGTACCAGGTTCTGTATTTAAACCAATTACAGCTGCAATTGGTCTTGAAACAAAAACGATTGATCCAAAAGAAGAGTTGAAAATTGAAGGATTGAAATGGACAAAAGATTCTTCTTGGGGTAATTATTATGTAACGCGTGTAAAAGATGCAAATCCGATTGATTTTGATAAGGCGATGAAATATTCTGATAATATTTATTTCGCACAAGAAGCTTTGAAAATCGGAAAAGATAAATTTATGAGCGAAGCGAAAAAATTCGGATTCGATGAGAAATTACCAATTGAATATGGATTCCCAGCTTCTAAAATCGCAAATGACGGTATTAAAAATGATATTCAAATGGCAGATACAGGTTATGGACAAGGACAAGTGTTAATGACGCCACTCCATCTAGCATTAACGTATGCACCAATTGTTAATGATGGAAACATACCTTCTCCATATATTATTAAAACAGATAAGCAACCAAAAGTTTGGAAAGAGAATGTAATTTCAAAAGGCAATCAGGATATATTAAAGACTGCTATGACGAAAGTAATTAATGATCCGGATGGTACAGGGAAAATTGCTAAGATTGATGGAATGACTCTTGCTGGAAAAACAGGTACAGCGGAATTAAAAGTATCTAAAGAAGCCGAAGGAAAAGAACTAGGCTGGTTCGCTGCATTTGATTTGAATTCGTCAGATATGGTCATTACAATGATGATTGAAGATGTAAAAGGTAGAGGTGGAAGTAACATTCCAGCTGAAAAAGTAAAACATGTTTTTCAAAAATAATATGTAATAAAGTAAAACTTTAATCAGTGGAGTTCATCCACTGATTGTTAATGGAAGCAATCGGGATTTAACGTGCAGTTAATGCGGGATAAAAGGCTATCTCTATCATTTGTAGAGATAGCCTTTTTGTATGAAAATCTCTAAATATCTGTATACTGAATTTTAAAGAAACAAAATAAATCATTAACTTACGAAAAAAAAGTAGCTATTTTTTATTGACATCGAACAAGACTTTTTGTATTATACTTACATAAGGTAAGTTATTTACTTTCGAATTATAAATCTCGAATTGAAGATAAAATGTTTAAAAGGGAGAGAATACAATGACAAAAGTACTATTTATTACAGCAAATCCAAATTCAGCAGAAGGTTCTTTCGGAATGGCAGTAGGAGAAGCTTTCATCGAAGCTTATAAAAACGAACATCCACAAGACGAAGTTGTAACAATTGATTTATTCAACACTACAGTACCAGCAATCGATGCAGATGTATTTGCTGCTTGGGGTAAATTTGCAGCAGGTGAAGGCTTTGAAACTTTAACTGAAGTTCAACAACAAAAAGTTGCAGCAATGAACACAAACTTAGAAACATTTATGCATGCGGATCGTTATGTATTCGTAACTCCAATGTGGAACTTTAGCTATCCACCAGTAGTAAAAGCATACTTAGATAACTTAGCAATCGCAGGTAAAACATTCAAGTACACTGAAAATGGTCCAGTTGGCTTATTAGAAGGCAAAAAAGCACTTCACATTCAAGCAACAGGTGGCGTTTATTCTGAAGGAGCATATGCAGCTGTAGACTTCGGCCGCAATCACTTAAAAACAGTATTAGGATTCATTGGTGTAAATGATACTGAATATATTGCAGTTGAAGGTATGAATGCAAACCCTGAAAAAGCACCAGAAATTAAAGAAGCAGCAATTGCTAATGCTCGTGAATTAGCAAAACGTTTCTAATATAGAATACTTAAAAATGTCCAAGCACCTGCTGTTTGGACATTTTTTCTTCTTTTTCCTTCGTTTGTCTAGTATAATGAAGGTCGGAATGATAATAGGTGGGGGTTCTGTATGATTCAAACGTTTTTTAAAATCTTTTATTTAATTTTAATCGTAATTGCGATTACACCGAGAATGTGGCGTCTGAAAAGACAAGTAAATACGATGTCGCCACAAGAAAAAGATAATGCTGTGTACAAAACGACAAATTGGTTTGGTAAGAAAATGGTACGTGTAGCTGGGGGAACAGTCGAAGTAAAAGGACTTGAAAATGTTCCAAAAGATAAGCCAGTACTAGTTGTAAGTAATCATCAGAGTAATATGGATATTCCTGTTTTACTAGGTTACTTAAATAAACCAATTGGATTTGTTTCAAAAGCAGAGATTAAGAAGTTTCCAGTTGTACCAACTTGGATGGAACTTATGAATTGTGTATTTATGGTTCGTAATGATCGTCGTCAATCTCTTCAAGCGATTAAAGATGGAATTGAGCTATTAAAGAACGGGCATTCTATCGTAATCTTCCCAGAAGGGACGAGAAGTAAGGGTGGCGAAATTGGAGAGTTTAAGGCTGGGAGTTTTCACCTTGCAGTAAAATCTGGTGTAGCAATCTTACCTGTAACATTAGATGGGACATATAAAATGTTTGAAGCGAATGGAAACCGTATGAAGCCAGCTCATGCAACAGTAACCATTTCGAAGCCGATTACACCTGAAGAGTATGCCAATATGGATATAAAAGAGTTAACGAAGCATACACAGGATGTTATCGCATCACAATTACATAAGTAATAAAAAAGGTGTCAGCTTATATTAAGCTGACACCTTTTTTATGCTGTAGGTAAGACGTAAAAGAGTACGCAGAAGAACATCATCGCACTACCACCTAAAACGAAAAGATGCCAAATGGCATGATTGAAAGGCAATTTTTCCCAAAGAAAGAATATAGCCCCTACAGAATATAAAATTCCGCCCGCTAAAAGTAGTGAAAAACCATGTCCAGTTAGATTTTCATAAAGTGGTTTAATAGCGATGATTATGAGCCATCCCATTATGATATAACATAATGTTGATGCCTTAATAAAGCGACGTACAAAGAAAATTTTGAAGATGATACCTCCGAGTGCTAGTGTCCATATAATAGCGAGTAACGTCCAGCCTAATGGTCCACGAAGCGTAATCAGTAAAAAAGGAGTGTATGTGCCAGCGATTAATAAATAAATGGCTGAGTGATCTAGTATAGTAAATAATTTTTCTACTTTTGGATGATGAATGCTATGTAACAAGGTCGAAAACAAGTACAGTAAAAACATGCTTACACCATAAACCGTAAATGCAACTACAGCAGATGCGGTACCATGCTTAGAGGCATGAATAATTAATATAATTAAGGCAGGGATGCTTAAAATGGCACCGATACCATGTGTAATTGCATTTGCAATTTCTTCTTTCACAAAATGTGTCATTCGTGTCATTTTTTCAGTCATAATGCAAATCCTTTCTACTATCATAAAATAATATGTCGTTTCCCTTACCATATCATACACAAGGGCAATAGAAAATGAAATTTGTATAATTGATTATATTTTTGAATTTTTTTGACAAAAGGCAATGGATTTGTTGACGTTTTCAAACTTTTTTGACAAAATAAAATTATGCAATAATAGGACAAGGAATCTACTAATAAAGGGGATGGAGAAATGTTTTCAAATATTGGCTTTCCAGGATTAATTTTAATTTTAGTAGCTGTACTTATTTTGTTTGGGCCGAAAAAATTGCCGGAAATCGGAAAGGCTTTAGGGGAAACGTTAAAAGAGTTCAAAAAATCAACGAAAGAATTGACTGATGATGCATTTCAAGAGAAGGAAAAGAAAGAAAAAATGTAATGAATTTTCCTCGAAATGGATAAATAAAGTGTGGTGAACGAAATGGAAGATCGGGAAATGAGCGTAGTAGAACATATTGTTGAGCTTCGCAAACGAGTAATATATACGGTGTTATCCTTTGTACTATTTTTAATTATCGGATTTACTTTTACGAAGGATATTTATTTTTGGCTAGTAAAAGATTTACCAATGAAATTAACTGTTCTCGGTCCAAGTGATGTATTATGGATTTTTTTCTCGATTGCTACAGTATTTGCTATCGTTTGTACAATTCCTTTTGCTGCTATACAAATTTGGTTATTTGTAAAACCGGGTTTACATCCAAATGAACAAAAGATGACAGTAATGTATATACCGGTATTGTCTATATTATTTATTGCAGGTTTATGCTTTGGATATTTCGTTGTAATGCCGTTTTTATTTCATTTTTTAACTACGATAGGTAATGAAATGTTTAATACGATGTTTACGACAGAAAAGTATTTTCATTTTGTTCTTAATTTAACAGTTCCATTTGCTGTAATTTTTGAATTACCTGTAGTTGTCATGTTTTTAACGAGTATTGGGCTGTTAACGTCGGAATTTCTAATAAAAATAAGAAGGTATGCTTACGTAGCATTGATTATCATTGCATCGTGTATATCACCGCCTGATTTTTTATCTCATAGTTTAGTAGCGGTACCGCTTATTTGTATTTATGAAATTAGTATCGCTTTATCAAAGATTGTTAATAAACGAAAAAAGAAAAGAGAAGAAGAAATACAGTCGAAAAGTGCCTCGTTATAAAGGCACTTTTTTTATATATTTGTTATACTTTAGACATAAATGTATACAATATATAGAAGAAAAAAATTATAGAATCTCCAAAATTTAGACAAACTTTGCGCTTTGCTAAGTTTATACTAAAATTATTAAGCAATATACGGATAACGGGATTCCTGTCTTATCGGATATTTAGGACGGAGGATGAATAGAGTATAAATCTTCTAACCAAAAGGACTACAGGGATTGACTAAGGATACTTTTGTATTCATAGAAGTCTCCACTTTAAACAACGTGTTACAGCGTAAAGTAGAGGAAGTTCAAAAATCCAATGAAAAAGAGGATTGATATTGTGATTACGAAAAGTTTTTATTTCACTCATTCAACAGGGGATTGTATTAAAATATTCGAAATCCCTGTCCTACAGGCACAGCATCCATTATCGTTTCTAATTCAGTCTCGTCTTCAATTATTTATTGCAAAAATTCAAAAACAAAAGCACCCAAGATTTTCGTATTCTTTCCGTGAATATTTGCAAAATTGTTTGAAGTGGAATGATTATTTAAATGTATATAAAACAAATACCCTTGAAAAAAATGCATGATACAGAGTATGGACAGGGTTAGTAAACTCTGTCTTTTTCATTTTAGGTATAAAAATATAATTAATTTGGTGAAATTTGTTCGAAATTGTTGAAAGCACAGGGAATGCTAGTATAATAACAAGGAGAGCGTATTGGAAAGGGAAGAATATAATATGCAAAAAATTAAAATTGTAACAGATTCAACTGCAGATTTAACGCAGGATGTAATCGAAAAGTATGGCATTCATGTGCTACCATTATCAATCTCTGTAAATGGACAAACATATTTAGATCGCGTTGATTTACAACCTGATGAATTTATTGAAGAAATGATCAAATCAGAGGAATTACCAAAAACATCACAGCCGGCAATGGGTACATTTGTAGAAATGTATGACAAGTTAGGTGAAGATGGAAGTGAAGTACTTTCCATTCATATGACAAGTGGAATGAGTGGTACTGTTGCAACTGCGAATAGTGCTGCAACGATGACTGATACAAAAGTAACAGTTGTTGATTCTCAATTTATTACACATGCTTTAGCATATCAAGTAATTGAAGCTGCAAAAATGGCAAATGAAGGGCGCTCACTAGAAGATATTATAAAGCGAATTGATGAAGTGAGAAAAAATACTCGCTTATATGTAGTTGTAGATACATTGGAGAACTTAGTGAAAGGTGGACGTATTGGTAAAGGAAAAGCATTTATCGGTTCTTTACTGAACATCAAACCAATTGCTAACCTTGAAGGTGGAGCATACAATCCAGTGACAAAAGTTCGTAGTCAAGGACAGATTGTAAAGACACTAACAAAAATATTTGAACAAGATACAGCAGGAAAGTCTATAAAAGCTGTTGCAATTCCGCATGCAAAAGCAATTCCATTAGCTGAAAGTGTAAAAGCAGCGGTTGAAAAAGTGAGTGGATTTACTCAATCAGAAATTTTCTATACAACACCTATTATTAGTACTCATACAGGTCCAGGTGCAATCGGATTTATGTATTTAGCAGAGTAATAAAAAGCTACTTGAAACTTATTTCAAGTAGCTTTTTTATGTGAATAGAAAGTAAGAAATAAGAAGGGCTATACAGGCACTACCGCTAATGATATAGCGAGTCTGCAAATATTCATTCATAGAAAACACCTACTAATTAAAGTTTCACTTTATGACTTTCTATAGTATATGTTGGATATTGAAAATAAGTAGTTACGTTATACTTGTAATGTTTCAATTTTTTCATTTGTTTGCTTATCATTTGTTACGCTATTATAAGTGAAAGTTTGGCCTAAAAAGAGTACATGCAGTTGTTCCCACGGTAACATACGTAAATTCCAATTATTTCGAAGCCTTGTTACTGCCTCGCGGGGTGTTTCATCGGCGAGGGCAAAAGCTCCGTAATGCATTGGTATAAAGTGTGTAGCGTTTAAATCTAAATAAGCTTGCACTGCCTCTTCAGGTGAAACATGAGATACTTTCATAAACCATTCTGGTTCATAAGCACCAATTGGCATGAGGGCAATATCAATTGAAAAGCGTTTGCCAATTTCTTTGAAACCTTGGAAATAGCCACTGTCACCACAAAAATAAATGGTTTCTTTCGTTGTTTCATTATTAATAATCCATCCACCCCAGTGAGATGTATTCATATCAAATAAGGATCTTCTCGTCCAGTGCTGGGCAGGGACAAAGTGAAAGGAAACCGCACTAATTGTTGTATTTTCCCACCAATTATACTCTTCTACGTTAGTAAATTTTTTGCGAGTAAATAATTTTTTCAGCCCAATAGGTACTAGGTATAAAACATCATCATTTAGCTGGCGAAGCGTTGAAAAATCTAAATGATCATAATGACCGTGCGAAATGAGGACAATATCAATTTTAGGTAGTTCTTGTAAAGAAAGACCAGGTTCTGTAAGTCTAGGAACTAATTTTAATTTTGAAGCCCATACTGGATCTGTTAATATATTTAATCCATTCATTTGGATAAGGAATGTTGAATGACCAATCCAAGTTACAGTCGTCTTTTCAAAGTTGTTTTGTAGGAATTTACTTTGTTTAACAGGTGATTGTTCTACTAAAAAAGAAAAATCCTTTTTATTTTGTTTTCGCTCTTTTCGCCAACGTAGGAAGGAACGAATTGATTTTTTTGTGCTTATATTATCCATATTTTCATAACGTTTTGTCATGAACATCACCTCATTTAAAATCGTTGTAATTGTATTGTACCGAAATGTTGTTAAGGAATACAGTGTATAACATGGATGAATGTTTAAAGAATTGTTAAAAAATAGGGGGATGCATTTACAAAAGTAACAATTAAATTCGTTTGCAACTTCTATTTAGAGAAATAATAGTAAAAAATAAATTTTGTCTAGTAATTGGCTTGAAATAAAGAAGTAACATACGTAAATTCGTACGATTTCGTGAACAAATGTAGTAAACAATTTTCTCATAGTGTTAACTTTTGTTATGATAAACATAACCTATTTAAATTTAGGATAGAGAAAAGAGGTTTGTTTATAAATGAAGCGTTATCAAAAAATAATTGGTCTTATGGTTGTATTTTGTCTCTTTGTACTTGCTGGATGTAGTGAATCAGGTTCAAAGCTTCGTAAACCATTGAATTGGGATTTAGAAACTTTCCAATTTACAAATCAAGATGGAAAGTCATTTGGTACAAAAGATTTAAAAGGGAAAGTTTGGGTTGCAGATTTTATGTTCACAAACTGTCAAACAGTTTGTCCGCCAATGACTGCTAATATGGCAAAACTGCAAAAGATGGCAAAAGAAGAGAAATTAGACGTTCAGTTTGTTTCATTTAGTGTAGATCCAGACCTTGATAAGCCGGAGAATTTGAAGGCTTTCATTCAAAAGTTCACAGAGGATACTAGTAACTGGAATTTATTAACGGGTTATTCGTTAGAAGATATTACAAAGTTTGCAAAAGATAATTTCCAATCACTTGTAGATAAACCTGAGAATGGTCAAGTTATGCATGGTACATCATTTTATTTAATTGATCAAAATGGAAAAGTAATGAAAAAGTATAATGGTATTAGTAATACGCCGTACGAAGACATTATACGTGATATGAAGCGATTAGCGGATTAAAAAGAAGGGTGCATAGCACCCTTCTTTTTTTTACATTAGTCTATGGATAAAATGTCATGCTGTTGTGGAAGTTTTGGTGCACGAATTTCTAACACGCCATTTCGATACGAAGCTTTCGCTGCTTTTTTATTAATTGAGTACGGTAATTTAATTAATCTGGATGCTTCTGAAATAGAACGTTCTCGGCGATAATAGTTATGAGATGTTTCTTCCTCTGCTTCTTCTAGAATCTCTTCTTTTACAGAGACCTTAAAGTATTCACTTTGTATTTCAATTTGAATTTGTTCTTTTTGTATACCTGGTAGTTCAGCTGTAACAACGAGTTCTTCACCAACTTCATATAAATCTACAGGGAATGTTAATAAACGGTTTCCTTTTTGGAAAAAATGATTTAAATCAGCGATTACATTGCGAAGTGGTGTTTGCTCGAAGAAATCATCAATTTGTTTTAAATAATTTCGAACCGGTGGGCGAGAAGAGTCTTTTTTTTCTTCACTCATGGTATTCCCTCCTAGAAATCAATTTGCAATATCATATGACAAAAGCGGAGAAAGGTGATTGCCTAGTTTTCATGTTTTCATAAAAAATTGTTAAAAATGTGAAATGGAGTGATTTTTTTATAGTTTTTGGTCGCCATATTCAATTGATTATGCTAGTATAAATAGGGTTGATATAGTAGTATATAGACAGAATGAAAACTGAAAGAGGGTAAGAAGTATGTGTGGTTTTGTAGGATGTTTATGTGAAAACCCTAGAGAGTTTTCAGAAACAGAAAAACATCAATTTGAAAATATGAACACGATGATTTTCCACCGCGGTCCAGATGACGAAGGATATTTTCGTGATGAACATGTACAATTTGGCTTCCGCCGTTTAAGCATCATTGACTTAGAGGCAGGACATCAGCCGCTAACTTATGAAAATGATCGATATGTAATTATTTTTAATGGTGAAATTTACAACTATGTAGAATTACGTGAAATGTTACTTGAAAAAGGTGCAACGTTTGCAACACAATCGGATACAGAAGTTATCATTGCATTGTATGCGCATATGAAAGAAAAATGTGTAGACTATCTTCGTGGTATGTTTGCATTTATGATTTGGGATCGTGAAGAGAAGAAACTTTTCGGTGCACGTGACCACTTCGGTATTAAACCTTTATACGTCGCACAACAAGGTGATACTACATTCTTCGCATCTGAGAAGAAAAGTATTATGCATGTGATGGAAGATAAAGGCGTTAATCCAACGTCACTACAACATTACTTTACGTACCAATATGGTCCAGAGCCAGAAACATTAACAATTGATGTTAATAAAATCGAGCCTGGTCATTATTTCGTAAAAGAAATCGGTAAAGAGATGGAAATCCATCGCTACTGGAAACCTTATTTCAATGCTTCAAGCGCAACGAAAGAGGAGCATATCCAAGCAATTCGTGATGTGTTATATGATTCAGTAAAAGTGCATATGCGCAGTGATGTACCAGTAGGTTCATTCTTATCTGGTGGTATCGATTCATCTATTATCGCTTCTATCGCAAGAGAAATGAATCCAAATCTTTTAACATTCTCTATTGGTTTTGAACAACGTGGTTTCAGTGAAGTTGATGTTGCCAAAGAAACTGCTGAGAAATTAGGCGTTAAAAATCATAACGTATTCATTTCAGCGAAAGAGTTTATGGATGAGTTCCCAAAAATCATTTGGCATATGGATGATCCTTTAGCAGATCCAGCAGCTGTACCATTGTACTTCGTTGCAAAAGAAGCACGTAAGCATGTAACAGTTGTTCTTTCAGGTGAAGGTGCAGACGAGCTATTTGGTGGTTATAATATTTATCGTGAGCCAAACTCACTAAAAATGTTCTCTTACATTCCTAGCCCAGGTAAGAGCGTTCTAAAAGCATTAAGTGGTGCTCTTAAAGAAGGCTTTAAAGGAAAGAGCTTCCTAGAGCGTGGATGTACGCCAATTGAAGAGCGTTACTACGGAAACGCGAAAATCTTCCGTGAAGAAGAGAAAGTTGAATTAATGAAGTATTACAATGAAAGTGTTAACTATATGGATATCACGAAACCATTGTATAACGAAATTAAAGATTATGATGATGTAAGCAAAATGCAGTACATTGACATGTTCACATGGTTACGCGGTGACATTTTATTAAAAGCTGATAAAATGACAATGGCAAACTCATTAGAACTTCGTGTACCGTTCTTAGATAAAGAAGTATTTGATGTTGCATCTAAAATTCCAACTGAATTTAAGATTGCTAACGGAACTACGAAAGCTATTTTACGTGAAGCAGCACGCGGAATCGTTCCAGATCACGTATTAGATCGTAAAAAACTTGGATTCCCAGTACCAATTCGTCACTGGTTAAAAGACGAAATGCATGATTGGGCTATCAATATTATAAACGAGAGTAAAACAGAGCATTTAATCGACAAACAGTATGTATTAAACTTACTGGAAGCACATTGTGCAGATAAAGGCGATTATAGCCGTAAAATTTGGACTGTACTTGCGTTTATGGTATGGCATCAAATTTATGTTGAGCATAAATACGATACGAATAAGTTCCACGAAGAAACGAAACGTGCGTATAGCTTAGTTTAATTAGAAAAACCTTAAGATCGCATACGATCTTAAGGTTTTTTTCATAAATAGAACGAATTATTGATACAATAATAGTAAAAGGATGGACAACATATGATTACGTTTGAAAAAGTAAATGTAGAAAATGAAAACGTTGTTAATGAAATGTTTCGCTCACATAGTTTAAGTGAGAATCAGGTACAGTATTGTGTGAAAGTTGATGATACATATATTGGTGTAATAGATTATCGTGTTCAAGAGGAGAGTGCGGTTTTATCTCAGTTAATTATTCACTTTGATTATCAAAGTTATGGTTATGGGACGAATACGTATTTTACATTTGAAACGATGATGAAAGAAAGAAATGTGAAAGAGATAAAAGTAATACAAACGGAATTAACGGAACAAGCTAAATCTTTTATAGAGAGCTTTGGTTTTAATGAAGAAGATGGAATATATGTGAAAAAAATATAACGATGGGTAGTTACGCGAGATAAATATAAGGCAGGTGGATATATGACGATGACTTCTGGTCTTGTATTAATTGGAGGGTGTTTTCTAGTAGCAGAGCTAATCCATATGTTCATTCGAAAAAGAATGAATAAGAAGAAAAAGCCGTATGAATTACAATATGCCCCTGTATTTTTCTTTTTATTTTGTATGCTGATTACATTACAAAACATAACGAACTTCCCGCCGCTTTTAAATATTTTTTTGAAGTTCGGTTTGCTGTATAGTAGCACTGGAATAGCCCTTTTATTTCTTTTATTTTGCATACGTTATATTCACTATCAATCGTATATATTTATTTTAAATTGGTTAAAGCAAAATGATAGAAACCGCCTTACATAAGGCGGTTTTTTTATTTGTAATTGTAATGGCTTTGAAAGTCATATGTATATTGCTTTATTTAATAGTAGTTCCATAGATCAAAAAACAACGAGGTGCAATTTGACATGAAATATAAATAAATGGATAACAAGATACAGATGTTTTTGTATATAAAGCTCAAAAATTTATTAGAATTTATAAAAATGATTAGATGATTCAACATATTATCTGTTATTAGTATGTGATAATATATATTCTTAATCTGTAACGTAAGTAGGTGTGTAAATTTGAAATGTGAATCAACTACTCTATATTAAATGCTTGCAAATAGCAGGATTAAATTTTTGGGAGGTATCGTTTTTGTATGTTTAATTTTGATATTTTATTTCTTGAATGGATGACCAGTCTGGAGGGAAGTGTGCTTACAATACTTTTTAAACTTATATCCAATATTGCAAATGAAACGTTGTATTTAGTCATTATTTCCATGTTATATTGGTGCGTCTCTAAAAGAAAAGCATTTCATATGATTGTTATGCTTTGTTTCTCTGGGTATATAGGGCTAGTGGTAAAAGAATTCATGAAAATCCCGCGACCGTATACATACGACGGAATTCAGGCTTTATATGAAAAATCAGCCGCAGGTTATTCTTTTCCAAGTACACACGTCCAGTTAGCGACAACATTTTGGGGCTCTTTTATGATGATATGCACAAAGAGAATCATTTGGATCATTGGAATTATTTTTATAATATTGGTTGCTACTTCTCGTCTATATTTACGTGTCCATTGGCTCAGTGATATAATAGGTGCCATTTTAATTAGTGTCATAGTTGTTTATTTATATACGAGAGTAACAGGGGAATTAAGTGATAGGAAATTTATATTGTTACAGCGAATTGTATTGGCAGTTTCACTCATTATGTATTTTATAACAGACCAAATAGATAATTTTAAATTACTTGGAGTTTTGACAGGTTCTACGATGGGTATCATGTTAGAAAATCATTTTATTAAAATGAATGAAAATAATGATTTTAAAATACAAGTAGTAAAAACAGTATTAGGTCTTAGTTTCATGTTCATGATACAGCTCATACTAAAAAAAGTAATACCTGATATGTATTATGTACGTTATGTATTGACTGGAATTACAATTACTTTCTTAGTCCATTTCTTTTTCACATGTTACGGTTGAAAAATGTGAGTAGCAAATAAGTACAAAAATATTTTGAATAAAAATGAGATCTAAATTATATATATTGAAAAAGTTTTCTGATATATCTATTGACAATGTATGAGATATACATTAGTCTTTAAATGTAAATGATAATCAATTTCAACTTGGAGGACTTATGACACGCACTAAAAATATTCTTATACTTTGCGTTATGTTACTAATGGTCGTAATCGCAGGGTGCGGTAAAGAAGAAGAGAAGAAAGATAAAGATACATCTGTAAAGGCAAAAGATTCATATAATGTAAAGCATGCAATGGGCGAAACGACAGTAAGTGGTACACCAAAAAGAGTTGTTGTTTTAACAAATGAGGGTGCTGAGGCACTTTTAACTGTTGGGGTAACGCCAGTTGGAACGACAAAACCACGAGCTGGTGATGAATGGTATCCTCATGTAGCAAAAGAGTTAAAAAATACGAAAGTAGTAGGAACTGAGCGTGACATTAATTTAGAAGCAGTAATGAAGCTTCAGCCAGATTTAATTATCGGAAATAAAATGCGTCACGAAAAAATATACGAGCAGTTAAAAGAAATCGCACCAACAGTATATGCTGAAACATTACGCGGTGATTGGAAAGAAAACTTTACACTTTATACTAAAGCTGTAAATAAAGAAAAAGAAGGGCAAAATGCTCTTAATGATTATAAAAAGCGTATTGCGGGAATAAAAGAACAATTAGGTGATAAAGTTAACTCTAAAGTTTCAATTATTCGCTTCGTCCCTGGTGATGTTCGTATTTATCAAAAAAATTCATTCTCAGGCGTTGTATTAAATGATATCGGATTTAAACGACCACCATTACAAGATAAAGATGAATTTGCGATAAAAGGAATTACAAAAGAGCAAATTCCAAATATGGACGGGGATTATTTATTCTATTTCACATCGGATAAAGATGCGGATAAGAATAATGAAGGAAACACGTTAGCGAAAGAATGGACAGAAGATCCACTATTTAAACAGTTACAGGCTTCTAAAGATAATAAAGTATTCCAAGTAGATGAAGTGATTTGGAATACCGCAGGTGGTATTGTAGCTGCAAACCTTATGTTAGATGATATTGAAAAATATTTTCTAAAGTAAATGAATGGTCGAGTACATCACTGGAAATAGGTGATGTACTTTTTTATTTATAAAAATACAGAAAATTCCTTCTTTTAGGTGTGGATAAGTTGTACAATTAAACCAATCATGGAATAAAGGAGTGGGAATAAATGAAAGCTACTCATAAAGATTGGATTTTGTTTAACGGAAGAATTGTAAACACGAAGGAAGAACAGCCGATGATTCCATTAGAGGAGAGAGGATTTCAATTTGGTGATGGTATATACGAGGTATTCAGACTATATGATGGGAAGCCACATTTATTAGATTTACATTTGGAACGATTCTTTAATTCTATGGAAGAAATAAAACTAATTCCGCCGTTTACAAAGGAGGAGTTAGTGGAAGAGTTACATCAAATGATTGAAAAAAATCAATTTCAAGAAGATGGGAATGTATATTTACAAATATCAAGAGGTGCTCAAGCACGTAATCATGTATATGAGTCTAATATGCAACCAACATATTTTGCAAATATTGTTTCGTTTCCAAGACCAATTGCTGCTATGGAACGAGGAATAAAAGTTACTGTAGAAGAGGATATACGCTGGAAGTTCTGCCATATAAAATCTTTAAACCTGCTACCTAATATTATGATTAAAAATAAAATAAACGAACAAGGCTATCAAGAAGCGATATTAGTACGAGATGGAATTGTAACTGAAGGGTGTCATTCAAATTTCTTTATGGTGAAAAATAATAAATTGATTACACATCCGGCTGACAATTTCATTCTCCACGGCATTACACGTCACTTCGTTATTACATTAGCGAAAGAGTTACATATTGAAGTAGAAGAACGAGAATTTTCACTACAAGAAGTTTATGAGGCTGATGAGTGCTTCTTTACAGCGACACCACTTGAAATATTCCCAGTCGTTCAAATTGGTGATGAACAGTTTGGAACCGGCGAAAGAGGACTAATTACAAAGAAACTTCAAATTGCATATGAAGAAAGTATTCGTTTGTTTAAAGTAACGAATTAATATTGAAGAAAAAAGCTGGTATTCCGCCAGCTTTTTTTCATGATATAATTCAAGCATAGGACAAGTTTTGAAAACGCTGTAAAAAGGGGATTTAATGTATGAATTATGAAGATTTTAAAGAAGTAATTCACGGTAGACGAAGTGTTAGAAAGTTTACAGAACAAGAAGTATCCACTAGTGATATAAAAGAAATTATTGATTGTGCTCGTTATGCACCAAGTGATACGAACTCACAAACGTGGGAGTTCTTGGTCATTATGAACCGAGAGAAAATTAAAGAAATTGAACAAATGACATGGGATGCATTACATAAACTTGCGGCAAAAGCGGCAGAAAACGGAGAAGAGAAAGCAGGGAAATTACTTACACGTTCTTTCGGACCATATGCAACAGCTTTCTCGGAGGCGCCAGTATTAATCGTATGTTTGGCAACGCCATATGAATCAAAGTTTCGTGAAAAGATATTTGATCCAATTGCTTTTGTTCCAGATTCAGTTTGGGAAGAAGAAGGAATTAAGAGTAGCTGTTTAGCAGCACAAAATTTAATGTTGGCTGCACATGCGAAGGGGCTTGGTACTTGTCCGATGACAGGACCAGTATTGTTAGCTCAAGATGAACTACGACAATATTTACAGATTGAGCCTGAAAAACAAATAAACATGGTTGTTTCACTTGGTTTTCCGAAAGATAAGCCGAAGAAACTTCCAAGAAAAGAAGTAGATGAGATTACAACATTTGTTTTTTAAAGCCCAAAATAAAAAGACATTGAATGAACAATGTCTTTTTATTTTGGACAGGTATGTAATTAATTTGTTGGGCTAAAATGATAGATAAGAGGGAATTACTATTTATTTCATAAAAAAAATTAATGTTCTATTAAGGAAAGTATGATACATTAATCGTGAGCAATATTCTATTTGTTCATGAAAGTGTTGAAAGTAGTCTTAAAATGTAAAAGTTATTTTTGTATAATAAATTATAATGAAATGACAGGGGGGATGAATTTTGAAAAAATTCATAATCACTGGATTGTCTGTATTGTTACTAGTTGGTTGCGGTACTCCACAGGAAAAAGGGGATACACAATCAAAGCAGGAAGAAAAAGTTGTAAACGCAAGTAATGAGAATATAGTTGTATTTCCTGAAGGAGCGGTGCCAGTCGGAGAAGGCAAAGTGAAAGTTATTACTCCAGATGGCACCTCTGAAAATGGAAATATCCCGGCTGTGTTTATCAAAAAGGATACTTTAATTCAGCAAGTTGAATTAGAGCTTTCTAATTTTCAAAACGATAAAGAAACATTTATATTTGTAGATCAAGTATATGCAGATAAACATCAAGTCACTAGTACAACACAGACAACAGTACAATTAAAAGACAAGACGCTTGAGACAGGTAATCATACGGTTACTGCAGTTCAGTATGAAAACAATGACCCAAAAGGAAAGGTTATTAGTTTTAATCAAGCAACATTTGAGACAAAACCTGCGTCTTAATAAGAATAAAAAGCACATTACTCAAAAAGTAGTGTGCTTTTTTGTTTGGATTGAACAATATAATAGAGAATACTTTGTTTCACTTTCTAGTATGAATAGGAAGCTGTTATTCTTTATTATATAAGAGAAAGGAATTGAAAGCTTGAAGCGATGTATTCGTATTTTCTTATTCATTATAATAATGTCGATAATTTGGTTTACTTTACAAGAGACAATAGAAGTTACGCTCAATTATCAAATTTATGATTTGTTAATTGGAGCTGTATGTTTTACAATTGTGTACCTGTTCTATGATAAACTCAGATTAAGATAAATTTTTGTAAGAAAAATGTAGGATTTATATTTAATATGTCGAATAAAACATATGGTGTCGTAATAACAAATTTTCTATTGTTTACTGTGAAACAGAAGAAGGGGAGAGAGTAGTTATGAAACGAGCTCTTATTAATATTGATTATACATATGATTTTGTAGCTGAAAAAGGTGCTTTAACATGTGGGAAACCAGGACAAGAAATTGAGAAGGAAATTGTACATATAACGAAGCAATATATTGAAAATGGAGATTACGTTGTCTTTGCGATTGATAAACATGAAGAAAACGATGTATATCATCCAGAATCAAAGTTATTCCCGCCTCATAATATAGCAGGTACTAATGGAAGAGGTTTGTTTGGTGAATTACAAGATGTGTACGAAACATATAAAAATGCAGAGAATGTATATTATATGGATAAAACACGATATAGTGCATTTGCAGGAACAGACTTAGAGATGAAGTTAAGAGAAAGAGGAATAGAAGAGGTTCATCTTGTTGGTGTTTGTACTGATATTTGTGTTCTCCACACAGCAGTAGACGCTTATAATAAAGGATTTAAAATTGTAGTTTATGAAAAGGCGGTTGCATCTTTTAATGAGCAAGGACATGAATTTGCACTTGGACATTTTAAGTCATGCTTACATGCAGAAGTAAAGTAAAAAAGAGGCCTTTAAAAAGGCCTCTTTTTACGTTTAAATTGAGACGAGGTTTTGCTCGATTAGTTTTTTATGAACGGACTAATTTTTTCAGGTAACTCATTTAAATCAAAAAATTGTACATGTAATGATTCAATTCCATCAGCTTTTAACGTACCGCCTGTAATGTCTTTGCAAAGATATGCGATTGTTATAGGGTAAAATTCATGTCCGTTCGGTAATTTTACAAAAAATTCTTTTCCAGAAAATACGTTTATTAACTGTAAAGTTCCTATTTCAATCCCTGTTTCTTCAAGCACTTCTCGTCTTCCAGCTTCTTCTGTTGATTCACCAAGTTCAACGAATCCACCAGGGACAGCCCAAATACCACTTTGTCTTTGTTGAAGTAATATTTGTCCTTGTTCATTGAAAACAGCTACAGCAACGCCAGCTAGATTGATTGGTCTTGATCCAATAACTTCTCTTAGTTCTTCGATATAGCCCATTGTTACTAACCTCCGCAAGTCAAAATATTTTCAAATGAACTATTCGATGTCATGTAAATGTTTTCCTTTTATTAAGATGAGTAGTGTAATCTTAAAGTAAAGTCATTAAAAAAATTTTAATGGTCAGCTCCCTTTAGATAATGAAAAAGGGTATATTTATAGAAGAGTGTGTCACATGTTTTAAGGAAATCAAAAATTATGAAAATAAATTAGTTTTGCATGAAATTTTCATTAGTTAAGGAAGTGGTTGGATGAGTGTATTAACGTATACTGAAGAATTTTTTAATTATGTAAGAGAGTTTTTACTTTTAAGATTTTTACTATTTGCTTTAGTTCTAATCATTATCTCATTTGTAATCAACCGTATTATTGATTGGTTTTTTAGGAAATCAAGCTTTTTTGATGAAGAGGTAGAGCAAACGATTCAAAGTGTGATTCGATCTATTTTTAGATACATCATTATCATCAGTCTAATCATATATTTAATTAGCCAATTTGTAGATATAAAAAGTATCATTGCAGGTGCAGGGATAGCGGGGGTTGTTATCGGTTTTGCTGCACAACAGATGCTGAAAGATGTTATATTAGGCTTTGCGAGATTAGCGGACAAAGAGTTTCGTGTTGGCGATTTTGTTACTTTTAACGGAACAAACTCAGGAACGATTGAGGAAATTAGTATTCGTTTTATGCAAATTCGTGAATGGTCAGGAAAACTCCTTACCATACCGCATGGAGAGATTAGAACGATACAAAATTTTAATAAAGGCTGGATGCGAGTAATTGAACGGATTACGGTAAGTTATCAGGAAGATCCTACAAGAGTAAAGGAATTGTTAGAAGAGGTTTGTGTGAATTGTAATGAAAAATTGGCTCCAAGTCTTTATAAAGTAGATGATGAAGCTGTTGAACCATTTAAATATGTTGGTGTTACAGATTTAAACCCGAACCTGAAATACGTTGGATATGAATTTTGTATGACAGGTTTAATAAAGCCAGAAGATTATTTTGAAACTTCTAGACAAGTAAGATTTGAATTAATGTCTATGTTCCATAAGAATCAAGTACAAATGCCAGCAGCCAATATGTTCGTTACTACTGAAAGTTTACATAACCATGGTGGACAATCTTTATCGGACAGCTAAAGTAGAACAGTTTATTAACGAGAATTTTGCTTTCAACATTGGATAGAAAAATAATAATAAAATGATTGATATAAAGAAAGAGCTGAAGGAATTCAGTTCTTTTTAATTTGTAGAATTTAGAAATTTCTTAATGTTATAATGGTAGTTGGTGATGAAAATGAACTTTGAAGAAAAAGAGATGCATCGTTTAGAAGCATTAAAAGCAATTGCTGAATTATTAAATGAAGCAACAGACTTACAGGACATGTTAGAAAAAGTGTTACATACATTGTTACAAGTTATGAATTTACAAACAGGGTGGATCTTTTTTATTGATGAAAGTGGAAAGCACCGTATGCTTGTAGATCAAAACTTACCGCCAGCTCTTACGTGGCAAGAAAAGAAGCCGATGTGTGAAGGAGACTGCTGGTGTGTAGAGCGTTTTGTGAATGGCAGATTGGAAAAAGCGACAAATATTATTGAATGTAAGCGAATAGAGGATGCGATTGAATGTAATTGGGGAGATACCGAAGATGTTACGCATCATGCGACAATTCCCCTTAGATCTGGATCGGAGAAGTTTGGTCTATTAAATGTCGCCTCTCCTCAAAAAACACATTTTTCAGAGGAAGAATTAGCATTATTAGAATCAATTGCATTTCAAATTGGAACGACAATACAGCGTATTCAGTTAGTGGAAAGAGAGCGTAAATACGTGGTTGTAGCAGAACGAAATCGATTAGCTCGTGATTTACATGATTCAGTAAAACAATTGCTATTTTCTATTATGCTAACAGCAAAAGGTACTCTAAATATGACGCAAGATAGAGACTTGCAAGAGATGTTGAGCTATATTGGAGAATTATCACAGGAAGCATTACAAGAGATGACACTTTTGATTTGGCAATTAAGACCGGAAGGGTTAGAGAAAGGTTTAGCAGAAGCAATTAAAACTTACGGAAAGTTGTTAGGGATTCATGTGGAAGTTCGAATTGATGGAATGGTTTCAATTGGGGATGAAATAGAAGAAGTTTTATGGCGTATTAGTCAAGAAGCAATACATAATTGTAAAAAACATGCTTCATGTGAAAAGGTAAATATTCTTTTGAAAATAGAAAATAACCAGCTATATTTTTACATAGAGGATAACGGAATAGGATTTATACAAGATCACGTAAGAGAGACAGCGCTCGGTTTAAAAAGTATGAAGGAACGTATTCAGTTAATGAGGGGATCATTTCAAATAAAAACGGAGCTGAAAAAGGGTACGAAAATTGAAATTCAATTGCCGGTTTGAAGGAGAGAAGAAGGTTGAAGATTAAATTACTTTTAGTTGAGGATCATCATATCGTCCGAAGAGGACTTGTATTCTTTTTGAAAACGAGAGAAGAATTTGAAATTGTTGGGGAAGCAGAAAATGGTGAAGAGGCATTAACATTCGTCCAAACAAAAAGACCAGATGTAGTATTAATGGATCTATCCATGCCGAAGATGGATGGTATTGAAGCAACAAAACGGATAAAACAATATGATGAGACAATAAAGATACTTATATTAAGCAGTTTTTCAGAGCAAGATTATGTTTTACCAGCACTAGAAGCTGGAGCAGATGGTTATCAATTAAAAGAAGTACAACCTGAGCAACTTGTAGCTTCTATCATTGCAGTACATGAAGGAAATGCGAATTTTCACCCGAAAGTAACACCAGCACTCTTAGGACGGTCAGCAGTTAAAAAAGAAAAAGAAAACCCTTTTTCTATGTTAACGAAAAGAGAGCAAGAAGTACTTCGTGAAATTGCGAAAGGGAGAAGCAATAAGGAAATTGCAGCAGAGCTTCATATTACAGAACAAACTGTAAAAACACATGTTTCAAATGTTTTAGCTAAGTTGGAAGTAGATGATCGTACGCAAGCTGCATTATATGCGGTGAAACATGAGAAGAAGTAATATTAAGTATGAATAATATAGTCATATGTTATGACAGAATACATAGAAGCAATTAAAAATGTATAGTGATTTTGAATAAAGGTTTTTCTTCTTTCAATAATTAGGTACAATAAAGTGAAACTTTAATCAGTAGGGACCATCCCCACTGATTATTAGCCCGCATCAATTGGGTTTTTATGGGTAGCACGACTCCCTCCTAACTCCCTTGCATTCATCGGATTTTGAGGTGGGGGTCTTATTGCTCGTTAATATGGGATAAAGCTACGATGGAAGGGGAAGATATGCTATGCCAGGTACAAGAAGTGGGCTTGGGAAGATTCAGGCTTCGTTAAACGGTTTATCACCGAAATTGCGAAGTATTGCTGAACATATATTGGAACATCCACAAGATGTTGTACATAAATCTATTACAGAATTAGCTGAAGTTACGAATAGCTCCGAAGCTACGATATTCCGCTTATGTAAGCACCTTGGTTTTCAAGGGTTTCAAGATTTAAAGATTACATTAGCTCGTGAAATTGTACATACTCCAATGCAAAATATTCATGAAGAAGTATCGGCGGAAGATAGTATGGTAACTGTTGCTAAAAAAGTTTTTCATTCGCATATTACAGGACTGCAAGATACATTGCATTTGCTAAACGATACAGCACTAGAGCAAGCTGTAAAAGTATTGCAAGATACAAGCCGTATTGAGTTTTATGGAAATGGTGGTTCCGGTATTATTGCGATGGATGCATATCATAAATTTATGAGAACTGGTATTTCTTGTATTGCTCATACAGATTCACATTTTCAAATTATGGGTGCGGGTTTACTAACTAAAGAAGCAGTGGTCATTGCAATTTCTCATTCTGGTAGCAATAAAGGGTTACTGGAAGCGTTAGAAGTAGCAAAAGCAAGGGGAGCTCGCATTATTGCGATTACGAGCTATCAGAAATCAGCATTAAGTCAACTTGCTGACATAACACTTTATACTTCTACACGCGAGACGGAATTCCGTACAGAAGCTAGTTCATCAAGATTAGCACAGTTAAGTTTATTAGATACTTTATATGTTGGATTATCGTTACAACGCCAAGAAGAAACATTGCAAAATTTACAAAGCATACGTGAAACAATTTCGATGAAACGAATATAAAAAGTCCTTCAGTTGAAGGGCTTTTTATATTGGTCAATAGTTTGATGATATATAATCTAGGTTTACTCGTTATAATCTTTTTTGAAAATATGATGATTATAATTTCCTGCTAAAAAAACTTTATTTTTGTACCCTCTAAATACTCCTCATTTAGAATTCTAATAAACTATACATGGATGAAATTTCAGTTTCCCTTCAAATATAGTAAGAAAACATTTGGTTAATAATTCAAATATTGTTCAATATTTAACAATAAGCTTTTAAAATTACATGTTATGATGAACGTGTAATGATGATTGAACATTTAAATTTGGCATAATGATTAGCCAAATCAGTGAAGAAAGAAGTTTTGAGATGTACTCATTAAAATTCTAAAACACTAAAGGGGAGATCACATATGAAAGCAGTAGTAGTTAATAAAAATAGTAAAGCAAACATTGAAGTTATTGAAAAGGAATTACGTCCGTTACACTCAGGTGAAGCGTTAGTAGATGTAGAGTATTGTGGGGTTTGTCATACTGATTTACACGTTGCAAATCATGATTTTGGAAACACAGATGGCCGTATTCTTGGTCATGAGGGTGTAGGTATTGTTACGAAAATTGCTAATGATGTTACTTCACTAAAGATAGGTGATCGTGTAAGTATTGCATGGATGTTCCAATCTTGTGGACGTTGTGAATATTGCGTAACTGGTAGAGAAACATTTTGCCGTGAAGTTAAAAATGCTGGTTATTCAGTAGATGGCGGTATGGCTGAACAATGTATTGTTACAGCTGACTATGCGGTGAAAGTACCAGAAGGATTAGATCCTGCTCAAGCATCATCAATTACATGTGCGGGCGTAACTACATATAAAGCAATAAAAGTATCAGATATTAAACCTGGTCAACCTATCGTCATCTATGGTTGTGGTGGATTAGGTAACTTAGCTATCCAATATGCTAAAAACGTATTTGGTGCAAAGGTAATTGCAGTAGATATTAATGACGATAAATTAGCCTTAGCAAAAGAGGTTGGCGCTGATATGACTATCAATCCAATTTCACAAGGTCCTGCTGATAAGATTGTTCAAGATGAGTTTGGTGGTGCTTATGCTGCTGTAGTCACAGCTGTTTCTAAAGTAGCATTCAATTCAGCGGTTGACGCAGTACGTGCGTGTGGTAAAGTCGTTGCGGTAGGTTTACCAGTAGAAACTATGGATTTAAACATTCCGCGACTTGTATTAGATGGAATTGAAGTAGTTGGTTCTTTAGTCGGTACTCGTAAGGACTTAGAAGAAGCATTTATGTTCGGTGCAGAAGGAAAAGTTGTACCGGTTGTTCAAACTTGTTCCCTAGATAAAGTACAAAATGTATTCGAAGAAATGGAAGAAGGTAGAATTCAAGGACGTATGGTAATCGATTTTAAACAGCATAATTGTGATTGTAAATAATTCACTTTAAATATACAAAACATAAGTCTAGCAAAGGACATGTAAAAAAGTTAGACGGCATAAAGAAGCTGATCCCTGTATTCAACAGGGATCAGCTTCTTTTTTATCAATGCCGATTAATGAGAAATGATTAAAGGTTTAATTTATTTGCAAATGAAAAAGAATCTTTATGTTTAACAAATTTCTTTTGATCTGGAACGGATTGAATTGCTACAGTTTGCGAATCTCTTGCTTTTAGTGCATCTTGAATCCCGATTGTCATAAGTTTAATAAATAGAATCGTAATAAAGAATGAAACGAGAGTATAAAAAATAATCCACCATGAAAGATTCATTTCATAACGATTTAATCCAATAAGGCCTGCCCAATCATTAGATAAAGAAACAGGTTTGAGCACTCCGTCATAGAGTTCCCGCATTTGTATCCCGCCAATTACAATGTCAAGCAACGCTAAATGGATAACGAGTATGAGTGTTTGGACGATATGTTCCATGAATAACACAAATAAGCGGTCAAGTAATAAGACTCGTAAGTGTTTTTTGATAATATGAAAACGGCTGGCACCCAGTAATTGTGAACTTAAAATGTAATCTTGTTTCATAAATTCATCAACCTCTGAGGATATATATATAGAAAGTGTAGGCAGAGCGACGAAAATAAGTACGAGTACTTGATAAAACGCAAATGAAATATTTGGATCTAATCTATCAGCATTTGATATGATTACAATATTAACAGGTGTGATGAGTATAAATGCGATAAATAAAGTAGGAATATAGTAAAAAACTTCTGAGCATGCCTGGAAAAATCTCTTGAATTTTGGAGCATATAAACTTAAGAGAATTCCTATACATGTTCCGAATATAATTCGAAAGAAGCTAATTGCCACGGCTAATAATATAGTGAATTTTGCTCCTTCTATAATTTGTAAGAAAACAGACTCTCCAAAACGATCAGATCCAAAAGGCGGTATTAACGATGGCGGAAAGGGGGCCTTTCCAAGTAATTCGTTATTGTCATTGTAAAGTAACTGAGGAGGTTTTGGGATGTTATCTTTAAAGAACCAGCTATAAATAAAGCTAGCTGAAACAAGTATGAATAAATAAGTAAAGCCGATTAAAAAGCGTTTTGATTTCCAAATAGATTTCATAAAGCTGCTCCTTTCAATTGCTTTTGCCATCTAATCATCATGAGAGAAATTATTTGAAAAATGGCATAAAACGGTAAAATAATCATAACAAGTATGATAAATGCAGCTGGAGGTGAAATAAACGCCTTCTTAAATAAAAATTGAATAATGCCTTGCATATTAAAAACAAATTCTAAAATGAATAAGTTAGAAAGTAAGAAAACAAAAATCGTTTTTAAATGGTGGAAAAAGTGGATAGATATATTTTTGAATAAATGAATGCACAGTATATAACTTGATGAAAGGCCTTTTCCATATGCAACCTCTACGTAATGTTTTCCATGTTCTTCTTTTATGTATAACACCATCATCCGAAACATTTGTAATGTAGGTAAGACAGCTAAAGATAAAATAGGGAGTAAATAAGCTCGATTTTCATTAAAAGAAATAATAGTGAAAGGGGCTTCCCCGAATTTCTGAAGTACCCATATGAAAAATATTTGCAAACAAATCATTATCATCATATCGGGGACAGCTTCTAATATGAACACAATTCGGTTTATCCATTTTTTTATATAATCTTTTGCTAAAAAATAAAAAAATGCCATGCTAGATGATAGAAAGAGCGCAACCAAAAAGGCTACAAATAATATAGTAAATGAATATAGGTAAGGTTCTAAAACAGTTGGGAATAATGGTGTTGTTTTTAAATGACCAAACTTTGGGTCTGACCCTATAACCAACAATGATTCGGGTGAGAAAACCTGTTTTAACATAGTAACGATCTGGTTAAAAAAATAAATGGGTTGAAAGGTGAATCCTTGTTGAGTGATAAATAAATAAGGTAAATTTAATAATAGTAACAGTGATAAAAGAATTGATGAAAGCTTAATTGTGAATTGAGATATTGTATGTAACATTAAATCCCTCCGACATCTTTTTACAACATTATACAATAAAGTCTAAAATATTGTTTTATTTTTCTGAAAAATATAAATACTATTAGATTTTATAGTATGGAACATATATTTACAAGTTAATAAAGTGATAGTAGGATCCGCACTCTAAGACTATTAAGATAAAAGGACGAGTGAACTTAATACAATAAAAACGAGAAAAGTGCACAAAAATTCCATTGCGGAGGTAGTTGCTGTACAACTCCTTTTTCAAGCAAATGAGTAGAACGTACGGAAGGACTATATATGTGTTGTTAATGAAAGAAAAAGAATGTGTTGCGAAACGAATATAATGCAACTTTACCGCACGGAAAATCTAAATTTAGTATGGAAGTGAAATGGAATGAGGGGATTTATTTTTTTGGTTTGAAAAAAATTTTCTTCTTAAAACTTGATTAAAGAAAAAATATTTTATATACTAATTCATGTAAACGGTTTACTAAATCGTATTTTGCTAGAAACGAAGGGAAGATTCGCATGGAAACAAGGGGGAGAGTAATCGGGATTGATATCGGTACCACAAGTACAAAAACGGTTGTGTTCACAGAAAATGGAAAAGTCGTTGCATCACATGCAGTGGATTATCCAATTATACAACCGAACGTCGGATGGGCTGAGCAAGATCCTGATATAATATGTGCTGCTGTTTACAAAACTGTAAGCGTTGCCATTGAAAGGGGTAATGTATTACCAGAAGATATTTCTTCAATCGGTATTAGTACAGCAATGCACGCATTAATTGCAGTAGATGAAAATGGTGCGCCGTTAACGCACTCTATCATTTGGGCAGATAATCGGAGCACGAAACAAGCAGAAAAATTATTACAACATATGAATGGACATGAAATTTATAGACGTACTGGTACACCAATTCATCCGATGTCACCACTATCTAAATTGTTATGGATGAAAGAAGAGGAACCAGAATTATATAAAAGTGCTTATAAATTTATTTCTATTAAAGAATACGTTGTTTACCAATTATTTTCACGTTACGTAGTGGATTATTCGATAGCATCAGCTACTGGGTTATTTAATTTAGAAACATTAAACTGGGATGAAGATGTTTTAACGATGTTACATATGTCACCAGAACAATTATCAACACCTGTGCCAACTACATATATTTTATCTGGTATGAAACCTGAATTAGCACAAAAGATGGGCATTCGTGAAGATACTCCAGTTGTTATTGGTGCAAGTGATGGTGTTCTTGCAAATGTAGGCGTTGGGGCAATATCGCCTGGATCGGCTGCAATTACGATTGGAACCAGTGGTGCGGTTCGAACAATTTCATCAAGTGTTAATACAGATGAAAAAGGAAGAACGTTTTGTTACGCATTAACAGACGAGCACTGGGTGATCGGCGGGCCAACGAATAACGGGGGAATATTATTGAGATGGTTACGTGATGAATTCGGTAGCCCAGAACAAGAAGTTGCAAGGAAGCTTGGAATTGATCCGTATGATCTATTAATTAAATATGCGGAAAGTGTACCAGCTGGAGCGGGTGGATTGCTATTTTTACCGTTTCTATCTGGAGAACGTGCACCTTACTGGAATGCAAATGCTCGTGGTACATTCTTTGGAATAAACCTTCAGCATAAACGAGAACATTTTATACGAGCAGTCATGGAAGGTGTTTGTATGAGCGTATACTCTGTTGCACTCGCAATCAGGGATTGTACAGGGCCACTTACTGAAATACGCGTTTCAGGAGGATTTGCGAAATCTGCATTTTGGAGACAAATGTTATCCGATATGATGGGAAAAGAATTGCTTGTTCCTGAAAGTCATGAAGCATCTGCGCTTGGGGCAGCGGCACTTGCTTTATATGCTGTAGGAAAAATTGATTCTCTTGAAGAGGTAAAGGATTGGATTGAAATTGTTCATCACCATGTACCGAATAAAGAAAATACGGCAATATATTTAGAAATGTTTTATATGTATGAACGACTTTACAATCGCTTGAAAGAAGAATTTGATTGTATAGCTGCTTTCCAACGTAAACAATAGGGGGATTGGGAGAAATGGTAGTTGGAATCGTACTAGCGGCAGTTGTCATACTACTTTTACTTATTACGGTAGTAAAATGGCATCCATTTGTCGCGTTAATTTTAACAGCAATTGGTGTAGGGTTAGCAATGGGAATGCCATTGATTGGAACTTCACCAAAAGATCCAGGGATTATCGATTCTATTAAATTAGGGCTTGGTAATACGTTAGGGTTTTTAGCGATAGTTTTAGCATTAGGAACGATGCTTGGAAAAATGATGGCCGAATCTGGCGGTGCTGAACGAATTGCTAACACATTAATTGGTCGTTTTGGGAAGAAACGTGTTCACTGGGCAATGATGTTCGTTGCATTTTTAGTAGGAATTCCAGTATTTTTCCAAGTTGGATTTGTACTACTAATTCCATTAGTATTTACAATTGCGTTAGAAACTGGGGTATCACTTATTACAATCGGTATTCCGCTAGTAGCAGGACTATCCGTTGTACACGGACTCGTGCCACCGCATCCAGCAGCGATGGCAGCGGTAGGGATTTTTAAAGCAGATGTAGGGAAGACAATTTTATATGCATTAATTGTCGGACTTCCAACTGCAATTATTTCAGGTCCGCTTTACGGGAAATGGATCGGTGCTCATATACATAAAGAAGTACCGTTAGATATAGCGGAACAATTTATTGAAAGAGATAAGAAGAAGGAACTTCCTAGTTTCGGAAATACATTGTTTACGATTTTACTTCCAGTATTTCTAATGCTAGGTGCGTCGATTGCGGAAGTAGGGCTAAACAAAACAAGTCAACTTGCACAAGTATTACACTTTATTGGAGATCCAATCGTCGCATTATTAATTGCAACGATATATTCTTTCTTTAGTCTTGGTTATGCAAAAGGTTTTTCAAAAGATAAAGTATTACAATTTACAAATAGTTGCTTAGGACCTATTGCGAACATACTGTTAGTTATTGGTGCAGGCGGTGCGTTTAATAAAGTATTATTAGATTCTGGAATTGGAACGACAATCGCAGAAATGGCGAAAGAATCTCATATTTCACCGATATTATTAGGTTGGGGAATTGCGGCACTTATCCGAATCGCGACTGGATCTGCTACAGTTTCTATGATGACAGCAGCTGGAATTGTAGCACCAATTGCAGCAAGTACACCAGGTGTAAATGTTGAACTACTAGCACTTGCAACAGGTGCAGGATCATTAATTTTATCACATGTAAATGATTCTGGATTTTGGATGATTAAAGAGTATTTTGGAATGACTGTGAAAGAAACATTATTAACATGGACTGCAATGGAGACCATATTATCTGTTGTAGCACTTGGATTAATTTCGTTATTAAATATATTTGTATAGAATGGGAGATTGATTAATATGAAACTAGGTTTAATTGGATTAGGAAAAATGGGATTCCCATTAGCAGAACATTTATATGAAGACAAGCATGAAGTAGTTGTATACGATGTAAATAAAGAGCTTGTTGAAAAGGCTGGGGCTTTAGGGATTACTGCTCGCCATACATTAAAAGAAATGATTGCTGAACTAGAAGCTCCTCGTACAATTTGGGTAATGGTACCTGCGGGAGAAGTTGTTGAGTCAGTATTAAAAGATGTATATCCATTATTAGAGGAAGGCGATATCGTTATTGAAGGTGGAAATTCATTCTATAAAGATACGTTACGCCGTGCGGAAGAAGCGAAAAGCTTTGGTTTACATTACGTAGATATAGGAACATCAGGCGGTGTAGAAGGAGCTAGATACGGTGCTTGCTTAATGGTTGGTGGAGAAAAAGAAATTTACGATCAATTGGAACCTTTATTTAAAGATTTAGCAGTAGAGAATGGCTATTCCTATGCTGGCCGCGTTGGAAGTGGTCATTTCTTAAAAATGGTTCATAACGGTATTGAATACGGTATGATGCAAGCAATCGCTGAAGGCTTTGAAGTGTTAGATAAAAGTGATTTTGATTTCAATTATGAAGATGTTGCAAAAGTATGGGCAAATGGATCAGTTATCCGCGGTTGGTTAATGGACTTAACTGAAAAGGCATTTGCAGATGATCCTAAACTAGATGGTATTAAAGGGGTAATGAACTCTTCAGGTGAAGGCAAATGGACTGTTGAAACGGCACTTGAACTTCAAGCGGCAGCACCGGTAATCGCAATGTCATTATTTATGCGTTACCGTTCTCAAGAAGATGATACATTCCATGGAAAAGTAGTTTCAGCTCTTCGTAATCAGTTCGGTGGACATGAAGTAGTCAAAAAATAGGGAATAATTTTGGAGAAGAAACTTGTGCATAAGCGCAAGTTTCTTTTTTTTATAGTTTAAAAATAGCAATCAATCTTTTTATATTTGTACTGATTGTATCAAATATAAAGGCAAGCATGAAAGATGTCCTAACATAAAAATAAGAATAAATAAAATGAAGTTTTCATAAATAGTAAAAGGGTGGTTATGTCATCAGTGTAGCTATGAAATAGTGTTACATACGAGAAGAGCGTGTTAATAAAATATGAGGTGGTTAAATGGGAAATGAGCAAGTGAAGAATGTGGGGAAAGAAAAGAAGTTATGTCTTTGTATGATTGTTAAAAACGAGTCTAGAATTATGGAAAGGTGTTTAAATGCTACAAAATCAATTGTAGATTTTGTTTCTATTTGCGATACGGGATCAACTGATAATACACCTGAAATTATTGAAAATTGGTGTAAAGAAAATGAAATCCCTGGAACAGTTCATCATGAACCATTTCAAAACTTTGGTTATAACAGAAGTTTAGCTGTTTCATTGGCACAAAAAACATATCCAGAAGCGGATTATTTATTAATATTAGATGCGGATATGATATTAGAAGTTGATCCTGATTTTGATAAGACTAGTTTAACGGAAGACCATTATCTTACATTGCAATATGATATTCATATTAAATATTGGCTTACACGCCTTTTAAAAGCTTCTTTACCATGGAAATCAGTAGGTGTTACTCATGAGTATTGGGATATAGATCGTTCCAAAGTTGATGCGAACTACATTGCAAGAGTAGCAAGGCTAGAGACGCTTGTCGTTAACGATCCTGGGGATGGTGGTAGTAAAGCTGATAAGTTTGAGAGAGATGAGAGGCTGTTATTACAAGGATTAAATGATCCAGAAACAACGCCAGATTTGCATATAAGATATTTATTTTATTTAGCCCAAACTTATTTTCATTTAAGTCAATTTGAAGATTCTATTAAATGGTATAAAAAACGAGTGGAAGCAGGGGGATGGGTTGAAGAGGTGTTCTATTCGTTATTGCGAATAGGATTTTGTTATGAACAATTAGCAAACCGTTCAGCAAATGAACAATATGAAGTAACAGAAGCGGATGAAAAAGAAAATGCTAAGAAACAAGAAGAGCAATATACAGCATTAGCTGTTCTTTATTTTCAAAAAGCGTGGGAATATCGACCAACTAGGGCTGAGCCATTATACCAACTTGCAAGAATGTATCGATTAAAATCCGAAAATAATATTGCTTTGATGTATGCCTTACAAGGGAAGGAAGTTCCTTTTCCAAAAGATGATCTTCTATTTGTAGATTATCATGTGTATGATTACTTATTTGACTATGAGATTTCTATCAGTGCTTTTTATATACCACATAAAAAACATTTAGGTGCAGTATCACAAAAATATTTGGAATCGAAAAAAGAAGAGTTACCGTTTCATATAGCAAATATGGTAGAAAGTAATGCAAAATTTTATTAAATACAATTTTGGTTAAAGGAGTAGTGGAGTAATCATGGAGTTAATACGATGGGCGCTTGAACTAGGTGAATCTGTGCATGGAAATACGTATGAAGAATTGATGCCACTACTAGACTACTATTATGATCGTGATCATTTAAAAGCGTATTGTGTCGCAAACCTTCTTTTAAACATGGACGCCCCAGATGAGCATCGACAAAAAATCGAATTAAGAAGGTGCATTGCTGCTTATTATGCTGGATTATATAAAGTAGCAAAAAAACATGCAAATGAGCTTTTACTTAAATATCCGGATGTGGATTTATATAAAAATAATTTAAGGTTAATGGAAGCTTATTTGAATAAAGAATATGATTATTGTCTTTTTATATGCCCAAAGACGTATGGTAGTTTTATAGATGTTGCACGAGCTTTGAAATGGCGATTGGAGCAGGAAGGAAATACAGCAATTATATCAGAAACAATACTAGAAAATGTAAAAAATACAATTGTATTTGGAGCGCATACATATGCATTTAATCCAAATTTACTTCCGAAAAATGCAATTATTTATAATTTAGAACAGCTATATGAAGGAAGCCCGTATGCGCATCCACTTTATTTAATATTATTAAAAGATAAGGAAATTTGGGATTATAGTAAACAAAATATAGAATGGTTAAAACAAAAAGGAATAGGAAAAGAAATAAAACATGTAGGAATGAACTATGCACCAACTTTAGAAATAAAAAAAGATGCATTTGAAGATGAAATTACTGAAGACATTGATATACTGTTTATAGGTGCTCTTAATCCGAGGCGGCAAGCTATTTTGGATCAATTAAAAGCAGTTGCCCCCAATTTAAATATTGTTTTTAAAAATAATGCTTGGGGAATTGCTAGAAATGAGCTAATTGCTAGGTCTAAAATTATTTTAAATATTCATTTTTACTTATCAGGAATTCTTGAGACACCTCGTGTTTCTTATGCAGTGGCAAATAAGAAGTTTATTATTTCAGAAAATAGTAATCCGGAAGACGAGATAGAGTGGCCGGGAATTGTATTTACTTCGTACGAAAAAATAATAGACAATATAATGAAATATGTAGCCTTACCAGAAGAACGTATCAAATTAGCAGAAAAAGCGTATAACCATTTTGAAGCTAAAGGTAGTATAGGCATACTGAGTCCTAAAGGGGAGAAAAAGTAATTGTGAAGAACTCATACTTTCGTATGAGTTCTTTTTTCGTCTATCATACTATTTTATCAAGCTAGTTCCCTCTTTATATCGTGTTTTGTATAGAAATTTCTGATAATATATAAATATAACTTGAAAACAAAGGGGAGAAATAATGATGAAACTAGTTGTTATTAACGGTACACCAAGAAAATTCGGAAGAACTCGCGTAGTGGCAAAATATATTGCAGATCAATTTGAAGGGGAATTATATGATTTAGCGATAGAAGAGTTACCATTATATAACGGAGAAGAATCACAACGTGAATTAGAAGCGGTAAAAAAATTAAAGGCGTTAGTGAAAGCTGCTGATGGGGTAGTACTATGTACACCTGAATATCATAATGCAATGAGTGGGGCATTGAAAAATTCGTTAGATTACTTAAGTAGCAGTGAATTTGTTCATAAACCTGTCGCGTTATTAGCAATTGCTGGAGGCGGTAAAGGTGGAATTAACGCATTAAACAGTATGCGCACTGTTGCTAGAGGGGTATATGCAAATGCAATCCCAAAACAAGTTGTGCTTGATGGACTTCATGTACAAGACGGTGAACTGGGAGAAGATGCAAAACCATTAATTCATGATTTAGTTAAAGAATTAAAAGCATATATGAGCGTATATAAAGAGGTGAAAAAACAACTAGGAGTTGAGTGATATGCCATCTCTGTATAGAGATTCTCGCTTGTATTTCATTCTGGGGGCCAATAGTCTATCAGCTATTGGTTCTGGAATTGTAATGATAACGATTCCGTGGTTGTTAATTAAAGAAAGTGGAGGGGAGACAACGTTTGGCTATATTTCCATCATCTCAACTCTAATTATGTTTTTATTAACGCCGTTTATCGGGCAAAGTATTGATCGCTTCTCAAGAAAATCTTTATTGTTATGTAACGAAGGAATCGGGATAGCCGTAATCGGAATAATGGTTATATGGGGATTTGCTGGGCAATCTTATTATTCTATTCACTATATTCTTATTTATATAGCAGGATCTTTTTACTATCTGTTATTTTATCCTACAATTTTTGCATTTAACCAAGAAATTTTTCAAGCTGAACATTATAAAAGTTTAAGTGGGGCGATGGAAATACAAGGACAGTTAACACAAGTTATTTCAGGAGCAGCCGCGAGCTTCCTAATTGAAATTGTGTCTTTGAAGTGGATTTTGTTAGTAGATATGTTAACTTTTGTAGGAGCATTTTTCCTGTTCTTATGTATACCATACGTAAAGAAAAAGGAAGTAAAAAAGAAAGTAACATTTAAGAAGCAATTGTTCGAAGGAATTCACTTTATGAAAAAACATCCTAAGCTCTTTTGGTTCTTACTTGCCACTTATATGCCGTTTATCGGTGTCATGATGGCAAATTATTTAATACCAGTTTATATTTCGGATATACTCAAAGCCAATGCCTCTGTCTATGCAATAGAGGGCATGATGTACGGTGTCGGAGCGGTTGTTGCAGGGATCTGCATTCCACTCATAATGAAATATGTGAAAACAGAAGTTTCAATCGTTATGACGATGTTCATTTATGTAATTTCAATTACCGTAATGATTATTGAACCTTCCGTAATGTTGTTATATGGACTTGCGATTTTTCATGCGATTGGAAATGCGGGTACAAGAGTAGCGAGAAATGTATTGATGATGGAGGAAATTCCAAACGAAGTAATGGGACGTGTAGACAGCTTATTTCGATTAATTGGTACAGGAATACGAATTGTATTATTAATGCTGTTTACAGCTGGTGTATCTAAAGCTGGGGTAACGCTTCCTTTTTACGTATTAAGCTGCATATTGATCTTTTCATTAGGAATTGCTATTTATTATGTACTTTCACAACGTAAAGTAGGGACGAACGTTTCTAATAAATCAATCGTATAAAAAGTACTTCTGCCTTCCTATCTTTTTCTATATAATATAAAGAAAGGGAGTGCAAACTTATTTATGAACAAATGGATCTTGCTTATAATCTTATTATTACCACCACTATACATTCTTTATATGACGTTTCGAATGAAGAATGTTGCTCGTGAAAAATTGAGTAATCACTCTCCGTACGTTCTTATATTAGGCGCGAAGTTATTTGGAGATAGACCGTCTTTATCTCTTCAAAACCGTTTGGATGTAGCGTTGGAATATTTATATTCCCATCCTGAAGCGAAAGTAATTGTTTCAGGTGGTCAAGGGGAAGATGAAGATATACCGGAAGCTCATAGTATGAGAAACTATTTAATGGTACATGGTATAGATGAGAGTCGTATTTTAATAGAAGATCAATCTACAAATACGTATGAGAATGTAAAGTTTAGCATGGATTTATATGATGTGAAACATGCGGTAGTGGTAAGTAATACGTATCATTTATATAGAACGAAAATAATTGCAAAGCGTTTAGGTATGAAGATGGAGGCGCTAGCTGCTGAAACACCAATGCGCTCTAAGAAAAAAATGTATGTACGTGAATATGCTGCAATAATGAAAACCATATTGTTCGACCGTTAGAGCTCAAATGTGAGCTCTTTTTTTGTACAATAATGCGTATCATTTGAAATGAATTCCATATTCCATCAAAATAAAGGAAACAACATTAAAGGAGTTGTATTTGTGATTCAATTTAATCATGTGTCAAAAGCGTATGAAGATGGCACGAAAGCAGTGGATTCATTGCATTTAGAAATTAAAAAGGGAGAATTTTTTGTTCTCATTGGTCCGAGTGGTTGCGGGAAAACAACGACAATGAAAATGATTAACCGTTTAATTGAAACGACTGAAGGATCTATTTTAATCGATGGAAAAGATATTCAACAATATAATATTAATGAATTGCGTTGGAATATAGGATACGTATTGCAGCAAATCGCTTTGTTTCCGCATATGACAATTGCTGAAAATATTGCAGTTGTTCCTGAAATGAGAAAATGGAGTAAAGAAAAAATAAAAGCTCGTGTCGATGAGTTACTACAGATGGTTGGGCTAGATCCAGACGTATATCGCGATCGTATGCCGGATGAATTGTCAGGAGGGCAAAAGCAGCGCGTTGGTGTCGTAAGGGCATTAGCCGCAAATCCGAAAATCGTTCTTATGGACGAACCGTTTAGTGCGTTAGATCCGTTAAGTAGGGAACAACTTCAGAAGGATATCGTACAACTGCAAAAAAAGATTCAAAAAACAATTGTATTCGTAACACATGATATGCAAGAAGCATTATCGCTTGGAGATCGCATTTGTATTATGAAAGAAGGAAAAGTTGTCCAATTAGATACACCAGAAGGAATTATACATAATCCGAAAAATGAATTTGTAGAGGAGTTCATTGGAAATCGTGGACGACCTTGGTATGAGGGGAAAAGTATAGAAGATGTATTGCCACTTGATGAAAGTATGCGGATAGAAGGGGATGCACTATCATTACATTCTTCTTTACAAGAAGCATTAGTTCGTGTGCGAGCTGACGAAGTCGTTCCAGTTGAAGAAAATGGTCAATATGTTGGAGCTTTAACAAGTCGTCATATTGTCAATTATATTGTTGAACAAATGAAGGAAAGAGGCTAAACAGTGACTGATTTTATACAAACGTTCCAAGAACGAAAAATAGAATTACTAACTGCATTAAGTGAGCATTTACAAATATCACTTATTTCATTATTTTTTGCAGTAATTATTGCAGTACCGCTTGGCATTTTATTAACGAGAAAAGAACGAATGGCTGAGTTTATTATAGGAACTTCTGCAGTTATGCAGACGGTCCCATCACTGGCATTACTCGGACTTTTAATCCCATTGGTAGGAATTGGAAAACTCCCAGCCGTTATTGCATTAGTTGTGTATGCACTATTACCCATTTTACGAAATACATATACAGGAATAAGGGAGTTGGATGAATCTTTAATCGAAGCAGCGAGAGCTATGGGGATGAATAGCTGGAGAAGACTGTGGAAGGTAGAGCTCCCTCTTGCATTACCAATTATTATGGCCGGTATTCGTACGGCGATGGTATTAATTGTTGGAACGGCTACATTAGCAGCCCTTATAGGTGCTGGTGGGCTCGGTAAACTCATATTACTTGGTATCGATCGAAATGATCATGCACTTATCATTTTAGGGGCCGTACCAGCCGCGTTACTCGCTTTATTCTTTGATGTAGTACTTCGGGTGCTTGAGAGTCCCAAACGCTCTTCTAAGCGTGTTATATTGACGATATGTATTGTTTGTATAATGATTGCTTCTCCATTTCTTTGGAATACACAAAAGAACGATATTGTTATTGCCGGCAAACTTGGATCAGAACCTGAAATTTTAATTCAAATGTATAAGCAACTTATCGAACAAGATACCGATTTACACGTAGAATTAAAACCAGGTCTTGGAAAAACAGCATTTGTATTTGAAGCGTTGAAATCAGGTGAAGTAGATATATACCCGGAATTTTCGGGAACAGCTTTATCTACTTTCGTGAAAGAAGAGCCAAAAAGCACAAATCGGGATGAAGTATATGAGCAAGCTCGCGCTGGAATGGAAAAGAAATATAATATGGTAATGTTGAAGCCGATGGAGTATAACAATACGTATGCACTAGCTATGCCGAAAAAAATAGCAAATCTAAATAATATAAATACAATTTCTGATTTAGGAAAAATTGCACAGGATGCAAAAGTAGGATTCACATTAGAATTTGCTGATCGTGAAGACGGTTATAAAGGAATGCAAAAGTTATATAACTATAAGTTTTCAAATGTGAAAACGATGGAACCGAAACTACGTTATAGTGCAATTCAATCAGGAGATGTTAACGTAATTGATGCATATTCAACTGATAGTGAACTTGAGCAATACGGACTTAAAGTGCTAAAAGATGATAAAGGATTATTCCCACCATACCAAGGTGCACCGTTATTAAGAAAAGAGACGTTACAGAAATATCCTGAACTTGAAAAAGTATTAAATACATTATCTGGGAAGATTACAGATGAAGAAATGCGAAAAATGAATTATGAAGTAAATGTGAATGGTAAAAGTAGTGAAGAAGTAGCAAAACAATTTTTACAAAAAGAGAATTTACTTCGTTAATTTTACAAGAAATATACAAATTTATATGTATGAAATGACCGTTCATTACAAAATGAACGGTTTTTTTGTGCATACTTATACATTTTTTCAAAAAAGTATTCCATTTTTCTTCATTTTCTTTTAGAATAAGTAATGTTTTCCTGAAAAAATATAAGAGAAACGTCTATTAGAGAAAAAGGTGACTTTAATAGTTGAACGAACATAACACCTAGAATGACAGATGGGGTGGTACAAATAGAAAAGAAGTTAGGGTTTTTTCCATTAATTGCATTAGTAGTCGGAACAATGGTTGGTGGCGGTGTTTTTAGTTTACCGCATGATTTAGCAGTAGGAGCAAATAGTGGCTCTATAATAATTGGTTGGTGTATTACAGCGATGGGAATGATTCCACTCGCGCTCGTATATCAAACGTTAGCAAGACAAAAACCGGAGCTTGAGGGCGGAATTTATAGTTATGCACGTGCTGGTTTCGGAGAATATATCGGATTTAACAGTGCTTGGGGATATTGGCTAGCAGGAATTTTAGGAAACGTTGCAACAATCATGTTACTGTTTAGTACATTAGGTTATTTCTTCCCTATTTTTAAAGGAGGAAATAATGTTGCATCTATCGTAGGAGCATCACTTTTATTATGGACACTTCATTTTCTAATTTTATTTGGAATTCGTGAAGCATCTATTATGAATGTTATTGCAACGATAGGGAAATTGGTTCCAATCGTATTATTTATTGTTGTAATGGTAACAGCGTTTCGCTGGGATACGTTTACACATGATTTTTGGGGAGAAGGAACTATATCAGTTTCCTCTATACTCGGTCAAGTGAAAAATACAATGCTTGTAACTCTTTGGGTTTTCATTGGGGTTGAAGGAGCGGTTGTATTATCTGGTAGAGCGAAAAATAGCCGAGATGTTGGTAAAGCGACAGTACTTGGACTTATTTTAGTAATGTCTATTTATATTTTAATTTCTGTCTTGTCAATGGGAGCGATGACAAGAGGAGAGCTTTCCGTATTAGAAACTCCGTCAATGGGACATGTATTAGAGCATGTTGTTGGGACATGGGGTGCAGTTGCGATTAATATCGGGTTAGTTGCTTCACTTGTAGGTACATTAATAGGCTGGTTTTTACTTGTTTCTGAAATTTCCCACGTAGCAGGAAAAGATGGCGTGTTTCCGAAAGTCTTTACGAAAACAAATAAAAAACAAACGCCACATATGGCATTATGGATCTCAAATGGCGTTGCCCAAATTATATTTATAATCGTTCTGTTTTCAGAATCAACATATCAAATTATGTATTTCATAGCGTCAACATCAATTTTAGTACCATATTTATTATCAGCGTTATTCCAATTCAAATTAGTTATTACAAACGAACTAAAAGATGCAAAAGTAAAAAACGGCTCGTTAGCTTTAATGGCTTCTATTTATTCTGTATGGCTTCTATATGCAGCAGGTTTGAAAAATTTATTACTTGTTTCAATCGTATATGGAATCGGGATTATTGTTTACATGTATGCAAGAAAAGAAAAAGGAAATCGTTGTTTTAGAGGTATTGAGAGATATGTAATGTGGGCAATTGTTATTGCAGCTATCACATCAATCTATATGTTATTGACTGGAAATATAAAAATGTAAAAGTCCTTTTAAATAAAGGGCTTTTTTCTTTGTCTAGAGAATATTTAATACATAAGATATTCAGGAGGGATGAAAATGGAAGAAAAAGAACAGTTAACCAGAATTGTTGATTTAGCGAGTGAAGTAAGGAAAGTATTAGTGCAAGAATCCTTTTTTAATCATCATCCTGAACTACGAGGAGTAATTGAAAATTTAGCGAGTGCTGTAGAGAATTTGGCGGAATTACAGCAAAATACAGATGAAAACGCTGAAGATCGATTACGATATGTACTTGCTAAAATGAAAATTGCACATAATGCCATTTTACAAGAGAAAAAAGCATTTCCATCTCATTAATATACGTTTTCATTATGAACCTGGCGGATAACGTCAGGTTTTTTGTTTCTAGTTTTTCGTTTCTTTCATACACTAAGAATAGTATGAAAAAAGAAGGTGACGAAGGTGAAATTACATAAAGCTCTTCAGCCAAGTTTTATAAAAAGAATGTACTATATGAGGTTTGTCGGAAAGTTTACAAAAGCAGAGAGGGAAAAGAATGGAGAGAACTTCTTTGTACAATGCCTATCGCCAATACCATTTACGTTACAAGAGCAATTAAAAAATGAACCATATGTATTTGAAGGTTTATGTAGCAATAAAAAGAATGAAAAAGTCTTTTCGGAATTAAAGAAACGAAAATTAGAAAAGCAACTGGTTATGTTTCGTCTCTATTACGAGAGAGGACATATATATGTGGAGTTAATTTATGCAGAAGAACCGCGAGAAATGGCAAATGGCTATAAAATGATTCCAGTACCTAAAGTTTCCGAATACAAAAAAGGAGAGTCTTTAGAAAGAAAACTTGGAAATGGTTATTTGTCATTTCTAATGCCAAAATATCCGAAAGACTTTGAGCCTCCTGAATTATTGTGGCACGATGGAAGGTTATATGGAAATATATCTTTAAAGTCATCATCAATTAGTTCAATTGCCTATTTTGAACAGCAGCGAGAATGTAAGTATATAGACTTTAATGACTGGGGGAAGCATGTAGAAATAGCGGTAGAAGATCAATTGTATTTTGTAAGTAATCACATGTATGAGCAATTAAAAAAACGAATGACTGAAGAAGGTAAGCGTGTAGAAGTAGAGGAAATAAAAGTGCACAAGGATGAATGGGAATGGGATGAGCGTGAATCCGTCTTTTTACAGTATGTAAAAAGTTTTGTACGTAATAAAGGGCTATATTTGGATGAAACGGACATTTATAATTTCCATATAAGTGCGAAAACAAATATGTTGACGATTTTAGGTGGTATACCAGGCGCTGGGAAATCCCGATTCGTGCAAGCTTATGCAGAAGCACTTGGATTACAGTATGGGGAAGAATTAGTTTGGATTCCGATTTCACCATCGTATCAAGAACCACATGATTTACTTGGTTACCTTCACCCAAATGGTACTTTTATTGAAAGTGAAACAAAATTAGTTAGGGCGTTAATGAAGGCAAAAGAAAATCAAAATCAGCTATATATAATCGTTTTTGATGAAATGAATATGTCACATATTGAGCATTGGTTTACTCCATTTCTATCTGTTCTTCAACTTGAAAAGCAAAAACGTATTCTAAATTTGTATGAAGGTGTACAAGAAAAAGAAAATCCAATTCCATCAACAATTGAAATTGGTGAAAATATTATATTTGTAGGTACAGTAAATTTTGATGAAACAACGAAAGAACTCTCAGATCGATTATTAGATCGGACGAATTTAATAACGTTACAAAAGATTCCGTTTTGTGAGATGTGTATGGAACAAGAGAAAATTGTATTACAACCACCTCTGAAAGTAACTGCAGGAGAATTTCGTATAAGCTGGGTCAGAAATAAAGCGATGATTGAGGTGTTTTCTGAAGAAGAGTTAGAACTATTAGATAAGTTACATGTTGTATTGTCATCACACGATATGTCAAAAGGAATTTCATTTCGATGTGCAAACGCAATAGCTACTTATTTGCAAAATATACCGTTTCAAAATAATCATTCCTATATGATCAGTAGAGAAGAAGGATTTGATTTACAAATCAAGCAGCGTGTATTGACGAAAATAAGAGGAACAGAAATGATGGTTGGCTCTTTGCTTTCTGAAGACGTAAAAAGGGGGGCGACATTACTACCTCTTTTGCAATCGCCACTTGCAAACAGAGTATCTACATTTGAACACTCTTTAGCATATATTAGAGAAAAGCGTAGAGAACTGGAGTTGTATGGCTATGCAAAATGAAGGGCGATATGAAACAGAAATCGTTGATACGAAAGAAACACTCCCTTTTGTATTAAAGTTAATCATTGGAACTGAGGCAAAAGGGGAATATATTTTATTAAATCGTCTTTGTACATCTACTACAGCATTAGTTCAATGTATTTATAAAGTACAAGAATTAAAACCAATCAGATTGCATTACCATTATGAAAGTCCAATGAATATTACTTTTATATGGAATAAAGTATATGAGGGACAGAAAAATATAAAAGAGTCAAAATATGAAATAAATGAAAAAAAACAAAAGGTATTAATATATGAACATGGAAAAACGGAATTCTTTTATCCATGGCGTTGTGGCTTATATCATTTTGAAGTGAATATAGAAGATAAAACGTATTATGGCGCTTTTCAAGTCGTTCCCAAAAATTTTTTTGATGATCAATTTGAAATGATTCAAAACTATGTAAAGTCAATATTAAATGAGTTGATTTTAGATAGAGGTTATTATAAAAAGACCTTCTCTGCACTCAGTGATATTGAAGATTCTTCTTATCTAGTGTTACTTAGAAAGTTGCCACAAAAAATGAAAAAGATAAAGCAAATTTTTAAGAAAATAGAATCAAGTTCAAAATTTATACATGAATATAAATGGGAAGAAAAAGAACGGAAAGCAACGAGAAAAGGAGCCATAGTGGCGGAAAGAAAACCGTATGCAAAATATTATAATCGTAAGTTTATAGAACAAAAAAATAGTAAGGAAAATGCATTTCTTAAATTTAAAGCGATGCAATTTTATTTCTATTTACTTGAAGCTGAAAGTTTTTTACGTCAAACAATTGAAATATTAGAAAGAGCAAAAAAGAAGAAATCAGAAGAGTTTCAAGCTGTAAAAACGATTATACAAACAATTGAGCGTAATGGATCAGTGACGGATAGAGAGAAACAAAAATATAAAAATATACATTTACTAAAAGAGGCGGACTTACGAAAAAGTTCCATGAAGATACAAGAATATAAAATATTATCGCATTTTGTACATGATAGTGTACAATATTTTCAAACTTTAATGCATTCTCCATTTTGGAGAGAAGTTGTTGAAACGGTTAACATGAACTCACATAATTTACCGATACCACATCAACAACTACTACAGCATTTAGATGTACTTCCACAATATACAGATCAATCTCCATCATTATTATTTGTTTATAAGCCAACATTTTTAGTGTATGAATATTACGCTTTTTTTATCGTTATTTCCATGTTAGAGCAAATTGGTTTTGAGGCCAAAAATTCCATTCGTGAACAAATTCAAGGACATTTTTATGTAGATGGATTACAGGATGGAACGACAGTAGTTGTACATCGAGATGATATTAGAGTACATGTCGCATTTAATGATTTAATTGAAACACATCCGCTTATTGCTTTAAGTAAAGGGAGTAATTTTTATAATGGAGAAGACACGAAGAAGCCAGATATTCGCTTAGATTGTTATGTAAAGGAAGAAGGGAAATATGTATATCAATCTTCTATTATTATTGAAGTCAAGTATAGCCCCATGTACAATATTTTTCAGCACGTTGGAAATACGAAAGCAACTGAGCAAATGTATAAGTATTGGTCTATAAAATATGTAGAAGAACAGAATGGAAAGCGAGTCTATTATAGAAGGGCCATTTATGAAGTCATTTGTGTATATCCAGGAAGTCATATGCATAGTAAAAAAATTGAGTCTGGATGTGGTGTGTTCTTGCAATTATATCCATATAAAACGAAACAAGGGGAAGAGAAATTAGCTGGAAAACATGGAATGGTACAAATTTTTGAGAAGTGGTTAAAAAGCATGAAGAAGTAAAAGAAATCCTTTTTTATAAAGGATTTCTTTAGATTAAGAAGAATTATATGCTGTATGGAAGACAGCTTCATGCGATTTGAATTTGAAAGTAATATAAATATGTTGTTAGAAGAACGGTACATGAGAGATAAAAGACGATTAAGATGGAATTTAATTCGTTTTACAGAATATAATAAGTCATAAATATTTTTAGTTGCATACGAAGATTTGTTCTTATATGATAGATAGTGAAAGCGTTATCAAAAACAGAGCGGCGATGGGAAAGGCGGGTAAATATGTTCCAGCGTGTTCAAACAAAGGAAGAACATTTTTGGTTCGAGCAACTATGGGGAGATTTTTGTGAAGAAAGAAACTTAATGTTTGTAGAACGTAATTTAAATCCATCACGATTTTTATTAATAGAAGATGAACATCATATCGGTACAGTAGAATGTATTAAGTATACGGAACCAGAGCAATCAAATTCTGAGTTTTTCTATCCGTTTTCTAAAAATGATTTAGTGAAAGATTTGAAAAATGTGTATGAAATAGGCAAGTTAAGTATTGCGAAAACGTCTCGTGGGAGAGGACACTTCAAAAGACTAACAGCTATTTTATTTATGCATGCATTAGAAACGAAAGCAGAATGGTATATTGCAGCAGTTACAAAAAGGATGTATATGTATTTATTAACACTCGGTTTCCCAATTGAACCGATAGATAAGCCATTTCAGTTTCATGATACTTTACAAGGTGTACCAGTGCGAATTCATGCCCGAAAAGGGGCTACGCATTTGTATTCTTTAAAAGAATTTCGAGATGTGATTCAAGGGAATGCTCATGCACAGGCATTAATTGCAGAATACAGTAAAAACATTATGTTAACAAAATAAAGCGGAATGAATATGTATAATAAAGAAAATACTATTTTAATATGAAATCATTCTTCATGAAAAAAAGACCCTTATTATTTTAATAAGGGTCTAAAATTTATAATCCAAATATACTAAAAATCATTTTGCGGCGCTTCGGTTTCTTTTCACGTTCATATGTTGGTTTAGTATCGGGAGTTATATATATTGGTTCTTCTTTCTTGAGGGCAGCTTCTAGCTTTTGAATTCGCTCTAACATTTCCTCCATTTCACGGCGATGTTGTAAAAGTTGGTACGTAACTACATCATTTGCCTTATCTTGCATTTGTTCTTCCATTCGATCTAGCCTTCTCGTAATAGTGTTTAATTGAGCTGCTAATTGCTCAAATTCATGTGATGATTTGTTTTGAACAATTGTATTTACTTGAGTTTTTAATTCTTCAACATCATTTGATGATGTTTTTTGAGTAGGGTGAGAGTTTTGAGACTGCTCTATTTGTGAAAGATGGAATTCTAACATTTGATCTAAATCTTCTTGTGTGAAAATAAAGTGACCATATTTATTTTTTTCTATCGTAAGATTTAATTGTTGTGCAATCCGGACAACAGCCTTTGGGCTAACACCTAATTTTTTTGCGATAAATGGTGTTTTATATTCCAAAATAATCCCTCCTATATATATCCTGTTGAATGATTTCGATCTATGAAGGAAGTTCCCTTCTAGTGTGACAAAAGAAGTGTGGAATCGGCAAAGAAAGTGTTTTTTCACGAAATGAAGCTGTGAAGAATATATCGTTTATATAAAATGTTTTATCTTAAGATTTAGAACTATTTGACTAAGGGAAATGAATTAGATTATCATAATGATAAATATCTTTTTTATGTATGCATATAATATATAAAAAGGTGGTTGCTAATGTAGAATTTTGTTAGAGTATTAGAATGCTTACTTCACTTGAATAAAATTAAGTAGGAGGTGGCTTCCTTGCTTACAATGTAAGTAAGGAGAAGTATTTGGACATATATAGTATAAGTATAGTGATTGTTTTAATTGCCTTAACGGCATTTTTCGTTGCAGCAGAATTTGCAATTGTTAAAGTGCGAAGTTCACGAATTGACTATTTAATTGCAGAAGGAAATAATCGCGCAACATCTGTCAAAACAGTCATTACAAACTTAGACGAATATTTATCTGCTTGTCAGCTAGGTATAACAGTTACAGCTCTGGGGATTGGGTGGTTTGGTAAACCTGCGTTAAAGCAAATGTTTGACACTCTTTTTGTAAATTTGAACATTTCTACTCAACTAGCAGACATTTTTGCTGTAATTTTAGTGTTTTTGTTTATTACATTTTTACATGTTGTAATAGGGGAATTGGCCCCAAAGACATTCGCGATTCAAAAAGCTGAACAAGTGAGTTTGTTTGTTGCTAAACCGTTAATTTTCTTTTATCGTATGGCGTTTCCATTTATTTGGATCCTAAATGGATCAGCCCGAATTATTACGAAGTTGTTAGGGCTGAAACCACCGAAAGGGCACGATGAGGTTCATTCAGAAGAAGAATTACGGTTGTTAGTTTCGGAAAGTTACAAAAACGGAGAGATTAATCAGTCTGAATATAAATATGTAAATAAAATTTTTGAATTTGATGATCGTATAGCGAAAGAAATAATGGTACCCCGAACTGAGATGCATATTATAAGTAAAGAAATGCCTGCTGAAGAAGCTTTGCAAAAAATGTCTCGGGAAAAATATACGAGATATCCAGTTGTAGATGGAGACAAAGATCACGTAATAGGCTTTGTAAACTTTAAAGATATTTTCACAGATTTTGTGCAGCATAATGCAGTCAGTAATAAGAAAGTAGAGCAATATATTAGGCCAATTATTTTAGTTATCGATTCTATCCCAATACACGACTTATTTTTAAAAATGCAAAAAGAAAGAACGCATATTGCTATATTGATAGATGAATATGGTGGTACGTCTGGACTTGTTACAGTTGAAGACATTTTAGAAGAAATAGTGGGAGATATTCAAGATGAGTTTGATACGGATGAACAGCCAGAAATTCAACAAGTTAGTGAAACGAAAACAATACTAGAGGGAAAAGTGCTTGTTAGTGAAGTGAATACGTTATTAGGTTTAACGATTGATGATAATGGTGTTGATACAATTGGTGGTTGGATTTTAACGAAGAATATAGAAATTGCTGAAGAGGATTTCATTGAAATTGAAAATTATAAGTTCTGTGTAAAAGAATTAGATGGACACTATATAAAGAGATTAGAAGTTACAAAAACTGTAGAATCAATTGTTATTTTAGAAGATGAAAAACAAATTCCATTTCAAGAACAAATTAGTTCGTAGACTCTGCTATATGGCAGGGTTTTTTTGAGCATAATGTTTTTGGCAGAATAAGGGCTATGATACAATGACATAAGTCAGACCTTTCACTAGGTGAAATATTATTGTATGCATATGTTTGGAAGGAGAAGAATTATGAAAAAGCATTTATATATAAATGGAGATTGGAAGCCTGTAAACATTTATAAACCATTATACGCACCATATTCTGAAGAAACGCTAGCGGAAATTGCACAAGGAACGGAAGAAGATGTACAAGAGGCTGTTACTGCTGCAAAAAATGCAATGAAAAAAATGAAAACATTATCTGCATATGATCGTGCGACTATTTTAGAGAAGGTTGCACAAAAAATGGATGAAAGAAGAGAAGAATTTGCAGAGATTATTGCAAAAGAGGCTGCAAAACCAATTCGTGCTGCGAGGGGAGAAGTAGATCGTACCGTTCAGACATACAAATTTGCAGCGGAAGAAGCGAAGCGTATATACGGCGAGACACTGCCACTTGATGCAGCACCTGGTGCAGATGGGCGTATTGCATACACAATACGAAAACCAATTGGGGTTATAGGAGCTATTACACCATTTAATTTCCCATTAAATTTAGTGGCACATAAAGTCGGTCCTGCAATTGCTGCCGGAAATACAGTTGTGTTAAAACCAGCTGATCAAACGCCATTATCGTCTTACGCATTAATTGAATTATTTGAAGAGGCAGGATTGCCAAAAGGAGCTTTAAATATTATTTCTGGTCCTGGTTCAACTGTAGGTGAGGCGATAGTTACAAATGATGATGTTGCTTCCATTACTTTTACGGGAAGTCCGAAAGTTGGAATTGGAATTAAGACAAAGGCTGGGTTAAAGCGAGTTACGTTAGAGCTAGGATCAAATGCTGCTGTTATTATTGATGAAGATGTAGAATTAACAGATGAATTAATTGAACGCGTAAAATGGGGAGCATTTGTTAATAATGGACAAGTTTGTATTTCGGTACAACGTGTTTTTGTACATGAAAAGAGAATGGATGAATTTCTTTCAAAGCTAAAGAAAGCGATGGAAACAGTTGTTATTGGGGATCCATTGCTTGAAAACACGGATGTATCGGCTTTAATTTCGAAAAAAGATGTAGAGCGTATTGAAATGTGGGTGCAAGAAGCAATCAAGGAAGGTGCAGCTGTTTTATATGGTGGCAAGAAACATGATGCAAGGATTTTTGAACCAACTGTATTAACAAATGTTCCAGAGTATGTATCTGTTCAGTGCCAAGAAGTATTTGGTCCACTTATGACAGTAAATACATTTAAAGAATTTGATGAGGCAATAGAGCAAGTAAATAATTCACGTTACGGTCTACAAGCAGGTGTATTTACAAATAATTTGTTTAAAGCAATGCGTGCAATTGATGAGCTAGAAGTTGGTGGTGTCATGATTAATGACATTCCAACGTTTAGGGTAGATCATATGCCTTACGGTGGTGTGAAAGAAAGCGGCACGGGGCGTGAAGGAATTAAATATGCAATAGAAGAGATGACAGAAATGAAATTAGTGTGTATTAAAAAATAAAGTAGATCAAGCTTAAATATCATAATAAAAAACGAGCAGGAAATGTTTACGATTCCATACTCGTTTTTTATTGTTTGTTTTATATTTCTCGATACGATTTCATTTAATCAAGTGTACCTTTTACTTCATTTCTTGTTTAAAAATAGCATCTTCTACATAAATTTGTTCTTTGTCAACAGCAGTACTATGGGATAATACTAAACCGATTGGTGTTTCTATGCCTTTATTTTGAACAATTGTAAAAGGAACATTTTTTTCATTTGCTAATTTAATGTATTTTGATAAATGTGGGTAAGCAATGCCACCATTTAGGAATATTTGTAATGATTGAGAAGAGCGCATGCTACTAGCTACTTCAGAATATACATTACTTTGCATTACTTGACCGATAGTTAAAGCGACTTCTACACGCTCACGTAATGTAGTTAAATACATATTACGTTCTTCTGGTTTGTTCTGCTTTTGGCCATAAATGCCTTCTTGGAGATAATCTTCCACATTTTTATTTACCATATTTTTCACACCTTTCATTTTCTATTGTACGAAAGAATGAAGCAGGATGCAAAAAAAGTCGCATCGAATATTAAAAAATTTGAATGAAAGGAAGGAAAATAGAATGTATCAATCTAACCAATTCATAAAGACATTAAAAATTTTATCAACACATATTAACAAAATGTGACAATAATCTATTAACGAATCGTACTTTTTGTGTTAATATTCAAAATATAAAGGGTGTTCGTCGTATGGAAATGGAGGGAATGGGGGTTTTTCCAATCGATAAGGATATTAAAGAAGTATTTTGTTCGCACTTGAAAAACAACAGGCACCAATTCGTTGAGAACTGGAAAAACAAAATGATAATTTCCGATAAAGATCCATTTAAACTAGAAGCAGTTCAAAATGGAGAGGATTTATTAGAGTTAATTATCGAACTTACTATGGAAGAAAAAGATATAGATTATCTTCAGCCATTATGCGAGAAAATTGCTATTGAACGTGCAGGAGCAGATGCGAATATTGGAGATTTTGTTTATAATGCAAACGTGGGAAGAAATGAGCTTTTTGAAGCGATGTGTGAATTAGAGGTTAGCGCACGTGAATTGAAACCAATTATGGCTCAAATACATACTTGTTTTGACAAATTGATCTATTATACTGTTTTAAAATACTCGGAAATTATATCAAAAAATTTAGAGGAAAAACAGCAATATATTAACGAAACACATAAAGAAAGGCTGACGATTTTAGGACAAATGTCAGCTAGTTTTGTACATGAATTTCGTAACCCACTTACTTCCATTATGGGATTCGTCAAATTATTAAAGGCAGATCATCCTAGTTTATCGTATTTAGATATTATTTCGCATGAATTAGACCAATTAAATTTTCGTATTTCGCAATTTTTACTCGTATCGAAAAAAGAAATGTGGACTGAATCAGAACAATTTTGGCTTAATGATTTGTTTCAAGATATTATACAGTTCTTATATCCGAGTTTGGTCAATGCAAATGTTTCGATTGAAAAGAATTTGCCGTACCCAATTCCGCTTGTTGGTTATCGGAGTGAAGTGAGACAAGTATTTTTAAATATATTAATGAACTCAATTGACGCTCTTGAATCGATAAAAGAAGAACGAAAAATTATCGTTGATGTGTTTGAAGAAGATCAAGAAATTCGAATTGTAATAAAAAATAATGGACCAATGATTCCAGCTGAAAATGTAGAAACGATTTTCGAACCATTTGTAACTACTAAAAAGTTAGGAACTGGTATTGGCTTATTTGTATGTAAACAAATTGTAGAAAAACATAATGGGTCCATCATGTGTCGTTCAGATAACGAGTGGACAAAATTTCAAATTGTATTTCAAAAATAAACAGTCTACACCAAATGAATGGTGTAGACTGTTTTAATTCGTAAGTATAACGGCTTCTAATTTAGGATCTTTCGTTGAATAACCTAAAAGTGAAATGGTATAAATGATGTTCGGTTCGACTTTGAAATTCGGTAAAGTTAGCAAGACACTTGAATTATCTGCGAGTGAAACTTCAATATCTGCTGTACCAGGGCTAACTTCTAAAAAATCTGTAATTTGTTTAAAGAGTACATTCTCAAATAAATGATCTCCACCTTTTAAATCTACATTTACAACAGGGGTATCTGGAGAAAAATGTGCAAAACGTATTTTTGCTTGACCAGCTGGTAAATGTGTATTATCAAGCATAGGTTGTAATTGTAGATGATTGTCACTATTTATTGCGACAAAAGTATAAGTGTGATTCCCCATTATTGGTACTAAAGCTGAAAAGATGGGAGTTTCATTTCCTACAGGAACAATATCTATACGATATTTCCCTTGCACTAATGTTAAATAGGGACTAAATTGTTTAAAAGAAATATTTTTAATAATTTTTTGCCCGTTTACTAAAATGTTAACTGCAGGTATATATGAAGCAGAGTGAAAAAACCTTATGTGTGACGGTAAAGCAGCTTCTTGCGAATCTCTTTTTTCATACGCCTGTACAAGTTTTGTAAGCGTATCGTAATATTTCATATATAGTTCTACATATTTTTTCGGATTATTAAATTGATAGTAACGAGCGAGCTGTTCGTAACGTGCAGCTTCTTGTCCATATTTTTCGATTTCAGATTGAGACATGAACATTCCTCCTTTGTCATCATTAAAACTATATGCAAAGTAAGAAAGAGGTTATGCGAAAAAATTGTTTTTTGAAGGAGAAAAGTTGAAAATTAATAAGAAGTAGGGCTTACGGATAAGTGTAGTTTAGGTGAAAGAGGGCTATAATTTTCTAGAGTATATAGCAATATATCATCTATGTTTGGTGATGATGTACTGATTACAATGTATATTTCGAAATAAAAAACCTTAAGAGCGTATCAAGTGACATATCGAAAACATGTCCAAAAATCCTTAGGAAACTAGGGATTTTTTTAATAATGGGCAAATACACATACAAAGTGATAATTGTCCTACATAAATTATAAAGGAAAGGTAGTTTAAATATAAGGAAAGGAATGGAATATTGGGATGGGGATATCCCGAAAGGAATTGTGAATGGAGTTATGGACGATTTTGTGCTTTAGGATGTAGGATGAATTTTGAATTTGTAACATTATTTTTTCTATTTACGTTAGCAAGGGGAAGTATTAACCAATAAAAGAGCGTCGTGCCGAACTGATTAATGCGGTTAATCGGTTCTTTTTTTATTGTATAAAACGGAGGAGAATGTATGTGAAATATTGGTTTCTATAAAAATAATTGCTATGCATTTAGTAGGATTAATTGTCGATATTTGTTTGAAAATATGCAATATAAAGTAGGAGAATAGGAAGGAGTTTAAAGGGAGTTTCGTCGAAGTTTACACAATGTCGGCAATTGAGGGAAGCTGATATTATGTTAAGAAAATATGTAGTGAAGCGTTTATTTTATATAAAGGAGGGGTATTTGAGCGTATAGATAAGGGTTGGTCTTCGTTTTAAGTTCTGAATTTTCTGTTTTTAAAAATGATATTTAGCACTCATTTGTATATTTTATAATAGTTTTTTGATAAAATCACTGCTTTCGCAGAGGGTTCTTTTTTATGAAAGAAACGTCAATTTTCTTCATATATATATACAAATTGGAGAAATGGGGGAGCGCTATGCGCGATTACTTAATTAAACCACTTGTTGGTCAGCCGTATCCAATGATTTCACATGGAAAAGGTGTGTATTTGTATGATCAAAACGGAAATAAATATTTTGATGGCTCATCAGGGGCAATTACGGCAGGTATTGGGCATGGCGTAAAGGAGATTGCAGATGTTATAAAAAAGCAAGCAGAGGAGATTGCTTTCGTTTATAGATCACAGTTTACGAGTGAACCAGCTGAAAAATTAGCGAAGAAATTAAGCGATTTAAGTGTAGGAGATTTGAACTGGAGCTTTTTTGTGAATAGTGGTACGGAAGCAAATGAAACAGCTATGAAAATTGCAATCCAGCATTTTCAAGAGCGAGGTATTCAAGGGAAGCATAAAATTTTGTCACGATGGATGAGTTATCACGGTATTACGATGGGAGCCTTATCAATGTCTGGGCATCCACTGCGCAGACAACGTTTCGTGTCAATTTTAGAAGATTATCCAACTATTCCAGCTCCATATTGTTTTAGATGTCCGGTGCAAAAGGTATATCCAACTTGTCAGCTTGCTTGTGCAACTGAACTAGAAAGGTCAATTGAAAGAATTGGTGCAGAACACATCGCAGCTTTTATCGCTGAACCGATTATCGGGGCAGCTGGAGGCGCAGTCGTTCCGCCGAAAGAATATTATAAAGTCATTAAAGATATTTGTAGTCATTACGATATTTTATTTATTGCTGATGAAGTAATGACAGGGCTTGGGCGTACTGGCGCATGGTTTGCGATGGAGCATTGGGGGGTAGAACCGGATATTATGACTCTTGGTAAAGGTTTAGGAGCTGGATATACACCGATGGCAGCGACGATTGTAAGTGACCGTGTTATGGAGCCGATATTACGTGGGTCGCGTTCTGTAATGAGTGGGCATACGTTAAGTGCAAATCCATTATCTGCAGCAACAGCTCTAGCTGTGATTGAATATATGGAGAAACATAATCTACCTGAAAAAACAGCAGAAAAGGGAGAGTATTTAATAAAAGGACTACAGAAAGTTCAGCAACAATCGACAATCATTGCTGATGTGCGCGGAAAAGGGTTGCTGATTGGAGTAGAATTGCAACCGTTTACAAAAGCGTCAGAACTTATTTCGGTTGCAGCTAAAAATGGTCTTCTTTTATACCAAGCTGTTTCAGGGCAAGCAGGAAAAGAAGATAGTGCACTGCTTGTGGCACCGCCAATGACAACTACATATTCCGAGTTAGATGAATTACTTTCAATCTTTGCAAAAAGTGTAGAAGAAATGATGCAAAAAGGAGGGCATAGTATCGCATGACAACTATTACGAATACATTCGGTAAATTAAAAGAGATAGAGGAAGTAATTTCTTTGTTCCACGATGATATGACATTAATGTTTGGGGGATTTGGGGGGATTGGATCCCCTCCATCTTTAATACAGGCGATTTTAGAAAAAGGAGTTACAAATTTAAATTTAATAGGAAATGACACGGGATTTCCTGATGTAGGAATCGGTCGTCTTGTTACGAATGAAAGAGTAAAATCATTAATTACTTCACATATTGGTTCAAATCCAAATGCAGGAAGACAGCTAAACGAAGGAAGGTTACAAATCGAGTTTTCTCCTCAAGGAACATTAGCAGAGCGTATTCGCGCTGGTGGTGTAGGACTTGGAGGCGTATTAGTTGATGTAGGTGTTGATACGATTGTAGAAGAGGGAAAGCGTACAGTTGAAATGAATGGTAAGACGTATTTAGTTGAAACAGCATTAACTGCTGAGGTTGCGATTGTATATGCGAAAAAAGCGGATCCATTTGGTAATCTTGTGTTTGATAAAAGCGCTCGTAACATGAATCCTCACGTAGCTATGGCAGGGGATATAACGATTGTAGAAGCAGAAGAAATCGTCCCACTTGGGAGTTTAGATCCAGAAGAAATTGTTGTCCCAGGAGTATTTGTAAATTATATCGTACCGTCGGAAGGAGTGAATTGGAAATGGGTATGGGCGTAGAAGTGAGAGATAAGATTGCTAGGCGCGCGGCGAAAGAAATACAAAATGGTATGATTGTAAATTTAGGTATTGGTATACCATCGCTTGTACCGAATCATCTTCCTGACGATATAAACGTTATGTTTCATGCGGAAAATGGAATTGTAGGTATGGGACCTACGCCAAGAAAAGGGAATGAAGACGAAAATTTATGTAACGCAGCAGGTTTACCGACTTCTCTTATTACAGGAGCGAGTTATTTTGATAGTTGCACAGCGTTTGGAATGATTCGAAAAGGTTTATTAGACATAACGATTCTTGGTTCATTACAAGTAAGTGAGAATGGTGATTTAGCGAACTGGATTGTACCAGGAAAACGCGTTCCAGGAATTGGGGGAGCGATGGATTTGGCACAAAAAGCGAAGCGGGTCGTTGTTGTGATGAATCATGTCGATAAATACGGAAATGCAAAAATTGTTTCGGAGTGTACATTACCATTAACTTCAAAGAAATGTGTAGATTTAATTATTACGGATATGGCAGTTATGGAAGTGACGCAGGGTGGACTCGTTTTACAAGAATTAATGAGCCCATACACAGTGGAAGATATAAAACAACATACAGAAGCTGATTTTAAAATTGGCTCTAACTTACTAGTAATCGAATGAGGGGAGATGGAATATATGGAGCAATTAAAAAAGAAAATTTGTGATTATATCGAGAGTCATGAAGAGGAAAGCGTAAAATTTTTAAAACGATTAATTCAAGAAAAAAGCGTATCTGGTGATGAAAGTGGTGCGCAGGCAATTGTGATTGAAAAATTACGTGAGCTAGGTTTAGATCTTGATATTTGGGAACCTTCATTTTCTAAAATGAAAGATCATCCTTATTTTGTATCACCACGTACAAGTTTTTCAGATAGCTCGAACATAGTGGCAACTTTAAAAGGAAGTGGCGACGGGAAATCTATGATATTAAATGGGCATATTGATGTCGTACCAGAAGGAGATGTGAATCAGTGGGACCATCACCCTTATAGCGGTGAGCAAATAGGGAATCGTATATATGGTCGTGGAACAACGGATATGAAAGGTGGCAATGTCGCACTGATGCTTGCGATGGAAGCCATTATTGAATCTGGTATTGAATTAAAAGGAGATATTTATTTTCAAAGTGTAATTGAAGAAGAAAGCGGCGGGGCAGGAACATTGGCGACTATATTACGAGGATATAAAGCAGATGGTGTCATTATTCCAGAACCGACAAATATGAAGTTTTTCCCGAAACAACAAGGGTCCATGTGGTTTCGTCTACATGTGAAAGGAAAAGCAGCACACGGTGGTACACGTTATGAAGGAGTAAGTGCAATTGAAAAAAGCATGTTTGTTGTAGATCATTTGAGAAAATTGGAAGAGAAGAGAAATGACCGAATTACAGACCCGTTATTTAAAGGAATCCCGATTCCAATTCCAATTAATATTGGGAAAATTGAAGGCGGGAGCTGGCCAAGTTCTGTTCCTGATTCGTTAATTTTAGAAGGAAGATGTGGTATTGCGCCGAATGAGACTATAGAGGCAGCAAAAGAAGAGTTCGAGAATTGGATCGCTGAATTAAATAATGTGGACAATTGGTTTGTTGAAAATCCCGTAGAAGTAGAATGGTTTGGAGCGAGATGGGTTCCTGGTGAACTAGAAGAAAATCATGAGTTAATTACGACACTCGAGCATAACTTTGTTGAAATCGAAGGGAACAAACCAATTATTGAAGCATCTCCGTGGGGGACTGATGGAGGTTTATTTACACAAATCGCAGGTGTACCAACGATAGTATTTGGTCCAGGAGAGACGAAAGTAGCACATTATCCAAACGAATATATAGAAATTGATAAAATGATAGCTGCCGCAAAAATTATTGCATGCACATTACTAGATTGGTGTGAGGTGAAAAAATGAAATACTATGAATCTTTTAGAGAACAGACGAATGGCTATACAGTAGAAGGCGTTTTAGATTATTTTAATAAACGTATTCGAGTAGACCACTACACAGGGAATATTGAGAGGATTATCCAAACAATTGACGAATTAGCAGAGAAACATTCTTTCACTAAATGTATTATTAAAGGAAAGGGAGAGCATGTTTCTACATGGCTCTCTTTCGGTTTTTTATTTGAAGCAACAATACCGCATTATTTTCAAGGTCACGATGCATACTTCTTCGTGAAATTTATTAATGATGAAAGACGAAATAGTATTCATTGGACTGAGGAAGATACTATTTTAAGCGGTGTTAAAGCAAAAGAAGTAAAGGGAAACATAGTCCCAGAGAAATTTCTATTAAGAAAAGCGACAGAAGAGGATGCGGAAGAATTAGCAGCTGTCTTTGGAAAAGTATTTGAAGTGTATCCGACACCTTTAAACGAAGCGAGTTATGTAAAACAAACGATGAAGGAAGACGATACAATATACTATGTGTACGAATTCGAGGGGAAAATAATTAGTACAGCATCTGCAGAAATGAATATAAAAGAAGGAAATGCAGAATTAACGAATTGTGCTACTTTACCCGAATATCGTAAGCATGGGTTTATGAAAAGTTTACTAATTAAGTTAGAAGAAGAACTGCAAGAAAAATCGATTTTCTGCTCCTATACAATTGCTCGATCGCTTTCTTTCGGAATGAATGCGGTCTTTCATCAGTTAGGTTATACGTATACAGGAAGACTGGCGAACAATTGCTACATTTTCGATAAGTTGGAAGATATGAATATATGGGTGAAAGATTTGTCTAAATAGTACAGTATAAAAATAGAACGGAATCGTCATGCTTATAATCGCACATAGATATGCCGAAAATCCGGCATGTGATTGCTGGATTTTCGGCAAAAGGGGGGATGACATTGCTAGCAGTTTCGACACAAGAAGTCATTGAAGCGATTTTGGGCAGTATTGATGAGGCTATACACGCAGTAGATGAAAATGGTATTACAATTTTCTATAATACTGTAGCTGCAAAACACGATGGGTCAAAAATCGACAAAGTGTTAGGTAAACATTTGTTAGAAGCGTTTCCCTCTTTATCTAGGGAAACAAGTACGTTAATGAAAGTGTTAGATACAAAAAAACCAATTGTTCATCAAGTTCAGCATTATCAAAATTTAAATGGGGAAGACATTTGTACAGTAAATACGACGTTACCTATTTTTATAGATGGAAATATTGCTGGAGCTGTTGAAATTGCAAAAGATTATTCCACAGTTCAAAAACTTACGGATACAATTGTAGATTTGCAGTCAAAAATAAAGCGGTCATCTAGAAAAAAAGCAATCAAAAAGCATGTTGCATTTGAGACGATCGTGACGGATGACGCTCGGTTTAAACAGACGAAAGAATTAGCACAAAAAGTAGCGCCAACTGATGCAAATGTTTTAATATATGGGGAAACAGGGACAGGGAAAGAGTTATTTGTACAAGCGATTCATGAAGCTTCTAAACGGAAGAACAAGCCATTTATTGCACAAAACTGCGCAGCTTTGCCAGAGTCGCTATTAGAAAGTTTATTGTTCGGAACGACGAAAGGTAGCTATACTGGGGCAATTGAACGAGCGGGATTATTTGAACTTGTAGATGGTGGGACATTGTTTTTAGACGAACTGAATTCAATGCCTCTCGATTTACAAGCGAAAATGCTACGTGTATTAGAAGATGGTGTTATTCGTCGAATTGGTGATAATAAGACGAGAAAAGTAGATGTTCGCGTTATTACCGCAATGAATCAGCCACCAGAAGTATGTTTAAGAGAAAATAAAATTCGTACTGATTTATATTATCGATTAAATGTCTTTTCATTATATATTCCGCCGCTACGTGAAAGAACTGAGGATGTCTTATTATTAGCGTCTTATTTTTTGAACGAATATAATAAAAGTTATAAAAAAGGTGTACTTCAAATGGATAAGGAAGCGAAAGAAAGACTACAAGCTTATCAATGGCCTGGCAATGTTCGGGAGCTAAAACATACGATTGAACATGCCGTCATTATTGCAGAAGGGGATACACTAACAGCCGATTGTTTACCGCGTACATTTCGGAAAGAGAAGCTGCCAAAGAAGAAGAGCATATTGCCACTTAGAGAAGCACTTCATCAAACGGAAAAGGAATTAATAGATCAAGCGTTAATTGAAACGGAAGGGAATATATTACAAGCTGCAAAAATGTTAGGTATCCCTCGCCAAACGCTGCAATATAAACTGAGTAAGTACGACAAAACCGCCGAATAATTGGCGGTTTTTGTGTGTTTGCACCAATAAAAGAGCGTTTACATATATAAAAAGTAATGAATATGATAGTATGTATGGATTTCATACAGTGCTTACAAATATTTTTTCGTTTATGTAATAGCGTTCTCCGTACATTTACTTATCAATAATGTAAAGTTGGCATAACTATTGCTTATATAAAGGATGAGCGTATAAAAAGGGGGAATAGCAATGTTACATGATGTATACAAACCAAATCGTCACTGGAAGGATATCGAATTATGGAAAGATGTTACTGAAGAGCAATGGAATGATTGGGTTTGGCAATTAACGAATACGATCAAAACGTTAGATGACTTAAAGAAAGTGATTAACTTAACACCTGAAGAAGAAGAGGGTGTTAAAATTTCAACGAAAACGATCCCGTTAAACATTACACCGTACTATGCTTGGTTAATGAATCCTGATGATCCACGCTGTCCGATTCGGATGCAATCTGTACCGATCTCGGAAGAGTTATATAAAACAAAATATGATTTAGAAGATCCGCTTCATGAAGATGAAGATTCACCAGTTCCAGGGCTAACGCATCGTTATCCAGACCGCGTATTATTCTTAGTAACGAATCAATGTTCTATGTATTGTCGTTACTGTACACGCCGTCGTTTTAGTGGACAAATTGGAATGGGTGTGCCGAAGAAACAATTAGATGATGCAATTGGTTACATTCGTGATACACCACAAGTACGAGATGTATTAATTTCTGGTGGTGACGGTCTTCTTATTAACGATAAAATTTTAGAATATGTATTAAAAAATTTACGAGAGATTCCGCATGTCGAGATTATTCGTATCGGAACAAGAGCGCCGGTAGTATTCCCGCAGCGTATTACAGAAAACTTATGTAACATTATTAAAAAATACCATCCAGTATGGCTGAATACACATTTCAATACTTCTATTGAAATTACAGAAGAGTCGAAAAAAGCATGTGAAATGCTAGCGAATGCTGGTGTTCCAATCGGAAACCAAGCAGTAATTTTAGCTGGTATTAACGACAGCGTTCCAATTATGAAAAAACTGATGCATGACTTAGTAAAAATCCGTGTACGTCCATACTATATTTATCAATGTGACTTATCTGAAGGTATTGGTCATTTCCGTGCACCAGTATCTAAAGGTCTTGAAATTATTGAAGGTTTACGCGGTCATACATCTGGTTATGCGGTTCCAACATTCGTTGTGGATGCACCAGGAGGAGGCGGCAAAATTGCGCTTCAACCAAACTATTTAATTTCGCAAAGCGCAGATAAAGTTGTGCTTCGGAACTTTGAAGGTGTTATTACAACGTATCCAGAGCCAGAGAGCTATATCCCAGGAAGAGCAGAAGGGTACTTTAAAGAAATCTATCCAAACTACGAAGAAAAACGTTCAGATGTTGGTATCGCAGGTCTTATGAGTGATAAGAAATTTAACCTTGTTCCAGACGACTTACAGCGTATGAGCCGTCGTAAAGACTATGAAGATAATGACACTCATGCATCACTAAAAGATAAACGTGATAAGCGCGATCAACTTAAAGATAAAAAGTATCAATCACAAATGGCTAAATTAGAAGAAAATGACAAAAAAAATGAGGGTGATGCAGTATGAATTGTATGTGGTGTGACAGTACAGAAGCGAAAGAAAGCTTGAATACTGTATATTGGGAATTACCAGATGGTACGAAAGCCATTGAAATCCAAGAGACACCATGCATTTCTTGTTCCTCATGCGGTATGGACTATCAAGCAGATCAAACAGTGAAAGAAATAGAAGATCAATTGTTTCTAATTTATACGAAAGATTTACCAAAACAACTAACATATGAAGAATTAATGGGAAGACCACGTCTATTAAAAAGAAATTATTTCGATTTTTAACCAGCTTTTATGCTGGTTTTTTTCTTTTTTGCCTTGTATAATGTATCCAAGTTAGAAAGGTAGGGAATATTTTTGAAAAAGACATTTTACCACTATATGATGAAGCATCGTGCAGCTTTATTTAGAAATGAAATTTCAGATTTAGCAGAGGCGATGTATGATGATTTAAGTTTTCCGAAGCAATCTGATGACTATGATGAAATTAGTTCATACTTAGAATTGAGCGGAATGCTAGAAAGTATGTCTATATTTGATGAAGCTTGGGATTTATACATACAAGAGAGATAAAAACTATATGAAATTTTTGAAGTGAAGCTAGTCTATTTGCTAGCTTTTTTACGTTGTAAATAAATTTTTTATATTGTGATATTTTTTATTGAAAAAATTTATGAATATACGCTTCTGTGATAAGCGTTTTTAAGTAGGTTGCATATACTGTTATCAAAATCACGACGTCAAAAAAAGGAGAGATATAGATGGCAAGAAAAAAGCAACCTAAATATAACGTAGGGGACATAGTCGTGATTACGCTATATGGAACCGTTGGGAAAATCACAAATATGAAGGTTTTGGATGGAGTTTACGTATACGAAGTCAATAATCACGATGGATTTTACGTAGAGCAAACATTGCAGCACGTTTCAGAGCAAGATATGAAAAAAGGTGAAACTGAGTGGATTGAATTAAACTATAATTTCACTTTTGGTGATCTCGTGCAAGTAACAGGATATGATAAAGATGTTTTTCGAATTGTTGGTTTTCGTACAGAAGTATGGAGATATAAAAATGACGCATGGGAAGATACAATATACGAATTGTCACGAATTACGGACGGTGAATGGTTAGAAGCAGATGAATCAGATTTAACGTTACTTGCCAATGCTCAAACGGCAAATGCAATTTTGAAGAAAATGAAACAAGACAAAGCTGGTATGAATAAATTAGATTTAGGAAAATTAAAGTCAATTAACAACTCAAAAAAAGTGAGTGTTAAGACAAATCGTCAAGAAATCATTGATGGATTACTTGATATTTATAACGATTATCAATTGTTATTTGATACATTTAAAGATGAAGAATACAAAATTGTTATGGATGTTGTTCATAATTATTTAGTTAAATTGACAGAGAAAAAATAGTTAACTAGAAAGAGAGAATGAATTGAACAACAACATATGCAGTATAAGGTATGCCTACAATTATTAAAAAAATAAAAAGCCATTTAATAAGAGAGTCTGCCCATTGATCTTCATGCATGAACTCTTCTTTTGTTTGCCCAACTTCTTGCTCTACCTCATATTGGTATTCCATAATTAAATCCCCCTTTTTGATAGCTTGTACTACCATCGTATGCGTCTCGTCCAAAGGATATGACCTATAAAAAAGAAAAACTATTTTTCTAATCTCATATACATATTTTTGAGATTTTTTCATAAAACAGAAATAAAGGAGTGATGCTCATGAAGGAAATTGAAGTCGTAATTGATACGGAAGAGATTGCGGAGTTTTTTTATGAGCAACTAATTGAAAGAGGATACGTCCCAAAACGAGAAGAAATTGAAGATCTCGCAGATATTACATTCGAGTACTTATTAGAGAAATGTATGATTGATGAAGTTTTTGATGAAGAGGATGAGTGAAAGTAACGACGGGCTTAACTCGTCGTTTTTTACTCTTTACAAACTTGTCACAAATATAGTCGGTAATAGTTGGTATAATTAAAAGAAAATTTTACTCAAGAGGTGAAGGGATGTTCAAAAAAATTATTGATTCTTTATTAGGTAGGAAAAAATATCGTTCGTATTCTAGTAGTGATTATCGCCATAGAGGTCGCTCTTATTCAAGTAGCGATTATAAACGACGTTCATCTGGTTATGGGCATCAGCATTATAAGAGAAAACGTAAAAGCCGTAGTTTCTTTTCAAGTAGTTGATGAAATGGCGTCGTATACTAGCTTTATTTGATAGACCACTGCGAAAAAATACAATCGTTGCAGAACGTTATAAAATTGAATCAGTAATTGGAATGGGCAGTTATGGGGTTACATATGTCGTTAATGATTTACAAATAAATAGATATAAAGTCTTAAAACAATTAAGACAGAGTAAACAAAGGTATGAGTCTGGTAGAAAATCATTTGAACAAGAGAAAATGATTTTACAAACATTAAATCATCATGCGATTCCTAGTTTATATGATCATTTCGTATGGGAGAAAAAAAGCTTTTTTGTGATGGAATATATGCCTGGTAAAAATTTCGAAGATTATATTTTCCTAGATGGGTATGTATATACAGAACGTGAAGTTTTAAAAATTTTATACGAAATATTAGAAATTGTATCGGTGTTTCATAGTAAAGGTATTATTCACCGAGATTTACGTATTCCGAATATATTAATGAAAGAAAATCAAATTAGTATCATTGATTTTGGATTAGCTAAATGGAAAGGTGAAGGTGACGAACGAGCTACAACTTATGAAGGTGAACAAGCTTTGATGCGAGAAATTCACTTTCGTAGCGATTTTTATGCGCTTGGTCATTTCTCGTTATTTTTATTATATGCAGGCTATGAATCTAATGAAAAACATGAAAAACCATGGTATGAAGAATTAACTTTGGAAAAGTACAACCGTGAAATGCTTATGCGAATGTTACAAATAAAAACGCCGTACTATGAGAATGTACAAGATTTAAAAAAAGATGTAGCTTTTGCTTTAGAAAGGATGGAGGTTCCATGTTTCAAAAGTTTTTAGCAAGCGTTGGTATTGGTAATGCAAAAGTGGATACAGTTCTTGAAAAAGATGAGTATATTGTTGGAGAAGAGATACTAGGGAAGGTTCATATAACTGGTGGTTCAGTTGGCCAACAAATTGAAAGCATTTACTTAACGTTATCAACATCGTATGTACGAGAAGTGGATGATAAAAAAGTAACAGCAACATATGATTTAGAGCGAGTTCGTTTAACAGAACCTTTTTCTGTTGAGCCGAATGAAAAAAAAGAAATTCCATTTTCATTTATAATGCCAGTTGAAACGCCGCTTACACTTGGAATGAAAACAGTTTGGGTGCATACAGGCCTTGATATTAAACGCAGTATAGATCCGAGTGATCGTGATTACATTCAAGTGTTGCCAAATGTATTATTAAATAGTGTGTTAGAGAGTGTAAATCAATTAGGTTTTAAATCGCGTCATATAGAATGTGAAGAATTACCGTATCGATTACGTAAGCAAGTTCCATTTGCACAAGAATTCGAGTTTGTGCCTGTTTCCGGAGAGTATTATGGGAAATTAGATGAACTAGAATTATTAATCTTGCCAAGCGCTTACAATCGCTTAGAGATTATTATGGAAGTAGACAGAAAATCTCGTGGATTAGCAGGTTTATTTGCAGAAGCGCTTGATCTTGACGAGAAAGTGATTCGCTTTACAGTAACGAATGAAGATATTCCAGCGATGAAAGAAAAAATTAACAATTATATTTTTTAATAAACTATGCATAAAAAAGAAATGGAGAGGAAAACTAAAACAACCGCTCCATTTTTTTGCATAGTGAGGTTATGTATGTGAAACGATATCGACATTTATACTTGTTAAGTTTTACGCTACTCATTTGTTTTGTCGTATTATCACTTTCGTATCATACCGCTTGTATTGAGAAATTTGACAATATAGTCGCGCATTTTATTCAAAGTTTTCGAAACGATTACTTGACAGCCTACTTTACTTGGATGTCTTTTATCGGTTCCAAAAGAATATATTTTCCTTTACTCATTATTCTTGTAATGTATTTTCTCGTTAGAAAAAAGTTGCTTAGTGCATTACTTCTAACAATTAATTATTATGGATCTCGTTATTTAAACAGTATGCTTAAACTATGGTACGAACGAGCAAGACCTGATGTAACGCAGCTTGTTACGGCAACTGGATATAGTTTTCCGAGCGGTCATACGATGAATGCTACTGCTTTTTTAGGATTTATTGCATACGTCACCATTACTGAAGAACGAATTACATTGCATAAAAAATTGTTGATTATTTTTATAGCGAGCTTTGTTGTATTATCTATTTCAGTTAGCCGAATATATCTTGGCGTGCACTATCCATCAGACATATTAGCAGGATGGGCAGCTGGGGGTAGCTGGCTCGTTTTATGTGTTATATTTCATAAAACGTTCATTAAAAAAGAACCTATGTCATAATAGGTTCTTTTTCCATTGGTTCAACATGAATGTGTGCATGGTAAATGCCAAACTTTTTCCGAAGCATAGCCTCGATGTTGTCAGTAATACAATGACTTTCACCAACATCCATACGAGCATCTACCTCGATTGTAATATCAACGTACGTTTGATTCCCATACATACGAGCGCGAATATCTACGATGTTTTCCACGCCACCAATATGTTCAATAGCATCAGTGTACTCTTCCATCTTATCTGGATCGATTCCATCCGTTAACATATGAGAAGCTTCTACGAAAATCTCCCATGCAGTTTTACAAATAATAAGGCCGACAATTAAAGCAGCAATAGGATCTAAAATGGGCATTTGGAACTGCGAACCGACAATACCTACTACTGTACCGATACTCACGAGAGCATCTGATAAATTATCCTTCGCAGCGGCTTCTAATGATTTACTATTTGTGCGTGCTGCAATCTTTTTCGTATACAAATACACAAAATACATAACGCCAGCAGAAAATAAGGCTACCCATGCAGCAAGTACATTAGGCGCTGCTTGTTTCGGATTAAAAAAAGATTGAATGGCACTAATAACAACTTCTAAACCGACCGTTGCCATAATAAAAGAAGCAACAAGTGATGCAATTTGTTCTGCGCGCGAATGCCCATAAGGATGATCTGGGTCACGAGGTTTACGAGAGATTTTTAGACCAATTAATATCGCTAAAGAAGCACCGATATCCGTTAAGTTATTTAAACCGTCAGCACGTAATGCGCTAGAGAGGGTAATATAACTGATGATGATTTTCATAGAGGATAAAAATATGTAGGCCATAATGCTGACAATTGCACCTTTATCAGCTTCTTTATGAGAAAGAGTATCCATTTTAATCACTCACCTTTCTACAAGGAATTTCTTTCTATAAATAGAGTACCAAACGAAACTCGTGTGGGTCTATACAAACATTGTTGACGTTTTTTAGCTTTTTAAGAAGGGGATAACAAAGTTTCGTGAAGGAAAAATATGTTGTAAAGTGCAAAGTTAGAGTATAAACGCGATTTGGATCGAGGGGATAGGGGAAGGGATACATTTATTATGATGAATCCGTATACTACACAACTGAAAGATGATTGGGCAAAATAAAAACCCTCTAGAAAATATTTTTCAGAGGGTTTTCATCCTAGTATGCTTCTAAAAACTCAGTAACTTGCTCTTCAGTTTTTGCGTTAGCACTATGTAAGTGGCCTAGCTTCTCGCCATTTTGATATACAAGTAAACTTGGAATACCCATTACTTGATACTCTTCAGCGATACTTGGGAACTCATCTTTATTAATAGAATACCATTCAAACTTATTGAACTCTTCCATTACATCTCCGATAAAGTTGTCCATACGTACGCAATCGGGGCACCATGTAGTAAAGAACTTAACAACTACTGGCTCCTCGCTTGCGATGATGTCTTTGAATTCCTGTTCAGATTTGATTTCTTTCATGTTTTGTTTCTCCTTTTTCACTATTCATATTTTTGGTTGTTTAGTTGGTGTATTTGCTATGAAACGAAAACTTCTGACGAAAGTTTTCTTTCCAAATAATTCGTTTGCAAATTGATTCACCGCAGTTTCTTGAAGTTCTGGTATAACATGTGAGTAGATATCCAGTGTGATTCTACTCTTTTATGTCCTAGTCGTTCATTTGCTATTTTCAGATATGCATCTTAAATCTAGAAATGAGTATTAGGAACCTCACTTTTCTTTATAAGCTTTTTCGTGAGCTGTGTCAAACTTCTGAAATTGTAAGGTTACTATTATAAGTGGGGGAAATTAAATTGTATTCATGATAGCCATTGCTATCACGTTCTTTTCCTCAAATATTTTTATGAGATGTTTTATGAAGCACCTGTAATGTAATGTCGGATAAAGCAAGCAATCTTTTTCCGGTACTTAGAGAAGGAAAACGGTGGATGATCATTACTCATAAATGGGGTGAGTGAATTGAACAACAAGCAGGGAATTCCAAAAATGATGTAGGGGATACATGTATGAATTTAGAGGAATCGTTATAAGAACTTGTTCGTGAAGTTGTAAGAGAAGCGCGGCTAACAAGAGGGGGAATTGCTGTCCTGTATAGAGCGAAAGAAATCGTAAGAACATCTTAGGAGTTATTCAGCGGTTAATAAGTGAGGAGGGAATTATAGATGTGGTAGAAGGAGATCATTATATTATTCTTTCAGAGGGAGAATTAGGATGTTGAAATGGGAAAAGAAACTGTTTTCAAAAAACGCCCACCCTGCATTGTTTGTGAGAAACAAGAAGGTGAGCTTCATTTAAAAGAAACGAATTGGATTTGTGAAAATTGTGTCCAAATTACGCATGAACAAGGTATTGAAATAGCTATACCCTTTTACACCTTATTCCATAAATAAGAAAGCTGGTGGGCTTCGGATTCAAGAGCTATTAAATGATCATTATTAATAGAGTTATTTGTATACATTCTGTTCTTTTGGATGTTAAGGACCGTATAATTCACATCGTTATATTCATTTGAAAATGTTGATTCATTTAATAATGTCAGTGTTGAGTTGATGTTATATTTATCAATTCGCTCTTTTTTTCCTTTGAAAAACAGTTTAATAAGATGCGGCTCATCATTAATGAGCAAACCAAGTTCAGGTGATGAGCGGACGATTAAATTATTTGATAACCAATGTGATTTACCTGGATCAAACCAAGAGACGTCTTTGTTTTTAATGAATTTTTTGTACTGCTTTATAACATCAATATAGTTTTGCTTTTTCTTCTGGTCAACAGTTTGTATTAATGTTTCAAAACATTCAAAAGGAAGTTCGTTTTTATGAAATTTAATAACAGTTTCTCGTAATTGTTTCCAGTAATCAAAAACTGGGTGATATTCAGGTTGAGATTTTAGATTCTTTACAAAATTCGTTTTTGCTGCACTACTTTTCAGTGTGAAGTCTAAAAATTGTGTAAGTCCCACCTTAATTTCCGCCATGTTACACCCCCTTTCCAAACATTATTAATTCGATATTGAAAAGGGAAATCCTGCATTTTTAAGGAGGTGAACTAGATGCTAGATGATGAAGAGCTGAAGGAACAAGAACGGCTTTTTTGTTTATATTACGTGAAATACTTTAAAGGGAAACAAGCTGTACGGGAAGCTGGGTATGTAAAGAGAGGCATGCATAGTACGAGTAGCCGATTACATAGAAGAGAACGTGTAGCATTGTAAATCCGAGAATTGAAAGGTGAAATGGTTGAAAATATATTTTTGGAAGTGATGAGTGGGTTGAATGAGTAAATCAATATTGCTTTTGCTAATACGAAAAAAGGTCCTGTTGTTTCCAACAGGACCTTTCCTAAAATGGCAAAGAGTAACTCTTACCTTACTCTTCTCGTATATAATACCTGAAAAAGATAGATGTGTATACAACAAGAAATTCCAATATAATTATTCGAATATAGTGTTTAAAAATAAAAAGGTGGGATTTAAAATAAGGAATTAAATTACAAATGTTGATTTATCAATTGGTTTGAACGTTTTTCTGTTAACTTATAGCGAATAAAGTGATATTGAGATAATAAGATATGTAATTTTGCATACCGGATTGTACAGTTGAATAAGGGTGTAAATAATCTAAATAATACGGAAGTTGAGGAGAGTAATACTGAAATTTCATTAACCTGTTAACTGTGTGAAATAAATTCATCTGAATAGAAGCAAAAATAGAGGTTTGCCTTAGACATTTATGAAGGTTAAGAATATTTATAAAGAAAGGAGTAAATACACAGGTCCGATTTTTGTAATGATGGAGGGAATTGATGTGGACATAACTCAAAGTATGGCGCGAATAGTGGTTAATGGGAAAGATCTTCCGTTTCGTTCAGTTAGTACTTCTGTATGGAATCAAGGGCCTGTAAATGATTTAATTGTTTCAACAAGCCAGAGAGTCGAGGAGTTTTATCAATTTATGTGGTCGCAAGTACCAGTAATGCTTGCGATGTATTTTCTTCAGGGTGCGGACTTAATGAGGTTTGCTAGAATTATTGGAATTAATCAAAGTGTAACGGGAGAATATATTTATCATTTCTCTTGGGGATAAAACGAATGTAAAGTAGCTTAACAGCTGGTTTTTTATTTTGTGAAATTTTAGGGGGTGATGAATAGGAGGTTAAGAAAATAAGATTAGAGCGTGATATAGATAATTTGTGACTCTATTTAAGCTCGTAAAGATACTCGGTTACTTCTTTTAATACAATGGATTTTACAAACAAATGTATAGAAGTATACATAAGAAAAATGTAATGAGTCGAATAATATCCCCTCCATATGTATATTGCAATTAACATGAAGCACGTACAGGGGTCTGTTATGAATATGAAGTTTTTAAGGAGCACAAAAAATAAAAAAACAGAGAGACATATGTTTTGTCTCTCTATTTTTTTATTTTATTCACAAATAGTTCCGGTTGCTATACCAGTTGGAGCAACACCTACTGGTACCGTATCTATAACCGTATTTGTAGCAGTATTGATAACAGAAACAGTATTACTAGCTTGGTTTGTAACATAGGCACGAGTGCCATCTGGTATGATGGTTACTTGATCCGGGGATAAAGCAACAGGAATTGTATCGATTACTGCATTTGTTGCTACGTTTATTACCGATACATTATCGCTAACTTTATTTACAACATAAATACGAGTGCCATCCGGTGTAATATCTATACCAACCGGTTCAGTACCTACGTTAATTGTATTAATAACGGAATTAGTAGCGGTGTCAATAACAGAAACCGTATTGCTATTTTGATTTGTGACATATGCACGAGTGCCATCTAGTGTAAAGACGATTATCCTAGGGCGAATACCAACAGGAATCGTAGCGCTAACTGTATTTGTAGCAGTATTAATAACAGAAATTGTGTTGCTTAATTCGTTTGCAACATATGCAAAAGCTCCATTTGGAGAAACAGTGATTCCTTGTGGAGCGTTGCCGACAGGAATTGTATCAATGACAGTGTTAGTAGCAGCATTAATAACAGAAACCGTATTATTACCGTGATTTCCAACATAAACAGTTGTGTTATTTGGAGAAACAGCTACACCGATTGGATTAGATCCAACAGGGATGGTAGCGACAACTATATTGGTGGCAGTATTAATAACAGAAACGGTGTTTGAAAAAATATTAGTAACATAAGCGCGAGTCCCATTTGGTGAAACTGTTACTTCGAGAGGTGCATTATCTACAGTAATTGTAGCAACAACGGTATTTGTTCCGGTGTTGATTATAGATACAGTATCATCGGTAGGATCATCTATGACTCCTGCGTTTGTAACATAAACAAGGAAATTACATACAGGTCCAGTGGGTCCGGTTGGCCCAGTGGGTCCGGTTGGCCCAGTCGGTCCAGTCGGTCCTGGTGGACACTCACAATCCCCAGTCGGCCCAGGTGGTCCTTCCGGCCCTTGAATTCCTTCCACGCCTTGAGGCCCAGTAGGTCCTGCGAGTCCTTCTGGTCCTTGAATCCCTTGCACACCTTGAGGTCCAATCGGTCCTTCTGGTCCTTCTGGTCCTTGAATTCCTTGCACACCCTGGGGGCCAGTAGGTCCTGGTGGTCCTGGAACTCCCATTCCAGTGCCAGAACCAGTTGGCCCAGGTGGTCCTTCTGGTCCTTGAATTCCTTGCACACCTTGAGGCCCAGTCGGCCCAGGTGGCCCTTCCGGCCCTTGAATTCCTTCCACACCTTGAGGCCCAGTCGCTCCTGCGAGTCCTTCTGGTCCTTGAATCCCTTGCACACCTTGAGATCCCTGAGCTCCTCTAGGTCCTTGAAATCCTCTAGGTCCAGTCGGTCCAGTCGGTCCCGGTGTTCCAATAATATTTAATAGCGAACTATTCAATATTCCTTGCAAAATTAAGTTGAATGTTTGCTGCAGAAGGGGGTCTGATATATTTGAACAACTAATAAGTGAAGATAAGTTTTGGAATAGAAATTGGAACAATGCTGAAATTTGAGTAAGAGATGCAGTTGGCAAGGAATTGATTAATTGAGTTATAGTTCGTATAACTAAATTTCTATTTGGAGTATTTGGTTGTACTGTAATTAATAAATCATTTAAATCCTGTAATGATGATTGGAGTATTTGTATAGTTGTTGGATTTGGTGTTGTGAAAAAAGAAAAGATAGCTTGGCTTAATTGGTTAATTAGGGACAATAATTCTTGTTGCTGAGAAGATGAGAAAAAAACAGGTGTACAACAATTAGTTTGATCACAAGAGGATATAGAAATAAAACAAGGGAATCGGAACTTTTCGCACGGATCGTTTGAGTTTGGATTATGTTTCATAATTACCTCCTTTTTAAAAAGTTTAATAGTAAGTACGGTTTGATGACTAATATTTATTTCTAGATTCAAAGTGTTTATGAGTATATGTTTTATGTGAAATATCCAGGAATGTTTTTTAAAAGTATATGTCAACAAAATGGAGGTGTTCTTATGAGACTAGTATTATTGTAATGGTTAGATTTGGTGATAATGAAAAGTTTAATTAAGCTAGGATCTAATCCAGTTCTATATAGAATGTTATTTATGATTATTCATTCTGTTTTTTTATATAAACTTCTTTGAAATATGAAATTGAAGACATGAAAAGATATAATTAAAATGAAAAAGTTACTAAAAGCTAGTGTACTAGATTTCAGCACTCATCGAAATAAAGAATCATAACATAATTTGTAATAACTTATATGGAAGTGAGCTGACAATAATGTTTTATTCGTATTTTTATTCTCAAGCAGGTATGCGACCAGCGTATGGTACATCTATAACGTATAGCGGAGCACAAAGTACAGTTCAAGCTGTTCAACAAGCGTTACAAATGCAACAACAAATGCAAATGCAGCAACAAGGTATCCAACCGTATTATTCATCTATGGAGTATTTTTATCCAATGCAAACAATTACACCATATGGAAGTTCTTTTCTTACGATTCCATATGGAACTGTATTTAATCTATAAAGAAAAATTTTTATTAGTTGGGAGCGGGTTCCAAATCGATTATTAGCTCTTACCAATCGGGGGGCAGCACGGCTCCCACCTAACTTTCGCGTATGTGCCGAGTTTTGAGGTGTGAGTCTTATTGCTTACAAATGGCGGGCACAATTGAGGGAGATGAAATTGTGTTTATGTAAGCGTCAAATAGTCCCCATATATAATTTGTAAATAATCCATGAGACAATCTTCGTACATACTACAAGTGGCGTTTTTTTGTGAGAAGACACCGATTAAAGAAAGAATGGGAATTACCGTATCATGATAAATGATGGTTAGTGGCTTTGTATGAAAGGGGATACATGAACATTTACTTACACGAACCAGGTCGATATGCAGCAACGAAATCCTATCTGTGGTTATTTTGTATAGGGCTATTTTCCTATGACTATCAGCTTACAAGAATAGGAGAAGATCCGAACTGTCTTTTAACTCTTTTTTTATGTATTGAAAGTAAAATAGATAAGAGAAGAATCTATCAGCTTTGAATGGAGTGTACTATACATCTAGGTTGTGTTTTTATTGATATGTTTTCCCCTCATGTGTATATAAATAGGCGACAAGTATAGGGCTAAAGCAATAACTCGTCCAAACATTGAGAATCTCTCTTACATAATATGTAGTAATAAGCATGAAAGGGGAACTAGTATGTCTTGCTATAACTACTGTAAGTATTGTAAAGAGTATAAAAAGAAACAGCATGACTGTTGTAAGAACACGAGTAAGTGTAATGACAACAAGGATAAGCTTGTTAGGGCATCAGCATTTAGGGCTAGAAATACGGTGGATCAAACGGTTCCTGCCAATACTTTTGTAAAGGTATTGTTCCAAGATGAACAATTTGATTTAGCAAATGAGTATAATCCAGCAACGTCTATCTTTATTCCGAAGACTAGAGGGGTTTACTCTATTATTGGAACGATTGGTTTTTTTCCCAATGATTTTAACTTAAATTATAGAGCTCGTGTAGAAATTCGTGTGAATGGAAACGCAGCAATAGCTATAGATAATGACTTTTTTGGTCCAATAAGTTTTGGAAATGTAGTAAGTGTTTCGACGATCGTTCAATTGGATGAAGGAGACCGAGTTGAGGTTTATGCACAAAGTAGCATAGACGGAGTTTTAAGTTCTTCGGAAGATGGCTCACATTTTGAAGCTGCAAGATTCCCTTCTCCAATTAAATAAATTTGGTAAACTATGAATATACGGAAGATAAAGGATAATCCTCACCAAAATGGTGGGGATATTTTATTCTATTGAAAATAGGAATAGTTTGTCCAAACTATTCTTATCCAAGTTACATAGTATGTAATAATAAGTTTAAAGGGGGACTTACTACGTCGTATTATTACTGTAAGTATTGTAAGGATTACAAAAAGAAAAGTCATGATTGCTTTAGAAAAAATAGTCAATGTGATAGAAAGTATGTAAAAGTGAATTGTTGTGAGGATAAGAAAGAAAAGCTTGTTAGGGCGTCTGCATTTAGAGCTGTTAATACAATGAATCAACCTGTTCCGGAAAATACTTCGGTTAAAGTATTGTTCCAAGCTGAACAGTTTGATTTAGCGAATGAATATAATCCAGTAACATCTATTTTTATTCCGAAGACTAAAGGGGTATATAGTGTATTAGGGAATATAACGTTCTCTCCAAATGATTTTAATGTAAATTACAGAGCTCGAGTTGAAATTCGTGTGAATGGAAATCCAGCAATAGCAATAGATAATGATTTCTTTGGGACTGGGGTATTTTTTAATAATGATGTTTCAGTAACTTCTATTCTTCAATTAGAAGCAGGGGATTCAGTTGAAATTTTTGCTGAGAGTAGTGTTGCTGGAGTGATTGTTCAAAATGTTAATGGTTTAAATACGGTTCACTTTGAAGCTGCAAGATTCCCTTCTCCAACTGAATAATGAAGACAATAAAGTACTTTTCAGTAGGTTTAGTTAATCCCCTTCACCAAATGGTGGGGGATTATTATTGCTTTTCTACAATATATAAGTAAATAGGTTGAATGTAGTTTATTTCAGGAGCATTTCGCATGCTAGGATGTAATGATGAAAGTGAAAATAAAAATGGCAATGAGGTATAACATATAAAATGAAAGATAAAGTTTCAAAATTATTTTTTGCAGTTTTTGAGATTGAAAGGGCTATTTGATCTTCTACAGATAATAAAAAAAGAGTACAACGAAAATAAGTAATATGGTGGTGAAAGTTCTTTAGCATCACATTTGCTAGTTGTTTTACGGGCTTTTTCTTTGCTATATAAAAATTACATATTTAACATAGGTATATGTAGGTATTGCTAATGTATGGAAAGGATATTAAGGCGATTACACTATATAAAAATAAAATAAATCCTAAGATGAGTAGTATGGGATGCAACTTGAACCTATTTGACCCCCTTGAGTATATAAAGAATTTTAATGCATATTTGGTCAATTTAGAAGGGGAATATATGAATGAATGATGATTGAATCAATACACTAATTTAACAGAGTAGTGAACGTATAATAAATAAAGGAGCATTGCTGAATACACATTGATTAGGTTGTGTATAAGTACCAGATGGGTTTACCACTCATGAAATATAAAAGTAAACAGGTTTATGTGCACAGAATGAGAGATAAATAAAAAAAGAGCATACATAAAAAGTACGCTCTAAAGAAAGATAGGTTTTATGAGTGGATAATCTCCATACGATAATATATGCTCGGTTAATAAAAACGTGTGAAAAATCAATAGATTATCAATGGAATATCATGAAATGAGTAATTTTAGTCTATTACCGAGGTCGTCTAGCTAACCAAATTGTAAGGATTGTAAATAGAACAGATTAACAACTGGATAATGATCGCACTTCAGTTTCGTATTTCTTATAGTCTGGATATTGCGCAATAGTATGACACTTAGTTGTAGAAAGTTGATTAATTATAGAAACATTTGTAATTACCTCGTTACAAGGACCGAAAAATGTAACTTTTAGTTTTGAATTTGGTGGAACTTTGAACACGATAGGTTTTTTTTTCATGAAATCAGCTCCTAATATGCAGTATCGTATACTGCGTTTTTTCGTTCAGATGATAAAGACGTATTAATATAATATGAAATTTTAGTTGAGTTGATAATGATATGGAATTTTATAGTGTAGTAAAAATATGGGAAATTCAGTAGAAGCTGAGAATGTTCTATAAATGTTTAATCGATATAATAGGTAAAAGTGAAAAATAAGTAATTTATCTAATACACTTTTTTCCTTACTGCATATTATAATAGTAAGAATTGTATTAGGAGGTAATGAAAGAGTGCAAGAAAATGTACAAGCTCAACCTCAGCTTTCACCACCATGGATCACATATTTCAATGAGTTGAAAAATTCAATTGGTGCTGATCCAACTGTTACAGTTGGTCCGCTGATTCCAGTTGGCGGGAATTATATTATTTTGGTGCACGCGTTAAGTAATGAAAAAGCGATAGCGTTAGCGACGCTTCTAAAATCTTTTGTAGAATTTGGGAATGTAAGTGTAACGGTTATTGTAACGAATAATGAAAACAACATTGTAAACCCACTTCCATGCCCGCTAGATGCATTTGAAATTGCTCATTTATTTCAAGTGGCATTAGAAAATAATCCTTATTTTGAACAAGTTGTTGTACAGCCTCAGCTTCCTGGTGGGCCAAATGCTGTCTTTCCAGTTTTTGCAGCGCAAGTAATTCAATTTTTTAACGATGATATTTCAAATTTATGTCAAACATTTACTGGTGTTGCTGCAAATGTATTTCATGATGTAATGAACGATGACGTTTGTGATATCCCAATTTTATTCTCCACAAGCTGTGTTCTGAGCGGTGAGAGTGCACAATTACAAAATGCAGATTTAACACCAAAACTGTTTTACTAGATTGTAAGTAGACATTTTCATTAATAGAAAATGTCTTTTTTGTATGCATTAACGTTACTTTGTCTAGCTAATTACAGGCTAACAAGCAGTGAATGATGAACGAAACTGCCACTGATGAAAGAGTTACAAAATTTCATATAGCATGTAAAAGTAGTCTGTTTGAATTGAAAATATATAAGAAATGAGAGGGAAGTCATTTTCGTGAATATAGAATAATAGCAAGAAACACAGTAAGTTAGCAGTCATACATATGTTTCTTAATCTAAAGAAGGTGAATACCGATGAGTAGTAATATTGAAAACGTTTCTAATATTAGCGCTAATGAAAGATTGATTAACTGATATTATTTACTAATGGATGTTAGTGCATATTTCGAATTTGTGAATGAACTGTATGAAATATAAATAAAATTAGTGGAAGTTTAATTAAAAGATTATATGTTTTGAAAAATAATATAGATTCCCTTTATTTATATTATAGCTAGCTAGTGTTAGGCATAAGGGGCTTTCAATAAAGCTAGCTTTGAATATGATAATAAAAAGGGGTTGAATTGTATTGGGGTATATTATCGATATTTCAAAATGGAATGGAACGATTAATTGGGATATTGCAGCATCTCAGCTAGATTTAGTTATTGCTAGAGTTCAAGATGGTTCGAATACGGTAGATTTTATGTATCAAAATTATGTGAATGAAATGAAGAAACGCAGTATTCCATTTGGTAATTATGCATTTTGTCGTTTTATATCTATTGCTGATGCAAGGAAAGAGGCACAAGATTTTTGGAGTCGCGGCGATAAATCTGCTAAGTTTTGGGTGGTGGATGTAGAAATTCAAACGATGATGGATATGCAAGGGGGGACACAAACATTTATAGACGAATTACGCCGTTTAGGTGCGAAAAAAGTAGGGCTATATGTGGGACATCACACGTATGTATCATTTGGAGCACGTAATATTGAAGTTGATTTTGTATGGATTCCTCGTTACGGTGGGAATAAGCCAGCATATCCATGTGATATTTGGCAATATACTGATTCGGGAAATGTTCCTGGTATTGGGAAATGTGATTTAAATCAATTAATAGGAAATAAGGCGCTTTCTTGGTTTATAGGTTCGGATCAAGTAAATCAATCTATTCAATTTAACAAAGAAAATACACAGCAATCGAATGGTATTGGTATTGCAGTTCCAAAATATTCTGATGGGTATGCTATAAACTTATATGAACATCCTGCGAATCCTCAGTTTACAGGTACAATCACTCAAAAAAATCCATATTTAGTCTTACATGGTTATTGGGGAGGCACAGATAAAGATATGATTTGCTTAGGAAATGATAAACAGTGGGTATATGTAAAACATTTTGATGTGAAATGGTTTTATGCATCCTCAAAATATCCTGATGGGTATGGAGTAAATTATTATGCAGAGCCTGAATGTATAAATTATAAAGGGAATATTGATGGATCAAAATCTTTTCGTGTGTGGGGCAGAGCGAAAAATGCGGTAGATATCGGGCAAAATAATTGGATACCGGAAGAACATGTAACTATTAAGTATCTATAAGTAGTTACATGTTTTTAGAAAAAAGTAAAGGGTCATCTTACTGATACATAGTAAGATGACCTTTTACTTTTTGAACAAAAGGACATGATACATAGTTTTTCAAATGAAATGAATTACATGTGGAAAACACACTGTTTACACAAGTACACTGTATAGTTATTCTTGTATAATAATAAAAGTGAGGTATTTTGAATTGAAAAAGAACAAGCTATTTTTAGGAACAATTATTTCATGCGTAGTACTGGCATTATCTGCATGTGGTTCCTCAGACAACGTAGTAACATCAAAAGTAGGAAATGTTACAGAGAAAGAATTAAGTAAAGAATTAAGACAAAAATATGGAGAAAGTACTTTATACCAAATGGTGTTAAGTAAGGCGTTGCTAGATAAATATAAAGTTTCAGATGAGGAAGCCAAAAAACAAGTAGAAGAAGCAAAAGATAAAATGGGTGACAACTTCAAATCGACTTTAGAACAAGTTGGATTGAAAAATGAAGATGAATTAAAAGAAAAAATGAAACCCGAAATTGCATTTGAGAAAGCGATTAAAGCGACTGTCACAGAAAAAGATGTAAAAGATAACTATAAACCAGAGATGAAGGTAAGTCACATTTTAGTGAAAGATGAAAAGACTGCTAAAGAAGTGAAAGAGAAAGTAAATAATGGTGAAGATTTTGCGGCTTTAGCGAAGCAATATTCAGAGGACACTGGTTCAAAGGAACAAGGCGGGGAAATAACTGGCTTTGCTCCAGGGCAAACGGTGAAAGAATTTGAGGAAACTGCATATAAATTAGATGCAGGACAAGTAAGTGAGCCAGTAAAAACAACTTACGGTTACCATATTATTAAAGTGACAGATAAAAAAGAATTGAAGCCATTTGATGAAGTAAAAGATCAAATTCGTAAAGATTTAGAACAGCAAAGACTACAAGATACGACAGGTAAATGGAAACAACAAGTAGTCAATGATTTATTGAAAGGTGCTGATATTAAGGTGAATGATAAGGATTTTAAAAACACATTTGAATTTTTAGAAAAGAAATAATGATTGTAATTAGAAAAAGGGAACCTATATAGGTTCCCTTTTTCTAATTAGTGTGTGAGTTATAAATAAATAGTAAGACAATACAATATTACATTTAAATATTAAGAATTACAATAGAAAATTATGTAATTTATCAAAGTGGAATGATCAATACTTCATAGAATATTGATATTATAATGTTTTGTTTGCTTAATTTCATTAAATATAAAGCAAATTTATTAATTTCATCCCACTATTTGCAGGCAATTTGATTGGTGTAGGCTAATTATTAGTCGAGAATGAACAAAATCCTAATTGATTTAAATTTTACTTTATTGAAGTGGATAAGCATAATTTGCAGAATGAAACATACAATATTATTGAAAAAATATTGATGCTAAATGAAGTGAAAAGCAGAGCATTCTACTAAAAGGGATGTTCTTTTTAGTATGAAATTTTTAGAATAAAGAAAGAATGCTTTTAAACAAATTATTTAATAGATAAATATATTACGTAGGAGGAGAAAATATGAAAGTAATTTTTCAAAGAGAAAGTGGAGGGAAGGTTTTTGAATCGTATGATGAAGATATAAGCAACTTATTAGCTATTTTAAAAGAAACGAAAGGGATTAAGATTGGGATGGTTGAATATGAAGTATTAAAATACGAATTAGAGTATTTTCGTAACCCGAAAAAAGCAGTAACAGAGAGGGAGTTACATATAATAGTACAACCAAAATATATGTAATAATAAGGGACAATTATTTATAAATAGTTTTATACAGTACGTACGAAAAGAGAGTGTTTAAATTGCTCTCTTTTCATAGAAATTCATAAGGAACGCATTGTGTTCTGTTATAAATCCCTTAAATTTTGTGAGTTCGTTCTTTATAATATATGTTTTCATTTATAGATGCTTAATAAACTCGAAAAATTAAAACTTTTTAGTTTAGGCAGGGATTTTATATTTGAGTAGATAAATATTCATATAAGGTATTTTGTATACGGATATTGGAGGAGTAAAAATGAGTTTAGCAAGTTATATAGGGTGTAATATAGAAATTCCGTTAACGGATCCAGATTCTAATGATGTAATTGTTTTTGGACCGTGTTTTTCAGATGAAAGTATGCTTAACATTGTACAAGAGTTTCAATTTCAAACAAGTTACACGTATGAAATTTCAACAATGTGGGGCATTGAACTTGATGAGTGGCAAAATGAAAAGGAGAAGAAAGAAGCTAAGAAAAAGCTATTAGCTTTATGCTCAATTATGGAAGGGTATTTAAATGATGGGGATTATTTTGAATTATTCAGTTGTTGGGTTGGTGATGAAGATAAGGAACGAGTAGGAGAATTAAAATTAAAAATAAATCATTTTAATATAGATGAAATTTGTATTCCGGAAAGAACACTTGTCAGGATAGAAAAATAAATATAGAAATTTACGTTATTAGAAAAAAGCGACTTCACTTTGTATGAAGTCGCTTTTTTAGTAGATATGTGAACTTCCTTTTAAATAGGAAGTGAAAAGCTCATTTGATGAAGAAAAAAATCAATGGTGGATAAATGTATAAGGAAATGATTTGAATTATATTTTGTTGAAAATATAATTATATCTCTTCTCAAAAGAATATATGTTCGTGTATAATTAGAACGAATGTTCCTTTTTGGTGTAGATAGTATACGATTTAGAAATAAAGTGAAACTTTAATCAGTAGGGGTGTTCATCGTCCAGTGATTATGAGCTTTCACCAATCGGGCGTTTACGGGCGGTTGATTCTCGACTTATATACCTCACATGTGCCGAATTTTGAGATGGGAGCTTTACTACCTGTTAATGCGGGGTAAATATGCCTAGTATTATGAAAGAATAATCAAGGAACAATATATGTGAAATAGAATGGATAAATGATCAAGGAGATAAAGAAATGAATGATGTAAAGGTGCAGAAAGCAGAAAAAGAATGGGTTCCATTTACAGTAATGTCGGAACAGTTGTTAAGTATGCAAAAGATTGTTGGAGAAAAGTTTAAAGTACAAAAACCACTCTTAACAAAAGAAGCAAAAGAGAGAATTTCTGATAAATTATTAACGTCGTTATTGTCTGAGAAAGAAATATTAGTGACATATTTTGAAGAGGGCTACATACTTACAAGCTATATGACAGTTGTGCATATAAACCCGCTAAAGCGCATTGTAATATGTACTGACGCATTTTATAAAACTTACGTATTTAATACTGCGGATATTATTGAAATAACGTAAAGGAAGCTGAAATTTAAATTTTAGCTTTTTATTTTTGTTAGATGAGGAAGAGAAAAATTGAAACGAAAAGCAGCTAGATTCATACTAGCTGCTAAGCCCCAGGGAAAGGGAGAAAAAGATAGGGTACTCAAAAAATCAACAATAGCTGTGTAACAGCCTGATTATAGTATAGACAAATTTAAAATTCCTAAACAGAACGATGAAAAAATAGGACTAGGCGGTACCAACTTGGTTTTGATCTGCAAGGTCAGAATCAAATGTATTAGTCGCGCTCACGCCACTAAAAGTATTAACAACAAAACCAACGTTTGAAGCACCAGATCCATTATAAGCCTTCGTATTTTCTTTCGGAGAAACGTTGTAGAAATCACCTAAGTTAAATGAACCGTTACTATTTTGTACAACTAAATTCCCTACAACTGATGGCATAGTTTTCACCCGCTTTACAATCATTTGTTAACACTACTATATGGTGTTATAGTCCAAATGGTTCATGGAATAAAAATTGTGGAATAGTAAAACGTTTGAAGTGTAGTTTAATCCAATCCGGCAATAAAAGTATGTTAAAATTAATGTAAGGTTGAGTAATTAAAAATAATTATTGTATAATTAATATATGCGAAAGCAAAGGAGGCAAAATGTAATGAATAATGTTATAAAAAAAGTAGATTTAACAGATGCAAAATCAAGTAATCTTGTTGCAATTATTTATAGCAATGAAGTTATATTGGTTGAAGAAGCATTTTGTCCAAATGAAATAAAATTAAAGTTTAATGAAATTGCAATTTTATCGGCAATTAAAACAGCACATATAATGAAAGTATCCATCAGAAAAGAATTGGAAGCAATTTTTCATGACACTGGTGTTTTATTTGTGAAGCATAGTGTTGATTATGGTAACAGTCAATCTATCACTATGCATTTTGAACAATTCAAAAAGTTGCAAAATGAGATTGAGAATTTAAATAAAAGTAGGTAATCTAGGTGTAGCTTATATGTATCGGTGTTAGAAATGCGGAAAAAAGAAGCTGAAATATAAAAGCAATAACGAAATAAATAATGATTTTTTTGATATATAAGCAAGAGTAACTGTTATGGTTACTCTTTTTGCTTACATAAAAATTCCTACTAAAGTATGAAATGAGTTGATACTTTAGTAAATGGCTGAATGAAAAGGAAGAGTGTAAAATTTTATAAAGGAGGAGAGGTATATGAAGCGAAACGAAACTGGAAAAATTGTAATGATTACAGGAGTGACGCAAGGATTAGGTCGTGCAATGGTTGATCGATTTCATGAATTGGGATGGAATATATATGGCTGTGGACGTTCAAAAGATAAAATCGAAGAATTGAAAAAATATTACGGTAATATACATGATTTTCAAATACTTGATGTTTCAGACTCCCATCAAGTAAGTAATTGGGCAAATTATATACTTCATAGATATAGAGCACCTGATTTGTTAATAAATAATGCATCGATTGTTAATAAAAATGCGCCACTGTGGAAAGTAACAGCTCAAGAATTCGAAAATGTAATGAATGTAAACGTAAATGGTGTAGTAAATGTAATTAGAGCATTTGTCCCAGCGATGGTAGCTAGGAAAGAAGGAATGATTATTAATATGAGTTCTAGTTGGGGCCGAGAGGGAGAAGCTGAGCTGGCGCCATATTGTGCCTCAAAGTTTGCAATTGAAGGTATCACGAAATCTATGGCACTTGAATTGCCCTATGGCATGGCTGTTGTCGCTTTAGATCCAGGCGGCAGCATTAGCACTCCAATGCTGTATTCATGTGCACCACAGTATGTAAATGAATCACCCACACCTGAAATGTGGTCGCGTAATGCGATTAAATATATATTAAATATAACAGTAGATAAAAATGGAGCTTCATTGACATGCCCAGAATGTATGTAAATATACATTCTGGGCATATTTTTAGTGATACACACTTTGTCTAAAAAAGTAGCTTAAAGGTGCTTTTTTGTATTTTTAACACATTATAGAATGCACAAAATTACATATAGAAAATAAATATGAGAAAGAGGATGCCATTTATGTATTTCGAAAGTAGTAGAAAATTTCTAAATAGGTGATAAGAATGAATCCAAGTGGTTTAAAAGTGACGGGAGCATGGTTTCAAGTAGGAGGGAATCTTACGGCGGCTATTGGGACGACAAGAGGATTTATTGGGGAAGAGAAAATTGAATCAGATCTTGTAATTGTAGGAGGCTCATTACAAGCCCTTGGGTATATATTGCAAATTATAGCGAGTAATGATACCGAGGAAGAGGATGAAAATCAAAATATGTGTTTGGAGAATAAAAGTGAAATGCTCGATAAAATGGGCATTGAGTTATTAGCCTTAGGAAATATATCGAATGTAATAGGAACATATTTTAATATAAATGAACAATTGAAAGAGAATGATTATCTCATTATTGTCGGGAACAGTTTACAATCGATAGGTGCTTTTTTAGGAGTAGAAGCAGCTTTTCTTCAGATGAAAGCAATACAAAGAATTATAATACTAGGCAATTCTTTGCAAAGTTTAGGCGCTGGACTTCAAGCGTATCAAGGGATTATTAATGTATCAAAGAACGAAATAGAACATGAAGACAGTATGGTTGATAAGAAAAATGAGAGAATAATAGCGCTCATTGGTGTTTGGATACAAGCGATAGGCACTGCTATTTCTGCGATTGGATTAACTATAATAGAAAAAGAAGAAAGAGTAGAAAAAAATAAAAGTATGAAATTGTTCATGTAAAGGAGGTATGTAAAATTTCAATTTTACATAAGTAGAAAAGTTGAAGTGGTAGGTTTTTTGGTATTAGAATAGAATGTATAGCAGTAGAAAAGATATTAGTGGTAAATAAAAATAATTGGTTTTATTAGTGTACGAAGAGAAGAGAGATAAAAAAATACAAAACAAGGAGTTTTCAAGAGATGATGTATTTATTGGCAATTCTACTACCACCTGTAGCCGTATTAATTTGCGGAAAGCCATTTCAAGCAATAATTAACTTCATATTAACATTAATATTTTGGGTTCCAGGAGTTATTCATGCGATATTAGTTGTACATGATAAAAAAGCAGACCGGAGATTAAAAAAACAAATTCAAGCATATGATGAAATTAACAAGAGGAATAGAAGATAGCTAAGTCGTGAAATGATTGTAAAAAGAAAGGGGGACTACCTCCTTTCTTTTTTTATGCTGTTTAAGTTTAAATTTTAGTATAGCGGTAAGAATTTTTAATATAAGTATTGTGATAATTAGTTTTAGAATGTGCGTTTAATAAACCGGTGTAAATATTTTCAGGCACGTTAAAGAAATCATACATTCCATTCTTTAATTGAATGCGTAAAATCATAGAAAAAGGATTATAGCCAACAGCAACTATATTTTTTGAAATCACGGGAGATAGCTTCATCATTACGCAACGCCTCACTTTTTATTTTTAATAATTTCTTGTAAATGTTGAGGTTGTGGTGTTGAAATCCCTATAATTAAAGAGGTATTATATTTATATGCAATATATTAAATGTTCGTTATACGTAATTATAAGGAAGTTCACACGAAGTACATATCGTTGTGCTATTTTTATTTCACCTTTGATTTATAAATAAGAAAATATTGACCATTTGAAAAAAAGGTATATTATTTATACGAGGTATGAAAAATTCACTTTTTACATTCTATGCTTAAAGGGGCAGCATTATTAGGAAAAATAGAAGTGAAAATAGTTTGTATAAGAAGTATTCTAAAATTTATAATCTGTGAATTAGGAAAATATTGAATGCTCCAGGTCAATATACTTTCTTAATTAACTTCAGTTTAGAAAGTGACCTCAATATTTTTAAGTAAATCAACGGGAGAATTGAAAGGCAGGAGAAAGTAACATGTCAGAAAATTATCGTTCTCGAGAGGAGCGACGACAAGTTAAAAAGAAAAAACAACCAGCTTCTAAAGCAAAAAAACCAAAAGGTAAAACATCATTCTTTCGTAAGTTTTTAATTACATGTTTATTACTTGGCATTGTTGGTTTAGTGGCGGGGGTTGCTACCTTTTTCGTAATGATTAAGGATGCACCAAAACTTGAGAAAGCAAAACTTGTTAATCCGTTATCCTCAAAAATTTATGATAAAAATGGCGATTTGGTATATGAATACGGGAAAGAAAAACGGACGAATGTTACGTATGATCAAATTCCTAAATTAGTAGAAAATGCATTTTTAGCAACAGAGGATGCACGTTTTTATGAGCATAGTGGAGTAGACTTTAAAGGTACTGCTCGTGCTGTTTTGGTGAGTCTTAAAGGAGATTACGGTTCACAAGGTGGAAGTACAATAACGCAGCAGGTTATTAAAAACTACTTCTTATCGATGGAAAAAACATCAAAACGTAAGGTTCAGGAAATATATTTAGCGTATAAGTTAGAACAACAGTATTCAAAACATGAAATTTTAGAAATGTATTTAAATAAAATTAATTTAGGAAACCGTTCATATGGTATCGCAACAGCAGCACAAAACTACTATGGTAAAGAATTGAAAGATTTAACATTACCAGAAGTTGCGATGCTTGCAGGTTTACCGAAAGCACCGAATAACTATGATCCAACGAAAACAGAAAATATTCAAAGAGCAACAGAAAGAAGAGATGTTGTACTAAAATTAATGAATCGACATGGTTATATTACGAAGACAGAAATGGAAGAAGCTTCGAAAGTCAAAGTAATAGATGGACTTAAAACTGCAACTGTTCAGGCAATGCCATATCCTGCATTTATGGATGCGGTTGTGAAAGAAGTTGAAAAAGAATTGCCAGATGCTAACATTGGTTCTGACGGTTTAGAAATTTATACAACTTTAGATATAGAAGCACAAAAGGCTGCTGATAGGATATTAGATGAAAATATTATTAATTATCCAAATGATAAATTCCAAAGTGCTTTCACATTTATGGATACGAAAACAGGTGAGATTCGTGCTATAGGCAGTGGGCGCGGTGAAAATAAAGCAGTATTTAAAGGGCATAATATGGCAATTGAATTAGATCGTGCGGCTGGTTCAACTATGAAGCCAATCTTTGATTACGGTCCTGCAATTGAATATTTAAAATGGGCTACGTATCATCAAATCGATGACTCTCCATTTAAATATTCAACGGGACAAGAACTTCGAAATGCGGACAGAAGTCATTTAGGCCCAATTACTATGCGCGAAGCGTTAAAAATGTCGCGTAACGTTCCGGCAGTTAAAACTGCAAAAGAAGTAGGACTTAATAAATCAAAGGAATTCTCTGAGAAATTAGGTATTACATTTAATAAACCGCCGGCAGAATCTACAGCTATTGGTACGAACGAAGTATCACCAACTGAAATGGCGGGTGCTTATGCGACATTTGGTAATGGTGGTAAGTATACGAAACCGCATTTTGTTAAGAAAGTAGTTTATCCAGACGGCAAGTCACAAAGTTTTGGGCAAAAACCAAAACAAGTTATAGCTGATTCTACAGCATATATGATTACTGATATGCTTCGTTCAGTAGTGACATCAGGTACTGGTACAGCGGCAAATATTAGTTCTTTAGATGTAGCTGGTAAAACGGGTACAACAAACTATGATTCAAAACAATTGGCGAAATATAACATTCCAGAAAGTGCAACTCGTGATAGTTGGTTTGCGGGTTATACACCACAATATACGATGGCAGTATGGACTGGATATATGAAAGATGGTAAAGACGAGTATATTAGTAGTAAAAATACGAAAGTTGCACAGTTGATCTTCAAAGAAATGATGAGGGAGTTTGCTACTGACAAATCAAGATTTAAAATGCCAAGTAGTGTTATTCAAGAAGGTAGTGAGCTACGTATAAAAGGTGAAAAACGTGATTCTTCTCCAAATACGAGCGTACCGGATACAACAGAGCAACCAAAACAAGATCAGCAGCAAAAAACTGAAGAAGAGCAAAAGCAAGAAGAATTAAAAAAACAGGAAGAACTTAAAAAACAAGAAGAACAAAAGCAACAAGAGGAACTGAAGAAGCAAGAAGAACAAAAGAAACTAGAAGAGCAAAAGAAACAAGAAGAAGAAAAGAAACAAAATAACGGAAATGGCCAAGGAACGACGCCTCCAGCAAATAACGGAGGAGGCCAAGGAAATACAACACCTCCAGCAAATAACGGAGGAGGCCAAGGAAATACGACACCTCCAGCAAATAACGGAGGAGGTCAAGGAAATACGACACCTCCAGCAAATAACGGAGGAGGCCAAGGAAATACGACACCTCCAGCAAATAATGGAGGAGGTCAAGGGAATACAACTCCACCAGCGACCACACAACCAGATGCTGGCGGGAATACAGGAGAAGCTCCTGCTAATAATGTACAATAAGAAAAATTTGTAAAAAATATAAAAAAGCATTTAAGATTTGTAAGAATTACGATCTTAAGTGCTTTTTTATCGTTAAAATCAAAATGTTAATTAGCGCTTTACTACAGAAAATTCTATAGTAAGTCCTTTATGTGGGATAAGGAATAAATAGTTGTTATGTGAAATCGCTAAATAGTTTCCATACTATTAGTTGACGAGCTTTATATGTTCTTTTACACTTGGATATGTGAATTTCAGCTGAAAAAGAGAATTGCCTTATTACATATATGTTGAAAAAGCTAGTATACAAAGTTTTAAATGATTTGAAAAGATAGAGGGGCGTTTCATATTGACAAATAGCAGAATGAATCCTAAAGTTGATGAATTTTTAAATGGCGCAAAAAAGTGGAGAGAAGAATACGAGAAGTTAAGAAGCATTGTTCTTGACTGTGAATTAACAGAAGATTTTAAGTGGATGCATCCTTGTTACACGTTTGCGAAAAAAAACATAGTTTTAATTCATGGTTTTAAAGAATATTGTGCGCTTCAGTTTCATAAAGGTGCATTGTTGCAGGATACTCATAGGATTTTAGTCCAACAAACGGAAAATACACAGGCGGCGCGGCAGATTCGGTTTACTAATATACAAGAAATCATTGAAATGGAATCCATTTTGAAGAAATATATTACTGAAGCTATTGAAGTTGAAAAAAGAGGTTTGAAAATAGAAAAGAAAGAGCATAAAGAAACTATAATTCCAGAAGAGCTTCAAAATAAATTTGATGATATACCTACTTTTAAAGTTGCCTTTCAGTCGCTTACACCGGGACGCCAAAGAGCATACATCCTTTATTTTTCGCAAGCTAAACAAACTAAAACTCGAACATCCAGAATAGAAAAATATATGGAGAGGATTTTGGATGGTAAGGGACTAAATGATTGTACGTGCGGGCTGTCTCAAAAAGGGACTAATTGTGATGGATCACATAAATCTTTGAAACAGTAAGATTTGTAGTTAAATCTTTGATTCATGTATTTTATTAACAGTGTATTTATGTTTGTAAATTACATAAAAAGTCGAATTCCGAGTTATTAGGAGTTCGACTTTTTGTATATTGAAAATAAATTGACATATTATTTTCGTTAAAATGAAGCAATGCAATGATGAATTTAAATGTTAAAAGTACCGTAGAAATTTTGAAAATAAATTGATGGAAAATGATAAAAAACTTGAGCCTGAGGCAATGGAGTATAACTGGGATTGTAATAGGTAGTACTACTTGGATGTGCGCCATGATGCCAAAATGAGGGAGTAACTTGACCGGGAATTTGATATTGTTGCCAAGTTGCGGGAAGTTCAATTCCGACATCAGAACTAGCTGTATGAACGGCGGGAGCGTGTATTTCGGGAATCGAAGGAACAACCACGGCAGTAACTCTTGATGATATCCACATAAAAATAATCACTCCTAAGTTGTGATAATAAAGTAGTATATTCTTTTCACACGTATAAAGGTACATTCTAGATAGGACTTTAGGCTAAGGTATACGTATAAAGTTGTAAGACTAATTTAAATGGATGATGGACCATTTATTATAAAAAGATACGTCTATTTACGGAGGGCAAAGGGGTTAAGAAAATGTAAAATGGAGGTGTTAATTGCAATAACTTACGTGTTTATGGAGGAATTTTAATGGAACGATTATGGACGAAATCATTTATTCAAATGACTTTCGCAATGTTATTTTTATTTACAGGATTTTATTTACTTGTACCAACGCTCCCTCTCTTTATTAAAGAGATAGGTGGGAATGAATCACAAGTTGGACTTATGATGGGGATGTTTACAATAGCAGCAGTTGTAATACGACCAATTATCGGAGGAATGTTAGATCAATATGGTAGAAAATCTTTTATTATTTTCGGACTCATCTTTTTTGGGTTAACGATGTATTCTTATAATTTAGCGTCGACTATTGTCCTTTTAGCTGTTTTGCGGGTTATTCATGGAGTAACATGGGCTGTTTCTACAACAGCTGTTGGAACAGCGATAACTGATATTATTCCAGATTCACGCCGTGGTGAAGGGATGGGGTGGTACGGGATGGCCATGACAATTGCAATGGCCATCGGCCCAATGATTGGATTATCGGTGGTACAACATTATTCATTTCACGGCCTATTCTTGTTAGCAACTCTTTTATCCTTTATGGCAGTCCTATTATCGTTCATGACGAAAATGCCATTCACACCCCAAAAAGAAAAAGGGAAAATGCAGTTGTTTGAAAAATCGGTTCTATCCATTACGATTGTTGTTTTCTTTTTATCATTTGCATATGGAGGGATTACGACGTTTTTACCGCTATTTGCATCGTCAATTGATGTGAATCCTGGGACATTCTTTCTTGTATATGCAGTTGCTTTAACAATTGTACGACCAATTTCAGGAAAACTATTAGATAAGTATGGTGAAGTATTTATCATACTCCCGGCACTATGTATTACTATTATCGCAATAGTTGTATTAACACTTTCAAATAGTTTAATGGGTGTAATTATCGCCGCTGCATTATACGGTGTTGGGTTCGGTTCAGCGCAACCGGCATTGCAAGCAGCGATGATTACAATTGTTGACCGGAGTAGAAGAGGAGTTGCTAACGCTTCGTTCTTTACCGCATTTGATCTAGGGATTGGACTTGGTGCGATTTTACTTGGAGTTGTTTCGCAAATGTTTGGTTACCGTATTTTATTTGCAGGTAGTGCAATTTCAGGATTACTTGCTTTAATTATTTTTGTCGTTTTTGTAAAACAGCGATTAGGTAAAAAAGAATTTGCGTAAGCGGGAGTAACAAAGATGAAAATTTCAATTGAACTTAACGATTTGCAATGGTTAAAGGATAACATATTAATAGTTCAATTCAGCCGGACTATTCTTTAGGGATAGTTTCTGAGAAATCAGATGGGGAAATCGTATCAGTTGAGAAAGAAGACATTCTATTTTGGGGGATGTTTATAATTTTTGGTACTTTAAAAACTATCATTTAGTTAAATGTTACTATGAGGAAACGGAAGAAATTCAATTTAATTATGTAAAATAATAACTTTTTTAAAAATAAATAAATTTTATATAAAAATCATATTGAAGAGATAGTGAAATAAATATCATGTGGAAACGAGTTGTAGATGTATACAACTCGTTTTTTTTATTTTCTTAAAAAAATCGGAAGAATGATATATTTAGTAGGATTTCTTGAATCATCCTTATATTTTGTTTTAATAAAAAACAAAAAGAAGTCTGTCCTTTCTTTATAAAATATGAAAATTATTCTTAAAAAATTGTATTGTTACATCGGAAAAAGTATAGGAAACTTATCATTATAAAATAAATTGAAATCTTCTAAAAACTCTGATACATTGAAATAGAAATGTAGTTTCACGATAATGTAAAGGCTTACAGTTATGTGCACGAAGATCTATTAGGATTGGAGGAAATAATGATGAAAGCTGAAGAAAAATTTTCCCCGGGATTAGATGGTATAGTGGCAGCGGAGACGAAGATCTCGTTTCTTGACACAGTGAAAGGTGAAATTGTAATTCAAGGGTATGATTTAATCGAACTCTCAAAAACAAAAGAGTATTTAGACATTGTGCACCTTTTATTGGAAGAACATCTACCAAATGAGGATGAAAAAGCAAAACTTGAAAAGAAATTAAAAGAAGAATACGCGGTACCAGAAGGTGTATTCAACGTATTACAGGCATTACCGAAAGAAACGCACCCGATGGATGGATTGCGTACAGGTGTGTCCGCATTAGCTGGTTACGATAATGATATCGAAAACCGCTCGTTAGAGGTAAACAAAAGCCGCGGGTACAAATTATTGAGTAAAGTACCAAACATTGTAGCGAATAGCTATCATATTTTAAATAATGAAGACCCAATCGAGCCTCTTAAAGAATTATCATATAGCGCGAATTTCTTCTATATGTTAACAGGTAAAAAACCAACTGAACTTGAGGAGAAGATCTTTGATCGTTCCCTTGTTTTATATAGTGAACATGAAATGCCAAACTCTACATTTACAGCACGCGTTATTGCATCAACTCAATCCGACTTATATGGTGCTTTAACAGGTGCAGTTGCATCTTTAAAAGGTAGCTTACACGGCGGAGCAAACGAAGCGGTTATGTACATGCTTTTAGAAGCTGGTAATGTTGAGAAGTTTGAAGAGTTGTTACAGAAGAAACTATATAACAAAGAAAAAATTATGGGCTTTGGACATCGTGTGTATATGAAGAAGATGGATCCAAGAGCACTTATGATGAAGGAAGCTTTAAAACAGTTATGTGATGTAAAAGGTGATTATACACTATATGAAATGTGTGAAGCTGGAGAAAAGATTATGGAGAAGGAAAAAGGAATTTATCCAAACCTTGATTATTATGCAGCTCCAGTATATTGGATGCTAGGTATTCCAATTCAACTTTACACACCAATCTTCTTTAGCTCTAGAACAGTGGGGTTATGTGCGCACGTTATTGAGCAACATGCAAATAATCGTTTGTTCCGTCCGCGTGTAAATTATATTGGCGAGCGACATGTACTTAGTAAGTAAGAACAACTGGGGAGTTGTTAGCGCCGCCCGCCAGATGGGTGTTTGACCGACACCCATCATTAATAATAACGAATTTTCGACAGAAAGGGAAGAATAGCATGATTAAAACAAATGAAATTAAACAAAAAGATGCATTATTAGAAGAAATTGCGGATTATGTATTAAATAAAGAGGTAACTAGCGCAGAAGCATTCAGTACTGCTCGTTACGTATTACTTGATACGCTTGGATGCGGAATTCTAGCACTACAATATCCAGAGTGTACGAAATTACTAGGACCAGTTGTACCAGGAACAATCGTGCCAAATGGTACACGTGTACCAGGTACGTCATATGTGCTTGATCCAGTGAAAGGTGCATTTAATATCGGATGTATGATCCGTTGGTTAGACTATAACGATACTTGGCTTGCAGCAGAGTGGGGACATCCATCTGATAACTTAGGCGGAATTTTAGCAGTTGCAGATTATATTAGCCGTGTTCGTATTTCAGAAGGAAAAGAACCATTAAAAGTACGTGAAGTATTAGAAATGATGATTAAAGCACATGAAATTCAAGGTGTATTAGCTTTAGAAAATAGTTTAAACCGTGTTGGTCTTGACCACGTATTATACGTAAAAGTAGCAACAACTGCTGTAGTTGCGAAAATGCTTGGCGGAACACGTGAAGAAATCTTTAATGCATTATCACATGCGTGGATTGATAATTCTAGTCTTCGTACATATCGTCATGCTCCAAATACTGGATCACGTAAATCATGGGCAGCAGGTGATGCAACAAGCCGCGGTGTTCATCTTGCAATGACTGCTCTAAAAGGTGAAATGGGTTATCCAACAGCATTATCTGCACCAGGTTGGGGATTCCAAGATGTATTATTCAATAAACAAGAATTAAAGTTAGCAAGACCACTAGAGTCATATGTAATGGAAAATGTATTATTTAAAGTTTCATATCCAGCAGAATTCCATGCACAAACAGCTGCAGAGTGTGCTGTGAAGTTGCATCCTGAAATTAAAGAAAGATTAGATGAAATTGATCGTATTACAATTACAACTCATGAATCAGCAATTCGTATTATCGATAAAGAAGGTCCATTAAATAACCCAGCTGATCGTGATCATTGCTTACAATATATTACGGCAATCGGTTTATTAAAAGGAGATATCGTTGCAGACGATTATGAGGATGTAGTAGCAAATGATTCACGTGTAGATGAATTACGTAATAAGATGGTTGTTGTCGAAAACAAGCAGTACAGTTTAGATTACCTTGACCCGAACAAGCGCTCAATCGCCAACGCTGTTCAAGTTCACTTTAAAGATGGTACTGTAACAGAAAATGTGGAATGTGAATACCCACTTGGTCACCGTTTCCGTAGAGACGAAGCGATTCCAAAAGTTGTTCAAAAATTCACTGCAAATATGGCAGGTCATTATTCTAGTAAGCAACAAGAACAAATTCATGAAGTTTGTTTAAATGAAGAAAAACTAGAAAATATGAATGTAAACGAATTTGTAGATCTATTCTTAATTTAATAATAGGGGGAATCTAGAATGGCTTGGGTTGTGAATAAACAGTCAACACAAGAAGAGCTTGCGAATCGCTTCCGAGCTTTAGTAGAAGCAAATGAAATTTTGCAAATTCCAGGTGCTCATGATGCAATGGCAGCTCTTGTTGCGAAAAATACAGGTTTTTCAGCTCTATATTTATCGGGAGCTGCTTACACTGCAAGTAAAGGGCTACCAGATTTAGGAATCGTGACGTCTACTGAAGTAGCAGAGAGAGCAAGAGATCTAGTAAGAGCTACAGATTTACCAGTTCTTGTCGATATTGATACAGGATTTGGCGGTGTATTAAACGTAGCGAGAACAGCGGTAGAAATGGTGGAATCGAAAGTAGCAGCTGTTCAAATTGAAGATCAACAATTACCAAAGAAATGTGGACATTTAAATGGTAAGAAACTTGTTACGACAGAAGAATTAGTTCAAAAGATTAAAGCGATTAAAGAAGTTGCACCAAGCTTATATATTGTAGCACGTACAGATGCTCGCGGTGTAGAAGGCTTAGATGAAGCAATCGAAAGAGCGAACGCTTATGTAAAAGCAGGTGCAGATGCGATATTCCCTGAAGCGCTTCAATCAGAAGAAGAGTTCCGTCTATTTAATAGTAAAGTAAATGCGCCTTTACTTGCGAATATGACTGAGTTCGGAAAAACGCCGTATTATAGTGCAGAGGAATTTGCAAATATGGGCTTCCAAATGGTTATTTATCCTGTAACTTCACTTCGTGTTGCAGCGAAAGCATATGAGAATGTGTTTACTTTAATTAAGGAAACAGGTTCTCAAAAAGATGCACTTTCAAGTATGCAAACGAGAAGTGAGTTATATGAAACAATTTCATATCATGACTTTGAAGAATTAGATACTGGAATTGCAAAAACAGTATTATCAGAGGATCAATAGATAAAACAACTAAGGCGATGAGAATACATCTTTGGCAAAACGAACTGCTTGATGTGAAAATTCATCGCCTTCTGTTTTCAAAAATAAGAAATTCCACTCATCGTAGACGAGCATACGTAGTAGCAAGTAAGGTCGAAATGATAGGGGGATTCAGATGGAGAAAACGAAGTTACCGTGGGATGAATTTTTTTCACTTAATAAAGATGTGAATCATGCTTTCTTTACGCCAGAAGATTTTTCAGGTGATGAAGATTTAATTGCAAAAACGACAGAACAATTTGTTAAACAAGAAATTGTTCCACAAATTGAGAACATTGAACAACATAACTATAAAGTTTCTCGTCAATTATTTGAGAAAGCTGGGGAACTTGGATTATTAGGCATTGAGGTACCAGAAGATTATGGCGGGTTCGAGTTAGGAAAGGCTGTCTCAGGTCTTGTAGCAGAGAAAATGGGCTACGCTGGTGCATTTAGCGTTTCTTTTAATATACACGCCGGTGTAGGTACATTGCCTTACATATATTACGGAACGAAAGAACAGAAAGAAAAATATTTACCAAAAATCGCATCGGGAGAATGGATTGGGGCTTATGCTTTAACTGAGCCAAATGCTGGTTCTGATGCATTAAGTGCAAAAACGAGTGCAGTATTGAATGAAGAAGGTACTGCTTGGAAGTTGAATGGTGAGAAGCAGTGGATTACAAATGCTCATATGGCAGATGTATACGTTGTTTTTGCGAAGACAAATAAAGGAATGACAGCGTTTATTGTCGAAAGAACATGTGAAGGTGTATCAATAGGATTAGAAGAAAAGAAGATGGGGATTAAAGGTTCTTCAACAGCGACGCTTATTTTAGAAGATGTTTTCATCCCTGCTGAAAATGTTTTAGGGGAAGTTGGGAAAGGGCATCACGTAGCTCTTAATATTCTTAACTTCGCTAGACTAAAACTTGCTTTTGGAAATATTGGAACAGCAAAACAAGCAATCGGTTTGTCGGTTCAATATGGAAAAGAGAGAAAACAGTTTCAAACTGAATTAGTGGACTTTACGATGATTCAAGAGAAAATTGCCAATATGATTATTTCTACATATGGAGCAGAAAGTGCAGCTTACCGTACAGCAGGTGTAATTGATGAAGCCATTCATGAGAGTGATGAGGACCTTATGAAAAAAATGTCCCAATTTGCAATTGAATGTGCACTTAATAAAGTAAATGCTTCTGAAACACTTGGTCATATCGTAGATGAAGCTGTACAAATTCATGGTGGTTACGGTTATATGCAAGAGTACGAGGTAGAACGATTATATCGTGATGCTAGAATTAGTCGTATTTTTGAAGGAACGAATGAAATTAATAGATTAACAGTAGCTAAAATGTTAATGAAGCAAATGGAACAAATTGAAGATACTGAAGTAGAGATTGATGTAGCAAATGTTGAAAGAAACCATCGTTACATTTTATTAGCGAAAAAATTGTTGAAACAATCTTTGAAAACGCTCTCTAAAACTCCAGGTTTAAAAATTGATCAAGAGCAAGAATATTCACGTGTATTATCAAATATGTTAACGGACGTCTACGTCATGGAATCAGCATTTTTACGTACGAGTAAAGCAATTAGTAAAAATGGTGAAGAGAAAGAGCGTACGAAACAAATGATAACTGACGTTATTTGTGAAGAAGGCTATCGTAAAGTAGAAGAAGCGGCGATTTCTATACTTTCAGCGGCTGTCACAGAAGAACAAGATAGACACGTAATTTTAGCTGAAATTCGTCAATTATTAGTGCCTTTATACACGAACATGTTTACGAAAAAGAGAGAAATTGCGAAAGTTATTATAAATCGTGGAAAGTATATTGTGTAAATAGGAGGAAAGCGATATGAAAAAGATTGGCTTTATCGGTTTAGGTAACATGGGACTTCCGATGTCTAAAAATTTAGTTAAATCAAGTTACACAGTATACGGTGTGGATTTAAATAAAGGGGCTGAAGCTTCCTTTGAAAATGAAGGAGGAATTATCGGTTTATCAATCTCAAAACTAGCAGAAACATGCGATGTGATTTTTACAAGCTTACCTTCACCTCGCGCTGTTGAAGCGGTATATTTTGGGGAAGAAGGATTATTTGAAAATAGTCACTTGAATGTAGTTTTAATTGATACAAGTACTGTATCTCCACAATTAAACAAACAGTTAGAGGAAGCTGCAAAGGAAAAGAAAGTAGACTTTTTAGCAGCGCCTGTTAGTGGTGGGGTAATTGGAGCTGAAAATCGTACATTAACGTTTATGGTTGGTGGATCGAAAGAAGTATATGAGAAAACGGAATCTATCATGGGCGTACTTGGCGCGAATGTTTTCCATGTTAGTGAGCAAATTGATAGTGGTACAACAGTTAAATTAATTAATAACCTATTAATTGGTTTTTATACAGCTGGTGTGAGTGAAGCTTTAACATTAGCGAAGAAGAATAATATGGATTTAGATAAATTGTTTGATATTTTAAATGTAAGTTACGGTCAAAGTAGAATTTATGAGCGTAATTATAAAAGTTTCATTGCAACTGAAAACTACGATCCAGGCTTTACTGTGAATTTATTAAAGAAAGATTTAGGATTTGCAGTAGATTTAGCGAAAGAAAGCGAACTTCACTTACCAGTAAGTGAAATGCTATTAAACGTATATGAAGAAGCAAGTGAATCTGGGTATGGTGAAAACGATATGGCTGCTTTATATAAGAAAGTTAGTGAACAATTAATTTCTAATCAAAAATAATAGACTTATATACATTATAAAAAAGGAGAGAATATAATGATTACAACTGAAATTAAACGAGTAAAAAATCATATTAATGGTGAGTGGGTAGAATCTACTGGTACAGAAGTAGAAGCAGTTCCAAATCCGGCGACTGGAAAAATTATCGCTTACGTTCCGCTATCTCCGAAAGAAGATGTTGAAAAAGCTGTTGAAGCAGCAAAAGCAGCATACGAAACATGGTCTAAAGTACCAGTTCCGAATCGTTCAAGACAATTGTATAAATATTTACAGCTTTTACAAGAAAACAAAGAAGAGCTTGCAAAAATCATTACGCTAGAAAATGGTAAAACATTAACGGATGCAACTGGTGAAGTACAACGTGGTATCGAAGCGGTAGAACTTGCAACATCAGCACCAAATTTAATGATGGGACAAGCTCTACCGAATATTGCTAGCGGCATTGATGGATCGATTTGGCGCTATCCAATTGGAGTTGTGGCTGGTATTACGCCATTTAACTTCCCAATGATGATTCCATTATGGATGTTCCCACTTGCAATTGCTTGCGGTAATACATTCGTATTAAAAACATCTGAAAGAACGCCACTTTTAGCAGAGCGACTTGTAGAGTTATTCTATGAAGCTGGTTTTCCAAAAGGGGTATTAAATTTAGTACAAGGTGGAAAAGATGTTGTAAATAGCATTTTAGAAAATAAAGATATTCAAGCTGTTTCGTTCGTTGGATCTGAGCCGGTAGCTCGTTACGTATATGAAACAGGTACGAAACATGGGAAACGTGTACAAGCGTTAGCTGGTGCGAAAAATCATGCGATTGTAATGCCAGATTGCAATCTTGAGAAAACAGTACAGGGTGTAATTGGATCAGCATTCGCAAGCAGCGGAGAGCGCTGCATGGCATGTTCAGTAGTAGCAGTAGTTGATGAAATTGCTGATGAATTCATCGACGTACTAGTAGCAGAAACGAAGAAGTTAAAAGTAGGTGATGGTTTCCACGAAGATAATTATGTTGGACCATTAATTCGTGAATCTCATAAAGAGCGTGTACTAGGCTATATTAATAGCGGTGTAGCAGATGGAGCAACTTTATTAGTAGATGGCCGTAAAATTAAGGAAGAAGTTGGAGAAGGTTACTTTGTAGGTGCGACAATCTTTGATGGTGTAAATCAAGAAATGAAAATTTGGCAAGATGAAATCTTTGCTCCAGTATTAAGCATTGTAAGAGTTAAAGATTTAGAAGAAGGTATTAAACTGACAAATCAATCTAAATTCGCAAATGGTGCGGTTATTTATACGTCAAATGGTAAACATGCACAAACATTCCGTGATAATATCGATGCTGGTATGATCGGTGTAAACGTAAACGTTCCAGCACCAATGGCATTCTTCGCATTTGCAGGAAATAAAGCTTCCTTCTTTGGTGATTTAGGTACAAATGGTACAGATGGCGTTCAATTCTATACACGTAAAAAAGTTGTAACTGAGCGCTGGTTTTAATAGAGAGTAGAGGGATTGTTTCCTCACAATTAATTAGTAGCCTAGACCAGTCGAATAAATTGTTAAATGAAAAACACCACTTTGAAGATGTGGTGTTTTTCGTCTTGTTAATTACTTTTTTCAAAAGCTAGTTTAATACCAAAACCAATTAAGACGATTCCTGTTAACCCTTGAATATAACGTTGCGTCTTCGGTTTTTTCATAAAAGCACTAATTTTATCAATTAAAAATATATAAAAAGCGAACCATATAACTGTTAAAATGAGATAAGTAAGGCCCATTACGAGAAGTTGGATAAACGTATTATGAGTTGGATTTAAAAATTGCGGTAAAAAAGTTAAAAAGAAGACTGCAATTTTAGGGTTTAATAAATTTGTAAGAAACCCTTGGCGAAAACAAGAAGTATGCTCGTTTTCATTATTCAAAGATATATCGTTCGTATCAACGCCTTCTTTGTTTCTTACTGCTAAAAGGGCTTTAATACCAATATAAATTAAATATAGAGCTCCAACGTACTTGAAAATAGAGAATAAAAGAGCTGACTTTACAATAAGTGCGGAGAGTCCGATTACTGCTGCTAACGTATGAATCAAAAGTGCAACACATGTACCGAACACTGTTTTCACTCCACCAATCTTACCGGCAACTAATGTGTTTTTCGTGGCCATTGCTGTATCTGGACCGGGTAAAATAATAAGACAAATGGACATAACGATGAAAAGAAAAAAATTTTCAATCATAGTCGCTCCTCCTTTTTTATTTTTAGAATATTTGATTAAAAATAGTGTAGCACATATCTCGATTTAATAAAATTAAATTTTATTAAAAATTATTAAATAGGAAAGAGGCTATATAGTCGCGTAATTACACGACTATATAGCCTCAGGTTTATCCCGTATAAATGGGGATGTTCCCCATTTATTAAATTTTCACTTTATGCATTAAGTAAGTTAAAGAATCGATTTACATCTTCTTCTGAAACATCACTTAACTGCTTATATTTATAATTCGGATTTTGATCTTTATCAACGACAACAGAGCGTACTCCTTCGAAGAAATCTGTATGTCTCATGAAGTTTTTAGCAAGTACAAGGTCGGTAGCGAAACATTCTTCAACGGACTTATTTTGTCCATCAATAAACTGTTTTAATGTTACTTTTAACGAAATAGGGGATTTTGATAATAGTATTTCTTTCGTTTTTAAAGCAAAGGAACCGTGATCTTTCTCCAATGAATGGATGATTTCTTCAATTGTATCGAATGCAAAATGTGAATTCATTTCTTCTAATGTAGGAGCAAGTTCGCTCTCTAAGCTTGGAGTAGTTGCAAATGTACGAATGACTTCTTTTAAATTAGTATGTACATCATCTTCTTTATGCCAATTTATACTTTCCAATTCAGTAAGGAAATTTGGTAATGAATCAGATGTCATAAAGTAATCAGCAGCGTTTATAAATAAAACGTCAGCAGCTTTTAAAATAGATGCCGTTAAAGCAACATAGCGGCCAGCAAACCCTGGAGCTTTATTTAAGAAATAAGCAGCACCGACGTCTGGGAAGAAGCCGATATTCATCTCTGGCATTGCCCATTTCGTACGCTCAGTTACAATTCGATATTTCGCGCCATTTGTAAGACCGACACCACCACCCATTACAATTCCATCTAAACAAGCGATGATTGGTTTTTTATATTGATAAATATATGTATCAATTTCATACTCTTCTTCAAAAAAACGTTCCGCATGCTGCAATGCAGCTTCATTTGAACGTGCTTCATAAAGAGTTTTAATGTCGCCGCCTGCACAAAAACCTTTTGTGCCAGCTCCTTTTAATACGATAAGCGCAATTCGCTCATCATTTTCCCATTCTTTCAGTTTTTGCCCAATCGGTTGTAACATGTCATAAGATAAAGAATTAAGTGCTTTTGGGCGGTTTAAAGTAATTGATGCAACGCCGTTTTCACTAACAGAAAATAAAACGTGTTCAGTCATAATTCATCCTCCCTTACATATCTTCTTATTCTTAATTCTTGATATGTACTGAAATGTCCTTTATAAACTTTGTCTAAAGTTGGCGATATATGTTAATTTGCCCAATGCATATTTTGACGAGTTATATTTGCAGGATTTTGGAGGTTGAAAATGAATATTACAACATTACTGTAATTGTAATTATTTGAAGTTATCATAATAAAAACGCTATTATATAGGTATAAATTGTATATAATCACTTCAAAAAGGGTATTTGAAATGATTATGTTGAAAGAAAAATTGCTTTTCATTAGAAATAGAGAAAGGAGAAATCGGAATGCCAGGACCTTTACTGTTGTCGGTGATTATTTTGTCTTCTTTAATGATAGGGATAACGCAGTTTTTTCATCATACAGATACGACAGAGGAAGTGAAGGATAAAGTACGTCTCGTATTTCCGATTTTTATCATATCTATTTCTTTTTGTATTCTATTAAATAAGGATGGGTACATTGTCGCTGTATTTTCATTTTTTGTAGCGATCGTTTTAATTACTGTTTTATATTATGTAATGAAAGACTTTATACAAAAATAAAGATGTCACATGAGACATTTTTATTTTTGAAATAAATAAAATTTCACATACCGAATTATGTATAAAAAATAAAAAACATATAGCAATAGAAAAGTATGTACTTTGCCGTGTATTTACTTGTCAATCTTGCATAGCCAATATACTATTAATAATATAGAGATTAGAAAAAGGGGTTGTATCTGGCATGAAATTTGAGATGCACACAAAAATTATTTCAAATGAAAAAGAAGTAAGATTACATATAGAAGAAAATATATTTCAATTAAAATTGGATGGTTATCACTTATTTACACTGCAAGAAATATTGCCTTTATATAAATCAAATGAAGAAAGAATTGGTAGTGCAATGATACAAAAGTTAGAGTGGGAAAACGGAAAAACGACAATAAACTATCAACTCGTATCACTAAAATCAGTAAATTAAAAGGAGCAGGAAACTATGAAGTTATTTCATACAGCGGATTGGCATTTAGGAAAGCTTGTTCATGGCGTGTATATGACTGAAGATCAAAAGATTGTATTAGATCAGTTTGTACAAGCTGTTGAAGAAGAAAAACCAGATGCCGTAATTATTGCAGGGGATTTATATGACCGAGCAATTCCACCTACGGAAGCAGTAGACTTATTAAATGATGTGCTGCAAAAAATAGTGATTGAATTACAAACACCAGTTATTGCAGTTGCAGGAAACCATGATAGTCCAGATCGTATTCATTTTGGAAGTAGTTTAATGAAGAAACAAGGATTATTTATTGTGGGGCAATTTCAATTTCCATATGAGCCAATTATATTAAATGATGAATATGGCGAGGTTCACTTCCATCTCGTCCCATATGCGGATCCAAGCATAGTTAGACATGTATTGAAAAACGAAGATGTACGTTCTCATGATGATGCGATGCGTATTTTTATGAATGAGCTTTCTGAAACAATGGAGAAAGAAGCTAGACATGTATTTGTTGGTCATGCATTTGTAACTTCTGCGGGAGAAGCAGAAGAAAATACAAGTGATGCAGAACGACCACTTTCAATTGGTGGTGCTGAATACGTAAATAGTCATTATTTTGATAAGTTTCATTACACAGCGCTTGGACATTTACATCAAGCGCATTTCGTACGTAATGAGACAGTTCGATATTCGGGTTCGCCACTTGCATATTCTATTTCTGAAGAAAAACATAAAAAAGGATATTATATTGTGGAACTGGACGAGAAAGGTGAAGCAACAATTGAAAAAAGGTTACTTTCACCACGTCGTAAAATGAGAACAGTAGAAGCGAAAATAGATGAATTATTACAACATCCAATAAGTGAAGATTACGTGTTTGTAAAATTATTAGATGAAAATCCTGTCTTGCAGCCAATGGAAAAAATACGATCTGTATATCCAAATGCAATGCATGTTGAAAGATCTATTCAGAGACGAGAGTTCACAGAGTCAAATGAAGTAACTGTTTCAAGACATAAAACGGATGATTTATCTTTATTAAAGGCTTTTTATAAAGAAATGAAAGGCTTAGATTTATCAGAAGAGAAAGAACGTCTATTTGTAGAAGTACTACAAACAGTGCAAGAACGGGAAGGTGAACGAGGATGAGACCGATTCAGCTTATTATGACGGCATTTGGCCCATATAAACAGAAAGAAGTAATTGATTTTGACGATCTGGGAGAGCATCGTATCTTTGCCATTTCTGGGAATACAGGAGCAGGAAAGACAACGATTTTTGATGCGATTTGTTATGTGTTATATGGTGAGGCAAGCGGAGAAGAACGTAGTGATACGAGCATGCTTCGCAGTCAATTTGCTGATGATAATATGTATACAAGTGTAGAACTAACCTTTCAGCTAAAAGGGAAGCGTTATGAAATAAAACGACAACTTGGGCATAAAAAACAAGGGAACAAGACGATTACGGGACATGCAGTAGAACTATATGAAGTGATTGATGAAGAGAAAATCCCAGCTGTTGATCGTTTCCATGTAACGGATGTAAATAAAAAAGTGGAAGATTTAATTGGTTTAAGTAAACATCAATTTAGCCAAATTGTTATGTTACCGCAAGGGGAATTCCGAAAACTATTAACATCTGAGACAGAAAATAAAGAAGAAATTTTGCGTCGTATTTTTAAAACGGATCGTTATAAGTTAATGCGTGAGTTACTTGATCAAAAACGAAAACAATGGAAAGACGTTCTGCAAGAAAAGCAGAAAGAGCGAGAGCTATACTTCCGTAATGTTTTTAAATTGCCAATTCGCGATGGAGCATTATTAGAGACATTAGTAGAACAAGAACATGTAAATACGCATCAAGTAGTAGAAGCATTAGAACAAGAAACAGCTGCGTATAAGGCAGAGGTTGAGCAACTACAAGTAGAACAAGATGTTCAAACGAAGCAATTAAAGGATGCTGAAACACGTTTTCACGCAGCGAAATCTGTAAATGAGAAGTTTACAGATTTACAACAAAAGAATGAGAAATATAATACTTTACAAGAAAATCGTACAGTTATTGAAATGAAAGAAGCATCTTTTAAACGTGCGGAACAGGCGAAGCGCTTATTACCATTTGAACAATGGCACGAAGAAGCGATGCAAAATGAGCAGAAAGCTGAGAGTTTGTTAAAACAAATTATCGCCAAAAAAGAAAATGTAATGAATAGTTTTGAACTTGCTCAGGTGAAATATGAAGCAGTAAAGAATAAAGAACCTGAGCGAGAAGATGCAAAAAAACTTGTTCAAAGATTAGAAGAGTTACAACCGATTATTGCATCATTAGCTGAGAAACAGTTGAATTTACAACATGCAGAAATTCAACTAGGAAAATTAAAGGAAAGTATGCAAAACTTAGACCGACAATTAGAGGAGCATACAAATCAAAAACAGCTAATGTCTAGTGAATTACAGCAATTAGAACGAGCACTTGAGCAATATGTAGATAAAGTAGAAGAACTAACGAATATGCGAGAAGATGCAAAAACTTTAAAACAAGCATATGATGTTTGGCAAGAAAAACAAAAATTTGAGCAAGAAAAAGTAGCAGCATATAATAAGATGCAATTGGCAGTGAACGCATATGAAAATATGGAACGCCGCTGGTTAAGTGAACAAGCTGGTATATTAGCTCTTCATCTACATGATGGCGAATCTTGTCCAGTATGTGGTAGTACGAACCATCCGGAAAAAGCTACAGAGCAAAGTGATGCGATCGATGAAAAAGAGTTAAATGATTTAAGAGACAAGAAGAATATTGCCGAAAAATTACATGTTCAATTAGAGGAGAAATGGAATTTCTATCATCTTCAATATGAACAGGTAATAGAAGAGGTTAAGCAGCGAGGCTATCGCTCGGAAGAATTAGCTGAAACATACAATGCACTTGTTCAAAAAGGAAAACAATTAGTAACGGAAGTAAATACGTTAAAAGCAAGCGAAGAAACGCGTAAGCAAACTGCTATGAATATAAAAAGCATAGAAGAAAAAGTAGATGTGCTTCAGAAACAAAAGCGTGAGGTAGAAACAGAGCAGCACCGTACAGAAATGGAGTGTTTACAGCTTCGAACGTCATATGAACATGATAAGAAAAACATTCCTGACAGCTTACAAACAATACAAGCTTGGAAAGTCCAGTTTGATCAAGCGACGCAACAACTTAGGTTAATGGAAGATGAATGGAAGAAAGTGCAGGAAGCGTATCAACATTGGCAGAATGAAAATATACGTATTCAAGCAGAACAGGAAGGTGCTTCTAATCAATTTGAAAGTGCAAAATTGAAGAAAGAAGATACTTTTGCGCGCTTTATGAAAGAACTTGAACAAAGCGGATTTACAGATCAAATCACGTATAAAGAAGCAAAATTAAATGATGCTGAGATGGAGATGTTACAAAAAGAAATTCAAAGTTATTATTCATCTCTTGAAGTACTTGCAAAACAAATTGAAGAGTTACATGCTGAATTAAAAGATAAAGAGTATATGGATATTACAGCGTTAAGTGAACACATAACAGAATTACAAATTAATCTCGATATCATTAAAGAAAAACGTCAACGTGCGCAAAACGCTGTAACATATATTTCTGATTTACATGAAAATATTAGACGTATCGATGAGAAAATTCATGAGGAAGAAAAAGCGTTCCAAGAACTTGTTGATTTATATGAAGTAATGAAAGGTGATAACGAAAGCCGTATATCATTTGAACGTTACATCTTAATTGAGTATTTAGAACAAATTGTTCAAATTGCAAACGAACGATTACGTAAATTATCAAACGGACAATTTTATTTAAAACGAAGTGAGCGAGTTGAAAAGAGAAATCGTCAAAGTGGATTAGGATTAGATGTTTATGACGCATACACTGGCCAAACACGCGATGTGAAAACATTATCTGGCGGCGAGAAATTTAATGCATCACTTTGCTTAGCGCTCGGAATGGCAGATGTCATTCAAGCGTATGAAGGCGGTATTTCCATCGAAACGATGTTCATCGATGAAGGATTCGGTTCATTAGATGAAGAATCATTAACAAAAGCGGTAGACGCCTTAATTGACCTGCAAAAATCAGGCCGATTTATTGGTGTAATCTCACACGTTCAAGAGCTGAAAAACGCAATGCCAGCTGTATTAGAAGTAACGAAGCAGAAGGATGGGTGTAGTCAGACGCGGTTTGTGGTGAAGTAAGTTCAATTGTAATTTATACTCAAAGTATTGTTTGCGATTTTCTAGTATAAAACTCATGATAAAATAAATGCCGCCTCCTTATAGAGGCGGCATTTATTTGTTATTCAGAATTACATAATTTACTTATGAGTTATCTGTAGACGGCGGCGTATTCTCCAATCGATTATAAGTTTTAAATGCTGAAATTGCCGAGATAACCCCGCCTACTAAAAATAAAGCGGATCCTCCAACTAAGATGATACGACTGACATATGTTTCCCGTGCTTCTTCGACTTCTTCTTGTAACGCTGTAGGCATATGAATTCCCCTTTATAAAAGTTGTTTTATAAATAGTATATACAAACGCCTAAAATGTGTTAAAATAACTGATGATTTTATGCAGTGAGTAATTAGATGAGTAGGATGCGAGTGGCTAAATAAATCTTCATCACAAATTTATGCGAACTTCACATAGAGCACATATTAACATTGTATTATGTATATGTACCAAATAAATAAAGTGAATTGTATTTCGTTCTGTTTTTAAAAATTTAAAATTCTATTATTTTTATATAAAGGTTTCACACCGGAGTTTTAAATATTTTGGAAATAGATCTAAATAAGAGGAATTCATATAAAAGGGGAATGTCTTATGACAACATATACGAGTGAAATGAGAAAAAGTTTAGTTTCAGAAGAAGATGTAGATATTTTAAAAATTATGGCGCACCCAATCCGCTTACAAATTGTAAATGAATTAAGTACGAGAAAAACTTGTAATGTAACACAACTAACAGAATTGCTAAATATCCCACAATCGACTGTTTCGCAACATTTATCAAAAATGAAAGGTAAAGTGTTACGAGCTGAGAGAAGAGGTTTAGAAATTTATTATCATATTAATAATCTAAAAGCGAGTAAGATTGTAAGTGTTTTAGGATATATAAACTAATGAAGTATTTTCATATAAAATAGCCGCTGCTGGTGAGCAGGGGCTATTTTGTGTTGTATTATGTATTCGTTTTTAAAATTTTATAGTTTTTATGATTTACAATTGTTCGATCAAATTCAAAAGTACCACCGCTTACATTTGCAATTTCAACTAAGACCGATTCAGTATAAAGTTTTAGTACAGATCCCGTAATCTTTAAATTATTTCGTTGAAAAAGTATAGTATCCCCTACGTTTGCTTTCATAGTACCTCCTCATTAAAGATAGAAATGTTTTTTTATTATATATATTAAACCACGTATAGGTATATTAGTGAATATTTAGTTTTATTTATCAAAAAAATTTGTGGTTTTATAAAAAATAAAATACATCGTATTGTGAAAAAATTTTTCTATTTGCATCTAAATATTAAAATATCACAATCTAAAAATATTATAAAATGAGACATGATTTTTATAAAAGAAGATGATAAAACAGTTGTAAGTTGCATTGAAACTAAACATTATAATAGCTACTTACGTATTTAATAATTCGTTTTTTGTATTTCGACCTTCGTTTTCTGTAACTGATTCCATATTTTTGACGCTCTATCTTGTAAGTGCTTACATAAGCGGAAACATCTTATACAATGAAGGTGTTAAATCAAAAGAGGTGACCAAAATGAACATGAAAAAACAAAACTTAGCGAAAAGCATTGAAATAGAAAGAGGAGGCGGAAAAGTATGAAAAAATCAACTGTTAATCCATGGCTTGTTGTCCTTGGCACAGTCATCGTACAAATGGGACTTGGGACGATATATACATGGAGTTTATTCAATCAGCCTTTAGTCAGTAAATACGGTTGGAGTCTTAACGCTGTTGCAATAACTTTCTCAATTACTAGTCTTTCCTTAGCGTTTTCAACTTTATTTGCGAGTAAATTGCAAGAAAAGTGGGGACTTCGTAAACTTATTATGATAGCTGGACTAGCATTAGGACTAGGATTAATACTTAGTTCACAAGCTTCCTCATTACTATTGCTTTATGTACTAGCAGGAGTTGTTGTAGGTTATGCAGATGGTACAGCATATATCACTTCATTATCCAATTTAATAAAGTGGTTTCCAAAGCGTAAAGGTTTAATTGCTGGTATTTCTGTCTCTGCATATGGTTCGGGTAGCTTAATCTTTAAATATATTAACGCACAGTTGATTGAATCAGTTGGTGTATCACAAGCGTTTATATACTGGGGTTTAATTGTTACAGCTATGATTGTAATTGGTGCTTGTTTAATTCATCAAGCTGCAGATCAAGGAGCGGTTCAAGAAACAAAAACTAAGGAATATACAACGAAAGAAATGTTAGGCACAAAGCAAGTTTACTTATTATTTATTATGTTATTTACATCATGTATGAGTGGTTTATACTTAATTGGTATGGTAAAAGACATTGGTGTTCAACTTGTAGGGCTTAGCGCAGCGACAGCAGCTAATGCGGTGGCTATGGTTGCAATCTTCAATACATTAGGTCGTATTATTCTAGGGCCGTTATCAGATAAAATCGGCCGATTAAAAATCGTTACTGGTACTTTTGTTGTTATGGCGACTTCAGTCTTGGTTTTAAGTTTCGTTGATTTAAATTATGGTATCTACTTCGTATGTGTAGCAAGTGTAGCGTTTTGCTTTGGTGGAAATATCACTATTTTCCCAGCTATTGTTGGTGATTTCTACGGTATGAAAAACCATAGTAAGAACTATGGAATTGTGTATCAAGGATTTGGATTTGGAGCGCTTGCAGGTTCCTTTATCGGTGCACTTCTAGGTGGATTCAAACCAACATTCATGGTGATTGGCGCATTATGTGTCGTATCATTTATTATCGCAATTGTAATTCAAGCACCTAAACAGAAAAAAGAACAAGAGGAAGAGTATCGCAGTGTAGCATAAGTATATAAATCTTCTATCACACTATAATTCATAAAAAAGCATCCTATTAAATAGGGTGCTTTTTTTATGAATTATAGTAACGAGGTTATATAATCTTTGGGATTTCTGAGGAAAAAAGCGAGTGAAATACTAATTTGGATTATATTGGAATATTAAAAGGTGATACATTATATTCGAAATACGTATTAAATCTTAAATTATAAACACAACATGCATCGATAATTGCAAGATATGCTTTCTCGATATTTTCAGAAAAATGTTGAGAAAATATACAATCGTTTTTTTTGTAAGGTTTTGAAAATGAAGGTATCTACAGTTTATTTTCTTCAATTTTAAAAAGAAGAGTATGAATTATATTTTTAATGTAAGTACGTATTAATGCTTTTAAATGTAATTGTATTGAGAAGTATTAAAATATTTTATCTGAAAAATAAAAATAGGTTGACAAGTTTATTGAGAAACATTATCATTGCGATGTAAGAATGTTAAATGAAAAACATTATCAATAAATATTAATTTGATGAAAAGTACACTTGACCAATTAGTTTAGTAAGTGTATTATTTTTTACATCGATAATGATAATCATTATCATTATTTACTTGATTAGATTAATTTTCATATGAAAGGATAGAGGAAATGAACTTAGGGGAATTTGATGGAAAAACGGTTTTAGTAACAGGGGCCGCCCAAGGTATAGGCAGTGTTGTGGCAAACATGTTTGTAGAAAGAGGGGCTACAGTTATTGCGGTTGATCAAAATGAAGAGGGGTTAAACGTACTCTTAAATCAAAATGAAACACGTGTAAAAACGTTTCGTTTAGATGTAAGTGATAGTGCCGCTGTTGAAGATATGGTAAACGGTATTGAAAATGATATAGCACCGATAGATATATTAGTAAATGTTGCAGGGGTTTTACGTATGGGAGCGATTCACTCTTTAAGTGATGAAGATTGGAATAAAACATTCGCTGTAAATTCTACTGGAGTTTTCTATATGTCCCGAGCCGTAAGTAAGTATATGATGCAAAGAAAGTCAGGGGCAATTGTCAGTTGGTTCAAATGCAGCAAATACTCCGAGAATGGAGATGGCCGCGTATGCTGCATCAAAAGCTGCAACGACGATGTTTATGAAGTGTTTAGGATTGGAACTTGCAGCATACAACATTCGCTGTAACTTAGTTTCTCCAGGTTCTACTGAAACTGAAATGCAAAGGTTACTATGGGCTGATGAGAATGGAGCAAAAAATATAATTACTGGTTCTCAAAGTACATATAGACTCGGTATACCGTTACAAAAAATTGCACAGCCTTCAGAAATTGCTGAAGCAGTATTGTTTTTAGCTTCAGATAAAGCAAGCCACATTACAATGCACAACTTATGTGTCGATGGCGGAGCTACATTAGGCGTTTAATAAAAAAATCAGGGGGTTACTATACTATGAATGAATTTACGGCTGTAAAGGAACTGTCAGAAAAACTTTTAGAAGATTATAAGACTGAATCTTCATTCTTTTTTTCTTCGCCTAATCGAACAATATTGACAGAAGGAGAGATTACTACAGTAAAACATCGTGAAATTGAAAGTTTTCCAGAACTTGTACAGGCAGTATTACGTAATGCAAAACAAGCTGGACATCCGAATCCTATCGTTGTCGGTGCTTTGCCATTTGATCGTAGAAAAGAAGTTCAACTTATCGTACCAGAACAGAGCAGATTTGCTGAACGTTTACAGTTAGAGATTACAAATGAGATAGAACGAAAGGAGCAACTGGCATTTGAAATGACACCAGTCCCAGAGCCTGAAGTGTATATGAATGGTGTGAAGCAAGGAATTGAAAAAATACAGGACGGAGATTTAAAGAAAATCGTTCTATCCAGATCGTTAGATGTTAAATCTTCCGAAAAGATTAATAAGCAAAAACTTCTTCGAGAATTAGCAGAGCATAATAAGAATGGTTATACATTTGCTGTTAATTTACCGAAAGATGAAAACGAGAATAATAAGACTTTAATTGGAGCAAGCCCTGAATTACTCGTTTCACGTAATGGTATGCAAGTTATGTCTAATCCGTTAGCTGGTTCAAGACCACGTAGTGATGATCCGGTAGAAGATAAAAGAAGAGCAGAGGAATTACTTTCTTCTCCAAAAGATTTACATGAACATGCAGTAGTAGTGGAAGCGGTTGCCGCTGCACTGCGTCCGTATTGTCATACATTACACGTTCCAGAAAAACCATCCGTTATTCATAGTGAAGCGATGTGGCATTTGTCTACTGAAGTGAAAGGTGAACTTAAGGATCCAAATACTACTTCTTTGGAATTAGCAATTGCTCTTCATCCTACGCCAGCAGTTTGCGGAACGCCGATGGAAGAAGCGAGAGAAGCTATTCAAAAAATTGAGCCATTTGACCGTGAATTCTTTACAGGAATGTTAGGATGGAGCGATTTAAATGGAGATGGTGAATGGATTGTTACAATTCGCTGTGCTGAAGTGCAAGAAAACACACTTCGATTATTTGCAGGAGCGGGAGTTGTTGCTGAGTCAAAACCAGAAGATGAGTTAGCAGAAACATCAGCTAAGTTCCAAACAATGCTGAAGGCTCTAGGGTTAAGTGATAATTCGCTGAATGAAAAATAGGGGGAAGAAAGAATGTTATCAGGTTTCACGGAATGGCCAGAAGAATTTGCAAATCGTTATCGAGAAGAAGGATGTTGGCTTGGAGAAACATTTGGTTCGTTGTTAAGAGAACGTGCTGAAAAGCATGGAGATGAAATTGCAGTTGTAAGTGGTAATACGCATATAACGTATAGTGAGCTTGATAAAAAAGTAGATCGCTTAGCTGCAGGTTTACTGAATTTAGGAGTAAAGAAAGAGGACCGAGTTGTTCTTCAGTTACCTAATATTATAGAGTTTTTTGAAATATGTTTTGCGCTATTTCGGATTGGAGCACTTCCTGTCTTTGCACTACCTTCACATCGAAGTAGTGAAATTAGTTATTTTTGTGAGTTTGGTGAGGCGAGTGCTTACGTTATTTCAGATAAGGCTCTCGGCTTTGATTATCGAAAACTAGCAAGAGAAGTGAAAGAGAAAGTATCAACTTTACAACATGTAATTGTAGTGGGAGAAGAAGAAGAGTTTGTGAACATAAGTGATCTGTATATAGATTCCGTTCCATTACCAGAAGTTCAGCCAAGTGATGTTGCATTTCTCCAATTATCAGGGGGGACAACAGGACTTTCTAAATTAATTCCTAGAACGCATGATGACTATATCTATAGTTTACGTGTTAGCGCTGAAATTTGTAATTTGAATAGGGATAGCGTATATATGGCTGTTCTTCCAGTAGCGCACAATTACCCGATGAGTTCTCCAGGGACATTTGGAACTTTCTATGCAGGTGGAAAAGTAGTGTTGGCAACTGGAGGTAGTCCAGATGAGGCATTTGCTCTTATCGAAAAAGAAAAAGTGACGATTACTGCCCTTGTTCCGCCATTAGCAATGATATGGCTTGATGCTGCATCTTCTCGTAATAACGACTTATCGAGCCTAGAAGTTATTCAAGTAGGTGGTGCTAAATTTAGTGCTGAGGTTGCAAAACGTATACGCCCTACATTTGGTTGTACATTACAGCAAGTGTTCGGTATGGCAGAAGGGTTAGTAAATTACACAAGATTAGATGATCCGGAAGAAATTATTATTCATACACAAGGTAGACCGATGTCTACATTTGATGAAGTACGAGTTGTTGATGAAAATGACAAGGATGTAAAACCTGGTGAAGTAGGTGGTTTATTAACACGAGGGCCATATACAATTCGTGGCTATTATAAAGCGGCAAAGCATAATGAAAGGTCATTTACTGAAGATGGATTTTATCGTACTGGAGATCTTGTAAAAGTAAATGAACAAGGTTACATCATTGTAGAGGGTAGGGATAAAGATCAAATTAATCGTGGTGGTGAGAAAGTTGCTGCGGAAGAGGTTGAAAATCATATATTAGCACATGATGCAGTACATGATGTTGCAATTGTATCAATGCCTGACGATTATTTAGGGGAACGTACTTGTGCATTTGTTATAGCTCGCGGACAAGCTCCGACAATAAGTGAATTAAAAAAGTTTTTAAGAGAACGCGGTATAGCAGCTTATAAGATTCCGGATCGAATTGAATTTATTGAATCATTCCCGCAAACAGGTGTTGGAAAGGTAAGCAAAAAAGAGTTACGTAAAGTCATTGCTGAAAAACTTATTACGGTAAAACGATAAAAAATATAAAAATTGGAAGGAAGTGATTAGATGGCTATCCCATCTATTTCAGTATATAAAATGCCAGTTGAATCAGAACTACCAAAAAATAAAGTGAACTGGACGCCAGATCCGAAACGTGCGGTTCTTCTAATCCATGACATGCAAGAATATTTTCTTGATGCATATAGCGATACAGAGTCACCAAAAGTAGAACTCATTTCAAATATTAAGATGATAAGAGAAAAATGTAAGGAGCTTGGTATACCAGTTGTTTATACAGCACAACCAGGTGGACAAACGTTAGAACAGCGAGGATTATTACAAGACTTCTGGGGCGATGGTATTCCTGCTGGACCAGATAAAAAGAAAATTGTCAATGAACTTACTCCTGATGAGAATGATATCTTCTTAACAAAATGGAGATATAGTGCATTTAAAAAGACAAATCTACTAGAAATTTTAAATGAACAGGGAAGAGATCAACTTATTATTTGCGGTATTTATGCGCATATTGGCTGCCTTTTAACAGCTTGTGAAGCGTTTATGGACGGTATAGAGCCATTCTTTGTAGCAGATGCAGTTGCTGATTTTTCATTAGAGCATCATAAGCAAGCATTGGAGTATGCGTCTAGTAGATGTGCAGTAACGACATCCGCCCATTCACTGTTAAAAGATCTACAAAGTGAAAAAGGTGATAAGAGTGAAGGGATTACTTTACAGGAAGTACATGAACTAGTTGCACAATTACTTCGTGAACCAGTAGAAAGTATTGAGACTGATGAAGATTTATTAAATAGAGGACTTGATTCGGTCAGAATTATGAGTTTAGTAGAGAAGTGGCGTCGCGAAGGAAAAGAAATCACTTTTGCGGATTTAGCAGAGAACCCAACCGTTGTCGATTGGTACCGCTTATTATCTCCGCAAACAGAACATGTACTTTAATATAGACTACATAATAAAGGGGTAGTAAAGAATGCCTAATAGTCAAAAGGTTCGTTATTCGTTATCATCTGCGCAGACTGGTATGTGGTTTGCACAGCAATTAGACCCGCTTAATCCGATTTATAATACTGGGGAGTATGTTGAAATAAGCGGAAATATTAATAAAGAAATTTTTGAATTAGCAGTACGTAAAGTTGTAACAGAAGCAGAAGCACTACACGTTCGTTTCGAAGAGGATGAAATGGGCCCATGGCAAGTTATGGAAGAATTACAGTGTCATATGCATTTTATTGACGCTCGTAAAGAAGAAAATCCTGAAGAAGCTGCTAAAGTATGGATGAAAAATGATTTATCTATGCCAGTCGATTTGAAAACAGATACATTATTTACTGAAGCACTTATTCAAGTTGAAAATAATCGTTTCTTTTGGTATCAGCGCATCCATCACATTGTGATGGATGGCTATGGATTTTCACTTCTTAGCCAAAAGGTAGCGAAAGAGTATACATCACTTATAGAGGAAACAAACAAGAATGAAAAGTCTTTTGGTTCTATTTCAAAAATTGTACAAGAAGATATTGAGTATCAGGAGTCTAAACAAATTCAGGAAGATCGTACTTTTTGGTTAGAGAAATTTGCTGATGAACCAGAAGTTGTAAGTTTGGCAGAACGAGCGCCGAGAACATCAAATGGATTTTTACGAGAAACCGCGTATTTATCCAGATCTAGCACGAAAACATTACTAGAAGATATTAATGTTTCGTTAACAAGTTGGCCAGAATTTATTGTCGCTGTAACAAGTATTTATATGCATAAATTAACAGGTGCAAATGATATTGTTTTAGGTTTACCGATGATGGGGCGTATCGGTTCTGCATCTATTTATACACCGAGTATGGTAATGAATTTAGTACCACTTCGTCTCACTGTAACTCCAAATATAACTCTTGCGGAATTATTACAGCAAGTTTCTAAAGAAATCCGAGACGTACGTCGTCATCATAAATATCGTCATGAGGAATTAAGAAGAGACTTAAAGTTACTAGGTGAAAATCAAAGGTTATTCGGGCCATTAGTGAATGTTATGCCTTTTGATTATGGGCTTAACTTTGCTGGTAATCGTGGTATTACACATAATTTATCAGCAGGACCTGTTGATGATTTATCGATAAATGTTTATAAACGTTTCGATGAAAATGAGTTAATGATTCATTTTGATGCGAACCCGGAGGTATATAGTGATTCGGAACTAGCATTGCATAAAGAGAGATTTATGAATGTATTAGAATTAGTGATAAATGATTATGAAAGAGATACGTCGATTGGAAATATAAACATTACTCTTCCTGAAGAAAATCATAAAGTTTTATTGGAATGGAATGAAACTAAGGAAGCTGAAGAGTTAATCTCTCTACCTATATTATTTGAAAAACAAGTACAAAAAAATCCAAATAAAATAGCGATTACATGTAACGGAGTAGACCTTACGTATAAAGAGCTAAATGAAAGGGCAAATGAACTAGCGAACTATTTAGCAGAAGAAGGTATAGGGCCAAATCAGTTTGTAGCTTTAGTATTTCCAAGATCAATAGAAATGGTAGTTAGTATGCTAGCAGTCTTAAAGGCTGGTGCAGCGTATTTACCAATAGATCCAGAATATCCAGCCGAGCGAATAAATTATATAGTAAATGATGCAAGGCCAGTTTGTATTATAACGCATTCATCGGTCACATCAACTTTAGTTATAGAAAATGATATAAAAAAAATCGAATTAGATCGAGAAGAAACAGAACTAGCATTAAAAGCATATTCTCATATGAATCTACCATTTAGAAATGAAGAATCACTTTTAAAGCCTGCGTATACAATTTACACTTCAGGCTCAACTGGAAATCCAAAAGGTGTAATTGTTCCTATGAAAGCTTTAAGTAACTTTTTATTGTCCATGGATGATATGTTTTCATTACATGAAAATGATCATTTATTAGCAGTTACAACATTTGCGTTTGATATTTCTGCTCTAGAGATTTATTTACCTCTTATTAGTGGTGCAAGTATAACAATTGTACAAAAGGAGGTAATTCAAGAACCTTCTGCGTTAACGGCAATGATACAAGAAGAAAGAGTAACAATTATGCAAGCTACACCTACGTTATGGCAGGCGTTAGTAACTGAATATCCAGAGAGGCTACAAGGGCTAAATGTGCTCGTAGGTGGTGAAGCGCTTCCGGCCCATTTAGCAAATACATTAAAAGAATTAGGTTGCTCTATTACAAACTTATATGGACCAACTGAAACGACTATTTGGTCTACTGTCATGAACATTGATGAAAATGAAATTGGTATACCTCCTATTGGAAAGCCAATTTGGAGTACAGACGTGTATGTATTAGATGCAGGTTTACAACCAGTTCCACCTGGAGTAATTGGGGAATTATATATTGCGGGGGAAGGGCTTGCGAACGGATATTTAGGAAAACCAGAGTTAACGGCTGAACGGTTTGTTGCAGATCCTCATGGAAAACCAGGGAAGCGTATGTACCGCACAGGTGATCTGGTGAAATGGCGTAACGATGGTGTGTTAGAGTACATGAGCCGCGCAGATCATCAAATTAAAATTCGTGGTTTCCGAATTGAATTAGCTGAAATTGAAATGGTATTACAACGACATGAGTATATTCAACAAGCGGTAGTAATGGTACGAGAAGATCGCCCAAATGATAAACGAATCATTGCGTATATCGTTGCCGAAGGGTATGAAGGGATTAACCTTTCAGAAATTCGTACTTATGTTTCAGAAAGTTTAGCGAATTATATGGTGCCATCGGCATTTGTTGTGCTAGAAGAATTACCATTAACGCCAAATGGTAAGGTTGATAGAAAGAAATTACCTGCTCCTGATTTTAATGAAACGAACAAGGAGAGAGTTGCTAGAAATCCGAAAGAAGAAATATTATGTGATTTATTTGCAGAAGTACTTGGTGTTTCTCGCATTAGCATTGATGATAATTTCTTTGAAATGGGTGGCCATTCGCTTCTTGCATCTCGTCTAATGTCAAGAATTCGTGAAACGTTAAGTGTTGAATTAGGAATAGGAAAACTATTTGAATCGCCAACTGTTGCTGAACTTGTGAAACAATTGGATCAAGCAAAAACTGCAAGACCAGCTATTAAGAAAGTAAGTAGACCAAATGAAGTTCCACTTTCATTTGCACAGCGCAGGTTATGGTTCTTAAATTGTTTAGAAGGTCCAAGTCCTACTTATAATATTCCATTAGTTATTCGTATTTCTGGAAAGTTGAACGAGGAAGCATTGCAAGGTGCCTTTTACGATGTAGTTGAGAAACATGAAACGCTTAGAACGATTTTCCCTAACGTATTAGGGAGTTCCTATCAGAAAATTTTAGATATGGAAAATTTAAATTTAGAAATGATTATAACAAGAACGTGTAAAGATGAATTAGAAAGTGTGCTTGTAGAGGCGGTAAGATATAGTTTTAAACTTGATGTTGAACCAGCAGTTCGTCTGCAACTATTTACAGTGAATGAAAACGAACATGTATTACTAATTTTATTGCACCATATTGTAGGGGATGGCTGGTCATTACAACCGTTAACGAGAGATTTTACAGCGGCATATAAAGCACGATGTCAAGGTAACAGAGTTCAGCTAGAGACACTTCCAGTTCAATACGCAGATTATGCACTTTGGCAACAACAATTGTTAGGTGATGAAACTACACGAGAGAGTCTTATTTCAACACAATTAGATTTTTGGAAACAAGAGCTAAAGGGTTTACCAGATCAATTGGAGTTACCTACAGATTATCAGCGTCCAATTGAAACGAGTTACCGCGGAGAAACAGTTCATTTTCAAATAGATGCAAGTATGCATAGTAGGTTAGTAGAGCTTGCACGGAAAAACGGAGTTAGTTTGTTTATGGTGTTGCAAGCAGGGCTTAGTGCGCTATTTACAAGATTAGGTGCAGGTACTGATATACCAATCGGAAGTCCAATTGCTGGAAGAAACGATGATGCCCTCTCTGACATAATCGGTTTATTTGTAAATACATTAGTGTTACGTACAAATACATCAGGAGATCCAAGTTTTAAAGAATTATTGAATAGAGTGAAGCAAGTAAATCTTGCAGCTTATGAAAATCAAGATGTTCCATTCGAACGACTTGTTGAAGTGTTAAACCCAGTACGTACTCGAAATAGTCATCCGCTGTTTCAAGTTATGTTAGCTTTCCAAAATACACCAGAAGCAACCTTTGATGCTCCAAATATAGAATCAATCCTTGAAATCCAAAGCGTCGGATCTGCGAAATTTGATCTAACATTTGAAATTAGCGAGAGTAACGGAGTTGATGGTACGCCAAATGGATTACACGGGTTACTAGAGTTTAGTACTGATTTATATAAACGTGAAACGATTCAAAAATTAATAGAAAGATACATGCTGTTATTAGACGATGCAGCAGAAAATCCGAATCAATCAATTGGAAGATTAGAAATATTAACTGTAGCAGAGAAAAATACAGTGTTAGAAAAGTGGAATGGTGGTTTTCAAATTGTACCAGAAATGACCTTATCACAATTATTTGAAAAACAGGCTTATATAAATCCAAATTCTATTGCTGTAGTCTTTGAAGATGAAAAATTAACTTATGAGGAATTGAATAAAAAAGCGAATAAAATAGCTCGATTGCTAATAGCAAAAGGAGTCGGTCCTGATCAACTCGTTGCATTAGCAATGCCAAGATCATTAAACATGGTTGTAAGCTTATTAGCTGTTCTTAAAGCTGGTGCTGGATACCTTCCGTTAGATCCAGATTACCCAGCAGACCGCATTTCATTTATGCTACACGATGCGAAACCATCATGTGTTTTAACGAATTCAGAAGTGGAAATTGAATGTGATGTGGCACTAAAAGTTTTAGTTGATGATGTGAAAGTGATAGCAGAAGTTGAGAAATATAGTGAAGAAAATATTGATGAAGTGGAACGAATTAAGCCATTATCTCCATCACATATTGCTTACGTTATTTATACGTCAGGCTCAACGGGTAGACCGAAAGGTGTTATGATACCTCATCAAAATGTAGTAAGACTTTTAGGAGCAACTGATCATTGGTTCCAGTTTGACGGAAACGATGTTTGGACGATGTTCCATTCATACGCTTTTGATTTCTCGGTTTGGGAAATTTGGGGACCTTTATTATACGGAGGGCGTTTAGTTGTAGTGCCACATACTATAAGTCGCTCACCGAAAGAATTTTTACAGCTTCTTGTTAAAGAAAAGGTTACGGTTTTAAACCAAACTCCATCAGCGTTCTATCAATTGATGCAAGCAGATCGTGAAAATGAAGAGATTGGCCAAAAATTATCTTTACGATATGTTGTTTTTGGAGGAGAAGCACTTGAGCTAAGTCGCTTAGAAGATTGGTATAATCGACATCCTCATAACGCACCAAAGCTTATTAATATGTACGGTATTACGGAGACGACAGTACATGTTAGTTATATTGAATTAGATGAAACTATCGTCTCTTTACGAGCAAATAGTTTAATTGGGTGCAGTATACCTGACCTTAAAGTGTATGTGTTAGACAACTATTTACAACCAGTGCCACCTGGAGTAGTTGGAGAAATGTATGTTGCAGGTGCAGGGCTTGCGCGTGGATATTTAGGAAGAGCAGGATTAACGGCTGAACGCTTTATCGCAGATCCATTTGGAAAGCCAGGTACAAGAATGTATCGTACAGGAGACTTAGCTCGCTGGCGTAAAGATGGGACGCTAGATTATATAGGACGTGCAGATCATCAAATAAAAATTCGTGGATTCCGAATTGAATTAGGAGAAATAGAAGCAGTCATAATGAAGCACTCTAAAGTTGAGCAAGTAGCCGTTATTGTACGGGAAGATCAACCAGGGGATAAACGGTTAGTTTCTTATATCGTTGCATCAAATAATGAAGCGATTGATACGAATGAAATGCGTCAGTTTACTAGTGGTAGTTTACCAGATTATATGGTTCCATACGCTTTTGTAGTAGTAAATGAGTTACCTTTAACTCCAAACGGTAAATTAGATAGAAAGGCATTGCCAGCTCCAGAATTTATCGCATCATCTTCTAGTCGTGGTCCAAGAACACCGCAAGAAGAAATGTTATGTGACTTGTTTACAGAAGTGCTAAGTGTAACTCAAATTGGAATTGATGACGGATTCTTTGATCTTGGTGGTCATTCACTCCTTGCAGTACAGCTTATGAGCCGCATTAAAGAGGCGCTTGGAGTGGAACTAAACATTGGTACTTTATTTGCAGCACCGACTGTTGCAGGGTTAGCTGAAAGACTTGAGATGGGGAATGGTCAAAGTGCACTTGATGTGTTGCTGCCATTACGAGCAAGCGGAGAGCAATTACCACTATTTTGTGTACACCCAGCAGGTGGATTAAGTTGGTGCTATGCAGGACTTATGAAATCTTTAGGAACAGATTATCCAATCTATGGTGTCCAAGCACGTGGTATTGCTAAAAATGAAGAACTTCCAAAAAGTTTAGAGGAGATGGCGGCGGATTATTTAAAACACGTTCGTGAAGTACAGCCTCACGGACCATATCGTTTACTCGGTTGGTCGCTCGGAGGAAATGTTGTCCATGCAATGGCAGCGCAACTACAAAATGAAGGGGAAGAAGTAGAATTACTCGTTATGCTAGATTCTTACCCAGGTCACTTCCTACCGAATACAGAAGCGCCTACTGAAGAAGAAGCGTTAATCGCATTACTTGCTCTAGGTGGATATGATCCAGATAACATGGATGGTAAACCGCTTACGATGGAAAGTGCGGTTGAAATACTTCGTAAAGATGGAAGTGCATTAGCAAGTCTTGAAGAAGAGACTATTTTGAATTTGAAAGAAACATATGTAAATTCGGTAGGATTGTTAGGGAAATACGTACCGAAAGTTTATAACGGAGATATTTTATTCTTTAGATCCACTGTTATACCAGACTGGTTTGATCCTATCTCTCCAAATACGTGGCTAAATTATTTAGACGGGCAAATTGTGCAACATGATATTGATTGTAGGCATAAAGATTTATGTCAGCCGGGTCCGCTTACAGAAATCGGACAAGTACTGGCGAAATTTTTGCAAAATAAGAAAGGGGTAAGTACAGTATGACGAATCCGTTTGAAAATGATAATTACACATATAAAGTATTAAAAAATGAGGAGGGTCAGTATTCTCTCTGGCCTGTCTTTCTGGATGTACCTATTGGCTGGAATGTTGTACATGAAGAAGCTAGTAGGAAGGATTGTTTACAATATGTTGAAAATAACTGGGAAGATTTGAATCCAAAAAGTAATCAAGTTGGCGAAAAAATATTAGTAGGAAAACGATAATGAAGGTAAAAATAAATCCAAAAGTAGTTGTAAGTATCGTATATATAACAGCGATGTTTATGGCTGCGATGGATGCAACAATTGTGAATGTAGCACTACAAACGATAAGTAAAGAATTACAAGTGCCTCCATCTGCAATGGGGACGGTTAATGTTGGGTATTTAGTTAGCTTAGCTATTTTCCTTCCGGTTTCTGGTTGGTTAGGAGATCGCTTCGGTACGAAAAGAGTATTTCTAACTGCTCTTTTCGTATTTACAACTGCGTCTGCATTATGTGGAATAGCGAACGATATTACTTCATTGAATATTTTTCGTATCATGCAAGGTGTTGGTGGCGGACTTTTAACACCAGTTGGGATGGCGATGTTATTCCGAACATTTTCACCAGAGGAAAGGCCGAAAATTTCACGGTTTATTGTGTTGCCAATTGCTGTCGCACCGGCAGTAGGGCCGATTATTGGAGGTTTTTTTGTTGATCAAATGTCTTGGCGCTGGGCATTTTATATTAATGTACCGTTTGGAATCGTAGCGTTACTATTCGGTCTACTATTTTTAAAAGAACATATTGAAAAATCAGCTGGTCGCTTTGACTCTCTCGGTTTTGTTCTTTCAGCACCAGGATTTGCGATGCTAATCTATGCACTTAGTCAAGGACCATCAAAAGGCTGGGTTTCTCCAGAAATTATGAGTACTGGGATAGTTGGGATTGTATGCATTACGTTGTTCATCATTGTGGAACTTAGAGTAAAGCAACCGATGTTAGATTTACGTTTATTAAAAGAACCTGTCTTTAGAAAGATGAGTTTTATTTCATTGTTTTCATCAGCTGGTTTATTAGGGATGTTATTTGTTTTTCCACTTATGTATCAAAATGTAATAGGAGTGTCCGCACTGGAATCAGGTCTTACGACATTTCCAGAGGCGATTGGGTTAATGATATCGTCACAGATTGTGCCATGGTCATATAAGAACTTAGGAGCTCGAAAGGTAATTTCTATTGGATTAATTTGTACGGCGATTATCTTTGTTTTATTAAGTTTTGTAAATCACGATACGAATCCTTGGCAAATACGAGCATTATTGTTTGGTATAGGTATTTTCTTAGGTCAATCTGTTGGAGCAGTTCAATTTTCTGCATTTAACAATATCACGCCACCTTCTATGGGGAGAGCAACGACTATATTTAATGTGCAAAATCGATTAGGTTCAGCGATAGGAGTTGCTGTTTTAGCTAGCATATTATCTGGGTTTGGAAGTAATGAAATACGGAATCATGCACAGTCAGATTTCTTACCATATCAAGCCGCATTAATTGGATCAGCAATGTTTTTACTCGTAGCATTACTATTTTCTTTACGTATTTCTGACAAAGAGGTAATGTCAAAGAAGAAAGAAAAAATGTTATCCGAATCAAAACAACAGAAAGCACTTGTCAATGAATAACAATTGATATTCGTTGTATAAAGGAGAGTTTACATGATAGAAAGTAAAGTTGTAGATTCTATACCAACTTTGAATGAGAATGATTGTCAAATATGGTGGGCAAGAATTTCAGATTTGCAATCATGGCATTACAATTTACTAAATGATGTTGAACGGGAGAAAGCAAATTCATATCATCATTCGGCGGATCGTGCCCGTTTTATAATAGGTTGTGTAATTAGTAGATTAGTTCTAGGGAAAATTCTTTCTATTTCACCTGTTCAAGTGCCGATTGATCGAATGTGCCCAATATGTAAGTTACAACATGGCAGACCACAATTACCAGAAGGAATGCCGCAGTTATCTGTTTCACATTCAGGTGAGTGGGTTGTTGTTGCATTTACAAAGTCTGCACCTGTAGGCGTTGATGTTGAACAAATGAATCCAAATGTAGAAGTTATGAAAATGGCAGAGGGCGTATTAACAGACTTTGAAATCGCGCAAGTTATGAAATTACCTAATGAACAGAAAATAGAAGGTTTTTTAACATATTGGACTCGAAAAGAGGCAGTGTTAAAAGCGACAGGTGAAGGACTAATGATTTCACCAGAACATATTACTGTATCAGCTCCAAATGATCCTCCGAATTTGTTGGTCTTTAAGGATAGACAGGAGTTAGTAGAAAATACAATGATGGAAGATATAAGGCCAAGTGTAGATTATATGGCTTCAATTGCAATATTTAGTAAAGAAGTAACTGAAATTACACAGTTAGACGCAGTAGCGCTTTTAAATTATAAATAAGTTTAATAAAATATTTTATAGAAGAGGTGTTCCCCATGTTAGTAGCGGAAAATAGAACAAATGAATTCACTTATAATGTACAGGCAATTAAAAATATTTTATTTTCTGGAGATACATCATCTATTCATGCTTTAGAAAGGCTTTTGAATGATACAGTTCAGTTTGATGTCCTCGAACAAGAGTTACTTGATAGACAGTATATCCCGAAAGAAGCAAAGAATTTCTTTGATAAAAACGGAACATTTCTTTATCGTGTATCGAATGTTAGTTATAAAGGAAAAGTGCTATCTGAAAATCTCATTTTTGCGGACACTTCGTTTTTACCAGATACAATTAAGAGTGAATTAGAGAGTGAAAACATTCCAGTTGAAAAACTTATAGAAAAGATGGAGGTAAGAAGAAATGTATTATACGAAGGATATCAGCCATCTGGGAATATTATTGAATTGTTTGATGGATGCTCTGTTACGGCGAATGTGTATCCAACTAGAAAATATCAAATTGTAAGTAATTGCAAATGTATATTTTATATTTGTGAAGTGTATCATGCAGAGAATATAAAAAATCTGCTTAAATAAGAAATAAACAAAAAACCAGCCATTTTATAGGCTGGTTTCTTGTTTATTTAACAGCTTCTTTTAACTCTTTACCTGCTTTAAATGCTGGAACTTTACCAGCAGCGATTTGGATTTCTTCGCCAGTTTGGGGATTACGCCCTGTACGAGCTGATCTTTCGCGCACTTCAAAAGTTCCAAAGCCGATTAATTGAACTTTATCACCAGATTGTAATGCAGTAGCAATTGTGTCAAATACGGATTGTACAGCTGCAGAAGCGTCTTTTTGAGAAATATCAGCTGATTGTGCTACGTTTTTAATTAATTCTGTTTTGTTCATGTTTTCACCTCATAAAAAAATTTTTGGAATGAATGTTTTAGTATAATAGATAGTAAAGATAAAGCTATCACTATGATTAGAAAGAATACTATATAATTATGTTAATTTCGTTGCAAGAGACTGAATCCCTTCTATTATTTAGGGATTAATTAAGAATCGATGTGTATAAAAAGCTTTAGTATGAGGATGAGGGGGAGTATACGAATGATTTTTCGTGAAAAAAATGAGAAAGAAAGTATATTAATTCGTCAACATAATCATGGTTTTTTAGCTGGAGAGATTGCAAAGCATATAAAAGAAGACTTTTTTGAAGGTAAAACATATGTAAAAGAAACAGTTGATGCAATATATGAGCATGACAGAGGATGGATAGAGCTAGATAAAGTACCAATTTTAAATGATGCTAAAAATATTCCATATACATTTATGGATTGTCCAAGCCCATTACGTTTTGTTTTTTATACGATTGGTTTGAATGAAATTGAAAATTCTAATCCATACGGGGCATTGCTTTGCAGTAAACATTTTTTATCATTTCCACTAAACGAGGAAGATGAAGAGATGATGTCATTTTATAAACATGAATTAGAACGGCAAAAAAGAATTTTGAAAACGTTAACAAAGGAACAGTTTGCGATGTTTGATAAACATTATAGATTATTAAAGTTTTGTGATGAACTTTCTTTATACGTATGTATGAATAAGCCTGGTGTAAAAAAGAAAGATGAAATTGATTTATTTAAAGATGGTTTTGAAGGAACAGAAATGTTTAATAGTAAGGATGAGAAACTTATTCAAGCTGAATGGGTGGACGAGGAAACAATTCGGATTACACCATTTCCATTTCAAACGGAATTTCATACGTATGTAAAATATAAAACGATAAATAAACATGAAATGAAAGAAAAAGGGATTGCAAAGGTTGATAGAGAATCGGAAACGAAGAAACAAATTATTCGTTTCATACAATAGGGAGGTAATATAAATTGAAAGATTATATATTAAAACAGTTTGATTACCACGCTTGGGCTAATACTAGATTATTCAATCGATTAAAAGAGTTACCAAACTATGAGACAATTTTTAATGAGCAGATACCGAGTGTATTCCCATCCATTAAGGATACTTTTGTTCATATTTATATTACAGATCAAGTGTGGTTACACATATTGCATGGTAAAAGTATGAATGAAGCAATACAAGACCGAGAAAATTTACGAAAACAAATTGAAACTAAATCGTTACATGAATTAGAAAAAATGTTTGAAAACATGGCAAATCAATATAAAGACTTTTTAATTACAATACAAGATGTGAATGCTGTATTTGTTATTGAGAACCCATATGCAGGGGCATTAGAAACTTCAATTTTAGAGTTAGTACAACATGTCGTAAATCATGGTACATATCATAGAGGAAATATAACAGCGATGATCCGTCAACTTGGTCATTCGTCGACAATGATGGATTTTGTACTGTATTTACATATGGTTAAAAAGCAGGGAGAGTAATATAGTTTGTAAGAAGGAGAGGCTTTAATTATAGAAGTCTCTCCTTCTATTTTATTCCGCATTCATGGTAGATCGACTGATTAAAGTTTTCTTAAGAAGCTTTATTTTCTTGTAATTGCTTAGCGTATTGTACAGCCTTAAATGCATTGACTCTACCATTTTTCCAGTACGTACCTGTACCACTAATTTTATCAGAAGTTGACTCAATAATTTGGCGGATTTGTGTATTGCTATATCCTTGATTTGCTAAAAGGGCAGCGACTCCTGCAACATGAGGTGTTGCCATAGATGTACCACTTAATGATTGATACGTGCTTCCTTTATATGTGGAATATATATTTGAACCTGGTGCTGCAACATCTACCCAGCTACCATAAGTAGAAAATGAAGATTTCTTATCTGCTTGATCTGTAGAAGCAACTGCAATCACTTCGCTGTAATAAGCAGGGTAATTAGCTTTTGTATTTCCAGCATTTCCAGCAGCTGCAACTATAACAGAGCCTTTATTCCATGCATATTGAACGGCTTGTTGTAATGCAGTACCACCATTTGGAGCTCCTAAACTTAAACTAATTACTTTTGCACCCGAATCAGCAGCTTCTCGAATACCTTGCGCTACAGCATCAAGAGTACCACTTCCTTGATTATCTAATACGCGGACAGCATAAATTGAAGTTTGTGGGGCAACACCAGCAATTCCGACACTATTATTCGTAAGTGCTCCAGTAATTCCAGCACAATGCGTACCATGACCATTACCATCATCAGATGTATTGTCATTATCAACATAATCATGCCCGTAAATTACTTTTGAAGCCAAATCAGGATGTGAGCCTTGAACTCCTGTATCAATAATAGCTACTTTTACACCAGGATCACTTCGTTGGCTATCCCAAGCTTGTGGAGCTTGAATTTTTTGTAATCCGTATTGATTATTAAAATATGGGTCGTTTGGAGTCCAAAAGGCATGAACGTAATAATTCGGTTCTGCATATTCTACATCTGGATTATTTTTATAACTCTTTATTTTTTCTTTTACAGTACCTTTTGAAAATTGAACGACTTCAAAACCTAATTTATCATCTTTAGATAAGACATTAGCTCCGACAGATTTATGAAAAGATTGCACATTACTTAAAGCTGCATTTTGCTTGAACTTAACGATTAATTGGTTAGGAACGTAATCAGTAGATGATGTTTCAGCGCTTGAAGTATTCGTGTTAAAGAAGAAACCACCAATGATAAATGATAAAACTGATAGGAAAACAATGATTTTGTTTTTCAAAAGATTTTTCCTCCCTTTTCTTGGATGAGTTTTTCAGCGACACTTTAATGTCGCATCCCTTTTCAACTATATAGTTAGACCATACGATTTATGACATTTATGTGAAAAACTTTTGGAGGAATAAAAAGGAGTAAACATTGATATAAATATATTTTTAATGATAGTAATTAAGTAAAAGAGGGGATAAAAAAAGGAATGCTCATCATGTATGAGTCATTCCTGTTTTCATAGATTAACTTGCCTGTTTTTTATTATTTTCTTTCAATTTCTCTGCTTGTAAAAAGCGATTCGTTTCAGCAACAACTATGCCACTTAAACCAATTAGCCCTATTAAGTTTGGAATCGCCATAAGTCCATTTGCAATATCAGCAAATGTCCATACAATACCTAGTTTTAAATTAGCCCCAACAGCAATCATGACGATAAAGATTGCTTTATAATATTTAACAGCACCTTCTCCAAATAAATAAGCCACGCATTTCTCGCCGTAATACGACCATCCTAAAATAGTAGAGTAGGCAAATAATATAATTGCGATACCAAGAATCATACTACCAGCAGTGCCAAATACAGATTGGAACGCAAGTGTTGTTGCTTCAACGCCGGTTTTTCCTGACTTCCATGCACCTGTAGTAATTAATACTAGCCCTGTAATGGTACATACAATAAACGTATCTAGAAAAGTACCAGTCATAGAAACTAAAGCTTGCTTTGCAGGTGAATCAGTTTTTGCGGCAGCTGCGGCAATAGGGGCACTCCCTAAACCAGCTTCGTTCGCAAATACACCGCGCGCCATTCCGATTTGAATAGCTGATGCAACTGTTGCGCCAATAAAACCACCAGCAGCTGCAGTACCAGTAAATGCGCCAGAAAAAATAAGTGAGAATGCTTCTGGAATTTGATCATAGTGATAGAAAATAATAATAAGACCAGCATTGATATAAAAGAAAGCTTTAATAGGAACGATATATCCTGTCACTTTCCCAATTTTTTTCACACCGCCTAAAATAACAATAGCGATTAAAAACGACATGAATATACCAGTTAGAGCAGGAGGGAAAGAGAAATTAATTCGCATTGCCTCTGCAACTGAGTTAGATTGCACCATATTACCGATACCGAAAGAAGCAGTTGTACCGAATATGGCGAATAAAACAGCAAGCCATTTCTTACCTAAACCACGTTCTAAATAGTACATTGGTCCACCTGAATATTCACCATTTTCATTACTAACACGGTATTTCACCGCAAGAATTGCTTCAGCATACTTTGTTGCCATACCGAACAACGCAGTAATCCACATCCAAAAGATTGCACCGGGTCCACCGATTGTCACCGCAGTTGCAACACCGGCTATATTTCCCATACCAATCGTTGCTGCCATAGCTGTCATAAGTGCTTGGAAGTGGCTAATATCTCCAGAGGAAGATGTATCTTCTGATTTTTTAAATGCTAGTTTGTGAGCGTATAATAGTTTACTAAACTGTAAACCCTTTAAACGCACTGTGAGAATGATACCAGTACCAACGAGTAACAACAACGTTGGTAATCCCCACACATAGTGATTGATTTGTTCTAATACTGTACTTACTGTTTCCATCTGTATTCTCCTTTTTTAGAAAAAATAAAAACCACTTCAAGTAAATGAAATGGTCTCTGGAGAAACAAGGGATAGAAAAATAAACCGATACAAATCGGCTTTTTCTTTCGCTTGTCTCTGTCCTTTTACCTGAGAGATTATCCGCTATAGTAGCGGATTTGCTCCTTCGGTGCTCGTTTTCCTCCGCGCTACATAAAGCGAGAGGGAGTCTCTCCAGAGATTCGTCCCCATGCAGTTCTACTTGTAACCAAGACCTGAGAGTTTCAAAGTTGATTCAGCAACTTTTTGCCCCGTCGGTAGATCAATAGACCTTCTCCTGAATGGTTCATCCGAATTATAAAATTTATAAAAATATTGATTGTAAATCAATAAAAATATTATAGTCAGTCAAAATGTGAATTGCAATCTTTTTTTATTTTAAAATAATAACTAGTTTCAAATATTTCAATGGCTATGTTATTAGTTGGCTTATTTGCACTCATATATTTGGACAAAGAATCTAAAATTGAAGATTTTCCAGTACCAATGTCAGCAATCCATATTAACGATGATAAGGAAGCAGATTATAAATACATAAGTGTAATACCTATTACAAAGGCAAGTGGATGGGAGAATTCAGGGGAAAATGGGCATACTGTTAGTTTCAAAAAAGGGGAGAGGAATGTAACTGTAATACATTATCCGAGAGAACTAGCGTATTATTTATTTGAGCAAAAGGTGAATAAGGGAGATAAGATAAAGATGTAATTCGTTACGGATTACATCTTTTCTTTTGATTCTGAATTATTTGAAATATAATCAGATAGATGGTTTGATATATGTAGTAATAAATATGATTCGTTCTATATGTAGATAAGGAGCACTGAAGAGACTATAAAAATATTATGTAAACTAAAGGTTGTAAGTGGAAGATAAATTATATCCTAAGGAGGAACTAAAAATGTTACTAAAAACAATATACTGTAAGGTAGAAGAAGAGAAAAAAGAGTTATTTTCAATGGCACAAGAAAAATGGCGTGATATACAGCATTTAGATGGATTTCATGGACAATTGGGTGGATGGAATGAAGATGAGGCATGTGTATTTACTTTATGGGAAGATCAAAATGCATATCAATCATTTATGAATGGTGCTCACGATACCATTTATGTAAATAGTAATCAAAAGGATACGTTTCTTTCATGTGAAATTGAATTATTTCAAACGTTGTATGATATAAATGATTTGCCTTTGAAAGACGTTGTTAAAGAAGGATCATTCGTAAGAGTTGCTATATGTGATGTAATGGGGGGAATGGAAAAGCAGTTTTTACATAAACAAGAAACAATTTGGAATAAAGGGATGGAAAAAGCAAAAGGGATGCTAGCTGGAGTTATTGGGAAATCTTTAAAAACTGGAAATCGTTACATAGTGTTAACTTATTGGAAAGATGAAATGGCACATCAAAATTATGTAGAAGAGATTCTCCCTGAGCTGTATAAACTAGCTAATATTCATGAGGATTTAGAAAATATAAGAGGTAAACAAGCTGTATGTAAGGAAGAGTGGTTTGTATATTAAGTGTACAAAACGTGCATAAATGAATGTATAATAAAGATATTTTCTTATAAACGAGTAATTAATAGAAGACGTTATATACCCTTTCATGTTAATATATTTAAGTTATAATAGAAGGCTTACCCTTTTGTATTGTACGGTAGAAGCAGTGTGAGCTTGAATTTTTTTTAGAAAAGGATGTGCCTAATTTGCGTATCAATAAATTTATTAGTGAAGCTGGAAAAGCGTCTCGACGTGGAGCAGATAAATTAATTAATGAGAGAAGAGTAATTATTAACGGTAAGGTTGCAAAAATTGGTGACCAAGTAAATCCAGGTGATGATGTGCGCGTAAATGGAGAGCAACTTCGTATTGCTCGAGATCACGTATATATTGCTTTAAATAAACCAGTAGGTATTACATGTACGAGTGAAAAAGCTGTAAAAGGTAACATTATCGATTTAGTGAACCATCCTTTACGAATTAGCCATATTGGACGTCTTGATAAAGACTCAGACGGTTTAATTTTGTTAACGAATGATGGTGATATCGTTAATGAAATTTTACGTGCTGAAAACAAACATGAGAAAGAATATATCGTTTCAGTAGATAAGCCAATTACACCTGATTTCTTAGAAAAAATGGCAGCTGGTGTGAAAATTTTAGGAACAAAAACGCTTCCTTGTGAGATCACACAGTTATCAAAATATGAGTTCAACATTATTTTAACGCAAGGGCTAAATCGCCAAATTCGTCGTATGTGTGAAGCTTTAGGTTATCAAGTATACACGTTAAAACGTACGAGAATTATGAATATTGAATTGAATAATTTACCTGTGGGACAGTGGAGAGATTTATCGAAGAAAGAGAAACGACGTCTATTTTCAGACTTAAATTACGAACCACAAGATTGGTAAAATTGAGAAAGGGAAACCAAAAATCTATTTTTGGTTTCTTTTTTATTTAATAAAAAATCTTTTTTTAACACTTGCAAAAATAAAATGAATAAGATATAGTAAATAACAATAAATGGATGTACTTATAAAAGCAAAGAAAAGGACACGAGTTATTTTATCCGGTTATACAGAGAAGGAAGGAAAGCTGAGAACTTCCTAACGCAGAAAAATAACTTACCACCTTAGAGCTGCACTAGGGAAATTAAGTATCTAGTGCCGTGTAAGCGACGTTATCGCAAAAGAAGCCATTATGTTTTTTGTGATGGGAATCTGGGTGGAACCACGAATATAAGCATATTCGTCCCTAATTTTTAGGGATGAATATGCTTTTTTGCATTCAATTTCATAATAAGCGAAGAAAAGGACACGAGTTATTTTACCCGGTTATACAGAGAAGGAAGGAAAGCTGAGAACTTCCTAACGCAGAAAAATAACTTACCACCTTAGAGCTGCACTAGGGAAATTAAGTATCTAGTGCCGTGTAAACGACGTTACCGTAAAAGAAGCCATTATGTTTTTTGTGATGGGAATCTGGGTGGAACCACGGGTAAAAGCACACTCGTCCCTATTTTAGGGATGAGTGTGCTTTTTATTATGAAATGGAGAGATGAAAAATGAAAGAACAGATGATTGAAATTAAATTTCCAGATGGTAGTCTTAAAGAATTTGTCAAAGGAATTACTTTAGAAGAAATTGCTGGATCCATTAGCAGTAGTTTAAAAAAGAAAGCAGTCGAGGGGAAAGTAAATGATCAGTTATTTGATTTACGCCGAAACATTGAAAATAATGCGAAAGTAGAAATCATTACTCTAGATTCAGACGAAGGGGCAGAGATTGCAAGGCATTCCGCGGCACATATTTTAGCGCAAGCTGTAAAGAGAATGTATGGTAATGTAAACCTTGGTGTAGGGCCTGTTATTGAAAATGGATTTTATTATGATATGGATCTTCCGAGTAGTGTGAACGTAGAAGATTTACCGAAAATCGAAAAAGAAATGAAAAAAATTATAAATGAAAATGTAAAAATAGAACGAGTTGAAGTCTCAAGAGAAGAGGCGAAAAAACTGTTTCAAGAAATGAATGATCACCTGAAATTAGAATTGTTAGAAGCAATTCCTAGTGAGGAAAGTGTAACACTATATAAACAAGGTGAATTTGTAGATTTATGTAGAGGACCACATTTACCGTCAACAGGCTATTTGAAAGCCTTCCAATTAACTCACGTTTCTGGTGCATATTGGCGAGGTGATAGTAACAATCAAGTGCTTCAGCGTATATATGGCGTTGCGTTCTCTTCTCAAAAAGAATTAGAAGAGTATTTACATTTCGTTGAAGAAGCAGCAAAAAGAAATCATCGTAAGCTAGGTAGTGAGCTAGAGTTATTTATGTTTTCAGAAGAGGCTCCGGGAATGCCATTTTATTTACCGAAAGGACAGATTATCCGAAATGAATTAGAAGCATTTTTAAGAGAAATTCAAAAAGAGTATAAGTATCAAGAAGTACGTACTCCGTTTATGATGAACCAAGAATTATGGGAGAAATCAGGGCACTGGGGACATTACAAGGATAACATGTATTTCTCAGAGGTAGACAATAAAAGCTTTGCATTAAAACCGATGAATTGTCCTGGTCATATGCTAATGTTTAAAAATAAATTACACTCTTATCGCGAATTGCCAATTCGTATGTGTGAGTTCGGTCAAGTACACCGACACGAATTTAGCGGGGCATTAAACGGATTATTAAGAGTACGTACTTTCTGCCAAGATGATGCTCATTTATTTGTAACTCCAGAACAAATTGAAGATGAAATTAAATCCGTAATGGCGCAAATTGATTACGTTTATAAAACTTTTGGATTCGAATATGAAGTAGAACTTTCTACTCGTCCAGAAGATTCAATGGGTGATGATAAGTTATGGGAGCAAGCAGAAGCAGCATTAGAAAATGTATTACATTCATTGAATTATAAATATAGACTAAATGAAGGTGACGGTGCATTTTACGGACCGAAAATAGATTTTCATATTAAAGACGCTTTAAATAGAAGTCATCAGTGCGGAACAATTCAGCTAGATTTCCAAATGCCAGAGAAGTTTGATTTAAATTATATAGATGAGAAGAATGAAAAGAAAAGACCAGTTGTCATTCACCGAGCAGTATTAGGATCTTTAGATCGTTTCTTAGCAATATTAATTGAGCACTTTGGAGGTGCGTTCCCGGCATGGGTAGCACCAGTTCAAGTGAAAGTCATTCCAGTTTCGAATGCAGTCCATGTACAATATGCAGATGAAGTTGCAGATAAATTAGCACAAGCTGGTGCTCGTGTGGAACGAGATGTTCGAGATGAAAAGTTAGGATATAAAATAAGAGAAGCACAAATGCAAAAAGTTCCTTATGTTCTTGTTATTGGGGATAAGGAAATGGAGAACGGATCTGTAAATGTACGTAAATATGGGGAAGAAAAATCAGATGTAATTGAACTAGATATGTTTGTGGAAAGTATGAAAGAGGAAATAAATAATCGGAAATAAAGTTTTAAAAAACACACACCAATTCAAAATGGTGTGTGTTTTTTTACCTTACAAAAATGTAAGGTAAATGTAAGCGAAATCGAAGGAACGAGTTGTAGAAAAGTGAGAATATGAAATAGGAAAAAGGTTTACATAACTCATGTAATCTTTTCTGATTGAAAAATTAAAAAATTCTTAAGGATTTACATGAGAAAAAGATAAGAAATATGTGAGAAATTAATTGTATACAAAAGGGATGGAGTGAAAGAGATGTCAACAAATGTAGTTACTGTAGAAAGTGTAGAAAAAACGTATGGGAAAAGAAATGAGAATCAGTCAAAGGCATTAAGGGGTGTGTCATTAAGTATTAAAGAAGGGGAGTTTGTCGGGATCATGGGTCCTTCTGGATCTGGAAAAACGACTTTACTTAATGTGATTAGTACATTAGATCAAGCAACGGGTGGCAGTGTGACAATAGCTGGTACAAATATTACTTCTATGAAGGGGAATGCATTATCAGATTTTCGATCTCAAAAATTAGGGTTCATCTTTCAAGATTTTAACTTACTAGAAAACTTATCAATTTATGAAAATATCGCTTTACCGCTTTCTCTGCAAGGCGTACCTTCAAGTGAGATTACTGGAAAGGTGAATGAGGTTGCGAAGAAATTAGGGATTACTGAAATTTTAACGAAATATCCAACTGCTGTTTCTGGTGGACAAAAGCAAAGAACAGCGGCAGCACGAGCTTTAGTACATAATCCAGCAATCGTATTAGCAGATGAACCGACAGGAGCGCTTGATAGTAAAAATGCAAAAAGCCTATTAGAAGCAATGCAAGATTTACATGAAAATCACAATGTAAGTATTTTAATGGTAACGCATGATGCATTTAGTGCGAGTTATTGTGAACGTATTTTATTTATTCAAGATGGTCTTCTTTATAAAGAGTTAAAGCGCCAAGGAACGCGGGAAAGTTTCTATCAAGATATTTTAGGTGTGCTCGCTCATATGGGCTCAGCTGCTGAGTCTAAGTAGGGGGGCGAGACTATGTTATTCAAATTATCACGTCATAGTATGAAAAAGATGTTAAAAGATTATATGGTTTTACTTATTGGTCTCGTTATTAGTATTAGTATCTTCTACATGTTCCAAACGATGGCGATGAATAGTGAATTTACGAAGGATAATAGTCTTATTAGTAGTATTAGACTCGTATTCTGGGTAGGGGCAATACTATTATCTTTCATTACTGTATTTTATATTATATATGCCAATTCTTTCTTACTCACATTAAGAAGAAAAGAACTTGGAATGTACATGATGCTCGGTGCGAAAAAGAAAAAAGTAGCACAGTTATTATTTATTGAAACATTCGGTATGGGTATTGTCAGTATTATTATTGGGATCTTAGTAGGGATGTTACTTGCAAGTGTAGCAGGAAACTTTTTAATGAATGGTATGGAAATTTCAGCAAAAGGTAGTTATTCATCTGTATATACACCAGCAATTTTAGTTACAGCTATTTTCTTCTTAATACTATTTTTTATTACTGGTTTGATGAATAGCATCCGGTTATTACGTAAAACAGAACTAGAGTTGATTCGTGAAGATGAAACACTAGATGAAGTGAAGAAAAGTAAAACTCGCATTATTGTAATGACTGTACTTGGTGTATTACTAGTAAGTACAGGATACTACTTTATGATAAATATAAAAATGTTTGCTGAAATCGGTTTTATAATAGCGACAATCGTTACAACACTTGGAACATATTTTATCTTTAGTTCATTGCTCCCATTTTTTGTGATGAAAATTAAAGGGAATAAAAAACGAAATGAAATGGGCTTAAATAGTTTTACATATGCACAGCTACGCTTTCGTGTAAATAGTTTATCGAGAGTATTAGGTACGGTAGCGATGTTAATTGCATTAGGCGCAGGTGCGATGACGGCAGGGATGGCATTTCAAAAAAATGTCGGTATTATGACAGACTTTTCTCGTGTATATGATGTCGTAATTCATGATCCAAATGATCAAGATACAGCGGCCTTAAAAGAAATGGAGATTGTGGAAGAAAGCAAGTATAAGTATAAAGTAGATGGAGAAGCGGTGTATTATTTACGTAACGACTTAACTGCGAAACCACCACTCGTTTCCGATCACTTTGATACAAAAACTTTAAAAGAGCCTGCTCGTAAACGTGTGGCTGAGCCTTTAACTGAACCTGTTTATTCTGCTTTGGAAGCTCCCGAAGCAGCCAATAAATTTCCTCGTATGCCAAGGGATTGGGAAGATGCGGTTGTAAGAGAAATACAAATTACACATAATCAATTTAACGGAAAACCTGTAAGAATTGCTGATGAAGAACACTACAAAGCCGTTCAAGGAACGGAACATAGTGTAACATTAGCAAAAGTAGACGATATGAAAAAATATAAACCGTTGTTGCTCGATATAGATAAGAGACAAAAAGAATTAATTGAAAAAACAACAGGCGCAAAAGTAGAACTGTATACAAAAATGACAATTTATCAGTTTATGAACAGTTTCATGAGTGGAACAATGTTTATGGGATTCTTCCTCGGAATTGCCTTTTTAGCAATGATGGCAAGTTCGCTTATGTTCAAAATATTAACAGGTGCTTCTCGTGATGTACGCCGTTATGAAATGTTACGAAAAATCGGTGTAAGACGTAGTATGTTAACGAAAAGTATTTATAAAGAGATTTCATATTTATTTATCTTCCCAGCAATTATTGGAATTTCCCACGTGTTAGTAGGGCTTAACTTATTCAGTTTTATATTAGTTGACCCGTTTGTAAAAGTGTGGGTGCCAATAGGAATCTTCTTAGTCATTTATTTCATCTATTACTGGATTACTGTTCAACTTTATAAAGGTATGGTAATGCCGAAAGAAGAAGTAGCGAAATAGTTTAAGAAAAGAGTCCTTGTTTAGAAAACAAGGGCTTTTTTATTTATAATACATTGTGACCAAACCTTCCTATTATTAGCGTATTGAAAATTAAGAAAATATTAAGGGTTTTTATAGCTGAAAGTTAAGAAGTGTATCCGAATTTTAGAGAATTAAAAAAGTTAGCGAGACGTAAAAAATCTCAGCAACATATCATTACATGAAGCGAAGTTAAATAAAAAGACTCTTGTATAAAAGACAAGAGTCTTTTTATCATGTTCTCTATATAGAAGGAAAAGATTGGATAATAGTCGAAAAATATAATATAACTTCCGAGAAATGACTAGAATAATAAAATTTTGTCGAGAGAAAGGATACGAAGGATGAAAGAAATGCTACAGTTATTTCGCAACAAAGTGTATGCACGTTTTTTTCTAGCAAATATTTTAGAACGACTCGGTTCTATGATTGCTGGAGTTTCTTTAATGTTTTACTTGCTTGATCAATACGGAAAACAACCAGTTTACGCAACGATGACACAAATTATGATGGCATTACCTGCATTAATCTTTTTTCTATTAGTAGGGACAGTAGTGGATCGTTTTGATAGACAGCGTATTTGTACGGTAAGTAATATATGTTGTTCGCTCTGTAATATCGGAATTCTAATTTCGCTTTATTACGGGATGATTATACTCGTCTTTATATTTTTATTTTTGGAAAATGCATGTATACAATTTTTCTCTCCATCAGAACAGTCGATGATACAGGGAGTAGTTGAATCAGACCAGTACGGTGCAGCAGCAGGTGTGAATCAAATGGTAAATAGTTTATATGCTTTGTTTGGTGTAGGAATTGCAACGATGGTGTATTGGACTTTTGGAATATACGGGAGCATTTTAGTAAATACGCTCACTTTTATTATGAGTGGTATTTTGATTCAAACGATCTCCATTTCAGAAAAAGTTCGTTTACCAAATGGTAGAACAAAATGGAAAGAAGTTAATTTGAAGATGTTAATAACAGAGTTTCAAGAAGGGATCAAGTATATATATCAAAATGACACTTTAAAAAAATTACTTTTAGGATTTATCGTATTTGGACTATTAAATGGTATTTTAAGTGTATCCACTACTTACATATTAAAATACAAATTAGCACCAGCAACGTATGAAAGTTTAGCGATGGTGGGCGGTGTAGTGGGAGGGATTTCATTACTAATTGGAAGCATAGTAGCAACGAGTATAGGTAAGAAATATGCACCAAAATCTATTATTGTTTTTGGTATGGCAGGCTCAGGAGTCTTCTTCGGTATGTGTTACTTTGTAAATTACGTATGGTCTTTTTATGTATGTATCGCTTTTGCGACTTTCTTTTTACCGTTTATTAATGTTGCAATCATGGGCTGGATGTATGAAATTGTAGAAGAATCATTCATGGGACGTGTTCAAAGTTTACTTAGTCCATTAACGACAGGATTCCAGCTGTTATCTCTCGGTGCGATAGCGATGTTGTTCCCGAAATGGATTCGTGCAGATACATTGTATATTATTTTATTTGGTTTATTATTTTTTGTTACGTGTTTATATCAAGCCATTTTACCTAGTGGGAAGAAACGCGTGCAAAGTATAGCTGAAGAGATGTAATATATGTGGTTTTTGATTTCTGAATATTCTATCGGATGGTAAGGAGAAATTGTTATGTTGATGCGAATTGCTAAGTGGTGTGGCGTCACTTGTTTACAACTAGTAGCTGCAATTTTATGTATAATCTGCCTAGGTGCGCTACCGCGTTTATTTAAGGGATTGCAAATTGATTTAATCGGTTTTTGGAACACGATTGTATTTCTCGGAGGAAAGTTATTGCAACCGAGTGAAATAACATATGGATTTCGAGACTCAAGAAAATTATTTCCGCAAATATGGATTCATTATTTTGAAACGATGATTGTATTTTTATCAGCTTTTTTACTATCTTTGCTTATAGCGTATATACTTGTCGTTTGGGTATTGCAGCGTTCTCATATAAAACAGAAAATGTGGAACGGGGTTTTTCTTACGCTTGAGAGTATACCAGATATATTACTTATTTTATTATCACAACTTCTTGTCGTAATTATGTTTCAAAAAACAGGATTTATGCCGATCAAACTGGCTGGATTAGGGGAAGAAAGGATACGTTTGTTACCGATTATATGTCTTACAATACCGACAACATTATTGTTTATTAAACTTTTGTTATTACGATTTAAAGAAGAATTAGAGAAGGAATATAGTTTGTTTGCCAAGAGTAAAGGGCTAAGCTTACGGCATATTTTGACACATCATATTTCAAGAAATGTTTTATTGACGACAATTTATTATGCGAAAACAAATATTTTATTTATGCTTTCCAATTTATATATTATTGAATGGATATTTAATACATATGGTATGTTTGTATTTGTAAAAGAAAATTCTAAATTAGAAATATTTACAGTGAGTCTAGTAATATTATACGTACCGCTTTTTATACTATTTCGTATATTACATACGCTTTTACAAAATGTTATAAAGGAGCGTGTGTAACATGTGGCAAGTTGTAAAAAGAGATGTGAGATTTTGGATAGGTATTACTTTTTTGAGTGTACTAATGATTGTTAGTATTGGATATACGGTGTTTTTTGATGGGAATATTCGTGAACTTACGATGATGTATAACGAAAAAGGGGAACTAGAGGCAGCACCATTTTCGCCATCAAGTACATTTTGGTTTGGAAGTGATGTGAAAGGTCGTGACCTTGTTCAATTAATAATAGAAGGTGCAAAATGGACAGTTGGAGCGAGTATAATTATAGCGATTTTACGAGTTATAGTGGGAGGGGGAATTGGTTTACTTCTTGGTATGTATGGTAAACGTTCTTTTCCAGTTATTTCATCCTTTTTTGATCCTTTTAGTATTGTACCGATGGTTATGATTTCTTATTTTATGTTAAATGAAGTTTTAACGTTTGATAGTGGAGCGGAAGTTGTGCCGTTATATTTGCGTGTGGCATTTCAAATTATAGTACTTGTATGCTTTGCTGTACCAACGGTGATGTTGTATGTAGCGCAAGAAGTAAAGCGTATTAAGAAAGAAGAATTTATGTTGGCAGCTACTGTGCTCGGCGGAAGTAAGTGGCATAGGTTGAAGCGCCATATATGGCCGCATATGTTACCATCATTTCTTTTATTAGTAGCGCAACAATTTGTAAGTACTTTATTACTACTTTTACACCTTGGTTTATTGCAATTATTTTTTGGTGGAACAATAACCTTCAGTGGAATGGATCCAGATAGTGTAACAAAGGAATGGACGGGTCTAATTGGTCAAAACTTCCGCCATTTAACTACACATACGTGGATTGTACTTATACCAATTGCTTTTTATAGTATGACAATTTTAGCTGGAAATCTAGTTAGTAATAGTATGCAAGATGCGATTAAACTAGGAAATGTAAAAATGCCTAAGAGCAAGGATAAAGAAGTAAAGGAAGAGAAACGAGTACAAACACAAACTAATGTGAATGATTTTTCTTTTTATAGAGAAATACAAAAATAAAAAAGATAGCTGAAGACAAATCGTTTTCAGCTATCTTTTTGTTTATAGTGGAGGTAAATCAATCTTACCTTCTTCAAACAATTCTTTTATCATATGCTTCGTATAACCAGCGGCTTGACCAAAGGTGATTTTTGCTGGCATTGGTGCTTCGTTTGCATCTACAACTACATCAATAATACACGGTCTATTTTGCTTTACCGCACTTTCGAAAGCAGGAAGTAGTTCATCTACATTCTCAACACGGTATCCAATACCTCCGCACGCCTCTGCGTATTTTGCAAAATCAGGGTTTGTTAAGTCTGTACCAAATTCGATATTCCCCATAACTTCTTGTTCGAATTTAATCATGGCGATCTTATTATTATTTAGAACGACAACAACGATGGGCAGTTTATATTTAACAGCTGTTACGAAATCGTTCATTGTCATTCCGAAACCACCATCACCACAAACAGCAAATACTTGTTTATCTGGGAAAGCAATTTTTCCAGCAAGGGCACCAGGTAAACCACAGCCAAGTGTTGCGAGCCAGCTAGAAATGATAAATTGTTGGTTTGTCATACGGAAGTGTCTTGCAGTCCATACTGTTACATTTCCGACATCGACTGATAATATTGCATCATCATGAGCCACTTGTTGCAGTGCATGCATAACGCGTTGTGGCTTAATTGGAGTAGAAGAATCGTCTTCTTGATTGTGTAATTTTTCTTCCCACTTTTTCATCATTTCTTGATGATGCACTAAGAAGGAATGGTCCTCGTGTTTTTCTACATTTTCAATTAACCATTTTAATGTTTTATCAGCATCACCGGCTAAGCCTATATCTGTGGCATAACGTTTTCCGATTTGGGCAGGATCTGTATCGATATGGATTGTTTTTGCTTTTTCAGGTAAGAAACCAGTGAACGGATAAGAAGTACCAACCATAATTAAAGTATCCGCATGTTTCATTGCTTCATAAGAAGGTTTCGTTCCAATTAATCCTAATCCACCGATGCAAAGTGGATGTTCATCAGGAATAATGCCTTTAGCTGGTAATGTAAGTACGATTGGAGCACCAATGTGTTCTGCGAATGTAAGTAAGGATTCTCTTGCATGTTTCGCACCTTTTCCAGCTAAAATAACAGGCTTTTTCGCTTCAGTTATTGCGATTTTCGCTTCATCTAAATCTTCATTTTGTGGAAATAACTCAGGCGAAGTAAAAGAAGTATTTGTAACACGGGCACCATTTTTCACTTCGAATTTCGGGACATCATCTGGAATCGTAAGAACAGATACACCTTTTTTCGTATAAGCCATTCTAATTGCTTGATTCACGACAGCTGGTAGCTGTTCTGCTGACATAATGCGTTGGTTATAAACCGCAACATCATCGAACAATCTTTCTAAGTTTACTTCTTGGAAAAAATCCGTCCCGAGTAAATCGGTTTCTACTTGACCTGAAATTGCTAGTACAGGAGCCTTGTCGAGTTTGGCATCATATAAACCGTTTAATAAATGAATAGCACCTGGCCCTGCAATTGCCATGCAAACACCAAGTTTTCCTGTTAATTTTGCATAAGCAGCAGCTGCTAATGCACCAGCTTCTTCATGGCGAACTTGAATGAATTTAATTTTATCTTGTTTTTTTCTTAAAGCTTCAATGATAGAATTGATAGAATCTCCAGGCATACCGTATATGTGTTCTACTCCCCAGTCAATTAATAAATCAACTAATGCTTCACCAGCTGTTTTCCCAAACATAATTGTTCCTCCTTATAATAGGTAGATAATATTATGTTTTGGATAAAAAGGGAAAATATACAAAAAAGAAAATTTATCCCACTATTTTCGAGCCAAGAAGCAATGTGGGATGAACAAAAGTTTTACTTTAGTAACTTTAATGATGACCAGCGAATAAAGCGAACACTGTTATTAGTAAAAAACCACTAGTTGCCCACGTTAGAAATGTCAGGAAAGAGAGCTGTTTCTTAGCTTTCCACAGCATTTCATGAATTGTGACATATCCAAGTGAACCAATAGCGCTTCCCATAATGAGTCCTTGTAAATGAAGAGCTTTTCCTTCCATCAAAATGCCAAAAACAGTACCTGTACCGAGAATAAGTGAAAGTAATAAAGTCGTTAATAAAAAGGAAATATATTTATGCTTTGTAAAGAGAAAGGGGATAATTAATGCTAAACCTTCTGGAATATGGTGAACGACAATTGCTATTAAAAACGGAATGGCAGAGTCATTATGATTTATAAAAGCTGTACCTAACGCAAATCCACTCGGTATATTATGAATAAATATAGCGAAAGAGAGAAAAAGGAAGGTTTGCCATGCTTGTCGATCTTTTTTATGGATCATTGGGTGATGACAATAGTTATCTAATAAGCTCATAACTAAAATACCGATGGCTATACCAAGTATAGGCCCAATCATTTCATAGCTTGAAAATGTTTCAGGAATAATTTCAAGTGATAATAACCCGAATAAAATACCGCCACATAATGCGTATAAACGATGCATTTTTTCCTCAATTAGCTGGCGCGTAGCAATGCCAACAGCACCGCCTAATAGTAATCCACCGAATGAAAAAAACGTAACAATCATTGGAATCCATAATCGTTCCATCGTATCACACTCCGATTCTTCCACTTATTTTTAGCTTACGAAAAGGGAAGTTAGATTAGTCCAAGTAATTGTGTTTGATTATGGAGAAAAAACTGATAATTCGTTATAATTTATATATTAAATTTAAGCGGAAAATGAAATGGGGAATAAGTTTGCATACAAAATGGAGTCTATCCGAATACGAAAATCCAAAACGATATGATATAGAAAATAAAAGTTTGTCAGATTTTCCGTTCTTACTATCATGGGCGCAAAAACTAAATATACAAAATGAATGGGTTTTAGACATTGCCTGCGGAACAGGAAGAGTTACACTTCCATTCATAGAAAACGGATATCAAATGATTGGTGTAGATATACATGAAGGCATGCTTGCTGAAGCGAAGAGAAAATCTAGGGAGTATAAAAAAGTAAAATGGCTACAACAAGACTGCTTACAATTAAAGATTGAAGAAACGATTCCATTAGCATTTATGGTTGGCCATGGATTTCAGCATTTTCTTACGAATACAGATCAAAATAAGTTATTAACATCTATTCATCACGTATTAGCTGACAATGGTATATTCATATTCGATACACGTTTTCCTTCAAAAGAAGAATTAATACAACCATCCACAGAAGAATATTGGACCACTGTTAATGATGAAAAGGGCAGAAAATGTGATCTATATACTGAAATGATATATGATTCAATTCAACAAATACAACACTACATAACAACAAGAAGGTTTTATAAAAATGATGTGCTAGTGGAGGAACTGAAAACAACGATAGATCTTCGATATACGTATCCGCAGGAGTTAGAAAGATTACTAGCAGGGAATGGTTTTGAATTATTACATATATATAATGATTGGGAAGGGAACGAATTAGGGGAAGATTGCTACTCAATGGTGGTTGTTTGTCGGAAGAAATAATAGTGATATTATAAAAATAGGAGTGTAAAAACTTTTAAGGAGAGAAAAAATGTCTTGGTACTTAGATAATGTTTATGAATTAAATAAAGAAGCTCCATATACATTCTACCTTCCTAGCTCAAACATTTTAGGGGAATTAAAGGTTGGAGATTTAGTAAAGTTAATTTTTGTAACTAAAAGCGAAGAAGATGATGGATTTCATGGTGAAAGAATGTGGGTTGCAATCACTGAAATGAATGAGGGGGGATTTATAGGGAAGCTCGACAATGAACCGTATCGCTTAGATTTAAAAATAGGTGACAAAATTTCATTTGGAATTGAAAATATATGTGATACGGAATATGATGATCCAGCTTCAAGTGATTGGGACTTTTATTTTGATACGAAAGTAATTGTTAGTAATGATGTACTTGAAAAAAGAGAATTTAACTTTATGCTTAAAGAGGATTCAAGAGAAGAAGGTGACTCTGGTTGGTCAATATTAAGTGGCTATGAAAGTGATGACTATGTAAATGATCCTAAAAACTTTCAAATTATTTCAATTGGAGTCATATTGAATATAGATGATTCTATTTTAAAATTTCTTGAGGAACCACCTTTATGTGCATATGAAAGAAATGATAAAGGTAGATTCTATAAGATTGAAGACTATGATTGGGATGCGTATTTAAATGGATAGAAGAATTTACTACGTTGTAAAGAAAAGTACATTTTGTTTCGGAATCATATTAACGTTATTTTTAAGTGGATGTATCAGTTTTAGTAAAGAAACGACAGATACAATTTACGTAATTCCTGAAGAATACGAAGGGGATTTAATTGTACTATATAACGTACCTGGTGCGGAGCCGTTACAGGAAGAAGATGGATTTAGTGTTGTTACTTTCTCAGCTGACGGTATTGCTGTGACATCTACACAAAATATGAAATATGGTACAGTGAATGATATATATTACACAGTAAATAAAGAAGGGAAGCGTACGAAGCTTGGTTCTAGCTGTATACGCCTTGTCGCAACTGGAAGTAGAACCGAAAATTCGTGGGAATTCCCGCTTGCAAACTTAGAAGTAACTCGTACAGCATGTTCTAAAGAATTTTCAGCAAATGGTAGAGAGGTACCAGAGAACCAAGAACATCCTGCTGAAAAGAAGATGAGAGATTTAATGCAGCATGTCCAAGAACAGTATATGAAAAAAGTGAAATAGTTAGTATATTAGATGGAAGAAATTCATAAGTAGTATAAATTGAAGAGAATAGTAGTAAATGGAGGAACTAATTATGCAGCAAATTAAAAAAATAGGAAACTCATTTTGGTATATGACACCAGTTTCTGAAACAGATAGACCTATATTAGGAATGGTTGTTGGAAAAGAAAAAACTTTAATGATCGATGCAGGGAATTCAGAAGAACATGCACAATTGTTTTTAGAAATGTTAAAAGAACAAAATGTATCGAATCCTGATTTTGTAGCACTAACGCATTGGCATTGGGATCATATTTTTGGATTACCTGTACTACAAGATGCATTGTCTATTGCACATTCTGAAACGAAAAAAGAGATGAGCACACTGGTTTCTTATGAATGGACAGATGAAGCTTTGGACACACGTGTAAAAGAGGGTACTGAAATTGAATTTTGTGCGGATTGCATCAAAAAAGAGTTTGAAGAAAAAGCGAGAAATATTAACATAATTCCTCCGACCTTAACGTTCCAGGATCAACTTGAATTAGACCTTGGTGAAGTGACATGCGTGTTAAAACATGTAGGCGGAGATCATGCACATGACTCTGTTGTTATGTATATAAAAGAAGAGAAGATATTGTTTTTAGGAGACTGTATATATGCAGATATTTTTTCTTCGAAGTGGAACTATACGACGAAACGAACTTTTAAATTAATAGAAGAGTTGGAGAAGTTTGATGCTGAAACCTATATACTTTCTCATGGGACAGCGATAAATCGAGATGAGTTTTTACAAGAAATACATTTGCTGAAAACAGTAGGAACATATACAGAAGCTCATAAAGGCGATGAAGAGAACATAAAGGAAGCGTATAAACGAGACATAGATAGAGAATTAAATGAAGATGAATTAGAAACAATAACGTTTTTTGTAAATGGTTATGAAATGGTGAATCTATAAAACGAAACTTTAATCAGATAACATTAAACTACACAAAAAGAGTATTGAATTAACTTTCAATACTCTTTTTAATATTAAGTTCCAACCAATTTCTAATTATTTTTACTGCACCATCTGAAGCTACATCATTTTTTGGTTTTTCATATAGATAGGTTTTTAATTTGAGACTTTCTTTGCTAACCCAGTTATATAGTCGAAAAACTCATTGTGGTTTACATCATATACGACATTTACAGGTCGTCCATCAGCAGTTTCCTCTGTACGTCCTTGGCTTGGTCCGTATGTATGAACGATACTATTAATTGTTTGAGTTTTTGCAAGGCTAGTGTTTTCGACAAGCGCGGTAGTTAGTACGTCCCATAAATAGTAAGTAGAGTTCGTTGAGAAGTGAACGAGAGGGGGAACCATTGCATAGCATTGACCAAGGAAATCAACACCAATATACTTTCTCTCTTTTGCCCACTGTTCACGAATGTCTATAGTTAACGGAACTTGGTTTGTACTTTCTAGTGTCACTAAGTCGATTTCAATATTTGATTCCCATACACGAGCTACTGCTTCTGGATCCCAAAACGAATTCCACTCAGCTGTTCCATCATGCTCTGGTTCATGTACATTGCCTGCAGTACGAAATGTACCACCCATCCAAACGAGACGTTCAATTTTATCTTCGATGATGGGAGCTTCGTATAATGCACGAGCAAGGTCAGTTAGGGGCCCAGTAAATAATAAAATTGTTTTTCCTTCCGTTTGTAGAAGCGTTTCTATTAAATGGTGATGTGCAGGCTTTGCTGCCATAGGTGTTACAACTTTTCCCGACTCATTTAAAATTGGTAAAGCATCTACATAAAATGCATGCATCCGCCATTCTTTTGGAAATGGATTTTTCGCACGGGAATTTGATGCGGCTACTTCAATATTATCTCTGCCGAAGCGATCAATAATTTTGCGACTTGCAGACATTGCGGGTTCTAAATAGCAATCTGCAGGGATAACTGAAACACCTGTAAGTTTGACATTATCCATCTGAAGTAATAAAAATAATGAGATTAAATCATCTACACCACCATCATGATTGAAGTACACTTTTTTCATCATTGTAATCCCCATCCTATTTGATTTAGTTAGAAATTAAACATGAATTGAGGAAAAGTCATCAATAATTTCCACCACTTCAATTTCGCCATCAATCAGTAGCTCAGGAAGTTCATTTCTAATATTTCCTTTCCAATACTCTCTAGCTTGTTCGATTTTTTGAGAAAAAGGAATACCATCTTCTTTCGGTAAAAGATTCCCGTCACCTTCAAAATAACTTCCAATCACTCGTAGTTTAACAATCTGTAAAACTTCTCGATTGTAAGAATCAAATAATGCTTTCCATTTTAAAGCACCTTCATAGCTTTTTGCAGCGTATAAACAAGATAATCTGGAAGGGTATTCAGGGAATTCTTGTAGCCTAACCATTTCCACAATCGCTTCTCTAATGGCTCTAATTGTTTGATCCATATAATTCATAACTACTTGAGCATTTTCAGTATTTATATGTAATCCGTCATTTGTATAATACTTATTTAAAATTTGCATGCAATCTTCACTGTCAGTATTTAATTGCTCTCTTTCAAAAAAGAAGCGATATAGAGTATTAGTTTGATTATTATCAAACTGAATGATTTGTCCAATGTTCATTTTTTTCCTTGTTACGATGTGATATGCGTAAAACTCTTGTTTATGCATGGGTATCCTCCTAGTAGTAATTATTATTTCAATGTTAAATTTAGTAATTCAACATTGAAATATATAAAACCTTTATAAGTAAAAATGAGAGTTTGAGTTGAAAGTAAAGAAAATATATGAAAACGTTTTAAATTTATTCACAAAATGGTCACTTACGAAGGGGGTTCCAATATCGATATAATGACAAAGACTCAAAGAGAAAGGATGATGAAATTTGCCAACAACAAGAAAGGAAAACCTCCAATTTGGTATGATGATGTGCCTTGGGATGGTTATTGTAATGACGTTTTATAACTTATTACTGAACGGTGCGGGAGGGTCAATTCATATTAAGGAGATCGCATTAGAACTATTAATTGGATTCATTATTGCACTATTAATTGAAATATGTATCGTTGGACCTTGTGCAAAAAAAATAGTATTGGCGTTACCGTTTGATAAATCGAAGAAAATAAATATTATAGTTGCGATGGCGACAACTATGGTAATCGGAATGGTTTTCTTTATGTCATTTTTCGGTATGGCTATGATGTATTTACATAATGGGCTACATGGTGGCTCATTCATTTCTATTTACTTTTCAATTTTTATTAAAAACTTTATGATGGCATATCCACTACAATTAATCGTTATGGGACCGCTAGTACGTTTCTTATTTGCAAAGTTTGTTTTGAAGAAATCTGTTAATGTAGCGTAATTTTTATTTGTAAAACATTATATATTAATAAAAAGAAAGGTGCATCTCACATTTTTGAGGTGTGCTTTTCTTGTTCATCCCTAGTTATTTCAAACTGATGTGACATTTGTCCTTTTGCCTTTATAGGATTATAGCTTTTAATTAAGTCAGAAATAAAAGATGAGGAGATGATTTTTTGAAAGGAATTATATTTGCTATTTTTGCTGGTTTATTTATAACACTTCAAGGAACTTTTAATGCAGAACTTAGTTCACATATCGGTATATGGTCGACGAGTATTATAACGCATTTAATTGGGTTCCTTATTGCAACAACTGTATTTTTGTTAAAGAAAGAAGAGAAAGTAATGGATTTAAAGAGTGTGAAAAAAGTATATTTAGTAGCAGGTGCATTTGGTGGATTCATTATTTATGCAGAAACGATGGCGATATATTCACTAGGAGTTACATTGACAGCTGGCACACTTATGGTTGCTCAATTGTTAACGGCAACAGTTATTGAAATGAAAGGACTGTTTCATATAAAAAAGATACAGATGGAGAGATATCATATTGTGGGAACAATAGTAATGATTATAGGTATTGTTGTATTTAATGTGTAAATGAAAGGAGGAAATGAGTATGGAGGATAGATCAGGTTTAATTACGCATTATTTGAAGACTAATAAAACACTCGAGTTTTTTTCAGGAATAGATACAGCTTATTTTCATGTAAATCATTTTGAAAAAGGGGAGCTTATTTGCAATATTGAAGACGAAATGAATCGTTTATATTTTGTTGTTAAAGGTAAAGTAAAAGTTTATACGATTACACCAGAGGGAAAGAAACTGATCCTTCGTTTTATCAATCCATTGGCAATTGTTGGTGATATTGAATTAATACAAAATAGTAAAGCACATAATGCCGTTGAAGCTTGTTCACATGTTGTAGCGATCTCCATTTCTCATACGGTAATTAGAAACAAGTTAATACAGAATCCCATATTTATGAAGTTCTTGCTTGAAAACATTGCGAACACGTTAAAAATATCGACCCGTTTTACAGCTCTAAATTTACTTTATCCAGTGGAAGTACGTGTAGCTAGTTATTTACTTTCTATTTTCACTGATAGTAACGGGAATATGTATAAAGAAGATTTGGATGCAACTTCGGTATCAAGTATTGCGGATTTTATAGGGGTGAGTTATAGGCACGTAATTCGGGTGTTACAAAAATTTTATAATGAAAAATTAATTGAAAAGAGTAATGGAGTTATTGTAATTAAAGATTTATCTAGAATGAAGGAAGTCGCGAAAGATAATATATATGAGAAATGAAAAGGGGAGAGGGAGTATGATTGGGTTTAGTTTAGCGATAGTAGCAGGAATATTAATTAGCGTACAATCTGTTTTCAATACAAAAGTGAATGAAAATGCAGGGCAGTGGTTAACAACTGCATGTGTTCTTGGAATAGGTCTCATAAGTTCTATTCTATTTTATATCATTACAGAAAACAGTATTAGCATTAATTTTTATACCACAAATTATTTATTTTATGTAAGTGGATTGTTTGGCATCGGGTTAATTATTTGTATAATGGGTGCAATAAAAAGTTTAGGTCCAGCGTATACGGTGTTAATTAGCCTTATTACTCAATTAGTTGTTGCGTTATGTATTGATACATTCGGATTATTTGGAATGGAGAGCATTCCATTACAAATAAATAAATTAGTTGGGATAGGTCTATTAATTGTAGGGGTAGGAATTTTTAAAAATCTATTTTCGAGTAAGCAAGCTATTAAAATAACTGAGGGTGAGGTTTAAAGAATATAAAGGAAAAGGTATTAATAATCAGATTATATATAGAAGGAAATACCATTATAATATGTCCCTGTTAGTGAAGGATTTATATCTATTTGATAAAAAACGTGAGTTAGTAATTAGTGTAGTTGAAAATAGTAAAGAAGACATCAATCTGTTGAGGTCTTCTTTATTAATTGTTTTGAGATTATATTAACTGAAGTAGAAGAGTATGAGAAGTGGTTATTGGAAAGGAGAATGGGGATGAAAATAAAATATTACTAAATATACGTAACTAATGCATACAATGTCTTTTTCAGTTATTATGTTGTAAATAATTTTATGGTAAAATCTTTAACATAATGAAATAAAGGGGTAGTATTCTATGGGTTATTTTTCAAATGGTTTATTAGTCTTATTTGTTCTTATCGTCTGTAGCTGTATGATTTTTGGTTGATAATATTATGACATGTTTATATAAAAGAAGTTAACTGAGGTGACGTTAACTTCTTTTTATTTTATGCTGAGAAGGAATTCTATCTTTGTTATTGAAGTTTATTTTTACATTGATCAGGTTTTTGTAAAGGGAAAGTTTATGAAACATAAACAAACCGGAGAATAGGGAGTATTTACATGAAAAATAGTATACGCTACACAAGTGAACATCCTACAGATTTTAATGGATTATTAACCCTATACGAATCTTTAGGATGGAATTCTCTTAAATTAACGGTTAATGAATTAGAACAAATGTGTAAACAAAGTTGGTATGCAATATATGCTTTTAAAGAGCAACAATTAATAGGGATGGGGCGTATTATATCAGATGGTGTAATAACAGGAATTATTTGTGGAGTAGGTGTATTGCCAGAATATCAGTCTATTGGTATTGGGAAAGAAATAATAGAACGATTAGTCCAGCGCTGTGAAAAAAATAAGGTTATCCCACAACTTATGTGTGTGGAAAAATTGCAATCTTACTATGAATCTGTAGGGTTTGAAGCATTCTCTATTGGGATGACAAAACATATTATGAGATAGCGGTGCTTTATATTTTTAGTTTACCCGTATATATTTTCAAACTTCAGTATAAAGGAGAGTTGCTGTATGGAGATTGCTAAAGGGGTAGAAATGTTACAACTTGAGTTTCAAGAATTTATAATTCACCCAATTCTTTTATGGAGTGATGAAATTGCAGTTTTAATAGATACTGGTTTCCCTGGACAATTTGAAGATATACAAGTAGAGATGGAGAGAGTTGGGGTATCTTTTGATAAGCTAAAAGTTGTGATTTTGACACACCAGGATATAGATCATATAGGTAGCCTTCCTGATTTATTGGAGAATGGTGTAAGCGATATTAAAGTTTATGCGCACGAGTTAGATAAGCCATATATTGAGGGGAATTTACCTTTATTGAAAGATGTACATGTAGAGAACCTACCAAAAGGAAAAGTGAGTGACACCGTGATTGACGGGCAAGAACTTCCGTATTGCGGTGGGATACTAATTCTACATACTCCTGGACACACTCCGGGTCATATTAGTTTATATTTGAAACAAAGTAAAACTCTTATTGCAGGAGACTCTATGTATAGTGTGAATGGAAAGTTAGGAGGAATTCACGCCCCAACAACTTTAAATGTTAAGGAAGCACAGCAGTCTTTGAAGAAGTATTCAAATCTAGATATTGAATCCATAGTTTGTTACCATGGTGGATTAAGTAAGGAGAATATAAAGATTCAAATTCAAAATTTGTAAAAGTTGAAGAGGAATTTTTTGTTAAACTGTGCTGAAGTATAATCTAATTAATAGTAAATAAATAATAAAAGAGCATGTTTGAAAAAAATTCAAACATGCTCTTTTATTAAAGTAAATCAGTTTAATATGAATGGCCTAATCCGTTCCAATAAAACAAAACAATTTCTTGTGCTAATTCATCTATATTTGCAAGAATAGGATTGTGATTTTCATCTTTAAAATTCCCAATTGATAATAAAGATACGAAAGCATGAGCAGCAAATTTAGCGTTTCCTTTAGAAATTTCTCCAAGTTGCATTGCATTATCGAGTACTTTTTCTAATACTTCATACATGTTATCTTCAGCATTTTTTAATTGCTTCAATTGTTCTTCAGATAATGATAGTTTTGCATCTTTCATAAAATTCTTCATATCAATATCTGTCGTTGCGTGTAAGTAGACTTTAGCGAAGTCCAATAACCTTTCTTGTAATGTTTTATTTGTAGAAAGGATTTGAGACATATTCTCTCGTATACGTACCATCATTTGAATCATAGTAGCGGTAAATAAATCTGCTTTTGTTGAATAGTAATAGTAGACGGTTGCTTTCGTCACACCACAAACTTTTGCGACTTCATCCATAGAAACAACTTGATAATTTTGAGTAAGAAATAATCGAGTTGCAACTTCTAAAATTAGTTCTTTTGTAGATTTTGTATTTTTATTTTGACGAGGCCTTCCAAGAGGACGTTGTTTTTGTTCCAAATCCATTCGCTCCTGACATGTATTGTTTAGATAATTATAACATAATTTTTATTCATTCTTGATTAATTAACCGACCAGTATATATAATTAATAGTGGAGGGAAAAAGGAAGGTGGGTTTTTATGAAAAAGCACCCGTTACATATGTTAGGGAGGCTTGTAGCAGGGAAGCATACGCAATGGATAACTTTATCGGTTTGGGTTCTTATTACATTATTACTTTCATTTACGTTACCACAAGTAAATAGTACGAAAGAACCGAATCCGAAAAATTTACCTGAAACTGCTATGTCGCAGCAAGCGGAAGCACTTATGAAAAAAGAATTTCCAAATAATGCAGGAAATCCTTTGTTAGTAGTATGGTATAGAGATGGTGGATTACAGTCAAAGGACTATAAACTCATACAAGACGTTTATAAAGAATTAAAGGCCAGTCCTTTAAAAGAACAATCAACGTTACCACCATTTGATACAATCCCGGAACAAGCATTATCAAAAAGTGCATCAAAAGATGGTACATCATTTGTTACACCCGTATTCTTTAATAAGTCAGCTGGAACGGATATATTAAAAGGAAATCTTGAAGATTTAAGAAACATAGTGAATAGTAAGGTCGATGAAGATCCGTTCAAACAAAAAATAAGTGACTCTGGTTTACACGTTCGATTATCTGGACCAGTAGGTATTCAAACAGATGCAGTTAGCTTATTTAGTCAAGCAGATGTGAAGTTATTAGTTGCTACTGTATTACTCGTATTAGTCCTATTAATTTTACTGTACCGTTCACCAATCTTAGCAATTTTACCTTTACTTGTTGTTGGCTTTGCATACGGTATTATTAGTCCAACGCTTGGTTTTTTAGCTGATCACGGATGGATTAAAGTAGATGCCCAAGCAATATCAATCATGACAGTGTTATTGTTTGGTGCTGGAACGGACTATTGTCTATTTTTAATTTCGAGATATCGGGAGTGCTTGTTAGAAGAAGAAAGTAAATATAAGGCGCTGCAACTTGCGATTAAAGCATCTGGTGGGGCAATAATAATGAGTGCATTAACGGTAGTACTTGGCTTAGGAACATTACTACTTGCTCATTATGGTGCCTTTCATCGATTTGCAGTACCATTTAGTGTTGCAGTATTCATAATGGGAATCGCTGCTTTAACAATTCTTCCTGCGTTTTTATTAATCTTTGGCAGAGTTGCGTTCTTCCCGTTTATACCGAGAACAACTTCAATGAATGAGGAGTTTGCAAGAAAGAAAAAGAAAGTCGTAAAGGTTAAAAAATCAAAAGGCGCCTTTAGTAAAAAACTTGGAGATGTAGTAGTACGAAGACCGTGGACAATAATTATGCTTACTGTATTTGTATTAGGTGGATTGGCTTCATTTGTAACACGTATTCAATACACATATGACCTATTAGAATCGTTTCCAAAGGATATGCCTTCACGTGAAGGGTTTACATTAATTAGTGATCATTTTTCAGCTGGTGAACTAGCGCCAGTAAAAATTGTTGTTGATACGAAAGGAAAAGCGCTTCCTATTAAAGAAAAACTAGAGAAATTTTCTTTCGTAAAAACAGTGAAAGAGCCAAAAGAGGGTAAAGAAAACAAGCAAATTAAAATGTATGAGGTTTCTTTAGCAGAAAATCCATACTCAATTGAAGCATTAGATCAAATTCCTAAATTGAAAAGTAGTGTAGAAAAAGTATTAAAGGATGCTGGGGTTAGCAATGCTGAAGATCAGCTATGGATTGGCGGAGAAACAGCTTCATTATATGATACAAAGCAAATTACAGAACGTGATGAATCAGTTATTATTCCAGTAATGATTAGTATTATAGCTTTACTATTACTAGTCTACTTACGCTCAATTGTTGCGATGGTTTATTTAATTGTAACTGTCGTTTTATCATTCTTCTCAGCATTAGGCGCAGGATGGATATTACTTCACTTCGGTATGGGTGCACCGGCCATTCAAGGTGCAATACCGTTATACGCATTCGTATTTTTAGTTGCTTTAGGTGAAGATTATAATATCTTTATGGTTTCAGAAATATGGAAAAACAGAAAGACACAAAATCATTTGGATGCAGTAAAAAATGGCGTTATACAAACAGGTAGTGTCATTACATCCGCAGGTTTAATTTTAGCCGGAACTTTTGCTGTGTTAGGAACACTTCCAATTCAAGTGCTCGTTCAATTTGGTATTGTAACAGCAATTGGTGTATTACTAGATACGTTTATTGTAAGACCACTACTTGTACCGGCAATCACAGTCGTTTTAGGCCGTTTTGCTTTTTGGCCAGGGAAACTTTCAAGAAAGAGTGAAGAAATACAAAAAGTGGATGCATAGTTGAAAAAGCCAAGGATATTTTCCTTGGCTTTTTTCAATGTAATTCATTTTTTGAAGTCAAATCATCAGATACAGAATGATCAGCATCTTCAATATCGGTTTCTGGCATTCCATATAAGCCGTTCATTGCTTGTTCTTCGATATTAAGATTTGCAGTATGATTATTTTGAATTGGTGTAGCGTTTTCGGTAACAGTTTCTTTTTTATTTTCATTTTTGTTATTCATGTATGAATCCTCCAAATTTCATTTGATTTATCTATAGTATGTGGATGGATTTCTAGAAATATGTGAATTGATTCTTATAGATGTTATATAATTAAATAAACAATTAGGGTGAAATGTAAACTGTTAGGAGTGAACAATTATGGTGAAAGCAAGGAAATTAGCCTTCTAAAATAAAAAGAAAATTTTAGGAGGCTATTAAAATGAAGTTTCATGTAATTGATAGAGAAAATTGGAATAGAGAGCAGTATTTTGAACATTATTTAGAATTAAAATGTACGTTTAGTATGACAGTAAATGTTGATATTACGCTTCTGATAGAGAAAGTACATCAAAAGGGAATTAAATTTTATCCGACTGTTATTTATATAATTTCGAGAATAATAAATAAACATAAAGAATTTCGAACATGTTTTAATAAAGAAGGAATTTTGGGCTATTGGGAGAAAATGATACCTAGCTATACAATCTTTCATATAGATGATAAGTCTTTTTCAAGTATATGGACGGATTATTCAAGTGATTTCCGCATTTTCTATAAAAATTATGAAGAAGATATGAGATGCTATGCTAGTGTTCGTGGTCTTTTCACGAAAGAAAATATTCCGCCTAATGTATTTCCGATTTCTAGCATACCTTGGACTAGTTTTACTGGATTTAATCTTAATATTAATAATGATGCTGATTTTCTATTACCAATTATAACTTGTGGGAAATATTTTAATGAAGAAAATAAGGTTATGCTACCAGTTTCATTGCAAGTTCATCATTCGGTTTGTGATGGATATCATGCGAGTCGATTTATTGAAGAGTTGCAGGAGTTAAGTCATACTTGCAACGAGTGGCTTAAGTAACAACTGGTTTTTAATTATAAACAATTGAAAATGAATAATAGAAGAGAACATGTTTATATTGCATGGTCTCTTTTTTATTCATTAATACGAAGTAACAGTGGAAAATATAGGTTTATTTATAGTTTAATAGTAAAGAGGAGTATTAATTTTAATTTTCTTTATTTTATAATTATATCGTTTGCAAAGTTTCTTATTTTTTAATAATAAAGGGGAAAGTAAAAATGACATTAATATCTATAGAAAAAGCTACAATTTTAGATGCTGAAAAGTTAACAGAAATAATGACAAAAACATTTGATGAAGAAGCAAAACGCTGGTTATATGGCCAAGATGATGTAATTGACTATAACATCCAACCACCAGGGTATTCTTCAGTAGAAATGATGAAATATTCGATTGAAGAACTGGATTCTTTTAAAATAATAATGAATGAAAAAATAATTGGGGGAATTATAGTTACGATCTCTGGTAAGTCATATGGTCGAATTGATCGTATTTTTGTGGATCCTGTTTATCAAGGAAAAGGAATTGGATCATATGTTATCAAATTAATAGAAGAGGAATATCCGAACATAAGGATTTGGGATCTCGAAACATCCAGTAGACAAATTAACAATCATCATTTTTATAAAAAAATGGGCTATGGAATAGTTTTCAAATCTGAAGATGAGTATTGTTATGTAAAAAGAATAACTGTAGAGTCGGCTGAAGAGGACCTAATAAAAAACAAAGATATGAAAAATAGCCAATACGAAAACAGTAATCTAGCAAATACAGAGTATTATCAAGTGAATTTAAAAAACAGTTCATTTGTGGGTAGTAATATAAAGCATATGGATATGAGTAATTGTAATGTAAGTCAATCAAAGTTTAGAAATATAAATTTTAGAAGTTCTTCATATGCAGATTTAAACCTTTCTGGTAGTAAATTTAATTTTGTGACTTTAGGTGGGGTTCAATTTAAAAATACAAGTCTTGGAGATGATAAAGATCCTATTTTATTCGATAAATGTGAGTTAGAAGGTAGTATAGTAAGTAATAGTAACCTGAAAAATATGGAAATAGTAAATTGTGATATAACCGGTATGAAAATAAATGGTATTCCAATTGAAATGTTACTTGAGTTATATAATAAAGTAAAAAGTTAACCGGTAATTGGAATTGGTGTAGATAGGATGTTTGTAAATTGAATGTTATGCTGAAATAATTATGTAAAAATAACATAAAGAAATACAGAGGAGAAGGGCTTTCAACCAGGGTTCTAGAATAAATATGTATTGTTATAGATATGGAGGAGAAAAGATATGGGGATCAAAGTAAGAGCGGTAGAAATTCAAGATGCTAGAGCAATTCATCGTATATGCATACAAGATGATGTTTTACCTTATATGGTTTTCTTACCTAGCATGCGTGTAGATGCAATGGAAAATAGAATTCGAAATTTAGCACAGAATCAATTTGAATTTGTTGCAGAGTATGATGGAGAAGTTGTTGGATTTGTTGGGTTAACTCAAAGTCCAGGACGTAGATCTCATTCGGGGGATTTGTTTATAGGGGTAGATAGTGAATATCATAATAAAGGTATTGGACAAGCTCTTCTTACAAAAATGCTTGATTTGGCTGATAATTGGTTAATGTTAGAGAGAGTAGAACTTGGTGTTTTAGAAACGAATCCTAAAGCGAAATCTCTATATAAAAAATTCGGATTTGTAGAAGAGGGAGTAAAGATAGGGAATTTGAAGGCTCACGGGAAGTTTATTAATGAAATTATGATGAGTCGTTTTAGACCTGACGGTTTAATCGTACATAATGGATAGTGAAAAGCATGACAGTATAATGTCATGCTTTTTATTTGTTAGTTGTTGTTAGGCAGTTTGGGTTGCATTAAAAATAATGCTAAACCAATAAAAATAACTGTAATGCCTAGTCCTTGTTGTAAAGAAATAGTCTCATTTAATATAAAGTATGCCAGCATACAAGTTCCAATCGTTTCTCCTAGAATACTCATAGAGATTACAGTAGCACTCATCCATTTTAATAACCAATTAAAAATTGTTTGCCCTAAAATCGTTGCAACAAACGCTAAGCCAATAAAACACAACCAAGTTTGCGTAGAGTAATGGATGAAAGATTCTTGCTGCATGTAAGCAAATATACCAAGAAAACAGGCGCTACTTCCATAACTAATTACCGAATACGGTATAAGTGATAAATCTTTACGAACATGTTGGCTAATGAAAAAGTATGCGGTAATAATTCCGGCCGCAATAAACGCTAAAATATCTCCGTATAAAGCTTCACCGCTAATTTGGAAGTCTTGCCATCCAATTATGATACTTCCTGAAATAGCGATGAGGCAACCAATGACTGCACCTTTCGTAAATATCTCTTTAAATAGAAAGTAACCGCCAATCATTGAAAATAAAGGTTGTAACGTTACGATAACTGTAGAACTTGCTACAGAAGTATATTGTAATGATTCAAACCAAAGTACATAATGGGTAGCTAAAAATAACCCTGATATGAATCCAAATCCCCATTGTCTTTTTGTTACTGTGTTTAGCTCGTTTCGATTATTTTTATTGAAAAGTAACAAGGGTAACAAAATTAGTGTAGCAAAGAATAATCGATAAAAAGCGATGATAGCCGCAGGAGCATCGGCTAATTTTACAAAAATCGCTGAAGTTGATAGGGCAAATACGCCGAAAAATAAGATGAAATATGAAAGAATAGGTGATTTCACAGTTTGTCCCTCCGATAGTTTGTTTATTATAATGAACTTTATACGATATAATGTACAAAGGTAAGTATATAAGTCACTGAGATGATAGGAAAGGATTATTTGTCTTTGTTTACTATGTCAGCACAAAGACAGTGAAAGATGCAATATGATGGACGAAAGGAAGTTTTTACTATGATACATGATAGACTCGGACAAACTGTATTAAGTTATCGGAAGAAAAATAATATGACAATTCGTGAGTTTGCTGATTATGCAGGGATTAGTACTTCACTAATTAGCCAAATTGAAAGAGGATATGCGAATCCTTCTTTGAGTGTATTGGAATTAATTGCGAAAGCATTAAATGTACCATTATTTACACTTTTTATTAATGAAATCGATACAGATTCACTCATTTCTAAGAAAAAAGATCGCAAGAAAGTATATCGGGAAAACAATGATCACATTGTATATGATGTATTAACACCAGATTTTATGAAAGCACGTATTGAAATGTTAATAATGGATTTAAATAAACAAGCAAAAACAACGGAAGGTCATTATTCACATGAAGATAAGGAAGAAATTGCTGTTGTCATGAAAGGAGAAGTGTATGTGGAGTTAGAAGGAAAAGAGTATTTTTTAGAAGAAGGTGATGTTGTACGTATTCCGCCAAATGTGAAACATCGTTTTTTAAATAAAAGTGATGAATCTAATCATATTTTATTTGTATTGACGCCATCTTTAGGATGAATATAAATTGATTTTTATTACGGGGGATAAAAAGATGGAAAATAAAACTGTTTTAAGAGATGGCCTTTCAATTATTTCTCAATGTAAAAGACAAACAAATGATATTTGGCATGCACATTTCGGTGCAGCTGCAATTGCTAGTTATTTTTTCATGAAAGATAACAATGTGAAAGAAGAAATAATTCGTAGTATGTATTCTCAAACAAAAATGATGCTAAGCAAGCAAAATTTAGGTGAAGTCATCGATAATAAAGAAGAAATTGATTTTCAAAGTGCTGAAAAAATGATTATAAAATCATTGGAACATACAATTGATGAACTTCATTGGGTGGGGCATAATGTCATTTATGCTGCATTAAGTTTATTAGCTATGAAAGAGTTACAAAAATGGGGCGATAATCAAGAGATTGAAGGGATTACTAACCTTATAATATCGTTTCGAAAAACAATTCCTGGTAGATCATGGATTGGTTTTACAACAAAGGGAGTAAAACAATTAAATATAAAAGATGAGATAGAAAGTGAATTAAGAAATCCGAAACAATTATCTACGTTTATTTTAAAAGAGCTTTCGCAATTTAATATTATTTATAGAGCGGAAGCACACCATGATTTAATTGGTCATTTACTTACTTTTTCTCATGCAATTAATATTATGTATGACTTAGGGCATAGAGATATATTCCATCGAGCGTTGTGTCCACTGTTAAAACTAGTATACGTGTTACGTGCTAGTCAAAACCTAACGTCAAATAGTGAAATAACTTTACACTCACCGATAGATTGTTTACCTTTAGTCGAATCTAAACGTGCTCATATGTTACCAACAGAAAATCAATTTTGGCTAAAAGACTATGGTGAATTTGATTGGGATTTCGGACATATCTTTAAATTTTCATATAGTTACTTTGATCATATTAAGAGAGCTCCAAAATATAAAGATATAACATTAGAGAAATTCCGATTTGTTATTCATACGTAATAATGTCTAATGAACTGTAAAAAAGGGGCTAAATTTCAAATTTTTTGTTGATAGTATATTATTTTTATATTTGTAAGATTTTACATGTGTATTTTACTTTTACTAATTATGTAAATAGGCTATACTAAAATACATACATTTTAGTATTGGAGAGAGAAGTAAAACGATATGGAATTAGTGAAATTGGAAAAAGTCATTGAAATAAAGAAAGAAGAACTTTTATATTTAGTATCGGATTACGGAATTCAGCATGAAAAAGTATTAGCGTTAAGCCAAGAAATAGACAAATTGATTAATTACTTTATGTTTTTAAAATAAAAAGAACTATGACGTGATTTGAAAATGTTATAGTTCTTTTTTATTTGGAAATTCCGATGTATATTCTATATACTGTTAATTGATAGAAAATTCAATTTCATAGGAGGGGCATAAATGATATTACATACACACATTTCAGGCGAAGGTGAACCGATTGTACTTTTACATTCTGGTGGTATGACAGGTTTAGTAGAATTCGAAGAACAGGTAGAGTTTTTTCGAGGGAAAAACTATCAAGTAATACGTCTTGATTTAAGAGGACATGGAAAATCAGGGGGAACAGTAGATAATTATTTCCTGCGCTCTGTTAAAGATTTAAATGATACTTTAGAGCATTTGCAAATTATTAGATGCCATATAGTCGGTGTTTCACTAGGAGGAATCGCTGCTTTATTATTTGCAAAAAAATATCCAGATAAAGTGAGAACGTTAACTTTTTCAGGTATCTTTCCGCTTAAGAGAGGAAATTGGGAGGAGTCTCAGGAGTACGAAGCGAAGTGCCACCAGCAATTGATGGAAAATGAAGAAGTAATAACATATATGAATCAAATCCATGAAAAAAGTGATTGGAAAGCATTGCTTGAATCGTGGCAAGTTAAAGGTTGGTACCCATTTGATGAGACGGGTGATGTAGCTAATCTTGAAGTGCCTACACTTTGTATTGCTGGGGGAGATTCAGAAGATGAAGTTACAGCTGCTACAACGTTCAAACAATTAAACGACAACATACATATCGCCGTTATTCCGTTTGCCGGTCATTTAGTTCATAATGATCAACCGGAAATATATTCGAATATATTGTCTAATTTCTTACAGAATGCACAAGCTGCTAGTCGAATATAAGGACTTTTGGGTATAATAATAAAGGAATTATTAATTGTATCGGTTAGGAGCGCAGTACATATGAAAACAGTTGTTGTTATCGGTGGAGGTATAACGGGACTTTCTACTATGTTTTATTTAGAAAAATTTAAAAAGGATTATAATATTGATTTAAATTTAATCCTTGTAGAAAAAGAAGAGTATTTAGGCGGTAAAATCCATAGTGTAGAAGAAAAAGATTTTATTATGGAATCAGGAGCAGATTCTATCGTTGCCCGTAATGAATATATTATGCCACTTGTAAAGGATTTAAATTTAGAAGAAGAAATGGTATATAACGAAACGGGTATTTCTTACATATACTCTGATAATACTTTACATCCAATTCCTTCTGACACTATATTTGGGATACCGATGAGTGTCGAGTCGTTGTTTAGCAGTACGCTAGTATCAACGAAAGGGAAAATTGTTGCTTTAAAAGATTTCATAACGAAAAATAAAGAGTTTACAAAAGATACTTCACTTGCTGTATTTTTAGAAAGCTTTTTAGGGAAAGAATTAGTGGAAAGACAAATTGCTCCAGTGCTTTCAGGTGTATATTCCGGTAAATTGAATGAACTTACTATGGCATCGACATTACCGTATTTACTGGATTATAAAAATAAATATGGAAGTATTATTAAAGGTTTTGAAGAGAATAAAAAACAATTTCAATCAGCGGGAAACAAAAAGTTCGTATCATTTAAAGGTGGACTATCTACGATTATTGATCGTTTAGAAGAAGTGCTGACTGAGACTGTTGTTAAGAAAGGTGTTATAACGACAGCTATAAGGAAACAAGGTGAGCACTATGAAATCTCCTTTGCAAATCATGAATCCATCCAAGCTGATTCTGTTGTTGTAGCAGCTCCGCATGATATTGCAGAAACTTTATTACAGTCTACTGAGTTAAACGAGCAGTTTCATACATTTAAAAACTCATCTCTTATAAGTATTTACCTAGGATTTGATATATTAGATGAACAATTACCGGCGGACGGCACAGGATTTATCGTAACGGAGAATAGTGATTTACATTGTGATGCTTGTACATGGACAAGCCGAAAGTGGAAACATACATCTGGAAAACAAAAGCTATTAGTAAGAATGTTTTATAAGAGTACCAATCCAGTATATGAAACGATTAAAAATTATAGTGAAGAAGAATTAGTACGAGTCGCTTTATACGATATTGAAAAGAGTCTCGGAATTAAAGGTGAACCAGAAGTAGTTGAAGTTACAAATTGGAAAGATTTAATGCCGAAATATCATTTAGAACATAATCAAGCGGTTCAAACATTACAAGAAAAAATGACGGATCTATATCCAAATGTATATTTAGCTGGTGCCTCATATTACGGTGTCGGAATTGGTGCATGTATTGGAAATGGAAAGAACACTGCAAATGAAATAATGGCAACATTAAATGAACCGTCAAATTAATAATGCATAAATAAATAAAATGTCCCTCCGTTATGCTGGAGGGACATTTTATTTATTTTACTTGAATTGAGACCTTTTTATTTGTTGTATTATTCTCAGTGATTGTTAATGTTATGTTCCCGGATTCTTTAAATGAATATGATGAGAGTTGATAAAGCTCTTTTATACCGTGTTTCTCTTTTAATTTATTGGCAGGAATTAATGTAATGTTCGGTTTCCATGTTTCCTGTTTACCGGAAGGATAGTTTACTATTATTTCTGGATTATTTAATTGCATTTGTTTCCAAGAGGCGAAATATAGTGCAACTTCTGTATCTTTTTTTAGTAATTCTTCTGAGAAATATCCAACTTCTCCAACATTACCAAAAACAGTAAAGTTTTGATTTTGAAGTGTAATATCTAAATGTTTAGGTTGATATGTTGCTGCGTGATAGATTCCATATGAAAGTGAAAGAGTAGCGGCGATTAACATGCTGATTGAAAATGTTTTAAGGCTATTGCCTTTAAAACGAGTCATCATGAATGAGTTTGGAGCCAACTTTTTTGCGAATAAAAATAGGAGTAGTATGAGTAAGAGGGATAAGCCGATGAATATATACATAGAACATTTACACCTCCACAATAAAATATGATATTAACTATATTTTACCATAAATGTATGGCGTAGGGCGTTTTTTTAGAAAAGAAAAGTGAGCAAGGAATCGAATTTATAAGACATATTATTACGAGCGGAGTGATGGAAATGAAAATAATACAAATAATTTTAAAAAATGAAGGAAAGAACGGAATGTGATTATAGTCATTTGTTAATGAGGTAGATACACTTCTTAGAGAAACTGGTTTTTTAAGTATAAATTGGAGACAAACAGCTCCATGTCATTGGGCATTAGTTGCACATAAATAGGGAATAAAGAGATAATCATAGCACTTTGATCATCTCTTTATTTTTTCTAATCATGCAAAAACAAGAAGGGTTACTCTTAGTTCGTATTGAATTAAGAGGATAAGCTCCTCCTGAAATATTTGATTAATGGGACATTGAGGACTTTCCTAATTATTAATATTTTTTCTGCTATAATGAATGAGTAGAAAGAAAGGAGCGATCCTATGGTATTTCCTATATTAGAAACAGAACGTTTGCGTTTAGTTGAAATAGAACAATCTTATTGTCAAAAAATATATGAAATCTTTTCATTGGATGAGGTAACATGTTATTACGGCATGAATTCTTTTACGGAGTTCGGACAAGCTTCACGTATGATTGAATCTTTTTCGAAAAATTACTTCGAGAAAAAAGCGATACGATGGGGGATTGTACTAAAAGAAACAAATACTTTAATAGGTACAATTGGATTAAATAATTTACAACTATGGAGTAAACGATCTGAAATTGGATATGACTTACACCCTCGATATTGGGGGAATGGTTATGCGTCAGAGGCGGCCGGGGAAATTATTCATTATGGATTTCGTGATTTAGGCTTATTTAGAATTGGTGCTATTACATACCCTGAAAATGTTACTTCTTGTAAAATGTTATCTAAAATAGGTTTTCATAAGGAAGGGTTATTACGTGGATACATTCATCAAGGAAATAAGCAACATGATGCACTATTGTATTCTATAATTCGAACGGATGTAGAGAATATAAATTTATAATAAAAAACCCCTCTTATAAAAGAGGGGTTAAATAAAAATTAACCTAACTTAGGTAATAAACGTTCTCCGCTTTTCATGCTACTTTTACATAAAGGGCATTTAGGCTCTTCTTCAAATGAAAAGTTCTTTCTCATCCATCCTAAACAATCCTCTGCTTCACATTCCCAGACAGGGGTTTGTTCTGGTGGTACTTCTGCTACATCGTTCTTTCGATTGCGATACATATAACCACTCCTTTTATGTAAAAAATTTTAGTTATATATTAAAAAGGTTGTTAACCGTGCTGGTAACAACCTTTTTATTGTTTGAATTATAGCTTTACAACGTTTTTAGCTTGAGGTCCACGGTTACCGTCTTCAACTTCGAAGCTAACTTCTTGACCTTCGTCAAGAGATTTGAAGCCGTCGCCAGTGATAGCTGAGAAGTGAACGAATACGTCGTTACCGTCTGCAACTTCGATGAAACCGAAACCTTTTTCGCTGTTAAACCATTTTACTTTACCTGTTAATGTCATGGTAATGCCTCCTAAAATTTAAAAAGATTACAATATGATCGGCCTTATTTGAATGAAAAATAAAAGTTCACATATTATCAAAAACCCATAAGGAGTATAAAATGTTCCTGATTGATACTTGATAATATGCAAAGAAAATACAGTGTTAAATTGACCTTAATTACTATCTTACAACAAATGGTGGGAAATAGCAAGTGCTGGTAATACCAGTGAATAATCTTGGTGATAATAGTAAAACGCACAAAGTCATCTCTTTTATTTATATATTATTCCTAATTTGGGTTTATGCTAAACTGAGAAGTTTTTTTATTGGAAATTTGTGTTAGGAAAACGATATATAGTATAAGAATAGTGTTGATGTATTTGTTAAGGAGGCGAAAATATTGCAATTTACTCAATTTAAAATAATTGAAGCAGCCAAAGAAGGAAGAAAAAAAGTTCATCCAGTATTCGCTGTTATACTTGCAATTGTATTTTTAACGTTAGGTGAATTGTTCATGTTATTTATGTTGTTTTTACCGAAAACAGAAACACTTTTAATGAAGGCAATTTATAGCGATATTGAGATGATATTGACGTTTGGCGGAGCTATATTTTTTGTTTTTTTATGGATCAGATTCGTAGAAAAAAGATCAATTTCATCTATTGGCTTTTGGAGTAATCAGTGGATAAGAAAATATTTGAAAGGTGCATTAATAGGTTTTGTTTTCATTTCAATACCAGTTATGCTCCTTTTATTAACAGGAAATGTACAACTACAAATGCAACAAATTACATCAACCGCTATACTTGGGATTGTGGGATCTTTAGTTGCTTTTTTAATACAAGGTGCGACAGAAGAAATTGTTGTTAGAGGGTGGTTATTTCCAGTTCTTTCTGTTAGAAGCCGTATATGGGTCGGGATTGTTGTGACTTCTTTTTTATTTGGTTTTCTTCATTTACTAAATCCAGGTATTACAATTCTTTCAATATCGAATATAATATTAGTTGGTGTGTTTGCAGCTTTTTACGTTTTGAAAGATAGTAGTCTTTGGGGCATATGCGCATGGCATTCCATTTGGAATTGGGCACAATATAATGTTTTCGGTTTTGCAGTTAGTGGAATGACAATGTACTCTACACCACTTTTTAAACCTGTAACAAACGGAGGGGAATCCCTTCATGGAGGCTCGTTCGGAATTGAGGGGAGTATCATAACAACAATAATGCTTTCTATCGCTTCAATTATTTTATGGAGACAGTTGTGGGGGAGGAAAGCGAAACAAGGGAATTTAAGTTAATGAAAGTGGGAGAAACTATGGGGATTATAGCGTTTGAGGGAGCAAGTGCGGTTGGTAAGAGCACAACGTGTCGGGAGTTAGAAAAGAATTATGGTGCTTATATTATACCCGAAGTGAATTTTTTATTTGAAAGACCAAAAAATGAGCACAGAACATGGTATTTTGAAAAACAAGTAGAGCGCTGGAATATAGCAATGCAGAAATCGAAGCAATATGAAATAGTAATACTTGATGGCGACATTTATCAACCACTTAGTTATAATTGGTGTTTCCATTTTGAAATATTTGATCAGCCATTATCTTTAATAGAAAACTTTTATAAAGAAAAGCTGGTCAATAGGGAAATTGGTTTTCCTGATCAATATTTTTATTTATATACGAATGATGAAGAGCTGAGAAAACGGAAAGAATCTGACGAGACAAAAAGAAGAAGAAACTTTGAAAAACATTTACATATATCCAAATCGTTTCAACGCTATTATGAAAATTTAAATGCCGTTACAGACGGATACTGCAAAGTGATCGAAGCAAAAAGTGTAAAATCGAATGAATTAGAAATTGTAAATAATTTAAACAGTTTAAATGTTTGTGAAGAGAGCCGTTTTGATGTTTCGAAGTTAGATGCGATTACGAAGTGGTTAAAAGAACATCGTGCATAAAAACAACGAGTACCTTATAAGGCACTCGTTGTTTTTATTTGTATTATATATTGATTTTAAAATTTATAAGTTTATTTTTTCATTTTTCTTAATAGCATTAGCATATTTAGCTAGAAAGAGCTGAGAAGGATAAACTGGTATACAATAAACTCATATTTATTCATCTCATTTATATTTAGGCTAACATATATTTTTAAAATTTAAAACGAAATGCTTAGAGGTAGATTTGTATAAAAAAAGATGGGGTATTTTGACAGAATAATCTTTCAATTAACAATAGAAAGAAATATAATATAAGGAAATATATATGTGTGTCAGGAAATAGTAAATATGTAATAAATGAAAATGAGACTTGAATTGAGGCGAAAAAATAGGTAGAGATTAACTACCTGCAAAAGCTTAGTTGGTTCAACCTATAATCAATATTTCGAGTTATTATTTGTGAAAGGAGAATAAATGTAAGTATAAAAAAATTATTATTTCAGATCTTGATGGGACTTTATTAAGAAGTGATAAAACAATTTCAGAAAGTGAAAGTTATGTTTATGTAAAATAGTATGAAAAAATAAATTGCAGTAGGCTAGTAGGCTGCGAAAAAAAGAGATGCTGCATCTGTTTTTGATAAATAGATATTATGAATGGGATATGTGGGAGGAAATAAGCAAGATGAAAACATTATTTAAAATAATAGGTATTTTAGCTGGTATGGCGGTAATCGGTGTAGGTTTAACATATGGTATGCTGTATTATTTGAATAATAGTAAACCAGCTGCGAAAAAGGCATCACCAGCCGCTCCAGCAATAGAAGTGCTAGCTGATAGTAATGTAAAAGCTGAAGATGCAAAGCTTTTAGAAAATGGCAATCATTCATTACCGAATAGCGGTTTTAATAAAAATTTCAAATGGACAGATGAGAACATACAAACAGCATTACATGAAATGGCACATCAAAAAACGAAAGCTGATCAAAAGTGGGGCTATATTTTTATCACACAAGAACGTATTGAAAGTTTACTTGATATTGTAAAGAGCAATGATTTAGTACAAGGAAATACATATGCAGACATTTTAGAGAGATGGAAACAAGGGAAATATGAAAAGATGGACGCAGATCACAATAAGATTTGGAAATTACAAAGCGGGAATTTAGGTGAAGGAAAAGGGGTAATGTCAGAAGCGGAACAAAAAGAGTTAATTAATCAAGTGTTTATGCAAAAAGGTACATATTCGGGTAGTCAATTAATTGCAGGTGGGGGACAGACTAATAAATAAGATAACATTGGAAGAGAGTAAGTGCTTATTAGGCAGTTACTCTTTTTTGTGTGCACCTTTTAGTCTCGCTCTAGTAAGGAAAGAAACGATTGTAAAACGGGTGAAATCCATCTAGATTTATGATAGATTACATGACTTTGAATAACTGATGGAGTTTCAATAGGCTGATAACAGAGTTGTTCTTTTTGACAACTTTCTTGTACAACGATGTGAGGAAGAATTGAAATCCCTAACTCACACATAACGGATTGTTTAATGACTTCAACATTGGAAGTTTCAAATGTTTTAGCTGGAATATTGCCGCTTTGACGTAAAAAACGATCTACCATTGGTCTATAGCCGCAGCTTTGTTCAGTAAAAATAAACTGAGTATCTTTTAATAAACAAAATGGATTGGCGTGTGTAGAGTAATGGGGAGGTAAAATCCATCCAAATGTTTCATTACTAAAAGTACGCGTAATAAAATCATTATGTTCCATACTTTCTCCAATTATGAAAATAACATCTGTTTCTTCTTCACGTAATTTTTGTAATGCTTGTTCATTTGTGTTTGTTTCAAGTACGATATTTACTTTCGGGTTTTTCTGTTTGTAAATACGTAATAATTGTGGTAAACGGTACACTGCTAATGATTCGTTTGATGTAATACTCAATGTACCTTCTAATTGATCGGTATTTTGAGGGATTTCTTGTGCTTTTGCGTAAATTGCAAGTAATTCTAAAGCATAAGGATGAAATTGATGACCTGCTTTTGTAAGAAGTATTTTTTTCCCTAACCGATCGAAAAGAGGGAGATGTAAATCGTTTTCTAATGCTTTCATATGCGCTGTTACAGTAGATTGCGCATACCCTAACGCTTGAGCAGCTTTAGAAAAACTACCGTGCTTTACAATGGCACAAAATGTTTTAACGTGTCTCATTTCCATAAGCGATCCCTCTTTTATTATCATGATTTGTGAATGATTATATCATGTATTTCAATTTTCCGAATGGTTAAATTCTTTATAAAATAAAATTGTAGAAATATTCATTTAAGTGATATTGGAGGAGAAAAGATGATTGAAAAGGGTTATCATGTAGCTGTTGTGGGTGCTACAGGTGCAGTTGGGCAGAAAATTATTGAATTGTTAGAGAAAGAAACTAAATTTAATATAGTTGAAGTTACATTGCTTTCGTCAAACCGATCGGCTGGTAAGATAGTACAATTTAAGGGGCGAGAGCTCATTATAAAAGAAGCAAAAACAACTAGCTTTGAAGGTGTGGATATTGCCTTTTTTAGCGCTGGAGGAGAAGTTTCTAGACAATTTGTGAATCATGCAGTGTCTAGTGGTGCAATCGTAATTGACAACACGAGTGAATACCGAATGGCGCATGATGTACCGCTCGTTGTTCCAGAAGTAAATGCGCACACTTTAAAGGATCATAAAGGTATTATAGCAGTTCCGAATTGTTCAGCATTACAGATGGTGACGGCACTTCAACCAATTCGAAAAGCATTTGGAGTGGAACGAATTATTGTTTCCACATACCAAGCTGTGTCAGGTTCGGGAATTCATGCGATTCATGAATTAAAAGAACAGGCTAAGTCAATACTTGCAGGTGAAGAGGTTGAGAGCACTATATTACCAGTGAAGAAAGATAAAAAGCATTATCCAATTGCGTTTAATGTATTGCCTCAAGTAGACATATTCACTGATAATGATTTCACCTTTGAAGAAGTAAAGATGATTCAAGAAACGAAGAAAATTTTAGAAGACCCAAACCTGAAAATGGCAGCTACTTGTGTGCGTGTTCCGGTTGTATCAGGTCATTCAGAATCGGTTTATATTGAACTTGAAAAAGAAGCAACTGTTGCAGAAATAAGAGCAGTGTTGCTGGATGCATCAGGTGTTGTATTACAAGATAACCCAAGTGAACAGTTGTATCCAATGCCATTATATGCAGAAGGGAAAATAGATACATTTGTCGGGAGAATTAGAAAGGATCCTGATATACCAAACGGATTCCATCTTTGGATCGTTTCCGATAATTTATTAAAAGGTGCGGCTTGGAACTCGGTTCAAATTGCAGAAACGATAGTGGAAGAGGGAATCATTTAGTATTAAGAAAACTAAGGAACTGTTAATGATTACAGTTTCCTAGTTTTTATTTTATCCCAGCCACATTTGATTTGAAAGACAGTAAAAAACATCAAGAATGTATAAAATTTATTTGGTACGATATGGATAAATTCAATAAGGAGGAATTAGATGTATCAAGTAAAGGGGTATTTTTCATCGCTAACAGGAAGTCATTATGAAATCGGTAAGCAACAAGGGGAGTTTGTGAAACAAAATCCTTATCTCATTCCACAATTTATACAGAAAGAAAACTTAATATCGCATCACCATTGGACTGAATCCAGAAATATATTACATAAATATTGTCCTGGAATTAATGAAGAAATTGAAGGTTTTTGTGAAGTGTTGAAAATTCCTGCTAAACATATGATGTATTATTATCAAACGTTATTAAAAGCAGGATGTAGTCATTGTGTCGTATTACCTAAAAAGACAGATTTAAAGCATACCTATGTATTAAGAAACTATGATTTGTCACCAAAAATAGATGATATGCGTTTTTGTTCAACTCATGTTGAAGGTGCGTATGCACATAGTGGTTTTTCTACTCAATATTTTGGCCGAACGGAAGGGATTAACGAGCATGGATTAGCTGTTACATTTTCAGCATGTGGTCAACCAGTAGGAAATATTGAGGGGCTGCGAAAGCCAGTATTAAGTGGTTTACAATGTTTTGCGGTAATTCGAGTGTTATTGGAGAAATGCAAAAATGTACAGGAGGCTAAGTCACTAATAGAAGAAATACCGATTGCTAGTAATATTAATCTAATAGTAGCAGATCCATTAGACGCAGCGCGTATTGAAATATTTGACGGGTATAAATCAATAACTCCAATTGATGAGGAAAACCAAGATTTTATCGTATCAACAAACCATGCAATCAGTTTACCTATTCAAAAACTGAGTAATAGAAGATTAGAACAATCTACAAACAGATATCACACATTGTATGAATATTTAAATCGAAATGAACTAGTGAGTCTGGAGTCTTTAAAAGGATTAGTAGAAAAAGAATATCCTGCTGGGCTGACAGTACATAATTATGAAGAATGGTTTGGAACTTTGCATTCTGTCTTATTTGATTTACATAATCGTACAATGAAGATTTGTTTCGGATCACCAATTTTAAACGACTGGTACTCGTTGGAAGTTGGAGGAAGTCTTTTATTTTCTGAAGTAAATGTGAAATTTAAAAATAAAACGTATGCTGACTTTTGGAGAGAAGAGTATAATTAATTGATTCAAAAAGAACAAATGAGATAAAATGGTAATAGTAAGGTATATTAGGGGAGGTAGTGCCATTGCTAAAAGTAGTGTTACCGATTGTTCTTATCTTATTTGTTTTCGTTTTAATGTATATTACTTATGAAAAAAGAAAAAAAGCAGGGGTAAAAGGATTGAAGAGTGCGTTAACTTCAATTTGTTTCTTTACACTAGCAATCTTAAATTCACTTGCATATTGGTTAAACTTTGGCGGCATTTTTATTTGGTTAATTTCAATTGTTTTATTGCTCGTGGGGGCATATTTTACGAAATATATTCCAATTTCCAAAAAGGTACACTGAAATTTATAGATAATGCTTTATTTCATTATGAAAAGAGATTATTCTACTAAGTCGTTGTGAAACGGTTTCATAGGATAATCTCTTTTGTTCGTTTAGCTTTGTAAAGAACGAACTGTTCTTTTTAGTTGTTCAATAAATTCTCGAGTTGCAGCGCACATATATTTATCTTTTCTATAAATAAGTCCTATTTCAATTGTTGGAGTAGGATTTTCTATTTTGATAGCTTGAATGTTTTCGTTTTGCAGAAAGTCTATATAAGGTTTTGGTAATACTGTAATTCCCATTCCTTTTGAAACCATTTGGATTAAAGATTCCATCGTACTAATTTCTAAAATTGGTTTTGGTTTAAAGTTGAATTTTTGACAATGTGATGTAATTAATTCGGTTAAAAAGAAATTTTTAGGTAAAAGAATTAAAGGGTAGTTCTGTAATTCAGCAATAGATACATGATTATGTTCAGCTAATTGATGACCGGTTGGTACGACTAATGTAAGCTCACTTTTGTATAGAGGGGTAGAAATAATCTCTTTATCTTGCATCGGGAGAAATGTAATGCCAATATCTAGTTCGTTTTGTAATAATTTTTCACGAATATCTCCTGTACGAAGTCCTAATACAGAAAGTTCTATATTGGGATATAAATGATTGAAATTTAAAATAGCTGAGGGTAGTAAATAATTTACTACGGTTAGCAATGATCCTATTGTTAAGGAACCTTGCTGTAATCCGTTTAAGTCTTGAATAGCAGAACGAGCTTGTTCAACTTCATGAAATATGGTTTTACTATGTAATAATAAAATCCTTCCTGCGTCAGTTAAAGATATTCTTTTACCAATGCGATCGAAAAGAGGCATTCCTACTTCATGTTCTAATGCACGTATTTGTTGACTTAGTGAAGGTTGTGAAATATTTAATTTCTCAGCTGCTTTTGTGAAATGCAATTCTTTTGAAACAGCTAAAAAATATTCAAGTTGTCGTAATTCGATTGGGATCACCTCAAGTATAATGATAGGTTTTACCTATCATTATTATATAAATAATTGGATTGAACAATGATTTTTTAGGTTTTATAATCATCTTTATATAAAAGAGATAGTAGTGAAAATATATCGAGAGAAAATAAATGGAACCCCCTTAAAGGAGGAAATAGAATGGCTAATGAATATCAATTATTATCTTTAAATATAGGGTTACCGAAAGAGGTTACATATGGCGGAAAGGTAATTCATACAGGCATAAATAAGGAACAAGTAAAGGTATCGGTATTTTTATCCTTTGTAAAATTTAATGGAGATGGTCAAGCGGATTTAGTTCATCATGGTGGAGTAGATAAGGCGGTTTGTGTGTATTCGGGAGAACATTACGGATATTGGGAAAAAGAGTTGAATCAAGAACTTGTATATGGAGCATTTGGAGAAAATATAACAATTAGTGGTATGTACGAAGAGGATGTTTGTATTGGTGATACATTTCAAATTGGAGAAGCAATTGTACAAGTAACGCAGCCAAGACAACCTTGTTTTAAATTAGCTAAGAAATACAATATTCCAAAGTTACCACTATATTTTCAAGAAACAGGATATACAGGGTTTTATTTTCGTGTATTAAAAGAAGGGTGGGTATCACCTGTTGATACGTTAAAGTTAATGAAGTCTGATCCGAAAGGTGTGACAGTAGCATTTGCTAATCGTATCATGCATAAGGAAAAACAAAATATGGAAGGGGTAAAAAGAATCTTAGAAGTACATGCGCTTTCTGCTAGTTGGAGAAATACATTTGAAAAGCGAATCAAAGGAGAAGAAATTAATACGGAGGAAAGGCTAGAAGGAAAAAAATAATAAAAAATTTTATTTATAAATGGTGCATTTCTATTAGTAAAAACGACTTAGAAAGCACTATTTTTATATAATAAACTTATTAATATTCAAAAATCTTAATATTGTTTTATTCGACTTATTTTCGAATAGTCAAAACATAAAATTAATTAGACTCTTTTTTTATATTTTATGATAGTATATTGATTGGTAAGACCTATTACTTTAAGAGCAGGTTCTACAACTATATCTAATTTGATGGAATTAACGTATGGAGGGACAGCATGGGGAATGTTGAAAATTTTGAAAAACTTCTTTTAGAAGAACCGAAAAGAGAGCAGTTATTTCCTTTATTTGAAGAAGTGTTTGGAATTACAATTCAAACATTGAATGATTTTTCAGAGAGAGGTTATTGGGATGATACATACAAAGCTATATCATTTTCACATAACGATAAAGCGATTGCGAATGTTGCGGCATTTTCGCTGCCATTGCTAATAAATGGTGAAAGAATAAATGCAGCGGGCATTCAATCGGTAATGACACACCCTAATTTTCGTAGACAAGGACTCATGACACAATTAATGAGTAAAATGATAGAAGAAATCGATAAGAAATGTGAATGTACATTATTGTTTACGGAAAAACCCGAACTATATGCATCATTTGGTTTTAAAGTTGTGCAGGAATATTTGATGACTATTCCATATAATAAAATGATTAATAATGATTCCTTACTTAGAGAGCTAGATTATTATATGGAAGAGGATAGAAAGTTAATACATGAAACTATAGATAGTAGCCAAAGACTTTCAAATAATTTTTCAACATTAAACTTCCAACCTTCGTTTTATTTGAATATGCATGATTCGGAATGGAATGAGAAATTGTATTATTCAGAGAAGCTAGATGCTCTAATTGTGTATGAAGTAGATAATGGCAGGTTGAAATTATATGGAGTGTTTGCACCAGTAATTCCAGTTTTAGATGAAATATGCGGGGAAATCGCTGAAAGATTTACAGAAATCGAATTTTACTTCTCTCCAGATCAATTAGGGGTTGAGGATGTACAATTTAAAGAGTTACAGTCTAGTAAGTATTTAATGGTTCGAAGTAATAAAAAATTAGATTTTAAAGGATATAAATTCCCAGTGTTAACGGAGTTTTAAATGTTAATATAGATATTTTTGAGGTGGATATAAGTATACATATTATTAAAATAGTTTTATACATGTGAAGTCCACCTGAAAAAATGAATTTGAGAATAAATTTTGCAGTTTAACTTATATAGATAAAAACCGTATTCTTTCAATTTAAGAATACGGTTTTTCTAATTGCTTAATATAAAGCACATTTATTGACCGAAAAGTCATTAATGCGTATCATTTAATAATGTTAAATATTAATTTACATAATATAATAGGAATAAGAAAGAAATTACAAACTACATCGCTTAAATAAGGAGGGATATGAATTATTTAGTGGTAATTTCATGGGAAAAGGAGATTATGTATGAAATCATTTCGCAAGTTATTACAGTATTTAAAACCATACATGTTCTTCGCTATAATTGGACCGCTATTTATGGTACTTGAGGTTGCGATGGACTTAATTCAACCGACTATTATGCAACATATTATTGATGTTGGGATAGCAAACCGTGATTTGAATTATGTAATTAAAATGGGAATTCTTATGATAGGAGCTGCAGCACTCGGTTTAGTTGGAGGACTTGGGTGTATGATGTATTCTACAAAAGCAGCTGTTAATTTCGCTACTGACATACGAAAAGATGTGTTTGCGAAAATAGAAACATTTTCTAGTGAAAATCGTGATTCGTTTGGAACTGGAAAGTTATTAACGATTGTGACAAATGATGTTACTTCTATTCAGGCGGCGATGACGATGACATTACGTGTTCTTGTTCGTGGTCCTTTGTTATTTATCGGAAGTATAATAATTGTTTTTGTAACAGCACGCGAGTTATTTCCTATATTACTTGTAGTTGTTCCAATTTTATTACTTGCGATTATATTCATTGCAAGTAAAGCGAGCGGAACGTTCAAAAAAGTGCAAGAAGCATTAGATAAAGTGAATACAAAGCTACAAGAAAATTTATCTGGAGTACGTGTTATTAAAGCGTATGTAAGACAAAAATATGAAATTACTCAGTTTGGAAATGTTAATACAAATTTAACGAAGATAAATATTCGAGCGGTGCAACTAATTTCCATAATGATGCCAATCATTATGTTAGTTGTAAGCGGCGGGATTGTCGCAACATTATGGATTGGTGGAGAAAAAGTATTTGATGGAACGCTTCAAGTAGGAGCTATTTTAGCGTTTATAAACTATTTGAATATTATTTTAATGTCACTTATGTCTATAAGCATGGTATTTATGCAAATCGCGCGAGCATTTCCATCTGCGGATCGTGTACAGCAAATTTTAAATACTGAGGTTGATATTACGACCGAAACAAATGCGATTGCACCTAAGCAAATCGAGGGACATATTGACTTTAAAGATGTTAGTTATAGTTACACGAAAAATAATGAATATGTTTTAAAAGATATTTCATTTCGCATATGTAAAGGTGAAAAAGTAGGGATTATCGGTTCTACAGGAAGCGGTAAATCTACGTTAGCAAAACTGTTACCGCGTTTATACGATGTTGATCAAGGTGAAATATGCATTGATGGAATAAATGTTAAGGCATACGATTTACAAAAACTTCGTGGTTCAATAGGTTTTGTACCTCAAAAGGCATTGTTGTTTTCAGGTAGTATAGAAGAGAACTTACGTTATGGTAAAGAAGATGCAACAAGTGACGAACTGGAAGTAGCGGCTTCATCAGCTTGTGCGACTGAGTTTATTAAAAAGCTGGAAGATTCTTATCGATATCATTTAACACAAGGTGCAACGAATTTATCAGGTGGACAAAAACAACGTGTATCAATTGCAAGGGCACTTGTGAGAAAGCCATCCATTCTTATATTAGATGATTCTACATCAGCAGTTGATGCGAAATCAGAATCTAACATTCAATCGGCATTAAGAACAGAATATAAAGGAACAACAACATTATTAATCGCCTCTAAAATCTCATCTATTATAGATGCTGATAAAATTCTCGTTTTAGATAACGGTGAATTAGTTGGTGATGGTACCCATGAGGAATTGTTAGAACAATGCGAGGTATATCAAGAAATTTATCTTTCCCAAGGTGGTAATTTAAATAAAGAAGGTGGGAAAGAACATGCGTAATTTTCAAGGGCAATTTGCTAATAAAGGTGGGCGTAACTCGCCTAAGATAGGTAAAGCTAAAAATACGAAAGGAACTGTAATGAGAGTATGGAACTATATGGGGTACCAAAAGGCTGCTCTTACGTTCGTTATATTTTTAGTATTTGTTACGACGTTACTTGGGTTATTAGGTCCATATTTAATGGGAGTAATTATCGATCAATATATTGTACCGAAAGATTTAAGCGGTACGGCGAGAATGTGTTTGTTACTTATCGCGATTTACGGTGTAACAGTATTATTAACTTGGTTACAAACATTCGTAATGGTTAATGTTGCATTGAAAACGATACAAAGAATACGACAAGATATTTTTGAGAAAATCCAAACGCTTTCTTTACGGTTCTTTGATGTACGTTCGCAAGGGGATTTAATGAGTCGTGTGACAAATGATATAGATAATTTGAATCAAGCGTTGACACAAAGTGTAGTACAAATTATTTCCTCAGCGCTAACTTTTATAGGTGTGACGATTGCGATGTTCGCATTGGATTGGATTTTAGCAATTGTTACTTTAATTACAGTACCTATTATGTTTTTCGTTACAAAAAAACTAGTTGCTTATAGTGGTAAAAACTTTGCAAAGCGTCAAAAAGATTTAGGAGAATTAAATGGATTCATTGAGGAAGCTATAACAGGAGCGGATGTTACAACGTTATACGGGAAAGAAAAAGAAACCGTACAAAATTTCAATAAAATTAATGAACAACTAAGAGTTTCAGCAACGAAGGCAGATACATTTTCAGCTTTTATTTTTCCGAGTATGAATTTTATTAACAACTTAGGTATGGGACTTGTAATTGGGACTGGATCAGTAATGGTTTTAAATGGAATGACAACAGTAGGTGTTATTGCAGCTTTTATTAATTATTCTCGTCAATTCTCAAGACCACTCAGTCAATTCGCAACTTTAATGAATACGATTCAAGCGGCAGTTGCTGGTGGAGAACGTGTCTTTGAAATTATGGATGAAGTACCGGAAATCCAAAATAAAAAAGATGCATTCATTGTACAAAATTTACAAGGGCATGTTGCACTCGAGAATGTTTCATTTGGATATGAGGAAAATAAAACGATTTTAAAAGAAGTGAGTCTTAAAGCACAACCAGGGGAGACAATTGCTTTAGTTGGTCCAACTGGATCGGGCAAAACCACAATCATTAATTTGCTAACGCGCTTTTACGATATACAGCAAGGACAAATCCATATCGATGGGAAAAATATAAAAGATTATGATATGAATTCGTTGCGAAGCAAAATAGGAGTAGTTTTACAAGATACGTATTTATTTGCTGGGACGATTATGGATAATATCCGTTATGGCCGATTAGATGCTAGTGATGAAGAAGTAATCAATGCCGCTAAAGCAGCATCTGCACATTCTTTTATAAAGCATTTACCGAATCAATATGAAACAAAAATTGCTTCAGAAGGATCGAATTTAAGTCAAGGACAAAAACAACTTCTTGCGATTGCAAGAGCAATTTTAGCAGATACAGATATATTAATTCTCGACGAAGCAACATCTAATATTGATACGAGAACAGAATTACAAATTCAAGAAGGGCTAAATAATTTAATGAAAGGTCGAACAAGTTTTGTAATCGCTCATCGACTGAAAACGATTGAAAAAGCAGATCAAATCCTTGTTATAAAAGATGGAAGTATTTTGGAAAGAGGGAATCATGAATCTCTTATGGAAGATAGAGGGTTTTACTTTGATCTGTATACGAGTCAGTTTAAATTTTAATAAAAACTTTAATATGGTGCGGTTTCTCTAGAACAGAGAAACCGCATTTTTATGTTTGTAAAGATAATTAGAAATATAAAATCGGATTTTTTAAGAGACACGAATTGTTAGCAAAAACTAGCAACTTCAGTGCTAGATGGAAGAATTAATTTACGTGGAATTGTAATAATCTCAAGAGCCATCTGTGCTGAATAGAGAAGTATAGGAGTTAATTCTAAAGCGTGAGTTAATAATAATATAAAGCTTGTTAGGATTGCAAAACTCCCCCAAAAGAAACTTTTTGAAGTGTTACGGAAATCTTTTATTAAGGAAAAGAAAGAAAAAAATGCTGTAACAATGAGTATCAACAATTTATATTTATCAGCCATTAAACCCCTCCTAAAGAACAGTAACTTATATTATAACGTATTTTTCAGTATTATAATAAAAAGATTTTGAAATAAATAGGTTAAATGCGTAAAAACCACAACTGGAAAATATTAGTTGTGGTTTTTATTTATGAGTCCTTTGTTTTAGAAAATAGATAATCTAGAATTAAAAATTTAAAAATAGATTAGTGCCCAAATTTTGTTTGCTGGAGATGTACTGGATATTTGACCAGACAATAAGACGAGCTATGAATATAGTAATAAAAAAAGGGGATGTTGAACAATGGCTAGATATAGTTTACATGGAGGGCACAATAGTATTGTACAGGGCGCGAATTATGGGAATCGGAAAGAACACATTATGGATCGCCAAGTGAAGGATGCAGTTGTTGCTAAATTAAGAGCATTGGGGCATACAGTTTATGATGATACCGATGAAGTAGGGACAACGCAAGCACAAAATTTAAATAACATTGTATCAAAAACAAACTCACATGATGTAGACTTAGTAGTTTCATTTCACTTAAACTCATATGATACGAAAGCTAATGGTGTTGAAGTTTTGTACTATGACCAACAAGCTTTATCAGCAAAGATAGCGGCACAACTTTCAAAAGATATTGGCTGGTCAAATCGCGGTGCAAAGGAACGAAAAGATCTTTATGTGTTATCGAATACGAAAGCACCTGCAATCTTAATTGAACTTGGATTTATTGATAATGAAGCAGATATGGCAAAATGGAATCCAGATAAGATTGCAAATTCAATTGTGTATGCATTAACTGGGCAATCTGGTGGGACAACTCCGCCATCAAAACAAAATATTATCCAATCAGGCGCTTTTTCACCGTATGAAGTTCCTGAAGCTATGCAAGCTTTAAATTCAGTTAAAATGACAGCTAAATTTATTTTACAGCCTGATGGATTAACATATTTTATTTCCGATCCAACATCAGATAATCAATTAAATGGTATGAAAGGCTGGCTTGATCGCAAAGGTTGGTGGTATGAAGTTAAGTAAAGTAAAGGTTCTAGTTTAGTGGAACCGAATATTTAAAAAACGATAGGACATAAAAAGAGGATTACTCATAATGAGTAATCCTCTTTTTATCATTTTATCTCGTATAAATATGATTAGATATAGAAGATTCCTCTTTTAATATTTAATAAGTAATACATGTAAGTGGGAGGTTCATCGGAAATTTCAAGTATATTACTAAACATATATTTAAAAAGAAAAAATTTGAATTTAATTAATTACAATTGAAATAGCACTGAAAACTAATAAAACAGCCATAATGATGTTAAACGTTTTAGTATGCTTTAATAAAAGTTTTTGGAACATGGAACCAAATAAGCTCCAACTAAATGTACTCATTAACCCGACTATACCTAAAAATAATGAGAAAAGTAGAAAACTTGAAAATGAATTATAGTAAGGGAGAATAAAAGTTGACACTACAGTCAACCCGAAGAGTATCCCTTTAGGATTAACAAATTGAAGAAAAATCCCCACTGTAAATAAGTTTTTATTATGTTTTTCATCGGGATCTGTACTAGTTTTGCTAGTGAGTATTTTAAAAGCTAAATATAGCATATATGCTACACCTAAAATTTTTAAAGGGAATTCTATTATGGGTAGGATATTGATGAGTACAATATTAAAGAAGCTACATAAGGAAGTGAGGATGAAAAAACCGAAAGCTACTCCAAAGCAAAATTGCATACTCCTTTTTAAACCATGTTGCTTGGCGTATGTCATAGCTAAAAAATTGTTAGGTCCAGGTGTGAAGCTACTTATAAAAACAAATAACAAAAAAGAAAATATAGGCATTTCAAAACCCCCTAATGATTTATTGTGTGTTATAATGACCGAAAAGAACAATATAACGTGTGCTTTTTATTATACATAACGGTCGTTATATTGTATATAGTGTAGGAGTGTTTCTTATGGAAGAAATTCAACTTATTTTAGCAAAAAATTTAAAAACAATACGTGAAAAAGAGAAAATGAGTTTAGAAAAGGTCTCTCAATTAACAGGTGTGAGTAAAACGATGATTGGACAAATTGAACGAGGAGAGTCAAGCCCAACATTAACAACGATATGGAAAATCGCTAATGGTTTGAAAGTGTCTTTTACTTCTTTAATCAATAATCCGCAACCAGATACGAAAGTTGTTTTACGAAATGATGTACAAGTATTATCAGAAGACAGTGGGAGATATAAAGTGTATCCTTCTTTTCCTTTTCAAGATGATAGGAATTTTGAAATCTATACGGTTGAAATTGAAACAGAAGGAAAATTAATTTCAGAAGGTCATAAAGAAAGGACCGAAGAATTTATAACGGTGTTTGAAGGGGAATTGACGGTTGAAATAAATGATTGTCAATATAAATTAAATAGCGGAGATTCAATTCGCTTTAAGGCGGATAGACAGCACTCTTATCATAATTTTGGAAGTACGCTAACTCGGTTAAGTATGACCATTTATTATCCAGCTACATAAACTTGCGATTACATCAAAAATATAAAGAAATGTGTGTTGATAAACCATCTATTAGAGATGGTTTTATTTTTGAAAATTCATAAAAAAAGACACTCGTTTGAGTGTCGACATAGTATTGCTCTCGCGTATAGGATTGGAGTATGCTTCTCAAAAACGTATTGAGATGGTTCGCATTTGAGAAACTGTCTTCGTATTTAATGTAACATTGGTAGGGAGAAGTGTAAATTGATAATGTATATACGGAAAATTTAGTATAGATAATTTCTACTATGAATATAGTGTAATGTGTTTATTATCCCGTATTAACGGGCAGTAATACTCGCATCTTAACATTCAGCTGGAGTAAAGACATTCGGTGGGAGTCAGGCTTCACGTAAACGACCGATTTGTTTAACTAATTATTAGTGGGGGACGTATAAAACTCCTACTAATTAAACTTTCGCTTTATTAGTTAAGTATGTAAGAAGTTGTCTTATAAAAAAGAATGAATCATTTTTTAATCGATTCGTATAATTGTTAGAGGGACATCCGTTGAAGTGGATATTGTGGAATAAAAAATAAAGCTGGGAAGTGAGAGTTTTTAGTAGTAGTTATAACAATGGTAAAATGTTTAATAGGTTAATTATTTGAAAAGAAAAAGAGAATAGTTATTAAGTTATTCTTTAATAATAGATTTTAATGATTTAAATGAATAAAAAATATGTGGAATGAGGTATTAAATTGAACCGCAATGACAAATTATCGTTGAATAAAGGTATGATAGGACCTGAAAATATTGGACCTACCTTTCCGGTTCTTCCACCAATTTATATTCCAACAGGTCCAACGGGAGTAACAGGAGTAACGGGGCCGACGGGTTTAACAGGACCTACCGGAGCAACGGGAGTAACAGGACCGACGGGTTTAACGGGACCTATCGGAGCAACGGGAGTAACAGGACCGACGGGTTTAACGGGACCTACCGGAGCAACGGGAGTAACAGGACCGACGGGAGTAACAGGACCTGCCGGAGCAACGGGAGTAACAGGACCAACGGGTTTAACGGGACCTACCGGAGCAACGGGAGTAACAGGACCGACGGGTTTAACAGGACCTACCGGAGTAACGGGAGTAACAGGACCGACGGGTTTAACAGGACCTGCCGGAGCAACGGGAGTAACAGGACCAACGGGTTTAACGGGACCTACCGGAGTAACGGGCTTAACGGGACCGATGGGTTTAACAGGACCTACCGGAGCAACGGGCGTAACAGGTCCAACTGGAGTTATTGGTCCCATAACAACAACTAATTTATTATTTTACACTTTTGCTGATGGAGAGAAACTTATATATACAGATTCAGATGGGATTGCTCAATATGGTATAACTCACATATTATCTCCTGATGAGGTTTCATATATTAATTTGTTTATTAATGGAATACTTCAGCCACAACCATTTTATCAGGTCAGTGCTGGTCAGCTAACTTTGTTGGATGATCAACCACCATCACAAGGTTCATCAATTATTTTGCAATTTATCATTATTAATTAAAAAAGACAGCTTCTTAAAAAAAAGAAGCTGTCTTTTTGTTTTACTTTAAAGTAGATAACACTAAGTGACGATAAATTCGATTGTAATTGGAATTCCGCCGTCTAATGCATCTCCGCCAGGAATTGTAATAGCACCAGTAGGTCCAGTAGTAACACTGGAGTTCACACTAGGTTGAAGAATGCCATTTACATATAAGTTGTAATACGTAAAAGTCGGAAAAGCTGTTGCAGTAGTGCCTGCATCATTTAAACAAGCTGTTGCAGCAACCGCAAAAGCTGCACCTGTGCCAGTTCCAGCTCCTAGTGTAGATGTAAATCTTCTAGATGCCATAAATGGTTGAATAATAGGCAATTAATTCTCACTCCCTTAATTGTTTATTTGGAACGAAGTATACAATAACTTGTCCACTATATTGTATGAGAGTTTTTGATAATAGAAACAGCTTTATGATAGTAAAGGGAACACAATTTTAGTAATGATATTGGGTTAATTATTTGAAGAATGGGTGTTTTTACTTTTGTTTATATGCTAATGATTAATTTGTGTTTTTGTACTTAAGAGATAAACGTGGAAAAATAAAATAAACTCTTCAGTTTAGGTGTTTAATCTAAGCAGTCAATTATTAAAAACATATAATTAATATGTGAGTCATGAACATAATTAAATAAAGTTTTAAAGTTTAATTATCTTTCATGTTTCCTACTTTAAGTGAATTAAATCTATGCAAAATTTTATAGTTCTTAGAATAGGAAAACACTCAACTATAAGACAAGTCAGGAGGAAATAAATGTCACATAACAATTGTTTTGGTCACAATAACTGCAATCCGATAGTTTTCACACCAGAATGTTGTAATAATCCACAAACTGTTCCAATTACTAGCACTCAATTAGGACAGTTAATCACTTTACTAAATTCTTTAATTTCGGCTATTGCAGCGTTTTTTGCAAATCCAAGTGATGCAAACAGATTAAATTTACTCAATTTGTTTACTCAGCTACTAAATTTACTAAATGGATTAGCACCATCTCCAGAAGGTAATTATTTAAAACAATTAATCCAAAGTATTATCAATGTACTCCAATCTCCTAATCCAGACATAAGCGAATTACTTTCTTTATTACAACAATTCTACAGTGCTCTTGCACCATTCTTCTTCTCTTTAATTATTGATCCTGCAAGTTTACAACTTCTATTAAATTTATTAACTCAATTAATTGGCGCTACTCCAGGAGCAGGAGCAACAGGAGCAACAGGAGCAACAGGAGCAACAGGAGCAACGGGAGCAACAGGAGCAGGAGCAACAGGCCCAACAGGAGCAACAGGAGCAACAGGAGCAACAGGAGCAACAGGTCCAACAGGAGCAGGAGCAACAGGTCCAACAGGAGCAACAGGAGCAACAGGAGCAACAGGAGCAACAGGAGCAACAGGTCCAACAGGAGCGACAGGAGCAGGAGCAACAGGCCCGACAGGTCCAACAGGAGCAACAGGAGCAACAGGAGCAACAGGCCCAACAGGAGCAACAGGCCCAACAGGAGCAACAGGCCCAACAGGAGCAACAGGTCCAACGGGTGCAACAGGGTCAACAGGAGCAACTGGTGCAACTGGTGGTGGAGCTATTATTCCATTCGCTTCAGGTACAACACCATCTGCGTTAGTTAACGCATTAGTAGCTAATACAGGAACTCTACTTGGATTTGGATTTAGTCAGCCTGGCGTTGCTTTAACAGGTGGAACAAGTATCACATTAGCGTTAGGTGTAGGTGATTATGCATTCGTAGCACCACGAGCAGGGACTATTACGTCACTAGCAGGTTTCTTTAGTGCAACAGCTGCATTAGCTCCATTATCACCTGTTCAAGTGCAGATACAAATATTAACTGCGCCAGCAGCAAGTAATACGTTTACAGTTCAGGGAGCACCTTTATTATTAACACCGGCATTTGCTGTTATCGCTATTTTGGACACAGCATCAGGTATCGTACCTGAAGCTATTCCGGTAGCTGCTGGAGATAAAATACTACTGTATGTTTCGTTAACAGCAGCAAGTCCAATAGCTGCAGTAGCTGGATTTGTAAGCGCAGGTATTAATATCGTCTAATTTGTTACAATGTCTGTTTGAAATTTGAACTGGCAATTGTATATAGCCCTTCCTAATTTTGTTAGGGGGGTTATATTTTTTTTGTGGATAGGTGATAAAATAATTGAGAAATTACTCTTTGTTAAGTTGGTATAAAAAATTATGATTTACATTTTATTGTTTATGGAATAAGTTATGTAGTTTAAAAAATTACCTATAAATAAAAAAGATGAATTCTATTAAAAACAGAATTCATCTTTTAAATAAAAGGGAAGTAAATTATTTATCGTGTGCGTTGAAATGTTATTGTTCAAATTCGTAATAAATCATTTGTTTTTATTACAATTACATCCTTTTTTCTTTACATAGCCTTGCTCAGCTAAATCTCTTTGTGATTGGGAATTGGAAGATTGAGAATTCGAAGACTGAGAGGATGTTGATGAACTACTATTTTTATTATGGGAGTAGTTTTTTCGATAGTTATAATTACTCATAGTACTATCACCTCCAATTAAATATATAACTATTATATGTATGTACTCTATTAATTGTTACGATAATAAATAGGAATAGGGGATATACAATAAAAAATCTCCTACGTATTTTCCGAGGAGATAATTAATTGTCTTTTTATAATATAAATTAATATCCCCAGTAAAGAGGGAAATAATATGAATCTTGGTAATATAAATTTTGTTGTGGACTAGGAGGCTGAGTTGGTGGGTTTATCATTCCGCGGTTTTGATTACAGTTTGCTGACGGACCAATTACTGTAGTAGATTGAATAGGTGATACCGCTTGTTTCCATTGTTGTTCATCGAGACAGTAAGTATGAGCCATTATATTCGCGGGAGTTAACCTTAAAATATCAGAACCAAAAATAACTTCTGGGGTTGGAGCGTCGAAAATAGCTAATAAATGAGTACCATCTGCTGTAGCAATTTCATAATGCCACCACGCTTTTGGAATGTTTGCAACTTGCCCCGGTTTTATCGGTAAGTTTAATATATGATTTGTAAAAGGATTAAGTAAAGAAACAACCGCAGATCCTGAAATACAGTAAACAAGTTCAGCTGCATTTTGATGAATATGTGGCTCTACAACATTTCCTGTACTTAAATAAATATCTAATAAAGAAGTATTTTCTAACGTATTTAATTGCTTCATACCAAGTACGTTTATATAATTCTGGGCATCTTTCTGAAAAAAATTACTTTTACTTACATCATGGGTGAAATTAGTTGAGGGGGAAGTGTAGTCGATACTAGAAGTCATTTGTATTACCTGCCTTTCTTATAATTTCATGCAATTTGAATTTAGGATATGAGTCTAGTTATTGAAATGTGAAAGCGTTGCTGCTTTTGGTTTGTAAAGTGATAAAATTGTTCGTTTGTATGCAATATAATTACAATAGTTTCATTGCGAAAAAAGGTGCTATTAATTACAATTAATGTAAAAGATAGCGCTTTTTTAATTTGTATTATAAGGGGAGTGCAGAAAATGAATCATACTATTTTAAAAGAGTTGGAAGTTGAATTGAAAAAATACTTTCAACCGTTTTTGAATGCACCTGCAACAATAGAAGAAATTCAAGATGCTGAAAATGAAATGGGAATTGCGTTTCCAGATGAATTACGTAATCTTTATCTTGCACATAACGGTGAGGATAAATCAGGACCAGGGTTATTTTTTGGTTTGCCATTTCTTTCATTAGATCAAGTTTTGGATGAGTGGAGAATATGGAAAAGAATTGAAGAGGATGATTTTTTAAATTTTGATGCATTTTCAATACCAGCAGAATGTATTAAGGAACAATATGTGAATCACAATTGGATACCTATTAGTAAAGATTATGGCGGTAATAATATAGGAATAGATGTTGCCCCGGATCAAAAGGGGAAAGTGGGACAAGTTATTAATTTTGGACGAGATGAAGAAGTAAAATATGTAATTGCGAATAGAATTTCAGACTTGTTACTATTTATTTTACAAACGCTAAAAAATAAAAATTTCACCATTCACCAAGAAGAAGACTATTTATATTGGAGTTATGGTGCTAACGATAATATACATTTTTTAGACGCTTTATTTAACATTGAGTTACCTGTTTTACATCCTCAATTAATATTTCAATCTGAAAAAAACATTAATGATTGGTACGATAGTTTAGATGAGAATTGGAGAAATATAGTGGGTCCACCTGAGTGTGCAGGCAAGTTTATTAGAGAGAAGAGATTATATTTAGGTGGAAATGGATTAGTAGATATTAGTCCGTTACAGATGTGTACGGAAGTGAGAGAGCTAATTTTATCTGGAAATGAAATTAAGGATTTAACAGGATTAGAACGAGTGGATTCTTTAAAGAAGTTATATTTAGTTAATAACCCGGTTCAAGATTTAACGCCAGTATTACATTTGAAGCACTTACAAGAAATGAATATAAAAAATACGAAGATAAATACTCTATCGGCACTTTTGGAAATATCATCATTAAAGAAATTAGACATTTCACATACTAGTATTCAAGATTTTTCATTATTACCGAAGTTTCAAGATTTAGAGTCTCTTACAGTACATATTTCAAATTGTGAGCAGCTCGATGCAATTTCAAAAGTAGATTCTTTAAAGTATTTATATATTTTAGGTTTAGAAAATGTTAGTGAACTGGATTTATTTGTTTTGCAAAAATTAATAACGATTGAATTTGAAAACAGCATCATTGTTAATTTTAATTGCTTAAAACACAATTCGTCAATTCAAAATATAAAGCTGACAGATACAAAGGTAAAGGATGGAACCGCATTAGGTAAAATGAAAGGACTAAAGGAATTAGAATTAGATGGCGCAACAATTGATAACCTTAAAACGATTTGTTGTTCTCGTTCATTAGAAATATTTACAGGTTCGTTTGAACAATTTTACATGTTAAAAGACTCATTTGATAGAAAAATAGATTTTTCAAAAATAATTGGAGGAATGAGTGAAGAAGAAAGAAAAATTTGGCATCAGCATGTAATGGATTAGAAAATAAATTATGTATCACTGAATGTCACATCCCTCGTTAATCGTTCGTCTTGTATGTAGAACGAATAAGGAGGGATTTTATTATGAATACATTTGATGTAGCAATTGTTGGCGGTGGGCTTGCTGGATTAACAGCATCTATATATTTAGCGAAAGCTGGGAGGAAAGTTATTTTATTGGAAAAATCCAGTCGCTTCGGTGGTCGAGGGATGACTGTAAATAAAAATGGCGTTTGCATGAATCTTGGTGCACATGCTTTATACAGAGGAGGCGCAGCATTTTTAACTTTTAATGAGTTAGGTTTGAATCTTCCAGGTGGAATGCCATCTACAAAAGCACATGGAATATGGAAAGGGGATGTATTTACAATCCCCACAGATTTTCGCTCTATTTTAGCAACTCCACTACTTTCATGGGCTGCAAAAGTACAATTCTCGCGTCTTATGATTCATTTAGGGAATTTAAATGTAGGGGAAGTGCCGAAAATGAGTCTAACTACATGGGCAGAAAAAGAAATAAAAGATCCAATGGTTCGAAATATATTTTATGCGTTATGCCGAACGACAACATATACGTTTGCTCCTACAATGCAATTAGCATCATCTGTACTAAAGCAAATACAGCTGTCTATGAAAGAAGGAGTATTTTATGTAGATGGTGGTTGGGAGACGATAATAAAAAAATTAAGAGATATAGCGAATAATCTCGGGGTGCAATTTTCGGCTAATAAACATGTTTTGGAAATAGAGCATTACGAAGATAAACAAAGAATACATTGTTTTGACGATGAGTTATTTGAAGTAGGTACAGTCATCGTGACAACTCCACCAAAAGAGGCTTGTAAAATAATAAAAGGTGCAGAAGGAACAAGTTTGTATAGATGGAGTGAACAATCGGTACCGGTTACCGTCGCTGCATTAGATATTGGTTTAAGACGCTTAACCAACCCAACACATCAGTTTGCATTAGGGTTAGATCAACCTATATTTTTCACGAATCAATCAAGAGCAGCCAAATTAAGTAAAGATGGAGCAATTGCAGTGAGTCTAATTAAGTACCATAATCCTGTGCTAGAGATGAATCATATTCATGAAGATAAAGAACAGTTGGAAAGTATGATGGAGTTGTTACATCCAAATTGGAAAAGAGAAGTTGTTGCACAGCAATATTTACCGAAAATAACAGTAGTACATGACTTTCCTCATATTGACCGTGTTGAAAAACCGGGCCCTAATATACCTGAAATGCCAGGTGTTTGCGTTGCAGGAGATTGGGCAGGGCATGATGAAATATTAGCTGATGCTGCGGTAGCAAGCGGGAAACGTGCAGCGTTACACATTTTAAAGCAATATGAAAGTGAGGCAATTCATCATGGAAACGGAGCAATTATATGAAGCGTATCAACCATTATTATTTTCATTAGCATATAGAATCCTTGGGAGTGTTATGGACGCTGAAGATATCGTTCATGACGTATTTATCGCGGTAAATAATATAGAGAATGTTCAATCTATAGAAAATATGAAAGCATATTTGTGTAAAATGGCGACAAATCGTTCAATTGATAAATTACGTTCGGCAGCGCATAAACGTAATGTATATGTAGGGATGTGGTTACCAGAGCCATTTGTAGAAGAGAGTGATGAGTCATCAAAGTCATTTATAATGAAAGAATCCCTGTCAACCGCATATTTATTACTTTTACAACAACTATCTGAGGTAGAAAGGATTGTTTTCATATTAAGAGAGGTTTTCAGTTATGAATACGAAGAAATAGCTTCAATTGTTGATAAGAGTAGTGTGAATTGCCGGAAGATCTTTCAACGCGCACGAAAAAGTATTTTAGATAAGCCGAAGCAATCAACACTAAGTACGAAGAAAATGGCTGTCTATGTGGAAAAGTTTGTATCATCATTACAGTGTGAGGATGCAGAAGGCATGTTAGAAGTATTAAAAACAGATGCGATATTTAAAGCAGATGGTGGTGGTAAAGTTACAACTGCTATTAATCCGATTTATTCTGCAGATAAAATTATACGTTTGTTCTTTGGAATTGCAAAAAGATTGCCAGAAAAGTATAGTGTTGATTTCAAAATAGTAAATGGTGCACCGGGCGTTATAGTTACAATAAATAATAAAGTGATGTATGTACTTTCATTCGCATTTGAGGATGAGAAAATCTCAAACATTTATATGATGGTTAATCCTGAAAAACTTATGCACTTAAATGTAATAGTATAAAAAAGACGCATTTCTTTAGAAGTGCGTCTTTTTTATTATTTTTCTAACATTTCAAGAGGTACATCTTTTTCGCCGGCTACCTCAAATTTAATTTCCCCGTCTTCTTCATAAATACGTGAAATAATCGGTATAGTAATCATTAATTTTTTATGCTGTTTTCGTTTTCTAGCAGCATCTAAGCTAATCACGTTCATTGTAAGCATCCTTTCTTCTAGAAATATATAAACAAAAGAAAATGCGTCCGGAAAGGGCGCTTAATTGAATTTGAAATACCGATTCATTTAATTGGGGTTTATATGATTTAATAACTGCAATTGAATTAAAAATAGTATGAATGGAATAATTGCACGTAGAAATTAACTTTACCAAAAAACGAAACAATATGCTATAAAAAAATTTAAATCTTTGTCATATAACGAGAAAAAGGTTTTCGTTTCGCATATAATGAAAGTAGACGGGCAGCAAGAGCTTTTTCATCATATTGCTTTGGAAAGGCGATGAAAAAATGGATACGTTAGATTCATTATTATTTCAACTTGAACAATATGGAGAAGAGCATGATCGAAATAAAAAAACACGGGAAGAAAAATTACGGAATATTTCTCGTGAGATGGGGAAATTTTTATCAATTTTAGTAAAAGGGTGTAGTGCAAAAAATATTTTAGAAATTGGAACTTCTAATGGCTATTCTACATTGTGGTTAGCTAACGCGGTAGAAGAAACAAATGGAAATGTAACAACTGTAGAGCTTTCTTCGGAACGAGTTGGAGAGGCACTTGTCAATTTTGAAAAGGCAAACCTTTTGCAAAGGATTGATGTTCATAATCAAGAAGCAGGGGCATTTTTAGATTCGCAGCTAAATCATTCATTTGATTTTATTTTCCTAGATTCAGAGCGTACGCAATACATGTGGTGGCTTGAGCATATAAAACGCATTTTACAACCAAACGGTTTTCTTGTTGTTGATAATGCTACTTCTCACGAGAGTGAGTTAGCCGAGTTTAGAAAAATGATTGAAGAAGATGAAATATTTGAAACGGTGTTATTGGCATTTCAAAATGGAGCATTCGTAGCGCGCAAGAAGAAATAGGAGTGAGCGCAATTTAATTATCACATTGAAAAAGGGTATATGTCAAAAGATTGAGTACAGTAGGATAAGAAGAACATAATTTATATACGTAATATACGAAGAATCCGCCTTCAGCATGTTGTTCTCTAGGTCTTAAGTCTGAGGAAAATAATGTTGAGAACAGGTATACTTATACTAAGAAACAGGGAATGACTGCATATGCAGGTATTTCTTGAAAATCGGTTTCAAACAAGTGGAATTCGATGAATGAGATGAAATATATAGTGCAAATAAATTCGCACATATAAATAAAGGAGCGATTTTGTTGACTGAACTCGAGAAAAAAGAACCTGTATCGATTGTGAAAGATAATAATGTAGAAGTAGTGGTTGATACAGTTATAAAAGATGCAGAATTAGAGGAATTGAATAAAGAAGCTGATCTTTATGTACAAAAGTTAAATAGCGAGCAAAATACAGATTTATCAAAAGTATTGTCCCAGCTAGGAGATTTAGGGGATAAAGAGCAACAAGCAGCAGGACAAACGTTGTCAGCGTTAAAACGTCCTGTAACAGCGATGATGAATGGAAAGAACGAAGAAATACCAAATACATTGTTAGAATTACGAAAAGTGGTATCAGAGCTTGATCCGAATTCATTAAAAGCAAGTGGAATGAAGAAAATTATGTTTAAAGTATTCAAGAAAAACCCACTTGAAACATACGTGCATAAATATCAATCTATAGATAAGCAAATTGAGGAGATTATAAGATCCCTTTTAATTGGTCGTGACAACTTACAAGAAGATACAGTTGGTCTTGAAATGCTTAAAGAGCAATCGCACGATAAAATTCACGCTCTTGATAAACAAGTATACTTAGGAAGAAAACTCGCTGGCATGCTGGAAGCTGAGAAACAAAATCCAGAACGTCAAAGAGATATTCCATTAATTAACGATGCGTTAGAAAAGATTCTAGTGCGTACACGTAATATGCAGCAAGCGAAAAGTGTTTTATTACAATCTATCGCATCTGTAGACATTATTAAGAAAAATAATGAAAAGTTAACAGAGGCAATTCGTAATGCAATTACGATGACGCAAAACGTTGTAACAGTTTCAGCTGCTATCCAGCTAGCGTTAACAAATCAGCGTAAAACAATTGATGCAGTGAATGCGACAAATGAAGCAATTGAATCAATGGTATTAAGTAACTCACAAGCATTAAAACAAAATACAGAAGAAACAACAAAACTTCTTGAAAATCCTGCAATTAGCATGGATAAATTACGCGAATCATTCCAAAATGTATTTGCTGCGATTGAAGCTTCTGAGAAATCATCAGAACGCATTATCGAGTCAAGTAAGAAGTTTGTTATTGAACTAGACACATTTAATGATGAAATGAAACAAAAACTCATTCAGCGTCCAAGGAAATAACAGACTTTTAGAGGAGGTGAAAAAATGAGTTTCATTCAAACCGTATTAGTACTATTAGGTACATTGCTTTTAATCGCATTTACTGTCGTTGTTTTAGTTGTATATTTCGGACGTAAACTGTATTTTTCATGGACGAAACCATATAAAAGAGCACATGATTCTTTAGATAAGTTATCGAATAAATCATTACCGTTTCTACAAGAATTTACACAACATCCACTCTTTTATCGCTGGATTCGTACGGAAGGAAAGAAAGAACAGTATACATTAAACACTCTTTTCTGTGCATCAGGTCAACGTACGAGAGAGCAAGTATTCTCAATGTTACCGAAAGAAAAACAGAAAAAAGTGCATGTAATGGCAAAAACAACGAAAAAACTTACAAATGAAGATATTGATGTAGCGGCGATAAAAGTAAAAGATTTTTTAAGACAAGAAACGCAGCAAACAGTAAAACCGACAGACTTATCGTTTTATAAATTGTATTTTTATGATCGATATCCAGATGCATTAAATACAATTCAAGCGTATAAACGCTCAATAAATCCTTCATTACAACGAACGGTTGATGATATTACAATTTCAGTATTAAATGCCTTACCGTATTATCAGGAGCAGCGTATGTTTGAGCAACAACATAAACTTGAAACGTTTTTAATGAAAGATTTAACAGCTATGCTATCGTTAGTCGTACAATTACCACCTTCACAACGACCAGAAAAAGAAGAAGAACTAAAAATCTACTTGCAAAATTTCCAAAAAGAAATGGAAGTAGTCGAGCGAGATATTCGTGACTCGATTGATCACGATTTGAATGTGAAGATGAGAGCAGCGACTGAGAAGTTTAAAAATAAATAAAAAAAGTGCCTTAAAGCTATAGTTCTTAGCTTTTAAGGCGCTTTTTTTATTAGATGTTATTTTGCTTTAACTGTAGTTTTACTAGAAGCGACACTTTCATTATGCAATCGATCAACTGCAGTTACGACATACGTATACGTTTCTCCTGAAATAACTGTTTTATCTAAATAAATTTCCCCAAGCTTTGTTTTTCTTACAGTAGTAAGTAAATGTTTCGGATTTTCTATATCCACTTCATTTTTTCCATTCGCGCGGTAAATTGCGTAATAAGCAGAGTCATTCTCTCTATCATCAATGATACCTACAGCAATACCTTCATCTCTTGGAATGGCCCCTTTTAAAGTCGGTTGTTTTGGTGGATCATGATCAAGCCAAGGCATAGGCGGGATTAGTGCAGGATGTTTATATATGTCTTTTGCGAGTCTATCTTTAACCCCTAGTGGATTGTTATTAATATCTTTTAAGCTAAAATGCATACTCCCATTTATTTCAGAAAATAGCCGGTTTAATACAATCTGTCTTGGATATTCTTCCGGATCAGACCAAGCTGGGACAGAGTTATTATTAATTTTATAGGCCGCTTGACCGATGTATAAGTGAATCGGTTTATTATTTGTTTCTTTTACCCACCAGTCTACTAATATGTCATATGCAGCGGGTGTGAAACCAATATTCCAATATATTTGCGGTGTAATGTAGTCAATATAACCTTTTTGTATCCACTCACGTGTGTCAGCGTAAAGGTCATCGTAGTTCCTTTGACCTGCAGTTGTGTTAGACCCAGTTGGATCGTCAGCTATATTTCGCCATACGCCGAACGGACTAATGCCAAACTTTACGTATGATTTTTCTTGTTTTATAGCAGTATTTAGACCTTTGACAAGTTCATTTACATTGCCGCGTCGCCAATCTTCTATATTTGTAAATCTACCGTTATTATACGTTTCGTACGTTTTTTGATCAGGGAATTCTTCGCCAACTACTTTATATGGATAAAAGTAATCATCCATATGCAACGCATCAATATCGTAATTTTGTACGATTTCTAAAGCACCTTCTGTTATGAATTTTTTCACTTCTGGAATACCGGGATTGTAATATAACTTTCCACCATATGGTACAACCCAATCGGGATGTTGTCTTGCAGGATGATCATTTGATAATCGATTTATATCAGTGTGATTCATCGTTATTCGGTATGGGTTAATCCATGCGTGGAATTCTATATTTCTTTTATGTGCCTCTTCAACCATAAATGCGAGTGGGTCGTATCCAGGGTCTTTTCCCTGTGTACCCGTAATGTATTCTGACCAAGGACCGTATTTGGAAGGATAAAAAGCATCAGCAGTTGGTTTAATTTGTACAACCACTGCATTCATACCAGTGCTTTTTACATCGTCTAGCAATCTTATTAATTCTTGTTTTTGCTTTTCAATAGGTAAGCCAGTTTTTGATGGCCAATCAATATTAAGAACAGATGCGATCCATACAGCACGTAATTCATGTTTTTTGTACGTAGTATTTACTTCAGCATAAGTAGAGTGAGGGGAAATGAAAGAGAAAGGAATAAAAAAGATGACGATACAACATATCATTAATAAACGTTTAACAATCATTTATACGCCTCCCTATCATATGATTATCTAATATATTATCTGGGGCAGGGTTGGCCTTGCAATAGAGAAAATTGCATATTGAAACATTAATTTAATAGGAAAAATATTTTTACTGAAATTTACTTTCATCATAACTAAATTCTTTCACTTCTTCATATGCTTGTTAGTAAAGTGAAACTTCCTTTCATTCGAAGGGGATAATTTATAAGTATAGGAGGATTCATAAATGAAGGTTTTATTCGTTTGTTCTGGAGGGATGTCTAGTGCAATCGTTGTAAGCGCTTTAAAAAAAGAGGCAGAGAAAAAAGGTGTAAACATGGAAGTACATGCGATTGGAACAAGTGAGGTGGAAGAAGAAGTAAAGAATGGTTGGGATGTTGTAATGGTTGCACCTCAAATTAGACACCGATTTGACTCTGTAAAAAAATTTGCAGAAGCGGAATCTATCCCGTGCGGTATCATACCGCCGCAAGCATATACGCCGCTTGGTGGACCGACTTTATTAAAAACTGTAAATGATTTAATTCGTTAGGGGGAAGCGTTATGAATAAGTTTGTCACGTTTCTTGATAAAAACTTATCTGGACCGATGGCAAGGCTTTCTGAGCAAAGGCATTTACAAGCAATCCGTGATGGAGTTATTTCGGCGTTACCATTTATTATAGTAGGGAGTTTCTTTTTAATCGTAGCATTTCCACCATTACCGAAAGATAGTTTCATATCCGTTTGGGCATTAAAAAATCAAACAAGTATATTAATACCATATCGTTTAACGATGTTCATTATGTCTTTATATATAGCGTTTGGAATAGGATATAATTTAGCGAAAAGTTATAAGTTAGATGCTTTATCGGGAGCTCAGCTTGCAGTATGTTCACTGCTATTAACAGTAACGCCTGAATTAATTGATAAAAAAGGATTTATGCTTCCGATGACAAATCTAGGAGGTCATGGATTATTCGTGACGATGATTGTTTCTATTTTATCCGTAGAGATTTTAAGGTTTTGTAAGACGAAAAATGTAATGATTAAAATGCCAGAACAAGTACCGCCATCTGTGTCGCGTTCATTTGAAGCACTTATACCTGCTGCATTCGTTATTATTATAATGAGTCTAGTAACTGTCGTTTTTAGCATTGATTTACACCATGTTGTTGATAAATTAGCAGCACCATTAGTAAAAGCTGGGGATAGTTACTTCGGTGTAATCATTCCAGTGTTTTTAATTACGTTTTTTTGGTCATTTGGAATCCATGGTGTGTCGGTTGTTGGAACTGTTGCTCGGCCATTATGGGAAGTATACCTAGGGAAAAATGGCGAAGCAGTTGCTAATGGAGCTGATCAGTTGCCATTCATTTCACCAGAGCCGTTATATCAATGGTTTATATGGATTGGCGGTTCTGGTGCGACATTAGGGCTTGTATTAGCTATGATTGTATTTGGTCGATCAAAATATTCGAAAGCATTATCAAGAACTTGTATTGTTCCGGGTATTTTTAATATTAATGAACCAGTGATATTCGGATTACCGATTGTACTAAATCCAATTTTAATTATCCCATTTATCATTACACCACTTGTAACAGCAACTGTTGCATATTCAGCAACTGCAATGGGATTTGTAACGCCAACACATATTATGCCACCGTGGACATTACCAGCTCCAATTGGTGCGTATTTAGCTACAGGCGGAGATTGGCGTGCAATTGTATTAGTTTTCATAAATATAGCAATATCATTCCTTATTTATCTACCATTCTTTAAAATGTACGACAAAAATATGCTTGAAATTGAAAAGAATGGAGACGGAGAATCTGTTAATCTGTGATTTTTATACTGTATTTATGAGTGATAGGTATTTTGCCTATCACTTCTTTCACATGAAGTCCAGAGAGGGTGAAATGGAATGAATATAAAATTTAGTTATAAAGGTGTATTTTTATTACTATTTGGAGTGATATGTGCGAATTTACTATTTGTACCTTTATTAAGAATGTTAAATCTATCACAAATGCACAGTATATGGCTCGTTACAAGCATTGCGGCAAGTATTTTGCTTACAGTAGTTGTTTCTTTCATTGATGGGTCGTTTACATCAAAAGTGCAGCTGTTTTTTAGATTTATAATATTTTCAATTGGCTGTACGTTTGTAACTTACATGATTGTTTTTTAGTAAATAGGAGGTTATGCATGTTATGTATATTGCAGGGGTAATGTCCGGTACTTCGTTAGACGGAATAGATGTAGCACTCGTTCATATAGAAGGAAGCGGTGTAGGTTCTAAAGTTGAACTCATCCATTTTACTACTGTGCCATTTTATAATGATATGAAAAATGAGATCCAGCAGGCATTATCAATAGAAAATTCAAATGTCCAACTCATATGCAGTTTAAATTTCAAACTCGGTTTATGCTTCGCCAATGCTGTAAAGGAAGTTTGTAAAGAGGCCAATTTTCCTTTGGGACAATTAGATTTAATTGGTTCTCACGGACAAACGATTTATCATCAGCCAAAGCAAGATGGTACTAGGATTCCTTCCACATTACAAATTGGAGAACCAGCAGTTATAGCGTATGAAACGAAAACGACGGTTATCTCTAATTTTCGAACGATGGATATGGCAGCAGGAGGACAAGGTGCACCACTTGTACCATATTCAGAGATTATTTTGTATCGTCACCATACTAAAAATAGACTACTACAAAATATTGGCGGGATTGGTAATGTTACTGTAATACCAAGTCAACTAAGTGAGAAGAGCGTCATAGCATTTGATACAGGTCCAGGTAATATGGTAATGGATGAAGTATGTCAAAGGTTATTTCATTTGCCGTATGATCACAATGGTAAGGTTGCAAAACAGGGAGTAGTTGTAGAAGAAATTTTGATATATTGTATGAATCATCCATTTTTGAAAATGAATCCACCGAAATCAACTGGTAGAGAACAGTTTGGAGAAGAATTTGTATGTGAATTATTGAAGCGGTTTGAAAAGCATAGTAAAGAAAATATATTGACGACTGTCACGATGTTTACAGCAAGTTCAATTGTTTATCATTATAAGGAGTTTATTTTGCCGTATTATGAAATCGATGAGGTAATTCTAGGTGGTGGTGGGAGTTATAATGATACACTTGTTGAAATGATACGAAATGGATTGAAAGAAGAAAAATGTGCATTATTCCTTCAAGAAGATATAGGCTATTCTTCAGAGGCGAAGGAAGCAATCGCCTTTGCCATTTTAGCAAACGAAACACATCATCGTAATCCGAGTAATGTGCCGAGCGCAACAGGTGCAAAACAATCTGTAGTTTTAGGGAACATAACATTCCCTCCAATTTGAAGAGAATGAGGCGAACGTATGAAGTATATGATTGGAATAGACGGCGGGGGAACGAAGACAGAAGCAATTGCATTTGATAAAGAGGGAAATGGACTTGTAAGAGCTACAAGTGGTTTTGGGAATATATTAATAGATTTTGAAGAAGTTTTTGTGCATATTATGGAAGTGATTGATCAATGCCAGAAAGGGTTATTAAATGGGCATTGCGTTTGTATTTGTTTAGGATTAGCGGGTGTAAGTGGAGCAAATACAAATGAATTAACATTACGATTAAAAAAGAAGTACGGAACTCAAATTAAAGTTTTAAATGACGCAATGATTGCACATGCAGCTACTTTAAAAGGGAAGGATGGAATTTTAACGATTGGCGGTACAGGTGCAATTTGTATTGGAAAGAAAGGAGAAGTGTACGAGTATAGTGGTGGATGGGGACATATTTTAGGAGATGAAGGAAGCGGATATTGGATTGCGTTACAAGGTTTAAAGAGAATGGCAAATCAATTTGATCAAGGAATGGGACTTTGTCAATTAAGCTTAAGGATGCAAGATCGATTTCAACTTTTAACATCGTCTCATATAAAACAACTAGTATACAGTTCTTCAAAAGATAAAGTTGCAGCAATTGCACCATTCATTATTGAGGAAGCGAGGAATGGGAATGATGACGCACATGAAATTATTTTGCAAGCGGCTAAGGAATTAACGAGAATTACGGTGAATATATACAATAAGATGCAGTTTGATGTATCAACTTCAATTGCAGTAAGTGGTAGCATACTACGTTTCGTTCCTGAAATATATAATGAATTTAAGAAATGCTGTGAGAAGAGTATAGGAGAAGTTACATTTGTATCACAATCAGAACCAGCAGTGAAAGGAACATATTATTTAATGAAGAATATATATTTTTAAAAATAGCTGTATGAGAATTTTTGTATGATTTGTAAATATATGATGTTAAGATGTATAAAGGGATGTAAAGCAAGAAAAGTACAATATACATGGTCATTGAATATTGTATAAGTACTCCCATGTAGAAAGTGAATGATTTCATGATTAATAGTATACAATTTTTGTATTTGGTAGCTTCTTATTTATTTGGAAACATATTGACCGCTTATATAGTAACAAAATGGAGACATAACGTTGATATTCGAGATGAAGGAAGCGGTAATCCTGGCGCAAGAAATATGGGGCGCGTATATGGAAAAGGGTATTTCATTGCTACATTTTTAGGTGATGCAATCAAAGGAGCAATCGTAGTTTCTATTGCAAAATACCTTTTTGAAGATTCTACATTCATAATGTTAGCTTTATTGGCTGTTTTACTTGGACATATTTACCCAATTTTATTTAAAGGCAAGGGCGGAAAAGGCATATCCACTTTTATTGGAGGATTAATCGCATTTGATTATTTGATAGCGCTTACTCTTGTTGTTGTTTTCATTATATTTTATTTGATTTTTAAAGGATTTACTAAGCCAGGCTTAATTACAATCGCTTGTTTACCGGTTTGCATGATTTTGTATTCTTACTCTATTGTTACGATTATTTTAAGTGCTCTTATCATTGTACTTATTTTATATGTAAATCGAGAATGAAATGAATTTTTAATAAGTGGAGTTAATCTCCACTTATAATTTTTATTAAATACATAAAGGAGATAAGGCATGGGGTTAATTTATAAAGTTGCTGATCAAGCTTGGGAATTTGAACGTATACATAAATTGAATTATAAAACATTTGTAGAAGAAATTCCGCAACATGAAGAAACGAAAGAGCGTGTTCGTATAGATCGTTTCCATGAAGAAAATACATATTTAATTTGTTTAGACGACAATAAAGTGGTAGGTATGGTTGCGTTGCGAGGAAAACGACCATTCTCGTTAGACTATAAAATTTCAAATCTAGATTTCTATTTTCAAGAACATGGAGAAAATGTATATGAAATTCGTTTGCTTTCAGTAGAACGTGCATATCGAAGTGGAAGAGCATTGTTAGGTTTAATTCGCTTTTTACATCGTTATTTGCTTCTAAATGGATATGAATTGGCGCTCATTTCTGCTACAACTCGTGAACTACCTTTATATGAGCAAATGGGATTCAAATCTTTCCATACGTTAGTTGGAACAGAAGAAGCAGCCTTCCAGCCAATGTATGTTACCCCTGCTATGTTTGAAGCATCGAGTGTTGGGGGTATTATGACGAAGGAATATACGTTTTTACCTGGTCCAGTCGATATGGAAGAGAATGTTCGAAAGGCATTTTCTACTAAGTCTACTTCGCATCGTTCTAAGTCATTTCAAGTGACGATGGAAAATGTGAAAAAACGTTTACTGCAAATGACAAAAGCAAAACGTGTGCAAATCATGTTAGGAACAGGGACATTGGCGAATGATTCGATTGCTTTACAGTTATGTTCTTTAAAAGGGAAAGGACTAGTATTAACAAATGGGGAATTTGGTAATAGATTAGTTGGACATGCAACACGCGCGCAATTATATTTTGATACGTATAAAAAAGAATTGGGAGAACCGTTTATTTATACAGAATTAGAAAAAATAATGGAAACTGGAAATTATGAATGGCTTTGGTTTGTTCACCATGAAACGTCAACTGGAATGTTAAATGATTTAGACGGACTAAATACTCTTTGTAACAAGCGTCAAATGAAATTATGTGTAGATTGTATCAGTTCGATTGGAGCAATACCGATAAATTTAAAGGATGTATATTTTGCAAGCGGCGTTAGCGGAAAGGCAATTAAATCGTTTACTGGATTATCTTTCGTTTTTTATAATCACAATGTGAAAGTAAATGAGACATTACCGGCCTATATGGACATTGGTATGTACGAAGAAAATGAAAGTATTCCATATTCACATTCATGGAATTTAATGTATGCATTGCAAGAAGCATTAAAAAGATTCGAAGATGAAATGGCATTTGAAAAAATAAAAGAGACGTATGCATATATTGAACAAGCTATTACTACTATGAGTTTAAAACTTATTTCACCTAAAGAACATGCTGCGTCAATTATACTTACCATTCAATTACATAAAGGTCTTTCTTCTAAAGCGTTAGGAGATGCGTTAGCGTTACAAGGATATATCGTCCATTATGAATCAGCGTATTTACAAAAGAATAACTGGATCCAAATTGCATGCCTAAATCATTACAAAGAACGTGATATGAAGAGGATGTTGAATTGTTTGCAAATGTGTGTATTACAGAGTGAGGTACATATATAAAGACTTTTACATAATATACGTGGTTTCGTATAAAGGAGTTGCTACATACGAAAACTTAGGAATAAGATCATTGGAAGAGGTGTTAGTATGATAACTAAAAAACTACCATTACATATAGCAGACATTAAAAAAGCTCAAAACATTCTAGACAGAAATGCTCGTAAAACGCCATTAGTAAAATCTTTTTATTTGACTAGTAAAACAGGCGGAGAAATTCACTTGAAATTAGAAAATATGCAATTAACGGGTTCGTTTAAATTCCGTGGTGCGTTTAATAAAATGTCACAGTTGACAGATCAAGAAAAAGAGAGAGGAGTAATTGCTTGTTCCGCTGGTAATCATGCACAAGGGGTTGCTTTATCTGCTCATTTACTTGGCATTAAGAGTAAAATTGTGATGCCGATTTCTGCACCTCAGGCGAAAGTTGAAGCAACTAAAGGGTATGGATCTGAAGTGATTTTACATGGTGAAACCTTTGATGATGCGAAGGCAAAATGTGAGGAAATTATAAGGGAAACAGGTGAAACATACTTACATCCATATGATGATGTAGAGGTAATGGCTGGTCAAGGTACAATAGGATTAGACATTCTTGATGATATGTGGGATGTAGATACTGTTATTGTACCAATTGGTGGAGGCGGAATTATTTCTGGTATTGCTGTTGCATTAAAATCTTTTAATCCATCGATTAATATAATTGGCGTTCAAGCAGATAATGTTCATGGGATGAAGGCATCTTATGACAAAGGTACAATTGTAGAACATTATGAGGCACCTACTATAGCAGATGGTTGCGCGGTTAAAATACCAGGCAATTTAACTTTTGAAGTTGTAAAAGAATTAGTAGATGATATTGTAACAGTATCAGAAAGCGAATTAGAAGTAGCGATGAAAGACTTATTACAGCGTGGTAAAGCTGTTGTAGAAGGTGCAGGCGCATTAGCTACTGCTGCTCTACTCGCAGGGAAAGTGGATACATATATTAAAGGGAAAAAAGTAGTAGCGGTTATATCTGGTGGAAATGTAGACTTGCAGCGCATTTCAAGTGTTTGTGAGCAATTTTTTGTAGCAAATGAAGTGAAATAGTATTTTAAAAAGTAGTTTTATGAACGAGGAGCTAAGAGGAATGATCTTAGCTCTTATATTTTGTATATTGCGTAATACAAGTAGCATAATTCTTGTATTATTTGCCGTGTAAGGAGTTATTCTAGTTAGTCACCTGTGTTTACATATTTCTATAATGTTAAAATAATTATTTCAATATAGTCGAAACGGAAACAGAAATTTAATATAATGGTTTTAACGTATGAATGTGCGGTTAGGAGGATAGGCCATGAATAAGGAAGAACAGGTCATGAACGGTTTCAGGGAATTATATAATAAGATAGTGTGGCTTAATAAGGATAAGATGGAAGAGGGTCTTAAAGGTTTTAAGTCTTCTGAAGTACATTGCATTGAATATATTGAAAACAATGCAGATTCTAACGTGACACAACTTGCAGAGGCTTTTTATGTGACTCGCGGTGCTATAAGTAGAATGACTAAGAAGCTCATACAAAAAGGCCTTATTGAAAGCTACCAAAAGTCGGAAAATAAGAAAGAAGTTTATTTTAGGCTTACTGAACAAGGGAAAGAAATTTATAAAATCCATGAAGACTTGCACAAAGAGTTTCAAGATCGGGATAAAGCTGTATTTGAGCAAGTAACTGAGGAAGAATTTGAAAGTATAATTAGCTTCGTGGAAAAGTATAGTAGGCATTTGGATGCAGAAATAAAGAAACAAGGTATACATATTAAGTCATAATAAAGTTGAAGCATTCGTGCTTTTACGGGTAGTTAATCCCGAAAACTAACTTATTTTTCCGTTCATGCGGGATACATTTAAATAATAAAAAGGTAGCCTGTTCATAGTAAGGCTACCTTTTTATTATTGTATTTTTGTTGACTAATCAACAAAACAGGGTTATCATTTTGTTGACGAAGCAACAAAATGTTTTAAGGAGAGAAGTTAAATGTCTATTTTTAGATCACAAAATGAAAGCGAAACTGAAAAAAATATAGATAAACATGCTTTAATATTCGGCCTTATTTCTGTATTTCTTTGTGGTATAGGTTTCAGCATCATTATGCCTGTAGTGCCATTCTTAGTGCAGCCTTATATAAGTAGTCCGGAAGAACAGGCTCTAGTTGTTACGCTACTGACCGCTGTTTATGCGGTTTGCGTGTTTTTTGCTGCTCCTGCACTCGGGGCTTTAAGCGATAAATATGGCCGTCGTCCATTACTTTTAATATGCCTTTTCGGTTCTGCAATCGGGTACTTAGTTTTTGGTATAGGAGGGGCCCTATGGGTACTATTTGCTGGACGCATAATAGAAGGTATAACAGGCGGGAGTATCAGTACAATTTTCGCATATTTTGCAGATATCATTCCGCCAGAACAGAGAACGAAATACTTTGGATGGGTAAGTGCGGTGGTAGGTGTAGGAACCATCATTGGCCCAACTCTTGGGGGATTACTTGCAAAGTTTGGTCATTCTGTACCTTTATATTTTGGAGCGCTCATAACTTTATTCAATGTATTATATGGGATGAAATATATGCCTGAGAGTCTTGACAAAAATAATAGGTTAAAAGAGATTACTTTTGTAAGGTTAAATCCTTTTGTACAACTTGCAAATATACTTTCTATGAAACACTTAAAATGGTTACTCGTCTCAGCGTTTTTACTTTGGATACCTAACGGATCTTTACAAGCAATTTTCACACAACTTACGATGGATACTTTTAGCTGGAAGCCTGCACTAATCGGACTTATGTTTTCAATTATGGGCTTTCAAGACATCATTTCACAAGCTTTTATAATGCCAAAGCTTGTGGGCAAGCTTAGTGATAAACAAATAGCAATACTTGGGATGGTTTCGGAGATTATTGGCTACAGTTTTATTGCAGCATCTGCTTTGTTTTCCCTATATCCTCTTTTAATCGTTGGGATGTTACTGTTTGGTTTTGGTGACTCGATTTTCGGGCCTTCATTCAATGGGATGCTCTCAAAGTCTGTCGATTCTAGTGAACAAGGAAGGATTCAAGGTGGAAGCCAATCTATTCAAGCTTTGGCAAGAATGATTGGTCCAATTATTGGAGGGCAAATTTATGTATCACTTGGTCATGCCGCACCTGCTTTTATGGGGATGATTCTTATAGTCGCGGCAATAGCAGTTTTGTATAAGGGGACACATGGAACTGTATAAACTATCTGTACTGTTATTGACTTTCGTTATGAAAGAATCTCTCTACCGGAATCTATCATGAATCAATTGCATAACAGATATAAGAACAAATAATAGGGTGTCAGAACTTAGGAACAAGTGCTGACACCCTATTTGTTTACAGTTTGAGGACTAAGAGAAATTCTTTTACTTTTTAGGAATTTATTCTGTAATGCTCTCATGGTAAATGACTAGATAGTTTAATTATGCTTGTGCTGAAGTAAATAATGACTCCATTTTTACTTTGCTCTTTTCTCGAATTTCAGCATCTGCGTGTCTCATAACGTATTTATGCGCTACAGCGATTGCTAAAACATCATCTAATAAGCCAATCCCAATAATAGCAGCTATATCTGGAATGAAATCGATTGTTAATACGTAATAAGATAAAGCGGCTAATATTATGAATTTCGCTTTAGTAGGTAATTCTTTCTTTTTCATTGTATAGAATAAAATAATACTTTCATATACGCTGGATTTACCGAGGTTTACAGAGCTTTTTTTGAACTTTTTCCAAAGTGTCTGTTTCTCCATATAAACACTCCTTTTACAAAAACATAGATTTTTTAAAAGGATGGACAAAGAAGTGAGAGATTAATCAATTTTATTGTTTTTCTTAATTATATATTTCCATAAAAATAGGGGAATACCTGTTCAAAATAATATAATGTGGATTATTTTGAACAGTGTTCCGTTACATAGTATGTGTTCGTTCCAAGTAAAGGTACTACGCAGGTAACGTTTGGTGGTAATACGTATTAAAGTTCATTTTTACATTAATCTCTGCATTCGTACAATATTGAATTACTTCTAAATAATCTAAGGGTACATCTATTGATGAGAACTTTTGTAATTTTTGAATAGCCCCTTTACTCGCTGGTGATTCATAAGCTTCTAATGTAATTCTGGTATTAATTGCAAGATTAGCCTCTTCATCTAGCATTTCAGGTGTTATTTTGTTTTGAACTATTTTTTCCTCTCTTTTCTCCCATCTTCTTGAAAGTTGTCGATTCGGTGATGGCTTTTTTATTTTCTCAAGTGAAGCCGATGAGTTTGAGTTTTAGAATTTTATCGTGGTATTATTTATGTAACAAGGGGATGTTGTAAGAAAAAAATATAATTTGAGGGGAAAATGAGAATGGGAATTTATAACTATGAAGCGAAAGAGGATTTGCAAGTAGGAGAAGTTTGTTTAGAACGAGATATTTATGAAATTATAAATTTTTATAAGAAAGGGTCAATAGTTTTATGTGATTCAGTATCTCGTTTCAGTGCGAATTCAGACAGAATGTTTAAAGTGATAAATAGGATAGAAACATATATGCATAAAAATGAAGACTATACATATCAGGTTTCGGATAGACCCAATTTGATTTATGTAGTTGAGCAAGTAAGGTAAGGAAGTATCCATAACGGGTGCTTTTTTCTTTGTTATATAGAAATTACACATTAAACGTGAATTTGGACTAAGTGGATATTTGGATTCAAATTTTTGTGATATGTATAGTAAAATGTATGTGTATGATTTAGTTATTATTATGCATTTTATAAGCGGTATGGGGGAAGAAAAATGAAAATAATAGAACTACCAATTGAATTCGAATTTAACGGGCAAAAACAATGTATTTATCCAAGTTTAATTATATTACATAATGAATTAACGTTAGTCGATACAGGATATCCAAATTTTTTACCTTTAATTGAAAATGCAATATTAAAACATGGATATGAGATGAAAAACTTAAAAAATATAATTATTACCCATTATGATGACGATCATATAGGATCTTTATATGATTTCAAAGTGAAATATCCTCACGTTAATATTATTGCTAGTGAAATTGAATCTAACTACATTAATGGTGATATAAAATCAGAGAGATTAGTTCAAGCTGAAGAAATGTTACAACTTATGCCAGTTGAAGAGAAAGAATTTGGTGAGTGGTTTATACAACAATTAAAAAATATAAGACATATTTCTGTCGATGAAAAAGTATATAATGGCCAAATGATTTTGAATGATGAATGTCAAATAATAGCAACGCCAGGACATACTTCGGGGCATATTTCATTATATTTTCCGAATTTAAACTGTGTAATTACGGGAGATGCAGCGGTTCAAGAGAATCGTGAGTTAGTAATAGCTAATCCGAATTTTTGTTTAGATTTAGAAAAAGCAGAAGAGTCTTTAAAGAGGATTAAAAACCTTAAAGCGAAAAGCTATTATTGCTATCATGGAGGAAAACTTACTGTATAAAAATTTATATTTGTTCACGAATAATAAAGTCACTTCAAAAATAAAATAGATGTTTAAAAATAGTATTGAAGTAGTGTCTATTGTTCTCCTATCATTTTTAAAATACAATTAGATTAAAAGGGGAATTATATGCATAAATTGGTTATTATTGTATTTAGCCTTATACTAGGATTTATAACGTTCCAAATCCCTGTAGTATCGGAATGGATACAAAACTCAGTCTTTTGGTTAATTGTTATTATTTTATTGTCGTATTCATATAAAAATGATAACAGTGATAAGAAAGATAAAAATGCTGATTAAGAATACTATTTAAAATTTTTTCACTTGTGTTATCCCATTTTTAGGAGGAACACTCGTTATATAAAATAATAAAAACCCGATCTTTCTTATATCAAAAAGATCGGGTTTTTAATTCATAGATTCCGCAATTCTTATCAAATCAGTAACATTGTATTTTCTTTTTATGTATAGTTTGTTACCAATTGCAATTGTATATTGAAAACCATTCTTCTGAAAGATAAGTTCATATGCTAAATCAAAATGAGGATTATATAATGCTTTTATATTATTTTTTAAACTGTAGAACGTAGCGCCCCTATGTACATAGAAGCCTAATTTGTTTTGAACTGGTGAAACAGTGATTTTAAAAATCCCATTAATATCTTCATTGTAGTATTGGAGGTCTAAGTAATCGTTATAGATGTACCCTTGAAATTCGTGAATTTCAAACGGGAATTTTGTAGGAGTAAGTATATGTTCCTTACACTTCATTTCATATTCTTTTACGATAGTAGCTTCTTTCATAAGTGGATTGGTTCCATTATAAATTTGATTAATGCGAGATATTTTATTGTTTTTTGTTACTATTTCTAAAATGAAACCGATAATAAATTCATCATTAGTGCCTTTGAAATAAGAAATAAGAATTGTAGTATCTTCTTTTGGAGATGGTACGATTTTAATTTCATGAATAGGTTTTTCCTTTTGGAAAGCAGGTAGTTCAACTCCTTCTGTTACATATGACTGCATTAATTTTTTATCATTTTTGAGTAAAGCATGTTTGAATTCACTGATTACATCTGTTTGAGATTTCGCCATTATAATTGTGGTGGATTGAAAATATAGTAAGAAAAATATGCAAAAAGTCTTTATGAATGTAGTAGTCAATTTTATCACCCTGTAACTATATTTCCGTAACATTGAAATATATATGTATAGGAGGGGAGAAGATGAGTTTATTGTTTGATGTAATAATGGCCATATTTACCTTTTATCCTCGAAATGACATGAAATTAAAACATCATATCGCAAAATTAAGTGAATTTGGGTGGTTTCGAAATTTACATGAAGATACAAAGTATACAAGATTAATTTGGAGTAATAGAAAAATTAAGAAATTCATTTTGTCTTCTATTAATATGGAAGAATTAATAAAATCTGAGGAAAAACAAAAAGAATTTGTGCATCTAGTACACGATGAATATAAAAAAAGAAGGTAAGAATTTTTTTATTTTTCATATTTGGCGAAACAAATGGTACAATGAAAGCTAATGTGAAAAATAAGGAAAAGAAGTGGTCTATTTGAAAAACTTTTTAGAATTAGGAATTAGTGAAACTTTTAATCATACATTACGTGAAAATGGAATTACAGAAGCAACACCAATTCAAGAGAAGGCGATTCCTGTTATTATGTCAGGTAAAGACATTATTGGTCAGGCGAAAACAGGGACGGGTAAAACGTTAGCATTCGTGTTACCGATTTTAGAAAAAATCGATCCAGAGTGTAGTGATGTTCAGGCTTTAATTGTTGCACCAACAAGGGAACTAGCACTGCAAATTACAACTGAAATTAAAAAAATGCTTGTTCAAAGAGAAGATATTAATGTACTAGCGATTTATGGCGGGCAAGATGTAGCACAACAATTGAGAAAGTTAAAAGGTAATACCCATATTGTTGTAGCAACACCAGGACGATTATTAGATCACATACGACGTGAAACAATTGATTTAAGTAATCTTTCAACGATTGTACTAGATGAAGCGGATCAAATGCTTTATTTCGGTTTCTTATATGATATTGAAGATATTTTAGATGAGACACCTGGTAGTAAACAAACCATGTTATTCTCAGCAACGATGCCAAAAGATATTAAAAAATTGGCGAAGCGTTATATGGATGAGCCGCAAATGGTTCAAGTACAAAGCGAAGAAGTAACGGTAGATACAATTGAGCAGCGTGTCATTGAGACGACAGATCGTGCAAAGCCAGATGCACTTCGTTTTGTTATGGATCGTGATCAGCCATTTTTAGCAGTTATTTTCTGTCGTACAAAGGTTAGAGCAAGTAAGCTGTATGATGATTTAAAAGGACGAGGTTATAATTGTGCTGAACTTCATGGTGATATACCTCAAGCGAAACGTGAAAGAGTTATGAAGAGTTTCCGCGAAGCTAAAATTCAGTACTTAATTGCGACTGATGTAGCAGCACGTGGACTTGATGTAGATGGTGTAACGCACGTATTTAACTTTGATATCCCTGAAGATGTAGAAAGTTATATTCACCGCATTGGCCGAACAGGACGTGCAGGTGGATCAGGTCTTGCAATTACATTCGTTGCAGCGAAAGATGAAAAACATCTAGAAGAAATTGAAAAAACGCTTGGTGCACCAATCCAAAGACAAATAATCGAACAACCGAAGATAAAACGTGTAGATGAAAATGGAAAACCGGTACCAAAGCCTGCTCCGAAGAAATCAGGTCAACATCGTCAAAGAGATAGCCGCGAAGGTTCAAGAATTGATTCAAGACGTGATTCGAGAAATAGCTCAAGAAGTGATTCAAGAAATAGTTCAAGAAATGAAAACAACCGATCGTTTAATAAGCCAAGTAATAAAAAAGGTAGTACAAAACAAGGTCAGCAAAGACGTGGCCGTTAAATAGTTATTATCCTAGAAGAGTCGCAGAACGTTGCGGCTCTTTTTTATTTTTAAACAACGTAGTCGATATAAGTACGAAGGTGATGCAGAAGCAATTCTTAAAATTTCATTCACCGTATTAAAAAATAAAATTCATAAAGGAAATAGAAAGTAGGGCGTTGTATATATACGATAATAGGAAACTTTTTACGAACGAAACATATAATTTAAATAGACCGACAGTCGGTCTGGCAGGAAGGAGAACTTGAATGCGAATTGTAAAGGAGTATGAGGAGAGACGAAAGGAAATTTTAGAAACTGCTGAACGTTTATTTATTACGAAAGGTTATACGAAAACAACAGTAAATGACATTTTAAAAGAGATAGGGATAGCAAAGGGGACGTTTTATCATTATTTTAAGTCGAAAGAAGAAGTGATGGATGAAATCATTATGAGGATCATTAAAGATGATGTTGCAAAAGCGAAAATAATCGTCTCTAATCCAAATATCCCAGTATTAGAAAAGTTATTTCGAGTATTGATGGAGCAATCGCCAAAATCAGGGGATGTAAAAGATAAAATGATTGAGCAATTTCATCAACCAAATAATGCAGAAATGCATCAAAAAAGTTTAGTACAATCCATTATTCATTTATCTCCTGTATTAGCGGAAGTTTTAGAACAAGGAATCGCAGAAGGCATATTTTCTACTCCATACCCACAAGAAACAATTGAATTATTACTCTCTTCAGCACAAGTCATATTTGATGATGGTTTATTCCAGTGGAAACCAGAAGAAATGATGAGAAAAGCTAAGGCTTATATTAAAATGATGGAAGCATCTGTTGGAGCGAAAGAGGGAGCTTTTGATTACATGATGGAAGTTTTAATCAAACAGAAATAGTAATTTTCTGTTTGATGTTTATCGACCGACAGTCGGTCTAACTTACATGAAGGATGTGATTAAGTTGCCAACCAGCATAAAATCTTCTATGAAAGATTTTCACTTAATGGTGAGTGGGCAAATTATTACTATTTTGGGTTCAACACTTTTACGTTTTGCTCTGTCATTATATGTGCTAGATATAACAGGCCGTGCCGATATATTCGCAGGATTATATGCGGTAACGAGTATTCCGTTTTTGCTAGCTCCTCTTGGCGGAGCGATAGCAGATCGTTTCAATCGCCGTAACTTAATGGTCATTTTTGATTTTATAAATGCTACGATTGTATTAAGCTTTATAGTTTTATTATTTACTGGGTCTGTATCTATTCTATTGATTGGAACAATAATGTTTTTACTAGCGGTCATTAGTGCAATGTACGTACCGGTTGTAATAGCAAGTATTCCGCAATTAGTTCCTGAAAAAAAGTTAGAACAATCGAACGGTATCGTAAATGGTGTGCAAGCACTATCTAATATAGTTGCGCCTGTATTAGGTGGAATATTGTACGGCATAATTGGTTTGAAAATGCTCGTAATAATAAGTTGCTTCGCTTTCTTTTTATCTGCGATTTTAGAAATATTTATTACAATACCTTTTATAAAAAGAGCGCAAGAAAGCCATATCATACCGACAATTGTAAAGGATACGAAAGAAGGTTTTATATATGTTTTAAAACAGCCATTTATTTTGAAGGCTATGTTACTTGCAGCTTTACTAAACTTAATTTTGACACCGTTATTTGTTGTTGGAGGACCTATTATTTTACGAGTAACTATGCAGAGTAGCGATACGATGTATGGAATTGGGATGGGGTTAATTGATTTTGCAACCATACTAGGTGCATTGTCAATCGGTTTCTTTGCTAAAAAGTTACAGATGAAAACATTATATTATTGGATGCTTATTATAGCTCTATTAGTAATACCAGTAGCGTTATCAGTCACACCATTTATTCTTAATTTAGGACACTACCCACCATTTATCCTCTTTATACTTTCTTCTATTCTAATTGCAATAATCATGACAATTGTATCCATCTATGTAATTACTGTAGTCCAAAAGAAAACACCAAATGAAAATCTAGGAAAAGTAATGGCAATTATAACAGCGGTATCTCAATGTATGGCACCGATTGGGCAAGTTATTTATGGTTTTATGTTTGAAGAATTCAATATGAACATTTATTTACCTATATTAGCTATTAGTTTCATAATGATAATAATAGCGATAGTGACGAAGAAAATACTATGGAATGAAGGGAACTAGCTTCATATGATTAGGAGAATGTTAAAAAGAGATTTCTCTCAAAATAAAATGATAATTACCATTTTATTTATGTTTATCATGCTATCAAGTCTTTTAATGGCTAGTGCTTCAAGTAATGTTATAAATCTATTGAACTCAATGGAGAAATTGTTTAAAGTATCAAACGCGCCGCACTTCGTACAAATGCATGCCGGAGAATTAAATCAAAAGTCAATCGATTCATTTGTAGCGAAAACTCCTTTTGTAAAAAAACAGCAAACGGCTGAGATGATTCAAATTGACGGGTCTAACATTTTTATAAAGAAGAAAAATGAAGCGGAACATAATAGTGTAATGGACATTAGCTTCGTTAAACAAAATAGTAAGTTTGATTTTTTATTAAATCTAAATAATGAAGTGGTCGATGTTAGGAAAGGGGAAATAGGTGTACCCATTTATTATATGCAAAAATATAATTTGCGTATTGGAGATAAAATATGGGTTGTTAAAAATAATAATGAACTAGAATTGACTATTTCGTCATTTGTTCGTGATGTTCAAATGAACCCATCAATCGTTAGTTCAAAACGATTTGTAATAAGTGATGAAGACTTCGAAAGAATAAAGGGGAATTTTGGAGAAAGTGAATATCTTATTGAATTCCAGCTAACAGATGTAAATAAAATAAATGAATTTGAAAATCTATACGAATCATCGAACTTACCTCAAAAAGGTCCCTCTATTACGTATTCACTCTTTAAAACACTCAATTCATTAACAGATGGAATAATAGCTGCAGTACTTATCATAATAAGTGCATTATTAATGTTAATCGCAATTTTATGTATTAGATTTACGATTATGACTTCAATGGAAGAAGATTATCGGGAGATAGGTGTTATGAAAACTATCGGTATTACAAGTAAAGAGATTCAAAAATTATATGTAACAAAATATGTTGTTATTGCTGCTAGCGGATGTATATGTGGATATATTCTTTCATTATTTGTTACAAAAATATTTACCGCTAATATCTCACTTTATATGGGGACAGCAAATACAAGTGCTTTACATTTTGTTGTACCATTAATAATCACAACTTTGTTATTTCTAGCTGTTATCCTTTTCTGTCGTCTCATTTTGCGGAATTTCAGGAGAATTACAGCAATAGATGCTTTACGATCAAGAGATAATCTAGGAAAGAGGAAGGTGAAAAGTTCTTTTTCTCTTTCTCAAACTAAGATTACAAATATAAATATATTTATTGGTATACAAGATGTAGTAAAACGATTTAAGTTATATCGCGTATTAAGTATCGTTTTAATCATAGCCGTGTTCATGATTGTTGTACCTGTTAACTTTTTGTATACGATTCAGTCGCCGAAGTTTGTTAATTATATGGGAACGGGAAAAAGTGATATTCGAATAGATTTACAGCAAACTGAAAATATAGAGAAACGATTTAAGGATGTAATTTCATATTTACGAAATGATGATGAAGTAGAAAAATATGCAGCATTTGTAACGAGTACATTTAAAATGGTGACCGCTGATGGTACACATGAAAACTTAAATGTGGAAGTGGGAGACTTCACTCAATTTCCAGTAGACTATATGCAAGGTATGGCACCAAAAAATGAAAATGAAATTGCCTTTTCTTATATGAACGCAAATGAATTAAAAAAGAATGTAGGGGATGAAATCGTTTTATTTGTAGAAGGAAAAGAAAGAGTACTAACTATTAGTGGGATATATCAAGATGTAACAAATGGCGGGAAAACAGCTAAAGCCAGCTTCCCTTATAATAGCGAAAATATATTATGGTATGTAGTAAATGTAGATATAAAGCCTACTGTGAATTTACCAGAAAAAGTGAAGGAGTATAAACATAATTTTAGTTCTGCAAAAATAACAGATACAGATGATTATTTAACGCAAACTTTAGGAGAGACAATTAAACAATTAAGATTCGTGACTCAAGTTGCAATTTTAATTGCAATATTGATATCAGTTTTAATTACTGCAATGTTTTTTAAAATGTTATTGGCAAAAGACTCTTCGCAAATATTAATTATGAAAAGTATAGGCTTTTCTTACAAAGATATTCGTATACAGTATATAACTCGTTCTATTGTCATTGTATTAATAGGCATTGTAACAGGGACATTACTAGCTGCTACGTTTGGTGAAATGTTAGTAAGTTGGTTAGGCTCATTTATGGGAGCGGTTCATATAAAGTTTGTCGTAAACCCTATCGTTTCTTATATAATATGTCCAGCTATTTTATTTATATCTGTGGCTGCAACAACACTTTTCAGTAGTTTTACTATGAAACAAACAAACGAATTAAAACGAAATGGGGAGTAGGGGTTGTAACGTGAAAAAAATTTTAGAAGTAAAGCAGTTAAACAAAACATATTCAATAGATGGAAACGCAAATTATCACGTGTTAAAAAATATAGATTTAGAAATTTATGAAGGAGAATTTGTATCGGTCATGGGCCCTTCTGGTTCTGGGAAATCAACGTTACTATATAATATTAGTGGAATGGATCAAATGTCATCAGGAAGTGTGAAAGTTGATGATAACGAAATATCATGCATGAAAGAAGAAGCGTTAGCCAAATTGCGCCTTACTGAAATAGGATTTATTTTTCAACAGAGTAACCTTCTTAGAAACTTGAATCTATTTGATAATATCATCTTGTCAGCATATTTAGCGAAATGTGAGAGTAAGAAAATAGTAAATCAACGTGCTCTGGAGCTAATGGGGAAAATGGGGATAAGTGATATAGCATCCCATTATATAACCGAAGCATCTGGAGGGCAATTACAAAGAGTTTCTATTTGTAGAGCACTTATCAATAATCCAAATGTTATTTTTGCTGATGAGCCAACTGGTGCTCTAAATTTAAAATCAACAGAAGAGGTAATGCAAATATTATTAAATATTAATCGTGATGGAACGACTATTATGTTAGTGACACATGATGTAAAAGTAGCAGCGAAAACAGAAAGAGTTCTTTTTATGGCGGACGGAGAAATTATTAGTGATATACAGTTAGGTAAGCTTAGGAACGATGATTTAAAGGCGCGAGAAGAGAAGCTGTTAAACTGGTTAGCTATACTTGGATTTTAAAGAAAGAACTCCTATTGAATGTAGGAGTTTTTTCTTTGTTTGAAAGTTCAAAAAGATATATAATAATTTTCTGACTATTAGAATTTGGAGGGCTACAAATGAAAAATGAAACGTTGTACACGCAAGAAGATATTATTAAAATGCTTGATTCCTTATTAAGACCGGCAGAACCATTTTGGAATGAATTTTATGCGAATAGAGAAAAAGATGTTCCGTTTTTTGAAAATGTTCCAGATGAAAATCTAGTTTCATATATAGTAACAGGATGGGTTTCCAAAGGGAAAGTGCTGGAGCTTGGATGTGGTCCAGGAAGAAATGCTATTTATTTAGCGACTGAAGGGTTTGATGTAACCGCGGTGGATTTATCTATAGAGGGCATTAATTGGGCGAAAGAGAGGGCATTAGCAAAAGGAATAGAAATTGATTTTATTTGTGATTCGATTTTTAATTTAGAGGATCAAAATGATTTTGATTTTGTATACGATTCGGGCTGTTTACATCATATTCCACCACATAGAAGGATACATTATGTGGATTTAATTAAAAACGCGTTGAAATCAGGTGGTTATTTTGGAGTAACATGTTTTGCAGCAGGCGATTTAGATGAGCGAAATGGATCAGAAATAACAGATTGGGACGTATATAGAGGATGGAGTCTACAAGGTGGTCTTGCTTATTCGGAAGAAAAATTAAGAGAGATATTTAAGGGATTTGAAGTGATTGAAATTAGAAAGATGAAGCATATGGAACAACCAAATACTATGTTTGGAGAATCATTTCTTTGGACAGCATTATTTAAGAAGAAATAATAATGTAGATAATTGACAAACTCATCGTTTTTATAGACAATACATTTATAGGAATGTACGTTCGGTTTTTATTAGCCGATGTATGTTTTACATAAATACATAACAAGGGGTTGTGTCCATATGAGTAACACAAATCAAAAAATTACTACGTTTTTAATGTTTGAGGGCAAAGCTGAGGAAGCGATGAACTTTTATACGTCGCTATTTGATCAATCAGAAATTGTAAATATTTCTCGCTATGATGAAAATGGACCTGGTAAAGAGGGCTCTGTCATTCATGCGACTTTTACGTTAAATGGCCAAGAGTTTATGTGTATCGATAGTTATGTAAAGCATGATTTTACATTTACTCCAGCTATGTCTCTTTATGTAACCTGCGAGACGGAAGAAGAAATTGAAACGGTCTTTCATAAACTAGCGCAGGATGGAGCAATTCTTATGCCTCTAGGTGCCTATCCATTTAGTAAAAAATTTGGCTGGTTAAATGATAAGTATGGTGTGTCTTGGCAGTTAACGCTTGCTGAATAAAAAAGAAAAAGTGTAGCTTATTTGCTTAATGGATGCAGTTAAGAGCTTGAAAAATTAAATACTAATAAAGAAGGCGTTCCAACTTTCAACAGGTTTGGACGCCTTTTTTATTGACATGTCATTTTGGAGATTGTTAATTAATATCGTTTATTCTAAATGAATTGAATAGTCGTCGAATTTCTTGCTTATTTAGAATTTTTAAACAGTTTTACTTGTTTATTTGTTAAAATAAATATAGACAACTATGTATTTACTATCTGGTAGGTTAATAGAAAAAGGGAATGTATACATAGCTAATAATCTTACAATTAAATTGCAACTATATCTTTAGGAGGAATAATCATAATGGATACGACACAACAAAACAGTAATGCATGGGATAAGAAGGTTGAAGAAGGGGCTAGATACACGAAGCCTGTAAGTAGTGAGGTTATTGAAAAAAGTAAATCAGGCGAATGGGAGATTACAGTGACTACGGAAAAAGTAGTTCCTAGAGATTGGTTTCCAAAGTCATTAGATGGATTAAAGATACTTTGCTTAGCATCAGGTGGAGGACAACAAGCACCGGTTCTAGCTGCTGCTGGAGCAGATGTAACAGTTACTGATATATCTAAGAAGCAATTGGAACAAGATGAAAAGGTAGCACAGCGGGATGGTTTAACTTTAAAAACAGTACAAGGAGATATGTCAGACCTGAGTGATTTTGAGGAGGAATATTTTGATATTGTTGTAAATCCTGTTTCTAATTTGTTTGTAAAAGATATTCATCTTGTATGGAATGAAGTTTCCAGGGTTTTAAAGAATAAAGGCATTCTTATTTCTGGATTTACAAATCCGTTACTATGGATTTTTGATGATAACCAAGAACAAAAAGGTATTCTTGATGTTAAACATTCAATTCCTTCATCAACATTGGATTATTTACCAAAGGATGAAGTTCAAGATTACATCAATTCAAATCAAACAATAGAATATGCGCATACTCTAGAAGACCAAATCCAAGGCCAAATTGAAGCTGGTTTTGTTATAACAGGCTTTTATGAGGATGATTTTGGTGGAACAAGGATATTAGATAAGCATATTAAAACCTTTATTGCTACAAAAGCTATAAAGTTAAAGATGGATTAAGAATTTTGACTTGTCACAAGGGGTATTAGTCGAAGAAGGTTCTTAAAATAGTATACATAAGGAAAAGGATGGCGCTTTCCATCCTATTCCTTATGTATTTTGAGTGTCAAAACTATTCTCAAAACAAGTGTTACACTATCAATTGTATAATTAGGTTATGCTTTTTATATTAAGAATTTTGCTGGCCGAATCTTTTGCCCAGTTTAGCTAACAATTCTGGCTGATCCCCTTGGCTCATTACAACTTCAACAAAGATAAGCTGATCCTTATTAAAAGTTACTTTCGTTAAGACTTCTGCTAACTCTGTTTCATTTTCCACTTTACATGTTAGACTTTTTTCTTTCGATCCGAATACGTTCGCTAGTTTCGTGTAATCCCACATTTGTATGTCATTATACGGTTCGTTTTGGCCGTGAATTGCACGTTCAACAGTATATCCATTGTTATTGATTAAAAATATAATCGGTTTTAAATTTTGACGTAGTATAGTCGATAACTCTTGAACAGTGAATTGGAAAGAACCATCACCAATAATTAAAATGTTCCGCCTCGATAAATCAGCAAGCTGTGTACCAAGTAGAGCAGGTAATGTATAGCCGATCGATCCCCATAATGGTTGCGCTACATATGTAGTGTTGTTAGGTAAAGGGATAGCGGAACTACCAAAGAAAGGTGTTCCTTGCTCTGCAATTAAAACATCGTTTTCTTGTAAGAAATGGTATATTTGTTGCCAAAAACGTTTTTGTGTAACCATTTGAGCTTTTGGATTGAACTCTTCTGTCATAGATAGTGATTCTGAAATAAAGGGCTTAATTTCAAGTGTTTCCTCTATGCGATGTTCGATTAAATCACTTAATTGTTCTAAAACATCTTTCATTACAACTGGTCCATATGTTTTATCTATAATTTTCACAGTATAGGGATGGATTTCTATAACTTGCTCTTTCGTAAAACCTTGTGTGAAGCCGCCTGTAATAGTATCAGTTAACTTCACACCAATACTAATAATACAATCAGATGCATCAATTCTTTTTCGCAAGTACGGAGAACTTACATCACCAGTATAAACGCCTATAAATTGAGGTTGTTTTTCAGAGAATATTCCTTTTCCCATACTTAACGTTGCGATAGGAAACCCTGTTTTTTCTACGAATTGATACAAATATTCTTCCATATGGAAACGATCCACTTCAAAATCAGCTAAAATAACAGGTTTTTTGGCACTATTAATTTTTGAAGTTGCATGTAGAAGCATTTTATCTAATGCGTCTTTATTACTTACTATTGGATGATTTAAGATTGGTTCCGTAGGTTTATTAATTGGTTTATTATATACATCGATCGGTAAATTAATATGAACTGGACGTTTTTCATTCCAACATGCACGGAGTACTCGGTCAATTTCCTCAGCGGCATGCTCAGGAGTTAAATTTGTTTGTGCTACTGTAATTTCCCGATACATATTGGAAAAGTGATCGAACTTTCCATCACCTAACGTATGATGAACGAGTGCTCCATTTTCCATTACTGTTGTTGGTGGTGTCCCCGTGATTTTTATAACTGATACGTTTTCTGCGTATGACCCAGCAACACCGTTAATGGCGCTTAATTCTCCGACACCGAAAGTAGTAATAAGAGCAGCGATTCCTTTTATGCGAGCGTACCCATCTGCAGCATATGCAGCATTTAATTCATTACAATTGCCAATCCACTTTAAATTTTCATGTGCTACCACATCATCTAAAAAGGCCAGATTATAATCACCAGGAACCCCAAATATATGTTCAATTCCTAATTCGTGTAGTCTATCCAATAAATATGTACTTACAGTATATTGTTTTTTCAAATGAATCATCTCCTAATTATGCAATGAATGTTTCAATAGACTAAAGAAGTTCCAATGCGTTCATTAAAATATTGATTACTGGATTGTGGTATAATTTACATACAGGGGGAAAGTAGATGACACAACATAAAGAAGAACAGATGAATGAAGCATTAGCATTATTTTACTTTGCATATAAAACATTTACTGAAAAGCCAGATGAAATTATAAAAGAATATGGCATACAACGAGTACATCACCGAATTTTATTTTTTATCGCACGTTTTCCAGGGATAAGTGTAAATGAGTTATTATCACTGCTAGAAATAAGTAAACAGGCTCTACACGGACCACTACGACAACTTGTGGAAAAGGGTTTAATTGAGAGTAATGAAGCTACACATGACCGTCGTGTGAAACAGTTATCATTAACAGAAAAAGGTGCCGATTTAGAGAAAAAACTGAGCGATGTACAAAGACAACAAATGGGTACCATTTTTTCAAAATTTGGTGAATCGTGCGAAGAAAATTGGCATCAAGTTATGAATGAAATGGCAAATAGCCGTTCAGGTCATGATGCATGGATATCGAAAAGAGAAATTCCAGTTGATCAAAAATAATGAGAAATAGGCCTTTCTTTATAGTTTGAAAAAGAAAAAATTTTATCCGTACATATGGCAACTATGGATTGATCGTAGAGTGAATGGATAAAAAGATACATTACTAGATACTTTATACGTGTACGCAATGGAACAATAAAATTCACATTTCCGAGAGGGGAATTATTATGATAAAACTTGTACTTATTCGTCACGGACAAAGTTTATGGAATCTTGAAAATCGCTTTACTGGTTGGACAGATGTAGATTTATCAGAGAATGGACTAAGTGAAGCGAGAGAAGCAGGAGCAATATTAAAGGAAAACGGATATACTTTTGATGTTGCTTATACATCTGTATTAAAACGAGCAATTCGGACTTTATGGATAGTCCTACATGAAATGGATCTTACTTGGGTGCCTATACATAAATCGTGGAAATTAAACGAAAGACATTACGGAGCACTGCAAGGATTGAATAAAGATGAAACTGCGAGAAAATATGGTGAGGAGCAAGTTCATATTTGGAGAAGAAGTATTGATGTAAGACCACCTGCTCTTACTGAGGATGATCCTAGATATGAAATGAATGACCCTAGATATAAAGCACTTAAAAAAGGTGAGTTTCCATTGACAGAATGTTTAGTGGATACGGAGAAAAGAGTACTTGATTATTGGCATTCAGAAATTGCGCCATCATTAAAAAATGGTGAAAAGGTAATTATTTCATCGCATGGTAATACGATTCGTTCGCTAGTGAAATACTTAGATAACCTTTCAAGCGATGGTGTTGTTTCATTAAATATTCCAACGAGCATACCACTTGTTTATGAATTAGACGATGATTTACATCCGATTCGTCATTATTACTTAAGTATGGATGGAGAAGTACCTGAAGGGGAAATTCCAAAACATATTTCTTTTTAACATGAAAATTTGAAACGCATGCTTGTCTACATATACAATGTAGATTCATGATAAAAGACGTGGCACCTTCTAATATATATGCGATGTAGCTAAATTTAGAAGCTTGTCCACGTCTTTTGTCATAAAGAGAGCAGCTTGCGCATGTAATGATATCGTGAGTAGTTTTTGAATGGAGGGTGATGTGATTAATGATCTCTAACATTCGAATTGGCTTATTTGTTTTAGTGATTGTCTTTGTAGTCCTTGTTTTCTTTTATTGGAAAAATGAGGAGTTGTACGAGGAGAAAAAGCAGCGTATTAGAAAGACTTGGTATGGTTTGTTTATCATATCTGTCACTGTGTATTTCATGATAAAAGGAATCGATTTAACCCTCTGGAAAAATCTTTTGATGTTTACTGCAATGGTTATTTTTGTTGATATTGCGTTCATTTTAACACCTAACATTTCAGAAATATGGGGTGCGAAATTTAGCGATATTGGCAAGACAGTTCAATCAATAAAACGATCATTAATTGCATCTAAAGCGAGAGGAGAAATATACACGACAATTATTCAAAATGTTAATCCATCAGTATTTGGTACGATGGAATGGCATACGGAAGAGGAATATACAAAGAGCTTAAATGCATTTTTAGATTCATATGGGGAAAAGATTGGTGCGAAAATTGTTGTTTTTGAAGCCGCGAAGGAATTAAATACAAACTTTCGTGGTATTCGCTCGCAATTTAGTATTATCGTTCCGTTAGAACATATCGAGCAATTGAATGAGCAGAAAGCGGTGCAAGTAGAAAATGTCGGGATTATACCAGCAAAAATAGTAAGTGACGTTTTCATTATTATTGATGGAAAGAAAAATAACCTGCAAGATCGGGATTTTGAAAATGTATATAATTTAACAATACATCATAGTTATTTTAGTAAATAAGGACAGAATCTTTTTCTGTCCTTTTCTTCTATACATAAATTAAAAACAAAATCCAACAAAGTTGAATAAAATTGGACAATCATTCCTACACTAGCATGTAGAGGTGATCGTAGTGGTAAAAGATTATGACAATGATTTTTTTAAAGAAGACAATGAAGATACAACAGATTTCTCTTTAATAAAAGGAGATACTTTGCAGCAAGTAGAAGAATTAGAAGAAGAATTAAAAAGAAAATCATAAGTGTACACTCTTTCTACATTTTCTATATAATATAAATAGAAGATTGTATCTTTTTGAAAAGGGGGAGAAGAGATGGCTGAAGTCAATGTACAAAAGTCTTCGTTTTTTAAAGCAAAAAAAGAAGAATCAAATACAGATTTCTCTCTTGTGAAAGGTGCATTAACGGAAAATATAAATCGGTTAGAGAAATTAATGAATAATAGTACTTCAAAATATATGAAAGCAAAAAAAGAGAAAGAAAATGCATAGTGCATTTTCTTTCTCTTTTTTTATACGATTAAATAGTTAACGAATGGATTTTAAGGTATGAAATAGAAAGGGAAAGTAACGAATCATGCTATAATGATAGAAGACTTACATATTATTTTGTCATTTTGAGAGGAGCTTAAAAATGTATTCTACTTTAGAACAATTAACAAAGCACCCTGTATTTTATCATTTTGCAGAAATTTCAAAGATTCCTAGAGGATCGGGTAATGAAAAGGAAATTAGTGATTATTTAGTTGGCTTTGCAAAAGAGCGTAACTTAGAAGTGATTCAAGATGAAGCAATGAATGTCATTATTAAAAAAGACGCAACTGCTGGCTATGAAAATGTACCAGCTATAATCATTCAAGGTCATATGGATATGGTATGTGAAAAAAACCAAGCAACCGTACATGATTTTGAAAAAGATCCAATTGAATTACGAATTATTGGGGATATGTTATATGCAAATCAAACAACGTTAGGTGCTGATAACGGTATTGCTGTTGCATATGCAATGGCATTATTAGATTCAAAAGATATTCCGCATCCAGCACTTGAAGTCGTTATTACTACTGAAGAAGAAACGACAATGGGCGGGGCTTTCGCTGTTGACCCAAATCATTTTGAAGGAAAAATCTTTATTAATATTGATTCTGAAGAAGATCATAAATTACTTGTAAGTAGCGCAGGTGGTGCGAAAGCTGTTGAAACAATTTCAGTGATTTGGGATGAAGCGCCAGCGAATATGGATGCATACCGTCTATATGTTGGTGGTCTAAAAGGCGGACATTCTGGTATGGAAATTGATAAACAACGCGGTAATGCGAACAAAGTATTAGGACGAGTATTACATGATTTATCAGTAAATATTCAATTTGATATAAGTGAAGTTCACGGCGGATTAAAAACAAATGCAATTCCGCGTGAAAGTGTAGCTACAATTGTATTACGTACAAAAGATGTAGAGAAGGTAGAAGAAAAACTAGAATCTTGGACAAGAGTATTACAAGAAGAAATGCGTGCTGTTGATCCAGATGTCCACGTTACACTTACAAAATTGGATGAGAAAGTAGAAAAAGTATTTGCTAAAGAGATACAAAAGCAACTTATTTCATCATTATTCTTAATTCCAAACGGCATTCAAAGTATGAGCATGGATATTAAAGGATTAGTAGAAAGTTCAACAAATTTAGGCGTTATTGAAACGTTACAAGATGAAATTAAATTACGTAACGAAGTGAGAAGTTCTGTAAGTAGTTTAAAACAACATGTTGCAGATGAAATTAAATGTATTGCCGAATTAGTTGGTGCAACATTTGAAATAGAGTCAGAGTATCCAGAATGGCCATACAATCCGAATTCACAAATTCGTAATTTATTTGAAAAAGTGCATCAAGAAAAATACAATAAAGATGCTGAAATCTTCGCTGTACACGCAGGTATTGAATGTAGTGCATTCGTTCAAAAGATGCCTGACTTAGATGCAATTGCATTCGGTCCAGATATTTTCAACGTTCATACTCCAGATGAACATATTAGTATTTCTTCTGTTGTGAATAACTGGGGATTCTTTATTGATGTAATGAAGGGTACGAAAGAATTAGCTAAATAATATTGATGAAATGAAAAGTAGCCTATAAAACTTTATAGGCTACTTTTTTGTATTGATCTTTATTATGAGTTTTTTGTTGATAGTTTTGTTCTTATTTCTAGAGGAGATTGTACCAAAGATTGATCCTGATATTGCTCCGATTAAAGTCATAAAAATTGCACTCCATGCTGCAAATGACATTATTACACCTCCAAATAATACATTATTGTTTCTTAGCCTTTTGAATAGAAATGATAATTGCAACAACTATTAAGAAAATAAGAGGAGACCAAGAAAAGAAAGACATGTAATATTCTCCTTTCAATATTAATTTTATAAATTAGTATAAATAAATTATCGCATTTTTAAAGAGTAAACATATAGAATATGCAATATTGCATATTGAATGGTAAAACTTATAGAAGTGGAAACAGTTATTGAATAAAAATGCTAATTTATAAAGAAAGTAAGAATTTTTTAAACCTTAAAAAGGGCAAACAATCAAAAAGCTCCTCTATCTTATATAAGGTAGAGGAGCTTTGAAAATGGTTTTTGTTTAAAAAAATAGTATCCAATATTTATTTACTGGTGAGATAAACGTAAATTATTTTGAGATTTTAAAGCTGCCCCCATAATAATAATTTTCTCCAAGTTTCATAACAGCTACATATGTTCCTGGATTATAAGCCTTAGTAATAGGTGTTACAAATCTACCATAATTATGTTTTAAACCTGAGTCATAAATCGTTTTATATCTATGCAAGTTTATTTCATCATCTTCATTTCCACTCAATTGATATATTTTTACAATACCAGTATCTTTACCACCAGTATATATAGTAACATCGAATGTATCTCCATGTTTTAAGTCACCAACTGCTAACTCTTCTATAAAATCTGCATTATGATGTAATAAAAAATAGCTTTGCCACCGCCAATTATCTAAAAATCGTGATTCTTTTTGTGTAAGTTGCGATTCAGCAGACACAGGTGGGAGCGTACCAATTGTATTCGAAAATAAAAATCCTCCAACAGTCAATGCACCAATAATTGTTGATTGCCTTAAAAGTTTCATGTTCTAAACCTCCTATTTACTTAAGGATTCAGAAATCGTTTTTGTGAAAAACTAGCTGTGAAATCTAATGGATGATAATATCTTCTATAATCATATTAACATTTATTGATTTATCAGACAAATTAATTAATAAATAATAAAACTATATCGGGGGAGTTAAGGCTAATATAAGAAAGAAGCGAGATGTATAGCTAAGAAATCTGTATTATATGTAATTGGGATTTGTTATTTGAAAACTCGATTGTTTTAATGCTGAAATTTTAATTCATTCTTTAAGTTTCAGTACATAATTTTACAATTTGACTTATGTAATTTATCACGTTATGATTTTTTTATTATAAAAGAAAGGCTTGAATATAATGATTCGTCGTTTGAGAAAGCTAAAAAATGTAGCAGTCGTAGTAAGCTTCTAAGTAAATAGCAAAATATATAATACTTAGAAGCGAGGAATAAAGTTATGAAGCATCCATTATTTAATCATTGGTCAGAAACAAAGTATATAAAAGATATAGTAACAAATCCACTTATTGAGGTAGGAGAGTACTCCTATTATTCAGGTTATTATGGTCATCAAAATTTTGAAGATGGCTGTGTAAGGTATTTGTGGGGGGATGCTAAGTCCCGAGCGCTGTTCAATCCAATTGAACAGATGGGATGGCATCTTGATAAACTCATTATTGGGAACTATGTTTGTATTGCGAGTGGAGTAATCATTTTAATGGGTGGTAATCATAATCATCACTCAGAATGGATTACAGTATATCCATTCGCTGAGCAAATTGAATATTCATATGAACCGAAGGGTGATACAGTCATTAAAAGTGATGCTTGGATTGGAATGAATGCTATAATAATGCCTGGCGTTACAATCGGTGAAGGTGCAATCGTTGCAGCAGGATCTGTCGTAAGTAAAGATGTTCCGCCGTATACAATAGTTGGTGGAAATCCTGCTAAGGAAATAAAGAAACGATTCACTGATACAGAAATGAATATGCTAATGGAAATGCGTTGGTTTGATTGGGATAGAGAATTAGTTGAGAAGGCAATGCCGCTTTTATCTAGTTCATCCATTGAACCATTATTTGCTTTTTATAACAATGAAGTGAAAAATAAATAAATCAGTTAGAAAAACTACATCCTAAATAGGGTGTAGTTTTTTATTATTTGTACTAGAAATAATCACTCTGTTATGGTCTAGTTTTTATAAATTATCTTAAGAAAAATTAAGAAATATAACCAGTGGTTCTTAATATGTTTTATTTATAATTCAAATGATTGAACAAAATTGTTTCTTCATTTTCCCTTCAAGGTTTTCCATCACGAAGTATTTGCTAGGAAGTAGAAAAAAGCTAGCACATATATTAGAAATTTCAGCGATATTCCAAAAGTATTCACCTGAAGTATTTGGTGGACAGCAACATTTGCACTTATGCATAAGCTGGGCATTATATAGTTTATAAAATCTGCAGCAATGATTCTATTTTTGAGATAGCGAAAAGGTTTTTTTTTATGCAATTCATTTTGTTTTCTTAACAAAATACCTAATGCTTTCTTATCTAAATAGGAACAAATTTATTACTTAGATTGTCTATTACGTGTATTCCTAAAAATGGATGTCCAAATTAAATACTATTTATCCGGCTTGATATCTATTTTTATGTATTGCAAAAATATGAAAGGACTTATTATTTTAAAAAGTAAAAAGATATATATTAGTGGGGTGCAAGTTTAATACTTTTACAGATGGGGCATTGCAAGTGGAAACGAAAAAGAAACAACCCAAACAGTAGCTTATCAATCATAGAAACGTAGGAGGATATATATGATAAAACCAGTCGTAGACATAAAAAACATTCAAAAAGTGTACGGTAAAAAAGGTGAGAATGAATCATACGCATTAAAAGGTGTTTCATTTTCGATTCAAGAGGGGGAGTTTGTAGGAATTATGGGGCCATCTGGTTCTGGCAAAACAACATTATTAAATGTAATTTCGACTCTTGATAAAGCGACAGATGGCGTTATTGAAATTGCAGGAACGGATATTACGAAAATGAAGCAAGGTGAGCTTTCTGATTTCCGTTCGCAAAAGTTAGGATTCATTTTCCAAGACTTTAATTTATTAGAGAATTTATCTATTTACGAAAACATTGCACTTCCATTATCTCTTCAAGGTGTCCCATCACGCAAAATTGGGCCGAAAGTAGAGAAGGTAGCTGATATGTTAGGAATCTCAGCAATACTTCAAAAATATCCATCTGAAGTATCTGGTGGGCAGAAACAGCGTTCAGCAGCAGCGCGTGCTTTAGTGCATGATCCTGCAATTATTTTAGGGGACGAGCCAACAGGAGCTCTTGATTCTAAAAATGCAACAAGTTTACTTAATGCCATGACAGGTTTAAATAAAGAGCAAGGTGTATCCATTATGATGGTTACGCATGATCCTTACAGCGCAAGTTACTGTCAGCGTATTTTATTCATTCAAGATGGTGAGGTATATAAAGAAATTCATCGCGGTGGTACCCATGAAGAATTCTATAAAGAAATTTTAGACGTGCTTGCAAACTTAGGCACACAAAAAGCGTAAGGAAGGAAGTTCAATCATGTTATTTAAACTTTCTATGTCAGGCCTAAAAAGTAATTTGCAAGATTACATTGTTTTACTTGTTGGTCTTATTGTCTCCATTTCAACTTTTTATATGTTTCAAACGCTAGCATCCAATAAAACGTTCCTTGAATCTAACTCTTCTATTAGGGATATTGTGTCTGTATTTAAAATTGGTTCCTTTTTGTTAGCGGTTATCACATTTTTCTATATTTTATATGCAAATTCTTTCTTATCAGCTCTTCGTCAAAAAGAATTTGGTATGTATATGATGTTAGGAGCAAAAAAGCATAAAGTTACCTTACTTATGTTTATCGAAACAATCGTATTAGGCGCTGCGTCTCTTGCAATCGGTATTACAGTTGGTGTAGGACTTGCAGAAGGTATCGGTCACCTATTAATGAAACAACTCGAATTTGCTGGTGAAGGTTATAAAGCATTTTATCTGCCATCAATAATTATTACTTGCGTCTTCTTCTTTGCACTATTTATATTATCAGCAATTATGAATAGTATTAAATTATCGCGTATTTCTGTACTGCAACTTGTACATGCAGATGCACAAACAGAACGTGTCGCCGTAAAAGGAAAAATGACCGTTGTAGTTGCATTTCTTGGTATTCTTTTATTGGGTATTGGTTATGCATCACTGATCTATATGTCATATGCAAATCCGCTAATTGGTCTGGGTTTAATGGCAGTTGGATTAATCACAGCAACCGTTGGTACTTACCTTATATTTGGATCACTTCTCCCAGTTATGATTAACAAGCTAAAGAGTAATAAAAAGCATAGTGAAAAAGGCCTAAATGCTTTTACTTTTGCACAATTAAATTTCCGCATTAATGGTCTAACAAATGTGCTTGCAACAGTAGCAATCTTAGTGGCTCTTGGTGCTGGTGGAATTGCTTGTGGTATGGCATTTAAAAACAACATCTTAAACATGACAAATCAAATGCGAATTTACGATTCAGTCATTCATAATCCAACAGCAGAAGAAAAGACAATTTTGGATAGTATCTTATTTCAAGAAAAACTTGAATATCATTACAAAGTGGATGATAAGTATGTTTATTATCTTAAAGAAGATTTAGAAAAAAATCGCCCTTTCCTGCAAGGTATGAAAATAGAGAAAGTTTCAGAGGAAATACCCATTGGTGCATTTTCAATAAAGTGGGTTAAAGGAGAGATGAACACAAAACAATGGATCCAGGCTTTCAGAACGATCCAGTCAAATTATGTGTATCCTGATTATGAAATAAAAATTGTAGATCAAAACATCTACGATGAGTTGAAGGGTAAAGAAAGTACTGTGTTTATGGGGAAAACAGATGATTTTGGATCATACATAAAAGAATGGAAAAAACTTGATGAATTACAGATAGCAAAATATAAAAATGTAAAAGCGGAAGAATTGGATAGTAAGTATCAAGCGTATATTGTGAGTCATGATTTTGCCAGCGGACTAATGTTTATGGGTTTTTTCGTTGGTGTTGCATTTTTAGCAATGATGGCAAGCTGCTTAATGTTTAAAATTCTATCTGGTGCATCCAAAGATAGTACACGTTACCAAATGCTTCGTAAAATCGGTGTTCGCCGGGAGTTATTAATACAATCGATTTATAAGGAGTTATTCTTCGTATTTTTAGTCCCAGCAATTGTGGGTATTGTTCACATATTAGTTGGTATGAACATGTTCAGCGTTCTTTTGGCTGATCCGTACTTTCGTATTTGGCTACCAATTATTATTTTCGTAGTGATTTACTCGATTTACTATTTGATTACAGTTCAATTGTACAAAAGAATTGTACTTCCGAAAGAAGGTTAATGTAATAATATTATGTATACTAAATATTGACATAATTGCCCTCCGTTATGCTGAAATGAAAAAATACTATGTAAGCAAAATAGAAAATGAATTTGAGATACAAATATGCAGCAATGAGCGGCAGAAAGTGTTAGAAGAAAAGTAAATACAAGTAGGGGGGCATTTCATCTATAACTTACAAGAAGATATATATAAGCAATTAAAAGAGAAAAATACTATTCTTTCTATATCTTAATAATGAAGGGGCCAGATAGCATCGTTCCTACATTGAGTACTAATTTATCCTCATTTGTAGGAACGATTGCACTATCCCTTACAATAAAATTGAATTATCATCCAATATAAATTGTTAACTACAATAACTACCTTGTATTCATGGTATCTATTGTAGTTATTATTTTAAATTAGGCCTGCACCAAAAAAGTGTTAATTAAAATAAAACTTGTAAACCTTATTCATCATAAGGATTATCGTTTTAGAAAAGGAGTGTATGTTGAAAAAATTTTTAAAGGTAATATTCATCTTATTAGTAATATTTATAGGAAGTATGTTGGGAAGCAGAATTTTAAATAAAACATATCATACTGAGTTTAAGTCTTTAGATAACACAGATCAAAACATGTTAAAAGAATTATCTACTATTTATAAGAGCTTCGAAGAATCGAGTGATAAACTTTGGGATGAAGATTATCGCTTCGAAAAAATGCCATTGGTTCTAATACGTAGTAATAAAGATGGGGGATTCTTTAGACAAGAAGCTTATGCAGTTAATGTAACGGGATTAGAAAATAGTATTTTTGCAAAAGAAATAAAAGTTCCCAATTCTCTGCATTTACCTAAAGTCTATCGCTTAACTCGTTTTGATTTTAGAACAATTTCTACCTGGATTCCTTGGAACTTTGGGACAATAAATATGAACGATATGGATGTATTTTATTTGAAATATTATCCTAAAATGTTTAGTAATCCAGATTTATATTTTGATTTTTCGTCTTTCTTATTACATGAAGCTTTTCATGCTTATAAACAAAAAGATTGGACATATGATGCAAATGGTGGAGAGTTTATTTACGAATATCCGATTAATAAAGAAAATTACGCGCTAATGGGATTAGAATTTAAGTTATTAGATAAAGCGATGATTGATACGAACCCAGAAAGTATTAATAAGGTATTATATGATTGGACAATTGTACGTAACTATCGCTTGAAAAAATGGCCTCAATTAATTGGAGAAACAAAAACGGAAGCGATAGAAGGTTCAGCACGATACTTAGAGTATCGATATAGTAAGTTAACTGGTGGAAATCTTATGGTACTTGCAAAGAAACAGAAGCCATATCATGTTACTTTTATGGAGGCGTTCAACTTTATTGCTAATGGACAGGCAGAATCTCCAAAGTTTTTAGAACGGAATATGAAATATGAGACTGGTTCAGCGCTTGAATTAAGCATGGATAAAGCAAATATACCATGGAAAGAAGCTATTGAAGATAGTACAATCAAACAAGGAAAGACACCATATGAAGTATTAAATACGTACTTTAATATAAATAATACACCCACAATTGAAAATAAAATTAAAGAAATTAAAGAGAATAATGACTATGAAACACTTTTAGAACAAGGAGAAAAACTGGTGAAAATAAGTAACAAGTAAAAAATGAGATTTGAAAAAGAATATCCTTTAAGATCGTATTGAAGAGGATATTTTTTCTTTTTATAAGTTATATAAAATAATGATGTAATAAAAAAATTAATTAAAATAAGGAGTCATAAAGCAATTATTTTTTATTAAAAGTTAAATTTTATGAAGAAAAAAATATAAATTGTAAATGGATCTAAAGAAAATTGTAAGACGTTATCTTTTATACTGATTATATTATTTTTGTTCTTTCAATTACAGGTTTACAAAAAGGCGTATAAAAATGTACCACATGCTTATGCCTTTAGTTGTTCAATACGAGAAAATTGTGGAGGAATTATATGGAGTCAAAAATTCTTATTGTTGATGATGATAAAGAGATTAGAAATCTTATCTCTGTATATTTGGAAAATGAAGGTCTGAAAACTCAAAAGGCAGAAGATGCTATTGAAGCGTTAGAACTGTTAGAAGAAAAGCGATTCGATCTTATTATTTTGGATGTTATGATGCCAAATATGGATGGCATTGAAGCGTGTATGAAGATTAGGGAAGAAAGAAATATGCCTATTATTATGCTTTCTGCAAAATCAGAGGATATAGACAAAATTCAGGGTTTAGCCTCTGGTGCCGATGATTATTTATCAAAACCGTTTAATCCGTTGGAGTTAATCGCTAGAGTAAAATCCCAATTAAGAAGGTTTAAAAAATATAATACAAATGCAGATAATGATAAAAGAATACTAGAAATTGGTGATTTGACTGTAAATACAGATACACGTCAAGTATGGATAAGAGGCACGGAAGTAAGGCTAACTCCAAAAGAGTTTGATATACTCGAACTACTTGCTCGTAACAAAGGGATTGTTCTGAGTGTTGCAAAAATATATGAAGCAGTTTGGAAAGAGGTTTTTTATAAATCGGATAATACCGTCATGGTACATATTACAAAAATAAGAGACAAAATTGAAGAAGATTCTAAACATCCAATTTATATTAAAACTATTTGGGGGATTGGGTACAAAATATGAAGAAGGTTAGGTTTAGAAATAAGATAATTATAAAACTTCTTGGTGCTGTTGCAGTTAGTTTTTTTGTTTCGTTTGGTTTAACAATCCTCACTTTTATATATATCATAATTCCATTAACTCTAAATCACTATTTTGATAATCTTAGTGCATTTGAAAATAATATGCTTACATTTCTTATATTCGCGTTAGCGATCTTTACTTTTATAATCATTTTTTTAATATTGGTTCGAAAGAAAATAGTATATTTGAAGCTCATTTCTGATAATGTGAATGATATTGCTAATGGAAAACTGGGTTTGACAATTGAGATCGAGGGAAAAGACGAATTGACTCAACTTGCTCAAAATATTAATTACATGTCCAAGGAATTGGAGAATACATTTGAACAGGAAAGACGATTGGAACGTACAAAAAATGAACTCATAACCAACGTATCTCATGACTTACGCACACCATTGACATCTATTATCGGTTATGTAGATTTATTAAAAAGAGGGCAATACGACAGTAAAGCACAATTACAGGAATATCTCGAAACCACTTATTTAAAATCACAGAGATTGAAATATCTAATTGATGAATTATTTGAGTATACCCGTTTATCAGACAACGATGCCAAGTTAAACTTTAATGAAGTTGATTTATCTGGTTTATTGGAGCAAATAGTTGGGGAATACACTCCTATATTTGAAAAGGAAAGTTTAATTGTTCAAAAATCAATAACGGAAGAATCAATACCTATTTTCATGGATGTAGAAAAAATGGTACGTGTTTATGAAAATCTGTTTATGAATGCGATAAATTACAGCATGAAGCCATCCGAATTATCAATATGTCTTGATGTAATTGATAATAAGGCAATTTTGAAAGTATCAAATAAAGCTGAGAAACCACCTGTTAGCGATCCAAATAAATTATTTGAGAGATTTTTCAGAGGTGATAAGGCAAGAAAAGATAATCAAGGAAATGGACTGGGACTTGCTATCTCAAAAAGAATTGTTGAACTTCATAATGGTAATATACATGCAGAATATAAAGAAGGTTGGATATCCTTTATTGTTGAACATCCGATTATGTAGAATGGCTTATGGAATGAAAGGTTCCATAAGCTTTTTTTTAAAACTTAAGAAACTTTTTAATTTAATAATTCAAATAGGTCATTTGTAGTAGGCATGATACTGATAAGTTAATTATTTTATTTTTATAAAATAATTAATAGAATGAGGGAGAGTTCATTGATATGAATAATGGAAGAAACGATAGTAAGTTTAGCAACCAGTGTGTCTCGATATTTAATCGGGATACACTGGTTTTATTTTTTGTAAATGTGGAACAAACGCATTATTTAGATTGTCTATTCATTGTAATCCTAAAAAATATGAAAGTACCAATCATTTTGAAAAATACAAAGGTATGAAAAATAGGGATGCGTGTAGGGATACAAAATATCGGTGCGCCTAAAAGTGTTGGATGAGATGGTATATATGAAAGCGATCCTAACGTCTTATATGTATATAGAATTTGATAAAACTATCTATTTTTATAGGGATTATGCTAGAATAACGTTTTTTTTGAGTACAAAGATATTGGAGGTAAGAGAATTGAAAGGTATGTTTTACAAAAAATTCATTGTAATAGTAACAGTGCTTACACTATTTTGTAGCATAGTTGTTACATCTGGGAGCGCATCAGCGGAAACAGTCCCTGTTTTAGACGTAGAAGCAGGATCAGCAATTTTAGTAGAAGCAAATTCCGGAAAAATTTTATATGAAAAAAATGCGGATGAATCACTAGCAATTGCTAGTATGACAAAAATGATGAGTGAATACTTAGTTCATGAAGCGGTGGATAAAGGAAAACTTAAATGGGATCAAAAAGTTAAAATCTCTGAATATGCATATAAGATTTCACAAGATCGCTCATTATCAAACGTTCCATTAGAAAATGGTGGCTCTTATACAGTAAAAGAGTTATATGAGGCAATGGCAATTTACTCTGCAAATGGTGCAACAATTGCTTTAGTTGAAGAAATGGCTGGAAAAGAAGCCGATTTCGTAAAAATGATGAATGATAAGTCAAAAGAGTTTGGAATGAAAAATTATAAATTTGTAAACTCTACAGGCTTAACAAACTATGATTTAAAAGGACATCATCCAGAAGGGACAACTCCAGATGAGAAAAATAAAATGTCTGCAAGAGATTGTGCGATTTTAGCACAACGTCTCGTTCAAGATTTCCCCAAAATGTTAGATACAGCAAAAATCCCCAAAAAAACATTTCAAAAGGGTGGCAAGTATCCAATTGATATGGTGAATTTTAATATGATGTTAAAAGGTTTAATTAAGCAATACGAAGGTGTAGATGGGTTGAAAACAGGAACTACTCCAGAAGCCGGTGATTGCTTCACTGGTACAGTAGAAAGAAACGGTATGCGTCTAATCTCTGTAGTAATAAAAGCAAACTCTCATACAGCACGTTTTGATGAAACAAAGAAATTATATGATTATGGATTTGCGAATTTTGAAGTGAAGAATATCTACGGAAAAGATGCAGTAGTAAAAGGGTATGAAACTTTGCGAGTTGCAAATGCGAAAGACAAAGATGTAGTAGTTCAAACGAAGCAAGCTGTTTCACTTCCAATGCCACAGGGCAATAAAGATGTTTATAAAAAAGAATTTAAAGTATCGAATAAAGAACAAGAAGCGCCTATTAAAAAAGGTGTAACAGTAAGTAAAATGATTATCTCGCCTAAAGATAATACAGATCCTGGGTTCTTATTAGGTAAATCATTACAAATAGACCTTGTAACAAAATCTGATGTAGAACAGGCAAATTGGTTTACACGTTTTATGCGTAAAATCGGATCTTTCTTTAATGGTATGTGGGATAGTGCGGTTGATATAGTAAAAAACTAACATAAATTTGTGTCCATAAATTAAAAAACGCTATTCTTTTTGTAGAAATATACAGAAAGGATGGCGTTTATTATGAATCTTTCGATTTAGAGGGTTCTGGTGCAAGGATAGTTTCATAAAGTTACATGATGAAAAACCACCCACTATTCCATCAAATGACAATAACAAATTAATATCCGATACGTATTTCTGTAATTAGATTTTATAAAAATTTAATAAAATCTTTTCTTTGTATTAAATATTTTGTTTTAAATTATGTATATAAAGAAATGGAGGTCAAATTAACTCTGTACTGCTTATATTAGGAATTTAAAGAAACTATATGTACAATTGTCCCGCTACATTCGTATAGTGGCCTTTATGAACAGCAAAATTTACAATTTACAAGGAGAACATTTTATGAGTAAGAGAATAAAAGAATTAGATTCCATACGAGGATTAGCAGCACTTACTGTGGTATTTGGACATTTTTGTTTAATGCTACCATCGTTGCCTAATTCTATTAAATTTTCCCCGCTTAGGTTTTTATGGGCGGGTGGGGAAGCTGTTATCGTTTTTTATGTACTAAGTGGTTTTGTGTTATCTATGGCACTTTATCATTCAAAAACAAATTATTGGGGATATTTAATTAAGAGATTTGTAAGAATCTATATTCCTTATTATTTTTGGATAATCGTTACCTTTGCTTTATTTATTTTATTTTCGCCGTATGAAGTGATAGGACTACGTGATTGGTTCTATGATAGGTGGCAAGGATCTATAACAAAATTAGATATTATAAACCATTTTGTGCTTCTTACTAACTTTTTTACGGAAAATTATAATCCAGTTATCTGGTCATTGGCTCAAGAAATGCGTATATCTATTGTGTTTCCGTTCTTATTCCTTCTTTTTTATAAACTGAGTTGGAAGAAAATGATACTATTTGCTTTGAGCTTTTCTTTAATTAGTGTTTTTCTTAATATGTTGCATATTGGGAAAGCTGAGGGGTTTTATAATGGCTATGCTGATACACTGCATTTTACAGCTATGTTTATGGTTGGGATGATACTTTTTAAGCATCAGGAAAAACTTATCTACTCATATAGGAATATGAAAAAATTTAATAAAGGATTTCTTATTGCACTAGGGATTATTTTATATTTATATTCCATTTTAATTTATGGTATTTCCCGTAATGATACTACTTTCTTATTAAAAGATTGGGGTGTCGTAATGGGTGTTAGTATATTTATTATAATGGCCATGAGTAACCTTAAAGTAAAAGCATTTTTAAATAAGAGTGTGTTTGTATACTTAGGAGAAATTTCATACAGTATCTATTTGTGCCACTTTCCAATCATGATGGTACTATTTAAACTTTTGTATACAAAGATACCTATCTTATTCCTTCTTATTTTGTGCATTACAATGACACTACTTTTTTCTATAGTTTCGTATCATTTAATCGAAAAGAAATGTATCAATTGGGCAAAACAAAGAACAACAAATTTTTTGAAAAAAGTATAATGCCTAGAGAGGTTTTATTTCTTTAATAAATATACGAATATGACCGATTCCTAAGTATACTTAGGAATCGGTCATATTTGGATTCTAAATGTAAATATAGTAAAGTGGAATATAATTGAAATCGAAAACCACTTAGAAATAACAATTACGTTGTGAGCTATTGTATAGTATAGATATGGTTAATACTAAAGGGGGAATACATATGTGGAAGCGATTTGTAGCGATTGGTGATAGTTTTACAGAGGGGATAGGGGATGAAGTTGAGGGAATTGTATTAAAAAGCTGGGTAGATCACTTTGTTCAACTGTCTGTAAACGATATAGAATATGCCAATTTTGCAAAACGTGGGTTAGTAACTAAAGAAATTCGCTCGCAGCAATTGGAAAAGGCATTAACTTTTAAACCAGATCTGGTTAGTCTAATTGCGGGTGCAAACGATGTATTAAAAGGACGTTGGAATCATCAAGCATATAAGAATGATATGGAATGTATGATAGATAAATTAAGTAAAACAGAAGCTGATATTATTATAGCAAACCTTCCAGATTTTACAGTAAGGCTTCCTTGCGCTTCTGAAAAAAAACAAGTAATAAAGGAACAATTATTAGAGGCAAATGATGTTATACGTTCACTGAGTAGAGAGTATAAGATTCATCATGTTGACTTTTGGAGTCATCCTTTAGTTAATGACAATACGCTTTGGTCTGCGGATTTAATTCATCCAAATTCAAAAGGGTATGTAAAAGTTGCTGAATTAATTCATAGTAGTTTACCTGTGCATGACTCTTCTAAATAAGTTGTAGAATGACTAAAAATCCTGTCGCACATATTGCACAGGGGTTTTTAATACGAAAAAGAAGGATATAGGGTGCCTATAAATTATAGTTTAAATAACTTTTTATTTTTGATATTTTCTGTTGCAGAACCCTTTGTTTAAGGGTTCTTTTTTGTATCAAATATATACAAAAAAGATAGAATTGCAGAATCCAAACTAAGAGATATTTTAAATGAAATTATTAAAACAATACTAATAATAAAGTTCATTAATTATATCCGCTTCTTCTGTTTGTATGAGCTTAAAAACTTCTCTCTTCTAATCCAGCTTAACCATAAATTAAATTTTTAGTGTAAATATGGAACAATGTCATTACTTACACTGTCTATTAAGCGTTAAAACATTTTTTATTAAATAAATTAAGAAAGGAATCATCATTTTTAACTAAGGGAGAAGATTGAATTGAAAAAATTATGGATGCTGCTTTTCGTTTGTTTCGCAGTTATGTTGGTAGGATGTAATAAAAACGAACCGCCAAAACAAGCATTTGAAGAATATATCAATTTATGGAACGATAAAAAATTTGCAAATATGTATGATCATTTATCAGATCATGCTAAAAAATCGATTTCTAAAAAAGAATTTACAGAAAAATATCAAAAAATCTATGAAGGTATTGGCGTTAAGAATTTAAAAGTTAAAACGAAAGGAGAGAATGCTAAAGATAAAGAACTTTTTCTTTTTGAAGTTAAGATGGATACGGATGGAGGACCAGCTTCATTTATCCATGAAGCAAAACTTGTGAAAGAAAAAGAATCTTGGAAAATAGATTGGACACCAGATTTCATTTTTCCAGGTATGAAAAAAGATTACAAAGTACGTATGCAAATAGAACAAGGAAAACGCGGAGAAATATATGATCGAAATGGAAAAGGGCTTGCAACGAATGGTAAAGCGTCTGAGGTTGGAATTATTCCAGAGAAACTAGGTGAAATGGCAGCGCAAACGAAAGAAATAGTAGCACAATTACTTGATATGTCTATAGAAGAGGTCGATCAGAAGCTCGCAGCAAAATGGATAAAACCAGATTCCTTTGTACCCATTGGTATTTTAAAAGAGGGAACTAGACAGAATGATTATATTGAATTAGAAGGAGTTTCCTCTCGTCCAGTAAATATTCGTACGTATCCATTAGGAGAAGCGGCGGCACACTTAACTGGATATATAGGAAAGGTGAATGCGGAGGAGTTAAAATCGCTTCAAAAAAAGGGTTATCAAGCAGATGATTTAGTGGGTAAGACTGGTTTAGAGAAGGTATTAGAGAATAAATTGCGTGGTGAAAAGGGTGGACGCGTATTTATGGAAGACGAGAACGGGAAAGAGATCAAAAACGTAGCAAAAAAAGAAGCAAAAGAAGGAGAAAATGTTACGTTAACAATTGATGCTGCAATTCAAGAAAAAATCTTTAATGAGATGAAAAATGAAGCAGGATCAAGTGCAGCGGTCAATCCTAAAACGGGTGAAACTATCGCACTTGTAAGTAGCCCTGCTTATAATCCAAATACAATAGTTAGAGGCGCATCAAAAGCCCAACGAGAAGCATGGAATAACGACTCGAAACTACCAATGATGAATCGTTTCACACAAGCATTTGTACCAGGTTCCGTATTTAAAACGATTACAGGTGCAATTGGTTTGGAAATAAACACAATAAACCCTAAGGAAGAATTTAAAATTCAAGGATTGAAGTGGACAAAAGATTCATCTTGGGGAAATTATTATGTAACACGTGTGAAGGAAGCTAGTCCAATTGATTTTGATAAGGCAATGAAGTACTCTGATAATATTTATTTTGCTCAACAAGCTTTGAAAATGGGAAAAGATCAGTATGTAAATGAATTTAAGAAATACGGATTTCATGAAAAATTACCAATTGAATACGAATTCCCTATTTCAATCATTGCAAGAGATGGAATAAAAAATGATATTCAACTTGCAGATACGGGATATGGACAAGGACAAGTATTAATGACACCACTTCATTTAGCACTAACATATGCACCGATTGTGAATGAGGGAAATATCCCGTCGCCTCATCTTTTAAAAGAAACAAAAGCAGCGGGGAATTGGAAAGAAAAAGTCGTTTCTAAAAAGAATCAAGAGATATTAAAGAGTGCATTAATAAAAGTCATTAATGACCCTGATGGCGCGGGGAGAATTGCTAAAGTTGATGGTGTAACTCTTGCTGGTAAAACTGGTACAGCAGAACTGAAAGAGTCGAAAGAAGCAGACGGAAAAGAACTGGGATGGTTTGCAGCTTTCGATGCAAATGCGCCAAACATGATTGTTACAATGATGATTGAAGATGTAAAAGGAAGAGGAGGAAGTAACGTTCCAGGTGAAAAAATAAAACATATTTTCCAGAAATAACACTTCATTAAAAGATGACATTCCTTCTCTAGTAAATATACAAATCTAACCGATTCCTGATTATATTAGGAATCGGTTAATTTATATTTAAACGCACATTGTTCCAAAAATAATATGATGAATATTCATTTTGAAATTATTATCTATATGGGGGGCGGGCATTTTCAAATCTGTAAAATGGAAAGAAGAATACTACGTACATGTTGATGTGTTAACTATTTAGATTGTATATTCAGTTGTAAATAACCTTACAACAATGTAATAAAAATGTAAGGTTAAACGATAGGTATAGTTGTATAGATGTCGTATTATGAATGGGGTTTAATATGACAAAGGAGTTGTAATATGATAAAAAGCGTTACAAACAATAGAATTGACGAACTTGACTATATTCGGGGGTTCGCATTATTAGGGATTATCTTGGTGAATATTCTAGCAATACTTTCTTTGGATATACCAAAGCAGAATACAATGGATGCAAGTTATCAAAGGTTTTTATATTTATTTGTAGAAGGCCGCTTCTTCACTATTTTTTCCTTTTTATTTGGAATAGGATTCTATATCTTTCTTACAAGAGCGATTGCAAAAGGGCAAAATGGGTATATTTTGTTTTTACGTAGACTTGCTGCTTTACTTGTTTTTGGAATCATACATACGTTATATCAGTCAGGAGAAGCGTTAAAAATTTATGCAGTTTGTGGATTACTTATATTACCATTTTATAAAGTGAAAAAAGAAATTAACTTAGTTTTGGGCGTTATTTTAACAATCTATTTTGCTAGCACTGGTGCTAAATCAGCCTTACCAATCGCGTTAATTTTATTAGGACTTTCAGCTGGACAATATCGATTATTTGAAAACCTCTCAGGTAAGATGAAGCAGGTTGCTATTTTTACATGCATAATGTTTATGTTAAGTGTGGTAGGTGTATATTATCAATATAAACATGTTCCACTTTTACCATTTGACACTATGCTTGTTTATGGTGAAGATGGTTCAGCGATCGGACAAAATGGTAAGTTTTTAGAAATTGGAATTGCAATAGGGCCAATACTTTCTGCGTTTTATGTAGGACTATTAATCCTATTACTACAAACAAAGGTGTTGAGAACATTACTTGCTCCATTAAAATATTATGGTCGCATGGCATTAACAAATTATGTAGGACAAACTGCAATGATTTTACTGGCAAGTAGTGTGCTTCACTTAAGAGAAACTATGACATATATGCAAAGTTTATATGTATGTATTTCAATTTATGTGTTTCAAATTATTTTCAGTTTCATTTGGATGAAATTCTTTAAATTGGGACCACTTGAGTGGATTTGGCGCATGATTACGTATAAAAAAGTTATGCCTATAAAGAAATAGTGAGCAATTAGTAAGAGGGTTTCAGAATGCGTTTTACATTCCAGTAGTTTGGATAGGGTGGCAAATTAGGACATACCTCTACGTTATGCTCTTTATTATTTTGTAAATGTAAGAAGCACAGAGAGAAGACATCTCTGTGCTTCTATTTTTGGCCTTTTTATAGTAATTCTGTTTTTAGCATTCAAAGTATATTAGAAAACGAAGTAGTTTATAGGTAAAACAGGGAGAGGAGATATCAACAATGTAAAAGAGACGCTTACGTGATTGTAACGTCTTTTTACATTTATAGGAAATGATAAACCGTTCATCCCAAAACAAGTGAGTCGGGAAGAGAACTAAAAAAAATCGTAATGTGTCAGTCGTAGGTTTCGTATTATTCAAGCCTCTATATTCATTCATAGTGTGTACTTTCTACTGTCCGTTGGTGTATGTATAACCGTAATATAAAAAAGATAATCAATGGAACAAATGAAACTTGTATCTTGTCTATATATTGAAACCATAATAAAAGTGAGGGCAGTTTAATGGTTATTTAAATAAGTTTGAGGTGTGGAAATGGAACAGACGTTTATTGAAAAGTGTAATCATGATGAGCTGGACGATATTATAAAAGACTATTGGCAAGATGTATGGAATTATTCATTTATTATTACGAAAGATCCACACTTATCAGATGATATCACGCAAGATGTATTTATAAAGGTATTTAAAAATTGGAATTCATTTCGAAAGGAGTCATCTATTAAAACGTGGATATTAAAAATCACAAGAAATACGGCAATAAACTATTTGAAATCCTCTTATTTTAAAAGAATATCTTTAATAGGTTTTTTTAGTGACGATAAGCAATCTCCATCGGCAGAACGAGAATTTTTTAAGCAAGAGGAAATGAATGAAGTGTGGGATGTTGTCTTAAAACTACCTAAAAAACACCGTGAAATAATTATTTTAGACGCAAAATATGAATTATCTTATGAAGAAATGGCTGAAACACTAGGAGTATCCATTGGAACTGTAAAATCTAGATTAAGTAGAGCGAGAAGTAAGGTTTCAAAATTAATAGGGGAGGGTGGTAGTGATGAACAATAAACAAAATCCTGACTGGTATAGAAAATTAAAAAAAGGTCCAATGGAACACCGTAAAGATGAAGAAGAATATATATATAAAATAAAGCAATCTATATACCAAAGTAATGAGGTATATTCCCCAAAACATACAAGACCATTTCGTAAAAAAGTATTGCCAATTGTAGTGGTTTTAGCTTGTACATTTTTATTTTTTATTGTTCAACAACCTTGGCTTGATGATAATAAATCACCGGTACAAAGTAGTACACAAATTAAGCCTAAAACAAAAGATGAGTCTGCTCAAAATCCAACATTAAAACAATTTATGAATGATTTATATCAAAGTACAAATGCAAAAAATGAAAATGACTTGTATAAAGCGTTAAATGATGAAGTTATATTTAAAGGGAAAAATTATAAGAAGGATGAATTGAAGTTTGATGAAGATATTTTTCATGAGTTGCAAGTCGCTCTAACAATGGGGGGAGAATTTGCAAATGATACAAAACAAGTATACAAAGTACCAAGTGGATTGACAGAAAGTAACCAATCAAAGCAAGCACATTTTATATATGCAACTGTTACTGGAAATAAAACAAAAATTTTAGCTGAACCAAAGCGAGAATCGCGAGTTTTATATGAAGTATCTAATGAAATGGTAAAAGCTTGGATTCCAGAAAAAGTGCAGAATGATGGATATATAAAAATATCGACAATTAACGGTAATACTGGATATGTACAAAAAGAGTATGTTTTAACTGATATTAAATATTCATTTATGTTCGAAAAGAATAAAGAGGGTATATGGAAAATAATAAATATAGATTCTATATGGTAAAAGAGGAAGGTTCACTTTAATGAACCTTCCTCTTTGTTTTTATTCTCTTTTTGAAGAGTATTCCAGGAGTCTAAAATTTCTGATGTAACGAGAGCAGCAATGTTTTTTTCTGAATTACTACCAGGAATAACGACAGAAACGGCAATCTGTGGATCTTCGATAGGAGCATATGCAACGAATAGAGAATGATTTATCATTCTTGCTTGCTCATTCGGAAAACCTGTAATACCAGTTTTACCTGCGACGTCAAAGGGCAATTTTTTAATCTCCTCTATATTTTGACTCATCCCACCTTGCACGACACTCCAAAAGTTCATCGGGTAACGATTTGAATTTTCTAAAATAGGTTTAAACTTTTTTGTTCCCTTACCATCTTGACCAATAATAGCACTTGCCATTTGAGGTTTATATTTATCACCTTTACTTGCCAAAGTTGCTGCATATTGAGCGAGTTGAAGAGGAGTATGCACTTCATTTCCGCCCCACGAGGCATTTAATAAAGCGGAGATTCCATTTTCAAACTTATTAGAAGGATGGAATTCATATTGTCCGTCTTCTTCAAAGGGTAAATCAATCCCGGTTTTAGAACGTAGGCCGAATTGCATTAAATAATCTGTCCATATATGTGCGACTTTCTCTACATTGCCATTATTTTGGTTAAATAATGGTAGAGCTACTTTTGCTGTCATAAATGTGTTAGATGAATTAATGATAGCTTGCCTCGGTGTAATCTCACCTGTGGGCGTTCCAGGTGCATTTGTAATGTTATTTTGATTATCATACTGAAAAGTACCTTTATCTAAATAAGTATCTTCAGGTTGAAAAAGCTTTTCGTTTAATCCAATTAAAATAGTAAGTGGCTTTATAGTAGAAGCCATATTTACATAAGATTCACCATACTTTAATTTTTGAATTGCTTTATTTTGCGAAAGTGATTTTATGTTATCTATTTTAGTTGATACATGTGTATGTAATATATTTGGATCAAAAACTGCTGAGTTGGCCATAGTTAAAATTGCGCCAGTTTTTGCATCGCTCACTACAGCATAACCAGCTTTAGCATCAGGTGTTTTCTTAATTTGAGATCTTAATGCTTCCTCTGTTTTTTGCTGCAACTTAGAATCTAAAGTTAGCCGGACATCTTTTCCGTTTTGTACTTTTCGAAAGTTCCAAAAGAACTTCTTATTATTCATTTTAAAAATAAGAGTTTTACCTGGTTTTCCTTTTAAATCATTTTCATATTGCAGCTCAATCCCACTTTTTCCAGCTGATATATGCTTTGAATTAAAGTCATTTTCTACATACCCAATTACCTGTGAACCAATTTCACGTTTAGGATAATATCGAATCACTTCATCTTTTATTATTACATTATTGGGTTTGTTTTTGTTTATGAATGCAAGTTCATTCTCAGTTATGTCAGAGTATAACGGTATATCATTCATAGACTTCTTTTTACAAGATTGTTGTAATTGAGATTTTATGTCCTCTGTAGAAATGTCATGTTGAAATTCGCTTGAAAATTGATCGAAAAAAGCCAATGTGCTTGATGTATCATGATTCGATAGCTTTTCATCATTATAAGTGCAATATAAAGATTTAACTTTCTTATTTGTAGCTAGTATGACACCATTTTGATCAAGAATTTCTCCTCTTGCAGCTGAAGAAGTCTCGGTAGTAATTGAAACGAAATTGCTTTTTAACAAAATTATTAAAATCACACCTACAATAGAAAGAACCGCTATAAATCTCCATCTTTTTATTTTTGTATGTAACATAAAACCCTCCCTTTTTAGCCTATTCCATCTTATAGTTAATAATTTTTTTTGTAAATGTGGAACAACTTTATTATTTAGGTTGTCTATTAAGTATTACAGCATGAAGAAAGGAATAATCAGTATGAAAAGTTTTTAGCAAATCTATGTGTAAGTTTTATATGGGCCAGTATACAGTTTAGCATTTCTAATGCTAGCGACAAAAAATAGAGAGAAAACAGGAAAGGAGAGTTATGAATTACCTAGCTCAACGAAAAGAAATGGATGCTAACAAGGATTTAGCAAAAAAGTCGAACCGATATTTATAACCGGTCATCGATATGTAACATATAAGGGGAAAAATGGAGGATTTATGGAACAACAAAAAAGAAACAACAAGACAAATATATCTATTCGATTAAATATAATGTTTCTTTGCATATTTTTACTATTCTCAGCTATTATTATGCAGCTAGGAAAAGTGCAAATCGTAGAGGGAGAGGCTTATAAGAATCAAGTAGAAAGTAGTCAAAATGCAACAACCAGCATTCCAGTTCCACGTGGACAAATACTAGATCGAGAAGGGAAAACAGTTGTTAATAATAAATCTCTTCGTACGATCACGTATACAAGGGTGAAGGGGATTACGAGTGAAGATATTTTAAAAATAGCAAAAGACTTGGCAAAAGTACTTGAAATGCCTGAAGAAGATATAAATAAATTAACAGATATCGATAAAAAAGATTTTTGGATGCAGTTGAATACGAAACGTGCGGAGACAATGATTACGAAAAAGGATATAGAAAAGTTTAAAGAAAAGGGAGTAGAGGGAAAAGAGTTAGATAAAAAAATAGAAGATTTAAGACGAAGTCGCGTTACAGAAGTAGAATTAGCAGAATTAACAGCACAAGATTTAAAGGTGTTAGCTATTAAAAGTAAAATGAGTTCAGGTTATCAACTAACACCACAAATTATTAAAAAAGATGTAACAGATGAAGAGTATGCGCGTATAAGTGAAAACCTTGCGAATTTTCCAGGAGTAGATGCGACGGTTGATTGGGAACGTAATTATGTAAATGGTAATTTATTTCGTTCTGTATTAGGAAATATTACGAGTAGTGAAGAAGGTCTGCCTAAAGAAAACTTAGATTCTTATTTGGTACGTGGATATAACCGTAATGATCGTGTAGGAAAAAGTTATATTGAACAACGATATGAAGACGTATTACACGGTACAAAAGAAGAAGTGAAAAACATTACTGATAAAGCAGGAAACATTATAAACACAGAAGTAATTTCTAAAGGGAAAAGTGGGAATAGTTTAACATTAACGATTGATATGGAATTACAAAAGAAAGTGGAAGAAAGTATAGAGAAAAATTTGAGAGCTTTTAAGAGTTCAGAGCCGCTGCTCGATCGAGCTTTTGTCGTCATGACGAATCCAAATAACGGACAGATTCTATCTATGGCAGGAAAAAAGATTGTAGAAAAAGAAGGGAAAACAGAGATTGAGGATTTAGCATTAGGTAACATGACAACTTCGTATGAGCTAGGATCAGCTGTAAAAGGTGCTACTTTATTAACTGGCTACGAGACAGGAGCAATACAGCCAGGAGATCAATTTTATGATGCACCGATGAAATTTAAAGGTACACAAGCCAAGAAATCATGGAATGTATCCGGATTTGGTAATATTAATGATTTACGAGCTTTACAAGTATCTTCGAATGTATACATGTTCCAGACAGCTTTAAAAATTGCAGGAGTTAATTACGTACCAAATGGCTCATTGGATATTAAACAAGGAGCATTTGATACGATGCGCTATTATTTCAAGCAATTTGGCTTAGGTGTGCCAACAGGAATTGATTTACCGAATGAAATAATTGGACAAACGAGAAAAGTAGATAGTCAACCTGGCTTTTTACTAGACTTTTCTATCGGTCAGTATGATACGTATACGCCGTTGCAATTAGCACAATATATTTCAACAATTGCTAATGGTGGCTATAGAATGCAACCTCAAATTGTACAAGAAATACGAGAGCAATCAATAAAAGAAGAGGTTGGCAAAGTTATACGCTCCATAGAGCCGGTCGTATTAAATCGTATTGATATGAAGACAGAACATATTGATCGAATAAAAGAAGGGTTTAGATGGGTATTCCAAGAAGGTGATGGAACTGGCGTGAAGTATTTTAAAAATGCGCCATATAAACCAGCAGGAAAGACAGGGACAGCTCAAACTGTATATGGTGGAGATGATCCAATTGGTAGAAATGCAAAAGGAGAACGTATGGAATGTTACAACTTAACGTTAGTTGGATATGCTCCATATGATAATCCAGAAGTAGCATTCTCAGTAGTAGTTCCGTGGCTTCATGATGATAAAAATGGAATTAATTCTATAATTGGAAAGGAAGTTTTAGATGTATACTTTGATTTAAAACAGCAACGTATACATGGTGAAGCTACTAGTACAGGTAGTTCTAAGCAAAATTAGAGTATTTTTTTCAGGGAAGAGACCCTGTTTATATAAAGAAAACCATTTATAAGTAAAAAAATGATATGTGAAATAAGAGATAAATGCGATCATAGCTACTATCTCTTATTTTGTTAATCACTCTCATACTAGTTATAAATTTTTTAAGTTTATGGAACAAATTTGTTTCGGTGATTGTCTATTATGTGTACGTATAAATAGGTACTGAAAATTTGGAAGGAATGATGATTTTGAAAAATAAGAGGATACTAAAAATAGGAATATGTGTTGGTATATTAGGTTTAAGTCTTACAAGCCTAGAAGCTTTTACAGGAAGGTCACTGCAAGTTGAAGCGAAAGAAAAGACTGGACAAGTGAAACATAAAAATCAGGCGACACATAAAGAGTTTTCTCAACTTGAGAAAAAATTTGATGCTCGATTAGGTGTATATGCAATTGATACTGGTACAAATCAAACAATCTCTTATCGACCAAACGAAAGATTTGCCTTCGCATCAACATACAAGGCTTTAGCGGCAGGAGTATTACTACAGCAAAACTCAATTGATACATTAAATGAAGTTATCAAATTTACGAAAGAAGACTTAGTGGAATATTCACCTGTTACAGAGAAACATGTAGATACGGGAATGACACTAGGAGAAATTGCTGAGGCTGCTGTTCGTTCAAGTGATAATACTGCAGGGAACATTTTATTTCATAAAATAGGCGGACCGAAAGGATATGAAAACGCGCTTAGAAAGATGGGGGATCGGGTTACTATGTCTGATCGCTTTGAAACAGAATTAAATGAAGCTATTCCAGGAGATATTCGTGACACTAGTACAGCGAAAGCAATTGCTACGAATCTTAAAGCTTTTACGGTCGGAGATGCACTTCCAGCTCAAAAACGTAACATTCTTACAGAGTGGATGAAAGGAAATGCTACAGGAGACAAACTTATTCGTGCAGGCGTACCAACTGACTGGATAGTTGGAGATAAATCGGGTGCTGGCAGTTACGGGACAAGAAATGATATTGCTATCGTTTGGCCGCCAAATAGATCACCAATTATCATCGCAATTTTATCTAGTAAAGATGAGAAAGAGGCTACCTATGATAATCAACTCATTGCAGAGGCAACTGAAGTTATAGTTAAGGCTCTTAGATAATAATCTCTCAATTATTTATATAAAATAATGAAAAATAAGAACTTGGAAAGCGATTCTTTTTAATGTAAAAAGAATCGCTTTTTTATAAGCATGTAAACTATTTATACATATGTAATATAAAGATATAATTAATGTAGAAAAGAGGGTGAATAGTTATGGAGAATGGCAATCAAGTCTTTTGGAGAACAGATTGTCTTATTTTGAGAAGGTTTAGTATTGATGACACTAACTACTTTCATTTTTATCGTTCTAATCCAGAAGTGGCTAAATTTCAGTCATGGGTTAATTATCAATATCATGAGGCTAAAACGTTTGTAAATGAACAAGTTAAAAATAATCCTAATCTACCAGGTACTTGGTTCCAGTTCGCAATTGCTTTGGCTGAAAATAACAAAATAATTGGAGATTGCGCACTTCACACACTTGTAAATGAACCTCGCATCGTAGAAATCGGATTTACTCTTTCTCCAGAATATCAGGGAAAAGGCTATGCAACTGAAGCTGTTTATGCCTTATTGAGTTACATATTTCATTCATTACGGAAACATAAAGTGATTGCATTTTCGGACGTTCGAAATAATAAGTCTATTTCAGTACTAGAACGAGTGGGGATGAGGAGAGAAGGTCATTTATTGCAGAATTACATGCTAAAAGGCGAGTGGATTGATGAATATCAATATTCAATATTGAATTCTGAATGGAAGGACCCTACATAATTATAAAATTTAGAAACAAAGTATGATGGTTGTAAATTAAAATACTATAAAAATAACGTTATAAAAAAAGATCCTAGTGTGTACTAGGGTCTTTTTTATATGTTATCGATTTATTTCATCTTTTGATTCCGCATTAACAGGCAGTAAGACCCCCGCCTCAAAATTCAGCGAAAGCAAAGAAGTTAGGTGGGGGGCGGGCTGCAAGTAAAAGCCCGATTGGTGAGGGCTAATAATCAGTGGGGGATGAACAAAACCCCCACTGATTACAGTTTCACTTTATAATAACCATGTTTTACAACTTGCCTAGTTACTTCAATAGCATGTATTTCAGCAAATTCGGCAATATCAACTACAATCGTATTTTGTAAGATATTAACTACACAACCTGTTAATTTTAAGGTGGAGTTATTACGGTAGGGAAATTGTACGTAGGAACCAATTGTAACGTTATTTTTTGTCTCCATATGATACACCTTGCTAAAAAAAATTTTTCTTCAATGTGAAGATTCGTGCATTATATAATACACGAATGAAGATAAAATACAAGAGTGAAAAGAGGGAATATATCGAATGAATTACTCTCGATTAAGCGTATTTTAAATAGTTTCACATCATGAAAACTAGGGTGTTTGTAAAACTTACTTATTTTATAAAAAACTTAAATAATCCTACATTATGTATCTTGTTTTAATAGAAAGAAATAATATTAACCAATGGAATTTCACTTTAGTTTTAGGTATATTATAATTGACTGAATGAGTATATTGGTCAGTTAGTGCTGTTTTGAAACTTGTAAAGTAGCGCTCATTATGTTTATGGAATTGATTTCATGAACTATGGTTTTAATATTGTGTGATAGGTAAGTGGACGGAAGTAATTTAAACTCTTGGGAGGAGGAACAGCCAGTAGTTTCTGTGTGCGGTCTATTAACAATAATTTCATGGTGTTTAAATGGTAAAGTGGATAACGTATTTAATAGGGTAACGCATGATTGGTAGTTATAAGAATCCATACATATACCGTATACCCCTCGAATTAAGTATAGGAAGCTATAGTTTGAGAGAAGTTACATAGTAGGTGTGACACTAAGATTAAAGAAGCTAATGTAATCATGAAATGACAAAAAGAGAAAAATATGAGAAATGAGGAATTGAGATGGGAAGTATAAGGAATAAAAATGTTAATAAATTGAAAAGAATTTCACAAGCAATTTTGATTGTTATTGGAGCATTTATAACCGCATATGGATTAGAGGCTGTACTTATTCCGAATAATGTCTCAGATGGTGGTGTAACAGGTATAAGTATCGTTAGTTCTCAGCTATTTGGGTTACCATTAGGTCTTTTAATTGGAATTATTAATATTCCATTTGTTTGGCTAGGTTATAAACAAATCGGTAGAGGATTTGCAATTTATTCAGTTATTGGTATTGTATCACTTGCAATAGGCACTATGGTTATGCATAATGTGCCTACAATTATTGAAGGAGATACATTGTTAGTTACTGTTGTTGGTGGTGTGATTATCGGCTTCGGTATGGGATTAGCACTTCGTAATGGCGGAGCGTTAGATGGAATTGATATGCTAGCGGTATTGTTGTCTAGGAGATTACCGTTTGGCACAAGTGATCTTATCTTGTTTTTAAATATGTTCGTATTTATTTTTGTTTCAACAGTATTCGGTCTTCAGGGTGGAATTTTATCAGCGATTGCTTATTTTATTGCTTCTAAAGTAATTCATATTATTGAGGTAGGATTAAGTGGATCTAAAACATTTAAAATTGTTACAAAAGAACCTAAATTAATGATAGATACAATCTGGGAACGTCTTGGGAGAAATGCAATCTATAACGAAATGTATGGTGGATTTTCGAAAGAAGCCTATAAAGAAGTTAGCTGTGTTATCAGTCGTTTAGAAGAGAATAAAATGAAGGAGCTTATTCATGAAATTGATGAAAATGCTTTTGTCACTGTATATGATGTTGCGGAAGTACAAGGCGGAAACTTTAAAAAGCATGATATCCATTAAGGGTGTTAACTAAGTTAAATATTTTATACATGGTTGATTATTGAAAAAGATAAATACCTCACCACATATAGATAGACAGCTGTTATGTAATAAGATATACAACTGCAAGGTACATAGAACGAAAGCTAATGTATTCGTACGAACTCAAAAAGCCGAAATTCCTTAACTTAGGAATTTCGGCTTTGATGTTATATGATAGAGTTGCTATTAAATCAGAACAAGCCATGTTTACTTCGACAGAATTATATAAGTTCTTAAATTCCTTAATTTGGAAAATTGTAGTGCTAATCAAGATTTTAGGAGGATATATGAGGAAGAAGACTAAAAGAATTATATTACTTATTGCTACATTAGTAGGTTTTAGTATCTTTTTATATTTACAGAACAATTTAATAAGTATTACTGAGGTCAAAATAACCTCTAGTAAAATTCCCACCTCTTTTAAAGGATATAAAATACTTCAAATTTCAGATTTGCACAATAAACAATTTGGCGATAATCAAGAAATTTTAATTCAAAAAGTTAAAAGCATAGAACCAGATATTATTGCTATTACGGGTGATCTAATTGACAGTAATTCATACGATGCAGAAGTTAGTATGAAAGTAATACGAAAACTTGTACAGAAGTATCAGGTATATTTTGTGACAGGAAATCATGAAAAATTGTCAGGGGAATATAACAGTTTAGAAAAAGAACTGAAGAAAAACAATGTCAATGTTTTAAGAAATGAACATGTAAGCATCCAAAAGGGTGTACACCAAATAAACTTGCTTGGTATTGATGATCCAGAGTTTGTTACTGGAAAACGTGATGAAAGAAATATTGTAAAAGATGAAATTATAAAAGCGAAAAGTGAAATGCAGCCGGATACATATAATGTATTACTATCCCATAGGCCTGAATTTTTGACAGAATATGCTGATGAGCAGATAGATTTAGTGTTATCGGGGCATGCTCATGGAGGTCAAGTTAGATTGCCATTTATCGGAGGGATAGTTGCTCCGAATCAAGGTATATTCCCTAAATATACAGCCGGTTTATATGAAAAACAAAATACATCTATGGTAGTGAGTAGAGGATTAGGCAATAGTATCATTCCGCAAAGAATTTTCAATAGGCCCGAACTTGTAGTCGTGCAGTTAAATTGAACTGTACGATTTTTTGTATAGAAAAAATAAATAGTCCATATGTAATGTATACAAGTTAACATTACAATTTTGTTAAAAATTTTCTACGTTACATAAAGTAACAAAATTTGACCCGCAGAGTTTGTTATAGTGTAAATAATCAAAAAACTTAAAATTTGTCGAGTGAAAATTGTGATAAGGAATCTGTATAAAAACTTAAAGGGGTGTACACATGCATAAAGAATATGAAATTGAAGAGTATACGGCGATTGAGGAACAAATACATTATTATTGTAAATGTTTATTAGTAAGTCATCCTGATCAAATTATAAAGTATTTAGAAAAAAGGTTAGAAAAATATGCAGAAACATTACAATATGCACATTTATATCCCGATACAGTGATTTTACCGTTACAGCAATTAGTTATCGAATATTCTTTAGATGTTGCTAGAATTAGGAAATATATGAATTTAAAAACGTAAAGTAAAATATATAATTTAAATGAAACAGAGTCGACTTTAAGAAATGATATTCTAATGTCGACTCTGTTTCATTGTTTGATATTGTTGACGGAAAATACATACTAATCAATGAAGTTTGACATATAATTACGCAAGAGTAAAATAAAAGTGAGTACTCACTCATTTAAAAAAAGGGGGAAGAATACGTGCAGCAACCTTCAATTACTTTACGCACTGTATCGAAAAGCTTTGGGAAAAAAGAAGTTTTACACAATCTTTCGTTGCAAGTTGAACCTGCAGAGATATTTGGTTTAGTTGGGCCTTCAGGTTCAGGGAAAACGACGCTTATTAAATTGATTGCAGGTATTAATGAGGCAACAGAAGGTGAAGTACTTGTTTACAATACGAACATGCCTAATTTAAATGAAATGAAAAGAATTGGTTATATGGCTCAGGCTGATGCATTATACGAAGAGCTATCAGCATATGAAAATGCAGATTTTATTGCAACGATGTATGGATTAAAGGGAAAGCATAAAAAAGAAAGAATTGAAGAGGTTTTTGACCTTGTACAATTATCACAACATATGAGAAAGCAAGTACAGCATTTTTCAGGTGGTATGAAGAAGCGTTTATCATTAGCGATAGCACTCATTCATGAACCTGAAATATTAATTTTAGATGAGCCAACAGTGGGGATAGATCCGCTTCTTAGAAAAACGATCTGGGAAAAATTTTATGATCTTAAAAAGAAAGGCAATACCATTATTGTAACAACGCACATTATGGATGAAGCTGAATTTTGTGAGCGTCTAGGGTTGATTAGAGAAGGAAAGTTAGTTGCGACTGGAACGCCTGAAGAATTGAAAAAACGGGTATCATCAGGACGGATTGAAGATGTCTTTTTGTTGGAAGAGGTGGCCCTATCATGAGAGTTACTGGTGTAATCATTCGTATTATTCGCCAATTTTTTCGAGATAAGCGTTCGTTAGCCATGATGTTTGGAGCACCTATGTTATTACTTTGGTTATTATCGCTAGTGTTTACACAAAAAGACTATGTACCGCATATCGCGGTTGTTGATATGCCAGCTCAGGTAGTAAAAGTGATGAAAAATCAGGAAGCGTCAATTTATGAATATAGTAAAGAAAAGGCAATGTCTGAGCTAGAAAATCAAAAGGTAGATGCAGTAATTCGTTTAGAAAATGGAAAAATGAATATTGTATTAGAAGGTAGTGATTCGTCAAAAAATCGTGCTGTGCTCCAAATATTACAAAAAAGTACAGAGAAGAACGATGTATCGATAATGAAACCTGAAGTGAATTATTTACATGGCTCTAAAGACTTTACAATGTTTGATGGGCTTGGTCCTGTATTAATCGGTTTCTTTACATTTTTCTTTGTATTCATTTTATCTGGGGTGTCTTTTGTAAGAGAACGTTTAAGTGGTACTTTAGAAAGGTTATTATCAACTCCGATAAGAAGATGGGAAATAGTTGTAGGATATATTGTTGGTTTTGGGATCTTTGCATTTATACAATCCATTATTATCGTAAATTTTTCAGTTTATATTTTAGACCTATATGTAGCTGGCTCCATATGGCTAACGCTACTTATTACATGTATGCTTTCTTTAACTGCTTTAACTTTAGGGACGTTTTTATCTGCATACGCAAATAATGAATTTCAAATGATCCAGTTTATACCGCTTGTCATTGTGCCACAAATTTTCTTTTCTGGGTTATTTCCAATTGAATCTATGAATAAGTGGCTCCAAATGTTAGGAAAATTATTTCCGCTCACATATGGCGCTGACGCAATGAGACAAGTGATGATTCGAAATCAAGGGTTTACTGAGATTGCATTAGATTTAACTGTATTACTACTTTTTTCTCTATTATTTGCAGTAGGGAATGTATTTGCATTAAAGAAACATCGAAAAATATAATGATGATACAAAGGGGCATTGTAGATGAAGAAGGATTGGCTGGAAGAATTAATTGCCGCAACGAATACGGATAAACGAAATGAACGTCAAATGCGTATATTAGAGGCGGCTGTTGATATGTTTGGCGAAAAAGGCTACGCTTCAACGTCAACAAGTGAAATTGCAAAGCGGGCTGGTGTAGCGGAAGGAACAATCTTCCGCTACTATAAAACGAAAAAAGATTTATTGTTAGCAGTCGTCATGCCGACATTAACAAAGTTTGCTGCACCATTTTTCGTACAAGCCTTCGCAAAGGAAATATTTAAATCGGAATATAAATCATATGAAGGGCTTCTAAGAGTTGTTATTCGTAATCGTTTTGAATTTGCAAAAAAGCATTTTCCAATGATAAAAATATTAATTCAAGAAGTGCCATTTCAGCCAGAACTGAAAAATGAAATACAACATTTAGTAGAAACAGAGTTACTTTCACATTTTAAAAAGTTAATTGTAAAGTTTCAAGAGGAAGGGGAGATTATTGAAATACCCCCATCTTCTGTATTACGACTTACTTTATCAGCTGTATTAGGATTACTATTAACACGGTTTTTATTATTGCCTGAAGAAAAATGGGATGATGAAGTGGAAATTGAAAATACGATTCAATTTATATTGTACGGATTAACGCCACGGAGGTAATGTGATGCGCAAATTTGCTAAACCGAAAATTGTTGTAAGTAAATGTTTAGAATTTGATGCTTGTCGTTATAATGCAGAGATGATTCCAGATATAACAATACGAAATTTACAGCCATTTGTTACATTTATCCCAGTTTGTCCAGAAGTAGAAATTGGTTTAGGCATTCCTCGCGAAACGATACGAATAGTAGAAGAAAATGGCGTAAATAGACTTGTGCAATCGTCGACGCGTGAAGATGTAACTAAAAAAATGGAGCAGTTTTCAAATGACTTTTTACAAACGATACCCGATGTGGATGGTTTTATTTTAAAGAATCGTTCGCCAAGTTGTGGTACACGTGATGTGAAAATTTATTCTGGTTTTGAAAAAGCGCCAGCAAAAGGAAAGGGAGCTGGCTTATTTGGCGGAGCAATAATAAAAAAAATTTCGCATCTTCCAATTGAAGAAGAAGGAAGATTGTCGAATTTTATTATTAGAGAACATTTCTTTACAAGGTTATTTACAATCGCATATTACAAAGTGATTAAACATAATAAAAATATGAAAGACCTCGTATTGTTTCAGTCGGACAATAAATATTTATTTATGGCATATAATCAGGTGAAACAAAAGGAATTAGGGCGTATTATTGCAAATCACAAAAATGAAACGATTGAAGTTGTATTTGAAAACTATGAGAAGACTTTATATGAATTATTTATGCGTACACCCCGCTATACATCGAATGTAAATGTATGTGAGCATATTTTTGGATACTTTAAAACAAAGCTGAAAAAACAAGAAAAAGATCATTTTTTAAATTTAATACAAAAGTATATGGAAAAGAAAATTCCGCTTAGTAGTTTACTTGCAATTTTAAAATCATGGGCTCTTCGATTTGATGAAAAGTATTTATTAAGACAAACATATTTCGAACCATACCCTGAAGCTTTAGTAGAGATTTCAGATTCGGGAAAAGGCAGAGATTATTAAACAATAAATTACATAATTCGACAAGAAAACTCCTATGTTGTTGTAGAACAATGTAGGAATTTTTTTGTGCATTAGTACAGAATCTGTTTTAAAATTAAATTATGACAGAATTATAACAATTATCTAACTAATATTCTTGTCTTTAAGTAGTAATGTTTGTAGTAGAAACTCGCACGCTGTCGAAACTCAATATTCGATAAGGGGTGTGTAGCGGAATGGAATTTACTCTAACTCGCGAAAAACAAATGATTAAAGAAATGGTACGTGATTTTGCTGAAAAGGAAATCGCACCGAAAGCTGTATATTATGACAAAACTGCGGAATTTCCATATGAAACATTTCAAAAAATGGGCGAACTAGGATTATTAGGAATCCCATTCCCTGAAGAGTATGGGGGTTCAGGTGGCGATACTGTATCGTACGCGTTAGCAGTTGAAGAAATTGGTCGTGCTTGTGGTGGAACAGGATTAAGTTACGCTGCAACAATTTCATTAGGTGCTTCTCCAATTTATTATTTCGGTACAGAAGAACAAAAACAGAAATATTTAGTTCCAATGGCATCAGGTAAAACTTTAGGTGCTTTCGGATTAACTGAGCCAAACGCTGGATCTGATGCAGGTGGCACACAAACGAAAGCTGTATTAGATGGAGACGAGTATGTTATTAGTGGCGAAAAGTGTTGGATTACAAATGCAGAGTATGCAAATACAATTATTGTAACCGCTATCAATGGTGTTGAAGATAATGGAAGAAAACGTATTTCGGCATTTATCGTACCGACTACAAGTGAAGGATTAACGATCTCAAGCCCTTACGATAAAATGGGTGTTCGTGCTTCTAATACATGTGAAATCGTACTTGATGGTGTACGTGTACCGAAAGAAAATATTCTTGGTGATGTAAATAAAGGATTTAAACAATTCTTATATACACTTGATGGAGGACGTATTTCAATCGCAGCATTAGCTGTTGGTATTGCGCAATCTGCATTTGAACGTGCACTGCAATATGCGAAAGAACGTCAACAATTTGGAAAGTCAATCTCTAATTTCCAGGCGATTCAATTTAAATTAGCTGATATGGCGACTGAAGTAGAGCTAGCACGTAATTTAGTACATAAAGCAGCTTGGTTAAAAGATAACGATAAACCTTTCGGTAAAGAAGCAGCTATGGCAAAACTTTTCGCATCTGAGGCTGCTAGTCGTATTGCAAATCAAGCAGTACAAATTCACGGTGGATACGGCTATATGCGTGAATATGAAGTGGAACGACATATTCGTGATGCAAAACTATTAGAAATTGGTGAAGGAACTTCTGAAATTCAACGTCTCGTAATTGCAAGACATTTAGGATGTAGATAAAAAGGAGGAATCACTATGTTTCAAAAAATATTAATTGCTAATCGCGGAGAAATCGCAGTTCGTATTATGAAAACTTGTCAAAAACTTGGCATTCGCACTGTTGCTATTTATTCTGAGGCTGATGAAAACGCCCTTCATGTAAAAATGGCAAATGAAGCTTACTTAGTAGGTGGGCCGCGTGTCCAAGAAAGCTATTTAAACCTTGAAAAAATTATTGAAATAGCTAAGAAGACAAACGCTGAAGCAATCCATCCAGGATATGGATTATTATCAGAGAATCCGTCTTTTCCGGTTCGCTGTAGAGAAGAAGGGATTGTATTTATCGGTCCATCAGAAGAAATCATTACGAAGATGGGAAGTAAAATCGAATCTCGTATTGCAATGCAAGCTGCAGATGTTCCAGTAGTTCCAGGTATTACTACAAATATTGAAACTGCTGAAGAAGCAATTGAAATTGCAAAACAAATTGGTTATCCATTAATGCTGAAGGCATCCGCAGGCGGCGGAGGCATTGGAATGCAGTTGATGGAAACTGAGCAAACGCTCACCAAAGCATTTGAAAGTAATAAAACAAGAGCACAAAACTTCTTCGGTAACGGGGAAATGTATTTAGAGCGCTATATTGCAGATGCACATCATATTGAAATTCAGCTTTTAGCAGATACACATGGTAACACAGTGTATTTATGGGAGCGTGAATGTTCAGTACAGCGCCGAAATCAGAAAGTAATTGAAGAAGCCCCTTCACCATTTTTAGATGAAGGTACAAGAAAAGCGATGGGTGAAGTTGCTGTACAAGCTGCAAAAGCTCTAGGATATACAAATGCTGGTACAGTTGAGTTTCTAGTAGATGATCAGAAGAACTTCTATTTCTTAGAGATGAATACGAGATTACAAGTAGAGCATCCAGTTACAGAAGAAATTACTGGTTTAGATCTTGTAGAACAACAACTTCTAGTTGCATATGGTGAGAAATTATCGTTTACACAAGATGATGTAAAACGTAGTGGTCATGCCATTGAGGCACGTATTTATGCAGAAGATCCGAAAACTTTCTTCCCATCACCTGGGAAAATTACAGATTTAACGCTTCCAACAAATGTACGTATTGATCACTTTTTAGAGAATCAAGTAACGATTACACCTTTCTATGATCCAATGATTGCGAAAGTCATTGCTCATGGTGAAACGCGTGAAGAAGCAATTTCGAAATTACATGATGCTTTGGAAGAATTAAAAGTAGAAGGTATTAAAACGAACACGCCAATGCTACTTCAAGTTTTGGAAGATGATGTGTTCAAAAATGGTATTTATACAACGGGTTTTGTAACGAAACAACTTGTTAAAAAATAAGACTTAACAATATTAAGGGGGAAAAAATGATGACGAAAGTATATGCATCGATGGCAGGAAATGTATGGAAGATTGTTGTAGGAGTAGGAGATACAGTAGAGGAAGAGCAGGATGTCGTCATTTTGGAATCTATGAAAATGGAAATTCCAATCATTTCAGAAGAAGCTGGCACAGTTATGAAAATTAGTGTGCAAGAAGGCGATTTTGTAAATGAAGGAGATGTATTACTAGAAATTGAATAGGGAGATATAGGGGGAAGCGAATTGAAACTACCTAATTTTGCTGTCATTAAAGAAGTCGGGCCACGCGATGGCTTACAAAATGAAAAAAAGATTGTTGGCACAAAAGATAAAGTAAAATGGATTCAACTACTTACAGAGGCGGGATTATCGTACGTTGAAGTTTCCTCATTCGTTCACCCTAAATGGGTCCCTGCATTAGCAGATGCAAATGATGTGTTTTCTGAGCTGAAAAGGGATCCAAATGTTACATATGCAGCGCTTGTTCCAAATCAAAATGGTTTGGAACGAGCTTTTTTGCAAAATGTAGATGAGGTGAATGTTTTTTTATCAGCAAGTGAATCTCATAATAAAAGTAATATTAATAAATCAATTAAAGAAGCATTAGTTGTCATTGAAGATATAACAAAGCAGGCAACGTTCGAAGGTAAAAAGGTAAGGGGCTATGTTTCTACTGTATTTGGTTGCCCTTATGAAGGGGACATAAGTGTCGAAGCAGTTGACGAATTATGTAATCAACTATTCTCATATGGCATTTATGAAATCTCTCTTGGTGACACGATTGGTGTAGCGAATCCGTTACAAGTAGAGCGAGTATTAGAACATTTATTAAAGAAATATGATGCTTTGCAGTTTGCAATGCACTTCCATAATACGTACGGAATGGCTCTGGCCAATGTAGTTAAGTCGTTAGAATATGGTATTACAACATTTGATAGTTCTTGTGGTGGTCTTGGGGGCTGTCCATATGCACCGGGAGCATCGGGCAATGTTGCAACTGATGACTTAGTTCATATGCTTCATAAGTTAGGAGTCCAAACGAATATTGATGAAGAGAAGTTATTGAGAGCGAGTCAATTTATTCAAAGTAAATTAAACATCCAATTACCAAGTCATGTGTATAGAGCGCTTCAACATAAAACGATAAGTAGGTGAGAAGATGCTACAATTACAAAACATTTCAGTTGATTATGTAACACCTCACGTAGTAAAGATTTCGTTATATCGTGAAAGACAAGCAAACTCATTATCTTTAGCGTTATTAGAAGAGTTACAAAACATATTAACTCAAATAAGCGAAGAGTCAAATACTCGTGTAGTTATTCTAACAGGTGCTGGGGAAAAAGCATTTTGTGCTGGTGCTGATTTAAAAGAACGCGCTGGTATGAATGAAGAACAAGTTCGCCATGCTGTTAGTATGATTCGCACTACTATGGAAATGGTTGAACAATTACCACAGCCAGTTATTGCTGCTATAAATGGAATCGCACTCGGTGGTGGCACGGAATTAAGTTTAGCTTGTGATTTTAGAATTGCTTCTGATACTGCAAGTCTTGGTCTTACTGAAACTACACTTGCAATTATACCAGGAGCAGGTGGTACGCAGCGTTTACCAAGATTAATTGGTGTTGGTAGAGCGAAAGAATTAATTTATACAGGCAGACGCATTTCAGCGCAAGAAGCAAAAGAATATGGTTTAGTAGAATTTGTTGTACCAGCTCATGTACTTGAAGAGAAAGCGGTTGAAATAGCAGAGAAAATTGCTAGTAATGGTCCTATTGCTGTTCGATTAGCAAAAGAAGCAATTTCAAACGGTATTCAAGTTGATTTACATACCGGATTACAAATGGAAAAACAAGCGTATGAAGGTGTAATCCATACGAAAGATAGATTAGAAGGATTACAAGCATTCAAGGAAAAACGCACACCAATGTATAAGGGGGAGTAAATATGTTAGACCAAAAACAACAATCGAATACATTTGAAGAACGAGTTGAAACGATTAAACAAGGCGGCGCACCAAAGTATCATGAACAAAACAAAGCAAAAGGAAAACTATTCGTTCGAGATCGCTTAGCTCTTTTATTTGATAATGGTGAATATGTAGAAGATGCATTATTTGCAAATTGTGAACAAACAGGATTACCTGCTGATGGTGTTATAACAGCAACGGGTAAAATACATGGTCGTACTGCATGCGTAATGGCAAATGATTCAACGGTAAAGGCTGGATCATGGGGCGCGCGTACAGTTGAAAAGATTTTACGTATTCAAGAAACGGCAGAAAAATTACGTGTTCCGTTATTTTATTTAGTTGACTCTGCTGGAGCGCGTATTACAGATCAAGTAGAAATGTTTCCAGGGCGCCGCGGTGCAGGAAGAATTTTCTACAATCAAGTGAAATTATCAGGTAAAGTTCCTCAAGTATGTTTATTATTTGGACCTTCAGCAGCTGGTGGCGCATATATTCCAGCCTTTTGTGACGTTGTAATGATGGTAGAAGGAAATGCATCTATGTATTTAGGGTCTCCTCGTATGGCTGAGATGGTTATCGGTGAAAAGGTAACTCTAGAAGAGATGGGCGGAGCTCGTATGCATTGCTCTGTATCAGGATGCGGAGATGTTTTATGTAAAACAGAAGAAGATGCGATTACACAAGCAAGACAATACATTTCATATTTTCCAAACAACTACTTAGAGAAGACTCCATTGGTTACACCTCAAGAACCGAAACAGTTCGAAAAAACGTTAGAACAAATCATTCCAGAAAATCAAAATGCTCCTTTCAATATGAAAGACCTTATTAGCAGAATTATTGATGAAGGTTCTTTCTATGAAGTGAAAAAACTATTTGCTCAAGAACTAATTACAGGTTTAGCACGTATTGATGGTAAGCCAATTGGTATTATTGCAAATCAACCGCGTATGAAAGGCGGCGTATTATTCCACGATTCAGCTGATAAAGCAGCGAAATTTATTAATTTATGCGATGCATATCATATTCCATTATTATTCCTTGCAGATGTACCTGGATTTATGATTGGTACAAAAGTAGAGCGTGCTGGTATTATTCGCCACGGTGCAAAAATGATTTCTGCAATGAGTGAAGCAACTGTACCGAAAATTTCTATCGTTGTTCGTAAAGCATATGGTGCTGGTTTATATGCAATGGCAGGTCCAGCCTTCGAACCAGATTGCTGCCTAGCATTACCGACAGCTTCTATTGCAGTAATGGGTCCAGAAGCGGCAGTCAATGCTGTATATGCAAATAAGATTGCAGCTTTACCAGAAGAAGAGCGTGATAGCTTCATTGCTGAAAAACGCGAAGAGTATAAGAAAGATATTGATATTTACCATTTGGCATCAGAGATGGTCATTGATGGTATTGTTCACCCAAACAATTTAAGAGAAGAGTTAAAGGGACGATTCGAAATGTATATGAGTAAATATCAAGTATTTACGGATCGTAAACATCCTGTTTATCCAGTTTAAAAGCCCTATTTAGGGCTTTCTTGCTCAAAAAGTCAAGGAGGGGAAAACATTGAAACAAGCAGTTTGGTTTCCAACAGAAGAGTATAAAGAAAAAACACGTTTATATGGTTGGATGAAATCGTTGGGCTATGAAGATTATGAAACGTTTTATAATAAATCTATTGAAGAAACAGCTTGGTTTTGGGGAGAAGCTGAGAAAGCGGTTGGCTATCAATGGATGAAACCTTATACGGAAGTGTTAGATTTAGAAAATGGTACGCCGTTTGCACAGTGGTATAATGGCGGAACCTGTAACGTTGTAGAATCAGTTTTATCACGCTGGTTGGCGGATGAAGAGACAAGAATACAGCCAGCACTTCAGTACGAAGGGGAAAATGGAGCTTCAAAATCATTTACATATGAAGAACTTGACAGCTGGGTAAGTCGCGTTGCAAACGGTTTGAAACATGCGGGTATTGAAAAAGGTGACCGTGTAACGATTTATATGCCGATGATTCCGGAAACAGTTGTTGCGATGCTAGCTGTTATGAAAATCGGAGCAATTATTTCACCAATATTCTCAGGATTTGCTTCTGATGCAGTCATGACACGTGTGCAAGCAGCAGGATCTAAAATGATCATTACTGCAGATGGTTTTTCACGCCGAGGTAAGATTGTTTCATTAAAAGATGAAGTAGATAAAGCTTGTGTGCATTGTCCAACTGTTGAAAAAGTTGTTATCGTTCGTCATGCAGGAAATGATTTTACACCGCATAATTATGATTTCTCATGGAGTGCACTGGAAAAAGAAAAACCATTTACACATGCTGAAGAAATGCATAGTGATGATCCCTTAATGCTCATTTATACATCAGGTACAACTGGAAAACCAAAAGGAACAGTACACACTCATGCTGGTTTTCCTTTAAAAGCAGCTTTTGATGCAGGGTTCGGAATGAATATAAAACAAAGTGACCGAGTATTATGGGTAACTGATATGGGATGGATGATGGGACCATTTTTACTATTCGGCTCTCTCATAAATGGAGCAACGATGGTTATGTACGAAGGTGTTCCAGACTTCCCAGAAGCAGATCGTTTATGGGAGACAGTTGATAAATATGAGATTACACATCTTGGTATATCACCAACATTAATTCGTGCGTTAATGGCAAAAGGTGATGAGTATGTAAATAAACATTCGCTTAAGAGTTTAGAAGTATTCGCATCAACAGGTGAGCCTTGGAATCCAGACCCTTGGATGTGGCTATTTGAAACGGTGGGAAAAAGTAATGTACCAATTTGTAACTATTCAGGCGGAACTGAAATTTCTGGTGGGATTTTCGGAAACGTCCTTATTAAACCAATTGCACCGATTAGCTTTAACGCGTCTTTACCAGGAATGGCAGCGGTTGTGCTCGATGATCAAGGTAATCCGATTCGTGATGAAGTTGGAGAATTATGTTTAGAGAAGCCTTGGGTTGGTATGACGAAAAGTTTCTGGGAAGACGATGAGCGTTATGTGAACACATATTGGTCACGATTTGAAAATAAATGGGTTCATGGGGACTGGGTTATTTATGATGGTGAGCAATATATTATTACAGGACGCTCAGATGATACGCTAAACATTGCTGGAAAACGTATTGGACCTGCTGAATATGAATCTATTCTTGTGAAACATAACGATGTAATCGAAGCCGCTGCAATTGGTGTACCAGATGATGTAAAAGGTGAAGTTTGTCATTGTTTTGTAGTATTAAGGGACAATGTAACATTCACAGGAGAGTTAAAGAAAGAATTAATGAGTTTAGTAAACTCTCATATCGGAAAAGCATTATGTCCAAAAGATATTCACGTTGTAGAAGATTTACCGAAAACACGTAATTCTAAAGTAATGCGCCGTGTTATTAAAGCAGCTTATTTAGGAAAAGAATTAGGTGATTTGTCGTCACTTGTGAATCCTGAAGTAGTACCGTTTATTCAGGGGTTACAGTCTAGTAAATTATAAAATTAGAAAGGAGCTCTATATAAATAGAGCTCCTTTTTATGTTTATAAAAAGAGAAGAAGAAAAATTCTACTATTAGTGTTAAGTTTGTTTTTATCAAAACACGATACTGTCGCATGTTTATTCATTGGAGTAATTAAATTTTGTTAAGGATGAAAATTTAGTGAAGCGAAGAGTATTGAATAAAAGGAGAAATCCCTGAGGGACAGGGATTCACTAAGGGAGATAATACATGTCGTACAATGTCGAAATTTGGCGTATTCGACAAATTAATATTATCACGAATTTTCAGGAGATTGCGATGGTGGATGTGTCAAAGATGTGTACAGATTTCCTATTAAAGTGACTTTCAATAGAAAAGGAGAAAAAATTAAGTTCACTCGATCTTAAGATTTTCCCCTTGAAATTTACTATTTGTTCGTTGTAGTATATACGTCTTAATGCGGTAAATCTTCAACATGTAAAGATTGAGTACTGTCCTTTTTGTTTGAAACTTGTGCCTGCTGAGATGCTTCTTGCATTTGCTCTTGGGCCTTACTAGGAGTATTCAACGCATCTGATGACACATGATCAAGTTGTTGACTTAATAGATCTTTTTTATCCATGTTATGTAGCTCCTTTTTGAACTTAGATATAAAACGAAGTGTTTTTAAATAGTTACGTCGGTATTATGTATCTTTGAATGGAATTATATACATAAAATATATTGAGAATATAACTAATTATAAAAATTACTTGTGATGACAAGTTTAAGAAATATAAAGATTATTAGTTCTTAATAAAAACGTTATTTTAGTAGGGTGTTACGAAAACTCATTTGAAAGTAACATCCTAATAAGAAGAGCACTGCAAATCAGTGCTCTTCTTATTAGAAATTGTTTAGCTCTTAAAAATAAAATCATTACGGACAATTCACAATGGTAATAATGACGCTAGCCATTGTTCCAGGAGAATCAAGAAGTGAAGCAGTAACGGTTACTGTTCCAGGCCCATTAGCGGCTAGAAATACAGCGGTAAAGTTACCTGAAGCATTGGTAATGACAGCGAGAGGAACCATGAAAGCAAGAGATGGGTTACTAAATGAAAAACTGACCACTACTCCTGGAGTAGGACTACCGTTTACTAATACTTGACCCGAAAAAAATAACGTATTATTTCCTTGAGTGGATACACATGCTGTGGTTTCATTAGAAGTCAAGGTAATAGATGCAGGCCCAGCAGGAAGATTAAATCCAGTAGGTCCAGTAGATCCAGTAGGTCCAGTAGGTCCAGTAGGTCCAGTTGACCCAGTAGGTCCAGTAGGTCCAGTAGGTCCAGTTGACCCAGTAGGTCCAGTTGATCCAGTTGGTCCTGTAGAACCGGTGGGACCGGTAGGGAATTGAAAGGGTTGAACAGGTGGAAGTGTAGGTCCAATAGAACCCGGATTATGTGCAGCAAAAGATAAAAACTCGTCCATTATTTATCACCTCTAAAACTCGTATTACTAATAGTAAATGTAATGATAGAGCAAAGTGAAATGGACAAGCGATTGTATTTTAACAAATTAAACAAAGTAGTTATATGATAGAAAGAGAGATTCGTATGATTCCTTTAGAAATTAAATATAAAAAGGCGATTATCTTCAAATCGCCTTTTGGGTAATGCAGTGTAATTTTATTCAGTTATTTGAAATATAGTTTCATTCGGTTTAGAAAATCCATACAGTTTCCTTGCGAATTTTAAAATTTCTTCTTCACTACTTGTTAAAGCCTTGACATCCTTGTTAAGGGAATGACCATCCTTCTTTACAGAAGATAATTTTTGTTGCTCCGTATTAAGCGCGATTTGTTTTTCTTCAATCATTTCTTGTTGGTTATTCAGAGAATATTGCACGACAAAAATTATAGGTAATATACAGGCTAAAGTAGTTATAATACGGCGTCTTGTTTTTTTTATATTACCTTGTTGGGTATTAGGGTTCACTTGCTGTGAGGGTATATTAGAATTTGATTGGTGTGATGATACTTTTGGGATGTTTCCCATTAAAATGCCTCCATTACTGATTGTAGAATTTAAACCGTTTAAAAGTATTATAAATGTTCAATGGGGATTTTAGAAGATATTTTAATATAGGTGAGTTTTGTAAAGTTTAAATAAAATCTTTATTTAAATAAAAGAAACCCCGATTGTCTGTGGGGCTCCTGAAGACAATGAAAGTACGCGACTAATTAAAGATTCCATGAATTTTTTGGTAAAAATACTGGTGAATTCGTCCAAATCAATACGTATCTAAAGCTTTATGCGTACGTGAAGTAATTAAAAAATCAATTTATAAGAGTCAGCTTTTTATATATTACATTCTAGTATTTATCCCGCTATTTGCCGGGCAGTAAGGCCCCCACCTCAAAATTCAGAGAAAGCAAGGAAGTAGGTGTGGGATCAACTGTCCGTAAAAGCCCGAGTGGTTCCAAAAGACATATTCTTTCCTTTAAGTTGACATTGAAAATATTACCAAGGTTTTCATTTACAACGACACTTCTTCAAGAGATAGTGGAGAGAACTACTCGTTAAGATATTGATCAATAAACACTTGTTGAAGAAAACATGCTATATTATTGCAAACACAGTCTATGTATATGTGAAGTAATAGGAAAAGCTGGTGCATCTAGCTTATAAAAAAGAATTGTTTGAGAAAGTTGTGACTAAACATTAAATCTAAGTTCCCTCATTAAACAAGCTTTTAATTATTAGAGGTCTGTTTTTATAATTAATAATGAAAAGAATGTATAGTACAATTGTCTATTTTTTTCTTTCTATACTTTTGCCTCGTACCCTTTTAAGCTAGTGGACATACCTTACTAATAGAAAGGATTAGGGGGTGAGGTATTGGGTTCTCGATTTAATAATTGTAAAAAGAAGTGTACATGTAAACAGGATGATTGTTGGGAAGTATTCGAAGAGTGTAAAAAAGAACAGCATGAGAAATGTGATAATTCGTGTGTACAAGGAATTAGAGATGAACTTAAGAAATTAGTTAATCAAACAGTTCAAATTAACACAGAGGGACGTACTTATGTAGGTACGATTTCGTCTGTAAGTTGTGACGTAGTTAAGCTTGCAGCTATTCCTGGGGCAGTTGGGGTAATTATTTCTATTTGCAAAATTGAAGCAATTTTCCCTCCTGTTACAACGGTTACTGCTGAGTTTGATTTTAACGGTGCAGATGTAGCAAATAAAGCATAATTATGCTGTTTTTTTGTAAAGCCATTCATATGAATGGCTTTATTTTAATTGCGTATAAAAGGAAAATATATTCTATTTATAGAAATTAGTTTGAGGTTATATAAAATGGTATATGAAAGGGAAATGGAAATGATAAAACTAGAGTCATTTAAAAGATCTGATTTTAAACAGTTAATGAATTGGATTAATTCCGAAGAATTTTTAATTCAATGGTCAGGAAATGCATTTACATACCCATTAAATGAACAGCAATTAGAAAAATATATAGAAAGTACAAATACACTTGCATTCAAAGTAATAGATAAAGAGACTAAAGGAGTAATTGGTCATATTTCACTTGGACAAATTGACAATATAAATAAGTCTGCAAGGATTGGAAAAGTGTTAGTTGGTGATACGAAAATGCGAGGGCGTTCTATAGGGAGACATATGATGAAAGCAGTATTACAAATTGCATTTGAAGAATTAAAACTACATAGAGTAACTCTTGGTGTGTATGATTTTAATACATCCGCCATCTCATGTTATGAAAAAATAGGATTTGTAAAAGAAGGTTTATTAAGAGAGTCAAAAAAAGTAGGAGAAACATACTGGAACTTATGGGAAATGAGTATGCTAGAATATGAATGGAGTGATAAAAAATAATAGTTTTCTATAATTATGTTATGTTAATTAAAAGGGGTATGGTGGGTAATTATGAAAAAAACGAAAATCATTACAATTGCAGCTGTTTCAGGGGGTGGTAAAACTACTGTTACAAAAAGATTAACGAATGAGTTGAAGAACTCAAAAGCTCTTTATTTTGATAGCTATCACTTTGAAAACTGTCCTGCTGATATTTGTAAATGGATTGATAATGGAGCAAATTATGATGAATGGGTACTTACGCCATTAATTCATGACATTCAGCATCTTATACGAGAGGGGAATGTAGATTATATTATTGTAGATTATCCTTTTGCATACTTAAATAGTGAGATGCGAAAATTTATTGATGCAACTATATTTATTGATACGCCTTTAGATATTGCGATGGCCAGAAGAATTTTGCGAGATTTCAAGGAAGATACAATAGATGAAATACATAATGATTTGAAACATTACATAACATTTGCTAGAAAAGCTTATTTAGAGGCAATTCATACTGTTAAGCCGAATTCGGATATTGTATTGGATGGATCTTTATCTGTAAGTGAAATAATAAATCATGCTGTAGAGGAACTTGGTCGAAGAGAAGTGATTTTCAATGATTAAATGTATAGAGGAATATGTACAAATTGCCGATTTTAAAATATATACGAAAAAGTTCCAAGGAAAGAAGCTGCAGCCAGTTATTATAATGGAGGCAGGTTATGGAGATTATTCCAAGGCATGGGAGCATATTGTTGAAGGGTTGACTGAATTGGGGACGGTACTTACATATGATCGAGCAGGGTTAGGAAAAAGTGGGAAGAGTTCCAAACGACGGATTAGTTCTGAAATGGTAAAAGATTTAAGAAGTTGCTTAGCGCAATTACAACTGAAACCACCTTATATTTTTGTAGGACATTCTTTTGGTGGTATAAATGCACGTTTATTTGCGACTTTTTATCCCGAGGATATGTTGGGAATCGTTTTGGTTGATTCGACACCAGAAAACTATAAAGAAGCATTTTTACCAATCATGTCTACTGACTTTCAAAAAGCTTACCATAAACAGTTTGTATATGAAAGTTCATATGAAGAGTTTACATTTAGTTTAAGTGAAGTAGATAGATATTGTAAATCAATGAATGATATTCCACTTGTCGTGTTAGCTGCGGGTAAAAAAGCTTTTTATTCGCTAGATGCACAAATGAAATGGTTACAATTGCAAGAAGAATTATTACGATTATCAAGCAATAATAAATTTGTAATTGCAAAACAAAGTGGTCACTATATTCAAAAAGATGAACCATATTATGTAGTAGATGATATTAAGTGGATTATTGAGGTGGGGGAGAGATAAATATGTACACTTTATTTCAATACAATTGGCAAGTAAGAGACGACTGGTTTAAGTGGTGTGAACAACTTTCAGAGGAAGAATTACTCCGCAAGCGTGTAGGAGGTGTTGGGAGCATTTTAGAAACATTATTTCATATTGTCGATGTTGAATACAGCTGGATTAGCGCACTTCAAGGAAAAGAAGATAATGAACCGCAGTATAAAGATTATCAATCAATCCAAAAAGTGAAAGCGTTATCTGATTTATATAAACGAGAATTAGAAGTTTTTTTGCAGTTGTGGTCATCTAGCCTAGAATATAAGATATTAAAAGCTTCGTGGACAGATAAAACATATACATACGGTGAAGTTTTAAGACATGTAATTGTACATGAAATTCATCACATTGGTCAGCTATCTATATGGGCGAGAGAGCTAAATCTTCAGCCTGTTTCAGCAAATTTAATTGGAAGAGGACTATAAATGTAGAAAACGGCTTGCACTATAAATGTAAGCCGTTCTTTATATATAAGAAGATTTCCTAGTTAAAATCCTCGGATTTTTTCTGACGTATATGTAAAAACATTAAAAATGTAATAATGAAAAAAATCAATAATGTTTGTATGATTAAATTTTGAAACTGAAGCAAAACTGTCCAAGATGTAACCGCATCTTTAAAAGCTTGGAATGCAGAGTACGAGGAAGGATCAAAACCATACTGTAGTAACTTTTTTGTTTCAATAAAAGTACTGTTTTCATCATCAGATTCTAATATTACTGAAATAAGTCTAGTATCACCTCGTTTTGCTGTACTGACAAAACTATAATTACCATTGGTTGGAAAACTAGTTTGTAAGCCGTCAACACCTTGGAGTTTAATGTTTTTATTAAGGGAATAAATCATTTTATTTGTGTTGAAAACTTTGGAATCCTTGAAGGTAAATTGGTAAGAGGTTAGCTTCGTAATATTCAATACATCGGGAAAATCTTTTATTAATTGTGTTGCTAGTTTAGCTACGTCTATCGTTGTTGTAGTTGATTGTTTATTCGTATCGTTATTCATTCCAGTAGCATTTAGAAATGGGGTTGGTTGTGATAATTTTAGTTGTGTTGCTTTTTCATTCATTAGAAGTGTAAAGTTATCTTCATTTCCAGCAATGTGTTCTGCAAGGGCAAGTGCGGAACGATTATTCCCTGTCAAAAACAATGCATGTAGTAAATCACGAACTGTCGTTTTATCTTTCGAAGTTACTTGTATAGGGCTCGTTTCTGCTCGGAAAACTTCGTGACTTATTTTTACTAACTCATCTAACTGTATTTTGCCTTCATTCAGTTGTTCCATTGCGATATACTCAGTCATTAATTTAGATAAAGTAGCTGATTGTATAGGGATTTCCTCATTTTTTTTATAAATAACTTCACCTGAATTAGCATCTATTAAAATAGCTGATTTAGCTTGAATAATTGGACCATTTACATAAAGATAAAAATATAAAACAATAAGTGCTGTAATAACAAAAGATAATAATAAAATTGTGAACTTTTTCAGGAATTGCATAAGCGATCCTCCTACTATGACATCAATAATACTATTGTAAAAAGGAATGCTTAATTAGGAAGAAAGAAAAGGTAAAGAATTTCTAAAGAATTATAAAGGATTATTAAATTTTGGATTTTAAGGAGAAATAAAAGGTCCGATTTCTTATAAGGTAAGAAATTGGACCTGAAATTGAGTTGTATTAACATTTATATGGTTGTAGTTTTACAGTGAAAGTGGTTTTTTTATCATCACTATATACTTCAATTGTTCCTTTATGCAATTCCACAATACTTTTTGCAATTGCTAATCCGAGTCCAGATCCACCGGTGTTTGTAGAGCGTGATTTCTCAACGCGATAAAAACGTTCAAAGATATGAGGTAAATCCGTACTAGGAATTGGCTGGCCGTAATTTGTTATATCTATAGTAATCATATTATTGCTTTCATAGGCAGCAAGGTCGATATATCCACCATCGTTTCCATAAGCGATAGCGTTTATAATAAGATTTTCAAACACACGCACTAATTTGTCTCCATCAGCTAATACCATGAGTTTTTGAGATGGAAAAGAAGGTCGACATTCTATATTAGCTTCTTGAACTTGTATACGGAATTGAACAGTTAATTGTCCAAGTAACTCTACGATATCAATGGGAACAGAATATAAGCTTAACTCTTTATTTTGAACACGTGTATATTCAAACAAGTCATTCATTAATGCATTAAGACGTGTTACTTTATCGTAAATGACTTGTATGTAATAGCGTAATTCCACTTCATCTCTATAATTATCATGGTGGATTAAATTTACGTATCCAACTATAGAGGTAAGAGGAGTACGTAAATCATGCGATACATTCGTAATTAATTCACTTTTAGCTTGTTCCGCCTGTCTCTCTTCATCAATTGAGACTTTCAATTGTTCAACAATTTGATTAACCCCGGTCGCTAACTCTTCCAGATAATTATGATTTACGATAGAATTTATGATTGAAGTTTCATCATTTTTTTAATACAAGTTTCATAGTAAAGCTTTCTTTCATGACGATAAAAAATATATAGGTAAGATGAGAAAATAGAAAATAAAAATAAATAAGATACAATCATCATCCATAGAGATTCCCTTATTCCTTTATATTTTTCATATCCAAAAATTCTAATGAATTCTTTGCCGAGTTCACTTAACGTAAGTGAACTTTCAATTACACTTGTAACAAGGCGATATATAATTAATTCAGTAATAGGAGTAAGTGTAATGGCTAACATAAACCAAAAAATCAACTTCCATTTTGGGATATCTTTTAATATATCAAATGCTTCATTTCTCAATTTTATAGCCTACTCCCCAAACAGTATGAATAAACTTCTCTCCATTCATTCCTGTTTCCAGTTTATCCCGTAAATTACTAATGTGGACCATTACAGTTTTATTTGAGCCATAACCATCTTCATTCCAAACGCGTTCAAAAATTTCTTCGGAACTAAATACTCTTCCGGTATTACTCGCAAGTAAATATAAAATATCAAATTCAATAGATGTAAGTTTAATATATTCTCCATTTACTTTCACAGTATGATTATGTTTGTGTATTTCAGCAGAACGAATACGAATAATACCATCTTCATTTTTGGAGGAAGTGGCATTTTGGAAAGATGATCTTCGTAACAAAGCTTTCACTCTAGCTACTAATTCTAATGGATTGAATGGCTTAATCATATAATCATCTGCACCTGTCATAAGACCTAATATTTTATCCATATCTTCTGCTTTTGCACTAAGCATAAGAATAGGTACAGTGTTATTTTCACGCACTTCTTGGCAAACTTCTAATCCGTTTCGTTTTGGCATCATTATATCCAGAACCATAAGGTCAACTTCATATGTAGAAATCATTTGTAATGCCTCATCGCCATCATACGCTTTATAAATGTTATAGCCTTCATTTCGCAAATAAACAGCAAGTAATTCAACAATTTCTTTATCATCATCAATAATTAATATATTTTTATTCATTATGTAGTTCCTTTCCTAACAAATCATTAACATTACTATAATATCAAACATTTATGTATTTTGTAGCAATGATTCCACATAAAATTTCATGTAACGTACAAAAAAGGGATTAAAACATTCATAACGAATACAAAAAAAGAATATTTATATACTGCGTTATATTGAAAGTTAGGAAGAAGGGGACATACGATGTTATATAAGGATATATATTCATTTACTCCAACTGGAAAAATTGAAAATGATATAAAAGCTTTTCTATTAAAATACAATAAAGAAGTTACATATAAACATTCAGTTCGAGTGGCAAATGAGTCTCGTAAAATTGCGGTTATGTATCATGTAAATGAAGAAAAGGCAGTAATTGCAGGATATTTACATGACATTAGTGCAATCTTTCCGAATGAAGATCGGATTGTAGTTGCTGAGCAATTTGGAATAGAGATATTACAAGAAGAACGAGAATTCCCAATGATTATTCATCAAAAGTTATCGAAAGTAATTGCAAAAGAGATATTTAAAGTGGAAGATGAAGAGATTTTAAATGCAATTTGTTGTCATACTACACTACGTAAACATGCAACAAAAATGGATTTAGTGTTATTTGTTGCTGATAAAATAGAATGGGATCAAAATGGTACACCATCATATTTAGTAGAAGTAAAAAAAGGATTAGAAAAATCTTTAGAATATGCTGCTTTTGCATATATTTCATATTTGTGGGATAGAAAAGACACGCTGAAAGTTTTACATCCGTGGCTAGAAGATGCATATTGGCAGTTAAAAGAAATTGTAGAGTAGAAAGGATATAAGAATGCAATTAAAAGAATATATGAATCAAACGTACCCTGGGGTTACATTAGTACCACATATATACTTTCAGTGGGAAAATCATTTGCATTTTCATTTTGGGAAAGGGAAATGTCTAAATGTCAAAAGAACTGACGATATAAATACGGAATACTTCACTCAACTTTATACATATAATCAATACTTATTTGAAGAGATATTTTCAAAAGAAGATGAAGTGTTTTTCGTAACAAATGTTTATCGATTTAAAAAGGAAAATGTGAAAAATCCGCAGAAAATTAATATATATAGACGTTTTATTCATAATAGAGATTTAAAGTATCATATAAGGAAAGAGACAATACCTTTTATATTTGAAGAAGAAGAAACTGACTTGTATTGTACTTATCAATTTTCACTAAAATGTTTTGCTAGCGATATAAAGTATAAACGGCTTATTCAAGCTGCAAATCATGAAGATTTTCCAGGTCTTTATCCTCGTTTTGGACGCAAAAAAGAAATTTCTTATCCAGATGTATTTCTCATAAATGCAACAAAAGATATTATCATGTTTATTTACGATGATAGAGGATGTGAAGTAATTGCGAAGAATAAAGAAACAATACGGAATTTATATGAGAAATATAAAAAGTGGATTCCAGAATATGAACGAGAAAGTATAGATAACTTATTTAAATGACAACAATGGGGGAAGTGAAGCGTGTTATGAAACGTATTGCAATCGTATCCGCATGGGAACCAGAACTTACGTATTTACATCAATATTATCCAAGCGAACGCATTGAAAAAAGAGCAGCTTGGGAATTTCATTTTCATTATATAAATAATTTGGAAGTTATCTCCGTTATAACTGGAGTTGGCAAAGTAAGTTGTGCAAGTTGTGTACAATTATTAATTAGTGAGTTTCAGCCAGATGAGTTGTTTATGACAGGGATATGCGGAAGTTTATCAAATAAGGTGAAAAATGGTCATATTGTAGTAGCACTTAATGCAATACAACACGATGTTACTGCTGCTGGTTCGGGGGAAGATGTTTTTAATTTATATAATGGTAGAACAGCACCTATTGAAACAACAAAGTCAATTGTAAGAAGAATAAAAAAGATCCGATCATATGAACCGATTCATTTCGGTACATTTTTATCTGGAGATCAACGTATCCGTAGTTCAGAAATGAGATATTTACTCCATACTGTATATGGAGCTTTAGCGGTTGATCAAGAGGTGGCAGCTTTCGCTTATGTATGCCAAATCAATAAAAAGCCTTTTCTATGTTTAAAAGCTGCTTCAGATCAAGCGAATGATAAAACGAAAGAGGAACAAAAAATTTATAAAATGTTAGCATGTGAACGAGCATGTGAGCATTTAATTGCTTTTTTACGTGTGTATGAGATTAATGTAGTAAATAATAGATAGTAAGAGGGATTAATATTGGAAAGTACAAATAAAATAGCTATTCTGGGTGCAAACGGAAAAGCCGGAAAATTCCTTGTAAACAAAGCGTTAGAAAAGGGATATCAAGTAAAAATATTAACAAGAAATTCTAATAATATGACGATTACTAATGAAAATTTAGAGATTATAATTGGGGATGCACGTGATTTTTCTTCAATATGCAAATTAGTTAAAGGCTGTCGAGCTGTAATTAATGCCGTAGGTCAACCAAAAAGTGAATCTTATATTTTTAGTACAGTAACGAAGCATATTTTAGAAGCAATGAAAGAGTTTGAAATAAAACGATATATTTTAATTTCTGGTGGTTCTGTAAATGTCGCAGGGGATCAGAAGGGAATTGTGAATAAAATAGGGGCCCATTTGTTTAAAGTATTTTTACCAAAAATGATGCAAGATAAATATAAAGAATTACAAATTATCCAAAGTAGTGATGTAGATTGGACAATTGTTAGATTACCATTTGTTTTAGAGGGGGATGGTATTGGAGATATAAAAGAGAGTTTAGTAGATATGCCAGGAATCAAAATTCAAAATAGTGATATTGCACCATTTGTTATAAAACAAATTAGTAGTGAGAGATATGTAGGGAAGTGTCCGTTCATCTCAAATTAAGTGGTAGAATTGAAAATTAAAGAATGATGGGTAGAGTGGAATTCGTACATTTTATTATGTATTTGAATGCTAAGTTTAACACGAGTATGTGGGGGATAATTTTATATGATTCAATACAAAAGGTGCAGTGAAGTAAGTATAGATTTAGTGTATGAAGCTTTTAAAGATGGATTTTCAGATTACATTATTAAAATGGAAGTTTCAAAAGAAAAATTTATACAAAGATTTTTAGGACCAGAAGGTAACTCACTAGAGCACTCTTTTCTTGCTCTAGACGGTAACAAATCTGTTGGTGTAATACTTGGTGGGATAAAGGATTATGAAAACATAAAAACAATGCGCTGCGGAACATTAGCGATTCATCCTAATTACCGTGGAATTGGTGTGAGTCAAAAGTTATTTGAACTACATAAAGAAGAGGCGCTTCAAAATAAGTGTAAGCAACTTTTCCTTGAAGTCATTGTAGGCAATGACCGAGCGATTCATTTTTATACGAAATTAGGCTATGAAAAAGTGTACGATCTATCTTATTATAATTTAAAAGATTTGACTAAAATAATAACTAAAGACTGTAAGGGAATTGAAGTAAAACAATTAGATTTCCCATCTTTTAAAGTTGAAATTCAGAAATGGTTACATTTCCATATAAATTGGCAAAATGATATGGATTATATCGAAAAAACAAATAATACATTTTACGGCGCATATGTCGATAATGATTTAAAAGGTTCTATATGTATGAATGAACAAGGTAAAATTAGTTTTCTTTTCATAGACAAAGACTATAGAAATCGTAATATTGGATCAAAATTATTACAAGTAGCAAGAGAAAAGTTAAATGTATCAAGTTTAACAATTGGGTTTCCAAACAACAATTTACTAGAAGGATTTTTAAAGAAAACTGGATTTGAAAAGAATTCATTAGCACAATATGAAATGTATGTATTGTTATAAAAGCGGAAGGAATTATTCTTTCGCTTTTTATTTTTGTACTATATTGATATTTTACTTTGTATAATATTCTTTTTTTATGTAGAATAGATAGGATGGGAGGGGATGAAATGAATAATGGATTAAAGTTTAAGATTTTTGAATTACATTGTTTCGTTCAAAAAACTTATTCTGATATTAAAATAGCATGTGATATTGCTATTTATCAAGAAAACACTTCTAAATATTTAATTTCATTAGGGTTTTTAAATAAATCATATATGACCTATATAGAAGCAAAAAGATATTATCGTGAAAATGAAGAACTTGTAAGTGTAGAATTTGATAATTTCTTTGATACATATGATAAATTAGAACAGGAATTAAAACTAGTTATTTCAACTGAAGATAAAAATCCTTTATTACTACATAGTAGATTGGATCAGTTTCAGCAAAAAGTTGAAAATATAAATGACCTAATAAAAGTATTGCAAAATGCTCGTTAATAAATGTTTTTTTATTTTTGATATAGAAATTATACTTTAAAAACATATTAGGGATATTGCATATTAAAGAGGTGGCTTTTGTTGATTACAGAAGTCATTTTTTTATGTTAGGAATAGATTGTATAAATTTTAATAGTTTCATATTTTAGGAAATTATACGGGGAAAATAACATGAAAAATAAAAAAGAAATAGCTATAGTTGCATTAACAACAGGATTAGCTTTAACAAGTGTAACACCATATGGAGTAGGTTATGCAGAGGAAATGGGAAAAATGAAAGTTGAAATTCAAGAGGATTCGTTCCGTACAGGTGAACTTACACAACCATCACAAAAGACGCCAGAGAATGTAGTGAAAGATGCACTTAAAGAAAATACGGAGCATGCTTTGTCTCCAAAACAAGTTAGTGGAGACGAAGGGGTAGATTACAAAGTTGTTCAAAAACGTGGCTCTTATGATGGGACTACACTTGTGCGTATGCAACAAATATATGAAGGAAAAGAAGTATATGGACATCAATTGACTGCTCATGTAGATAAAAAGGGGATTATTAAAAGTATTTCAGGAGAAAGTGCACAAAATTTAACACAAGAACATTTAAAGAATGCTAGTAATTTATCAAAAGAAGAAGCAAAACAATATATTTATACGAAGTACGGGAACGATATTAAATTTATTTCTGAGCCAGAAGTTAAGGAAGTTATTTTTGTTAATGAAAAGAATGGGCAAGCTAGCAATGCATATCAAGTTACATTTACTGCTACAACACCAAACTATGTATCTGGAACTTATCTAGTGAATGCTAATAATGGTGATATGTTGAAAAATATGGTGCAAGAATCAGGTTTAAAAGTAAGTGAAGAGCATGTTGAATCTATTGAGGAGAGTAAAAAAAGCAATCTCAAATCATTAACTGGAACAGGAATAGATGATGTAGGTATAAATCGCACATTTGGTATTTCAGAACAGAGTAACGGAAAATATGCGCTTGCTGATTACACACGAGGGCAAGGAATTGAGACCTACGATGTAAATTATAGAGATATTACTTTTGAAGGAAGGTATTATCCTGGTATATTAGCAACTAGTACTTCAACAACATTTAATGATACAAAGGCGGTAAGTGCTCATTTCTTAGCAACAAAGGTATATGATTTTTATAAAGACAAATATAAGCGTAATAGTTTTGATAATAAGGGAAAAAAAGTAGTATCAGTTGTACATGCATGGGATTCCGGAGAAACAGATGATCCTAAAAATTGGGGGAATGCATTTAGTGCTAATATTAACAATGTTAGTATGCTTATATACGGTGATCCAATGGTAAAAGCGTTTGACATAGCGGGCCATGAATTTACACATGCTATTACATCTAGCGAATCTAATCTTGAATTTTCCGGAGAATCTGGGGCAATTAACGAGGCATTATCTGATATTATGGGAACGGCTATTGAGAAATATATAAATAATGGGGAATTTAATTGGACAATAGGAGAACAAAGTGGATCAGTTCTCCGTAATATGAAAAATCCATCTGCAGTCAAATTTTTTGATGGAGTACCGTATCCAGATGATTATAGTAAATACAGTGATTTAAACGGAGAGGATAATGAGGGTGTTCATTTCAACTCAAGTATTATTAATAAAGTCGCTTATTTAATTGCACAAGGTGGCACACATAACGGTGTAACTGTAAATGGTATTGGAGAAGATAAAATGTTTGATATTTTCTATTATGCGAATACTGATGAATTGAACATGACTTCTAATTTCTCTGAATTAAGATTAGCGTGTCTTAAAGTTGCATCAAACAAATATGGAGCAAACTCAATTGAGGTTGAAGCAGTCCAAAAAGCTTTTGATGCAGCAAAAATTAAAGGGACAGTGAAAGAAAACGAAAAAACTGAAGCAAACCAAGTCCCTGACTTAACTGTACCGCTTACAAGTACACTACGTGTAGGTGATACGTTTGACTCGATGAGGAATGTAAAAGCTATTGATAAAGAAGATGGTGAATTAACAAATAGAGTAGAACATAAAGGTGATGTAGATACTTCTAAACCAGGCAAATACATTGTGGATTACTCTGTCGTTGATTCTCAAGGAGGGAATGCAACGGCAACACAGACTGTAATTGTAGAGGGAAATGTAGAAACATCAGATCTAAATCCTACATTAACAGTGCCTGCAGCAGCGACAATTCATGTAGGAGATTCATTCGATCCAATGGCAAAAGTAAAAGCTATTGATAAAGAAGACGGCGATCTTACATCTAAAGTAAAAGTTGATGGTAAAGTAGATACATCTAAAGCAGGCACTTATGTATTAACGTATACAGTTACAGATTCTAAAGGTCATGAAGGAACTGCGAAACAAACTGTAACGGTCAAAGTTAGAGAAGAAGTTAAGAATGAAATACCAATATTAAAAGTACCTACTACAACTACAATTACTAAGGGGGATCAATTCGATCCAATGGCAGGAGTATCAGCTACTGATAAGGAGAACGGTGACCTTACTTCTAAAGTAGTTTATGAAGGAGCTTTAGATACCTCTAAAGCAGGTACTTTTGAAATAATATATAGTGTCACAGATTCTGTAGGTAATGAGGTACATGCAATACAAAAAGTATTAGTGAAGGATAAAGACACTAGCAAAGCTAAAGGTATTACTAATAACAGTAATAACGGTAATATCCCGAACAATAGTAATTCCGATAAAAAAGAATTTACATATAAAGAGCTTCCCAACACGGGTGCAAGTGAAACGAACAGTACAGCATTGGGCATATGGATGATTATTGTCGGTACAGTACTCACTTTGGTTCGCAAATTTAGAAAGATATAAAAATAATAGTATGGATTATTTCTCACACAATAATTATTAGGTGAATTTTTTACTTAATAAGATCTTAGTATTTAAGTAGTGTATTTTGCTTCTATAAAACTTTGTGCTTGGACGCTATTTTGCCTACAGACCTACACATATAAAGCACGTAACTATTCTCATTCAAATAAAAGAATAGTTACGTGTTTTTTTGATTGATAAATAGCCTAAACCCAAAATGTCATGAATGTGAGAGTAATTCTAATCTTTCATTAATAAGTTACTGAAAACACTTAGTTTTCATGAAAGTTTAACTCTATATGATAACATGAGATTTCCGGTATTTACCAGGTGTTTCGTTAGTGAATTTTTTAAAAATTTTAGTAAAATAGCTTTGATCACTAAAGTTGAGCGAAGCACATATGTCTGATAAGGGATGGGTTGTGAAAGTTAATAATTTCTTCGCTTCTTCGATTCGTTCACGTTGAATGTACTCAATTAATGAAATACCGACTTCTTTTTTGAATAATATAGATAAATAATCTGAATTTACGTTTGCAAATTTAGCAAGTTGTTTAACAGATATTTGATTGTAAATATTTTCAAAAATATAGTTTTTGCAAATAGCGATAGTCTTTGAGTGTTTCTGTACTTTTTGTGCTTTTACACGGTCTGCAAAAGTACAGAAAACATTTCTTAATAAATCCCAAACAGATTCTGTGTCTTTTAAATCCTCTGTCTTTTGAATGTGTAGATCGTAAATCTTGTAAGCAATCCCGGAAGGAAGTCCTCCTTTTATAGCATATCTAGTAGCAAGTGTGATGGATGAAATACAAATGTTTTTATGACGTCTTAATTGATGAAATGAAGATAAGGATGAAAGAGTCTCTTGTTGGAATTCGTAATAATATTTGAGTACGGTTTCTTTATCCCCGTTTTCTATAGCTCTAAGTAGTTGTTGCTCTATATACAAGTTATGACAAATAGATTCGTCTTTTTGCATTGCAATATATACATCCTCGTTTAAGATACTGCTATGACTTACATGAAATGAGTCACTGTTATTTGAAAAGGTACCTACATCTGAATTTTTTTTATAGAGAATGTTATAGAACAATATTGCTATATTTACAAAGAAATTTTGATCTTTGACTGACAATGAAAAATAATGGTTAATTGTTTTTTTATAATTAGAAATAAAATTAAGGTTACTATCCGTTTTACTTGTAGAAAAATTTACATGTGTTAAGGGTCCAATAATAACAGTACCGTTCATCATATAATCGCTCTTTATGTGAATTAAAATAAAGTGTCCTAAATGTTGGTGAGTTCTGAAGATGGGGAAATTATATGTATCATTTTTCTGTAAAAGCACATGTAACTGCTCTATGTTTGATGCATACCACGAATGTGAATCATTTTTTGATGTAAACTCAATAAGAATATTTTGGTTACAATCTAAAAAACAAACTGGAATTTCAAAAGATTGGAAAAACATATTACAAATGTACTCTATCTCAACTAGACTGAGCTTTTTAGTCATATTATTCCTCCTTACAGTTGTGCGTAATAGTTGAATGATTACATATTCCTTTTTTCAAAAGTAGAAACGGAAAAACTTTAGCTATAAAAATTATAAACTTCTAAGAATAATACCATAATTTAACATGGATAGCACATATTATTTGAATATGCAGGTAATAGTTTTAAGGAGTAACGTAAAATATGAATCGTCACACTTATTTGCCGGTTATTGCTTATATGTAAAAATGATTAAGATGGGATTTTAAATAGGGATAGGAAGGGAGAGAATAATGAAAATTAGCGATAGAAGTTAATATGTAACGATTTTTGAAGTAGAGATATAAGTATAATTCAGGGGAGAAAACTACATATAGCATACGGAGAGACAACGTAATAATAGAAAATAAGAAGAGTGAATAAGTGATTGTAAACAATGGATTGTTAGACGGCTATGTTTTATGTTATTCGTTTAAACCTGATACTTGGCACACTATTACTTTTAAGAAGGTAATAGTAATAAAGAGATTAATAAAATGATAGAAGTAGTAAAGGGGATAAGAGAAATGAAAAAAATATTTAGTGTGCTTTTAGTATTTTTCTTAACATTTTCTACATGGTCTAGTGTATTAGTAAAGGCAGCTTCACCATCCAAAGGTACTTTAACGATTCATAAATATGAACAAGAAAAAGATGGCGCACCAGGACTAGAAGGTGATGGCTCTGCAAATCAAGAGGTACCAACAAATGCGAGACCGTTAAAAGGTGTAACGTTTGAAGTGAAAAGGGTTGCATCGTTTGAAAAAATTTCAAACGATGGGAAAATCGTGAAAGAAGATGTGAAGCCAGTAATGGGAGCAACTCCAACTCAAGTAGTAACAGATGATAACGGACAAGCTGTATTAAAAGATCTTCCGCTAGGACGTTATGAAGTGAAAGAAGTGGCAGGACCTCCGCATGTTAACCTAAATCCAAATACGTATACAGTGGATATTCCATTAACGAATAAAGAGGGTAAGGTACTAAACTATGATGTTCATATGTATCCGAAAAATGAGATTAAACGTGGTGCAGTTGATTTAGTAAAGACTGGTGCAAATGAAAAAGCATTAGCAGGTGCAGTATTCTCTTTATTTAAAAAAGATGGTACAGAAGTGAAAAAAGAGTTAGCAACAGATGGTAATGGGCATATTCGCGTGCAAGGATTAGAGTATGGGGAATACTATTTCCAAGAGACAAAGGCGCCGAAAGGGTATGTAATAGATCAGACTAAACGAGAGTTTTTTATAAAGAACACCGGAACTATTAATGAAGATGGAACAATTACTTCTGGTACAGTAGTTAAAGTAGAAGTGAAAAACTATGAAGAACCAACTATTAATAAAAAGATTAACGGAAATTTGGAAGCGTTACCAATAAATCCGTTAACTAATTACAATTATGATATCAAAACATTAATACCAGAAGACATTAAAGAATACAAAAAATATGTAGTAACAGATACTTTGGACAATCGTTTAATGATTCAAGGAAAGCCAATTGTGAAGATTGATGGAGCGGAAGTAAATACAAGTATTGTAGAGGTAGCTGTAGAAGGTCAAAAAGTAACAGCTACAGTAAAAGATTTCACAAAATTAGATGGTAAAAAAGAATTTCATTTGCAAATTAAATCACAAGTAAAAGAAGGAGTAGCTTCTGGTGCCGAAATTTTAAATACAGCAAAAATTGATTTTATAAATAAAAATGATGTAATTGGAGAAAAGGAATCTAAACCTGTAGTTGTTGTTCCGACAACTGGAATTATCGAGTTAACAAAAGTAGATGGTGCTGATAAGAAGAAATTAAAAGGTGCGGAGTTTGTACTTAAAGATAAAAATGGAAAAGTAGTTGTTGTGGCAGGTAAAGAAGTCACAGGTGTATCAGATGAAAATGGTGTTATTAAATGGACTAACATTCCGTATGGAGACTATCAAATTTTTGAAACGAAAGCACCAACTTATACAAAAGAAGATGGTACAACAGCTTCATATCAATTATTAAAGGACCCTATTGATGTAAAGATTAGCGAAAATAATCAAACGGTTAAATTATCGATTGAAAATAATAAAAGTGGATGGATTCTTCCTGTAACGGGTGGTATCGGAACAACTCTATTTACTGTACTAGGCCTTGCGTTAATGGCTACAGCGGCATTTGTTTTCTTTAGAAAAAAGTTTGCTAATAATTAAGGTTTTAGGAACATGTAACCAAGTGATTTGAAAAGGAGAGAAGCAAAATGCTTCCCTCTTTTCGATATTTTAGTATATACAGAGGTGGAAATATGAAACGAAATCTTGTTTTAGGAGGTATTTTTTTATTTGGATTAGCTATTTTTTTATATCCTACTATTAGTAATTGGTTGGCGACTCGTGCACATTATTCTGAGATTAGCTCCTACGATAAGAAGATCCAAGCACTACAAAAGAAAGAAGTTGAACGTAGGGAAAAAGAAGCAACCGAATATAATAAACAAGTTCAAACTTCCATGAAAACATTTGCAGATCCATTTTCTGAAGAAAAAAATAATCATCAAGCGTATGCTGATGCGTTAAATTTAGGTGATGTAATGGGGTATATTGAAATATCGAAAATTAATATAAAACTGCCAATCTATCAAGGGACCTCTGAGGAAGTTTTAAGTCGCGGGGTAGGTCATTTAGATTATTCTTCACTTCCGGTAGGTGGAGAAAATACGCACACTATTTTAACAGGGCATCGTGGTTTACCATCAGCAAAATTATTTACAGATTTAGATAAGTTGAGTGAAGGAGATCTTTTTTATATTCATTCTTTAGACAAAATCCTTGCTTATAAAGTAGATCAAATTAAAGTAGTGTTACCACACGAAACGGACGATTTAAAAATTGTGGAAAATAAAGATTATATAACATTAATTACATGTACGCCTTATGGAGTAAACACAAATAGATTGCTGGTTCGAGGTGAGCGTGTAGAGTTCAACCAGGAAGAAAAGCAAGGAATGAGTACAGAGGTATCTATGTTTAATAAGTGGACGGTAATAGTTCCAATCCTATTGTTATGTACGCTTCTGTTCGTAATTTATAAGAAAAAAATAATTAGATAGAATGTATCTATCCCGTATTAATGAATAGTGTATCCAAAAATTTAGGGAAAAGCACAGAACGTATGTAGGGAAGGATCACTAATAAAAGTGCACTTTATTCGACTGTAGAAAAATACGGTAAAGGTGGGAACAAAGGAATTGAGGCTACGATTAAAACTGGTAAGTATTCATTTTATGGCTTTGTTGATGTTATGTGTAAGTTTTGTCGTCTATGTACCAAAAGAAGCGTATGGATCCACGATAAACTTAGAAGGTCTAGGTGATATATCGCGTTATAATGCTGTTGTCTTTGGTAACCATAAAGCAGTAGGTGGCGATATTGAAGGAGCAATTGCAGTTCAAGGTGATATGGATGCATCTGGTTATACAATTGTAGGTGCAGCAGCGGGAACATCTAATATAGTAGGTGAAAAATGGAGTGATGAGGGATATCCATCCTTGTTATTGTCTGGAAAATTTAAAAAATCAAGAGAGGAATCTTTTATCATTCAAAACGGAATAGTCGTAATGACAAAAGAGAGTGATCCAGATCGTATCATACAATCTTCTTATGATCGTATCGTTTATAAAGAAAAACTAGAAATTGACGCGAAATTTAATGAATTTCACAACTTAGTGAACCAAGTCAGTAAAAATGCAGGTCAATATAAAACGAATACCCCAATTCCAAATATGAGTTATGGAATCGGAAAAGATATAAACAATCCTAATATTTATGTTTCATCAGAATTGACAGGGAAAATCAATTTAGATATAAGAGATGTATTTTTACCCAATGCTAAAGGGAAAGATTTTATCGTTATGTATTCGGATGCAATAGAGGTTACATTTAAAAATGGGTCCATTCTATATGACACGAACAATATTGGAAGGGCTACGGATATAATTCCTACATCTCAACCCTATTCTCCTAATTCACCGTTTACTGAGCTATACGGGAAGGTGATTTGGGTTTTTCCTAATGCGAAAAAGATCACAACAGAGGGATATGGTGTTGTTGGGAGTGTGTTTGCTCCAAATGCTGTATTAGAAACAAAAGGCGGCTCAATTAATGGACAAGCATTTGTCAGTACTGTACAACAAACTGGTGGATTTGAATTTCACAATTTCAAATTTAACTGGCAACAATGGAACAAGCTTAGTACAGGAAAAGTAAAAATAAAAAAAGTTGATAGTAATAATGATAATAAAAAATTGATGGGGGCAAAGTTTCATATTAAAGATTCAAATGAAAAAGTAGTTGGAGAGCTAGTAACAAATGAAGAAGGAGAAGCGATATCAAAAGAATTACCAATAGGTAACTATACTCTTGTGGAAACAGAAGCGCCAAAAGGTTATGACTTATTAAAAGATAAAATAGCTGCAAAAATAGAAAAAGATGCAGTAGTAGAAATTAAAATAGGAAATAAGAAATTACCAGATCCGATGGGGAAAATGAAGCTAGTGAAAGTAGATACGGGAGATAAAAATAAAAAACTAGCAGGGGCAAAGTTTCATATTGAAGATTCAAATAAAAAAATAGTTGGTGAGTTAGTAACAGATGAAAAAGGAGAAGCGATATCAAAAGATTTGCCAATAGGTGACTATACCCTAGTGGAAGTAGAAGCGCCAAAAGGTTACGACTTATTAAAAGATAAAATAGCTATAAAAATAGAAAAAGGTGTAGTAGTAGAAATTAAAATAGGAAATAAGAAATTACCAGATCCGATGGGAAAAATGAAGCTAGTGAAAGTAGATACGAGCGATAAAAATAAAAAGCTAGCAGGAGCAAAATTTCATATTGAAGATTCAAATAAAAAAGTAGTTGGTGAGTTAGTAACAGATGAAAAAGGAGAAGCGATATCAAAAGATTTGCCAATAGGTAACTATACCTTAGTGGAAGTAGAAGCGCCAAAAGGTTACGAATTATTAAAAGATAAAAAAGCTATAAAAATAGAAAAAGATGTAGTAGTAGAAATTAAAATAGGAAATAGGAAATTACCAGATCCGACTGGGCAAATTGAAATTGAGAAAGTCGATGATAAGGATATTAATTTAAAACTAAAAGATGCTGTATTTCAAGTTTTAGATAAAGAAGGTAAAGAAGTTAGTAGATTAACAACGGATGAAAAAGGAAAGGTGATTTCCAACCAATTAGCACTTGGAAAGTATACGATTAAAGAAATAAAAGCACCAAACGGATATATGTTACTTAGAGATCCAATAGAAATAGAAATTACAGAAGCGGTAAGGACACAAAAACTAACAGTGAAAAATGTGAAAAATAATTGGGTAATCCCTAATACTGGTGGCAGCGGAACAACAAGTTTTTACGTGATTGGTTTTATGTTAATGTTTGGTGTGTTATGTTTATGTGTGAAAAATCGTATATAAATAGTATAAAAAAAGTTGTATTTCATGAACTGATTTTATAAAGTTAGAAAATCGTTTTATTAGACAAATTTCAGGCATGAGTTCGGTATTGTACTGTACTCATACTATTAAATTTGTTGAAGAAGGAAAGGTAATAGTAAACATAGAATATATTAATAAATTAAAATATTTACGAGGTGAAAGTGTTGGTAATAAAACAAGACGAAATTAAAGTAGTAGTCGGAGCTGGAGCGTTTAATAATAATCCAGGTTGGATACAAACACAAGAAGATGAACTTAATTTACTAGATAAAGTTACGTGGGAAGAAAGATTTGAATACAATTCTATTTCAGCTATTTTAGCTGAGCATGTATGGGAACACCTTACGTTTGAAGAAGGTGTAAGGGCAGCAGAAATTTGTTATGAATTTTTAAAGCCAGCAGGGCACATTCGGTGCGGTGTTCCTGATGCATTTTTCCGAGACGAAGCATACCAAAATATAGTTCAAATAGGCGGACCTGGTCCGAAAGATCATCCAGCAGCAAGTCATAAAATCGTTCATAATTATAAAACCTTAACGAAAATGTTTGAAACTGCGGGGTTTGAGGTAGTTTTACTTGAATATTGTGATGAAAATGGTCAGTTTTATTACAACGAATGGGATGCAAACGATGGTGTTATTTTCCGTTCTAAAAAGTATGATTCTAGAAATAAAGGCGATAAACTTGGTTTTCCATCGCTAATTGTCGATGCGATTAAGCGGTAAGTCATTCAACAAAAACAAGAGCAAATTCTATCATTTCAAAAGTCGCAAATGCGGCTTTTTTTATACGTAAGTCTATATTTAATAAGGAAATGGGCATACATGATATTTAATTCCTAATAAAATAGAACTCGATTTAGAAAATACTTAAGTTTTTCAGCGCCATTAACTTTAAATTAATACTTCGGTGACATAAATATTTATTTTATATTTATATTCGTGTAAAATAAAGTGAGAACATACATTCTGTGCAGGGGGTAATCAATATGATAGCTGAAATTGAAAAAGTAACTGATGGGTATATTGTAAAATTTGAACGCCAATTTCCATATACAATAGAGGAAGTTTGGCCTGTATTAACAGAAAACAGTAAGCTTAAAAAATGGATGTCTAATTTACAGATTGAAAGCTTTAAAACAGGTGGCATAATCAAGTTTGACATGATGGACGGTTCATTTATAAATATTGATATTTTAGAGTGTCAAGTAAACGCAGTGCTTGAATTTACTTGGGATAAAGATCGTATCCGATTTGAAATACATAAAGAGGAAAATGGTACTCTTTTACTTCTTAAAGAATACATTCATGAATTAACAGATCATACACCGAAAGACATAGCAGGTTGGCATATTTGTTTAGATCTTTTTTCTGCCGTTCTAGAAGGAGAAGAAAAAGAATTTTCTAAAGATGAATGGCAACAGTGGTTTGAAATATATAAAGGTAAGTTTCTTGAAGTAAGAGGGTAATTACGTAATAGATTATATTTATTGTGTAATTATTATATCGTAAAAATGTCTTTTATGAAGAATAAGAATAGAGGTTAATATGAAAGTAAATCAATTAATTGCTAATAACATAAATAAATTAGATACAGCTATTCCATTTAATAAGTCGTTTGGAATCGCTGGTTTATCAGGATCAGGTAAAACAACTTTTTGTCAAACAATTGGCGAAGAATCAAAAAAACGATTAGTTTCTTTATTGCCAAAGGCTGAATATCAAAATTTATTTCCTAATATCATGGAAACAAATTTTAGTGCTATTAAGATGGAGAATATGCCTTTAGTACTTTTTCTAGGAAAATCATCGATTTCTTCCAATCCACGTTCAACGATAGGTACTCATACTGGTGTGTTTACTGAAGTTCGCGAAAAACTTGCTGAAGTATTTCATCTTTCCCCTGAGGTTTTTTCGTTTAATAATCAGTTAGGTTGGTGTACTGGTTGTAAAGGCCGAGGCACTACTAAAAATATTGAGTGTAAAAAATGTAAGGGAAAACGTTATAGTGAAGAAATCGAACAACATACGATAGATTTATTTGCTAAACCACATACAATTTCAAATATTAATGATTTAAGTGTTGAATCTATTCTTTCGTTAGCAGAAGTGTTAAATATTAGTGAAGCAAAACAACATATACTGCAAAATATAATTAATATGAACATTGGTTATTTAACATTAAATCGAATTATGGGTACGTTGTCAGGTGGAGAGTTAACACGACTTTATTTGGCTGAATTCATGGCAGTAAGTGAAAATGCTGTAATTATTATTGATGAGATTTCAGTTGGACTTGATCATGAAACATTATTACAAATATTAGAAGAGATTAAGCAGTTAGGGTGTAAAAATCAAATTTGGCTCATTGATCATTCAGATACAGTACTGGATACAACAGATGAGCAATTGTTCTTTGGGCCTGGTAGCGGAAAATATGGTGGACAAATTGTGAAAGAATCACCAAGACCAAAACCAATACTGTCGGATTTAAATAAAGAAGTACCAACAGAATATTATACATTCCAAGAATTATATTGCCGTAATATCCAAATGACGGAGTTTCAAATTCCTAAAAATAGGCTTGTGACGGTTACAGGAGAATCTGGATGCGGGAAATCTACACTTGTTAACGAATGTTTAGCTACAGATTTCTTGAAACGATATCAAAAAGATAAATTAGTTATGGTAGGACAAGATCGAAATCAATCCATTACAAGTCGATCAACTGTAGCCACTTTCCTAGATATTAAAAAGAAATTAACAAAATATAGCGAAGATATTGATGATATTTTTGAGCGTTCGATTGAGGATATTATTGATGAACTTCCAAATGAAGATATTGCGTATAAACGCTTGAGTCTACTAATTAAATTAGGACTTGGTTATTTAACGTTAGAACGAAAAACACAAACATTATCAACAGGTGAGTTTCAATGTGTTCATTTAGTTTCGGAGTTATTTGCAAATACTAGAAATCTACATACATTATTTATTTTTGATGAGCCTTCAAAAGGTTTATCACAAAATATTTTAAATCAATTTATAGATAGTGTTAGAGGGATATTGCAAGATGAATCAGTCTCTATCATCATGATTGAACATAATAGCTACATGTTAGAAAGCTCTGATTATATTGTAGATTTCGGGAAAAGACAGCTTGAATCTATAAAGCATCTTGATGTACTAAGTCATGAAGAATATTATCGTCAAAAAAGCAGCGTAAATCATGCTGAGCAAATACATATTTCTTCAGCACTTAAGCATAAAGAAGGCGTTCACTATTTAGAAGGAAATCATATTAACTATTTTAAAAATGCCGAAAATGTTTATAAGGGTGGTATTTTAAAAAGTTTATCATCAATGGCCCGTTTAATTTATGGTGAATATAAATCTGATACAATTGCTCCTGTTGTTGCTATTGATCTTGAAAGACATTTATATAGTCAATATAGTTTCTTATATGAAATTGGTGGATTAATTAATCATATTGTAGCTGCTCATCCAACTAATAAAGATACGAGAAGTTTTGATTTCTATTCACAGGACAATCATTGTCCATCTTGTTCTGGACGTCTTCAAATTGAAGTTTTCGATAAAGATATTACAATTCAAGATAAAAATGTTCCATTTTGGGACGGTTTATTCGATCCGGAAATCATGAAAGTATTAAAATTTTATCAATATGAAAAAATAGAATTCCTATTTGAAGAAATTAAAAATGAGCTTGGTCACGATTTATCAAAGAGCTATAATGATATGTCAGAAGAAGAAAAGCATACGTTTTGGTACGGATATTTTGAAAAATCATTTTATGATAAAAAAGGAAAGACACGCAGAACATGGGTAGGATTTAATACGATTATTGGTGGATATATTGTTATTTCAAAAGCAGCTATTAAAGAAGAAATTAAGACTTCTAAAGAAATGATGACATGTCCAATTTGTGAAGGAACGGTTTTAAATCATCATAAACCACTTAAATTTGGTAACTTCGATATTCGTGAGATTATCAATCAACCAGTTGATGAAGTGTTGAAAATAATCGGTGATTTACCTGCGCTTCATAAATTGAAGTCTATAGTTGGTGGCGATATGAAATTGACAGAAGATGTTTCTTTATTGCCAAGGAAAGCACAAGTTGCACTGAAAATGTTGGAATTAGAACAGGCAAGCTTTTCAAACTATGAAATAGTGTTACAAAATGTTTTACCATTTTGGGACGAAATAAAAGGAAGTATTGAATCCATTAGCGTTAATAATCAAGTAACTATTTGTGATTTCCCTAATGTATATGAAACGAGAGAAAACATTATAGATAAGTACTTCACAAACGGTAAATATAAAAAACTTACGTATGTATACGAGGCGTTTGGATACAAAAAATTAGTTACCCAAATTAATAAAATTAGAAAAAATAATCCATGTCCATTTTGTAAAGGAAAGAAAGTTATAACAGAAGATAATCTACATGACGGCGTGTTTAAATTAACAATCCCATGTGTAACTTGTAATGCAACTGGTATTAGTGATGAAGGACTAAAAGAAGTTGTTGGGGCTGTGGATATACAAACATGGTTAACTGGAAAAGTTAGTGATGTTGTGGATGAGAGCTTTTTAACAGAAGCTGTTTCGCAAATACCAATTTTTAATCGCATTCGCGAATTGGATAAACGAGATATGATGGCGGTTTATGAATGTCTTGAGTGTAATCATTAAAGTTTTATTAGCTTATGTGTTATTAAATAACTAACTTAATTAACACAACTTATATAAAACATAATTTTTTAATGAAAATTGTATTAACTCAGTATAATTAATCTAAAGTAATAAAAAGATCCAACTTCTTAATGTCAAAGTTAAGAAGTTGGATCTTTTTATTTTTATGTCCTGCATACAATATTTCTCACTAAGGAAAGAAGTAAGGAAGGTAAGTAAGGAGAGATGAAAAGCTAAAAGGGATAAAAAGTTGATATATTATGTAATAATTATATTATAAAAGTGATAATTAAGGGTTAAAAACAGTTCATAAGTGATATTGTACTTATGAATCTTTTTATTTTGTTGTCTGATTTTTCGGATTTAACAGAAATATATCCTATGGATAGAACAAGTTTAATTAAAGGTCATTTAGAAATGTGTGTATTATCTATTTTGTCGATAAAGAAAAGTTATGGTTATGAGATTATGAAAGAACTTGAAGTAAACAATCTAAAATTGAAAGGAGTAGGAAGTATTTACCCCATTTTAACTAAGTTGAAAAATCAAGAGTGGGTTAATACTTATCAAGAAGTAACAGACAGTGGTAAAGTTAGAATTTATTATGAGATTAATGAAAATGGGAAAATACGTCTTGAGAAGAAAATTAATGAGTGGTTAGAATTGCAATCGGATATTCAAACATTATTAAAAAGCGGTTTGAAAGGAGACCTTTTGAAATGAGGAATAGATTAATAGGTAAAGAAAAGCAATTTTTAACAGACGTACTTAAGGAATTGAAGCAATACGATATTAGTTTAGAAGAAAGGGGAAATATTAAGCGACAAATATTAGAACATATTCAAGAATGTCGTGAACATGGTGAAGATAGTATAGAGGATCTAGGTACACCTCAATTATTTGTTCAAGATTTTATAGAAATAAATGAAATTGATTTACAGGTTAAAATGAAACAACTTCAAAATAAAAAGAGAAAATTTAACACATTTATCTTACATGGCATATTCATCGCATTTATTACTTACCTCATCTCGCAAACTACATTTTCATTAGTTTTAACTGAATCATTTAATTCAACTAATAGAAAAAATGCATTTAATTATAATATTTTATATCGCATTTCAGAGAATCAATGGTGGAATGCTTTATTGATAATGATTAGTTTTACGCTCTCTGTAGTAGTATTTATTAGTTTAGTAAGTTATAAAAAAAGAAAGCATCTTAAAGTATAATGAAGAATATCTATAAACTGTCTCTAATTTATATTCTTTGTAATATATTAATATTATGTATCATACCTTCAAAAGTTTACGCTCAGCAAAATGTTAAAGTTACATTAGATAAGTATATTGAAAAATTTATAAAGGAGCAGAACATTCCGGGAGCTTCTGTTGCAATTGTACATAATAAGGATGTATTCTTCACAAAAATGATGGGGATTACTGGAGAATCTGAAAAAAATAACTAGTAAAACCCCATTTGCAATCGGCTCAATAAGTAAATCTTTAACAGCTTTAGCTATAGTGAAATTAATAGAAGATAAAAAAATAAAATTAGAGGATCCAGTTCAACGATATCTCCCTTGGTTTAAACTAAAAGATCCATACATATTCTCAACTATAACAATCCAACATCTACTAACTCATACAAGTGGAATAAGCACATATGAGGGTTTAGCGTTATCAGATAAGCAATCCAAAAGTTCTACAGTATTAAAAGAAAATGTAATGAAACTTTCAAAGGTAAAATTAACTGCTCTACCAGGTGAAAAATATCAATATAGTAATGCGAATTATATTGTTTTAGGGGCACTAATTGAAGAAGTCACAAATGAAACATATTCTTCATATATGGAAAAGTATATTTTTCAGCCATTAAATATGAATGGCGCGGCAGCAAGTAAAGAAACTGCATGTGAAAAAGGTTATTTAACGGGGTATCAATCTTGGTTTGGCATACCAAGACACAGTGTAGTCTCCTATGATAATGCAGGAGCACCGTATGGTTATATTACCGCGAATTTGGAAGATATGATTCAATTTATTATGTTTTTGAATCACCATGAAGATTCTCAATTTTTAAAGCAAGAAAACATGGATCTTTATCTTTCACCACTTTATCAAATAAATTCAGAAAAAAGTTATGGTTTTGGATTAAGAACCACAAATATAAATGAAAGCGAAACGATGATTTGGCATTCAGGATCAACGCCCGATGCTCGTGCAGAAATATTTACTTTAAATAAAAGTGGCTGGAGTGGTGTGATTTTAACGAATAAAAATCATGTATTAGAAGAAACCGCACTATCAGTATTGAAAAAGGGAATTATTAGTATTTTGAATGGAGAAGAACCGGTTGATTCCCCTAAAAACATACCATTTACACAAATTGTTATGTCTATAGTTATATTCGCGCTTTTCACTACATCAATTATGTTAATTACAAAATATAAACATAAGAAAACAGTTAAAAGACTAACTTGGTTATTTATAGGGAGTCTATTTCTACTAGTATCTATTATTTTCATCCCGCTTCTTACTTATAGTACAAACTCACCATGGCATACGATTAAAATATTTGTGCCAGACGTAGCTTTAATTACAAGTATTATTGTAACTTTATTAGCTTTGAACGGACTAATATCAATTCTTATAGCCTTAAGAAGGAAGAAAGTATAATGGGAAATAATTAAAGAAATATAATTCAAGTGTTAAAAACAGTTTACTCTCACACGATGTCATTGTTTAAGATAAAGTTGAACTTCGAAGTAGATGTGAATTTTAGGAGGAAATCATGTTTAAAATAGGGGATTTTTCAAAACTATCTTCCATTAGTATACGTATGTTGAGACATTACGATAAAGTGGAATTATTACAACCAGTAAAAGTCGATGAGCAAAGTGGATATCGATACTATTCAGCAGCCCAATTAAAGAAAGTAAATCGAATTCAAATGTTAAAAGGTATGGGATTTAATATTGCTAGTATTAAAGAAATAGTAGAATCTGATAATATAGATGGTATAAAGGAACAATTTTTAAATCGTAGTGCTCAAATTAAGGAAGACATGAATAACCTCCAAAAACAATTACGTCTTCTCGAAGCCTCAATAAAAACGATGAGAGAGGATGTTGTTGAGATGAACTATCATGTTTCAATAAAAGAAATTCCAGAAAGAAATGTAGCTAGTGTTAGAAAGATTATTCCATCTTATAATCGCGAAGGGGATTTATGGGATATATTAATGCAAGAAATACAAATGAAAAATAGTAGTATTGCACATCCGAATTATAGTATTGCGGTTTTCCATGATCGCGAATACAAAGAAAATGATGTAGATGTAGAAATACAGTTAAGTATTTTAGGTAAACATGAAAATACAAATGATGTTACATTTAAAAAGATTGAATCCACTCATGTAGCTTCCATAACAGTTAATGGAAGTTATGAACAAATGACAGCTGTAAATGAAGCTGCGGCAAAATGGATTGAGACAGAAGGTTACGAATTAGCAGGCCCGATGTTTAATATTTATCATGTGAGTCCAGCGATGGAATCGGATCCTAATAAGTGGGTTACAGAAGTTTGTTATCCAGTTAAATGATGATAAAGAAAAAGGCATTAATTATATGCCTTTTTTCTTTATGGTGTACCGTCACGGAAATGCGAATTTACAATGCTTAGCCTATTTTCCTGACGATTCTCCCGTTTTTAACAAGGTTAAGAAAGTTTCAGTGGTCTTAAAGAATCTAATGAGATCACTTTCTCCGAATTAAAATGGTATTCTCCTAGCAAATTAATATGTTCCCAGCCTAAAGGTGAAATGTGGTGCAATATTACGGTTATGGCGGGTGTAAAACAATTAGAACATGATCTTATCCATATGCGGCAGCGTGAAGGGATTGAATTTGCTAAGAAAGAAGGAAAGTTTAAAGTTCGGTTAAAGAAGTACCATAAACATCATGCAGGAATGAATTATGCAGTAAAGCTTTATAAAGAGGGAGATATGACTGTAAATCAAATTTGTGAAATTACAAATGTGTCTAGGTTCTCATTATATAGAAAGCTATCGGAAAGGAACAGTTGATGAGTTGTACTAAAAATAGGAAATATACAATAGAAAATAAATTTCATATAGAGGTGGAATTATATGCCTAAAATTGACAATATGTTAGCAATTCTATGGATGCTTCGTTCAGGTGAAAAAATTACTGCAAAACAAATTTCAGAAAAGTTAGAGATGAATATAAGGACTGTGTATCGTTATATTGATACAATTTCAACAAGTGGCGTACCTATCATTTCAGAACCAGGACATAACGGTGGATACACTTTATTGAACAATTTTATTGAGGCTCCTCTTTTTTTTGATTTTGAGGAGCAAACTGCACTATTTCACGCTGCTGTTTTTGCAGAAGAAGCGGGATATTATGGAGGTGAAGCACTAAATAGGGCCATTTCAAAACTAAGTAAATACTCAAATCAAGAGCAGGAAACAAAGATAAACCAGCATTTAGCTAGTCTTGAAGTAATAAGTCGATTAAGTTCGCTCTCTATGGAACCTTTTTTGAAGGAGTTGGAACAGGCCGTAGCTGACGGGTATTCAGTAAAAATTCTTTACCATAAAAGTGGCGAAAAGCAATTAAATTATAGATTGGTCGATCCGTACAAAATTATCTATTGGAATAATAAGTGGTATGTGATTGGATTTTGTCATCTTAGGAATGATATCCGTAGTTTTAGAGTAGATCGAACTGAAAGTCTAATGCTAACAGAAAATAAGTTTAACCGGCCAGAAAATTTTTCAGCACGTGACTTTTTTATAAAAGGTCTTCTTCCAACTATAGAAGATAAGGAGGGGATTATTTCTTTGGTTATTAATGGGGATAAAAGTGTATTGGCTGATATTTGCCAACACTGGTTTTTAGGACATTATTTACAAGAACGGACTTCAAATCAAGCAGTTTTTCTTCTTGAAAAAGATATGATACATACATATGTACCTTATTTACTTTTACCGTACAATAAATCTATTAAAGTTATTGAGCCAATCAGTCTTAAGAAAAGACTTGTTGAAGTTCTGTCGGAATTAATAAAATTTCATCAAGTATGATAACTTCCCTGACGTTAACTGTCAGGGAAGTTATATTATAATAGCTATATAAATTGTGATTGGAGTGTTATTGGATGCAAACAAAAAAAGCTTTTCTATATGTATTTAATACAATGTCGGATTGGGAATATGGATATTTAATTGCTGAATTAAACTCAGGAAGATATTTCAAAAAAGATTTAGCACCTTTAAAAGTAATTACAGTAGGAGCTAATAAAGAAATGATTACTACTATGGGAGGACTGAGCATAAAACCAGATATTTCCCTTGATGAATGTACTCTTGAGAGTAAAGATCTTTTAATTTTACCAGGAGGGACTACTTGGAGTGAAGAAATTCATCAACCTATCTTGGAAAGAATTGGCCAAGCTTTAAAGCTTGGTACTATTGTTGCTGCAATTTGTGGTGCAACTGAGGGCCTCGCGAATATGGGATACTTAGATACTAGAAAGCATACAAGTAATAACTTAGAATATACTAAAATGGTATGTCCTAACTATAAAGGAGAAAAGTTTTATGAGCTGGGATCTGCGGTAGCGGATGCGAATTTAGTTACTGCATCAGGAATAGCTCCTCTGGAATTTGCAATGGAGGTACTGAAAAAAATAGATGTATTTACACCAGATACATTACATTCATGGTATAACCTAAATAAGACTCATAAACCTGAATACTTCTTCCAGTTAATGAATTCAATAAATAAATGAAGTAACTGAAAAGCTCAATTTCTCTATTTTGATTTGTAGAGAAGTTGGGCTTTTTAATTTGGAGTTTCCTTATCGTTGTAAATTCGTATTTTCCTGACGCGCCACCTTTATTAACTTATCCGTAAATATCAAGAGAAATTACTTCTTGATTCGATTCGTCAACTACTAGTGCAATTTTATTTGCAAATGTACAAAATGAGCAGAGTGTAATGGAATCCTTTAATGACTCTTTTAAAAACCAACCTGTCGGTACTAAAGAAATGCAACCCTCTTTTTGAAAGAATGAATGTTTGAGGAAATATGCTATTTCTTGAGTTTCTTTTAAGAACATCGGAGTAATGCAATCGAATAGTACAGAATAATATTTTAATGTTCTTCTACCGACAATTCTATTAAAAGAACAATTTCGGTATAAATCAGGCACTACGGGATATATACCGTTAGTTAGAAGTGCTTTTAAAGTTTGTTTTGATTCTTCCTTTAAACCTAGCATGAAAATTTCATGTAATTCATTATTAATATAAACTTGTTTCACATCTTTATAGTGAGGGATTAATTCATTTTTAACTATATTTAAAGTAATGTCATTTGTAATGGGAAAGGACGTATAAACGTCCTCTTCAAGTATGACATCCATGCCACTGAAAAGTTGGCAAATTGGACTGAGAGAAGCATTTGAAGATACAGGAGGTACCTTTTCTATATAAAAATATTCATTTATAGTAGGTGCTGAATATTTTTGCTCTTCGATTTCAATTAACCAATCATACATAATTATCTTTCCTTCCATCATAGTTTTCGTATCGGACTATATAGTGCAATAAAAACTTCAAGTAGCTTCGTGAAAGCAGCTAAAGCAAATACAAGTACTGGATTATAGGCTGAAATAATACCTCCTACTAATGCCCCGAGTGGCATAGCTAATCGTGTAAGTACACGTGAAAATCCAAAAACCCTTCCTTGTATATTTGATGGAACGGTTTCTTGGCGAACTGTGGCTACAATTATATTCCATGCAATATTGCAAGTCATTGCAATACCGAAAGCAATGCCAGGAGCAAACCAATATGTACTCCAAAGTGCGAAAGTTAAGCCAATTGCTCCAGCGAATAGGAGTAAAGGAATTAGAAGGCCGCGCTGTAATCTCTTTTCTAAAGGAACTGCAATCAAGCTTCCTAAAATCCCACCTATGCTAATTAATGAATAATTAAAGCCACTTTGCTCCGGGGTAAGTTGCAATGTGGATAGTAAATAATACATGAATACACCTAAAACCGCACTTGCTCCAAAGTTTCCAATCATAGCTTGAAGAGATAAAGCTAAATTTAAGCAATCATTTTTGAGCCATTTAAACCCATTAAACAAATCAGATAGAACATTTTGAAGTGTATTTTTATCATTATTTTGGCTGTCTACAGTTTTAATTGATGGTAATAGCATCACAGCAACTAATGTTGCAATAAATGAAAGAACATTAATCCAAAGCACTTGAAAGCCTCCAATAAAAGATATGAAAATCCCAGCTATCATTGGACCAAACAAACTAGCCAATTGATTGATCATTTGATAGAAAGAATTAGCCTTCGTTAATGATGCTCCTGCGATGTGTGGAATGACTGTAACAGTTGTTACATCAAAAAGCATAGACATAACTGCTAAGATAAAAGTAATTACGTATAAATGCCAGATTTCTAATAGATGTAATGTATGTAGAATGGGGACAAGACTTACTAAAATAATATTGGTAATATCCGCTATCCAAAGTAACTTTTTTCGATCGTATCGATCAATTATTACACCAACTAAAGGACCAAATAAAACAATTGGCAATACATTAATAGCAAATAAAGAACTCATAATTACAGCTGAACCGGTTAATTGATAGGCAATCCATGGAAGCGCAAAAGTATACAGTGAATCCCCGATTCGTGAAATGAGTAAACCAAAAATAAATATCTTGTATTCTTTCGAAAAAGTTCTCTTTACGGTAAGCTTGCGTTCTAGTATAAATTTCACACTGTTTGAACCACCTTTATTATAGAGGAATTTGAAAATAATCCGTCCAATATTTATTATGTATAGAATTCTATGATTCTTTTGTGAATCCTACTTTTTAGATGTATTTTTAAATTTTAAGGAGGAAATAAAAATGAAGGCAGTATTTTGGATTGAAGAGAATTTAAGAACATAATAAAATTATAGTAAACTAATTTGTAAAATGGTTAATTCAGGAGGGAAAATATTGATGCATATAGATAAGAATGTAAGAACATCTGGTGTGTATGTAATGTATAAAAATTTATTTGTTTTTCAGGTTGGACCAACTAGTAAAGGCGATACATTAGGTGTAGTAAGGCTTGGTGGACATAAAGAAGGCGAAGAAACAGCGGTAGAAACTGCTAAAAGAGAAGTGAGAGAAGAAGCTGCTATAGATATTACTATTTTGAGTTCACCAAGTACATATTATAAAGAGAACTGGAATGCGCAACCTAAGAAAATAAAAGTAGAAAATGAAATCAATCCAATATTAATTATTGATAGTCCAGATGAAACTTTATCTACTATGTATATGGCACATGCAGAAAATGAACCAACTCCATCTTCTGAAACGAACGGGCTCTTATTACTTTCAGTAAATGATATTAGGCTTATTTGTAGTAAGGAAATAACACTAAATGATTATATTAAGCAAGATGGAATAGCTGTATTGAAAGAAAAAATGAATAAAGAGTTAATCTTGCAACCTTTTCCACAACTTATGTTTTTAGCAGAACTTTTAAAAAAGGATCCTGTATTACTTCAGCAGTTTCTAAATTAGCAACAAAAGCCACCTTTATAAGGGGCTTTTGTTTTAAATAATTTAATGGTATGTGTATCCTCCATCAGGAAACAATACATTGCCTGTAGTAAAACTATTTTGCATTAAATATAGTACAGTATGCGCAATTTCATCATTATGCCCAGGTCGTTTTACAAGAGATAGAGATTTATAAGTTTCATAAGCAGCTAGTCTATTTTCATTTTGTTCATTCTTTCTTTGTATTGTTCCGGGAGAAACAACATTAACTCTAATTGGAGCTAGCTCAACAGCTAAAGCTTTCCCTAAACTTTCAATAGCACCATTACATGCTCCGTAAGCAGGCGCTCCTTTAAGTGGTCTTTGACTAAATGCACCGGACATTAATACGATAGATCCAGAGTTTACAAGAAAAGGAATTGCATATTTTACGGCATAATATTGTGGCCAAAACTTTCCGATAAAGCTACTTTCGGCAATATCATCTGTAGTGGTTATTGGTCCGAGTGTGTAAGAAGCTCCTGGTGTGAACAAATGATTAAAATCCCCAATGTTCTTGAAAAACGCTTTTAATTGGTTTTTGTCTTGGTTATCCAATACATAAGTCTGAAGATGATTGTTATTAATTACTTCTTGAGCAATCATTAATTTTTCTTTGGATTTTCCTGCAATAATAACATGTGCGCCTTGTTCAATTGCTTGTTGTGCTGTTGCAAACCCAATACCAGAACTCCCACCAATGATAACGATACGGCTACCTTTTAATGTAGTAATAGGCATATTTAAGCCACTCCTTTAATAAAAACTTTAAAATACTATGCTTTTATTATTCGCTAAAAGGTAGCACGTGAAAAGTACGCACTTTATATGTACATAGTCACAAATTTCGTACTAATCGCTATTCATGCGGATAAGTAATATGAAAAATTGCTAAATATGTTTTATGATATCTGAGGAGAGGTGAGAAAATGGATTTACAAGAACCGAAGTTAAAAGGGGTAATAGCAACATTACAAATAATCGGTGGAAAATGGAAGCCACTCATTTTATTTATTTTGCTAACAGATGGAACGAAACGATTTGGTGAATTAAAGCGATTAATACCCGATATATCTCAGGGCACATTAGCGAAGCAACTTAGAGAATTAGAGTTAGATCGACTAATAGAACGAGAAATTTATCAAGAAATACCACCTAAAGTGGAGTATAGCTTAACTGCGCATGGAAAAACGGTAAGTGTTGTTTTGGATAGTATGTGTGGTTGGGGAAGGAAACATTTAGAATATATCAACAAGAATTAACTGTAAATTTATTATGTAAACTAAAAAAATAGAAAGTTGTTATTTCAATAATTTGTATTTTATAATATATATAATTAGATGATGTTATCGTAGATATAATCTTTTAATTGAGGTGGGATAGATGAAATTATTTATTGCTCGAAGGAAGTAGTTGTTTGAAACTGAAAGATGTGTACCAGATATAAAAAGAAATTTACGAAAATATAAACTATGAGTCTAATTCGGGGGACTTCAGGATTGAACATTTCATACATAGTAACAAAGGGGAAATAATAAAATGAATGAATTAGAGTACAAAAACTTTTATGATAAAGTAGGAAGAGTAAATGGATGGGATTTTAGTAAAATAAAATGTGAAACTGTAGGAGATACATGGGACTTTTATGGAGAAGTGAAAGAAAAATGTAAACTATCAGACACTCTACTTGATGTTGGTACAGGTGGAGGAGAGAATGTACTTCACATAGCATCATCAGCTAAATTGTTAATTGGAATTGATAATTCTAACGGCATGATTGAAACGGCACATTCTAACTTGAAAAAATCAGGTATACAAAATGTTGAGTTTCTTCAAATGGATTCTGAAACGTTAACGTTTCAGAATGCCTATTTTGATATCGCTTCTAATTGTCACGCACCATTTATAGCATCTGAGTTAGCAAAAGTAATGAAACAAGGTGCTTTTTTCTTAACGCAACAAGTTTGCGAACATGATAAATTGAATCTTAAAGAAGCATTTGGACGAGGACAATGCTTAGGTGAAAGAGATGGATCTTTAAAAGAAAAGTATATGGCTGAACTTATAAATGCAGGATTTGAACTCGTGCAAGTACGTGAATCTGATGTTACTGATTATTACAGTACGCCGGAAGATCTTATTTTCTTGTTAAAACATACACCTATTATTCCTAGATTTGGAGAAGAGGAAGAGGATTTTACTATTTTACAAATGTTCATTGATGCAAATAGTTCTGAAAAGGGGATTCATACGAATTCAAAAAGATTTATGATTATTGCTGTAAAATCATAATGTATTTTATTGTAGAAGCTGCTTTTCGTTTGAGGAAAGGCAGCTTTTTTGTATGGAAACAATGCAGGATAAATTTAAATATTCATACTAAAGTTGTAGCTTTTATATGAAAAAATCCACCCTTCTGTTTGATTTTATCTATTTATAAGTGTAATACAATACGAATAGATAATATGAAACAAGGGGGAATGTAACGTGATTACACATATTTCAGATATAAAACTACAAACGGTTTCCATAGAAGGGGTAAAACAAGTTTATAAGGACATATTATCTTTTCCAATAAAAAAAGAAACTGCATCATTTATTCAATTTGAAATAACACCGTATACAACAATTAGTTTTCAAGAAGTGTATGAGCCAATTGCACCTGCGCACTTCGCTTTTGAAATTGCATATTCAAAATTTCATGAAACAGCAAAATGGCTTGAAAAGTCTGGGTTACTTATTGTGAAATGGAAAGATGGAAATACAATTGGTGAGGAGAACGATCTATTCAATTTATACTTTAAAGACGGAGATGGAAATCTACTCGAAATTATCGCGCATAGTTATGTTAAGGAAGATGTATTAGTATCGCAATCACCTTTAAACGTTTTATATGTAAGGGAAATCGGTCTTCCCGTTAAAAGTGTACCTGTATTTACGGAATGGTTGAAATCAAATCTAAATATGAAAACAATGGAAGATGGGGATATTTTTAACTTTGTTATAGGTGGCACCGCATACATCGTTGCAACTTGGTGGCAGCGACCTTGGATCCCAATTGCGATGAAAGCTTTACCACCAAAAGTACAGGTTTCTTTCGGAACACCAGATCAAGCATTTTTACAGCACATCCAAATTAACTTTAAGAAAAATAGTGTCCCATTTCAATGTAAACCTAATGAAGTATCATTTATTGAGCAGGGATATGCATTTTCAATTGTGCATACACCAAATTTCCCTTCTGATATTCCTAATAAATTAAAGTTACCACTTTCTATTTAAAGATAGAAAGTGGTTTCCATGTAGTTAAACAACAGCATTTTTAAACATTGATATAGGTATATTTAGTTTCGATCTTCATCCTATAAAGATTCATTATCCGTACTTGTTCCTCAGTTAATTCTTCTTTATCCCAATACATATGCATTAAACTATATTCAAAAAGCTCCTTTAATTTTATAAACAATGGAAACTTGACTATCATCTCTTTTGGGAGTTCATTTTCTTCTTGATATCCGTCAAATATTGCTTTTGTAATAGAACGCTCATAGTTTGCGATATTCCCATCTCCGACAAATGAATATTCTATCGCACTATAAATAGGAACTGCTAAATCAAATATATAAAAATGTTTTTCGCAGTCTTGAAAATCTATCATTGTTAAGTTTGAATTATTTTCGACTAAAATGTTTTCTAACCATAAATCTCCGTGTATTAAGCCGTAATTTGAAGGGGATTTTGGTAGCTCTTTTATGGAAGTTAAAACGTCAGATGCAATTTCTCTTATTGTATTTTCTTCTTTAGGGATATATTTAAGAAAATTATATTCTTCATTTTCATACCAATCGTTTATATGTTTTACTTGTTTAATCTTTTCAAAGCTTTTAGATATACGTTGTAATTTTCCAATTTGTTTACCAAGTTTTTTAAATATATTAGAATTCCATTCAGACCTTGGTAAATGTATACCAGGAGCAGCTTTATATAATACGGCAAGAATCTCCTTGTCTAATGTTAACCTTTCTACTAAATTCCCATTAAGAGAAGGTATTATTGGAGGAACTGCTAAACCATTTTGATATAAAAAATTCGTATATGAAACTTCTTCTAATTGTTCTTCATACGTTTTGTAGTTTGTAATTCTAATGAAATATGTACCTTGTTGTGCGTGACATTGATACATTTCATTCGTTATAGGTTTAATGTCAATAAAATTTAATGGATATCGTTCGTTTATTAATTGGAGTATTTCTTTTTCCAGCTCGTTCATTGTAACGTCCTTTCCAAACTTTAATTTTTTACTATAGAACTAAAAGAATCTTAATTTACAACATTCGTGTTTTATTTTTGATATCCTTTAAAATGAAGCATGTTGTAATGAATGGCCCATGTTATAAAACACAAGAAATATCAAAAGAAAGAAACGAATCTCTTTTATATTTTTATATAAGGAGTGAAGGAAATGAATGAACATATACAGCAGATGATTGATTGGATTGAGAGCAATTTAAAAGAAGAATTTTCATTAAATGGATTATCGCGTTATATGGGTTATTCTCCGTATTACTGTTCTTTTAGATTTCACCAAGTAACAGGCATTAGTATTAGGCGCTATATTCTTTTAAGAAGACTGTATTTATCTGCGGAGGATTTGAAGAATGATAGAAAGATAATAGATATTGCATTGGATTATAATTATTCTTCGCAAGAGGCTTATAGTAGAGCTTTCAAAAATGTTTTTGGAATGAATCCAAGAGAATTTCAACTTAACAAAATGCCTATCCAATCATTTATTAAACTAAAAATAGAAGAGGAGTTAAAAATGAATATTTCTAGAAAATTAGAGGTTGAGCAGTTACGTATCAATAATAATGAGTTGTTTGATAAAGATGTACTTAACATATTGAATGGTCAAATGATGTATGAAGAATTTAAAACGGAGAAGCTAATGGGTGAGTCTGATTATGCCCCATTTAACGAGGCCATGTGTGTAAATATGGCTACTGCACAAGTTTTTGATGAAGAGTTTATTAAAAAAAGAGCAGAAGGTCATAACAGTTCAGTAGAAAGTTATACAAAAAAGGTCATAGATCCGTTAAAAAATCTTTTTACAAAAAAGTATAAATGCATTGTTTTATGGTTTGGTGAAGATATGTTTTGCCAAATGAATCTACTTACTATACTTTCATACCTTGAACAGTCCTCTTATGAAGGGAAGGTATACTTAAATAGCTTCAGAGAAGATGAATTTAAAGTAAATCAAATTGAACTTGAATTGAGAAATTATTCTTCGGTATACAATGAAGTATTAGTAAAACATAAAAAGGCTTCCCATAAGGTACCACCAGTAATGTATCAGTCTATAGACTTATATTTAGAAATGCTAAAACAAGATAATACTGTAATGAAATTTATCTCCAAAAATAAAGATTTATCAGCTCAAGAATTATTAACAAAGTTGTTTCAGTTATTTCCAACAATCGGATATGGGGATTCTCAGTACATAGAACTGATAAATAAAGAAGAAAGCTGCACCTAAAATATAGGAACAGCTTTCTTTTTACAATTGTTCAAGTAACTCTAATTCACTCTCTACAAATAACATTAGTTCTTTAATCGTTTCTCCTGTAAAATCAAAACGAATTCCAGCAGCTTCATATACTTCAGTTAAAGGTTTAGAGCTACCTAACGATAATGCTTTTTTATAATTTTCTATTGCTTGTTTAGGGTTTTCTTTATATTGTTTATACATTTGCAGCGCACCAAGTTGTGCGATTGCATATTCGATGTAATAGAACGGTATTTCGAATATGTGTAATACAGGTAACCAGCCGGTTGCAATCCAATCTTCATACCCTTCAATATTTACGACGTTCGATTGGTAAGTGTTATGTAATTCTAAATACTTTGCATTTCTTTCTTTAACGGTATGATTAGGATTTTCATACATCCAATGTTGAAATTGATCAACGATAAGCATTTGTGGTAAGTACTTAACAATATCCTTAAAGAAGTCTAATTTTGCTTCTATAAATTCTTCTTTATTTTCATAAAAAGTATCCCAGTACTCCATCGAAAATAATTCCATTGTCATGCTAGCTAGTTCAGCGGATTCTGAAGGGATTTCTAAATACTTTTCAAGCTCTAACTGCTTCATACATTCATTATGAATACTATGGCCCATTTCATGGAGGAAAGTAGTAACATCATAATGTGTATGATTGAGATTCATAAAAATAAAAGATAATTGAGAAGCAGGCAAATATTCACAAAATCCACCGGGTCCTTTTCCTTTACGGCTTTCTAAATCTAAGCAATTATTTTTCTGCATACGATCCAGTAATGTAGAAAATTCAGGATCTAGTTTGTGTAAAATAAGAGAACTTTTTTCGATTAAATCACTCGCGTCTTCGATAGGTTTTAATGCTTTTTGGTTTGGTGCGGTTGCTTTTAAATCCCATGGACGAAGGCTATCTACTTGAAGTTCAGATTTTTTCTCATTAAATATTTTATCGATAAGTGGTACTACGTATTTACGAATAGATTCAGCAAGTTCATAGCAATCTTCAGGTGTATAATCAAAACGTTCATGTTTTTTGAACATATAATCACGATAATTATGTAATTGAATGTTTTTTGCTTTTTGGTGACGGATTACGATTAATTCATTTAATATATTTTGTAAATTATCTTCAACAGATAAGAATTTTTCAGAAATGAGAGTTTTTGCTTTTTTTCGTATATGACGATCCGGATCTTGTAAGTAAGACTGTAGTTCAGTAATTGTTTTTTCTTCACCATCCCATAGTGCAGTTAAACCACCTGTAATTTCGAAGTAATCGGTTACTAGTTTGTCTTCAGTTACCTCTAAATCAATGTTCTTTTCACAAAATAAAGTCTGAGCATTCTTTATTTTTTTATCTAGTAAGCTATGCGTTTTTGGATCAAGTTCCATTCGAAAAGGTGACTCTAAATATTTATTATCAAATGAATTTTGATAACGTTTCAAAAGAGGCCTTACAAATTGTTGATCATATCCAGAAGTATCTTTTATTTCTTTATTATCTGTATTACATTGAAAGGCGATATAGTGCGATCTTAATTGTTCTTCAATTTCCCAAATGAATATAGATTGTTTTTTTAACCAGTTTTCAAGTTCTAGTTTTGAAGAAATGACTTCATTTAATAAAGTAGAAAGAGCTTTTTCTAATTCTAATACATTATTAATATCAATCGTATTTACACGTTGCAATATTTATCCCTCACTTTTTATTTACTTAAGGAAGTATTCTTCTTCTTTACTACAATCCCTTTTTTTCCTAGGAAGTTTGTGCCCACAACTCCAAGAACAATCAAAATTGTTCCGATGATGTGATAGTATGCGATTTGTTCATGTAAGAATACAACACCCGCGATAATTGTAATAAGTGTAGATAAGTTGCTGAAAACACTTATTTTAGCTGCTTCAATATAAGATAACGAATAGTTTAATAACAATGCGGTTAGTAAAGAAGATAGCAAACCTAAATATAAAATGGAAATAAGAAATGTTCCGTTCATAAATGGTTTAAAGTATATAGTTAATGTCCCTTTGTTTATATGGCTGATGATAGCAATTAAATTAAAACTAATAAAACCAATCGCTGTCATTGTATAAGTTAAATCCATAAGCTTGAAATTATTTGCCATTTTCCGTGCTAATACATTATAGAAAGCAGATGATAATGCCGATAACAAAATAAGAGTAACGCCGATGATACTAGTTTCATAAGCCCCTAGACCATTCATTATAAATATATAAATGACACCGATGACGGAGATGAGTACAGAGATTTTTTGTGATGTATTCGTATACTCTTTTAAAAAATAGGAAGCTAAGATCATCGTAAATATTGGGATCACCGCTTGTATAATTCCTGCTTCAGATGAACTTGTATACACTAATCCAAAAGCTTGAAAAGCAAAAAAAAGTGCTGGATAAAAAATCGCAATTGGTAAAAGAGAAAGTATATTTTTAAATGATATATTTAACTTTATGAATCCAAAAATAACCGGAATATTTGCTGCTATGAAAGCAACTGTAAAACGATGAGCCAGAGTATCAAGAGGGCTTGTAATGGTTAGTGTTAGTTTCACGAATAAAAAAGAAAATCCAATAATAAATGAATAGAGTAATGCTGATATATATGCTTTTGTTGTATTTTTCATAATTTCACCTCATAGTAGTTGATTTCTTACTGGCCAGTATACGTACATAGTAAACTTTCTGATCTAGTGCTACAATGTGAACAAACACAAACTGTACCGGTACAAATTAAATGATGAGGTGGTAATGATGTATAAGTATTTACATGTTTTCAACGACTTAGAAAGTATGATTCAAAATGGGGAGATAAAAGAAGGTAAGAAACTACCGTCTATTCGGACACTAGTTACGCAATATGAGTGTAATAAGGCAACGGTTATACGGGCGCTACATGAATTAGAAAAGCGTCATATTATTTATTCTGTGCCTCAAAGTGGGTACTACGTTGTTAAAAAATCTGGGAATACCATAGAAAATAACGAGATAATTGATTTTGCTTCCTCAGCACCAGATCCAGATGTTTTCCCATATTTAGATTTTCAGCATTGTATTAATAAGGCCATTGATACGTATAAAAATGACTTGTTCGTATACGGAACGCCGAAAGGTTTACCGTCTTTAATTCCGGTCATTCAAAAACAATTAGCAAATTATCAAGTCTTCACGAAAGAAGAAAATATTTTTATAACGTCAGGTGTACAACAAGCGCTAGCGATACTAACTTCTATACCATTTCCAAATGAGAATGAAACGATATTAATTGAACAGCCAACATATCATTTATATATTGAATATCTAGAAATAAATAAAATTCCTGTAATCGGTATTAAACGTACGAATGAAGGTATTGACTTGCATGAATTGGAGCGTATATTTCGAACAGGTAAAATAAAATTCTTTTATACGATACCGAGATATCATCATCCGCTTGGAACTTCTTATTCTAAAGATGAGAAAGAAAAAATCGTGTTATTGGCTAAGAAATATAATGTATTTATAGTGGAAGATGATTATTTAGCAGATTTAGAAACAGATTCAAAAGCAGATCCGTTATATAGCTTGGATAATTGTAATCACGTAATATATTTAAAAAGTTACTCTAAGATTATTTTTCCAGGTTTACGGGTTGGAGTTGCGGTCATTCCACCATCCATCGCAAATGATTTCCATACATATAAAAAGATATTAGATATTGATAGTCCGATGATTTCTCAAGCGGCTTTAGAAATTTATATAAAGAGCGGTATGTTTGAACGTCATAAAAACAAAATTAAATCTTCCTATCACGATAGATCTAAAAAACTAGCAGAAACATTAGAAAGAATACAAAGTGAAACCCCGTTTTTATTCACATATAACAAGCAAAATACAATTGGAATCCATACTTGTTTAGAATTACATAAAACCAGTATTTCAGAAAAGCTTTTACAAAGACTAAGTGAAATTCAAATAAGTATTGATACGATTGATAAAAATTATGTGAAAGGTTTTCCGATAGAAAGGCTATTAAAATTAAACGTATCGAATGTGAAGGAAGATAGGATTGAAGAGGGAATTCGTAAAGTAATTGAGAAAATCAAAAAAGTGGAACGTCTAAATTTTCAATTTAAAAAAGAATAAGATGGAAAAGGAGGTTTGTGGTGAGACGCAAAATAATTCTCTTGTTTGTATGTATCGCTATAATAATTGGAGCTATAGTTGTGACTAAATATTTAAAAAAAGATGATCAGTGCTTTGCAGTTGGTAAATATTCAAGAGGTATTATCGTAGATCAAAATAACGAACCTATTTCTAATGTGAAAATTTATGAAGGTTCTATTGAAAGTAAGGAACGTAGTATTTCAAATGCACAAGGTGAATTTGAAATATCACATGGTATTTGTGGTGAGATTGTATTACAATTTGTTACCTCAGATGGAGAAAACTATACGAGGAAATATGATAGCAAGCATATACCAGAAGTGATAAAATTGAAATATAAAAAGTAAGGGGAATTACACGCAACCATTACAAGGAAAAAGAGTTGAATTAATATTTTTTAGAGCACTCAATAGCTGCGTGCTCTTTTTATTTGGGACATAAGTACTTAAAATGGAAATAAAATACCAATATATGGTACCCTTAAAGTGTAGCATTTATTTTGAATAGGAGGGTGATGGAGTCTATGGCGGTACGTATAGTCGATGATTTACAACAATTATCGTTGTTACTCATGTTTTTAAGTACATTTATATTTTACAGATACTTAAAGAAGGTTAAACGAGATAGAAAATTGACTGGTTTTGAATGGACAATGTATTTTGTCACTCAATTTGCGACATTAATTTGGGCAATGACTTATTTTATTAAACACTTAGCTGAATCGTAATTTCTATTCACTCAATCTAGTTTACTGTTATCTATTAGGAACATAAATATAGTCCGTATCTAAATCAATGACAACATCGCTCATGAGGTCTTCTTGTAATAACTTTGGGATTTTTTCATAATGATACTTTACACAAAATAAGCTTAGAAGCTCTTCATTAGACATTTCTTCATTTTTTACATTTAAATACATTATTTTTAACTTGTTAAGAGAACAGTTACGGCCAAAAACATACTCATTAATTCCATATCCATCAAATTCAATTATCATATTATCACTGTTGGGTGCTAGCCAACGTTATAGCTTAAATTTTAGATAAATCTATTATACATTTTTGGGGATGTAGTGAGAATATAATTCTATAAAGTGAGAGGATATGAATGGAACGATATAAATTAGTTTTAGAAGGCCCTAAACAATTTAAGTGGGAAAAGTGTGAAATTAAGCCTATACAGCACGACGAAATTATCATTAAAACAATCGCAGGTGCAATAAGTATTGGCGCAGAGTTACCGCAGTATAGTGGATCTGACGTTACAGATACAAATCCTATTTATCCAAGAAAAACTGGATATGAAAGTTATGGTGAAGTTATTCAAGTTGGTAATAAAGTAACAAATGTAAACGTAGGCGATAAAGTAGTTTCTTTTTATGGACATGAAACGATAGGAATAGTTACGGGGTATAAAGTAATTCGAGTACCTAGTTATATAAAGCCTAAAGTGGCTTTATTATCTATTCTTTCATGTGATGCCGCTAAAGGAGTATTGAAAATAGACCCACGGCAAGATGAAAAGGTGCTTATAACTGGAATGGGAGTTATCGGTTTACTCGCTTGTTATTTCTTAAAATCCTATGTAGGTGTTAAGCAAGTGGATGTTGTTGAACCAAATAAAAATAGAAGAGAATTTGCAAAGAAGTTTGGTGTGAAAAACACATTTGATTCAGAAGAACAAATAATAGAAACATATAATTACGGTTTCGAATGTTCTGCTACAAATAGAGGGTTTCACACATTACAAAAGGCTATTAATAATAATGGGGAAATATGTATTCTTTCTGATGGTAATATAGAAGAGCTAGCATTAACCGCCGACTTTTATCGGAAAGAATTGAAAATCATTGGTTCAAGTGACGGTTATGATTATCAAAAACATGCAGATTGGTTTTTTAGTCAAATAGAACAAACACCATGGATAGAAGAAATTTTTCAACATGAAATTCATTATTCTACACTCGAGCAATGTTTTGCAGAATTGAGTAAAGGGACAATAAATCCATTGAAAGTATTCGTTTCATATGAATAATAGGTCAACTTATAGCTTATAATTCATCCTTTAATGGAGAATGCTAGTAACATTCACCATTAAAGGATTGGGCTATTATGAATATGATTTTGGAAAGCATAATTTTAATTCTTACTGGAATGATTGCATTAAAAATGACAGGTAGTAAATCTGTTAGTCAAATGACGAGAGCGGAAATAATTATAGTAGTATCAATCGGCCGTATTATTGTAGAACCAGTATTAAGTAGGAAAGTAGTCCCATCTATATTTGCAGCTGTAATATTTGCAAGCGTACTTCTTATCATTCATTTCTTTGAATTGAAATCAAGGAAGGTGGAACAATTCCTAAATGGCAGTAGTGTTGTTATTGTTGAAAACGGAGAAATTGTAAAAGAGAATTTGATGAAAGCAAAAATGTCGGAACAACAACTATATATGCAATTAAGAGAAAAAGGAATTCTTGATTTAAAGAGTTTACAACAAGTTACAGCTGAACCGAATGGGCGTATTGGTTATCAATTGATAGAGAAAGCTCAACCAATAACTTTAGAAGTGTTAGAAAAAGTAATAGATCAGTACAATATAAAAAGATAATTTCTTATGTAAAAATGCCAATATACAATAGAAGTATTGGTATTTTTTATTTTGTCTAAATGTAAAAATTAATATTTAGAATACATATTCAACCAATCTTTAAAATAGATATAGGCTTATTAATATGCTATATTCAATGGACCTATAGTGACTGTGGTGAAAAAAGCAGCGTTAAAATGAATAGGTCTTTCATGTGATGCTATACAAGAGATAAGAATAAGGAGATAAAAATAAAATGGAATTTTGGGAATCAAGTTTTATTGAGAAACAAACAATGTGGGGATTTGAACCTACAGAATCTGCAATTTTGACAAAAGATGTTTTTCTGGAAAAGAACGTTAAAGATATATTAGTACCGGGTATTGGATATGGAAGAAACGCAAAGGTGTTTATCGATAATGGTTTAAATGTAACTGGAATTGAGATTTCAAAAACAGCTATTGATTTAGCGAAACAAAACGGACTAGAAGATGTTAGTATATATCACGGTTCGGTAAACGAAATGCCTTTTGATAATAAACTTTATGATGGAATATTTAGTCATGCACTTCTTCATTTGTTGAATGAGAAGGAAAGAGAGAAATTTATTAAAGATTGTTATAATCAGTTAAAACCTGGTGGATATATGGTTTTTACAACCGTTTCTAAAAAAGCTCCCATGTATGGAAAAGGGAAAAAGTTGGAGCAAGATTATTTCGAAATCATGGAAGGCGTAAAAATGTTCTTCTATGATAATGCCTCTATAAAGCAAGATTTTAATAAATATGGAATAGTACAAGTTTCGGAAATTGATGAACCAAATAAAAACATGGAAAATAAACCTTCAATCAATTTCTTAATGATAAAATGTAAAAAAGAACTATAACTAAAAGTTATTAAGAATTATTAAAGATGTTTATATATTGATTATGCACAAATAAAAAGGACAAGCATATAATAGAAATACCTATTAACTTTAAGTAACTTTAACTTTCTTTAATAGGGCATCTCAAAATCCCTAAAAAGAGCACTTGCGGAAACAAGTGCTCTTTTTTTTTGTTTATTTAAGATGATTATAGTTCGTTTAATTAATATGGAATTTAAAACCATAAACTTTGAACAAAATGGTAAAATTAATAAGAGGATGTATAAGGGGGACGGGGATTTGAAACTTAAAGAACTGGCGAATTTGTTATTGATTAAAGAGACCATTGGGGATATGGATGTAGAAATTACGGGCTTGGAAATGGATTCTAGAAAGATAACTAGTGGAAATCTATTTATATGCGTATCAGGTATCGATGGTTTTCTTGAAGATCGGCATCAATTTGTTGAAGATGCAGTGAATAAGGGTGCTGTAGCACTAATTGTAGAAAGAGATGTAAATATTGAGATACCTAAAATAATTGTTAAAGATGCTAGGTATGCTATGGCAGTTATTGCGTCACATTTCTATGGTTATCCATCTAATAAAATGAAGCTAATTGGAATTACAGGTACAAATGGGAAAACAACTACTTCCTATTTACTTGAAAAAATTTTAAGTGATTATGGATATCACACGGGGCTCATGGGGAATAACGGAGTCAAAGTTGGTTCAAAATGGTATCCAACTGATATAAATACGCAAGAACCTCCAACACTTCAACGAAATTTGCAAATGATGAAAAATCAAAATGCAGATTATTGTGTTATGGAAGTTACGTCACAAGGTTTACATATGGGAAGAGTTAAAGGATGTAACTTTAAAATAGCTGTTTTCACAAATTTAACGCAAGATCATTTGGATTATCATGGAACATTTGATGAATATAAGCATGTAAAAGGTCTTCTTTTTTCAAGATTAGGAAATGATTTTTCTACTACAGATAAAAAAGTTACTATTTTGAATGCAGACGATCCATCGGTAGAATACTTTAAAAACATTACTTCAGCTGAGGTTATCACTTATGGGATGCATAATGGAGCAGATGTTCAAGCGAAGAGCATAACTTTAAGCTCAAAAGGAATTCGGTTTTTAGTTTCGTCCTTTAATGGAGAAATAGAAGTTAACCTAAATCTAGTAGGACGTTTTAATGTATATAATGCATTAGCAGCAATAACAGCGGCGTTGGTTGAAGATATTCCGCTTACAAACATTAGTGATAGCTTATCTAACTTAAAGAGCATTGAAGGTAGAATGGAAATCATAGACGCAAATCAAGATTTCCTTGTAATAGTGGATTATGCTCATACACCTGATGCGTTAGAAAATGTCCTCTCTACAATTAGTGAGTTTTCAAAAGGTAAAATCATTACTGTTTTCGGTTGCGGTGGAGATAGAGACGCAAAAAAACGATCTATAATGGGTGAAATTGCTGGAAGTTATAGCGATTTTGTTTTTATTACTTCTGACAATCCCCGTTCGGAAGATCCGCAGTTAATAATGAAAGATATTGAAAAAGGATTTTCAAAGAATAATAATTTGAATTATAAAGTAGAGGTAGATCGTGAACTAGCGATAAATCACGCAATAAAAATGGCATCTTCTAATGATATTGTTTTGATTGCGGGGAAAGGGCACGAAACGTATCAAATTTTAAAAGATACAACAATTCATTTTGATGATAAAGAAAAAGCTCGACAAGCAATTATTAATAAATGAATGAATTCAATTAATAGCTGAATAGTATTGCTAATAAAAATAATGTTTTAGATGAAGCTAAAACTAATAACGAAGCAATTTTTTGAAGAATTTATAATTGAAAGGTAAGGGTGTTTCTAGGAATATATGAGGGAAAACCTTACCTTTTATAGTTTTATTTCTTAAAAACAAATGTTATAGCATTTGTTTTTAATTGAATGTGTCTTTCGTTTCGGACTATATCATAAGCTAATTCTTTTATTTCAACTTTTATTTCTTGCCATTCCTTATAAATACTTTTTAATAGATGTATCATATCATCAGTAGGAAGGTTAATTTCAATTAAAGCATCTAATTCTTCATTCGTATGTAAGTCAATTTCTTGTATGTTTGAGTTAATAATTAAACAATTGATACCACCAGTCTTTGTACCTCTTTTCATAGAATGGAGCACGTTTGTTAAATCTTCTTCTGATTTAACATGCTCTAAACTTGATACTGCAACGATATAATCATAAGTATCAGGTTGGATGTAGTAGTTTTCAATTGATGCTTGTTCTGTTTTTATAACTTCAAATACATCATGTTCTTTGCTATAAGTTTGTAATTTTGTTAACGCGGAATCCAGTAAGTCCACACATGCAACAGTACCGCTAGCATTTTTTATTTTTTGTGCAATTGTAATGCTATTTCTTCCAACGCCAGAGCCGAGGTCAAGCACTTGCAAGTTATTTTGTCCTTCAAAGTAATCTAGTAAGTTCATAACTGTTTTAACCGGTTTATAAAGCCAAGAACCAGTTTCAAATAGTTTATATTGTTCATAGCAAAGGTCGTGATATTTCTTTTCTTCGTGTCTTATGTGATCAATACGGTTCATATAGTTTCAGCTCCAATATTTTTATTACAAAATGAATAGGTGGGGCAGCCTTTAACATTTGTTTGAATTCGAAAAATACCACCAGCATGTGGATACTCTTTTAATTCGTCATCCGTCATTCTTGTTCTGGCTGTTGTAACATATAAATCAGTTAAGTTAGGTCCACCAAATGTACATGAGGTTACATATAACGCAGGAATTGGAATACTTAATATTTGTTCTCCAGTTAAAGGATTCCACCTAGTAATCTTTGAACCTCCCCAATGTGCAATCCATAAACAACCTTCTTCGTCAATTGTCATACCATCAGGTAGACCATCATTTTCAGGGAAAATGATTACATCACTTGGATTATGAATTTCTCCAGTACGTATATTATTTTGATAGCGAACCACTTTTTTAGTAGGTGTATCTATAAAGTAAAGGTATGTATGATCAGGTGACCAAGCGATTCCGTTTGAAGTATTTACATGTGAAACTTTTTTCTCTACACTCAAATTATTATGTAAACAATATAAGGAACCTGCAGCATTAATACCGTATGTATCTGTAGTGCCTGCCCAAAAACGACCAGCGGGATCACATTTTCCATCATTAAAACGATTTTCTATTAAATGTGGTTCAGGGTCAAAAATATGTGTCAGTATTTCTGTTTTTACATTAATAGAATAAAATCCGTTTTCCATAGCTAGGAGTAGTACGTCTTCTAAATATGGAACAACACAGCCGATTTGTTGATTGAGAGCGATTACTCGGTTTGTATTTGCAGTAGGATTAAGTATGCATAATTGTTTCTCTATAATATCAACCCAGTATAAAAGTTGCTTTTTTTCATTCCAACAAGGTCCTTCAGCTAAACTAGCTTTAGCATCTAAAACCAATTCTATATTACTGATCAAGATGTTCACCTCAATTTATAAGATATTTATATAATTCGATAAGAATGAAGGTAAACCTTTTTGTCAGAGGATATTAAGATTTTTACTGTAGAAAACTGACTATCTTAAGCGATTAAAAAATGTATAAACATGGAGAGGAAAATGCATATGATGTTTTATGAAATTGTTTGCTTTTCGTGTAAAAATATATTCCGTGTATACGAAGGAAGCGAAAAATATAAGCGATTTAAAGAGAAACCGAAAGGGACATATTGTTGTGATGAATGCAGTCATAAAATTCAATTAGAAGCGATAAAGCATTTATTTAGATAGCTTTATTGTCCGGAAAAGTTTGACAATAAAGGTATTATAAATTATCATATGAAAAAACTAATATTTAAAATGGCATGGAAGAGAAGAGTAGTTAAGAAAGGGTACGTACAGAGAGCTCTGGTAGCTGAGAAAGAGCGGTATACATCTTAATGAAAAAAGACTTGGAGCTGCGCAAGGAACTAATTTGTTTAGGGATAGTGCGACGGGTTCTCCCGTTATAGAGATAGGGTATAAGCATATTTTGCCGTACCTGAAGAGGTTAATATGGCGACGTATTGACAAACTGAGGTGGTACCGCGAAGCTAACAACTCTCGTCCTCAAGATGAATAATCTTGGGGGTGGGAGTTTTTTTATTGTATAAAACTGAAAGTGTGAAAACAAAAAAATTGAGGTGATTAATATATGCATTGGGCGTATGAAGTAGCGCATGAATTAATAAGAAAACATCCAAACAAAGAAACTTTTGTTTGCGCATCTGGAATAAGTCCATCTGGTTCTGTTCATATCGGGAACTTTCGCGAAATAATAACGACTTATTTCGTTGTAAGAGCACTTCAAGATTTAAGGAAAAAGACTCGTTTTATATTTTCATGGGATGATTATGATAGGTTTAGAAAAGTCCCTAAAAATATTGATCCATCTTTTGCAAAATATATTGGTATGCCATACTGTGATATTCCAGATCCATATGGCTGTCATAATTCGTATGCAGAGCATTTTGAAAAAGAGTTTGAGAAATCACTTCAAGCATTTGGGATTGAAGTGGAATTCATATATCAACATGCTGAATATAGAAGTGGAAGGTATAACAAAAACATATTAGAGGCTTTATATAGAAGGAAAGAAATATACGATATTTTAATGAGTTTTAAAACTGGAGAGTGTAGTGAAGAAGAGCGAGAGAGTTTTTATCCGGTTACATTATATTGTGAGAAATGCGAGAAAGATGCAACAATGATTACACATTTTGATGAAGTATTAAAAACAGTACGGTATGAATGTATATGTGGAAATCAAAATGAATTATCGGTATTAAATACAAATAAAATGAAACTGAATTGGAAAATCGATTGGCCGATGAGGTGGATGATAGAGGATGTTATTTTTGAACCAGGTGGAAGAGATCATTCATCAGAAACGGGTAGCTATAATGTATCCAAGGAAATTGCAAGGGAAATATTTAATCGTGAAGCTCCTCATTACGTTGCGTATGATTTCATAGGAATAAAAGGCAATCATGAAAAAATGTCAAGTTCTTCAGGGAATAATATTACACTTAGTGAGTTGTTAAAAGTGTATTTACCAGAAGTGATTCTTTTCATGTTTGCTAAATATAGACCAAACGCAGCTTTTCATATCGCTCTTGATGAAGATGTGATTCGCAATTATACAGAATATGAACGATTGAAAGATAGTTATGAGAATAAAACGCTCAAAAATGAAGATTTATTTGATGCAATTAAACTCTCTAGAGTTGATAGCGGGTTTAAAGAATATCCGAGATTTAATCAAGTAGCAGGAACGTTACCGTTATTAAATTTTGATTCATCTATTTTACAAGATACATTAGAAAAAATAGATAGAAGGTATACATTTGATGCTATGATAGCAATATGTAACCGCGCAGAGTATTGGATAAGAAACTTTCAATCTGAAAAATTAATTGCGGTAAATCAAGAGAGAAATACAGAGTTTTACAACACATTAGATGAAAGACAGAAAGAATGGTTAGTAGAAGTTTGCAAAACACTTCGTTCTAATAAAGATTACTCTAACTTTATGGAACAATTGTATTCAATTTGTCATCATGAAAATAAAAAAATAATGAAAGAAAATCAAAAACAATTATTTTTTATTATATATAGGCTCATTATGAATCAGTCTAGCGGCCCGCGTATACCGTTATTAATACATGTTGTAGGAGTTGAAAAATTCATTACATTATTAGATTTTAAAAAAGGCTAAAAGAAACGCAAGTACTTAAAGGTCTAAGTACTTGCGTTTCAAATTTTGCTACCGTGAATACATTTTCGGACATTCATCACCACTAGGTTCATAAAAACAGTGACTTTTAAATTGTCCTACAAATGGCTGGTTATACCATTCAGGCGGACAAGCTCCAACTGGACGGAAATACCAAAGAGCCCATCGTGCTGGCCAGCGCCATTCACCTTGTAAAACTTTTCTTGCGATATCTTTTTCTGATTCGCGAGCACGCTGATAAAAATATCCGTATTGCACTGCTTCAAATCCACCTGGACTTTGATATACTGCATCACGCACAGATCGAAGTTGTTTAAAGTCTAAGCAATCACAAAATACACGATTTACTACTACGCAGCCAACAAGTTGTTCACCTTGTCGACCTTCTCCTTCAGCTTCAGCACGAATTAAACGAGCTAGCAAATCCACATCGCTTTCGTTATATGGAATAAGGGGCATAGTGCTACCACCTTTCTTTACCTGTTATAGTAAAGAGTGTATGTATGAAAATAAGCTAGGTGCTTTTCTATAGGTAAATATCAATAAATATTAAAAGGAGCTTTTATGCAAAAAGCTAATTAATAATTGTAGAGTAATATAAAAAGGGAGAGATAACATGTATTGTATTCATAAAGAACATATCATTTACGCAATGTCACCAGATAATCAGCCTTGCATGGAAGTAGAAGTAGGGAGTCGTGTTGTATTTGAAACATATGATTGCTTTGAAAATCAAATTGACTCTGAAGATGTTGCGTTTCAAGAATTAGACTGGAACCGCATTAATCCAGCAACTGGACCTGTTTTTATTAAAGGTGCAGAACCTGGTGATATTTTAGTCGTAACGATTGAAAAAATTAAAATTGCAGAGCAAGGTGTTTTAACTACAGGGGCGAATCTTGGCGTAATGGGTGAAGAGCTAAACGAAAACACAGTGAAAATTGTCCCAATACATAATGAACAGGTTTTGTTTTCAAATGAACTACAAATTCCGATTAATCCAATGATCGGTGTTATTGGTACTGCGCCGAAAGAAGAAAGCATTTCATGTGGCACACCGCATGATCACGGTGGGAATATGGATTGTAAAGAGATAAAAGAAGGGACAATATTATTATTACCTGTAAATGTTCCTGGTGCTCTATTAGCATTAGGTGATTTACACGCAGCGATGGGTGATGGTGAGATTGGTGTTAGTGGCGTAGAGGTTGCTGGTGAGGTAACAGTAACAGTTCAAATTTTAAAAGGAAAGAAATGGCCACTACCAATGGCTATCCAAAAAGAAAAAGTAATGACGATTGCTTCAGAGAAGTTGTTAGATGCTGCAGCGAATCGCGCTGTACGTAATATGGTGACATTTTTACATGAAGAATTAGAAATGTCTAAAGCGGATGCAACACTTTTATTATCAGCTGCAGGCAATTTAAAAGTATGCCAAGTTGTGGATCCTCTGAAGACTGCTCGGATGGAATTAGGTATGAATTATGTGGAGAAACTGGGATTTACTTTGAGTAAATTTCATATTAAATAAAAATACTAGAAGAAGGATGCTGTTGTATAAAAGTATCCTTTTTTAATTTACGGATTAAGTAAAAAAAGGTAGTATTTATTTTATATAAGATTGTGGATCGAAAAAGGAGTTAATCAATGGTTAAAATTATGATTGTAGAAGATGATATGAAAATTGCAGAACTATTATCAACACATGTTGCGAAATACGGTTATGAAGGAATTATTGTAACGGATTTTCAAAATGTTCTAGACATTTTTTTAGACGAACAGCCAGAGTTAGTTTTATTAGATATTAATTTACCGAGTTTTGATGGGTACTATTGGTGTCGTCAAATTCGCGGAGTTTCTACATGTCCGATATTATTTATATCGGCTCGTGAAGGCACAATGGATCAAGTTATGGCGCTAGAAAACGGCGGCGATGATTTTATTTCAAAGCCCTTCCATTACGAGGTTGTAATGGCTAAAATTCGTAGTCATTTAAGACGTGCTTACGGAGATTATGCACCGAAAGTAGAAGAACGGATGGTTGAGCAACAAGGTCTTTGTTTATATCCGGAAAGGCTTGTGTTGAAGCTTAAGAATCAAGAGATTGATATAACGAGAAATGAAGCTATTTTATTAGAAATGTTAATGAAAAATTATCCACGTGTTGTGAGTAGAGAAGTGTTATTAAATAAATTATGGGATAGTGAATCTTATGTTGATGATAATACTTTAAGTGTAAATACAACTCGTGTGCGTAAAAAGTTAAAAACGTTACAGATAGAAGATGCAATTGAAACGATTCGTAGTGTCGGTTATAGACTACATATTACTTGGGATACTGGTATGGAGAAATGATAAGATTGTTTATTCGTGATCATATACCACTTATTTGTTTTACAGCAATCCAACTACTAGCCATATTTCTTGTATATTGGTTTGATGGACATAATCATATTTCAACAGCATTATATGCAATGTTTTTAGGTGCCTTTTTTATGGTAAGTTATTTAGTATTTCGTTACTTCACACATCGCACTTTCTATGAAAGGTTAGCAAATCCGTTGCACTCTTTGGATGATTCTGTTCAAAAATCAGATTTTGCAGTTGTATCTACTGCGCTTCAAGACTTGCTTGAGGTACAATATCGCCATTATCAAAATCAGCTCCAAATACAAGAGAGAAAAAATAATGATCATTTAACTTTTATGAATCAATGGATACATCAAATGAAAACACCTTTATCTGTAATAGAATTAATTACACAGGATGAAGTCGATCCTCGTTTTGAAAGTATAAATGAGGAAACAGATAGGCTGAAAAAGGGGTTAGAGATGGCTCTGTATGTCGCGCGTTTAGAAGCATTTACACAAGATTTTTATGTGGAAAGAGTACAACTGCATAAAATAGTAAATGATTCCGTGCATGAACATAAACGCTTCTTTATCCGGAATTTTGTATATCCACAGCTTGAAATTGATAAAGGTATTACTGTAGAAAGTGATGCGAAATGGTTACAATTTTTAATTGGACAAATACTATCGAATGCAATTAAATATTCATCAGGTAGTAGAGAAAAGATTAAAGTGCAAGCTTGTAAGGAAGGTAATAACGTTATACTTGAAATCGCCGATAATGGCGTAGGGATACCGAAGCAAGATTTACCAAGAGTGTTTAAACCTTTCTTCACAGGAGAAAATGGTAGAGATTTTAAAGAATCAACTGGTATGGGGCTCTATCTTGTATATGAAATTACGAAACAATTAGGTCACAGTGTAGAGATTCATTCAGAAGTTGGTAAAGGTACCGTTGTACGAATTGAATTTTTAAATGTGTAAAAATGATTCAGGCTAAAGAACTTGAAATATAGTTTTTTTAGCCTTATTTTATAGTTATTATTTGAAATGGTAAAAAGTCATATTGGTATGTATAATGACACACTAATAAATACAACTGTTAAATTAGAAGGATTTAATAATAGGCTGATAAATAAATAGGTTTTATAAGAAAAAAGCCACCCCCTTAAAAGAGATAGCTTCATGAATCCATCCTGTGAATAAGTGTATCAACATTAATAAGTATAATGTTCGAATTCGTGATATGTTTTGTGGATTATAATAGAATTAGTCTTTTATTTTTTTAGGATACAGTATTGTAATTAAGCAAACAAACTTAATACTTTATATCCAATTAACCCTAAAATAATAATAGGAATTATCATTAAAAAAGAAGAAATTCGATTAGCATTAGAGCGTTCTAATACAAGAATCAAGATAATCCCGACTATCACTTCGGTATATCCAACAGGTAACATATGACTATAGTCTTCAAAATTTAAAAGAATATGAAGTCCATCCGTTACAAAAACTCCACCAATAAGTGCACTTCCTAATTTATGAAGTGGATTTGTAGTATCTTTCCATAGAAAACCTGCAATTCCAAATATAGTTCCTCCTATAAATGCACATACAATCCATACAGATATAAAATAAATAGAGTGAGCTACATTTTTAATAACTATGGCATAACCATAGTAGCCTAATATCATACCGAGTAGTGCAAGGATACCAGAAAGTATAGCTGTACGCTTAGAATAACTAAAGCTAGCCATAAAAAAGGATGGAACTAGCCAAACGCTTCCTAGATTAGCTAATGAATTCCAATGTCCAGGAAGTATACCTTGCCCCAATTTAGTTAGTATACCAACAATTATCCCTACTATAATCGGGATGAGAAAAATCCTTAAAAACATATTTAACTTTGTGATTTTTAATGTCCTGTCCATAAATTCAATCCTTACATTAATATTTTCTGTAAATATATAATAGCTTATTACAGCGGGGTAATCAATAAAAATTTATTGAAAAACAATAAGTGATTATTGAATGACGAATAACATTTTGTTTTTATAATTAGGTGAATAAAATAGCAAGAACTCGTTACTCAACTAAATGGTAAATCAAATAATATATGCAAGTAATGAAATTGCCCAAAACATGTAATTCAACTTAGTATAAATCTCTCGTATTTTTATGAAATGATTTATTATAAAAAAGAAACGAAAAGGGATTGATATATTTTCCTCCTGTTTTTATTTGCGATTTATTAGAAGGAGGGCTTTTTGGCTAGTTGTTAATGGTAGGGGGGGATTGTAATGGATATTCGTAAAATGAGATATTTCATAACAGTGGCAGAAGAATTAAACTTTAGTCGTGCAGCAGAGCGTCTTATGATGGCACAACCGCCGTTAAGCCAAGAAATTCGTAAATTAGAAGATGAATTAGGAGTCCAACTTTTTCATCGAACAAAGAGAATGGTTGAGCTTACCGATGCTGGGAAAATATTTTTAGAAGGTGCTAGGCAAACGCTACTTCAAGTAGAAAGAACGATTAAAGAAACTCAGCTTGTAGAGGAAGGGAAGATTGGGCATTTAATCATCGGCTTTGTCGATTCTACAGAAACGGTTATAAACATATTAAAAACATTTCGAGAACGGTTTCCTAACATTCAGCTTATATTACGCGAGATGACAACAGACCAGCAAATAAAAGCACTCTATGAAAAACAAATTCATATTGGATTTATTCGTTCTAAGCAGAATAATGAAATATTGTCTTCTGAAGTTTGTTCTAAAGAACGTTTAAAATTGGTTTTACATGAAGACCACTCATTAGTTTCGTTACCTAATATTTCTATTAAAGAACTAGTAGATGAACCATTTGTTTTATTTCCTCGTCATTTCGGTACTAACTTTTATGATTTAATTATTAGTTACTTTTGGGAACATGGAGTAAGTTTAAATATTGTTCAAGAAGCAATTCAAATGCAGACGATTGTTAATTTAGTTGCAGCAAGAATGGGGATTTCTGTCGTTCCATCATCGGTGGAAAGTTATAAAAAATCGGGTGTCATGTATAAAGACATTCAGGAACATACACCGGAGATAAACTTATACGCTGGATGGAGACAAGATGAAAAGTCTGTCGTTCTCGAGAACTTCTTAGTAGTTGTTAGAGAGATTTATAAGACTTCACAACTTGAATTTGAAAAGTAAAGGCCCATCTTGATTGGATGGGCAGTAGTGAATTTGGAAAGATACTATATTTATTGTTAAGTCACTGATGATTTAACCTGTTTTACTTGGATCATACTCAATGAAGCCTTTTAGCACACTATCAATTTGACCCATAATTTCAGGTGACAATGTAACACTAGAAGCAATTACATTTTCTCTTATTTGCTCCGGATTGGAAGCGCCAATAATAGCAGAGGAAACAGCTGGATTTTGTAGTACCCAAGCAACTGCGAGTTGAGGTAGGGTGAGATGGTTTTCTTGTGCAATAGGATTAAGTTTTTGTATAGCGGTAAGTACATTATCACTCATCCAACGTTGTACGAGTTTGTTAAAAAACGGTTTTCCTGCATCTGAATTAGCACGTGATTGGGCAGGGATTGGTTTACCTGGTTGATATTTTCCAGTGAGAATACCTTGTGCGAGGGGAGACCAAACCACTTGACCAAGTCCTTCACGTTGACATGTAGGTATTATGTCTGTTTCGATCACTCGCCACAACATCGAATATTGAGGCTGGCTAGCAATAAGAGGAATGTTCAATTCTCGGGCAAGTGCTGCACCGCGTGTGATTTGTTCCGATGTCCATTCACTTATACCTAAATAAAGGACTTTACCTTGTCTTACAAGATCTGAGAAAGCTAACATTGTTTCTTCAAGAGGAGTTGTTGTATCGAATCGATGTGCATAATAGACATCAATGTAGTCTGTATGTAGCCGTTGTAACGATGCATTACAATTTTCTATAATATGTTTTCGTGATAAACCTCGATCATTTTTTCCAAGTCCGGTCGGATGGCATACTTTTGTACAAAGTTCTATACTTTCTCGGCGTATTCCTTTCAAAGAGCGACCAAGTACTTCCTCGGCAATAGTGTCCGAATAAACATCAGCAGTATCGAATGTTGTAATACCGACATCTAGTGCGGCTTTCACACAATCATTTGCAGTATCTTCGTTTACTTTTCCACCATGGTTTATCCAGTTCCCGTATGCAATCTTACTTACTGTTAATCCACTGTTTCCGAGTTTGCTAAATTCCATTGTAGAATCCCTCCTTAAAAATGATAACTTTATTATAAGAACTGAAATGTAGTATGTATAATATAAAATTAATCATAAATTTATATAAAAATTATATAAGAGGTAGTGCGTAGAAGTTTATTATTAGGGAAATCTAAAGGAGTAGTACAACAAATGTAATGTATGCTTGTTTAATATGAAGTTAAGAAATGATAAATAGACCTAGAAGAAAGCAATCATTATTACAGCACATATAATTGCATTTACTCATACAGTACTATCATGGTACAATATGGTTACTAACGACGGAAAGGAATGATGGGTGGACGATGATTAACTAATCTTATTTTTAAATGTTGAAATGAAATAAATTTCAATTTCTAAAAAATAGGATTAGTCTGCCCAATTTCCATACAACGGTATTGCTATTTATGTTGCGCAATAGCTTATTTGGGTATAAATATTTTAATGACTAATCCTGCCAAATTTATTTGGGAGGATTTTTTTATTCTCCCTTAATGAAAGGGATCGGTATTATGAAAGAACTATTAAAATTAAATGATGTTTATGTTGAAATAAAAGAAAATACTTTGTTAGAGAAAATGAATGTGACAGTAAGACAAGGGGATGTTATCGGATTAATCGGTAAAAACGGGGCTGGTAAATCAACGTTACTTCAATTAATAAATGGGAAGATTGAACCATCAAAAGGTACTGTTGAATGGATGCAAATGAATATGACAACAGCATATGTTGAACAAGAAAAAGAATCTTTTGTTAGTAAGGATATGATTGCAAAAGAAGCCGAGCTTCTTGCAAAATGGGGCGTGCCAACGAACGATTTTCTAACTTTAAGTGGTGGTGAAAAGCTAAAAGTTCGATTAGCAAAAGGATTTGCCGGAAATCCTAATGTTTTAATATTAGACGAACCGACAAATCATTTAGATGAGATGAGTACGGAATTTCTCATTAAACAAATCAAAAATATGAAAGGTACAGTTATCGTCGTATCGCATGATCGATATTTTTTAGATGTTGTCGCAACAAGAATATGGTCAATTGAGGATAAGAAATTAATTGACCATAGCGGGAATTATACGAGTTATATGAAAGCTCGTGAGCATAAAAGAATGACGCAGCAGCGTGAATATGAAAAACAACAAAAAAAGATAGAACAAGTAGAAACTCATATAAAAGAATTAAGTTCATGGTCACAAAAGGCACATGCGCAGTCTACAAAACAAGAAGGCGTGAAAGAATTCTATCGTGTAAAGGCGAAGCGAATGGATGCACAAGTGAAGTCAAAACGAAAACGTCTCGAAAAAGAGCTGGAGAAAACGAAAGTAGAACGTGTGAAAGAGGAGTATTCAGTTGAATTCTCTATTCAAGCGAGTAAAAAAGTAGGAAAACGTTTCTTAGAAGTAAAACAATTGCGGAAAGAATTTAACAATCGGACATTATTTGAAAACGTTAATTTTACAATTCAGCATGGTGAGAAGCTTGCGATTATTGGGTCGAATGGTAGCGGGAAAACAACTTTACTGAAGATGATAATGGGAATAGAAACTGCCGAAGGAGAAGTATGGATTTCACCATCAGCAAACATCGGTTATTTAACACAAGAAGTTTTTGATTTACCGCTTGATAAAACACCAGAAAATTTATTCTTTAAAGAGACGTTTGAAGAAAGGGGAAAAGTCCAAAATTTAATGAAACATTTAGGGTTTCAAGCTTCTCAATGGAAAGAGCCGATTCAGCATATGAGTATGGGTGAACGAGTAAAATGTAAGCTAATGGCTTATATTTTGGATGAAAAAGATGTACTTATTCTAGATGAACCTACGAATCACCTTGATCTTCCTTCACGTGAACAACTTGAAAATACATTAGCTGAGTACAACGGAACACTCGTTATCGTTTCTCACGATCGATATTTTCTAGAGAAAACAACTAACACAAAACTCGTGTTTTTAAACAATACGATACAAAAGCAGCTAGAAGAACCTACGAAAACAAGAGATGAAATTGAAGAGTTACGTTTAACATTAGAAACAGAGAGACAAGAAGTATTAGGGAAATTAAGCTTTTTAACTTCTAAAGACAAAGAATATAAAGCACTGGATGAACGATTTATGGAACTTACGAAGCAGATTAAGGCGCTATAACGTAAGTAAGGGGGATTAACATGGGAGAAGAGAGTTCAACTAAGTTATTTAGAATAGATTGTGGATATATATACTTGCAAGAGTTTATGGTCAAAGATGTAGAGAGTATTTATAAAATAGCAAATCAACCGGAAATAGAAAAGTTTTTACCAGACTGGAAATCAACGAAAGAACAAAGGGTGGATTGGATTGCAAATTATGAAATACCAGCAAATAAAGCATTTCTTGACGCAGTGACAACTACGACTAACATAGATGATCATATATTAAAACTAGGAATATTTAAGAAAACCACAAATGAATTTGTTGGTTGGTGCTGTACTGGTATGAAAGATGAACCCCCTGCACCGAATAGAGAAATTATGTATGCTATCTCAAATGAACATCAAAATCATGGCTATGCTACAAAAGCGACTAAAGGCTTAATTGACTATTTGTTTAAAGAAACAAATTTAAATGACCTCAACGCAATCGCTTTAATTAACAATGTACCATCAAATAAAGTCATTAAAAAATGCGGGTTTACTTATTTGAGTGAACAGAAGATAGAAAATATTTCTCTGTAAAAGGAATTAAAACGAAATCATTAAAAAGCTTAGAGCTAAAACTCTAAGCTTTTTTACATGCATTTTATACCTGTTAACATATGAAGGATACAATTGTAAGGACATTTTGATGGAATTGCTGTTCAACAAAATAGGGAGATCAAGCTGTACATGTGATAACCAGTTTGAAAAATCATTTATGAAAAGGGAATTGGAATATTTTGTCGAATTCGTGTATCAATGATAATACAAATTTCTTACTCAAATCATCCTACAAACGAATTACTTTAAGCTCAATTAGAAGAATGGAAGGGGAAAAATGGGATGATATAAAGAAGAATTTGGTCTTAGTCAACAAAAAATGCCGGTAAGTCTATTAAAGAGCTGCATATAAAACTTACGGTTGATTGCTAGTAAATTAAATCTTTAAGCCAGGAATTAGTTTAAATGAGGGAGGGGAACACATATTATTATTTGGTTTCGTCACTTACCACAAATAGGTATGGATTATTCAGAATGGACGCCGTTTATACAGAATAATTGGTACCAAAAACATTATATGAAGTTTGTATATTTACTTCAGATTATCATTTTTATGATACCTTATTTTTTTGAAACAAGTTTCACTCATATTAATATATTCTATCTTATCATAATAGGTATCCTAGTCTTCATCATTCACGAATGTCTACACATTTTAGTAATAAGTAAAAAAGGGGATATTAGCTTAACATTTAGTGGGATATTCTTTTGGCTAAATACAAATGCAACCTTATCCAAAATTAGATTTTGGGTCTTTATGAGCTTGCCTGTTATTGTATTATCGGTAGTTCCTGCCATGATGTCTTTCTTTGTATCAGGAAATATTAAATCAATTTTATTATTTATATGTTGGATAAACACATTCATTTCCGCCTCAGATATTTACAATTCGTTTTTGATTGCAATGAAACCGAAGAACTCATTTTTTTGCAGAGGGTATTATCAAGTGAAATAGTATTTAATGGGTAACTCAAATATGCTTCAAATAATGCAATAGTTAAAAATATAATATTTGAAAGCAAAAAGACCGATAAAAAAATCGGTCTTTTGTTATTACTAAAATAAAGATTAGAAAATAGCATTGTAATTTAAACCAATATGCAAATATTATAAGATAGATATGCTTTGTTTATAGATTGAGAATAGGTTTGTTATCAGTTTTTTTAGAAATCTTACAAGCGTGTAAGATAAATGAAAGATGAATCAATATGAGCTGTAAGACAATTCATTTACACTCTATAGTGAGCAGTGGAAATGAAGGGAGAATAGAAATGGAAATTTTACAGGCAAAAAGTATTAGTAAAGTATATAAAGGGAAAGTACCTTATAAAGCATTAGTAGATATTGATTTATCAATTCAAGAAGGTGAATTTGTAGGAATTATGGGTCCATCAGGTAGCGGGAAAACAACGTTATTGAATATGGTATCTACTATTGATTCTCCATCATCGGGAGAAATTATAATTAATGGTACAAATCCTTTTCAATTATCATCAGAAGAATTAGCGTTATTCCGCCGGAAAAAGCTAGGGTTTGTTTTCCAATCATTTAATCTTCTTAGCACACTTACTGTAAAAGAAAATATCGTATTGCCTATGACATTAGATGGTGTTTCTGTGCAAGAAATGAACAAACGAGTGGAAGAGATTGCAGAGAAATTAAGTATTACAGATATATTAAATAAAAGAACATTTGAAATATCTGGAGGGCAAGCTCAGCGAACAGCAATCGCTCGTGCGATTGTTCATAAGCCGCAATTATTACTTGCGGATGAACCAACAGGGAACTTGGATTCTAAATCTTCAAATGATGTAATGGAGATGCTCGATACGCTTAATAAAGAAGAAAAAGCAACGATGATGTTAGTAACGCATGATCCGTATGCAGCGAGCTTTTGCAGCAGAGTAATTTTTATTAAAGATGGTCAACTATATAATGAAATTTATTGTGGCGAAAGCAGGCAAGCGTTTTATCAAAAAATTATGGATGTCCTTTCTTTGTTAGGAGGGAAAAGGCATGACTTTTCGTCAGTTCGCATGTAATAATATTTTTCGTAATAAGCGTACATATGCAGCTCATTTTTTGAGTAGTGCATTTTCTATTATGATTTTCTTCACGTATGCTCTTTTATTATTTCACCCTGATTTACAAGGGGAATTAAAATCGACAAGTGCAACAATAAGTGCATACGGTACATTGGGATTTTCAGTTTCGCAAGGCTTGATTTTTGTATTTTCATTTTTCTTCATTCTATATTCAGTCAGTTCATTTTTAAAGACGCGTAAGAAAGAATTTGGCATATTAATGATGCAAGGTATGTCAATGAGACAACTTAAGAAGTTATTGTTAATTGAAAATATGCTAATTGGACTTGGTTCAATTTGTATAGGGATTTTCATTGGACTCATATTTTCTAAACTAGTCTTATTGATAAGCGCAAGTGTATTAATGATTAATAATGGTTTACCTTTTTATATACCAGTGCAGGCTGTATTTTTAACAGTTATCACATTCCTTTTCTTGTTTTTAATCGTTTCACTTTTTACATTTAAAATGGTAAAAGTAACAGAACTTGTGGAACTTATTCAAGCGGAGGAAAAGCCAAAACCTGAACCGAAATCTTCAATTTTATTATCACTATTTTCTTTAATTAGTATAGGATATGGATATTTTTCAGTATTTCGTTTCATCCCAAGTTCCAATTTTATTACGCTTGGAATAGGTGTGATCCTAGTAATTATAGGAACGTACTTTTTATATACACAGTGTAGCGTTTATATATTGCATCTTGCGAAAAAGAGTGAATCTTTCTTTTTAAAGAGAACAAATATATTAACATTTTCTGAATTAATTTACCGTATGAAAGATAATGCAACGATGTTTTTTATAGTATCTATTGTTTCAGCAGTTGCATTTACAGCGATTGGTACAACAGCTGCAATTGGAAATAGGGATTTGGTAAGGATGACAAATCCCTATACCTTTTTGTATGGAAGTTTTGAAAACGACAAAGTATTAAATAAAAATCTTTCTATTATAAAAAAACACCTTTCTGATGCTAATATTCCGTATCGAATGGCTTCATCTTCAGATATTTACACAGAAAGTGGCGTACAAGTAATGAAGTTAAGTGAATATAACGATCTTGCTAAAGCACTAGGTTATCAACAAGAAACAATCGAAAAAGAAGATGAAATTTTATTAATTCCTGGAGTCGTAGCACAAAAACAAGAATTTAAAAATGGCGAGTATAAAAAGAATATAGAAGTCATTCAAGGTGACTGGACAAAGACATTTCATGTGAAAAAAGCTGTAGAAAATTTAGTTTTACCACATGATTCTAGAACTATTTATATCGCTGTTCAAGATCAGGTATATGATGGAATACCTTTAACTAGTGACCCAGTTAATCAAGATAGTCCATTTCGTACTTACGGATTTGTTGTAGACGATTGGATGAAAACGAAGAAAATTTCAAACGAATTAATTAGTACATTCGAGAAAGATATGAGAGAAGGTAATTTCCAATTTCGAGCTTTAACTATAGACTTGTTAAGTGCAAAGCAAACGAATGGGCTATTACTTATGGCAAGTGTTTTAGTCGGAATCGTCTTCTTTACATTCGCTGCTAGTTTTATTTATTTCAGATTATATACAGATTTGGATCGCGATCAACAGCAATATAAAATGATTTCGAAAATGGGATTAAGTAAACGAGAATTAAAAAAAGTTGTAACGAGACAGTTAGTATTAATGTTCTTCTTACCAATTATTGTTGCAGTAATTCATACTGTAGTTGCTTATATGGCATTACAACAATTAGTAGACTTTTCTATTTTAAATAGTTCTATCATGATTTTAATTTCATTTATATGTATACAAGTTTTATATTTCTTTATAACCCGTTGGCGTTATCTGCAAAAGCTGTATAAGGTTATGGAGCAATAGAGTATAGTAGCTTGTAAGACTACACAAAAGTACGTGAAAAAATGAACTGTATGATGAAAGGAAACGCGATGAGAAGAACTTTAACTATTTTTATGTTAACGATAGTATTTTTAATAAGTTTTAGTGCATGCACTAAAACGGAAAATCCATTTCCTGCAAACGGTTTATTAATCATTGGGGATGAGAATAAAACTTCGCCAATTATTAATCGTTATCAAGAAATTACAAAAGAAAATGAAGTGTTTTCTGTGAAAAAAGGTAAATTTGGAAATGGCCAAGTATTAATTTTAAATGAATCTACTGCACAAGCGATGATTAAAGCAAATGTTTTTCGTAAACGAGATAATGGATCCAATTTAAAACTAATAGATAAGTTACCGGAATTCCCGAAAGAGGGCTCGCTGTTGTTTACACATGAAGATGAAAAGAGTATGAAAAGTATTGAATTAGAAGGAAAAGAGATTCCTGTTTCATACGATAGTGACGCTTGGATAGGTAACACTCGTAAATATCCAACGCAATGGTATGTAATGGTATCAAGAAATAGTGTGTATAAAGAAATAAAGGCAAATGAAACGAAAATGCACCTTCTTCATTTGAAACAATCACTAGGTGACGAAAAGCCTAAAATGTCGACAGATAATACATTAGTTAATGAAAATGTTAAAGCAAAAAAGCTAATTAAAGGTTTGGAAGGAGAAGTATCTTTTCAGTTTGTAACAATTGAAGAAAAATCTTAAAAAAGAGTTCGAGGTTGATAGAAACTTTATCAACCTCGAACTCTTTTTAGTTTATAGGTCCGTTTATTACATTATTTCATTTAAATGGGTCTCATTCGTTTCTTCAATCGTATTTGAATGTTGAATTGAATTATTTTGAGCTTCCTTTTCTTTACGTACTTTTTGTAGCATTTCAAGGATGATCCATAAAGGAACACCTTTATCTTTTAACATTTTCCATAAATCTAATTCGTTAAATTTATGCTCAGGCTGTTTCATGTCTTTTTCAGATGAACGAATTTCGAATTTGATAGGATCATTTGCTTTCTTACCTTCAAGTTTAGTAGAAGAGATAGTATTATGCTCAAGATTAGATGGAGTTATTTTAGTAGGTTGAGATAATGTATGGATGTTTGATCCGATTTGCATGCTTTTCCCTCCTTTTCAAGTATTGAAATTATTTTTCTTATGATTTTTAAATCCTTATATCATGAGGAAACTATAACTAATTATAAATTCAAATAATCAGATTTACAAGTTGTATTGTAAAAAGTAATTGCTTACTTGAATTAATATTTATCAACATTTGTGTATGTTTTCTATATATACAATGTATATAAAATACTTTACATTATGTTTAAGTTATTAACGAATTGTGTTTTTCTTTTTTATAGAAAAATGTAAACGGTTTATTAGGGGGAGGAATCATGGGGAAATTATTATTGAAAATATGTTTATTTGCAATAGGGACTGTGTTTTTATTCACAGCAAAAACAATTTACGCTGAAGAGAGGCAACAAAATAATTATCCTATCATATTAGTGAATGGATTTGCTGGGTGGGGTAGAGAGGAAATGTTAGGGGTTAAATATTGGGGTGGTGTTCATGATATACAGGAAGATTTGAAACGCAATGGTTATACGGTACATACCGCAGCTGTTGGACCTGTTTCTAGCAACTGGGATCGTGCATGTGAATTATATGCGCAAATTAACGGCGGTACAGTAGACTACGGTGCCGCACATGCTGAGAAACATGGACATAATCGCTTTGGCAGAACTTATAGTGGTTTCACGCCGAATTGGAATGAAACAAATAAAGTACATTTAGTTGGGCATAGCATGGGTGGACAAACGATTAGAACATTAGTACAGCTATTAAAAGAAGGCAGTTTTGAAGAAAAAAATCATGTAAAAAATTACCCGAACACCAAAATATCACCACTATTTGAGGGCGAGAAATCATACGTTCATAGTGTTACAACATTAGCAACTCCTCACAATGGGACAACACTTGCGGATGGTAGTCTTCTACTGCCGTTTGTTAAAGATTTACTCATTACAGCTGCAAGTTTTGGAGGAAACAATAATTTATCGTTATATGATTTTAAATTGGATCAATGGGGTATAAAGAAGAATACTGGAGAGTCTTTTTTCCAATATACTGATCGCATCCTAAATAGTTCACTTTGGAAAAATACAAAGGATATAAGTCAATGGGATTTAAGTACAGATGGTGCAAAGGAGCTCAATAATTGGGTAAAGACGCAATCAGATGTTTATTACTTATCTTATAGTGGACATGCATCACAAGCGGCACCTATAACAGGTTTACATCTGCCTCATATAACGATGAATAAAGTGTTAATGGGTAATGCATTTTTCTTAGGTTCCTATGCAAGATATGAAGAAAATCGTCCATTAGTTGATACTTCTTGGTGGCAAAATGACGGTGTAGTAAATACAAATTCTATGATTGCACCCTCTTCTAATACTGCTGTAAATAGTAATGAGTCCTTACAGATTGGAAAATGGAATCATATAGAAACGAAAGCAAATTGGGACCATCTTGATATGGTAGGACTTAGTGTTTCAGACACGTTAGGTTTTTCTAGCATTCAAGAGTTTTATAGAACAATTGCAGAAAAGCTATCAAGATTACCGAAATAGGTAATAATAAAGCGCTCTCGATGGAATTCGAGGGCGCTTTATATTATATTGAAAGAGGGATATGGTAGAAAAATATGGAGGGATATTATGAAAATTCAAGTTGTATTATCAGGATATGGAACAGTAGGCAGAGAATTTATAAAATTATTAAACGAAAAATATTCATATATATATAAAACATATGGGATTCATTTAGTTGTAAGTGGCGTATTAGGGAGAAATATTGCAATACATAATGAAGATGGCTTATCTATTCACCATTTATTGATGTATGGTGGCGGTACCGCTGCAATTGAAAAATATTTAGAGTATCATCCGAAGGAACGTGCAACAAATGAGATAAATGGTACTGTATTAGTAGAATCAACTGTTACCAATCTTAAAGATGGAAATCCAGGGAAACAATATATGAAACAAGCGATTGAGAAACAAATGGATATAGTTGCAATTTCAAAAGGCGCACTTGTTACAAACTGGAAAGAAATAAATGAAGCAGCAAGAGGCGCAAATGTACGAATTCGATATAGCGGTGCAACTGCTGCGGCATTACCGACACTTGATATTGGTCAATTTAGTTTAGCTGGTTGCCATATTGAAAAAATAGAAGGAATATTAAACGGGACTACAAATTATATTCTTTCGAAAATGAATGAGGAAGATATTACGTTTGAAGAAGCATTGAAAGAAGCACAAAGTAAAGGAATTGCTGAGACAAACCCTATATTAGATGTAAGTGGTTCAGATAGTGCGTGTAAATTGTTACTTTTGACAAACAGCTTAATGGAAACAGAGAATACACTTGCCGATATACATATAAAAGGAATCGAGCACGTTACAAAACAGCAAATACGAAATGCTAAGGAACAAAATAAATATATTAAATTAATAGCTTCAGCATATAGGAATAAGGATGGAAAAGTGGCTCTTAGTGTGAAACCACACGAAATAGATAAAGAGCATCCGCTAGCAAAAGTAAATGGGACCGAAAAAGGAATTACGTTCTTTACAGATACAATGGGGCAAGTTACTACAATTGGCGGGGCTTCTAATCCACGAGGCGCAGCAGCTGCAGCTTTAAAAGATGTAATTAACTTATATCGAAAAGATTTGTAAGACCGTACCGCCCTTTATAAAAAATACATATGTCGTGGACCTTTTGAGAATGAAATAAATATGCAAAAATAATTGCAGGGGGTAAGGAATTGTTTAAAGATTTTAAAGTTGTCAAAGATCGTCCTGTTTATATTCAATTGAAAGATTATTTAAAAAAGATGATCATGAAAGGGCATTTGCTTGGGGATCAAAAAATTCCATCAACGAGGGAACTAAGTGATTTACTAAGTGTGAGCAGAAATACTGTACTCGCTGCTTATGCGGATTTAGAGCAAGAAGGACTCATTTATGCAGTTAAAGGAAAAGGGAATTTTGTTGCGAAGGTCGATATATCGAACACTTCGTCTGTTGAAATAGATTGGAAAAATAAACTTAATACGATTACCTTATTAGCGGATGAATTAGATTTAATGAAACATGGTGTTCGCTGGGAAAAAGGAATGATTGTTTTTAATAGTATTGCTCCGGACGAAAAGCTATTTGATGTGGAAAATTTCAAAAGGGCTTTTCTTACTCGTATGTCCATTGAAGGGGATGTCGTATTAAACTACGGATACGCAAAAGGTTATAGACCGTTAATGAATTATCTACTTCATTATATGGAAATGAAAGGTGTAGATATATCCAACAAAGATATTTTAATTACAAATGGATTTACAGAAGGATTGGATATTGTACTATCCTCGTTATCGAAGAAATCAGGGCGGGTTATTTGTGAGAATCCGACTCATCATGCTGCGCTAAAGCTTTTCCGCTTACATGGCATTGAAGTTCATGGTATTAATATGAATGAGGATGGTATTGATACGAATCAAGTAGAAAAAAATTTGCGTGAAAAAGAGTTTGATTTTGCGTATTTAATTCCTTCCTATCATAATCCAACCGGTATTGTTACGAGTTCAGAGAAACGAACGGAACTGATGAGATTATTTTCAAAATATAAAATTCCTATTATAGAAGATGGATTTAATGAAGAACTACGTTATTCAGGTTCACATTTAGCGCCATTATTAACTTTCGCAGGCGCTGGTAATAATGTGATTTATATTAGTAGCTTTTCAAAGGTGCTTTTCCCTGGTTTACGTGTAGGCTGGATCATCGCAGATAAAGAACTGATTCATCATTTAGAAAGTGTAAAAAGAGCTAGAACGATTCACACATCTACATTAGATCAAGCTGTTCTATTTCAATATTTACATGAAGGATATTTTGAAAAATATTTAAAAAAGGCAAGATCTGTTTATAAGAAAAAATATGAGTTAGCTGTCGGCGCGTGTAATCAGTACATTCCTTTCAAAAGAATGACTGGAGATGGTGGACTTCATTTATTTATAGAGCTAGAAGAGCATATGAATGCCCGCACACTTTTACAAAGGTGTTATGAGAAAGGCGTTACGTTTTCACCTGGAGATGTTTTTTACTCTGATGGAGAAGGAGCGAACACTTTCCGATTAGGATTTTCACGCTTGAAAGAAGAAGAAATAGTTCAGGGAATCAAAATCATTGGTGATACATTAAAAAATGAAATTTGGAGTTGAGAAAATGAAAATTGGTGTTATTATGGGCGGGGTATCGTCTGAAAAACAAGTTTCAATTATGACAGGGAATGAAATGATTGCTCATTTAGATAAAAATAAGTATGAAATAGTCCCAATTACATTAAATGAAAAAATGGATTTAATTGAAAAAGCGAAAGACATTGACTTTGCGTTGCTCGCATTACACGGAAAATACGGAGAAGATGGGACAGTTCAAGGAACACTGGAGAGTTTAGGGATTCCTTATAGCGGAAGTAATATGTTATCTAGCAGTATATGTATGGATAAAAATATTTCGAAAAAGATTTTACGTTATGAAGGTATAGAAACACCAGATTGGATTGAACTTACAAAAATGGAGGATCTAAAGCTTGATGAGTTAGATAAGTTAGGATTTCCATTAGTGGTAAAACCAAACTCTGGCGGATCGAGTGTCGGGGTGAAAATCGTTTACAATAAAAATGAATTGATCTCAATGCTAGAAACTGTATTCGAATGGGATTCGGAAGTAGTAATTGAGAAGTATATAAAAGGTGATGAAATTACATGTTCTATTCTGGATGGAAAACAGTTACCTATAGTTTCAATTCGACATGCAGCCGAGTTCTTTGACTACAATGCAAAATATGATGATACTAGTACAGTTGAGGAAGTTATCGAACTTCCAGCAGAAATTAATGAACGTGTAAATAAAGCATCACTTGCTTGTTATAAAGCATTAAAATGTAGTGTTTATGCAAGAGTTGATATGATGGTGAAGGACGGAATTCCATATGTAATGGAAATTAATACATTACCAGGGATGACACAATCAAGTTTATTGCCAAAAAGTGCAGAAGCAGCGGGAATTAGTTATAGCAAACTATTAGATATGATTATTGAAACTTCATTTAGAGTAAGAAAAGAAGAAGGATTTTAAGTAGCGGTAGCATGAATACTTTTGACAGTAACATGAAGTATGTTATGATGAATACAATACGAAAATTAAATATTTATCCACTAGGGGGGCCTATTATAGGCTGAGATCAAATGAAAATTTGAGACTCTTAGTACCTGATCTGGTTAATGCTAGCGTAGGGAAGTGGGAAGACATTGCTATTTTATGAATAAATACTGTCAATTTCACTTTCTTTACGCCTGTAAAGAAAGTTTTTTTGTTTTATAGATTTAATAATTGTGGGTAGATACTTAAATTTTATACATAATTGGAGGGATTTAAATGACTTTTTCACAATCATTACGTAAAGAAGTAGATTCAATTTGGGAAGCTAGTTTTAATCATCCTTTTGTAAAAAAACTTGGTGAAGGAACGTTAGATTTAGCGAGTTTTCGTTATTATGTGCTTCAAGATTCGTATTATTTGAGTCACTTTGCTAGAGTACAAACTTTAGGAGCTGCAAAAGCACTGGAATTAGAAACGACAGCTCGTATGGCACACCATGCTCAAAATACATATGAAGCGGAATTATCCTTACATGAGAATTTTGCGAAGAAACTAGGGATTACACAAGAAGAAAAAGATAATTTTATCCCTGCTCCAACTGCATACGCATATACTTCACATATGTATCGTGCTGCGTATGAAGGACATTTAGGCGATATCATTGCAGCAATTTTACCTTGTTATTGGTTGTATTATGAAATTGGTGAGCGTTTAAAAGGGTGTCAACCAGAAGAGCCGATTTATAACGAATGGATTTCTGCTTATGGATCTGATTGGTTCCGCATATTAGTTGAAGAGCAAATTACACGATTAGATGCAATAGCTGAAAAAGTAACAGAGGCAGACCGAAATCGAATGAAACAACATTTTATTATTAGCAGTCAATATGAATATTCATTTTGGGAAATGGCTTATACATTAGAAAAGTGGCCAGTGAATACAGCAGTGAAAAATGTAATAGGATAAAGTGAAGAGGTATTGCTATTCGCAGGTATGAATAATACTTATATATATGATTTCACAAAAGAAGTATCGAAAAAAGACGCATTAATCTAAGTGCGTCTTTTTTCAATTTATAAAAATGAGCCCAAGGAAAAAATAACCTAAAAATAGGTATATGAACAAGGTGCATCATCTAGTGATAAGTCATACTTTGTTGGTGTACGTATTGAACTTAGTTTATAGCGCTATTTCTACTTAGATATAACGAACAGAAATATAGGGAAGCATTGATGAGGTTATATTTTATAAACGGAGGTTATGAAAATGAATCAGTTTCAACAAGAACTACAAGCGTTAAGCCTTAATGATTACCGGTCTGGAAATATTGTGTATTGGGACCAGCAAAACCAATATCCATATTACTATATTGAAGATGCAGTTCGTCGCTGTGGCGGTTGTGGTCGTTGTGGCGGTTGTGGTGGAGGTCGTTGTGGAGGATTCCGTTGTGGAGGATTCCGTTGTGTTGGTTGCTTTGGTTGTTTTGGTTGTGGCGGTTGCGGCGGCTGTGGTGGCTGTGGTGGTTGCTCCAATTGTTTTAATGGTACTTCTGATACTACTGGTACCATTGTAACATATGAATATTGATTACATTTATCAATTAAAAAACATTAGCTTTATACAGGTATATGGCGACAAAGAATATAGCCATCGCTAATGGATATATTCAATCATTCAAGTGAAAGAGTAACTATTAGATATATAGGTGTAAATCAAGATGGGATAGATAAAGCAATGATTAGATTTAAAATCTAATCATTGCTTTTTTCTTATGGTTTTACCATCAAATGTCTGTCTAATTTAAGGATTGATTTCTTTTAGTTAGTGTGTAGCTCATCAAATTATTACAATTGTGTAAGGTTCATGTAATGTTAATCGATAGTAAATTAAGGTGCTTGAGTGTATTTTAAATAAGATTAAAAAATACTGATTATCTATAGAATATTGGGTAAATAATATTTAATTAGGAAGTGTATTAAAATGATTGAATTTAAATCTATTATCCATTCGTACAAACTAAAGAGAAAAATAGCTAAGGATTTATACGGAAAAAGAGATGAATTGACAATGTTATTAAATGAACTTAATAACATGAAATGTACTGTAACATCTGAAAAAAAGAAAAATAATCTATTATCTCGTTTACAATTCATTTATCAAAATATGAAATTAGATAAGCAGTATCCTCTTCCAGTTGTGTTTAATAATAAATTATTGGAGCGAGTAGAAAAAGAATCTCTACATACTATTGAGGATGGTGTAACATGTCTACATTTCATGTTAGATTTGAATTATGAGAAAATAAAACAATATGGATCGAGTACAAGTAGGTCATTTGTTCCATTATCGCAGTCTTCCATTTGTCTTGCTGATTGTATTTGTTTAACAGGATTTGTATTAGGTTTACTAGGAGCAATTTCAATTGGAGGATTCATGTTATCTATATGTTCAATTACATAATGGTTGATATTTGTAAGGAGAGCACCGACTTAAGGTGTTCTTTTTTAGTTTTATTGTAAAGTTATTGTATTGAAACAAAGATTTTAGGGGTGCTGTATAAGCGATTAAATGTCATTCTATTAGTTTGGTATTCTATTTTGCTTATAAATAATTTTAATCAATTAGGACATCAATTCCAAAAGGATATAAACCAACAGGAATGGTAGCAATTATAGAGTTAGTGTTGGAGTCAATGACAGACACAGTATTACTCCCGGTGTTAGTCACATAAAGAAGATTTGTTTTTGGATCTACTGTCATTTCTACAGGATTTGAGCCGACAGGAATAGTGTTAATAACAGAGTTAGTATTGGCATCAATGACGGACACATTATTACTATCATCGTTAACAACATAAATAAGATTGAATTTAGAATTCACCAGTACACCAAAAGGAGATGAACCGACAGGAATAGTAGTAATGACAGAATTGGTATTGCCATTAATGACAGACACAGTATTACCGCTTGGATTGGTTACATAAAGAAGATTTGTTTTTGGATTTAATGCAACTTCTGAAGGATTTAATCCAACAGGAATGGTATTAATAACAAGGTTAGTATTCGAATCTATAACGGATACATTATTACTGTTATTGTTAACAACATAAACAAGGTTAGTATTGGAATTCACTGTAATTCCTATAGGCATAGAGCCAACAAGAATGGTAGCAATGACAGAATTAGTATTGCCATTAATGACAGACACATCGTTACTACTTGGATTGGTTATATAAACAAGGTTAGTATTGAAATTTAATGAAACCCCTGTAGGATTTGCTCCAACAGGAATGGTAGCGATAACAGAATTAGTATTGGTATTAATGACAGAGACAGTATTACTGCCTTGATTGGCTACATAAACTCGATTTGTATTAGAATTTACGGCTACTCCCACAGGAGCTATCTCAACAGGAATGGTAGCAATGACAGCGTTAGTGTTGGTATTAATAACAGATACATTATTTGAGTTTCGATTTGCAACAAAAATCGTACTAGATGAAACCTCAGTTGGACCGGTAGCACCCGTTGGTCCAGTAAAGCCAGTAGGCCCTGTTGGACCGGTAGCACCCGCTGCACCCGTTGGTCCAGTAAAGCCAGTAGCACCCGTTGCACCCGTTGGTCCAGTGAAACCAGTAGATCCAGTCGGTAGTGTGAATGGTGGGATAGGTGGTAAAGTCGGACCGATTAAACTAGGATTGAGAGAAACGGAAGGTAAGAACTCATTCATCATATTTCACCTCTAATAAAAACGTATTATTAATAGTAAATGTAAATGTCAAACAAGGTGAAACGGACAAGTGAGGAATTAGGCAATGAAATTTCATAAAAGCGTTATTGAGTAACAAATAAAAAGAGCGCATTAGTATATGCACTCTTGGTAAGGTAGGTAAATGTCTCATGAGATATAAAAATTCGAAAATCGTAATCAGATTTTTACGAGTGAATTTTTAATATTGTATGCCTTACTTGGAATAATGGAGCCTGTCATTAAAGAATAAAGAGCGCCGTGGGAGAGAGGCGCTCTTTGACCAAGGAGTATATAGAAAATGATTAATAATGAATCATGATTATTGTATGTATATTTCTAATGTATGTATATTTCTAATGTATGTATATTTCTAATGTATGTGAGGTTTTTATATGCAATCAAAAAGAGCACACATATCAGCATGCTCTTCGATAAGAAAGGTAGATCTCTATGAGCGGAGAGACTACATACAATATCGTATGTTTGTTTCTTTTAAATGTGAAGAAAAAATCAACAAAAGGTCAACGAAAACTCAATGAAAATTCAACAAAAACGCTAATTGAATAAAAAGAAGTTAGATAAGGATGAAGAATAGTCATTTCTTATGTTGGAGAGGTTAACGGGTATCTAAATTAATTAAGGGTGAGTATATGTTAAAAAGTAAAGTGATTAGTTTGCTTTTTGGAATTGTAATGGCAGTTTCATTTTTAAATTCGTTAGATACCAAAGCAGTAAGTATTGATGATCAAAAGTTTTATGATTCTTATAATACTTTATTAGCACCATATGCAAGTCAAGTTATCAGAAAGAAGCTTGGACCAGGTCATCAGTATAGTTTAACTGACACAAAAATTATAAAAATTGAACGTTTCCCAGAAGAAAACTTTAATTTTTATGAAGGAAAACTTCACCGTTTTAGTTTTATTGTAAAGTTATTGTAAATGATAAATACAATACATTATATATATTGTATAATTCAAATGTATTAAATTAACGATTTTGGAGGTGCTGTATATGATAACTACTTTTAATTTTTAAAAGAGTAGTTTTGATAATTTTTTATTTGAATAATAGTTTTTACTTTTCTTTTAAAATACTTGATTTAAATTGATTAGATTAAGTAATTATTTTTCTAGTTTTTTGATAATCAAGAAAAATGAAGAAAGGAAGTAATCATTTTATGGAAAAATTAAAGTTGTTAACATTTGAAAATATAACAGAACCTCTTTTAAATGAAAGTGTATCATTTATATATTTTCCTATTGAATGGCTCGATATTGTAGAGATACATTATAAGACATTTTTATTAACGAGTAAGTTGAAACGATTGAATGAAAGATTATATGATATGTTTTCTGATATATTATTTATTCAGCATAATCCATATGTATTAAATGAAAATACACCATGTATTGTATCTAAAGAACCTATTAGAAAAGAACAACTTGATTATATTTTTCAAAGTTGGTATGAGATTATTCATGATTGGAAACCTAATAAATTAATAGAGTCGCCAAAATATGAATGGCATTACGATTTAATTTCTAATTTAACAGTATTACATGATAATGAAATATATTCTAAGTGGGTGCCCGCTTTAATTTCACATATTTTTTGTGAACAACCTGTACGATTAGAGAATATCAACGAAGAAGATATATATTTTTCTCCTCTTAGATCACAAAATATTTGTGAGGCAATGTCAGAGCCTATTAAAGATGAAAAAACTCAAGATTATTTCGCCTATGTATATCGGTTCGAATGTATCACGCGCGGAGGCGAAAATATTCCGTTATTAAATGTTTCAATAGGAATTCGGAGGTTTTATCAAGAATATAAGATGTTAGGTCAAACAAACCTTGATATAACAACGTTTGTTTGACTTATTTTTATAAAATGCAAACATTTTGCAAACATAAGTTATCCAAAGATGCTTTTACCGAAGTTTTTAACAGCTTCTTCTTGCATATTCGGTAAAATATGCGAATACACACTTAATGTCATTGAAATGTCTGTATGACCTAATCGCTCACTGATAATTTTAGGGTTAACTCCTTGTTTCAATAGTAGGGTAGCGTGTGTATGTCTTAAATCATGGAATTTAATTTCTTTTATACCCGCTTTGTGTGTATCTCTAATGAAGCTCTTTCTGAAATGTGCCTTTTTTATAATTCTTCCAAACTCATTACAATTAATTAAATCTTGATCTTGATAAGCAGAGCCAAACCTTAATTTCTCTTTATTAATTAAAAGCTTATGTCTTTTTAAGGATTCTATAGTTTCTTTAGGTACAGGAATGGTACGCTTTGATGAATTTGTTTTTGCTGTTTTTTTAATTTTATTGTCATGGCCAGATGTTTGGTTTATTGTAACGGTGTGTTTTTCAAAATCAACGTCCTGCCATCGTAAGCCTAGAACTTCTCCCATACGCATACCTGTAGTTATTGCAAGTAGATACCCAATGTGATATCGTGATTCTTGTGAATGCAAAAGAAACTTTTTTACTTCTTCCTCTGTCCAAGTCTGGATAGAGGTTCTTTCTTTTTTCGGTATCTCAGCAAAAGCAGCTGGATTTCGAGAAATAATATTTTGTTTTACAGCTAGGTTTAAAGCGCTCTTTAATATTCTATGCATAAGCAGAATAGAATTGTTTGCAATACCTTTATCTATCGCAGTTTTATAGCATTTTTGAATGTGCATAACATTTAATTTATGGAGCGTGACCATTCCAATGCTAGGTATAACATGTTGGTTGATAAATGCCCTATAGCCGACAAAGGTACTCCTTTCTATACTCATACTTTTAATTTCTAGCCAATGGTTTAGGTATTCTTTTAATGTAACTTTAGACGGTTCTATAAAAGTTCCTTCATTTAATTCTGTAATCTTCTTCGCAACATCAGCCTGTGCTTCTTTTTTTGTCTTATATCCAGAAAACCACTTTTGTCTTCTTTTTCCTGTCTCTGGATCAGGTCCAATGTCGACCACAATACAATATTTATTTCCTCTTTTTCGAATATGTCCTTTCACTTAAAACACTCCTTCATTTTGTTTTGAATCATGGTGTATAAGTCTAGTTGTAATTTTGCTGCTATAAAAATTACATAGTTGGACATATCAGCGATGGATACATTTTACCATATAAAAATAAATTCAGTTATAGAGTAGAGTTTTCATTTATTGTTAAAAAACAGTGAAATATCTATTCTGGTTATCAAATGCAATATTGCATATTTTATTGGATGGGTTAAAAAACAAGGCGTATATTAATATTTTCAACTTTCTCAAGTATTTTCAGAATATGAGAGAATAGATGTTTGGTTTATTTGTGATAGAATATTCTTAATAATATAATTTGACGGAACGAAAAAGACCCATAGCGTGTGTAATTGTGCTGGGAACACGTTTACACCGTTTAACCCTAATTGTAGTAGGGAAAACATTTGCCATGGGCCTTTCGGTTACGAGTTTTCGTAACGTATACGGCTAGTATAACACAGCTTTTGGATGTAATTCATCATTAAGGTGCGTTTTCATGATAGGGAAGTGTGTCTTGTTCCAATAAGGGGGACAAAGCATGTGGAAAGCTCTAGGTCAAATTGAAAAAGAATTATGTGTAGCTGGTATAAGAAAAAATAAACTAGCAGATCATTGGGGTGTTAAGCCAAGTACTGTTACAAAAGTATTTAAAGGTAACACAGATATTAGTTTTGGTTTTCTTTCTAAAACAATTATTCTATTAAATAAAGGCATACAGGTACAAGGGAATATATTAAAGAATTATATCGATGTCACAAATCCGAAATCAGAGAATTTACGTGAAGCGATGGAGGACTTAGCTTTAAGAGGTAAGTTCGATCTTTTGATTGAAGTAATAAATAGTGAAGCACAGTCTAAGGTGTCTGAAAATAAAGAATTTGCAAGTGTATATCTGATTATTTATAAACGATATATCGGTGAGTTGAATGCCAAACTGTATCATAAAGCGTTGCATATAGAAAGTAAATCAGTGAAAACAATTGAGATGGAAGTGTTAACTGAAATTTTATTATGTCAAGCGCAATATCAAACAGGAAATTATACGGCTTTAAATGAGCGTCTGAAATCAATAGAAACTAAAATTGATAAAATTAGTAATAAACATCTTCGTGAGTGCTTCAAATTACGTTACAGAGAAGCGATTGCTGTTACTTCATTGCAAGGAGGAGAAGTAGATGAAGCAAGAAACGTTTGTATTAAATTAATAGATGATCTTGAGTGGGATAACTTTTTTTCTTTTCCAAAAGTAAATGCGTACTTAAAGCTAGGTGAATCGTATGTTTTCTCAGTAGGTGAATATGAGTATTCAAAATATTACCTAGAGAAAACATTACAAGTGATTGGTGATAGAAAGGTTGAAGCTGTAGAGAAGAAGAAAGAAATGGTGCAACATACATTATCATTTTTAAAGATTCACCATGACAAAGAAATTAGTGAAACAGATGTTGTACATCCAAGTGAGCTGGCATATTTAATGATTAAACAAGGTAATACAACAGGAGCGAGGGAAATGTTAAATCAAATAAAAAGTTCTACAGGTGAATTAACAGACATACAGACCGCTTATTTAGCTTTAACATATGAGGGAGCTAAAAGAGAAGAGTTAATGAAACAATCTCTACTAATGTGTCAAAAATCAGGAAATATATTTTATTCGAATTTACCGAAAATTTACTTGGGTTTAATTTGAATATTTGTTATAATTAGCATCGGAAAGAGGTGATTAGGTGAAAAAATTAATTACAATTATTCCTGTACTATTATTAGCAATTACACTAGTTGTTAACACTGATTCTGCGAAAGAAAAGCCTAGTACAAATGACTCAAAACCAGTAGTTCAGCAAATGATGGTTGACCCTGGTGGCGGTTGGTAAGATACAAAATATAGGTTTACATATATAAATTTAAAATGACATCGTCTTAATTGACGGTGTCATTTGTGGTTTTAAGGGAGATTTCCTTTTTAGGTTTATGAGCAAAAAAGAAATTTATGTAAAAAAATAACAAAAGCGATAAGGGGATAAGAGAAGATGAAAAGTAAAGATGGGGAAGTTAATCTGATAAAAAAAGCGCTTTTACTTCTGCAAGAAGAAGATAATCCAAAAGAAACATTATTAGCTATTTGTTTAAGTGAACATGAAAGAGAAAAAGCAATTTAAAAGAGACTATCTAATTTTTTCGGATAGTCTTTTTTCATTAAATATTTCCTTTAGCTTTTTCGTAATTCACAAACATTTCTAGTTGTTCTAATGCTTTTTTTCGTTGTTCTTCAGGTAGATCATTTATGATTTGAAGAATTTCTTGAGCTTCTTTTGTAAGTTGTAGATCTTGGTCTGCTGTTAAATCTGGCGAATCAGATAACCCAAGTAGATAATCAGTAGTAACTTTTAAATGATTAGCTATTTTTTGAAGTGTACGTGTACCTGGTGATTTTTTTCCTTCAACGTAGTTATAAACAGAAACATGACTAACACCAATTGCATCAGCTAATTGTTGTTGGGTAATCCCTCTTTTTTCAATTAACAACTTTAACCTTTCATGAATAAACATAATTAAAACACCCCAAGTTTATTTTATCTATTTTATATGAAGTTATTTCTTCTTTATCACTGTTATAGTGTGACACACGGCACTACACGGCACTACACGGCACTACACGGCACTACACTATGCTACACTGTCATTATATATTAACTATCAGTTAAGTGGAAAGGTAAAATTTTTTAAAAAAGTTTTATAAAAAACTTGAACTTAACTTATGATTAAGTTATTATGTAATTAACAACAAAAACGGAAGAGAGGAGTTGCATATGAAAACTCTAAAACAGCTACGTGTAGAACAAGGATATACATGTAAGGAAGTAGCTGAGGCCGTTGGTATTACCGAAGTGTACTATTGGTACATAGAAAATGGCAAACGCCGTCCTTATTACGACTTAATTGTAAAAATTGCTGATTTCTTAAAAGTGAAACTAGATGCAATTAAAATTTTTTGCCCTAAACTTAACTAATAGTTAAGTTGGAGTTGGTTAAGTTAAATAGAAGGGAGCAAAACAAAATGGGATTAGATCAAATCATTAAAGAGTCAATCCGAGAAGTTGTTCGTGAAGAAATTCAAGCAGCATTAGCTTCACTCCAACTACAAGCACAACCAAACAAGGTATTGCGAGTAAAAGAAGCAGCTGCTTATCTTAACATCGCAGTTTGCAGAGTATATGAACTTGCAAACCATCCGCAATTTCCGGTTATCCGAGAAGGGCGCAAATTACTCTTCTTACAAAAAGATTTGGATGCATGGCTTGAAGCCCAAAAGGAGGCACCAAACGTTGGTTGAAAGTACATTCAGTCTTTTTATCACAGCGGTGTTTATTGTGTCATTCGTGGGTGGCGTAGCGCTATTTGATACATTTGAAAAGCTTATCAACGAGAACGAACAGCTAAAGCAAGAAAATCAGAAATTAAGGAAGGTGAAGAGAATATGAGCATTACAGCACCAGTTTTACAAAAGGACTTACAAAAGAAACAAACGTTAGATGAATTTTTAAAGTATTGCAATACGATGCAAATTGAAGCGTTAAAGCAACATGATCCGATCGCACTTTGCACATGGATTAAAGAAGCACGACTAGCTAGAAGGGAACTTGCAGCACTATATCGAGCGAAAGAAAAGCATGATGACGAGCGTGAAAGAGATCGTAAGAACATCTTAGAAATTATTCGGCGGTTGAAAAGTCAGGGGGTTAATGCATCAGTTGTTGAACGTGCCCATTATATTACCCTTTGTGAGGAGGTGAGCTGAATGTTAGAAAATCCAATTGTAATAGGAAATCAACACGACTCATACAAAAAACAATTCGAACATTATTGTAGCGATTGTGAAGGTGAATTGTACTTTGGGATGACGTATTACGAATTCGAAGGAAGTTTAATTTGTGAAGAATGTGCCGAAAAGTTTTTAGAACGGCATGCAACGAGGTTTGTTGCAGGGGAATAAAAAAGAACCCACGGCAATGGGTTCCCTTTAAAAAAATAAGTTAGAGCTAGTATATCACAGAAAGCGAGTGAATAGAACATGCAAGCAAAAGTATTGGTAAATACACTCAATATGAACCACGCTCAATGGTTGCAAGCACGTACGCAAGGTATTGGCGGTTCTGACGTTTCTGCAATTGCAGGTTTAAATAAATGGAAATCAGCAGTTCAAGTGTTCCTTGAAAAAACACAAGCGATTGAAAAGGAAGATATACAAAGTGAAGCGGCATACTTCGGTAACGTTTTGGAAGAAGTAGTTGCAAAAGAATTTTCCAAGCGCACAGATTTGAAAGTACAACGAAGAAATGCAATCCTTCAGCATCCTGAATATCCGTGGATGTTAGCGAATGTGGACCGATTAATTGTAGGTGAAAAGATTGGTCTTGAATGCAAAACAGCGTCGGAATATTTGAAAAAAGAGTGGGAAGATGAAGAAGTTCCATCAGCTTATCTCTTACAGTGTCAACATTACATGGCTGTAACTGGCTATGAAGCGTGGTGGATTGCAGTACTAATCGGTGGTAATAAGTTCGTTCATAAAAAAATCGCACGCGATGAGGAATTGATTCAGTACCTTATCGATATTGAAAAAGATTTTTGGCTCAACAATGTTGAGAAGAATGAACCACCGATGTTTGACGGTTCGGATGCATCAACAGAATTGCTTAAACATTTATATCCAGAATCCATTGCAGACAGCTTTGTAAGTTTAGGTAAGCAAGAAGAACTTCTCATTGAAGCTCGTGATCAAGTAGACCGAGAAATTAAAGTACTCCAAGAACAAAAGGCAGAGTACGAAAACAAAATCAAAGCCAAGCTCGGCACCAATGAAATTGGTGGAACTGAAAACTACAAAGTGTATTGGAAATCACACACTACAAATCGTTTTGATAGCAAGCGATTTAAAGCGGATCATCCAGATTTATATGAGCAGTATGCAAAAGAATCTCAAGTAAGAAAATTCACGGTTAAATAAGGGAGGAAATAAACAATGGCAACTAATCAAGAGGTGAAAAATCAATTAGCAAATCGTAAGGCGAACGCACCTGCAACACCAGATAAACTGGTTGAAGGTTATATGAAGAAAATGGCTCCACGTTTTGCGGAAGTATTACCAAAGCACATGAGTATGGAGCGTATGAGTCGTATTGCACTTACAACAATTCGTACAAATCCAAAATTACTAGAATGTGAAGTTCCTTCACTTATGGGGGCTGTCATGCAAGCAGTGCAATTAGGATTAGAACCAGGACTACTTGGTCACTGCTACCTATTACCATTCAAAAACAAAAAACAAAACAAAATGGAAGTTCAGTTCATTATCGGCTACAAAGGGATGATTGATTTAGCAAGACGTTCTGGTCACATACAAAGCATTTACGCCCATGCAGTGCATGAAAATGATGAGTTCGAATATGAGCTTGGCTTGCATCCACAGTTAAAGCATAAGCCATCATTCGGTGAACGTGGTGAATTTATTGGGGCCTATGCAGTCGCGCATTTCAAAGATGGTGGACATCAAATGGAATTTATGCCGAAGAGTGAAATCGAAAAGCGCCGTCAACGTTCAGCAGCTGCTAATTCTAGTTATAGTCCATGGGCAAGTGATTATGATGAAATGGCGAAGAAAACAGTGGTTCGTTACATGTTTAAATACTTACCAATCAGCATCGAAGTACAATCACAAGCACAGCATGACGAAGTGGTGCGCAAGGATATCACGGAAGAACCGGAATTTATCGAAGCGGATCCAATCGAAATGGAACAGTCAACTGAAGGAGACGGGCAAGGCGATTTCGTGATTGAAGGTGAGTAACAAATCAAAGGTGCTACTCTCTCGCAAATTGTGGGAGAGAGCACAATCAAAAGATGAGTTGAAACAGTCGATTGCACGTTATATACACAATAATTATCCAGGCTATCGGATAGAGAAAGTCATTAAGGAAAATGAGTCTTACATCGCGATTTGCACAAGGGGGTCATAAGATGGGCATCTTTCGGGTTAAAAAGGATACAAATTACTCGGTGATACACAACACGCCTTTACATGATGAGAATCTAAGTTGGCGAGCAAAAGGATTATTAGCATACATGTTGTCTTTGCCGGATGATTGGACTTTTCATGCAACAGAACTAAGTCAACACGCCAAAGATAGCGAAAAAATAACGACAAGCACTCTCAAAGAATTAAAGGCTGCAGGATATTTGAAACGCTATCCAGTTCAAGATCCAGAGACAGGGAAAATATCACATTGGGAAACTGCGGTTTATGAAGTGCCAACCATAGATAAGGAAAACCACCCTATGGAAAAACCACCAAGTGGTAAAACCAGTGACTGGAAAACCACCCGTATGGAAAACCACTCAGTGGAAAAAGGCCAACTACTAAATACTAATGATTTACTAAGTACTGAAATACCAAGTACTAATCTAACTAATGATGATGTAGATAAGCATCCTCTGATAGATGAAGAATTTCAAAAAAGTTATAACTACCTTTTACAAAATAATATTCCATTAAGCGACACGGCTATGCAGGACCTTGGAGAATTCAGTGATGTATTAGGAAGCCAAATTATTATGGAGGCTGTCGATAGAGCAGTTGATCAGAACGCAAAGCGATGGAAATACATTAGCGGTATTTTATTCAACTGGCAAAAAAGCAACGTGAAAACATTGGCAGATGTTATCAAGCTTGATGAGGATTATAAAAACCAAATAGGTGGTGTTGGAAATGCAACACGTAGGGCACGCACTGGCAGAGGTTATGGTACGAGCAGAAGCTATGAGGAAGAAAATGCAAGCCGAGAGCGCAACATGCCAAGCTTCATTAAACGAGTATAGATGTTTAAAATGTCAGGATTCAGAAGTAGTTTTTTACGAAGAAGTAAATCAGTTTGGTATGCGAGTGTCTATGCAAAAAGATTGTGAGTGCAAAGCGCAACGAGTAATGGAACGCAGATTGAAAAACGCGATGATTCCAGAAGAATTTACAGATGCTCGGTTTGATTCGTACAAACGAAAAACAGAAGAACAAAAGCTTTTATATAGCACAATGGGAAATTACTTGCAGAACTTCAATGAGATCAAGGATACAAAACAAAATAGCCTGGGCTTCATCGCAACATTTGGAGAGTTACGAATTAAGCAATTAGAACCAGCAAAGCGAGCGCAAGCAAAGAGAGAACATAACAGTTTTGGACTTGGTAAAACACATCTCCAAGTGGCTGCAGCAAAGTACCTCATGAAACGAGGGCATAGTGTACTACTTATTTCAGACGGAACTTTCATGGATGATCTCATTGCGGCCAAGATGATGAACGATGATAAAAAAGAATTTAACCGATTGTTAAACCACGCAAAACAAGTAGAGGTCCTCATCTGGGATGACTTAGGGAAGTCAAAATGGTCAGAAGCGAAAGAGAACCTCTACTATCAAATCATTGATTATCGGTATCGTCATAATTTGCCGATTTTATACAGCTCGAATGAAGATGATGAAACATTACCTGAAAAGATTGGTTATGCAGCAAAGAGCCGTTTGTTTGGAATGAGTAAACATTATTTAATCGCTGTAGAAGGCGATGATTATCGTGAGAAGGAGTGAAGAAAATGTGCATGACATGCAGTAACACTGGCGTAGTTCATACAGAAATTTATCCTGGGATGATAACGATTGAGGGTTGTAACTGTGAGGTAGCAGAGCAACAAGCAGCAATGCAAAAAGAAAATTGGGATGCTTGGATAGAAAAATTTGAAGGATGGAAAAGAGGGTTACTGTATGAGCAACGTGTCGGTTGAGAAAAAGCGTGAGTTTATTAAGTGGTTCTTGAACAATTTTCAATGTAAGTGGCGCGAAAGTGTATGGATTTTAAATTACTTAATGAGTCACGATCAGTTATTGCAACAAGTTCATTTCGTTGAAAATGCAAGAGGAAATTATTCAAGAGCTATATTCATTTCAACAACATGTGCGGAAACGAAGCCTTTTGTATTCTATCGAAATGGTTCATCCGGTACTGATCCAGACAAAGCATTTCAACATATCCGACATAATCGTGATGAAGATATCTATATCGAATTAAACTTTGCTGATAAATATAAATTCCCGCAGTTCGTTGATGTATTAGAAGGCGAGGTATCTGATGAAACAGAGCTACCGTTTACTGAACGATTGGAACTGGCACAGGTAGTTAATGATTTGGAGAAACTTGCTAAAGCACAACTCATCGATTACGCACTAGACACAAGAAACGAAAAACTGTTCCGTAAGTTGATTGCGAATTAAGGGGGGAAAGAATGGCGGTCCTTTACAAATTCAAACTCACTACCATTTTCGAACAATGGCCGAACGAGAAAATTATTGTTGCAGAAAATGAAAGCAAAGCAAGTTATCTGTATTGGCAAGAGTTCAGAACCAAATTTTTAACGATGTCGATGGCTGAATTCATGAAGTTTGTAAAGTGTGAGAACGAAGGTGTTTTAGATATAAAGCAATTGTACAGCGCGGAGAAACATTTCAAGAAAATGCAAAAGATTCGAGGGCTAGATTTCGCTTACATGGGTATGCGAGTAAACGTAGCTGGCATGTGGGGTACGATCGTCGGAAACTGGAAAACTAATTTGTTCGTTTTGTTCGATGGGAAAATTGAGAAGCACAACTGCCATCCTTTTTGGGAAATTGCTTACTACGATGATGAGGGCGAATTGGTGCGAAGCTACCAGAAGGGGGAATATGCGATGTAAATAAAAAAGGACGAACAGTCGTACCTGTCGTCCTTTATAGGAGAAAAATTATTCTGGATTAGAACTACGAATAACCAGAAAACGCGCTTTAAAACAGTGTTGTCAAAGATGTAATAATCTATGCAACAAAAACGCTTAGTCGGAATTCAAAACACCAAATGGCTTGCATTGGTAACAGGCTCAAAAGTAGTATATGTAAAATGAAAAATTCCATACAAAAAGCAGACAACATTTTTGGTTGTCTGCCAGTTAGTCGAATGAGTTAGCTAATTGTGATAAATTGCATTCCCATTACGTGAAGAGTGAAGCTGCTAGTTCAAACAGCTTGTTGGTATTATTTTCGATATTTTTAAAAATATACAGAGAAAGCAGATAAGTGAAGAACCTACCTGCCTCTTACTGTAAAAAAGAAGAAAGTACCAGCCGTGGATTAAGCGGCTTGAAAATAGTATGTATTGATTTTTGAAAAATATTCAAGGAGGGAATAAACATGGAATGTTTGATAAACGGTGTCTATGAAATTACTCAGTTAATCAGTAAAGCAAAAGAGAAAAACAATGAGTAAGTACAATAATAAGAAAGTTAAAATAGATGGCCATGTTTTCGATAGCAAAGCAGAAGCAGATTATTACTCCGGATTAAAAATCCGCCAAGCTGCAGGTGAAATTACGAGCTTTGAATTACAGCCGAGATTTACATTGCAACCGGCATTTACAAAGAAGGGTATGAAATTTAAGGCAATTACATATAGTGCAGACTTCATGGTCTATTTGCCAAATGGTGATGTGGAAGTCTTAGACATAAAGGGTATGGTGACGGCAACATTCGCGGTGAAAAAGAAGATGTTCGAATATAAATACCCTCACTTACAACTCATTCTTTTAAAGCATGTTATCAAATATGGCGGATTCATCACACTAGATGAGTACAACAAATTAAAACGTGAAGAGAAAAAACTTAAAAAAGCGAAATAAAGGGAGCGGATCATATGTCATATATCGAATTCAAACCAACTTTAAAGAAAGTGAATCTTAAGCCGGATGGCAAGAAAGAAATTGTTTTGGAAGTAACGGATTCATCATTACGCGGTAAGTTGGATGTACTTTCCGAAATGATTGATACAAAGGTATTTATCTCACTGGAATCCATGCAGGTTAATTTCAATGTTACTGTAAACGCGAAAACGAACGAACCACTAACACAGTATGAAGTTGATGATAAAGGAGTTGTGAAAGAAGTAAAGGCATCGTTTGAACAATTAGAAGCTAATTTCGATATTCCAGAAGAGAAAATTCCAACGCGTGAAGAGAAAGAGCAAGCAGATCGTGAAATTGTAGATGCATTTATCATTAGTGGACTTGCTCCAGGTTTAGATGATTTACCACATGATTTTGCTTACATCGTAAAACGAAAACTCGAGGGAGAGTCTTATCTGAAATTAGCGAATGAGCTGAAAATCTCTAATGTGAAGCTGATTGAAATGATTGATGATTACCGTGCTCGTATTGCGCCAATGGCAATCAAATGGCACGAATGGAAAGAGAACCAGCCGGATGTAGGGGAGCAACCAAAGGTAGAAGAGAAAACGAAGGAAGAAACAGAGACAGAAGAACTGGTTGTAGCGGAAGAAGAGCAAGTGCAAGAACAAGAGTCGAAATCTTCTGATGAATATGAAGTCACTGGTGAGGACAAGCCTTTTGATGAGACATTAGAAGACTAATAAAAATAGGTTGGTAGTATGGCGGTTCTGTTGTGCTACCAGCTTCCTATCTCATATGGGGTGATGGATTGAACAAAAAGGAGAAACGGCAAATCCGACTTAGGATTTTAAATATACAAGATGATGAGTGTAAAGGCTGTACGAAGGTTCCGAAATACAGTGAGACAAGTACAAATCATAAAACTTCTTGGTGTGCTGAAAATTGTGAGGTTGGCAAAAAACTAAAAAGACTAGGTGAAAGCCTACTTGAGGGGAGAACGGAACATATGGCTGAACAAAGAAATTGGGATCAATTATGTGCAACAGCAAATAAGTTACGTGAGGCAGATTCAGTAAAGTGGACTTGGGTAAAAATCGCTAGTTATCTTGGGGTAAGTGAAAAGAACTTGTATTACCATATTTCTAAAAGACGCGAAGCAAACGGAACGTCTATTAAACGTGTAGGCGCATCAAAGAATCCACAGAATACAAAACCATCACCACAACCTCAAAATGTTCAGAAAACGAAATCCGAACCGCCAAAATTAAATTCTGTAGTAGCATCTCATATCCCATCAGACCAGAGTTGGCAGAGACAATTAACTACAATCATTGATGAAAGAGAGGCGCTTCGAAAAGAGTTAAGCGAAGTATCGGAAATGTACGAGGGATTAAAAGGTTTAAAAGAAAAGTTAGCGCAAGATTTTATTGTAGAAACAGAAGCTCGTTTGGAAGCGGAAGATGCACTCAAACTCATGCAAGATCAGCTACAAGCTCGTGAAGAAGATTACAACACATTACTTAACGAATTTAATGCGATTACGGAAAAGAACCATGAATTGGGGCATGACCTGCAAAAGATGCATATCCAAGTTGGCGCCGCAAATGAAACGGCTGCAAAAGAACGTGAGCATCGTTTAGAACTACAAGGTAGAGCACAAGCGCTTGGTATGGCGCTCAAAGTAGTCTTGTAGGTGGGCGATATGAAACTGACAAAAGAAGAAAGAACTCAAATCACATACCAAATTGGCGATATTATCGAGCAGAAATGCAGACGTTGTTATTATAATCGCACATCAAACGAGTGTTTTAGTGTTAATGAATGTAAGGCATGCCCGACAGGTGAAGAATTACGCCAGTTGGGTAGGTATTTCGATACACAGCCTAAAAAGAATGGTGGGCCAAGAAAGAGGATTCCTGTTGGATTAACACCTGAAATTGTAAGAAGTTTGAATCAAAAGGGAATTCCAGATAAGGAAATCAGCATTATGTATGACCGTAGTTTTACTTACGTCGGAAAGCTCAAGCAGAAGTGGGAACGCGAAGGGAAATGGGAAGGTCCAACTAATATGAGAGAAATCAAAAGGGGTGGAGCGAATGCCTGAAACAGTTGATGTGAAAGGGATGTCGGATGATGAATTTATGAAGAAATATAAAAATCTAGTTTATAAGTTTGTATGGAGAAAGTACGGAGCAGTTTTAGAATCGATAAAAATGACTACTGGTTTAGATATAGAGGATTTAATTCAAAGTGGCATGATTGGGTTGCTTAAAGCAAGAAGAGACTTTAATCTTGCATATGGGTGTGAGTTTTCCACTTTAGCAATTCCTAAAATGCATGGAGAAACTACCAAAGCAATTATAAATAATCAAAAAGTTAAGGTAACAAGTGAGATATTCCACTTGAAAAGTAAAATCATTAGAAAAAAATTAACAGAAGAAAAATCGGAGGTCATTAGTCAACAATTAGGCGTATCTGTTGAAGTTGTAGAAGAAGCTTTGCAATATCAACAAATTCCAAGTTCTTTAAATGAATTAGCATTTTCAACAGGGAGTGGAGATACCGATTTAACACTTGAACAGATGCTGATTGATGAACGCTCAACGAATGAATCTGAGAAAGTTGAACATGCAATAATAGTTGGTTCTTTTGTTCAGACATTACCAGATCGAGAAATGATTATATGGGATATGTATTCAAACCACATGTCGCAAGAAAGTATAGGGAAGAAAGTTGGAGTTAGTCAAACTCAAATTGGTCGCATATTAAAACGAATCAAGGGAAGAGCTGCAGCTTTTGGAAAAGCGCAGGGAGTTGCAAAGTAGTATCAATTTTGAATGTTATACAGAAAGGTGGAGTTAGATTATGTTGTGGTTATGGTGTCTTATAGGCTATTTAGCGGTTACAGTTACCGCTTTATGCTTACTATACAAAATAGGGAAAATGAATAAAGCAGAAAGACGTTGGTATGAAATTAACTTTATTGAGCAATCAGCAAAGAAGGAAACGGAGCAACTGAAAGAGAGAAAGAATGATGTGAAGAAAGCACAATAAAATTTGAATTTTATAGAAAAAGAGCACTATTAGAATAGTGCCCAACTTCAATTTGCAGGAGTATTATGAGGAAACTTAAGTAGGTGGCTTAAGTTTCTCTGTAATAATTATGAATTTAGGATTAGAAAAATACCTATATTTTAAAGTGATGTTAGGGGGTATTTGTAAGTAGTGAAATCTTCTTTAAAGATATCTTTAACTAGTTGAATTGTTTCTTCGTCATAAAAACTATCATAGGTCGGATGCCTTGGGAATAAGGGATCTGTAATATCACCATCTGCATAGTTACCTTCGTAATTTGCTAAATTACTTTGGTGGTGCCATGAGTTAATTAATGCGTTTAATGGGGATTTTTTTAAGCGATGTTTGTCTTCTATAGCAGATAGATGGGCGGAGAAGTTTTCAAGATAAATGTAATTTGTAACAAACTCTTCTTCTCCTTGTATATATTGAGGTGTGAAGTGTGGGTTTACACCTTCAAAATTTGGTGAATGCGCTTTTAAATAATATAAATACAGTTTAAAGGAAATTTTTTTATTACAAGATTCATCACCATAAAGATAACGACGGATTGGCTTCCACTCAGTGGATTCGTAATATGGCGCTGGTATAAGAGAAATAAAAGAGCTTACAGCTCTTTTGAAAGGGTTTCTAACCAATTTATAGGTGTCTTTTTCTTTTGCTTGTAATGCGTTGGCTAAATCAGTGAGATATAGTATAGAGTTTTTATAAATTTCAAATTCATAATTATGAACAAAGGAGCTATATTTTACAGCTTCTTTAAACAAATTGATGTGATAAAAGAACCAATATGCGAGTGAAGTACAGCCGCTTTTTTGACTCCAAAATAAGATTAAAGGGAAATCTTTGTGAAAGTGAGGTGGACGCCCGTACTTGGCAATAAAATCATAAATATTTGTGATAGGCATTTTTATCCTCCCTTCATATTTTTTAATCGCATTTTAGTGTATGAAGGAAAATTTTTAAATATGAAAATGCCTAAATGAACTTATGTAAAAGCGTTATTTAAATAAAAAAGCCATGTTTCAATGACTTTTAAAAATCAGGTAAATATTGAAATAGATATGGAACTAAGTATAAAAGAATGCAACCTATAACAGTTAGGGATATAACTTTAGTTAAATCTTTCATTACCTTTCTTTCCAAATGAAAACACCTCCGTATTATTTATTTAATAATATCATTATTTTGGGTATTTATGAATTATTTGGAGTAAATTGTAATTCGGAAACATAGGTGAATACATCGGTAAAGAGTTCGTTATCACTGTTTGTAAGCTGCAGTTAATTTACCTAGAGAAACCTAAGCAAAAGCGTTATTTGAAAATAAATAACCACAAAAACGTCAAGCAACCAATTAAGTTGCTTGCTACGTTCTTGCATGTTAAATGATAGATTTCTCAATAAGAGAGAAAATAAAGAAAAAGGTTTTTAAATGAAATTCATGATAGCTTGATAGGCGCTACCGAGGGAAAATACCGTTGCTACCGCATGGGCAGTCCATTCAGGCATATTTAATTTTAATATAGTTTTGTATAAGATTCCATATACGATACAAATGGTTAACACAAATGCAATTAATTGAAGTGCTAACAGAAATAGTGGCTGTTCTAAAGCACTAAATTCAAGTTGTTCCATTAATTGATCACACCCTTCATTTAATATATTAATATAATTAAATTGAAAGTAAAGGGTTTTTTTCTATAAAGTTCCAAATGTATAGGGTTATAGCGGTGGAAAGTGAATTTTAACAAAAACGCTATTTAAAATAAAAGAACAGCTAGTGAAATCTAACTGCTCAGTTCTTTGAAAAATAAGAATTAGAATTTGTGTTTAAAATGGTTTACATCAATTAACGAAATTGCTGTAGAGAGATTAATAAATCTTTATGAATACGCAATAATGTTTGAACATCATCTTCTTGAAGTTGTTGTAGTGCTAGTTCCATTGCCTTGTAGGAAGTAGAGTTTTTAATGGATTTTTTCGATGCTTCTTGTCCTTGGTTTGTTACCTTTAATTTTATTTCTCTACGATCTTCATCTGATTGTTTTCGCTCGATGAACTGTAGATTAACTAATTCATCTACATTCACACTCACTGTACTTTTAGGAACTGAAAGACGTTCTGAAATCTCTTTAAGAGTAACATTAGGGAGTGCATAAATTGTATTTAAGATACCCATTTGTTGTACTGTTAATCCTAAACTGGAGGCGTTTTGATGTGTGAACTTTATAATTTCTTTGTTTATTGTTACAAATGATTGGACAACTTCTCCTGCTTGTTTGAAACTTTGATTTTTTAAACTCATAATACTCGTCCCTTTTCTTTTTAAATTTAGTTTAACACAGAATAGTTCATCGATGAACTATTTATCTCTAAATTAATTTAGAAAAGAAATCAATATACGTTATTAATAGAAAACTTAATAAAAATTTCATTTTGTATTAATTTAGAACACCAAAAAGAGCACCTTTGAAAGATGCCCTTTAAGAAAAAGTGAAATGTTGAAAAGAAAATTAGGGTTTTTACTTCAAGATAATATATGACCATTTCATCATAATGTGACGATGGATTACAAAAGAGCAGCTAGCAAAAGCTAACTGCTCACCCAAGAAAAACAGAGGAAAGATAACCATGTGACTTTAGTATTTACGGAATATTGAGTTTTATTCAGGGGTAGATGTATATATTGTAAAAAAATTCAAGGTTAAACCCAATAAAAAATAAGCATTGCAGTAAAACAAGATAGAGTCGTCAACAAGGTAAACTTTGCTGCATCTTTCCATTGTTCACGTTTAATATTTGAAGAGGAAAAAATATATTTTCTAGCTCCAAAACCTAATAAACAACCTCCGCATACTAAAGTTAACAGTCCAATGAGAAATCGTGAAGTTGGAAAGTTAGTAGTAGGATCCGTAGCGGTTAAAATCAACATTTTAAATGATAGATGGAGAACGAGTGTTAAGACAAAAAAGTAGCTAATAGCTAGTACTCATTTATTCATACTTTTCATAAAAGCCACCTCATTTCTTTTGGGTTAATAAAGTGAATTCTTCTAATTAACTATATTATATCATCTGGGAACACTCGGCTTTGGGTATGTTTAAAACTTAATAAAATAATCCTTTTAAAGCGAGGTTAGGAGAATGGAAGATAACGTAAAGCTTTTAGGTGAAGATGGGATGTTAGGGATGGAGTTTAAGGAACAAGCGATTCGTGTATATAACACAGAAGGTAATGTGATGGAATTACTTTCAACAAAAGAACAAGTTCAAGAAACTATCGATTATTTACAAGAATGCCAAAAAGAAATGAAGTAATGTCCTAAAGAGTAATTAGATCGAACGGAGGGGAACCGTATCGTATGAATCAACCTTCTAGGCATGTAAATGAAAAGGAAATACGGCCTTTCGTGATAGAAGAGTTACAGGAATACCGCGTGTTAAAAGTGAAATTTAAAAATATAGAAGAGCAAGCGGCGTTCGGAGTTGAACTATTATTTCCAGAACTGAGAAAATGTACGGAAGATGAAATCAGATACAGACAGTTAAAACGAGCATTTGAAGAAGCTTTGGATGAGGACGAGCAACAAATACTCAAAATGAAATATATGAGTCGTAAAGAGTTAAATGATGAATACATTTATACGGTGCTTGGGATGAAGAGAGGAAAGTATTATAGAAAGAGGAAATCAGGTGTTTTACGGTTTGCAAAAGCGCTTAGTATGACATAAGAATGGAACTTTTCGGGTACCATTTAGGGCACTGTTTTGGGCACTAAATCAGGTACCTTTTCACATTGGAATCGGCGATACGATATTCCTACAGTTACTTGTTCTTTGAAAAGAGCATAACGTGGGGATAACGTATCTATGCGCTCATAACCAATGATCATAGCCCCTTTATCAAAACGTTACCGGAGAACGGGCATGGGCGGTAAGAATCCGTAGGAAGGACGAAAAGACAAATTACATTTATATATTCAGCCACGGTGCGTGAGTGTCGTGGCTTTTGTGTTTCTTATTGAGCTCAGTTAAATTGCTGGGGTGATTGGGGACATGAACGTTTAATATTTAAGAGTTTTTTCCATTATTGTTGAGGATTTTTATATTTAACTAAAATATACTTTTGTTAATAATTGTTATATAATGTTTTTATAATTACGAGAAAGAAGGTTTTGATTCTGGAAAACATAGCAAGTTTTTTTATGATTTAACAATGGGGTTACTTTCCGGTTTGCTATCTGGTCTAATAGTAAGTAGGTATTATAAGTCTAAGGCTGATTATGAATTAGTAAGTAAACAAATTAAGGATGAAAGACAAAAATTGGGGAGGTTTTTTGATGCCTTGCAATTGGAGTTAGAGCTTGTAAAAAAAGACTTAATATCTTCTCAGCCTGTAGATTACACTCATATTTTGAGGACAGTAACTAAAGATCGTCCTATTACTCCTAGTTTAGTTAAAGAAAATATTAACGAGATGTCATTAAAACACTTAAGTGGAGCGGTTAATGTAATCGATGAAGTAATCAAGGTAGTAGATGAGGAATCGTTGACAAAGGACAATATTTATCATTTGGAGAGTCGTTTGATTAGAGCAAAAATTAATGTGTTAATGATAGATGAAAAGTAAAGTATGTGTAAGCATCCCAATGGGTGCTTTTTCTTTTGCGCAAAACAAACTCGAACGTGAGGTGCAGGTAAAATGTAGGTGGGGAGGTGTTGTAGCTTTTGTAATCTATATTGAAACAGATAAATTTAAAATGGACTTAATAAAACGGAGCAGTGCTTTAGCGTTGCTTAATAATTGAGAAGAGAATGGCTACTCAGTAAAGAAGATGTGTGAAATAATAGTTGTAAGCCACGCGGTACTTTATAAGAGAGATTAAGTAGGAGGTGCAATACGTGATAAATATAAAGATACCTCAAAATGAATTTAAAATTGACTTAAGCGAAAAAGATTTCGAAAATGGATTAAAGAAAAAGCAGGGTATATACATGTTCCACAACGCTAAGGGTACTCTTATGTATATAGGTAGAAGTCAAGATATTAAGAATCGCATTAAAATGCACATGAGTAAAACATTAAGAAACCCTTTCAAAGCATATAATCATAATTTTCATTATGTATCTGGATTCTACGTTGAAGATGCGCTAGAAGTGGTTTTATATGAAATATACGCAATTAATAAATATAAACCTAAATTAAATCGAGAGCATGTCATTTTATATGAAACGGATTGGTATAACGATAAATGGAAGGATCAGATGTACTTAGAATTAGAAAGACAGAAAGAAAAAGAGATGCAAGCAAGAATGGACAAAATGATGCAAGATTTTAATATCTAAAGTAGCGAATCCGCTGCTTTTTTATTTTATAAAAAAATCACTTTAAACATTTCTCGTTGCATCGAATACTTATGTAAATATGGAAAACAGATTTTGAGTCTTGGAATGAGGGTATCGTTGTGGACATAACTCAAAGTGTGGCAAGAATAGCAGTTAATGGGAAAGACCTTCTATTTACTTCAGTTCAAACCTCTGCATGGAATCATGGACCTGTAAATGATTTAATCGTTTCGACGAATCAGAGAGTGAATGAGCTGTATCAATTGATGTGGTCACAGGTACCAGTTACGCTCCAAATGTATTTCCTTCAGGGGATGGACTTAATGAGATTCGCTAGGATTGCTGGAATTAATGAACGTGTAACGGGACAATATATATATCATTTCATTTGGGGATAAGAAGAATTCAAAGTAGCCTAAAAGCTGCTTTTTTATTTTATAAAGCACTTAGCGCAAGGAAGAGTTAGACAAGTTACTTCCTAATTGTATAGAAGGTGGTGGGTGATATGAATGGCTAAGGAATACGCAAAGAAGTTTTATAAGTCAACAGCTTGGGAGAAGTGCAGAGAGTCATACATTGCTACAACCTTAGATGGTATGTGCGAGCATTGTAAAGAAGTACCTGGTTATATCGTTGACCATATTGTTGAGATAACGCCAGAGACTATAGAGAATACAGATATTACATTGAATCATGAGAACCTACAGTATTTATGCTTACCTTGCCATAACACTAAGACGTTTGGTAAAGCTGTATTGATTAGAGAAGATGTGATGTTTGATGAACATGGTGATTTAATTAGGAGGGATAGCTAATGGAATACTTTGAAGTATTTTTAGTATTCTTTGTATCTACTTTAGGTATGTTAATTCCTTTAGCTTTGCTTGCTTGGTTTATTTTTTGGTTAGTCGATAGATATTGATAGATTGAGATTGAGAAAGTAATTGAGTAAGTTGAAAAAACTATAACCCCCCCTATCAAAAACCAAAACGAGGTGGCTTAGGGGTCCGAATGGGGAGCTTCATAAAATAAATTGGTCAGTTCGCGTGACCCCCCTACCCCAATACGTAAAAGTGAGGTGTTATTGATGGCGATAAAAAAAGAGCTAACAAAAGAAGAGCGTGTTAAAAAGGAAATAAACAGACTTAAACGGATTTATAAAGAGATGCCAAAAGATACTCTCATGGTTGTAGAGGGGTTAATTGTTGAAGCGGCAGACTTACGTGTACGACTAGAAGACATACGAAAAGATCTCGATGAGAATGGCTATGATGAAATGTTCTCGCAATCAGAGAACCAGGACCCATATGAAAGAGAAAGGCCAGCAGCTAGAAGATACATAGCAATGAATAAAAGTTATCAAACTATCATGAAACAATTGGGCGATTATATTCCTAAAAAACCAGTAGAAACGAAATCTCAAAGTGATGGATTTGAGGAGTTTGTGGCGACACGTGATTAGGTATCCTTTGTCATATAACCCAATATTAGAATACTGGTACAAAATCAAAACAGGAAAAGAAGTTGTATCAGACAAGGTAAGACGGGTTTATAAAAAACTAGTTACAGATTTAAGTAGTACTAGAAATGAATGGGAATATAGTTCAAATCGTGCCAATCATGCAATAGAATTTATAGAGAATTTTTGTAAACATTCGAAAGGAAAATGGGGCGGAAAACCAATTGAATTAGAATTATGGCAGAAAGCGTTTATTGCCGCATCTTTTGGTTTTGTCCATAAAATAGACGGGACTCGGAAATATAGAGAAGTATTATTAGTGGTAGCGCGTAAAAATGGAAAGTCAACTGTCGGTTCGGGAATCGGATTATATTTACAAATAGCTGATGGTGAACCGGGTTCTGAAGTTTATGCCGTTGCTACAAAGAAAGATCAAGCAAAATTAGTTTGGTTAGAGTCAAAGCGCATGGTGAAGAAATCACCAGCATTATTAAAACGTATAAAACCTTTAGTTTCTGAGATGGTATCTGAATGGAATGATAGTACATTTAAACCTCTTGGTTCTGATAGTGAAACGTTAGATGGTCTTAACGTTCATGGTGCAATGATGGACGAAATTCATGCCTGGAAAGATAAAAATCTATACGATGTTATTGTAGATGGTACTTCATCAAGGGAACAACCAATGATATTTATGATTACCACAGCAGGAACTATTCGTGAATCCGTATATGACATGAAGTACGAAGAAGCAGAAATGCTTTTGAATGGTTTCGATGACCCAGATGGTTATAAAGATGATCGTTTCTTACCAATTATTTATGAATTGGATAAGCGAGAAGAATGGACAGATCCATCAAAATGGGCAAAAGCAAACCCCGGACTTGGTACTATTAAAAGGATAGATCAACTAGAGACGAAAGTTAACAAAGCTAAGGCAAATTCTCTTCTCGTTAAAAATTTATTAACGAAAGATTTTAATGTTAGAGAAACATCATCAGAAGCATGGTTAACATTTGAACAATTGAATAACATCGCTACTTATGACATAACAGAATTGAACCCTAAATACGGTATTTGTGGAGTCGATTTAAGCAGCACAACTGACTTAACTTCTGCTTGTGTAATTTTTAAAGTTCCTAATGACAAGACGATTTATGCTAAACATATGTATTGGTTGCCGGAGGATTTATTGGAACAGAGAACCAATGAAGATAAAATTCCATACTCAACATGGAGAGATATGGAGATATTGAGAACAACACCTGGTAACTCGATACATTATAAATTTATTGTAGATTGGTTAGTGGAATTGAGAGAAGAATACGGTCTGTACTTACCTTGGATAGGGTACGATAGTTGGTCAGCAAAATACTTTGTTGAAGACTTGAAAAATGAGTTTGGAGCAGATGCGACTATTCCTGTAATTCAAGGGAAACGAACTTTGTCATCTCCGATGAGAAAACTTGGGGCAGACTTAGAATCTAAAATCATCAATTACAGTAACAATCCTATCACAAAGTGGTGTCTTTCAAATACGGCTATTGAAACAGATAAAAATTTAAACATACAACCTTGTAAAACTAGTAATCAGAGACGAAGAATCGACGGCACCGCCGCCCTATTAAATGCCTATGTAGTATTGCAAGATAAATGGAACGATTATCATAACATGATTTAAGAAGGAGGTGAGATATTGGGATTATTCGATAAGATATTCGGAAAGAAACAAGCCCCTACGACAACCCGTTTTGAAATGATAAACGATAATGGAGGGGGATTTTTTGCTTGGAACGGTGACATATATCAGAGTGATATTATTCGAGCTTGCATACGACCTAAAGCGAAAGCTGTTGGCAAACTCATAGCCAAGCATATTCGAGATAACACTAATGAATTTAAGGTTAATCCAGAACCGTATATGAAGTTTTTGTTGGAAGAGCCAAACCCATTAATGACGGGACAAATGTTCCAAGAAAAAATGGCTGTTCAATTGGAACTGAATCACAATGCATTCGCTTATATTAAGCGTGATGATATCGGATACGCTACTGAGATATATCCTATTCCATGTACAACAGTAGAAGTTGTTGAAGGGGCACAAGGAGATATCTTTTTAAAGTTCTATTTTAAAAGTGGAAAGCAAATGACGATACCTTATACAGATGTAATTCATTTACGAAAAGATTTTAATGATAATGACTTCTTTGGAGAACATCCAGGTAATGCTTTGGCACAATTAATGGAGATTGTTACAACTACAGATCAAGGTATTGTTAAAGCAATTAAGAATAGTGCGGTAGTAAAGTGGATTCTTAAATTTAAATCGGTATTGAAGCAAGAAGATATTGATAATCAAGTTAAAAACTTTGTAAACAACTACTTAAATATCGCAAATGATGGTGGTGCAGCGTCTTCTGATCCACGTTATGATTTAGAACAAGTTAAACCTGAAGCGTTTGTGCCGGATTCGAAACAAATGCAAGAAACTGTACAGCGTATTTACAATTTCTTTAATACAAACGATAAAATCATCCAAAGTAAATATAACGAAGATGAGTGGAATGCGTACTACGAGTCAGAGATAGAGGTTTTTGCAATGCAGCTTGCTGGAGAATATACCAGGAAGCTTTTTTCGCGTCGAGAAAGGGGATTTGGTAACAAGATTATCTTTGAATCTTCTTCTCTTCAATACGCTTCAATGAGTACAAAGATGAATCTTGTTCAGATGGTAGACCGAGGTTCATTAACGCCGAATGAATGGAGAGCAATTCTTTCACTTGGCCCAATTGAAGGTGGAGACAAGCCAATTAGAAGGTTGGATACAGCCTTAGTCAAGGAAGGGAATGTTGCAGGTGAAGGAGGTGAAGACAGTGAACAAGACGGAAAAGAGGGAACTACTGAGTAGTGCTCTTGAAATTAGAGAATCTGAAAATGGTCTTCGGACAATCGCTGGATATGCAGTTAAATGGGAAATGAAATCTGTAACAATGGGGTATTGGCAAAGATTCAAAGAACAGTTTAAAAAAGGTGCTTTTACAGATTCTTTAACGCAAGACGATCAATTAGCTCTTTGGAACCATGATACATCACAAGTATTAGGTCGAACAAAAAATGGCACACTTCGACTGTTTGAGGATGAAGTTGGTCTACGATTTGAATTAGATTTAGCTGATACAACGCTTGGCGATGACACATACAAAACGATTAAACGCGGTGATGTTGACGGCGTTTCTTTTGGTTTTCAGATGGTGAAAGAAGAATGGGATGAATCAGATCCAGATAATGTTGTGCGTAGTGTTACAAAAGCAAAATTGCTTGAAATTAGCCCTGTTGCATTCCCGGCTTATCCAGATTCTCAAGTTTCAGCCAGAAGTCATGATCCATATAAACAATTCGTGGATGAACGTAATCAAAAAGATTTACGAAAAAAACTAATTTTAAAAACTTACTTATAAGGGAGAGATTTATTTGAAAACATTACAAGAAATTTTAGTTAGAAAAGCAGAAATTCGTTCTTTACTACAAGGTGACCAAGAGGTAGATTTAGCAGCACTTGAAACTGAATTACGTGAACTTGACGAAAAGCAAAAACAAATTGAAACTCGTCAGCGTTTACTAAAAGAAGCTGAAGTTATTAATAACAATGCTGAACCAGAAACACGTACAGTAGTTGAAACGTTTAATAATGAACCACCGCAACAAGATGTGGAGTTAGAAGCATCAGAAAAACGTGGGCAAGCATTGATGGAAAATCGTGCTGTAACTGTAGGAAGTAGTAATGTAGTGCTTCCGAAGCATAGCGCTTCAGATATTCGCCCTACATTTAACGAAGTATCTACATTAATTGATCGTGTCTCTACGAAAACATTAAAAGGCGGAGAAAGCTACCAACAACCATATATTAATGGATATGGTGAAGGTGATTATACTGCCGAAGGAACTGATTACACATCAGCTGAAACGACGTTCGGATATGCAGACATTACAAAAGCAAAGGTTACAGCTTACTCAGAAGATACTGAAGAACTTCAAAAGTTACCAGCGGCAGACTATGATGCTGAAGTAATGAAAGGTATTACTGTTTCAACACGAAAAAAACTAACTCGTGAGATTTTAATCGGAACAGGCGCAACTAATCGTCTTGTTGGTATCTTCTCTACAGCAGCTAAAGCGATCGATGTAGCAACAGATTTAGAAATTTCAAAGATTGATGCTTCTACACTAGATGAGATCGTCTATAGCTATGGTGGAGATGAAGATGTTGAAGATGCAGCTGTTTTAATTCTGAATAAAAAGGATTTAAAATCATTTGCTAAACTTCGTACTACTGATGGTAAAAAAGTGTACAACGTTGTTTCACAAGGTAATTCAGGAACAATTGATGGTGTACCGTTCATCATCAATAGTGCTTGTAAAGCTGTATCTGATGCAAAAACAACAGCAGGTCAATACAACATGGCATATGGTCCCTTATCAAACTACCAACTTACTATTTTCTCTGACATGGATGTACAACGTTCTACTGATTTCAAATTCAAGCAAGGTATGATTGCACATAGAGGGTCTGTTTTTGCTGGCGGCAACGTAATTTCTAAAAATGGATTCTTACGTGTTAAGAAAGTGACTACTGTATAATAGTCGCTTTTCTTTATGGTCTAAGGAGGTTAAACAGTGAGTGTGAAGCCATTGAATAAATATGTTGTAAAAAGAGCCTTTCGAGATAAATTCACCTTCATTCATTATAGTATTGGAGATTCGTATGAATCTAATGACGTAGAACGAGTGAAGTACCTACAAGATGAAGGATTCTTAAATGAAGAACAAATTACAATTCAACATAAAGAAACCAAAGATCCTGTTCATGTAGGCGGAGGATATTACGAGCTTCCAAATGGTGAAAAAGTCAAAGGGAAAGATGCCGCACTTGAAGCTTTAAAAGAACTAGATCGAGTGGGTGAATAGTCATGATGCTCGAAACTGTTAAGAAAGCATTGCGTGTCTCACATAATGCTTTAGATGATGAAATTGATGATTTGATTGAAGCGGCCCGAACTGATTTAAAGTTATCTGGTGTTTCTGGTTTCAAATCAAATGACGATACAGATCCGTTAATTAAACGAGCAATAATCATGTATACAAAAGCTAATTTTATTGCTGACGTTAAGGAAGCAGAGCGATTTCAATTATCGTATAACATGCTTAAGAATCATCTTACTTTAGCGGGTGATTATAAATGAACGATATTCTACACTTCCCAATAGTTACAGTCATTGAAGATGATTTAGGACAAAAAGAGGAAGTAAAAACGTTTAATAGACAAGTATTTTGTAAAAAGAAATCTGTCCCTCAATCAGAATTCTTCCAAGCTGGTCAAAGTGACATTAAAGCGAGTTGTGTTTTAATCGTCCATGTTCTGGATTATCAAGATGAACGTGAAGTTAAGTACCGCGAAAAAGAATATAACATATACCGCACATACGAAAGAGTTGATGAAAAAATCGAGTTGTATTGTGAGGTGGACATTGGTGGCTAGTATTAATGATTTAGCTAGTGAAATTACTAGGGAATTACAAAGGTACACTCATTTAGCAGAAGAGGACCTTGAGGTTGCTAAAGAAGAAATTTCAAAGAATCTTGTGGACGAATTACAGCAAAAAAGTCCAAAGAATACAGGTAAATATCGTAAAGGGTGGCGTAAGAAGAAAGTTGGCAATGCAATTGTCGTTCATAATGCATTAAAACCACAACTTACACACTTGCTAGAAAAAGGACATGCAAAAGCAAACGGTGGACGCGTACCGGCTCAAGTTCATATTGCTCCAGCTGAAGAAAAAGCAATAAACGAATTTACTGAACTAGTTGAAAGGGCGATTCAGCAATGAATTTAATTGAATTAAAGAAGATTCTTGATGCTACAGGGTGTCCTGTGGCTTATTCTCATTTTACAGCAACACCAAACAATCCAGTTCCAGCGCCACCGTATATTTGTTTTCTTGTGGATGGATCAGCAAATTTAATGGCTGATAACAAGGTCTACCACAAGATAAATGACTTAAACATAGAGCTTTATACAGTCAGAAAAGACTTAGTAGCAGAAGCGAAACTTGAAAAAGTCCTAGACGATCATGAGATTCCTTATGACTCGTATGGGACGTTTATTGAATCTGAGAAAATGTATCAAAAAATATACGAAACGAGGTTGTTATAAATGACTAAAGAAAATAAAGTTACGTTTGGTTTGAAGAATGTACATTATGTCCCAATTGATGTTAAAGATTTTTTAGTAAAGTTTGGTACGCCAATCCCGTTGCCTGGTGGGGTGGAGCTAACATTTGAGCCACGCGGTGATTTAATTGAATTCTATGCGGATGACATGCTTTATTACGCAGCAAGTAATAACCAAGGTTATGACGGAACGCTATCTATTGCAACTATTCCGGAGCAATTCGCTGTTGATGCATTAGGTGAGCAATTAGATGAAACAGACGGTGTATTAAATGAGTTAGCTGATGCTAAAGGGAAATCATTTGCATTACTATTTGAATTCGATGGCGATGTGAACGCAACTCGACACGTTATGTATAACTGTGCAGCGAGTCGTCCGACAATCGCATCTAAAACAAAAACAAATTCAGCCGAACCAAATACAAATGAATTGAAGTTTGTTTCTAGTCCAATTGTTTTAGCGCCTGGTGGAAGACCAATGGTTAAAACAAAAACAACTTCTAAAACAACTCAAGCAATTTACGATAACTGGTACAAAGAAGTGTACGTTAAAAAAACAGCAGCACCAAAAGGAGCGTAAGTAAATGGAAAAGACAATCACAATAGACGGAAAACAAGTCCGACTTAAAAGTACAGCAGCAACAGTCAAACGTTATAAGGCTCAATTTAGACGTAATTTATTTGCAGACTTGATGGGATTAGGAGCAATTAGCGCATTAACTTCATCGGATGGTACGGAACAACCTATTGATATGTCTAATGTTGATTTAAGTAATGTGGATTTTGAACTTATTTATGATTTAACTTGGTTATTCGCTAAAACAGCGGATCAAAGTATTCCTGATCCTATGGTGTGGTTAGATGGATTTGAAGAGTTCCCAATTGAAGAAATTATGCCGGAAATTATGGATTTAATCCAAGTTACTATGGGAGCAAAAAAAAAATAACAGAAAATAATGAAGAACAAGGGACTTTCGGTGATGAAGAATTAACATCCGATACGTTCCTTGCTCTTTGTTATAAAGCTAAATTAACGCGTTGGGATTTAGAAGACATGACAATCGGTGATTGTTTTGATTACATTGCTGAATTCGCTGAAATGGAGAATCCAGACAAAGAAAAAGTTAGAAAAGCAAACCAAAAAGACTTCGATTCATTTTAAGAAAGGGGTGAGAAAATGGCAGGAAGAATTAAAGGGATTACAATTGAAATTGGTGGAGAAACCACGGGACTACAGAATGCTTTAAAAGATGTCAATAAACGAAGTAAGGATTTAACAAAAGAGTTGAAAGATGTTGAGCGGTTGCTAAAGTTTGATCCTGGGAATATTGAGGCACTTTCTCAAAAACAACAGTTACTTACACAACAAATTGAAAATACAACACAAAAGCTAGACAAGTTAAAAGCAGCTGAACAACAAGTACAAGCACAATTCCAAAACGGTAAAATTTCCGAAGAACAATATCGTACTTTTAGGCGCGAAATTGAATTTACAGAAGGATCGCTTAATGGTCTGAAAAATAAACTTGGAAACATGAAAGCAGAACAAGACAGTGTAGCCAGTTCCACCCGACAATTAGAAACATTATTTAGTGCTACAGGGAAAAGTGTCGATGATTTTGCAGGAGCATTAGGAAATCGTCTTGTGAATGCAATTCGAAATGGAACGGCTACAAGTAAACAGTTAGAGCAAGCGATTGGGACTATCGGCCGTGAAGCATTAGGAGCCGAAACAGATATCGAAAAATTACAACGTGCGTTACGATCTGTGGATGACGGCAATTCAATCCGGCAAGTACGAAATGAATTAAGAGATTTACAGCAAGAAGCCGAAAGAACGGAGAAGAAGTTTGAGGGGTTAAAAGTAGGCCTTGAAAATGTTATCGGTGGTTTGGCAGCTGGCGGAGGTATCGCAACAGCTGTTGAACAAGCACTTGATATGTCCAAGCTAAAAACAAAAATTGAAATAGGATTTGATGTTCCTGAGTCCTCAAAAAAATCAGTAGAGGATGCAGTGAGAGGTATTTCGGCCTATGGATTAGATGCAGAAGAAGCACTTGAGGGTGTAAGAAGACAGTGGGCTTTGAATAATGGTGTTAGTGATGAAGCAAATGCTTCTATTGTAAAGAGTGCAGCTGTTATTTCTAATGCTTATGCTGGAATAGATTTTACTGAATTAATTCAAGAAGCAAATGAAATTGGTAATGAACTAGGCATTTCACAAGAAGGCGCTCTTGGTATGGCTGATGCCTTATTAAAAATGGGTTTTCCACCGGAACAATTAGATATTATCGCTGAATATGGTGGTCAACTTACGAGAGCAGGCTACAACGCTGAAGAAGTACAAGCTATTATGGCCGCTGGCGTTGAAACAGGAACCTGGAATTAGATTATAGTTCCCTTGTATGGCGACATACAATGAAAAACTCCTTTAATTCAGTGAAACTCTCAAGTGAGACAATACTGAGCGAAGCCTTTTAATTAAGGAACGTGCAACGACTAGTCGAAAGACGTAGGGTGTAAGCATATGACACTCGAAACGGGGAGCAACTCTAGTAGTTGAAGATATAGTCTAATCTATGCGGTGACGTATAGCAGTTCATAAGAGAACGGGCGTGACGTTGCGAGTTACGTTGAATATAAATGATTGATAATCTCTTAGATGGTCTAAAAGAAGGGCGTGTTAAAGCCGCTGAGTTCGGTCAAGGTGTCGATAAAGCTATGACAGAAGCTCTTGAAGGAACAAAAATTTCAGCAGAACAAGTTGAAAAATGGGGTCAGGCAGTAGCTAATGGTGGTAAAGAAGGTTCAGCAGCTATGACTGAAATTGCACAGGCTTTATCAGAAGTTGATGATGAAACGAAACGTAATGAATTAGGTGTTAAGTTTTTCGGTAGATGATGAATTGTGCCGAAGTAAAATTGCGGTATAAAGCAAAGAGGGTGAGAATCCTAATTTGAACCGAAGGCTATACGAAGTATAGTCAGGGGCAGAGCATAGAGGGTGAAAAGATATAATCCCTCCACGAGACCGCGACACTTATTAGTGAAAACATATGCCGAACTTACAGGAAATGAACTGTAAGAAGTAGAGGATAAAAAGCCTTTACGATAACAAAATGACAATGTATGAAGATCAAGGACAAAACATCATTAATACTTTGCTAGGTGCGAAAGAGAAAACAATTGATTTTGGGAAGCAACAAGATAAACTGAATGATTCCATTAAGAAAATGGATGCAAACCCCGCAGTTAAATTTCAAAAAGCGATGCAGGATTTACAAGTTGCACTTCAGCCAGTTCTTAGTGTCATAGCGGATGTCATTTCTAAAATAGCTGAATGGGTTTCAAACAATCCAAAGTTAGCAGCCACATTAACAGCTGTTGCGATGGCTATTGGTATAATCTCAGGTGCAATTATGGCGCTTGCTCCTATAGTCATGGCGGTCATGAGTGTATTTGAGATTGGAGCGGCCGCAGCACTAGGAATAGTTGCTGTTGTTCCTCTTATTATAGCGGCTATAGTTGCTCTAGGAATTGCCATTTATAAAAATTGGGATGATATTAAAAATTGGACAATAGAAACATGGAATTCTATTAAGGAATATTTAATAGAGCTTTGGGATGGTATTGTTCAATCCTCTAGTGAAGCGTGGATTTCATTTTTAGAAACTATGCATTCATTCTTTGATCCAATAGGTCAGTTTTTTAGTGATTTATGGACAGGGATTGGCGAAATATGCAGTAGTACATGGAATTCTATTGTTGAATTCTTTTCAGGTGCTTGGGCTTCATTCACTGAAATGATGCATAGTTTCTTTGATCCTATAGGTGAATTCTTTAGTAGTTTGTGGTCAGGTATTGTGGAAACAGCGTCTTCTTGGTGGACTTCTTTAGTTACAACGGCTTCAGAATTGTGGGGGACACTCGTACAAGCTTGGCAGGAAACATGGAATACTATCGTTACCGTATTAGATCCAATTATTTCATTTATGGCAGCCGTTTTAGAAGCAGGGTGGTTACTCATTCAAGCAGGAGCGCAAATTGCATGGGCAGCCATTTCACAATATATCATTCAACCTATTCAACAAGTTTATGATTGGGTAAGTACAAAAATAGGTGAATTAGTTACATGGCTCGGTACACAATGGGAAATCGCAAAAGCTGTGGCCCAAGTTGCATGGGGATTATTTAAACAATATATTACCCAGCCTGTACAGGAAGCTTGGAACTTGGTAAAAGAGAAATTTAGTGATTTAATCTCTTGGTTAAGTTCTCAGTGGGAACTTGCTAAATCATACACCCTTATGGCTTGGAATTTGGTTAAACAATATGTAATTCAACCAGTTCAAGAGTTGTGGAATACAACAAAACAAAAGCTTTCTGATTTAGCCAATTGGATATTATCAAATTGGGATTCTATAAAATCCTATACGCTTACAGCTTGGAATTTAGTAAAGCAATATGTGATTCAACCAGTAACAGATACTTATAATCAGGCCAAACAAAAATTTACTGATTTATATAATTCAGCTAGAGAAAAATTTGATTCAGTGAAAAATGCAGCACAAGAAAAATTTGAAGCGGCAAAAAGATTTATTATGGATCCAATAAGAGATGCGGTTGATGGAGTAAAGGGCTTCATCGATAAAATCAAAGGATTCTTTGAAAATCTGAAGTTAAAAATCCCTAAACCTGAAATGCCACCTCTTCCACATTTTAGTTTACAAACTAGTACTAAAAATGTTTTAGGTAAAGATATTACATTTCCTTCTGGACTCAATATAGATTGGCGCGCCAAGGGTGGTATTTTCACTAAGCCAACTATATTCGGAATGAATAATGGACGTTATCAAGCAGCGGGCGAAGCAGGGGACGAAGCGGTACTTCCGCTAAATAAAAAGACACTTGGCGATATTGGGGCAGGAATAGTGGCAGCTATGCCACGTGGACAATTTACTATGCCTGGTGAAATCAATCAATTAATGAGTGATATGAGCCGTGTGATGGCTAGTTCTGTAAGTCAATTATCAGGATTAAAGACTGTCATGAGTGGTGTGTATGGAAGTATGTCAAATAGTAAACAAGCCATGACAAGCAGCGTATCAAATCAAATATTTAATCACTCTTCAGGATCATCTGATGGTGGAGTACTTCCAATGCTTGGTGGCGATTTAGTTGTTGAAGTTCCTGTTGTTTTAGAGGGACGAGATGTGGCGCGTGGCACGTATCGATATACAACCGAGTATCAAGAAAGAGAAACAAAAAGAAACTCAGACTTTTAGGTTTGGGTTTCTTTTATTATATAAAAAAATGAGGTGTCAACATGAGTTCTTTTACATTTAATAACGAACGAAAAGACTTTATTCAAATCGCAAAAGGATGGAAAAGACCAGCTTGGGCGCCATTAAAAAGGAATTTCCTAAGTGTTCCTGGATATCCAGGCGCAAGACTATTAAACACACAAACGGAAATGCGTGTTTTATCTATCCCTGTAGGAATCATTGTTCCTGATGGATCGGATTTAGAAATTATAAAAGAAGAAATTGCAGATTGGCTGATTACAGATCAGCCAACAGAGCTTACTTTCGATGTAGAACCAAATAGAACATATTTAGCTGTTGTGGACGATAGCTTTGATCTAGATGAATTTGTAACGCTCGGAATCGGTACAATCAAATTTGTTTGTCCGATACCTTATAAACTAGGGAAAGTACAAACCCACACATTCACTCAAAATTGGTCTACTGAGATTACTTCTAATTTCACGAATAAAGGTAGTGTAGAATCTCCACCATTAATTGAAATGACTGTAAAAAAACCAAGCACTTTTTTAGATGTATGGTTTGGTAAATATCCTTTAGAACGAAACTATTTCCGTATTGGTTACCCCCTAACTGTGGAGGAATCAACGGTACAAGAACGTGAGCGTGTGTTATGGGATGAAATGGCTTCGCCTATAGGCTGGACTCCTGTTACTGGACAATTTGACGATATGATAGGGACAGGTAGTTTTAAATCAAAAGGCGGTTACGCACTATATTGTGAAGAATACGGAGAAGGGAAAGGGTTTTACGGTGCAATAGCTAAGAAAAGTATTCCAGGCGGTCCATTACAAGATTTTGAAATAGAGGCATGGATGACTTTAAAATCCAAAAATATTGATGAAATGGGTCGTTGTGAAGTTCTCTTATTGGATGAGGCAAGTAATCTGGTAGCTCGTATTAACATGAATGATTTATACGTAACGGCAGAAATTACAAAAGCACATATGAAAATCGGGAATAGCGGAACACCTAATAGCATTCGTAAATTAGTAGATACAAGTGGCTATTACTTATCTACTTTCAATCAATTTCGGGGACGCCTGCGTATTGCTAGAAGAGGGACAAAATGGTCTGTATATGTAGCTAAATTTATAGGTGGTAAAGAGATAGACGGAGCTTCCCTAGTTGAACAATGGAACGATGTTGACAACAGTAATCCAATGACAAACCGAAAAATCGCACAAGTTATGATTGCGCTTTGTAAGTGGGATAATCACCAGCCTATTAACGAAATGCAAATTGATGACTTAAAGGTTTGGAAGGTAAACAAAGTCTCTTCTAATACAAAACCTTATATTTTCGATGCAGGAGATAAAGTAATTATTGATACAGAAAGAAGCCTTGTTACGATTAACGGGAAAGATGCTATTAATATTAAAGATATATTTAGCGAGTTTCCTAAGATCATACGTGGAGAAAATCGTATTGATATTATGCCACCGGATTTTACAGCTACAATCAGTTACAGGGAGCGATATAGATGAGAACGCCAAGTGGTGAATTGCATGTTGTTGATTTTAAAACAGAACAAATCGTAGCATCTATTCAGCCTACAGATTATTGGGATGATAAAAGACATTGGGAAATCAAAAATAACATTGATACATTAGAGTTTCGAGTATTTGATAATACAAGTCATGCATCCACACTTATGCAGCAAAACTTAGTATTAAAAGAAGTGCGTGATGGTCGTATTGTACCTTATGTAATTACTGAAGCGGAAAAGGACTCTAATGAAAGATCAGTAATTACATATGCGTCTGGTGAATGGATTCAACTTGCAAAAGCTGGCATTATTCCTCCACAGAGATTTGAATCGAAAACAGCACATGAATTAACGTCTGTAGCTTTAGTAGGGACTAAGTATGAAATAGGGAATATTGAGTATTCCGGGTTCCGCACAATGATTATTGATGAATTTATTGACCCATTAACCTTTCTTAAAAAGATAGCATCATTATTTGAACTAGAAGTTCAATATCGTGTTGAAGTAGTTGGTTCGAAAATCGTGGGCTGGTATGTAGACATGGTGAAGAAAAAGGGAAGAGAAACAGGGAAGGAAGTCACGTTAGGTAAAGATTTAATGGGGATTAAACGTATTGAGAACTCTCAAAACATCTGTACAGCCTTATTAGGTTTCGTAAAAAAAGAAGGCGGAGAGTTCATTACCATTACAGAAATAAATAACGGTGTCCCTTATCTTGTGGACAACGATGCTTTTCAAAGATGGAGTGAGAAGGGACAGCATAAATTTGGATTCTATAGTCCAGAGACAGAAGACCAAGATATGAATCCAAAGCGTTTATTGACCCTTATGAATACAGAGTTAAAAAAACGTGTAAATTCTTCTGTTTTTTATGAAGTTGAAGCACAATCAATCGGTCGTTTATTCGGACTAAATCATGAATTAATCAATGAGGGCGATACGATTCGAATTAAAGATACTGGATTTAAACCTAAACTTTATTTGGAAGCAAGAGCAATTGCTAGTGATGAATCATTTAAAAATCCATTACAAGATAAATATGTATTTGGGGATTACCATGAAATTGTTGATCCCAATGAAGAACTAAGAAAGATTTACAATCGTATTCTTAGTTCGCTTGGAAATAAACAAGAAATGATAGATCAGCTAGATAAATTAGTAAAAGAAGCTAATGAAACCGCTAGTAATGCAAAAAAAGAATCAGAAGCAGCGAAAACACTTGCTGAAAAGGTGCAAGAGAATATTAAAAATAATACCGTTGAAATTATAGAATCAAAGAATTCACCAACAACAGGTCTTAAACCTTTTAAAACACTTTGGCGTGATATCAGCAATGGAAAACCCGGTATTTTGAAGATATGGACAGGTGCAGCTTGGGAATCGGTTGTACCAGATGTAGAATCAGTAAAAAAAGAAACCCTAGACCAAGTAAGTAAAGATATTGAGTCCACAAAAAACGAGCTAAATAAAAAGGTCCAGGAAGCGCAAAATCAAGCAACAGGACAAGTAAATGAAGTGAAGGAAAGTTTACAAGGTGTTAGTCGTACGATTTCAGATGTACAAAATAAACAAGGTGAAATTGATAAGAAGGTAACTAAGTTCGAACAGGATTCTAGTGGATTTAAAACTTCTATTGAGTCGTTAACGAAAAAAGATACTGAAATTAGCAGTAAATTAAATACGGTTGAATCAACTGTGGAAGGTACAAGAAAGACTATTTCTGATGTGCAACAAACAACAAATGACCTTAGGAAAGTAACAACTGAAATGAAAGATGAAGCTGGGAAAACCAGTGAGAAGTTAACAAGTGTAGAAACAAAGGTGAATAGCGATAAAACTGGTGGACGCAACCTTTTATTAAAATCAAATGTTAAATATGAGAAGACCGGTTATTTAATCAATCAATACAATTCTACTGAAAATTTCTCTACAGATGAGGAATATACCTTTGTAATTAAAGGGAATGTACCACAAGGTCAGAAATTTGGAATTTGGATGAATGGCGGGTCTAGCAATGTTGGATATGCAACAAGTGTTTACGCTAATGGAATAACTTATGTAACTTTCAAGGCTGTTGCGGCTACAAGTGGAAATGAACGAAAGTTAAGTTTATATAACTATCCGAGTAGTACTACAAAATCTATTGTGGAATGGGTTGCCTTGTATAAAGGGAATAAGCCACAGGATTGGACGCCCCCTCCTGAGGAGCAGGTAACAGCCGATGAATTCACAAAAAAAACAACCGATATTGAAAAAAGTGTGGAAGGTGTTGCTACCACTGTAACAAATGTTCAAAACAGCCAAGCCGGATACGAAAAGCGTATGACTACTGTAGAACAAACAGCAAGCGGATTATCTTCCACAGTCAGTAATTTAAACAATGTAGTATCAGATCAAGGAAAGAAGCTTACTGAAGCAAATACAAAACTTGAACAACAGGCAACCGCAATCAATGCAAAAGTTGAGCTTAAACAAGTAGAAGATTATGTTGCTGGGTTTAAGATACCTGAGCTGAAACAAACAGTTGATAAAAATAAACAAGATTTATTGGGTGAATTAGCTAATAAACTTGCAACTGAGCAATTTAATCAAAAAATGACTCTAATCGATAACCGCTTAATTATCAATGAACAGGGGATTAATGCAGCAGCAAAAAAGACAGAGGTATATACTAAGACGCAATCGGATGGACAATTTGCAAAAGATTCTTATGTAAGAGATATGGAGTCGCGCCTTCAACTAACAGAAAAGGGCATTAGCATATCTGTAAAAGAAAATGATGTCATTGCAGCCATTAACATGAGTAAAGAAAATATTAAGTTAAATGCCGCACGAATAGATTTAATCGGTAAAGTTAACGCTGAGTGGATTAAAGCTGGATTGCTGACCGGTTGCCAAATTAGAACATCAAACACCAATAACTATGTTAGTTTAGATGACCAATTTGTACGTCTATATGAAAGTGGAGTTGCTAGAGCGTTTCTGGGGCATTACAGAAGAGCAGATGGTGCAGTGCAACCGACTTTCATCTTAGGTTCAGATGAAAAGACTAACGCTCCAGCAGGCACGTTATTTATGTCTCAAGCAGGTGCGGGATGGCCTGGGGCTTATGCGAACATTGGTATTAGCGATGGCATAGAAAATAATGAAATCAAAAAATCTGTGTATTGGGAGTTGCAAAGAAACGGACTAAGTGTTCTAAACGCTAATGACTACCATGTGTTTTATGCTGGGAATGGGAGTTGGTATTTCAGACGAGGAAAAGTTGGGTTATATCAAACTTCGTTAGTCGTTGAAGATAATGGTACAGATTCTGATTTAAAATTACCTAATATCACTTTACGTAACAGCCGTGCAGCAGGATATACAGGTATCATTCAAGTCAAGTCATCCGTTACACAGAATGGATGGGGATCTGTTCAAGGTAATTTCATGAGTCCCTCATTACGGGAATATAAATCTAATATTCGTGATGTATCATTTTCTGCCTTAGAAAAAATCAGGAATGTACGAGTGAGACAATTTAACTATAAGAATGCGGTAAACGAGCTTTACAAAATGAGAGAAGAGAGAGATCCTAATGAGCCGCCATTGACAACAGATGCTATTAAAACATACTACGGGGCAATTGTAGATGAATGTGATGAATCATTTATTGATGAAAGTGGTAAAGGGATTCACTTATACTCATATTCGTCACTTACAATCAAAGCTTTACAAGAACTAGAAATTCAACAAGATCAAAAAATCCAAGCTTTAGAAGAAAAACATGCTCAAGAGATGCAAGCATTAAAAGAACAGCATGAATCAGCTATGGAACTGATGAATCGTAGAATTACAGCTATTGAACAATTATTAGTTCGATAATTTAATATATAAAAACCGGAGCAGCCATAAGCTGGTCTTTTTTTATTGCCTAAAAAGGGGTGGTTAACGTGGAAGGGTTACAAGATGTGCGAAGTGATGTTCAAGAAATCAAGCAAGAAATTAAGGAAATAAGATTAGAAGTTAAAAGCTTAGAAATGCGAACAACGGGTAACGAAAAAGACATTATTAATATCAACAAACAATTAGATAAAATCAGCGCCAATACTACTTGGATTTTACGACTTATAGTTGGTGGAATTATCGGTGGGATTCTCACTTTCTTAATGAAAGGAGGTGGTATGTAATGGTTAGTTTAGCTGTAATGATTGGAATTGTAGTTGGTCTTTCACAAATCGTAAAAACAATTGGATTACAAACAAAATATATTCCGTTATTAAACTTAACGCTTGGCATTTTGCTAGGCGTTTTATTTTTGGACGGAGATATCAAAACAAATGTATTTCAAGGAATCATCATTGGGTTATCAGCAAGTGGCTTATTTGACCACACAAAAATTATGAAAAAGGATGCTGATGTAAAATGAAAAAGACATTAAGACATATTTCTTCTGTAGTCTTTGCTGTTATTTTAGCTTTATCTGTTGCAACAAGTGCTTTTGCGGATAGAACACTTATTATTCCTGATTTACCGAAACAACCATACCGTAATGGTGTAGGTGCTTATGAGGGCGTTGTAGCACATTCGACAGCAACACCAGAAGCGCCAGCTATTAATATTCAAAAATATGAGTCTCGTACATGGCGTTCAGCATTCGTACATTATGCAGTTGATTGGAATGAAACAATCCAAATTGCTGATACGAAATACATTTCTTATGGTGCTGGACCAGGGGCAAATAAACGATTTGTTCATGTGGAATTATGCGAAACAAAGGATTATGAGAAATTCAAACGCAGCTATGATAAATACATTAAGTTATTAGCTAAAATTCTTCGTGATCGTGGATTATCTGTAGAAAAAGGGTTATGGACTCACTACGATGTGACTAAATATCTTGGCGGTACAGATCATGAAGATCCACTTGATTATTTAAAGTCTCATGGCGTTTCAGAAGCGCAATTTAGAGCAGATGTACAACGAGCATACAATAATTCTAGTGCAGACGTTTCTGTCCCTGAGAAGCCATCTAAACCAGCAGAAGTTCCAACAGCTGTAACAGACGGGATCGCGTATATTGAAGGTTATAATGTTAACTTACGTAAAGGACCTGGTACAAGTTATTCTAAGATTCGTCAGTTAAACAAACCAGAAGCTTATACTGTATGGGCTGAAAAGGATGGTTGGTTAAACCTTGGCGGTGAACAATGGATTAAAAATGATCCATCTTATGTGAAGTTTAGTAAGAAAAGCACGGTGGATTCTTCTATTGTAGGGAAGCGTGTTGTTTCAAAAGTTAACAATCTACGATTCTACAATGCTCCATCTTGGCAGGATAAAGCTGTTGCGGGTTCTTTAGATGCAGGGTTAGGGTTTACGATTGATGCAAAAGTAAGTGTTAATGGTTCACCACAATATAAAGTACACAATAGCAAAGGGAAAACATACTATGTAACAGCAAATGAAGCCTATGTGTATGTGAGGTAAGAAAATGAAAAAAGAGCATTCCTGGTTGGATGGGAGGAATACTCTTTTTTTTATTACAGTATTGGCATTTTAATTATATGTATCCACTATATACAATATGACTTGAAAATAATAAAGACACCTTCCCCAGCTGAAAGTGTCTCACGTGATGATTCTCCAGATGTATAAATAGTGTATCCAATATTAGTGAAGGATAGAACTTATTATTGACAGATAAATGTTTATGCTAAATTTTTTTCACAAAAGAATAGTTTGATGAAAATATACGAGCTGTCATAATGATGGCTCATATATTTGTTTATTTTTTCTCGTTGTCACTTTACTCATAAGTTTGCCGCAGTTGGAAGAATAAACTTGCCGAACATTGCTTATTTTAGAAGATATTCAACTAATTATCTAAAAAAAAATGGAAGCATAACTTTACCGTGAGTTAATAATTAACCCATAAGTTTGCCGTTAGTTTATGCGGAATTTTATACATATGGGGTATAGGAAATAAAGTAACTGATAGCTTATAGCCACTGATATAACGGGATGAATAAGAAACTGCATATATAGGTAAAGAGGATGCTTCGCAGCATGTTAATAAGCCGGGGATTGTTGGTGAGGAGAACTTCTGATAATAGGACGTTATGTTAACTAAGTGTGTATAGGATATACGAGAATAAAAGGGTTTCCTTACTTTAATCAAGAATATATTTATGTTCTTGATTTGTTAATTATAAGGGAGAGTTAATAATGAAATTTAATAAATTATTTTTATTTATTATTGGAGTATTTGTATCTAATTTAATATTTAATTTTGTTACAGGTAAATTCGAATGGAGTATTTTTTTCTTATTGACACTAGGAGCAATCTTAGGTTATCAAATCGGAAAAAATGAAGTCAAAAATAAGTAAACAATATAAATTTTAAAAAGTAAGAGAGGGGAATAAGTGAAATATATTAATGGATTGTACATATCACTTATATTGATAATGTTTATTAATTTACTCAATATTACAGCGTTTGATAGTAAATATTCAGGGATAACAATGTATCTTTCTTCCGTTATATTCATAATTGGAAGCGCATTTTTCGGAAGTGCAAAACGGCTTAAAATTAGTGAGAAAAAATAAAAAAAAGCAACGTCCAATAACGATAATTATGTGAACACGAAAGTCTTCTAAATACATTGAATCCCGATAATAGGACGTTATGTTAACCAAACATGTATGAAGTATACATAATGTTATACAGTATTTCTTTTGATAATATAGGATTAAAAGGAAGTGGGTTTCATGGCTAGAATATTATTGGCTATTAGTTCTTTCATTACAATCGGTTTTTGTATTTATAGTTACAATGATCCTACTCAATCAAATACAGCTATAACTCAATTATTATTAGCAATTACTATGTTTTTGTTAGGTATATTATTTTTTTTTCAAAAAAGGGGAAGTAAGAAAACAAATAAAATTATGGCTATTTCTTTTTTTATTGTTTCCGGGATAAATTTGTTTGTTTATTTTAAAATCATGTTTTGACAAGAAAATTAACTTTTGGTGACACAAATTATGTGAAGAAAAAAGTCCTTCAGATCTTCTGAAGGGCTTTTTTCTAGGTTTCTAGACAGATTGACTGCTGATAACGAGAATTATGTAACCTACTAATGATGGTCTATTGAGCTATCTTTTTTTGTTGTGTGCATATTAGAAGTATAAGTTTGCCGTTCCGGCAAACTTATGGTTCATATCACACTCGTTTCTGGGTTGTTCTTTACGTTCGACTATAACGTAAACCCCGTAAAATAACTCATATGCTTCTTTAAAAACATCTTCAATTCTTCGATCTCCATATTTTTCTACAATGGTAAAACCTTTGTAATTAATTTCTTTTGTCATATAAGTCACTCCTCTTCTTCAATCCAAATATCTTCTAAACGCATATCTAACACTCTAGCTATTCGGTATGCAACAGGCAAGGTTGGAAATCCACCTTTTATTAAATTAGTCATTGTAGAGGTTGCAATTCCAGCTTTTTTAGCAATAAAACTGTATTTAATCCCGCGTTCATCTAAGATTTCTTTCAAACGACTTTCCATATTCTCACCCTTTTTTTGTTTGTCCTACGAATTTTTTCTCGAAGGACAGGCAAAATCCTTCTTTCTAGGTCATATACCTTTATCAAGACCACGAGGAATACCAAGTGGAATCAAGGACATCAAGAGGGGAGAGGGCGCATATGCGTTGGCAATATTCACATTTGAATGAAACGCCTTACCTGTATCCATCAAAAGAATTAAGAAGTATGTATAGAGCTTCTAATGGTAAAAAAGAAACGAATGCAATTGTGGATCACATGGAAAGACATGAAATTTTTAACAAACATGAGTATAAAGGATATTACCGTCTATCGAACGATATAATGGATGATTTATACGAAGATGAGGATGAAGCGCTTGATTGGGGAGATGTCATTAATGAGTATCAACCGGTTATGACACCGAAGGGATTACAACTCATTCGAAAAGAGGGATTCAAATGACAATCGTAGGAGAAGCGATAGTAGTATGGACGGCAACAGGCTTGTCAGTGATTACGATGAAGATTGCAGAAAAAATGGGGCAGAGTGTGCCACGTTGGCTTCCACGTATGACCATGTACACAACGCTCACAGGCTCGTTCTTGTATCTTCTACGTTATGTTCTTTTCGTATTTCTATAAGGGAACGCCAACATGGAATTACTGGACATTTACAGGGCGTTGACATATAGCACGTACAGTAGTCTTCCAAAAATAAGGGATATATACCCTTATAAAGGGTATATGGGGAGTGGAGAAAATGATTGAATTATTACTCGTTCCAGCTGCAGGTTTGACAGTGGCATTATTTGGTGAAAAGTTCAAAAGAAAAAATGATGATAAACGAAAGATACAAGTATTTTTTGAAGTAGCAGGTATTGCGATTAAAAGAAACAATGAAGAAAAATTGCAATACCCGAAGTTCCAAAAGCAAATCGAGGATGATCGTAGTACGACTTATGTATATACCTTACCGCTTGGCATGCCGAGTAAAATTATTCAAAAGGTAGAAGACGTTGTTTCTGAGGGGTTAAATAAACCAGTACGTATTCAGTACGATAATTATAAATTGAACATTCGCGTATTCCGCAGAGAAATACCAAAAAACTGGTCATGGTCAATGGATTTAGTGACGAAAGGAAAGTGGCGTATTCCAGTTGGCCAGAGTCTAGAAACAATTGTATATCACGATTTTGATGAAACACCGCATATGGCTGTAGGTGGATTAATTCGTATGGGGAAAACTGTTTTCCTTAAAAATATGTTTGCTTCCTTATCATTAGCAAATCCAGATCATGCACATTTTTATTTAATTGATTTAAAAGAAGAAGGGCTCGAATTTAGCGAATATAAAAAACTGAAACAGGTTGAACAAATCGCAGAAACATCAGAACAAGCATATGGCATGCTGTTGAAAGTAATGGAGAAAATGCATGAGCGTGGGAAGTACATGAAAGAACGTGGTATCAAGAATATTGTTCACACGAAAGAAAAAGACCGATATTTCATTGTAGTAGATGAAGGAGCAGTACTCGCACCTGCAAAAGGATTACCGAGAGCTCATAATAAAATGCTGGAAGAGTGCCAATACATGCTGAGTCATATTGCACGTGTTGGAGGGGCACTTGGGTTTCGTATTGTCTTCTGTACACAGTATCCAACAGGAGACACATTGCCAAGGGTAGTCAAACAGATGGCGAATGCAAAACTTGGTTTCCGATTACCGACTCGTACCGCATCAGAAGTTGTAATTGATCAGTCCGGATTAGAACAACTACCATCTATTCCAGGAAGAGCTATTTATACGAAGGAAAACTTCACCGTATTGCAAGTGCCATATATCGATGACAAGGTCATGTGGGAACATCTAAAAGAATATGAGGTGGAAAAACATGAACATCCAGAGTCACATGAAAATCAACCGTCAGATGGCGATACTTGCGACGATTAGGAAATTGCAGTTTGCAACAAGAAGACATGTAATGAGTGTGCATGATATGGGCGGTATTCGAAATGCAAACAGAATTATGGGCGATTTGAAGCCGTATTTGAGTAAGACGATGCTAGGGAAAGAATATGTGTATTATCTCAATAAAGAAGGGCATGCCATGTTTGGTGATGACGGTAAAGTTGTTTCGAGAGGGAAGCTTGCACATGCATTATTACGGAATGAAGCGTGGTTACATTTGTTTTGTCCGGATGATTGGCAAATAGAAACGGATATACGTTATATAAAGAATAAGGAGAAAAAGAAAATAGTTCCTGATGTGAAGTTTCGGGATGAAGAAAGGATTCTCCATGCGGTTGAAGTAGATCGCTCACAGAAAATGAAAGTAAATGAAGAGAAGATAAAAAAATACGAAGAACTTACGCAAATTTATAAACAAAAGCATAACGGGAAAGTACCAGTTATTCATTTTTTTACAGTGACCAAATACAGAGAAAAGAAACTGGAAGAGTTGGCAGCTAAATATGATGTTTTTGTGAAGGTGTATGTAATAGAAGATATATAAAAAGTAATAACATGTTTTAAAACGACTTGGTTAACATTTGAAGTAAGAGTTCTGTTGCATATGTAACAGCAAATGAAGCCTATGTGTATGTGAAGTAAGAAAAAAGCCGTCCTATGGCGGCTTTTTTTAGTTTATATTAACTAATTCATCGAATTTAAATTCCGTATTTAGTCCAAATGCATCTGTGCAATAAACAGTTTTGAGCATTGGCTCTATATTTAAAACACTTATGTACATGTCATGAGTCAGACCATCGCGGTAATATGAAATTAGAATTTCTTCATGAGTTTGCATTGAATGAATAAGCCCCCGTTCAATCTGTTCTCGCATATCTTCGCTAACAATCGGTTTGGGAACCTTATTTAAATCGTTCAGAATTTCGTTAATTCCTATGAATTGTTCCGGAAGTGAAGCAAATGGTCTCCATTTTATCAAGGCATTTTTAAATTATTGTAGCAATATTAATCCCTGTATCTTTGTACACATATTTTCATACATAATTCTCCTTATAATAATTTTTTTATATTTGATAAGTAATTATTCTGTTTCAATATGTCTAGAATATTAAGACTTTAGGCAGGAATATAGCCAGCATTTCTGAAAAAACTAGCCCACACAAAAAAAGGCTAGTTAACGTAAAATTCGTTATTGGAATTTAATTAATATCAGCATTGAAAGTAAAAATTACTACTATAAATCTGGAAATAACCTTTTATATTCTGTGTTTAAGCGAAGGTCTTGAGTTTCTTTAGCATAAGGTTTATAAAGTTGTTCTAAATGATCTAATGAAGTTCCGTAATAAGCTTTTAAATTGAATTGTTGAGCGCTAGCTTCTGAAAGAGTGGGAGCAATTTGAAGTTTTCGTTTTTTCATAGCATCAGTCCATGGACTATAAAAAAATTTTAAAACAAAAGCAGAAGGGTAAGTTATAAATGGAAGTGTAGTTGCATGTCTACCAGGTCCATAATGTCCATGTATATGGCTATGAATAAACCTTCCAAAAAAAACACCAATAGGTGTATCGGCAAAAATACCATGATATCGTTGTTTAACTAAAGGAAGTCCATATCTTGGGTTTTTATAACCATAATTAGGGTCATCTATCATCATAATCATTCTAATCAAATACATATTTTTCCCTAAAATATTAAGTGCTAAAAAAAACTCTTCTTTATCAATACAACAAAGAAATTCAGTGGTATTTAACACCATTTTCCAACCATTCACTTCTTTTTCAATATCCATTACTTCCTGATCAACTAATATTGCGTCAAATTCTGGAACTTTTGAATCACGTACCTCCCAATTAGGAGCAAATTGACGACATAGTTCAACGGATCGGTCCGTTGAACCTCTATTAATTAAAATGCCATGATCGAATAATTTGGTATGATGCATTAACCACCAAGGAAGTAAATATTCTTCATTATAAAAATGGGAAATTAAAATTGTGCGAATATAAATTTCTCCTTTCAAAATGAAATAATATTTTTATACATTACTTATATTCAGGTTTAACAGTTGTAATCCTCTTACGAATATATTTATCTTTTTTATAAAAAAATAATGTATACAGTATACATGTAAAGTTAACATAACACCCTATTATTGGCAGCGAGGAAAACGCACAAAATTTTGATACAATTGGGGGGGCGTTTTTTTTGTATTATCCTATGCATCATTTTATGCACTCCTATCCTGGCGTGGAAATACTGGCGGTACCCTAATCAAGTCTTACCTTAAGGCTATAGAGATTACATAAAGTTAAAAATATAGTGTTAAGCCTAAAGAAACACCATAACAGTTAGTCATGGTGTTTTCCATATTAAAAATTTATTGGTATTCATGAATGAGTACTCACCACAGAAGTAAATAAATTCATTATGAAACTTGCATTATTGTCAATGTAGCACCAGCACTTCCTGGTAATAAAATAGCAGCACCAAGTAACCCAAATAATTGTAATGTTATAGTACTTCCTGCGGTTAATGGTACTATAATAGTATTATTAAACTGACTAACTGAAAGTAGAGGAGCAATTGTAGAAGCTGTATTACCGACGCCATTAATAAGTAATTGTGTACTTAGTAATAAGGCAGCTTCTAAATTGACTTCATAATTAATGAAATAGCGTCCAGTATTTGGTACAGTGAAAATAGTATTCGTGCCATTAACTGTTATACCACCAGAAAGAGTTTGACTACTAGGAAGAGGCACTGGGGTTCCACCTAAAACTACAGCAATTGTTGCGCCGGTAGTGTTGGCAGCAAAACTTGATACATCTGTAGTACTAGTACCCGTCGGTCCAGTTAGACCTGTATCTCCGGTTGGTCCAGTTGGACCGGTTAGACCTGTATCTCCAGTTGGTCCCGTCGGTCCAGTTAGACCTGTATCTCCGGTTAGTCCAGTTGGTCCAGTTAGACCTGTATCTCCGGTTGGTCCAGTTGGACCGGTTAGACCTGTATCTCCAGTTGGTCCCGTCGGTCCAGTTAGACCTGTATCTCCGGTTGATCCAGTTGGTCCGGTTAGACCTGTATCTCCAGTTGGTCCCGTCGGTCCAGTTAGACCTGTATCTCCGGTTGGTCCAGTTGGACCGGTTAGACCTGTATCTCCAGTTGGTCCCGTCGGTCCAGTTAGACCTGTATCTCCGGTTGGTCCAGTTGGACCGGTTAGACCTGTATCTCCAGTTGGTCCAGTTAGACCTGTATCTCCGGTTGGTCCAGTTGGACCGGTTAGACCTGTATCTCCAGTTGGTCCAGTTAGACCTGTATCTCCGGTTGGTCCAGTTGGACCGGTTAGACCTGTATCTCCAGTTGGTCCCGTCGGTCCAGTTAGACCTATATCTCCGGTTGGTCCCGTCGGTCCAGTTAGACCTGTATCTCCGGTTGATCCAGTTGGACCGGTTAGACCTGTATCTCCAGTTGGTCCCGTCGGTCCAGTTAGACCTGTATCTCCGGTTGATCCAGTTGGTCCAGTTGGTCCGGTTGGAAGTGTAAATGGTGGGATAGGCGGGAATGTAGGACCAATTAAGTTTGGATCTATATTAGCTGCGGATAATAATTCCTTAGAATTAAATTGTTTTGATTTTTTTTTATTTGACATAAATTCACCTCCGATTTATTCCTTTAAAAAGGCTTTACTATTTCTAATAAATGCACAAAGAAAAGAAATGCTCCTGGTATACATTCCGTCTGTAGATAAATGGAATAAATTTTAATTTTATACAATAGGACATATATTCAATAAAAAAGATTACATAAGATTCCATCTCTTTTTTTATACAATCAGATGTGTTTCAGATATGAAACTTTGCTAAAAACAAGATCACTCCAAAAAAAAATTCTTTTCCCACTCATAATAGATATTTTTACCGATAACTTAGCATATGTTAATAGCAAGCAGATTGCTTCAGGAATGTCATACACCATTCCAGTTTAAAGTAACTAAGAGTTTCTTAGTTACTTTTTTATTTTAAGGAGCCCTCGAGATACGTGTAAAAACGGGATATAAGCTACAATCACATCTTATCTTGAGGTTAAACGGATTACATAAAGTTAAAAATATAGTGTTAAGCCTAAAGAAGCACCATAACAGTTAGTCATGGCGTTTTTCTATATTAAAAATTTATTGGTATTCATAAATGAACATTTGCTAGAGATGCTGTACATGTTATTAATAGACGCCTTCACCATGAGACAGATTTAGCGATTGAAGAACATTATACAGATACAGCTAATTATACTGATCAAGTTTTTGGTTAGCCCATTTACTCAGTTTTCGTTTTGCACCGCGTTTAAGAGATTTAGCTGACTCAAAGCTTTAGACGATGGGAAAATTAGCTCAAAAGATGGCTTATAGTTTTGGATTAGATTGTTTGGAGAATGACATAATTCCATATTGGGATTGTATGGAATTGAACAAGCCTTCAGTTACAGAAAATACAGGATTCACAAATGCATATAATTATGTTGGATATTATTTTCCTTCTTAAGTTTATGGGCATGTAAAGGTCAAACCATACATAAGTTTTTTCAATACGTTAGGGTTTTATGTATAAACTTAAGTACTTTTACAGTGCTACTTAAATACAATGGTATGAGTAGTTACCATTGTATTTAAGATTTCAATAAAACTTTGGTTTTATGCCAGTACGAAATATCATGAATAACGAAGGGACTCTTGCTGATGGAAGACAATATTAAAGAATTGATTGAATATAGCGAACGTATTCCACATTTCCATAAGGATTTTCCTATAATTTTATTTTGGAGTCACCGAAGTGGCTGCACGTCCCTGGCGAATTGGTTTTTATTCCAAATTGGCTTATATGAGACAGCAATGAGGTATAATCCATTTGTCCATTATTATGAATTTCAAATATATAAAAATACAACCAGTTATTATACAGAATTAGAAATGGAACTTTTAAGCTTAAAAAAAGAGACTATAAAGCTCGTGCGGAATCCCTATAAAAGGGCAGTCAGTTCATTTTTAGTACTTTATAACAATCCTTATGCCTTGAAACAGTGGAAAGATATTAAATCGTATTTTTATAATGATGAGCATATTGAAAAAGGAATTTCATTTAAACAATTTTTATATTATGTAAAAGAAATAGGGGCTAAATCCAGTCAGTTAGATCAACATTTTTCACAACAATATATTGCAGGGGAAGAAAAGGTCATCAAACAAAATATAAAACTAGAGAATTTTAATAAAATAATTCCGAAGCTGGAGAAAGAATTTGGATTACTTTCTTCTGATATATCACTCCTTACAAATTCCTCTCATCACAGGTCACACCAAATGATTCATAAAGGAAACTATGCAGATAGTGATATTACAAATCCACAATTTCCTTCATTACCCACCTATCAAAGTTTTTATGATGATGAATCTCTAAAACTTGTTTCAGAAATATATAATGATGATTTTGAAGTATATGGATATAAAAAAAATGAAATTAATTTTTAACTCCTATCCCTATAACTCCCACTATGTATAGAGTCTATTTAAAACGACCACAACTATTAAAAGTTAGTGGTATGGAAGGGGAACTATAATGAGTATTTCTATTATAATGATAGGTTTCATCATAGGGGGATTGGTTGGAGTAACAGGGATAGGTGGAGCCGCATTAGTGACTCCATTTCTTCTAACATTAGGTATAAGTCCTTCTGTAGCTGTTGGAACTGATCTATTATATAACTCTATTACTAAAATGTTTGGAATATCCCAACATTGGAAACAGAAGACTATCAATTTTAGATTAGTAAAATATCTAGCTATAGGGAGTATACCTAGTGCTATTATCGCAGTAGTAACGATTCATTTCTTACCGATTTTTCACTATAGTCGAGAGGGAATTATAAAGTATATATTAGGATATGTTTTAATCCTTGCAGCAATTTCTATTTTAATAAAGACATTCTTCTATAATGAATCTAAACAAAATTATTTTCAAAAACAGACTATAGTGCAAAAAAAGAGCCTAACAATTTTTATTGGTGCAGTACTCGGTTTTATTGTGGGACTTACTTCTGTTGGATCAGGCTCTTTATTCGCTATTGCAATGATCTATTTATATCAACTAAGACCAGCCGAATTAGTAGGCACAGATATTGCACATGCTTTTTTATTAGTAACTGTTGCAAGCATACTAAATATGAATTTAGGAAACGTAAATTATCTTTTATTAATTCACTTACTTATTGGTTCTATCCCAGGTGTCATACTTGGTAGTAAATTCTCCACTAAGATTCCAGTTAAACCACTTCAAATATTTTTAGCTATCATTATTGGTATTAGTGGATTAAATTTAGTTATCACTTATTAATAAAATTTTATGTTTTTACTGTATAAGAATGGAGGTTGAAAATGAATCATACAGAACTATATAATTTTATATATAAGCAGGGCCGTGTCCCTCATTTCCATAAGGACTTTCCAATAATCTTATTTTGGAGCCAAAAAAGTGGATGCACCTCGCTAGCTCACTGGTTTTTCTATCAAATTAATTTATTTAAAGAAGCGATAAAATATAAATCGTTCGTTCATTACTATGAGTTTGAAGTATATAAAAACTCTACACATTATGTAACACAATTAGCCAGTGAATTACAAGCTAAAGAGAAAAATACGTACAAATTAGTAAGAAATCCTTATAGAAGAGCAGTAAGTTCTTTTGTTGCTCTGATTCCGCCACCACATATCGAGAATCCCGCATGGAAGCCCATTCGAAAATTTTTGTACGGTGACGAAACCTGCAATAAACCCATTTCCTTTAAATTATTTTTGTATTATTTAAAAGCACACATGACCAAATTAGATCAAGTAGACCCTCACTTTACACAACAATATATACAGGGAGAAGAAGAATTCGTTACAGACTATATTTATCTGGAAAATTTCAACACGGGCATTTCGAAACTAGAAGAAGAATATAAATTTAAAAAATCACCATTAGATCTATTATCTAAATCTTGGCATTATCAAGGAAGTAATATGATTTACAAAGGAGTTTGTGCAGACGCTGATATTACAACTCCTCTTTTCCCACGACTACCTACTTATGATAGTTTTTATGACGCGGAAACGATTCAATTGGTTCAAGAGGTATTTGCAAAAGATTTTAATATGTATCAGTATAATTTAAATTCTACTTCTTAAAAAAACAGATAATTCTTACCTTTGTTGGAGAGCTTCAGTTTGCTACAAGAAGACATTTGATGAGTGTGCATGATATGGGCGGTATACGTAATGCAAACCGTATTATGGGAGATTTAAAACCATACGTGAGTAAAACCATGCAAGGGAAAGAATACGTGTATTACCTCAATAAAGAAGGGCATGCCATGTTTGGTGATGATGGAAAGGTTGTATCGAGAGGGAAACTAGCTCATGCATTATTATGGAATGAAGCATGGCTGCACTTATTTTGTCCAGACGATTGGCAGATTGAAACGGATATACGTTATATAAAGAATAAGGAGAAAAAGAAGATAGTTCCTGATGTAAAGTTTCGGGATGAAGAAAGTATACTCCATGCGGTCGAAGTAGATCGCTCACAGAAAATGAAAGTGAATGAAGAAAAGATAAAAAAATATGAAGAGCTTACACAAATTTATAAACAGAAGCATAACGGGAAAGTACCAGTTATTCATTTCTTTACGGTAACAAATTATAGAGAAAAAAAGCTTGAGCAGCTTGCCGTAAAATATGACGTATATGTAAAGGTTTATGTGGTTCTAGGTACTTCATGATTCAAAAGGGGACTGCAAAAGAAGTAGCGGATATACTTTTTTGGTACTCTAAGTTTGATAGTATATATGGATGTGATACGTCTTTAATAATTAAGCTTTTAATTGAAAAGAGGAACAAAGTAATAACTAACATTTTTCTGGCATAAAAATTACAATTACAAATCTTAAAATGTCTACCTTTTCTATAATCGTTTTTTAGGCACTTTGAATAAATTAATAAAGAGAAGCATTATTCAGTATGAGATTCAAATCAAAAGACAGTATAAATGGGGTAGAAACAGATGAGATTTACTAAAACTGATCGGTTAGCATTGAAGTTTATAGGAAATAAATTCAGTAATGCATGCGAATTTTCATTACAGCCAACTAGCTATACTCTCCATGCAGAATTAATAGTAGTGACTGACTCACCTTTACGTACGAATATAGAAATAAAGGTATACGGTCAGACACATATCATACCACCTACAGACGAACAGTACCGTAAACATGGTTCAAGTTATGTGCGCACTATAAATGTTACCTCCTTTGTCCCGTATAGTGGTGCCACTAACTTCGTTGTAGATTTTTCTGACCATAGTGATGAATATACAGCAAAGCGAGACCCGATTTGGGGCTTAATGGTCATATACGGGGACCCTAATTTTCCTGTCCGCCATGTTAGCCTTTTTATTAATGAACAATTATATCCATGTATCTTCTCTCATCTATTAACACCATCACTAGGTCCAACTCAGGGAACCCTCTATTTATTTGGAGAAATACAGCAGATATTATCTTCTACTCCACGCATATCTTTTGGATCGTCTATAAAACAAGCAATATCCACTTATCCTCTAAATAGTATAATGAATCAGATAAACAACCAATCTCAGTCAATACTAAACGAAGAGATTGATATTTCTTCAACATTGCTATCAGAACAAACATCGGTGATACTCCATCTGCCATTTGAACAGGTGAATTCAATCAATTTTCTTGCAGTTGGATTACAAGTTAATGCGTCCGAACCAAAGATGACTATTGTTCATTCAGCGGATAAAGAACATGTTTCCGTTGGTGATGTTGTTACTTATACAACGACCATCATAAATAATGGCACGACAACTGCAGAATGCGTTCAATTTCGAACAGGCTTTCCAGACGGAACGATGTTTATCTCGGATAGTGTAACAGTTAATGCCGTACGTGTTGCTGTAAATCCAAGCGAAAGACTACTTCTAGGAAATTTGCCTATAAGTGATACAATAACGATTGCTTATAAAGTAAAAATCACACACAAACCTTCTCGAAGTTTTATCCTTCATCAACCTGTGCTGGATTATAATTTCACTCCTATAGAAAATACGATATCAGTTGGTAACCAACCTAGTAATATTAGTACCGTGAATATATTTTCATAAAATATTTATTTGAGTCAGCAAATAAATATCAAATTCTCGCCCTACATACAAGTAATTTTAAGTTCATTATAATTTCACCTATTTTGCCATTTCGGTGCTCATATTCAGTAGGTTAGTACTTTTGTGCTTCATAATTTTATGTTCTCGGACAAAATCAAACTTATCTTTGATTTCGTATTATATAAAGCACTGGCCAAAAGGTCATGTAGTTTGCACACACTCATAGCTCTCATTTCGTTTTCAAAAGAGTGAATCAGGAGTAATACTTTATGTTACGCCTATTAATAAAACCAGCCCCGAATACTATTTCGGGGCTGGTTTTTATTTACTGACAGTGAAACTATATAAGCTTAATAACAGTAACAGATGGTGCAGCTATAGTTGTCGCCGTACCAAAGGCATTTTGTAGAGTCAGAATATTTGGCCCCGCACCAGTATTAAACACGGTACTGCCGCCAACTGCAGGTTGGATATCGTTGTTGGTTCCAGTATTCGCAACGGATTGTAGCGATGCTGTTAACTGAGTTCCGTTCAGGTACAAGGCGAAAGCTCGTAGTTGACCAGCTGCTAGTGAATTTGCATTTGAGTTCCAAATCGCATAATATGTTTGATTCGGAGCTAGAACTATATCAGTGGATCCCGCAGTGTGTGATATTGCTGTCCCATTGATAACATTGTTGGTAACAAACGGAACACTAGCGTTGCCTGCAACAGCTACGTTTGCAAGATTGGAAACTGTTGCATTGTTTGCAACAGTAAGTGGCCCAGTAGGTCCAGTGGCACCAGTAGGTCCAGTCGCTCCTGGATCACCAGTTGGCCCAGTAGGTCCAGTGGCACCAGTAGGTCCAGTCGCCCCCGGATCACCAGTTGGCCCAGTAGGTCCAGTAGCACCAGCAGGTCCAGTCGCCCCTGGATCACCAGTTGGCCCAGTAGGTCCAGTAGCACCAGCAGGTCCAGTCGCCCCCGGATTACCAGTTGGCCCAGTAGGTCCAGTAGCACCAGCAGGTCCAGTCGCCCCCGGATTACCAGTTGGCCCAGTAGGTCCAGTAGCACCAGCTCCGGCTCCAGTAGGTCCAGTAGGTCCAGTCGGTCCGATAGCACCAGTAGCGCCAGTAGCACCCGTCGTTCCAGTAGGAATTGGAGTTACATTTATTAATTGAATTACTAAATTTAAAAGAAGTTGTAATGTTGTAGGAGCAATAATTAAGGTGAAGAAAAATGCTACAAGAGCACTGTAAAATTGCTGTAGTAATATCGCTATTTGAGTTAGGGAAATTGTAGGTGATTGCAGTAGTAATAAAATACTTTGAATTAGTTGAATTAAATAATTACCTTCTGGTGAAGGAGCTAATGACTCAATTAAAACTAAAAGTTGATTAAATAAATTAATTACTACTAATCGATTTGCATCACTTGGATTTGCAAAAAATATTGCAATAGCCGCTATTAAAGAATTTAACAAGAAAATTAATTGAGTTATTTGTTGGCTAGTAATTGGAACTGTTTGTGGATTATTGCAACAATCTGGTGTAAAAGAAATATGATTACATTGATTGTTGTTAAAGCAATCATTATTTTTCATTTGTTTCCTCCTTTGGTATCTGAATTTTGAGTATTTTTATATTCTAAGAATCCTCAAAAACATAATTGTATAAAGTTTTTGTAAAACAATATGATCCTGAGAATAGAAAAACCTGACTAATAAAATAATTTTATTTTTGTTCAACTTCTATGTTAATTATATGCTTGTATTAATTTAATGCTTAAATAAAATACCTATAAAAAGGAATCTATTTTAACTTCTTTCATATATTTCAAAGTTATTAGTATAGGTGCAAAGTACTTAATTTAATAGTAAGGTTTACATAAAAGTAATGTCTATGATAAAGGTACAAAGCAGGTTATATTCTTGAAAAGAACAAATTGTATGTTGCTACATATATATAAAGAGAGAAAATTTAATGGATATAAATTGCTCCTGTTGCTCCTGTTGCTCCTGTTTAAATATTAGGAGGGTCATATAAATATAAACAAAATGTATCTCCTATTTAGGAGGTGCATTTTGTTTTTGAAATGTAGGTGTCTATACTTTGAAATTTTTGTCCATCATCTTAAAAAGAACTGATTAAGAGAAACAGGAATACAGTATAGAGATAAATTATTTTATTAGAAGAAATATAAAAAAGTGCTAACAAGTTTGCAAACGAACTTGCTAACACCTATACGGAATAGACATAAAACATCGCTGATATGTCGTCTTTGAAACTAGTTTTAATCAGTTAAATCACACTTATACGAAATGCTCATAAAAACAGTCTTAATATCAAGAATATAATCATCCAGATATTCCTTTGCTATTAAGACGAAAACGGGGCATGATATTGGTTTCTACTCCTGAGTTTGCATCAAATAATAAGAAATTACGGTTTGTAAAACTAAAAGTTCAACAGGCTACAAACGGCATAAAATGGATTAAGATATTTAGAGATTTAAAAGATGATTTTCGTATAGGTGGAGAAGTTGAATTAGGGCATATTCTTCAATATCCGAAAGATTATATGCTAGGAACAAATATTAGGGTGTTGCTTCCATACAATGAGAGAATATATAAAGTTCAAGGTACTAAAATAAAACCTGGTATAAAAGTAAAAGAAAGAGAGTATCTATTTAAAGGGTTTCAACAAAAATTCTCTTATTTCACATTACTACCAGAATGTAAAAAGATAGCAACAAATAATGAAAATGAATTATTCCCTTTCATTGCACCAAAAGGATTAGAGGCTATAACGTTAGAAATATGGTCTGAAAAAATATCGTTGGAAGTTGAACAAGCGTTATTTGAAAGTGAAATTGTGTTAGCTCAAATCGGTGAGTCGTTATATGTATTAAATGCAGATTCTCCAGTATTGTTAAAAATAGTAAGATATAATATTGAAAAAGTATTGCAAAATCCATATAAAATGCAATATTGCCAGAAATACAAAACAAATTTAGTAGAGGATGTTATGAAAGCGGTTTATGCTACTGCAGGTGAGCGCAATGATGCGACATTGGCGTTAATCGCAGTGAAAAATTGTGATGGGCGTGAAAAAATTGATCCAAAGCAAATCGTTAGAGAAGGGTTTGCACGAACAAACCGTATTTCAGCATTTATTAATTTATTTATAGGCCAAAGTGTAACCCGTAAAACAATAATAAATTGTATTCTTAGTTTATTAGAACAAAAAGGATTTTTGAAACGTAGTTGGAATAAAATAAATTTACCTTGTACATATGTTAATTTATCAATTGAACGAATTTCGAAATTTGATTTCTTACCTATTGTTTCACAAATAAAAGGAAAAGAAATTTCATATAAATTATATGGGAGTACAGAGTGGCAAACGCTAGATCGCTTATTATTAAATATAAATAAACATAATACCTTTTTACCGCAGCCTTCAAAAAGAAATGATATGGGAATTCAATTTAAACAATTTGTTTTTGAAACATTAAAGGGAATTTTACAACGTGCAAAAGAGAAAAATGAGCAAGTGTATTTCATTGTAGATGCAAATTTAAGAAAATATTGGATAAAAGAGTTGCAAAATAAACAAATTGATGTAGATATTTTGCCGGAGATTGTTCCTGATGTGCTAAAGGTTCCTAATCTAAACGTTATAAGAATAAATACAGCTTTTGATACACCAAAATACGGTGTGATAGAACATGAGGATGTTCCTGAGGGCACAAGTTTATATGTAGATCAAAAAGGGATGTATTATAGCACTGGCGAATATTCGCTAAATGGTAGTGAAACATTGCAGCGATACATACTTGAAATATTAACGCTAGGTGTAAAACCTGTAGAAAGGAATTACATCGCTAAAATGATACACTATATGTGCTGTAATTCAAGTATGCTTTTGGAAAAGAATATACATATGCCGTATTCTATGCATATGGCGAAAGTAATAAAGAGCTATATGACTGATATAGATGCAAGAGAGTTTAAAGAGTTTGATGATGAATTGGATGTAGATACAATGAAAATAGAAAAGAAAGATTCAATTATTCTGCTTTAAATAATTGTAGACAAATCTTGCTCGTAATATCGATCAGGATTTGTCATTTTTTCATGTAAATAAGGATATCCTTTGTCATGTATCTTGTCTTTTATGTATTTACTTTATTTACATACAGGATTAAGATATTTTTTAGAAATACAAAATCTACATCATATGGAAAAGCAATATGAATTGATTCAAAAGAAATTTGAAAGGAATGAGGAATTGTGAAGAAATTAGATGTGCTATTAATGCTATTAAGCGGCCTCTTTCCAGTTGCAGGAATTATGAAGCAAATCCCACTTGAACAATCTTTATATATTGGAGGCCTATTATTTTTTACTAGTTTCGGTAGTTATTTTGCGAAAAAAATATATTCACGCATATGTAGCTGGATAGCGTATGCTCCATTTATAACACTACTGTTAGTCATTTGGCATCAAGATATTTCGACAAGTTCAATCATAGCGAATGCAAAAATTGCCGCTTGTATCGCTTTAATTCCATGTTTATTCCGTTTTCGTACATATGGACTTACTTTCGGTTTATTGTCATTATGGGCCGCTTTACTTTGGGATATTAAAGAAGTACAGTCGTTAGTCATACTTGAACGTATGTCGAGTTTAATGACAAGCAATTTCAAATACCTCATGCTTTTAGTTGGCGGACTTATATTAGGTGGATTACTTGCGATGTTATTACATCGTAAAGAGCAGGATGATAATAAAGAAAATATAAATCTATTTCAACAAAAAAAGAAACGTAAAAAATTATCATTTAAGATTCCGCTTCCAAGATTACCGAAATTTAAGATAAAATTATTTAAGTTTGGTGGAAAAGCATCAAAACGAAAAACGCCAGAAAAAATACGTGAGCATAATTACGAAGAACCAGCTTCAGCTGCAACATATGAAATGATAGAGCAAATACAACAATATAAAGAAGGTACAGCTCAAGGGCAAACAAGGATGGAACGTCGTAGAAATAGGTACAATATATAAGAAATTTCAGTAAACCCTTTAATGATTTATCATTAAAGGGTTTTTTATGTAATTAAATATATATTGCTAATGCGGAATTCATAGCATACTCTAAAGTTGAGGACTTAAATAAAATAATGGGAGGACAAAATGCTTATTATTACATATATTTCTGTCTGTATATTATTTTTAGTTAGCTTTTTACATGTTTACTGGGCTTTCGGAGGTAAGTGGGCAACAAATAGTGTTATTCCAACAAAATCTGGAGAAAAGGCATTTATACCAGGTACAGGAATGACATTGTTCATTGCATTATTATTAAGTATGGCAGCTATAATTTTATTACAAAAAACAAACGTTGTTCATTTCGCAGTTCCTAATATATTTGTTCAATTTGGAGCCTGGATTTGTATGATTGTTTTTTTCATAAGAGTAATTGGTGAGTTTCATTATTTTGGTATCTTTAAGCGAAAAAAAGATACGCAATTTGCTAGAATGGATACTGTTTTATATATACCACTTTGTGCATTTTTATCTTTATCATTCTTACTAACAATAATAACGTGAACATAAAATAGTACTTGCTTTCTTTAAAATAAATAAACGTGAATTAGCAAGGAGTAAAAGTGATAAATCTAGTAGGAAATAAAAAGGATGTAAGCGTCTTCTTATCGAAATATAGATTATTATGAAAGGCGGTGACACTATGAAGTATGTAAAAGTCTGTATGAATGGCGGAAGTGAACACAAATTTTCGATGACTCTAGATCGATTTGAAGAACTTATTACTACAGAGAATGGACTATTAGAAAATAAATTAGTTAGTATTGAAAATGTAATGATTAATCCTACTAATATATCTTCTGTAGTTGAAAAAATTGGTGTACCGGCTAAGTTTATGGAAGCTTAAAAATCGGTAAATAAAAAACATCCATAGGGATGTTTTTTATTTATAAATATGATAATTGTACAATGAATATATGAGAAAAATTTTTAGCAATACGTATGTATTTGATGTGTAATAGATGCACAATAAAATAAGTACAAGCATATATTATCTAGTAGGACAAGACCTTCGTGTCCTACTTAATACTCAGAAAAAACCTCTATCACATGAGAGCATCTAATTACAGGGTGCTCTTTTTTTATCCTGCTTTTGAACTTTCAATTTTAAACATATCTTTGATGTTAATAAATATTAAAAATAATATAATAGCAAAAAGTAAGTTAGATAAATAGAAATCTTGATGAAATAGTAATTCGAAGATGACATCGAAAACATATAATAAGGCGATAACAGGTAATATACAAATAAATATAAATCTCCAATTTTTTAAATAATGTTTATAAGTAGTAAATACTTTCCCCATACATATAGCTCCTATATTTTTATTTTCTATATAATTATACATTTAAATAAAAGGATTTACAAAGGGGTATTTAGTAATTAAGAATTGTAGGGAGAGATTTTGGCGGAAAAGTAGATAGCTGTAGCAATTTGATTAATAACTGCCTTTACTTAAAAAAACTTTTAAAGGACGATACTAAAATGATACACTATAATCTACGTTATTTATGAAATGAATAGAGGGATTTATGTGATAGATAAAATCAAAAATGTTGTAGAAGATATGTACGAAGATGAAGCAAAACATTTACTTCAAAGTATTCTAATTCAGTTAAATTTGTTAGAAGAAAACTATAGTGAAGATACCATTAAAAATTTGATGGATATTCCTAAACAACTAACGAGTAATACATCTTATAAAAGAAATGTTAAAGAAAGCTCACATATACATATTGCTTTTGATGATTCAACAGCTGGATGTTTAAAACATATGCTGGGGCAAGAAGAACGATTGGAAGAGAGGGTTGTCGTATTTTCTGAATTCTTTTCAATTGGACCGATAAACAAGTTACATATGAATGAGGGACAACTTGCAAGACAGAAATGGTTAGTAAACAACTTAACCGCTTATGATAGTTATTTTGAAGAGGAATACTTACCGCGGTTTCTAGAAACTATGGAAGAACTACACGCTATTCCTAGTGAAACGCCTATTACAATTTGGAAAGCTAATAATGCACATGAACATGTAGGCCTATGTTTTGTAATGGCGCAATTAAAAGATAAGCAAAACATTCGCGTTATTAATACGTCTGAAGCAAGTAAAGAAATATTAAAAAAAGAGTATGCTATTCGTGGAACAGGGGAATTATCACCTGACAGTTTATCTCTATTCCAAAAAAGTTTTGCAGAATTTCCTTATGTAACGGAAGAAAAACGAATACAGTATGAATATGAATGGGATCAATTATCGAATAGCACGGAGTTTTTAAGAGTTTGGATAGAAAATGAAGTGCATTCTGTACAAGAAGATTATTTTGATCAATTTATGATTGAATGTGCGAAAAGTGTAGGTGCTGATTGTGACTTCCTAAAAGCTCCTAGAGTAATTGGTGAGGCGCTTGGTCTTGTAAAGCAATCAGTTGGCGATACGTTTTTAGAATATCGCTTAAAGGAATTAATAAAAAAAGAAGTTTTTGAATTTGAAGGTTCGTTAAATGAAATGCGCTTTTATAGTGTGAAGTTGAGAAAATAATATATCTATTCTTTTTATGAAAAAACTCGTATTTTAAAAATACGAGTTTTATTTTTTATTGAATTTAGGCTATACATAAGCTTCCTATAGAGGGCATATCACATATAAATGTTAAAGGTAATGAATGAAAAGAAGGTGATTTGTTAATATGTATAACCAGCAAAATTATCCATATGATCAAGCAATGTATTATAATCCACAACAATACAATTATGAATCTTTAAATGAAATGAGAGATATGGAACAAGAAGATTATAGACCCGATGATGCAGAAGATGCTCCAACTTCACCACCACCGTCACAAGCGCCATCGTTACCATCTACATTTGCTTCTCCAGCACAAGCAGGCAATATGAAATCATGGATGTGTAACTGTCTAGGAAGATGGGGATATTTACGTTTACATCGTTCTGGCCCTTTCGGAAGGGACTTATGGTTCTTCCCGACTGAAGTAAGAAGAAACGGGGTATCAGGTTATACTTGGCAAGGTGGTCGTCGCCGTAAAGTAAGCTACCGCTATCAACAAATTAGTAATTTTATGTGCTTCGCATAAAAAGAAGTGAGAGAGTAAAATTATTCTACTCTCTCACTTTTTTATTTTTCAATATACGAAGTAAGATTTTGGGTGAAAATTTACAATTTTCACGTTTTTATTAGAGTATAATGCATATGTTGGTTGGTTTTCAAAAAACAAATGAGAGTGAGGGAATACAATGTCAATGAAAAATAAAGTTGGCCGAAGAATAGAAGATGGCATTAATTTAGCTTCAGCTCAGTTTAAAGAAGATGCATATGAAATTTATAAAGAATCGCGAAAAATGCAACCTTTATTGTTTGTAAATGAAGTCGAACTCGGTAAAGAATGGCTGATTACAAGATATGAAGATGCTCTGCCACTTTTAAAAGATAATCGTTTGAAAAAAGATTTGGCAAATGTGTTTCCCAAAGATACAACGAACATGTATCTTTCCGTTGATAATAGTGATCATTTAACAACACACATGTTAAATTCAGATCCACCTAATCATAGCCGGTTACGATCTTTAGTTCAAAAAGCTTTTACACCGAAGATGATTACACAATTAGACGGAAGAATTCAAAGAATAGCGGACGATTTAATAAATGAAATAGAGCGAAAAGGCACATTAAATCTTGTGGATGATTATTCGTTCCCATTACCGATAATTGTAATAAGCGACATGCTTGGCATTCCAAAAGAGGATCAAGCGAAATTTAGAATTTGGTCTCATGCTGTCATTGCATCGCCAGAAACACCTGAAGAAATAAAAGAAACCGAAAAACAACTATCTGAGTTTATTACATATCTTCAATATATAGTTGATGTAAAACGAAAAGATCCAAAAGAAGATTTGGTTAGTGCGCTAATACTTGCAGAAAATGAAGGGCATAAACTTAGTGCTCCAGAGCTATATTCAATGATAATGCTGTTAATCGTTGCAGGACACGAGACAACAGTGAATTTAATTACAAATACAGTATTAGCTTTTCTTGAAAATCCAAATCAATTACAGTTATTGAAAGATAATCCGAAATTAATTGATTTAGCTATTGAGGAAGGATTACGTTTTTATTCTCCAGTTGAGATTACAACTGGAAGATGGGCGGCTGAGCCTTTTCAAATTCACGAACAAACAATCCAAAAAGGAGATATGGTTGTCATTGCATTAGCTTCGGCAAACCGCGATGAAACAGTATTTGAAAACCCAGAAGTCTTCGATATTACTCGGGAGAATAATCGTCATATTGCCTTTGGACACGGTAGCCATTTCTGCTTAGGCGCTCCACTTGCTCGTTTGGAAGCAAAGATTGCTATTACTACTTTGTTTAATCGAATGCCTGAAATCCAAATAAAAGGGAATCGTGAAGACATTAAATGGCAAGGTAATTATTTAATGCGTTCTTTAGAGGAATTACTATTAACATTCTAGAATATTTATTTTAAGACATGCATACATCGAAAATGATTTACATAGAGTATCTATGTGTTATTTAAATTCGAAACGGAAGGGTGAAAACATCCCAATGATCAACTAATTCTATTTGTAAGAGATCTTCGTTAAAAAACGAAATATTCTTCTGAATAGGATTAGTCTGTACATGTATAGAAAAGGGATGTATTTCGCTCTGCGAATATATAGTCTTTTTATATGATTTGTGCTGCCTCCTGTTCAGAACATGAAATAGGAGGCTTTTTTATGTCGACAAATGTAGAAACGAAACAAAATCATGGGGTATCACAAGTATTGAAAAATAGATTTGTACAGGGAATTTTAGCATCAGCATTATTTTTACAAATTGGTATATGGGTTCGGAACTTTGCGGTATTACTGTATGTAATGGAAATGACGAAAGGTGATGCTTTTGCTATTTCAATGATTTCGGTTGCTGAGTTTGCTCCCATTTTTATTTTCTCATTCATTGGTGGAACCTTTGCTGATAGGTGGAAGCCAAAGAAGACAATGATATGGTGTGAGACGTTAAGTTCTATCTCCGTATTCGCTGTATTAATTACACTTATGTTTGGAACATGGAAAATCGTGTTTTTTGTTACGCTTATTTCTGCAATCCTTTCGCAGTTTTCTCAACCATCAGGTATGAAATTGTTTAAACAGCATTTATCAACGGAACAAATCCAATTAGCGATGTCAATATATCAAACAATATTTGCGATTTTTATGGTATTAGGACCGATTCTTGGAACATTTATCTTTCATAGTTTTGGAATTTACATTTCAATCATCATAACAGGTATCTCGTTTTTACTTGCGGCAGTTGTATTGTTATTTCTTCCGAAAGATCTTGAAAACGACGTAGAAAAGAAAGATATCACTCTGTGGCAGGAGATGAAGGATGGTATTAAGTATGTCAAAAAGAAAAAAGCATTAACTTTGCTAGGGCTTTGTTTTATGGCAGCAGGACTCGGTATCGGTTTAATTCAACCACTTGGTATATTTATTGTAACTGAGCAGTTAGGGTTATCTAAAGAGAGTTTACAATGGTTACTAACAGTAAATGGTGCAGGAATGATTGTTGGCGGCGCTTTAGCGATGGTATTTGCGAAAAATGTTGCACCGCAAAAGATGTTAATTGTAGGGATGCTCGGTCAGGCGATTGGCATTGGTATAATAGGTTATTCGACGAATTTATGGGTGACACTTACAGCACAACTTTTTAGTGGGTTAGCTCTTCCGTGTATCCAAATAGGTATTAATACGCTCATTATTCAAAATAGCGATACTGATTTTATTGGTCGTGTAAATGGCATTTTAAGTCCACTATTCACCGGTTCAATGGTAGTAACAATGAGTGTAGCTGGTTCATTAAAAGAGGTGTTCTCATTAAGTACGATGTATGAGGGCACAGCTTTACTATTTATAATTGGATTATTATTTATTTTACCTATATACAATTTAAAGCCAGTAATAGCGGTAGAAAGTGAAATGAATGGTAAAGGAAGTGCTGTGCAACATGAATCCTAATCCAAATGTAAAATACCCAATTGAAGGAAATCAAAATGTTCATTTTATAAAAAATACAATAACGAAAGCTAATATACTCGTTGGTGACTATTCTTATTATGATGCGAAAGATGGAGAGACATTTGAAGATCGAGTATTACATCATTATGAATTTCTTGGAGATCATCTTACTATTGGAAAGTTTTGTTGTATTGCAAATGGAGTTACTTTTATTATGAATGGAGCAAATCATCGGATGGATGGATTTTCGGCATACCCATTTAATATCTTTGGAAATGGGTGGGAGAAGTATACACCTGGTTTGTCTAATTTGCCATATAAAGGTGATACAGTTATAGGAAATGACGTTTGGATTGGTATGGATACCACGATTTTGCCCGGAATAAGAATAGGCGATGGTGCAATAATAGCAGCTAAATCTGTTGTGACTAGAGACGTTGCACCATATACAATTGTTGGTGGAAACCCTGCAAATAAAATAAAGGAACGATTTACAAATACAATAATAGAAGAATTATTGCAAATTCAATGGTGGCATTTTGACATTGAAAAAATAACTGAAAATATAGATGCTATTGTACGAGGAGATATTGAACCATTAAGAATACTAAAAAGGGAATAAAAAATGCATTCTAAAGAGTATCATACCTCCGAATTTTGTTAATGATAATAGAACAAGGAGGTGTGATACTATGGCACAAGACGTTTTATGTGAAGTAAACAACTGTAAATTTTGGGCTAACGGCAATAAATGTAGTGCAGATGCAATTTATGTAGTAAGTAATAAAGGGAAACAAGCATCAACTACGGAAGAAACAGATTGCAAAACTTTCGATCCAGAAATATAAAATTTTAAAGGGTAGCCAAATCGTGGTTGCCCTTTTATTAATACTAGTATTGATAATAAATCTCATTTTCATTCATTATTTTTAACTTTTCTTGTTAATTTTTATATTTTCTTCATAAGTGATGCAATCCAATGTAATTCATGTTCAATACGCGATTTACTAAATTCAATGACTTCTGTAATAAAAGAGGAGCTAATATTTAAAGATTGAATAGCAGTAAGCTGTTTATGTAGTACATCTTGGCGTATTGTTAAAATTTCTTTTCTAGCTTCGTAATTAAGTTTTTCAAATAGCGCGATACGCACAAGGAATTCAGCGTTATTTGTCGCAATCTTTTCGGGAAACTCTCTTAACATTTCAGAAAAAATTTCTTCTCCTGTTTCAGTTATGTCGTACATATTTCGGTTTGGTTTTCCGACTTGTTTATGTATTTTTTTCGTTATAGCACCCATATTTTCGAAGCGCCGAAGTGCGGGATACAGTGTATTATGATTTAATTCGAAATTCTCACCTAACCGATTTTGAACATTTTTCTTTATTTCATATCCGTGTTTTGGTCCAGTCGTTAATTCTGCTAGTAATAAAATGTCAACGTACATAAAAATCCCCCTTATATATTTCTCAAGTTCTCCAATGAAAAATCCCCTTTAGCATATGTTAAAATAACATATGTTAGATTATACAACTTTGAACTACCGACCTATCACTTTTATTGTAAAAGAAAAGGGAGGAAAGAACTATGGCTTCGCCTGAAAATGTGATTTTAGTTCATGAAATTTCAAAGCTGAAAACAAAAGAAGAATTGTGGAATCCGTATGAGTGGTATCAATTTATGAGGGACAATCATCCGGTTCATTATGATGAGGAGCAGGATGTATGGAATGTTTTTTTATACGATGATGTAAATCGAGTTTTATCGGATTATCGCTTATTTTCAAGTAGAAGGGAACGAAGACAATTCGCAATCCCACCTTTAGAAACGAGAATAAATATAAACTCTACTGATCCACCAGAACATCGCAATGTACGTTCAATAGTTTCTAAAGCATTTACTCCAAGAAGTATAGAACAATGGAAACCTCGAATACAGTCTATCGCAAATGAACTTGTACAACATATAGGAAAATATAGTGAGGTTAATATCGTTGAAGAGTTTGCTGCACCGTTACCTGTTACCGTCATATCCGATTTATTAGGAGTGCCAACAACGGACCGTAAAAAAATTAAAGAATGGTCTGATATTTTATTTATGCCATATAGTAAAGAAAAATTTAACGATTTGGATGTAGAAAAAGGAATTGCGTTAAATGAATTTAAAACGTATCTGCTTCCAATTGTTCAAGAGAAAAGATATCATTTAACCGACGATATTATTTCAGATTTAATACGAGCTGAATATGAAGGCGAAAGATTAACCGATGAAGAAATAGTTACTTTTTCTTTAGGCTTATTAGCGGCAGGTAATGAAACAACTACAAATTTAATTATTAATAGCTTTTATTGCTTTTTAGTGGATTCACCTGGAATATATGAAGAGTTAAGAAAAGAACCTACATTAATTTCAAAAGCGATTGAGGAAGTATTACGCTATCGCTTTCCCGTTACATTAGCTAGGAGGATTACAGAGGACACCACTATATTTGGACCTTTAATGAAAAAGGATCAAATGATTGTTGCATGGGTAAGTGCAGCAAATGTAGATGAGAAAAAATTCTTACAAGCTTCTGAGTTTAATTTACACAGAATAGGAAATGAAAAGCATTTAACCTTTGGTAAAGGTCCTCACTTTTGCTTAGGGGCACCACTTGCACGCTTGGAAGCTGAGATTGCATTAAAAACTTTTATAAATGCTTTTGAAAAAATAGAGTTATCTTCATCTTTCAATTTAGAAAAATGTATATTGGAAAATGAACAAACTTTAAAATTCTTACCTATTAGCTTAAAACTTCAATAAAACTGTGCAGCAAGGTACAAAATTATTGTACCTTGCTTTTTTATTTCTCAATTGTAAACTTTTGGTAGGTTGTTTAGTATGGAGGTGTGTGAAAAAGAATAGAGGAGGACGTTTATGTTAACGTGTAATGGAAGTAAAACGTTTCAAACATTTATTAAAGCTGTAACGGATTTAATTGATAGTAATTTATTAGAAGATCAAATTGTTTGTGCGATTGAAAAATTACTAGAAGAACTTTTAGAAAAGAAAACATGGCTTCCGTTAGAAAAACAGAAGGCGAATTCGGCTCAGTATGCACGACACTTGTTATATGAAGATCCTTTAAATCGTTTTGAAGTATTAGCTCTTGTATGGAAAGATGGACAATCTACACCTTTACATGATCATGATGGTACATGGGGAGTAGAAGGAGTTTTTACAGGAAGGATAATGGTGCAGAATTTTATACAAACTAAGCAGCTTGAAAATTCACTTGTTTATTTAACACATACAGGAAATCTTTATTTGGGAGAAGGCGAAACAGATAAAGTCATTCCACCAGCTGATTGTCATATTCTTGAAATATCCGAAAATGAAAGCGTTGTCACAATTCATGTTTATGGAAAACGTTTAGAAAAGTTTAAAATATATGTCCCAACTGAAGAAAAGAATGTGTACATGTGTGAGACAAAATATATTAGTTATAGTTCATAGTTTAAAATCAAAAGCTTTTCTTTTTATAGAAAAGCTTTTGATTTTATTTTTAATTATTTCTTGACCTGAAACGCTTTTCATAGATTATAAATAAGGAGTACTTCACGAGATCAGTATGAAAACGATACCTTTTGTTTAATAAGAACTCGTGTATTTATAGAAAGTGGTGAAGAAATAATGAAATTAATCGCAATTGATTTAGATGGAACTCTTCTTTCGGGGAATAAAATGATTAGTAAAGAAAATGCAGAAGCAATTCGAAAATGTCAGGAAGCTGGTCATGTTGTTGCAATTTGTACAGGACGTTCTATCGTCGACATTGAACGATTGTTGTTAGAAGTTAATTTAGATTGTCCAATTATCGCGGAAAATGGTGCACTTATATATAAAGATAAAAAAATGATGAAGAGATATCCAATTCAAAATATGCAGGCACTTGAGATTGTAGACTATCTTGAAGAGAATGGCTTATATTATCAGCTTTATACTAATAAAGGTGTATATGTACCAGATTATGGAGTAGAGAGTGTGCGTAATGAGATAGAATATGTGAAGAATTCAAAAGAAAATTTTGATTTGAAAGAGTTAGAAACGATTGCAGCATTATATCTTGAACATACAGCATTTCATAGTGCAGAAAGTTGTAAACCAATTGTAGAAACTGATATACATGTGCATAAGCTTTTACCATTTTCTTATGACATAGAAAAATTAAAAAAGTTAAAAGCAGCGTTTCTGCATAATACTGATTTAGCAATTACATCTTCGTATTGGCATAATTTAGAGATTAATCACCGAGACGCTCAAAAAGGAAATGGATTATATACTTTAGCAGAACATCTGAATATTCCAGTTGAAAATACTGTAGCGATAGGTGATGGGCTAAACGATGTATCGATGATGGAAAAAGCAAACATATCAATTGCAATGGGGAACGCAGTCGAAGAAATAAAAGCGATGTGTCAATACGAAACCTTATCAAATGAAGAACATGGTGTTGCACATGCTTTATATAAATATATAATGTAATAAAAAAAGAAAAAAGAATCTACATAGATTCTTTTTTCTTTTTATTAGGGGTAAGGTATTCTATGAGATTCATAGAAGCCTTATTACATTTTATTATATAGAATATACTGGAATAAATGTTTATATTTTTCAAAATAATTGTGAAAATTTTATGAACTTTATATTTTTTGTATTTTTATACTACTAAAAGTGGTGTATATGACTCTTATATCAAAACCATGTGTAGCTGAGCAAAATACAAATGAATTGAAGGTTTATTTTTTATACAAATTTTTTTGGTTTTTAATTGAAAAATAAAATTTGTTCGAATAATTATTCTACAGCTATATACCTATACGCACATTCTTCGTATAATGGAGAAGTATAAATTTTGAATTTGTATTAATTTTACATATTGAGGTGAAAAAGGAATGAATGCGCGGCTAATGGAACTTATTGATGTGAGTACAATAGAAACCATGGCAGAACAGTTTTATAAATTAACCAACATATCACATCAACTTCTTGATGCTGAAAAAGAATGTATATTTTCTTTTGGAATAAATGAGACGAAAATATGTAAACTTCCCAAAATTGAAATCCCCATTTTTTTATACAATCAACATCTAGGATCTTTTGTAGTATGGTCAAACAAAAGCGAAATTTTCAATTGTCAAAAATACTTTGAAATGCTTTCAAATCTAATTATTGATGGATCAACAAAGGTATTTCAAAGTCAAAATACCACGTTACTTTCTAGAAAAGAGGAGGAACTACATACGATTTTACAAAACATGCCTGTTATGGTTGATGCGCTTGATTATAATGGAGATTTTGTTTTGTGGAATCGGGAGTGTGAAATTGTAACAGGTTATACGGCCGAAGAAATAATAGGGAATCCAAATGCACTTCAGTTATTGTATCCTGATCATAATTATCGTCAGCAAATACAAACGAAATTTTTAACTTGTGGAAAAAATTTCAGAGATTGGGAAATGCACTTAACATGTAAAAATGGTGAAACCAAAACAATCATGTGGTCCAATATATCAGAACAGTTTCCTGTAACGGGATATAGCTACTGGGCTGTCGGTGTAGATATTACACATTTAAAAGCGATAGAAGAGCAGTTAAAACAACAAACGTCTGAATTGGAATTGATTTTTAAAGCGTTACCAGATTTATGTTTCTTAACAGAAGATGATGGCACAATTATAGATTATAAAGCCGGATCCCCTTCAAAGTTTTACGTTCCGGCAGAAGCTTTTATGGGGAAAAAGTTTTTCGAAGTATTACCATCTCCAGTTGCACAGCAGTTCCAGGAGGCAATTCATCAAGTGAAGGAAAAAGGAACGAATGTCATTGTTGAATATCCACTTACAATTACTGGGAGCGTCGATTTCTTTGAAGCTAGATGCTTACCATTATTACATGATAAAATTATGATCATTGTACGCGATATTACAGAACGGAAAAAGACAGAAGAATTGCTAAATAAATCAGATACACTTGCAGCAATCGGTCAATTAGCAGCTGGTGTTGCTCATGAAGTGAGGAACCCATTAACAGTCATTAAAGGGTTTATACAGTTATTCCAAATTAATAAAGAGGATCAAGAAAAATATTTTGATCTTATGCTTTCTGAAATTGAAAGAATAGAAGCGATTCTCCAAGAGTTTTTATCAATTGCTAAAACAGATGAAATGAATACAGAACAAAAAAATATTTATCAAATTTATAAAAATGTCGTATCGTTAATGAATACAAAAGCAATTATGACAAATATTCAAGTCGAATTATATGCAGAATCCAACGATATAAATATTGAATGCTCAGAAAATCAATTGAAACAAGTATTTATTAATATTTTGCAAAATTCTATCGAAGCTATGCCAAATGGTGGAAAGATTACAATTCACATAAAAGAAATAAACGATGATGGTGTCATTATTCATGTAATTGATGAAGGAATAGGAATACCTGAAGAAAGAATTAAGAGATTAGGTGAGCCTTTTTATAGTACGAAAGAAAAAGGTACTGGTATTGGATTAATGTTAAGTTATAAAATTATTGAAAGTCACCAAGGGAATATAAGTATTATGAGTGAGGTTGGTGTCGGTACAACAGTAACGATTTACTTGCCGAAAGTTCAGAGTAAAGAATCTCTATCAAATTGTGATGATAGATGTATATCGATACGTTCTAGTATTAACTCTTAAATAAACGATTAAATACCCAATGAAAAAAACTTTTTTCATTGGGTATTTTTATATTTAATTTAGTAAACTTTACCTTTTCTTAACCTTTGTTTTAATTTCTATTAAGTTTTTATCGGTATATTAATATTTGTGCAAAGTAATGCATAGAAAATGTGCATTATTTTTAATATATAGATTCAATTATTATTAGAAATACTGTAAGGAGGAGATTATGACAAGGTGAAAAAGCAAGAAGGGAAAACAGGTAGAGCAATACCGACGCGGTTAAATATTTTATTTCTTTGTGTATTTTTATTGTTTTCTACAATGATTATAAAGTTAGGGAAAGTACAAATTATCGATAGTGAGACCTATAAAAATGAAGTGAAAAAGAGAGAAAATGCAACTGTGAGTCTTTCCGTCCCGCGCGGGAAAATATTTGATCGCGAAGGGAATCCAGTTGTTGACAATAAATCTTTACGCACAATCACGTACACGAAGATGAAAGGCGTAAAATCAGAAGATATATTACAAACTGCAAGACAACTTGCAGACATAATTGAAATGCCACAAGAAGATATAGATAAACTAACTGAGACGGATAAGAAAGATTTTTGGATGCAATTAAATCCGACACTAACCGAAGAATTAGTATCTAAAAAAGAAATAAATAAGTTCAAAGATAAAGATATTACCGGGAAAAATCTAGATAAAAAAATAGAAGAGTTAAAAAGAAAACGAGTTACAGATAAGAATCTTCAGGAATTAACAGATAAAGATATAAAAGTATTAGCTATTAAAAGTAAGATGACTTCTGGTTATCAAATGGCTCCTCAAATTATTAAAAAAGATGTTAGTGAAAAGGAATTTACTATAATTAGTGAAGGTTTAGCGAATTTCCCAGGTGTAGATGTATCGGTTGATTGGGAGAGAGTGTATGTAAATGATGGATTATTCCGATCCGTTCTTGGAAATGTTTCTAATTCCGATGAAGGGTTACCAAGTGAACGATTAGATTATTACTTGGTACGTGATTATAGCCGAAATGATAGGATTGGAAAAAGTTACATCGAGCAGCAATACGAAGATGTACTTCATGGTACAAAAAAAGAAGTAAGAAGCGTTGCCGATAAACAAGGTACTACAATTAGAACGGAAACAATTTCTGAGGGAAAGAGCGGTAAGAACTTAACTTTAACAATAGATATGGAGCTGCAGAAAAAAGTAGAAGAAAGTATAGAAAAAATATTAAAGGCATATAAAGGATCAGAATCCATGTTGGACCGTGCTTTCGTTGTAATGATGAATCCGAAAAACGGACAAGTATTATCAATGGCCGGGAAAAGACTTGTAGAAAAAGACGGGAAAACAGAAGTTGAAGACTATGCATTAGGTACAATGACTAGTTCATATGAGCTGGGATCAACAGTGAAAGGTGCGACAGTTTTAACTGGATTTGAAACGAAAGCGATATCACCAGGTACTAATTTTTATGATGCACCTATGAAGTTTAAAGGTACTAAGGAGAAGAAGTCTTGGAAAAATTTTGGGGATATAGACGACCTAAGAGCGCTACAAGTTTCTTCAAACGTGTATATGTTTAATATAGCATTAAAAATTGCAGGTGTGGATTATGTGAAAAATAGTTCATTAAATATTAAACAGGAGTATTTTGATAAAATGAGGTATTATTTCAGGCAATTTGGATTAGGTGTTCCAACCGGTATCGATTTACCGAATGAAACAGCTGGACAAATTGGTAAAAAAGATAATCAGCCTGGTTTCTTATTAGATTATTCTATTGGACAATATGATACATATACACCACTTCAGCTTGTACAGTATATTTCAACAATCGCAAACGGTGGATATCGTATGAAGCCACAAATTGTTCAAGAAGTAAGAGAGCAAACGTCGCAAAAAGATGAGATTGGTAAAGTTGTGCATGCAGTAGAACCAATCGTTTTAAATAAAATTGATATGAAAGAGGAATATATAAATCAAGTAAAAGAAGGATTTAGAAAGGTATTCCAAGAGGGTGATGGAACAGGAGTAAGGGCGTTCCAAAAAGCATCGTATAAACCAGCAGGTAAAACAGGGACAGCACAGACAGTATACGGTGGAGAAAGTGATATTGGAAGGAATGAAAAGGGAGAGAGAAGAGAATGTTATAATTTAACGTTAGCAGGATATGCGCCATATGATAATCCGGAAGTAGCATTTTCTGTAGTTGTGCCATGGGTTATTAATGATAAATCTGGCATTAACTCTGATATCGGAAAAGAAGTTTTAGATGCTTATTTTGAATTGAAAACCAATCGATTATCTGGGGAAGTGTCAAAAGTAGAAAATTAAATACTGTGAAACGTCTCTAGTGTGTATATAAACTAGAGACGTTTTAATATAGAAATAGACTGAAAATTAGGTGTGAAATTAATCTATTAATTATTCACGTTTTATAAAATAAATCATATATTGATAGCATAGGACAAGCTGAAATGCTTATTCTAACCTCACAGAACACTCCTTATCACGGTTAGGCATCTACTTATGTAGATGCCTTTTTTATGTTAATAACTGATAATTATTTATCAACCTAATGTAGTAAGTACATTAGGACTATTAGAGCAAGATTGACTGTAATAATTACAGTATGATTAATAAGATCATTGAATTGTAAGGAGTGAGAAATAAGTGCTAAATATTTTAGTGGTTAATTTTCCGGCAGAGGGACATGTAAATCCTACATTAAGTTTAGTCAAAGCCTTTACTGAACGGGGGGATCACGTACATTATGTTACAACAGAACACTTTAAAGGCAGAATTGAAGATTTGGGAGCTACTGTATATACCCATTCAGATTTATTAAAGGATATTTCTATTGATACTGAAACTTCAGATGGACTGAACTCTTTCTTTCATGTACACGTTCAAACTTCTTTATTTATATTAGAAATTACGAAACAATTATGTGAAAGTATAAATTTTGATTTCGTAATTTATGATATATTTGGTGCTGGAGAGTTAGTAAAGGAGTATTTACAAATTCCAGGTATAGTTTCTTCTCCTATATTTTTAATTCCTACTGAATTTTTGGAGACTTTACCTTTTCATCCTAATGCAAAAAAACAATTCCGACCTGATGAACTTTCTAAAAAGTTACTATATCAAATGGAAAGTGAGTTTGGAGTAAAGCCTAAAAATAATCTTCAATTTATGCATAACAAGGGAGATGTTACTCTCGTGTACACAAGTCGTTATTTCCAACCTAATAGCGATTTGTTCGGAGAAAATAACATTTTTATTGGGCCGAGTATTTCAACGCGTAAAACAAATGTTGAATTTCCACTTGAATCGCTTAAAGATAAGAAAGTTATTTATATTTCAATGGGAACACTGCTTGAAGGAATCGAACCATTCTTTAATACTTGCATTGATACTTTCTCGGATTTTGATGGGATAGTTGTAATCGCAATTGGTGATAGAAATGATCGTTCTAAAATTAAGAAAGCGCCAGACAATTTTATAATTGCTTCATACGTACCTCAATCAGAAGTATTAAGTGAAGCAGATGTTTTTATTACACATGGCGGCATGAATAGCGTACACGATGCTATTTATTTTAATGTCCCATTTGTTATAATTCCACATGATAAAGACCAGCCAATGATAGCACAAAGATTAACCGAATTAGAAGCAGCACATAGGTTATTGAAAGAGTATGTTAATGTGCAAACTTTAAAAGAAGCAGTAACAGACGTTCTTTCAAATGAAAAGTATAAGCATGGTATACGAAAACTGAAAGATAGTTTTTCAGAATGTGGTGGTTCAAAAGAAGCGATCGCAGTTATTAAATCTCTTTTAAATAAATAGTGTGGATAATATAAAAGCATAGAGGCTCTACCTTTATGCTTTTATATTATTATCCTGCAAATTGCACAGCAGTATTTGCATGTAAAAAAGCAGTATCAAAAACAGGTACAGTAAGGTCGTTTTGAGAAATAAGCAAAGGAATTTCAGTACATCCTAGTAATATGCCTTCTGCACCATTTTGAATTAATGATTTTGTAATTTGTAATAGCTTTTCTTTAGATGTTTCTGAAATAATTCCTTTACTTAATTCATTTAAAATAACATGATGAATAAAATTTCTTTCCTCTTTATTTGGAATGATTGTCTCAATATTATAATTCGCTAGACGTGATTTATAGAAGTCTTGTTCCATCGTTTGTTTCGTTCCTAATAGTCCAATACGTTTTATATTCTGTTCTACCATTTTCTTTGCACTTACATCACCGATGTGAAGGAGCGGTATTGATATTGCCTGTTCTACGTCTTCAGCAAATAAATGGACCGTATTGGAACACATTAATAAACATTCAGCTCCCGATTTTTCAACCTTTTTGGCAACTGTGACTAACTCGTTTTTCACTTCTTCATATTGATGGTTTTGTAATAAAGTAGTTACTTCACCAAAGTCCATACTATATAAAACAAGCTTCGCATTTTGATCGTATTGAGAGAGTGTAAGTGTATTAATATGTTTATAGTATAACGATGTAGATTCCCAACTTAGTCCACCAATTAAACCGATTACTTTCATCGTACATTCCTCCCGTAACTATTTTGAATTTATTATTTCATAATTCCGATAAGAATACAATGATTTAAATGTGCCGTTAAACGAAAAATAAAAATAATTAGAAAAGTGTTGAAATTTACACTTATAAGTGCCATAATACGAATTACAAATTAATACTTATCCAGAGAGGTGGAGGGTACGGCCCTACGAAACCTCAGCAACCCCTATGTAAATTTATAGGAAGGTGCTAATTCCGCAAAGGACACAATGTGTTTTTTGGAAGATAAGAGGATTCTTGAACGTGAAAGAAAATGACCTCTTATATAAGAGGTCATTTTTTGTTGTATAGAAAGGGAGTGTCAATGCATAATTCATTTTCAAAATAAATATAGAGTAATAAAAGTTGACTAATACGAGAGGGGAATTGTAATGAACAAATTATCAACAAAGTTAGTAGTAGCAATCGGAATTGGAGCAGCATTATACGGCATATTAGGTCTTTGGGGATTTTCTATTGCACCAAATACATTTATTAAACCTGCATTAGCTATTTTAACTGTTTTTGGAGCGCTATTCGGTCCAGTGGCAGGATTGTTAATAGGACTTATCGGTCATACCGTAACGGATACAATCGCTGGTTGGGGTATTTGGTGGGGGTGGGTTATTAGTTCAGGCATTATCGGATTTGCAATGGGACTCATACAAAAAAGAGTTGGCTTTAGTGTAAAAAACGGGACGTATAATAAGGGAGATATTTCTTATTTAGCTATCGCTGGGTTACTTGGTATTGTCTTTGCTATTATATTTGCTGGCGCATTCGATATTATTGTGATGGGAGAACCGTTTGACAAAATTGTTATACAAGTATTAGGAGCAACAATTGCGGATGTTATTGTATTTTTAGTTCTTGGATTGCCGATTACAATAGGTCTAGCTAAGTCTAATAAGAAACATACAAATTTAAAAATTGAAAAGTAGGGATGTTAACATGCAACCAATTATTTCTTTTGAACAATTCAGCTTTCAATATGAGCATGCGGCGCAGCCTACTGTAAAAGACATTACTTTTCATATATATCCTGGGGAAAAAGTATTAATTGCTGGACGTAGTGGTTCAGGGAAGTCAACGTTAGCTCATTGTATCAATGGGCTAATCCCGTTTTCTTATGGGGGGATTAGTACTGGTAATATTTTAATTGCCGGAAAAGACCCAAGGAAAGGGAGTATTTTTGAACAGAGTAAACAGATAGGAACAATTTTGCAAGATCAAGATGCTCAATTTATTGGTCTTACAGTAGAAGAAGATGTAGCTTTTTATTTAGAAAATGAATGTGTAAATCAAAACACTATGAAAAAAATTGTTTCAGACTCATTAAAAAAGGTAAAGATGCATTCTTTTCATAAACAAAGTCCACATGTATTATCAGGGGGGCAAAAACAAACTGTTTCTCTAGCAGGGTTGTTAACAACAAATGCCGATATATTATTATTTGATGAACCTTTAGCGAATTTAGATCCTGTAAGTAGCGTACATACAATAGAACTTATTAAAGATATACACAAACAATATAATAAAACAATTGTAATTATTGAACACCGAATAGAAGAAATGTTAAATCTGGATTTAGATAAAATCATTTTAATGGATGAAGGGGAAATTGTTGCGATAGGCACTCCAGAAGAGATTTTAACGTCAAATATATTACCATCTATCGGCTTAAGAGAACCTATGTACATAGAAGGATTAAAGAGATTACCTTTTGATAGTAATAATGCCGTAATATATCCACTTGAAAATCTTCAAAGAGAAAGTGTAAGTAGCGCAATAAATGAGTGGATGGAGAAGCAAATTTTTTGTAAAAGCACTCCTACAGACAAAGAATTATTGAAAGTAGAAAATTTGTCGTTCTCCTATCCTAATAAACAAAAAGTATTAGACAATGTAAATTTCTCAATAAAAGAAGGGGAAATTATAGCACTTTTAGGTCATAATGGAGCTGGAAAATCAACATTAGCTCATAGTCTTATAGGTATAAACAAAACAAAAAATGATAGGATTATATTTGACGGGGTAAATATTAATTCTTGGTCTATTCGTAAACGTGGTGAAGTCATATCTTATGTGATGCAAAATCCAAATCATATGATTACGCAACCTACTGTTATAGAAGAGGTTTCATTCACATTAAAATTAAAAAAGGTTTCAAAGGAAGAAATTAAGCTTAGAACGGAAGAAACGTTAAAAATTTGTGGTTTGTATCCATTTAGAAACTGGCCAATCCAGGCATTAAGTTATGGACAAAAAAAGAGAGTAACGATCGCATCTGTACTAACAACAAATCCGAAACTGATCATTTTAGATGAACCGACAGCGGGACAAGATTATTATCATTATAAACAGTTTATGTCGTTTATTAAAAAACTAGCTGCAAAGGGAATATCTTTTATTCTTATCACACACGATATGAATCTCGCATTAGAATATGCAGACAGAGCAATTGTTTTACATGAAGGGGAAATTATTGCGAATAATACCTCGTCTATCGTATTAGGACATTCAGAAACGTTACAAAGAGCGAAACTTAGGGAAAGTTCTTTATTCAAGCTAGTTAAATTTAGTGGGGTTGCATACCCTGAAAGGTTTATAGAACTTTATTTTGAGGTTACTAGGAGGGAGGAAAATGTATAGTACATACTTTCATCGTATGGATGGAGCAGTGAAATTGTTGTTATTTATTTTTTGTATGACGTTTACTTTTTTGTTTTTTGATTTTCGCATATTGTTTATTGTATTTATGATTGGCTGTATCGGAATTTTAATTGCAAAAATTCCATTTCGTAAAATTTTCATTGTTTTTAGTGTTATATTTACATTTAGTTTATTAAATTCTCTCATGATTTTATTTATTACACCAACCCATGGATCTGAATTAACTGAATCATATACTTCTTTTTTACATATCGGATATGCGACAATTACTTATGAAACATTATTTTATGCAGCTACACTTTCATTAAAATATTTTACGTTATTACCATTTACACTTATTTTTATTTATACGACTGATCCAAGTGAATTTGTGAGTAGCTTAAGTAAATTTCGAATTCATTATAAGATAACCTATGCAATAAATATTGCGTTACGTTATATACCTGATATTCAGTCCGAATATAAAGTTATTAAACATGCACAAGAGGCGAGGGGAGTAGCTTTTGAAAAAGGAGAAGCAAGTTTATGGATTCGTATGAAAAACCGTGTCTTAATTTTCTGGCCTTTAATTATTCATTCTTTAGAGAGAATCGATACAGTTTCAAATGCAATGGATTTAAGAGGATTTGGAAAAAAGGATAAACGAACGTGGTTTTATACAAATAAAGTGAAAAGTGGGGATTTCATTGCTTTATTTGTGGGTGCTTTTATATTAATTGTAGCAGTATATTTAAAGTTACATGTATTTCAAAACTTTTGGTATCCATTTTAAAGCACTCTCAAATGAGTGCTTTTACTTATTTTTATGTAGACATGCTCAAAAAAAGGGTATTTACATAATGTATAATACGAACCAGTTAAAATGATCAACGACCTATTAGTTTTCAAACCAAAAGGAGGAGAAAGTATGAGTTACGGTGGTTCTTGTGGTTTTGGTGGAGGTTTCGCTTTATTAGTTGTGTTATTTATTTTATTAATTATCGTTGGATGCAGCTGCTGGGGCGGAGGGTACTAATTTCTAATTAGTCTCCACACATGTAAACTTAAAAAACATAGAAGATACTTATGTATCGAAACAAATAAAAAAGGAGCATTTATGCTCCTTTTTTATTTGTTTTCAGATGGGTTCGTATTCCATTTTGGGAATGTAATTGCCAAAGTTGTACCTTTATTAATAACGCTTCGGATTTTTAAACTACCTTGCATCGTTTCGATGATCTTAACAGCAACCATTGTACCTAAACCTGTACCCTTCGTTTTTGTACTAAAATATGGTTCGCCAAATCGATTTATTTGCTCTTGTGACATACCAATTCCGCTATCCTCAATTCGTATAATAACTTTATTATTACTAATAGAGGAGGAGATATTTAAAGTACCACCATTAGGCATTGCTTCAATACCATTTTTTATTAAGTTTAAAAAACATTGTTGAAAGTGCTGTTTATTACCAACTATTGTTGCCTTAGAGAAATCTTTTGTAATATGTATTGTATTCATATTACATAATGGTAAGATCATATTTAAAACTCGATTTAACTCTTGTTCTACTGAAATATGATCTAATTTTTCTGAAGCAGGTTTGGCAAACGTTAAATAATCATCAATAATTCCCTGGGCGCGATGTAACTCTTCAAGTATATGTTCAATATACTCGTCTCTTGATTCTGGAGTTAAATTTGGTGTTTTTAAAAGTTGAGTAAATCCTTTTACGACAGTTAAGGGATTTCTTACCTCGTGCGATATACTAGCAGCGAGTTGGCTAACTATCTCCATTTTTTCCATTTTTATTAACTTCGATCGCATACATACGGCGTCTTTTAAAACTTCATTAAAATAAATGACAAATAACATCAAAAAAGTTGGTAGTATGATGAAATAAATAATGTATAAATTATTCACTTCAAAATCTGATAAAGTTAATACAATTACAGTTGTAAATATCGCTAGAAAAAATGTTAAAAACATTCCATAAGCTACTTTAATTTTTCTATTATACTTATTAAATTTTGTGGATGCGACCGCTGTAATGATAAACATTGTGCCATAAACTAGTATTGTTAACATGCTAAATCCATAAAATGAAAACCTTGTAATTAATAAAATAGCAAACAATGTTATACCGACAGGGAAGCCACCATAAAGTGTACCTATTATAACCGGTATTTGTCTTAAATCATGAATACAACTTTCATCCATATAAATAGGATAGCGCATACATAAAATAAGAGGGACACTCGTACAAAGTATAATAAGTAGTTTTTTATATTTCTTCAAATAACGACCGCTATCATATATAAAATAAAAAATAAATATACTACTTAAAATGTAAAGAAGATTATTTAATACGTTTTGATTAATATAAACAAAGTCCATAATATTTGCCCCATTATTTTGAATTTCCTTTTCATATATATTATACATGATATTAGTATAAACTATATATTTGTTTAAATAATATAGGTTTATATCTTTTCAGCATTTGCCACGTTTAGCCACTCTTCATAAAATTCTTCAATTGATGCATATCGTTCAATTCGGTTTTCATTTACAGCACGATACGCTATTTCATATAAATCTTTACTTGCTTCCCATTTTGTAAAGGCGCGATCTTTTCCACCACCCAAGAGAGTAAATGCCATTGCCCCCATATTAAATACATTTGTTCTTGCATCAATTATAGCATTTAGCTCGAATTCTTCAGGAGACATAAAACGCGAGGAACCCCATAATCTTCCCATTTTATTTACGTATGGTTTTTGGGAATATAAATCAATATCACAAATCTTCGTCTCATTTGTATGAAAATTATATAAAATACTACCGTCATAAAAATCTATTGCTACATAGTTTTTCTTTTCGACAAATGTATGGAAAGAAAAAATGGAATGTAATGATTGAATTCGTTCCATAACTGATAAATGCTTAAATTTATAAAATGGAGAGCTTGGATTAGTATATTTTTCAGGAGGCGGGAAACTCCAATGCGAATGAAGACATTCACCATCAAACCAATCGAAAATTAATACATATCCAGATTGAACTGGAAAATGTTCAATTAGTTTTATAAGCACATCATGCTTTAATGCCTCGTATAGGGAAACTGAATTTTTTAAACTATCAATTGCATCACTGATCTTGTCGTTATATGCAATTGTATTTACTCCTGCATATTTAATAAATTTTTTATGCCCATTTTTTTCTACACCGAAAGATAGATTACCTGAATCTTGCTGGTCAAAAACCGCAAATACGGTTCCTAATTTCGTAAGCCAATCAAAATTATGATGTTCTTTTAATTGGAATGTTATTTGATTCAACTGAATTTCAACTGGATTAGCTTTCATAATATACCTCACATTTATTATAATTATGTTGTATATTTCAGTATTCGACATATTTTGTAAAAATCCTATGTTAACCACATGAAATTTTATAAATATAATAATAAATAATTATAAGAAGGTGGATAAAATGGAACAACAAATCGTTATTAAACCATATCAAAATGACTGGCATGAAGAGTATGTAATAGAAAAAAAGAAATTTATTTCGTTATTCGGAGAAGATTGTATTGCTGTTGAACATATAGGAAGTACATCCGTAGAGGGATTAGGAGCGAAACCTCTAATAGATATGATGATTGGTGTAACGGATTTGCAAATTACCGAAAAGTAGATTGAAGCGCTATTAAAAATTGGATATGAGTATTTTCCAAAAGAAGCACCTAATTGGCGTTTTTTTAGAAAGGGAAAATGGAGAGCGGGTACTCATCATCTGCATGTTTAATTTTAAATAGTGACGAATGGAAAAACAATCTTTTATTTCGAGATTTTCTAACAAAACATGAATGGGCACGTAATGAATATAGAGAATTAAAAGAGAAACTCGCAGCTACATATCCTTTTGATCGAGTTTCATATACAAATGCAAAAGCGCCGTTTATTCAAAATATAATAAAATTAACTAGAAATGATTACTAGAAAATATAAGTGACCTCGAAATTCTCATTTTATTTTAATCTTTCTCTCATGTTCCTTTCTTTTTAATTTGATATTCTGCTTGTTACAGAAGGTTTATAAGGAAGGAGCTTGAATGAGTTGGAGAAGCTACTAAGAAATAAATATTTTCATTTGCATGTTAAAATTATAGGCGTTACTATTATTTTTTGTAGTATAGCATTGTTATTTATTAATGTAATATACGGCAACGCATTAAATGTAAAATGGTTAAATAAGAAATTAGGTTCTTTAGGTGAATACGGGGCAATGTTAGCTGCATCGTTATGGATTTTACGTCATGTATGGCTATTTTTAAAAAAGAAAAATATAATTGGGTTTAAATTGATAAAGGATGTATATCTTTTCATTAAAAAGTTTCACGTATTAATTGGATATACTGTATTAGCTGTATCAATTACTCACGGCATTTATTTTTTATTAAAAGGAAGTCGGCATATACTTATATTTTATAGTGGCATATTCTCTCTTTTCATTTTAATCATACTAGGAGTGGTCGGGTTTTTCTTACAGAAACATAATAAAAAAACAAACTTGATATTGTATAGAAAAGCACATCAAATCATTGCAATTATATTTGGGATAGGATTACTCATTCATTTAACTGTATAGGAGGAATTACTGTTGCAACACATATTAATTATTGAGGATGAGGAAAGTTTAGCTGATTTTTTAGAATTAGAATTAAAGTATGAAGGATATAAAGTAGACATACAGTTTGATGGAAGAAAGGGATTAGAGGCCGCACTTGAAACAAATTATGATCTTATTTTACTTGATTTAATGCTACCTGGATTAAATGGACTAGAAGTGTGTCGTAGATTAAGGGCAACTAAAAATACACCTATTATTATGCTGACTGCACGCGATAGTATTATGGACCGCGTGACAGGATTAGATAGCGGAGCTGATGATTATCTTCCGAAACCATTTGCAATTGAAGAGTTGTTAGCACGTATGAGAGTTATATTTAGACGAGAAGAACATATAGAAAACAAACATGTTTCATCTCTTACGTTCAAAGATTTACAGCTCCAGATTGAATCGCGAACGATTACGAAAGGAAATGAAGAAATCGAATTAACAAATAAAGAATTTGAACTATTACTGATGTTTATGAAAAATATTAATAGAGTACTTACCCGTGATGTTTTATTGGATCAAGTATGGGGATATGATGCATTGGTTGAGACAAATATTGTAGATGTATATGTTCGTTATTTACGTAACAAGTTACATAGTGTGGATAAGGAGGAATATATCCAAACGGTCCGCGGTGCTGGATATATAATGAAATGATTAAAAATATTGTGCATCGAATTCGAAATCTACCTATAAAATGGAAATTAACACTTTGGTCCACTACTCTAGTATTTATTTTATTCATTTTATATAGCGCTCTGCAGTTTATAGTAATTAATAAGTGGACTATAGACTATGAACAGAAACAAATAAATAGACAAGTGACAGAAATAGCGGCCTATTTCCAAGATAAAAATGATACCTTGTCGAGTAAAACGTTTGAAAACAGTAAAGGTTTCTTAAACAATATGATTGATAAACATCAAATGATTCGTATTATCGGTATGGACGGGAAAACAATTGTTACTGTTTCACGAGATTTTAATGAAACATGGATAAAACCGAAACAAGTTACACAAGAGGAATTATTTATAAAAAGGCATCTAGAAGATCGCATATTAGTTAAGCGTATACCAATTCAAACAAAAGACTTCACGGGTACTATTGAACTTACGAAAAACTTAGAGGCTTTCGATCATTTATTAAAAATTATTCTAGTGGTAATGGTTAGTGCCGGAATATGTGGATTAATCTTTAGTTTTTTAGGTGGACTATTAATCACAAAAAAACTATTATCAAGTGTTCAAAATATAACGGATACGATGAAACGTATTAAGAAAAATGGACTAAATGAACGGGTTCCAGTACGTGAAAATAATGATGAACTTGCAAAATTATCGTTTCTTTTTAATGAACTGATGGATGAGGTAGAAACTTCTTTTACACAACAGAAACAGTTTGTGGAAGATGCATCCCATGAACTGAGAACTCCATTAACAATTATTCAAGGACACTTATCGATGTTAAATCGGTGGGGGAAAAATGATCCAGCAGTTTTAGATAAATCGCTTCAATCCAGTTTAAAGGAAGTTAATCGTTTAAATAAGTTAGTTTTAGAATTACTAGAACTGTCAAGAGCTGAATCAGAACAGATGCATCCAATCGCAGCTGAGCCAGTCCATGTAAATAACATATTAAAACAAGTTACACAAAATTTTGCTGTACTTCAAACTGAATTTCAATTTGATATGAAACTGGATGGAGATGCGGCATATGTCTCAATACCGTCATCTTACTTAGAACAAATTATTATTATCGTAATGGATAACGCAGTGAAATATACAAAAGAAGTTAATAAATATATTTGTATTGAATCTAGTGTACAATCAGGGAAAGTTAAAATTCGTATCATAGATCGTGGAGCGGGAATACCCGATGCTGATTTACCTTTTGTTCTTAACCGTTTTTATCGTGTGGACAAAGCAAGAAGTCGAAAACAGGGTGGAAACGGTCTAGGATTGTCTATTGCAAAACGACTTGTAGAGAAATACAATGGAACGATTCAAATAGAGAGCAAAGAAGGCAAAGGAACAATCGTTACGATTACACTGCCTACCGTTTCACTTAAATAATTCGGAAAGAAGGGATATTTTGTGCATTCCTTCTTTTTTACGGTCAAATTATTTTGTTTATTTCGAACTTTCTAGTACATTAGAATTATAAAGGGGGAATAATAATGAAAGCTATCGTACAACAATATAAATCTGGATTTGAAGGGGTAGAATATAAAGTATTACCAGAGATAACACCCAATGCTGGAGAAGTGAAAGTGAAATTAAAATCAGCCGGCTTAAATCATCGTGATTTATTTATAATGAATAATAGAAAAGAAATGCAATTACCGTTAGTTCTAGGATCAGATGGTGCAGGTATTGTTATGGAAATTGGAGAAGGGGTTTCAGGTGCTTTATTGCAAACCGAGGTTATTATTAATCCTAGTATTGGATGGGATAATATTGCTGAAATACCTGAGTTACCAGAGGTGTTAGGTGGACCGAAAGATGGAACGTTTGCAGAATATGTTATTGTGCCAGCTGAAAATGTAGTGGCAAAACCGTCATATCTTACTTGGGAAGAGTCTGGGGTTTTATCTTTATCGGCACTAACTGCATATAGAGCGCTTTTTACAAAGGGTAGATTAAAGTGTGGAGAACATGTTTTAATTCCGGGGATAGGCGGCGGTGTAGCGACATTTGCCATGTTATTTGCAAAAGCAATTGGTGCAAAAGTAAGTGTTACTTCAAGAGTAGAGAGTAAAAGAAAGTTTGCCGAAACATACGGCGCAGACTTTTCTTTTAATAGTTCTGGAAATTGGGAAGAGAGTTTAAGCGGAAAGAAAGTAGATTTAATAATTGATAGTATAGGTCCAGCAACATTCTTAAAATACTTTGATGTATTAAAACCAAATGGGAGAATTGTTAATTTTGGTGCAAGCTCAGGAGATAAAATTGAATTACCATTACGAGCATTATTTTATAATCAAATCGATATAATGGGAACATCTATGGGTAGCCGTGAGGAATTTCATGAAATGGTTAAGTTTATAGAGAAACATAAAATTAAACCAATTATTGATAAAGTATATTCATTAGAAGAAGCCATTCAGGCGTTAAATCGTATGGAACAAGGAGAACAATTTGGTAATATCGCACTTCGTATGTAATAAAAATGATTTCGCAACTAGTATATTTACATAACTATGTTATGTATTCTGTATATGAAAAGTATGTAATTCGTCTTGTTTTAAAGGTTTTTCAGCTTTATACATAATTAGCCGTTATAAATAGTCTTAATATTGTCAAATGAGTACTAGTAAAATGAGAATTAGATGAGAAAAGTTTAAGTCCATTTTCATATTGATGTTGTATACTGTGTAAATCAAGAACGCTTTTATTTAAGGAGAGAGTATTATGAATTACACAGTATTTCAATGGTTTAATAATTTTGCTGGATCGTCCAAACTACTAGATACGCTAATGATTGCTATTACAAATAGTGCTGTATATGTAGCAATTTTGTTTATGTTTATCTTATGGTTTAATAATGGAAAGAAAGTCAATGCCATTAAAAAACAATACACAGTGTTATATACGACACTTTCAGTTATTATCGCATTACTAGTAAATGTTGTGATACATGCAGTATATTACCATCCACGTCCGTTTGTATCACATGATGTACATCAATTAGTGCCACATGCAGCAGACTCATCATTTGTTAGTGATCATTCTGTACTTGTATTTTCCATTGCATTTGTATTTTTACTTAGAGGAGAAAAACTTAAATATGTCGCTCTTATTTGGGCAGTATTAGTTGGTGTATCACGTATGTACGTAGGAGTTCATTATCCTCTAGATATACTTGGTGCAGCTTTCTTAACATTTATTACGAGCGGTTTAGTAGTGCAAAGTACACGTATATTTGAACCGATAACGAAACTTGTATTTAAAATGTACGCATTGGTAGCAAAACGAATTCCTTTTTTAGCGAAATATAATCATATAGCTTAATTCTTATAAATAACTATTTGTAAGTTTGTTTAAAAGTTCCCCTTTGGAAATCCAAAGGGGAACTTTTTTATTGTGCATAAGAAGAGGACATATGCATTAAATGAGTGGCGAAAGAACAGCTGAGTTAGCACCTATTAAATTTGTAAGTTTATTATAAGTTAATTATCATGTGATGGAATATTCGTAAATTTCACGCACCGTACTGTAAATACAAAAATAAAAACAGAAACAATAACTACTTTCAGAACGATTTAAAGGAATTAAAAGGAAAAGTTCGAAACATATAGTATTGAAAGCAAAAACTACATAATTTCTAGCACACTTTTGCCGTAATTAATTGTGAAAGAAAGGAGATAAATATGCATAAACTTCAAACGAATAAAGGCGCGCGGTATTTTATGGTTGCTTTTATTATTTTATTTTTTACTATGATTTTGCGTATATTTTATATTCAAGCAGTAGGGGTCGTGCATAATGTGAACGTCAAGGATCTTGCAACTGAACAACATAATAAAAATGGTGTTTTGGAAGCAAATCGTGGCACAATATATGATCAAGCTGGAAAGGTGTTAGTACAAGATTCCACAACGTATCGTGTTGTTGTAAATTTAAAAGGTGAAGATAAAGTGAAAAATAAAGATGAAACCGCAGGGCAATTAGCTGATGCGCTTGAAATTGATAAAGAGGATGTATTAAAAAATTTTCATGATGGACGTACGCAAGTTGAAATCGGAAAAGTTGGTCGGAATTTATCTAGAGAATTGAAAGAACAAATCGGGAAAATGAAAATTCCGGGTGTTTCTTTTATGCCAGAGAAAGCAAGAGTGTATCCAAATGAAGATTTTGCATCTTATATTCTTGGTTTTGCTAGACCTGACGATAAAGGAAATACAGAAGGGAAATTCGGACTTGAAAAGAGTCTGGATAAATATTTGCGCTCGACAAATGGGAAAATAGAATATGTGGGAGCACGAAGAGGCATCCCTCTTACAAATGATATAGGAAAAATAGAACCAGCTAAAAATGGAAATAACGTGTACCTTACTCTTGATAAACAAATTAATAGTTTTTTAGAAGAAGCGATGAATAAGGCACAAGAGCACTATGATCCTTCTATGTTAGTAGGAATCATAGCGGATCCAAAGACAGGGAAAGTTTTAGCAATGTCTAGTAAACCTAGTTTTAATCCTAATAAAGGCGATATCGAATATTTTTTAAATGATCCAATCGCAAATGCATACGAACCAGGTTCAACAATGAAAATATTTACGCTAGCTGCTGCAATTAATGAAGGTGTATATAATGGGAAAGAATATTTTCAATCCGGAAAATATTCCGTTGGTTCATCTGATATTAAAGATCATAATGGTGGATTTGGATGGGGATCTATTACATTTGATGAAGGGTTTGAAAGATCATCAAACGTAGCTTTTTCTATTTTAGAAGATCAGTTATTGAAACCAGATAAATTTAAGCAATATATGAATAAATTTGGATTCAACCAAAAAACCGGAATAGATTTACCTGGTGAAAGTAAAAATACTTTATTATTAAATACACAAATTCAACAAGTTACAACTTCTTTCGGGCAAGGTTCTACAGTAACTCCGATTCAATTAATCCAAGCGGCTACTGCTATAGCTAATGACGGGAAAATGATGCAACCATATATCGTTGACAAAGTTGTAAATCCAACAAACAAACAAGTTATTATGGAAAATCAACCGAAAGAAACTGGAAATCCGATAAAAAAAGAGACAGCGGACAAGGTAAGGAACTTAATGGAGCGTGTTATTACATCTTCAAAAGGTACCGGTACAATGTATAAAGTGGATGGTTATCCAATAGGAGGTAAGACAGGAACAGCACAAATTCCGAATCCTGAAAATGGACGTTATATGGAAGGGAAAGAAAATTATATTTTTTCATTTTTAGGAATGGCTCCGATTGATGACCCAGAGTTAATTGTATACTTAGCTATTAAGCAGCCAAAGTTAAAGGGAGACGAGTATGGAGCTCAGCCACTTGCTGAAATATTTAAACCAGTTGTGAAAAATAGCCTTGAATATTTAAAGGTGAAACCATACACGGAAAAACAAATGGCAGATGCAACGAAACGATCCCAATTAAAAGTAAAAAAATATGTCAATCAATCAATGGATACAGTAGAGAATAGTGTAAAAAAAGAGAAGCTCCAACCGGTAATTTTAGGAGAAGGAAAAATAATAAAACAATATCCCCAGTCTGGCGAAGTAATGAGTGAAGGAGATCGTATATTTTTATTAGGAAATAACGCAAAAATGCCAAATTTACAAGGGTGGTCCATGCGTGATGTTATGTATTTTTCTAAACTATTAAAATTAGATTTAAAAACTACAGGTACGGGCTATGTAACAAAACAAAGCATTGAAAAGGGGCAAGCGATACAAGAAGGAGATGCGTTACAACTAGACTTAGAACCACCATTACAACCGTTAGCAGAAGCGAATACAAATTAATTAAGACAATTTGAAGGGCCTATATACAGTAGGTTCTTTTTTAAAAGATTTAAATAATTTCACGCACCGTAATTTTTATAAAAAATAATAAATAAGAGAATTAACAGTGATGTATCATCAAATATCTGATTATTTTTTATTTACAGTCAAAATAATTTGTGATAATATGGAAAAAATCAAATGCAATGAAGAGAAGAGTAAATAAAATGAATTTTTCACAGAGAGCTCCATTTAGCTGAAAAGGAGCAAAAATTCTTTATTGAACCAAGCCTCTGAGCTGCGCATCGGAACCTATTATTCGGGGATGGTGTGACGGGAGCTCCCGTTATAGAGCTATGGTATAAGCATGAACTAGAATGCAGTACCTGATAAGGTTAATATGGCGACATATTAACAAACTAGGGTGGCACCGCGATGATAAATCTCGTCCCTAAGACTAAAAGTCTTGGGGGTGGGATTTTTTTATTGTTTTAAAACAATTTGGAAAGCGGGGGCCTAAAATGAAAAACTTACTTAAAGATTGGAAATATCCATTATTACTACTGTCTGGCGTTGGTATTGCGAATTTAGGGGCATGGATATACTTAATAGCACTGAATGTACTTGTCTATCACATGGGAGGCTCAGCCTTAGCTGTTGCTACTTTATATGTAATTAACCCATTAGCTGCTTTATTTACAAATGCTTGGTCAGGAAGTATGATTGATCGTTTAAATAAGCGGAAATTAATGATTCACCTCGATATATATCGCGCGGTATTTATCGCTATTTTACCTTTACTTCCGTCACTTTGGATGGTTTATGTATTCGTATTCTTTATTAGTATGGCCAATGCGATTTATGAACCAACTGCGATGACGTATATGACGAAATTAATACCAGTTGAACATAGACAACGTTTCAACTCATTACGTAGTTTAATAGGGTCTGGTGCTTCTGTAATTGGTCCAGCGATAGCGGGAGTATTGTTAATAGCAAGTACACCAGAGTTTGCTATATATATGAATGCTATAGCATTTCTCGTATCAGGAGTAATTACATTGCTGTTACCTAATCTTGATAAAAAATCCGATATTAATACGTCAAATGTCAAGTTATCTTTAGCTATAATAAAAAAAGATTGGAACATCGTTTTAAATTTCAGTAAAAAATCTTTATATATCGTTTTTGTGTACTTCTTATTTCAAGGGATGATGGTATTAGTTGCCGCAAATGATTCACTTGAATTATCATTTGCGAAAGAAGTTTTATTGTTAACAGATAGTGAATATGGCTTTTTAGTTAGTATCGCTGGAGCTGGGTTTATTTTAGGAGCCATAACAAATACAATTTTATCAAAAAAATTAACACCTTCATTTTTAATTGGAATAGGATCGTTATTCATTGCAATCGGTTATTTAATTTATGCTTTTTCAAATGAGTTTTTAATGGCTGCTATCGGATTCTTTATTTTATCTTTCTCTATGGCGTATGCAAATACAGGATTTAACACCTTTTATCAAAATAATGTCCCTGTCCATATCATGGGACGGATTGGGAGTATATATGGGCTTGTGATTGCGGGCATCACCATTTTAATTACGATTCTATTCGGAGTTGCCACTCAATTTATTTCTATACAACTTGTCGTTATCGTAGGGTCATTGGTAATGCTACTTGTAACTATCATATTGTGTGTATTTACTTTATTGCCCTCATATTTTAAAGTGCATTCCTCTGAGTCAATTAATTCAAAATAGTTCTCTTGGTTTTGATTTACGGTATTCAATAGGAGGGTTCACCCTCCTATATATGGAAATATACGAAGGGTGAACAATATTGATAAACGAGGGTGGTTTTTGTAATGAAAACAAAAGATCGAATAGACAGTATTGTAAAAGAAATGCAGCGGCATATAGATTTCTCTGGGGTAATTTTAGTGAAAGAAGAAAAAGGCATAGCCTATGAAGAGGCGTTTGGTTACGCAAATCGAAATGAATGTATAAACAATATGCTACAAACAAAGTTCGGAATTGCCTCCGGTTGTAAAATATTCACTGCCATCGGTATCTGTCAACTTGTTGAAAAAGGTGTAATTACTTTTCATACAAAGTTAAAAGATTGTTTAAGTATTAAATTTCCAAATTTTAATGAAGATATTACAATACATCATCTTCTGACACATAGTTCGGGTATTCCGGATTATTTTGATGAAAGTATTATGGATAACTTTGAGGAGCTTTGGAAAGAAACTCCTATGTATCTTTTAAAAAGTTTAAAAGACTTTTTACCACTATTTCAAGACAGAGATATGAAGTTTGCACCAGGAAGTAAGTTTCACTACAACAATGCAGGGTTTATCATACTTGGATTAATAATCGAAGAACAGACAGGGCTTAAATTTACGGAGTATATAGAAAAAAACATATTTAAACCAATCGATATGAATGATTCTGGCTATTTCTCTTTAGATAGATTACCAAGACACACAGCTCTCGGATATATACAAGATGAAATTAGCCAGACTTGGAGAACAAATGCTTACTCTATTCCGATAAAAGGTGGTTCTGATGGTGGAGCTTTTATTACTGCGCCAGACATGCTGAAGTTTTGGGAAGCGTTATTTAACTATGAAATCATAAGCCGAGAATATACAAAAATACTTTTAACTCCTCATATCCAAGTAAATAATAATCAATCTTACGGCTATGGAATATGGATTGAAACAAGAGAAAACAAGATATTTAAATTTCATGTAATGGGATATGATCCTGGCGTCAGTTTTCGTTCGGCCGTATATCCAGGCTTAGGAATTACATTAGTTATTCCATCAAATAAAGGAGCAGGACCCGAAAAATTAATGACAGAAATAGAAGGAGCTTTTTAATTATATGGATATAGAAATTAGAGCGTATAAAAAATCGGATGAAACAGGATGGCTTCGTTGTCGTGTGTTATCTTTTTTAGATACAGCATATTACGATAACGTATTTAGAGAAAAGGAAAAATATGAACATCCTGCTATTGAATTAGTAGCTGTATATGAAAATCAAATTGTGGGTTTAATAGATATCGAATATGAATTAGAAGAACGTACAGTTTGTTCAAGAGGAACTGGTCTTGGCGGTATGATTTGGCATATTGCAGTTCATCCGGATTTCCGTAGAATGAAGATTGCTAATCAACTATTAAATGAGGCAGAGCAGTTAGCGAAAGAACTTAACCTAAATCGATTTGAAGCATGGACTAGGGACAACCTATGGGTACATGGATGGTATGAAAAGAACGGATTTGTAAACGTAGATTCATATTTACACGTATACTCCGATCATACAGACGAGATCAAAGGTGTAATGAAAAGTAATATAAATCAGCTATTTCCAGTTCAAACATTTGCTCATTATACAGGTGAAAATAAAGAAGAGATAAGAAATCAATTTAAACGAGTTCATGATTGTTTTTGTTTTGAAAAGTATTTTAGCTAACTAAAGTACCTTTATTTATAAAATAAAGGTACTAAAGACGTACGAGTAAAAAGTACGTCTTTTTATTTTTAAAAATAATTCTTAAGACTGATGGGAAATCACATTCCACATCATACAATTGAAAGTAGCTATCGTATTTCAATTATGAAATGAAAAGAAGCAAATATAATTTTTAAAGGTAAACAACTATATAGGAGGACTTTAAATGGACATTGTACTTGTTATTCTTATTATTGTTTTAATGCAAAGTAAAGAACGAAAAGTAAAAGTAAATCGCATTTGGCTTGTTCCAGCTTTATTGTGTTTTGTAACAGGTCAGTCCCTTATTCATATGGGGCAAATAACTTTGCTGCAAGGACTATTGTTAGTTATAATGCTTGGAATCGGCTTATGTCTTGGAATTATACGGGGAAAAGCTCTGGAATTTCGATTAGATAGTGAAACAGGTCATGTATTACGAAGAGGAAACTGGTTAAGTACATTGATTCTTCTTGTTGTTTTAGTTGCGAAAATCGTAATTAAGCAAAGTATGTTTTCAGGTAGTACGCACCAGACATTAATGTTTGTAACGAATGCCTTTTTATGTATCACATTAGGTACCGTGATTAGTAGACGTTATTACATTTGGAAAAAATATAATGAATTAACTCAAAAAGGATAAAATATACATCCCTTGTTTATCAATACAGTGAACGGTAATACTAAATAACATTGAACTTTTACAACAAGGGATGATAATATGATATTCATTTACACAGATTTCGGCGGAACACATTCAACTTCGCTCGCTGCAGCTTATCATTTAAATAAATTGCCAACGGATCGTAAGTTAACGAAAGAAGAAATATTAAATGTAGATTACTTTAATAAATTGAAAACAGAGGATATGGGAAAGATTATTTTCCATGGTCAAGATGAATATGAGAATCCTGTATACACAATTGGATGTGGGGCATCCAAAGTCGTTGTACCTGCGATGAAGCATTTAGGAGAGATTTTGCAAAAACATTATCACAGTAATGAAAAGATTATTTTTTCTAATACATCACCAACAGTCCCTTTACCTATGACTTTTGGTGGACTGTTTTCTAGAAGGTTCCACATCGACTTTATCGGTGTACCATTACTCGTATGGGGAGCAAAACTTAGCTGTGATAACATACAAAGACTTGTTAGTTATACGAAAGAAGCCGGGCGATTGACGAATGATTATGTTGTAATTTTAGATAATGAAACTTTTAAATAATTGTATGATAAAAGAAAATCGAGCAAATTCCTTGATTTTCTTTTTAATTTGTGAAAAAGACAAGAAATAGTCACATTTATTATCTATCTACTATAGCCAAAACTATAAAGTCCTGTTACTATTACAGGGATATTCTCTTTTCGTAACATAAATATATAGAAAAGTCAGAAAAGAGGAATTGAATTAAGGGAGGAACAACATGAAGCGTGTTGCTTGGATTACTGATAGTACAACTGCGAGTTTTACAACAGAAGGAGATAACTTTGTTATCCCGATTGAAGTTATTATTGATGGTGTGTCGTACAAAGATTGTGAAGAAGGTGTGCGTGAGCGCGTCTATAATGCGTTGAACGAAGGTAAAACTGTCACTACATCACAGCCTAACATAGGGGAAATGGTAGAGTTATTTTCGAAATGCAAAGAAGAATATGAAGAGGGATTTGCAGTTGCTATTAGCGGAAAAGTAAGTGGAACTTATCAAAACATGAAGTTAGCTGCAGAAATGGCAGGTTTCCCATTAACGGTATTGGATAGTGAAACAACAAGTTATCCAATGGATGAACTAATTAGAAAAGCGAAATCGTTATACAATGATGGTATGACTTTACAAGATATACACAAAACATTAGTAGATGAAAAAAGAAGACCTTATTATGTATTCCCAAAAAGTTTAAAAGGTCTATATGCAAGTGGGCGTGTAAAAGGAGTTCAATTTTTACTTGGAAGTTTATTAAGTGTCAACTTAATATTAGAAGTAAAAGCTGGAGAGCTTTTACTTGAAAAGAAAGTTCGCAAAATCCAAAAATGTCGAGAATACATTAAAAATGAGCTTGAAAAAGAATTACCAAAAGTACTTCATATGTTCCATGCTAACGATAAAGATGGAGCTGAAGAATGGATTTCAGATATTAGACAAGCATTCCCTGAAATGGATTTCAAATTATATCCATTACCAATTTCATTTGCGGTTCATGCAGGTGAAGGTACAATAGCAATTAGTTATTAAGAGGAAAACCCGTGAATGATTCGCGGGTTTTTTATGTAATTAAATTGAAATTGGAGGCATATCACGTCGCCATCAAGCAAAAAGCTCATTTTATCGTTTTGAGGAGCAATCAATCCCTCGACTTGATTTAAAATTAAAAATATAAACCTTTACCTACTGGCTGGACAGTTTCTAGCACAGTATCAACCATTGCTTCATTAATTAGGGTTCTTATAATCCAAGCTGAGAGATCTTGAGCAGCAAAACAACCCGCAGCAGTCGAAATATTTCCTTCGTTTACGAAACTTTGTTCAATAACGTCTACATCAAATTCTTTAAGCTGTTCTACAACGGATGGATATGTAGTTGCTTTTTTACCAGTTAACAACTTTTTAGCTCCTAGTAGTAATGAACCAGAACACATAGATCCTATTAATTGTCTTTGAGGATCTACATGAATGCTATTAAGATACTCTTGATTTTTATATAAATCTTGGACTCCCTTACCACTTGCAAATATTACAGCGTTAGCAGACGGAATATCAGATATACATCCCGTCATGGGAATACGTAAGCCAGACATGGATATATGTGTTTTTTTCGTTCCTAATAGTTGAACATTCCAATCAGAAATACCGCCAACTAAACGAACACGATTTAATAAATCCCATGGTAGAAAAACATCTATATCAGTAAAGTTATCAAAACAGACTATTGCAATTCTCATTTTCTAATCCACCCCCTTACTGTTGTTACCAGTGCCAATTAACTTTTCTAATAAAACGATTGCTTTAACATTTGATTCTAATTCCATAAGTAAGTCCCCTTATTTACAAGATGAACTTCTCCTGTTTTATGTTCTATATTAAGTTATAAATCCCTGTATATTCCATGCATTTAAAAGAGTTGTTAGCAATTTTTTAACTCACCCAAACATATAAATCAATTAAAATTCCTGCTTGGTTTCTACCGATTCGTTCTACAGAACCCACATTTTTAGCAATAACTCGTAAGGTATTTGGAAATGAGACTCTTTAACTTTCTCAAGCAAGTTGGTGTAATTCATCACATACAGAAATAGAAATAAAAGCGTCATCAGAACAGTAGTCCTGCTCCACTGGTTAAATAGAGGAGAGGTGATAATATCCGTTTACATGTATATTTTATTAAATAAAAGATTATACACTTATAAAATATGTGGCATTGAAATATCCTATACATGCCTTAAATTCTGTTGTATAGAGAGATAAAAGGATTTTTTAAGATAAAAATAGAAATCTATATAAAAATATATACAAATGGTAGGGATATTATGAAAATTGGTAAGTTTGGAGAAGTAAATAACATAAGTATTGATACAATTAGACATTATATGGATCTCGGCCTCCTTATTCCTGAAAGAAAGGGAGGGCATTATTTTTTTGATGAGTATTGTCAAACAGATTTAGAACTTATATTACATTACAAAGATCTAGGATTTAGCTTGAATGAAATTAAAGAACTATTTTTTTATAAAAATTTAGCGAAATCTATGAATTACGAAAATGATACTTTTTACCAATCTTTATTTAAATTGAAATATGACAAGATGGAACAGGAAATAGAGCTTTTGGAGAAGAGACGTGATAAATTAAAGGAAGTGTTACAAGATTTATTATTAACAAATGAAACTTCAAATTCAATTATAGGGATAGATTTAAGCGTACTTCAGTTACTTACATGTTCTAAGTGTAGCAAAAAACTAATACTTCAAGATGGAATTATTACTAACAATCAAATTACTGAAGGGAAGCTAATTTGTAATTGCGGTGAAGAATATATTATTACTTCGGGAATTATAACTGCGGGTAAATCATTTAAAGCAAATGAGCGAACGTCACTTGAAGATACTATTTCGGATTATATTCATGAAACTGATAATGCGTATTTGGAAAATATGCATAGAGAAGGACAATGGGCGAAAAAAAAACTAATACATTTAAATTTAAATAATAAATTAATAATGGATATAGGATCGGGACTTGGGTTCTTTTTGAGAAACATTTATGAAGAACTACCCGAAGATTGCCTATATATTGCAGTGGATCGAGATTTAAATAAACTTTTATTTTTAAAAGATGTATTAGCGAGAAGAAATCCGAAAAGAAACATTCTCTTTATCTGTGCTGATTTTTTGAATATCCCTATTCAGAATCAATCAGTTGATATTGTAATTGATCATTCTGGTACGAGCAATTATAGTTTTGAGCATGAGAATTTTTTACTTCAAGAATTAAATCCGCTTTTTAAAACGGATTGTTATTTATTAAGTTTATTTATTTTATTTAAAAATTTCAGCTCAAATAGCCAAATTACAAATAACTTTCGAGCAAATTTTACACTTTCAAAAGTAACGAAAGAAATCCAAAATCTACAGTTTCAATCCATTGATGAAAGTACTTCAATTTATTTGAAACGAGGAGGAAAGTACGAGGATTTCTTTGTTCAAGGAGAAGAAATTTATACATATTCATTTTTCGGAAAAAGATGGGGTTAACCCCATCTTTTATTTATTTTCCCTTAAAACTTTTCAAATAGTACATATTGCTATTGGGTTGACCCAAGAACTTACAATGTACGTAACACAAAATTAGGCAGGGGGAAAAGTGATGGAAAGTTTACGATTACATATAGAAAATAAAAAAAGAAACCAAGAACTAAGAAATATTTGTTTATATTCAATTGCAAAAACAGTATCAATATTCGGTAGCTCTATGTATAGTTTCGCATTAGGATTATATGTTTTACAAATAACTGGGTCTGCGTTGAATTTCGCGATTACGCTCATATTAGGAACGATTCCAATGATTGTTATGAATCCATTTGCCGGTGTCATTGCTGATAAGGTTGATAAAAAGAAACTGGTTGTTTGTATGGATTTACTAAGTGGATGCTTATTAATAACTGTTTATATATTAAGCAACTATTATGGATTAAACTTATTCATTATTTATACTACAACATTTCTTATAACGGTATTTACAACCTTTTTTGGAATTGGATTAGAAGCCGCAAAACCAAATATCGTCTCTAAAGAGAGGCTTATGAGTATTAATTCTTTAAGTAAAATTATCGATTCTGTATCTCTAATTCTTGGCCCCATGTTAGGTGGTATCGTTTTTTCAGTATTTGATATTAAAACTTTTATAATTATAAACGGTATTTCATTTATTCTTTCAGGGGTAGCATTACTATTTATTCAATTTAAACTGTTCGAATACAATATAAATGAGGAAATTTCAAAAAGAGGAGTTAATTTTATTAAAGATATAAAAGAGGGGTTTTCTTACTTACTTGAAAAGGAAAGCTTAAAGAATACGTTTCATATTTTAATTTCGTTTAATTTCTTCTTAGGATTTGCTGTAACGGTTCCATTGCCATACATTATTAACACAGTACTCAATCTAAGTTCTAAGCAATTTGGTATCATTCAAGGGACTTTTCCGGTAGGGATGATACTTGGTGCAATTGTAGTAAAAAAGATAACTGATTGTTTTTCTTACTCCTATCTTTTGAAAAAGCTAAGTACTATGTTGTCAGTTATTATGATTCTTTCAGGGATTCCAGTGTTATTCAAAAGTATTGAAGTGAATGATTTTGTATTCGTTATTACGTATTGTGTTGTTATGATCTTTTTAGGGCTTATTATAGCGCTGATTGATATTCCTTTAATTTATTTTATGCAAAAAGAGATTCCTGATGAATATAGGGGAAGAGTGCTTAGTATTGGATTAAGCTTAGGGAAAATGATGCAACCAATAGCACTCGCAATATCAGGTCTATTATTAAATTATATCCCAGCTTGCATCATTCCAATTGTAGGTGGAATCTTATATTTAATAGTAATTAAAGTTTCATCAAATCGTTTCATATTAGAAGTCCATTCGAAAGATTATAGTGCTTAGTAGATTCTTAGATTATTTATAGAATAGATACTGCTACATCTTGCAAGCTAAGAAAAGCAAATACTATAAAATGAAAAAATGGACTGATTTCCTATGGACAATGTTGAAGAGATTACATATTCGCTTTAGGGGGCCAAATATAATAAGAAAATTTAGCTTTATGGATTGACCTTCCACTTACAGGAAGCAGTATATTTAAAATAATTAATAAGAGGAGGTGAGTGGTATGCTTTCAATTGGGGAGTTCTCAAAAATATCGCATCTTACAATGAAGACGCTGCGCTACTATGATGAAATTGAGCTTTTAAAACCTGATTTCATAGATGCTAAGAATGGCTATCGCTACTATAATATTTCCCAATTAGAAAAAGCTTTATTGATTACACGCTTGAAAACTTATTTATTTTCGCTGGAAGAAATTAAGGATATTTTAGCAAATTGGGAGAATACTGAGTTGCTTAATTCTAAAATGAAAGCCAAACAAGAAATACTAACACAACAGATTACATTTTATTCTTCTTTATTAAAAAAATTAAAGTTTGATATTCAACAATTAGATGAAGAGGAAAGTATCATGGATTACTTAAATCATATTGAGATTAATCTTGTAAATCACTTAACCTATCATATAGTATCTCAGCGAAAACGAATAAATATCGCGGATTTCCTAACACACTTTAATGGGTTGTTTAGTAAAATTTTATTTGAAAATTTATCGCCTATTGCAAAACCACTTGCTATATTCCATAGTTCGGAATATACACCTGAAAATTATGATGTAGAAATTGCGATTCCTCTTGCCGAGGCCACAAATAAAACAAAAGTGTTTCATCCCGGCCTTTGCGCAATGGCTATGCTTAATGGATCTTACAATGAATTGCCTTCTATTCATACAAAGCTACATGTTTGGGTTAAAGAAAATAACTATAAACTGAATGGCGCTCCGTTTGAAGTTTATAAAACGAATCCTTATAGCACATCAGAGGAGAATAATCTCATAGAAGTATATTTCCCTATAAAATGAGTAAAGGAAGGGGCGTATAACAATGTATGGTATAAACCGGCCGACGATAAAAGAAAAGATTTTAATTGTAGTTGCTGAGATTATATACTTATTCATTGCATATTATTTACTTTTCATTATTTATTTCAAACCAGGTATTTCAATAGGGCTTTTTATCGCTTTAATTATTACCGCTTTACGATTAACAGCTATGATGTTTATATGGTTGCCTAGAGGTATTGCATGGCAAGAAGCCATTATGAACAGTATTGCTTTTGGAATATATTATTTAGGTTTTCCAATCTTAATGATTACTAGTAATCAGGATCCAAACTTAACATTACTTATAATAGGCTGGATATTGTTTTTAGGAGGAAGTATGTTAAACACAGTTTCGGAATTACTTAGAAAACCTTTTAAAGACGACCCTATAAATCAAGGTAAGCTGTACACAGGGGGGTTATTTAAATATGCGATTCATATTAATTACCTCGGGGATTGTGTTTGGGTGTTAGGCTTAGCGTTAATCTCTAGTAATATGTATAGTTTATTTATCCCGCTAGGCCTATTTTTAGTATTTGTTTTTAATTATATTCCAAAATCTGATGATTACTTACAAAACAAGTACAGAGAACAATTTACATTGTATAAACGGAAAACAAAAAAACTAATACCGTTTATTTGGTAAATCAGTTTCATAAATTATAAAAAGCGCAGGATGTGGATCCTGCGCTTTTCTATCGTATTTCAGCTGTTTTTCTAATAACAATCTTATCGATATCATCTTCTTCATCACCGATAAATAAACCGCGTTCTTTTAAATACGCCTCAAAATATAAATCTGCTTCTGCACGTTCATCATATGGTTTTACAGATAGAACGAAACCTAATTTATTTTGTTCCTCTAAATGAGAAGTGGAGATGTAGGCCGGTACATTGTGGCGTAAAAAGAGTTCTTTAACCGGAATAATCATATCTTTCATTAATTTCGTTAACATACCCATTTCAAACTCGAAATTAAAGCGATCTATGCTACATAAATCAGCGAATACTACACCGATAAAACCTGTATTAAATACTTCTTGATATTCTACTTCTTCGTTACCGTAAAAATTCTTTTCGATTAAATAATTTATAAAGTAAGCAACACCGTCACTTTGTTCAAATGGTTTCGTTGAAAGAACAAAGCCGATTTTCTTTTGTTTATGTAAATACACACATGACATATATGCTGAAATGTTATGTTCTTTAAATAGAGAACTTGTTGCTCCAGAAAGGCCATCAAGTACGTGATGAACAATTTGAAGTTTTTTACGAGCGAAATAATAGGATTTCTTTTGTAACTCCAATGTATCAATAAAGACAGAGCCGATAAAGCCTGTATTTGAAATGATAGGTGTTTGCTTTTTTCTTCCTCTGCGCTTTGCTTGAGCCATTGTAAAAATCATCCCTTCATGTACAATTAAAATAAAAAAGAACGTTTGTTCGTATATTTATATTTTACTATTAAAACGCTCTAAAGTAAAGGGTTTTTGACGAAAAAACAACAAAAAAGACACCTGTAAAAGGTGTCTTAAACGCTGTAGGGAAGAGGATTCGTCCATACAATTTATATTATGATACAGAAACAATCTCTTCTGTATCTTCTACATCTAAATGACAGTCCATAGTACGAACATCTTGATCTTCATGACTTCCGAAATAAATAGTAATTTTCATATGTATCGCTCCTTTATTCTAGGAATACCTAAAATAATTACTAGTAATGTTAATATTTATTATATACCACTTTTTTCATTCCGACAACGTTATATCGTTTTTAATTCTATTAGGGCAAAAAGAGTGATGTATAGAGCTATTTTTATAGAAATAGGTACATTTCTTATATGTTATATTTAATATTGAAGGAATCGAATACGAATTTTTATGAAAGGAGCAAAATGAATGAGTTATAAACAGTTATTAATAGATAATTTTACATATAAAACGTCATATATTGCGCGGGAGTTACATGGAATGCATGTAAAAGAAACGAAGGACTATATTGCTATCGACTGTGGTTTACCTGCAGATACGTTTAATATCATTACTTTACTAAACAATGATTTAACGGAAGGCATTGAGAAACTATATAAAGTGGTAAACAACTATAATCAAAAGAAACTTCCAATGAGTGTTTGGTTTTGGAATGATAGGCATGAGCAGACTATAAAAAGCGAATTAATAAAACTTGGCTTAAAAGAAGCAGAACAAAATATCGCGATGGTAGCAGACTTAAAAACAATTCATCCAACAATAAACATGCCAGTAGGTTTTACGATACAAATAGCATCTTCGGCAGGACAAATCAAAAAGTTTGGGGAAACATTAGCTAATCTATTTGGTACATCAGAGGAAGGTAGACATGTACAAGCATTCTACTATCAAACTGCTTCTTTCGACTTATGGAATAGTGAAAATATGAAATTGTACATAGGACTTTATAAAGGTGAAGTTGTATCGGTTGGTTCACTCGTATGTACAAAAGAAAGTATTGGTATTTATGATATAGCAACTAAAGAAGAAATGAGAGGAAAAGGATTTGGCTCGACTATGTTTAATTACTTACTGCAAGAAGCAAAAGAATTGAAAGTTGCTCAATGCGTATTACAGGCTTCACCTGATGGGATTAATATTTATAAAAAGGCTGGTTTCCAATCTGTTGGAAAAATGTCTGTTTATGAAAATCGACATTTAATTGAATAAATCATCCAAATTAAACTACTTTCATGTAGGAGTTAATACATCATTATGAAAAAGATATATATCGTTACAATCATTTGCACTTTTATCGTAATAGGTACTTTCGTTTTTCATAAAGTAAATGAACTTAAGTACACGAAAGCTATTAATCAATCCAATCATATAAAAAACATTGCACATAGAGGCGCTTCTGCGTATGCGCCAGAACATACATTACCAGCTTATACATTAGGACAACAATTAAAAGGAGATTATATAGAAATTGATCTTCAAATGACAAAAGACGGACATTTAGTAGCTATGCATGATGAAACAGTAAATCGCACTACAAATGGTACGGGGCTAGTTAAGGAACATACATTAGAAGAAATAAAGCAACTAAATGCAGGTTCTTTTTTCAATGAAAAGCATCCAAATTTAGCAAAGAAAGAATTTGAAGATGTTAACGTTCCAACACTAGAAGAAATTATTGAAACGTTCGGGCATAATGCTAATTATTACATTGAAACAAAATCGCCAGATGAATATCCCGGTATGGAAGAAAAGCTATTAGAAATTATAAAGCACTACGAAATAAGTGATAACGTTATTATTCAATCATTTAGTGAAGAAAGTCTGCAAAAAATTCATAGTTTAGATGTTAATATACCTCTAGTACAATTACTACCTTACAAAAAGGCAGTTCAATTAACTGAATTAGAGATAAAAAAGTATAAAACATACTGCATCGGTCTTGGGATGAACTATAAATATATTGATTCAGCTTATGTAAAGAGAATAAAGAAACACGGATTAGAAGTTCATCCATTTACTGTAGATAATGAAAAAGATATGAAAAAGTTACTTTTATGGGGCGTTGACGGGATGTTTACGAATTATCCGGATCGTTTACATTCGTTATTACAATCTTAAACTATAATGGTGTAATTATCACTGAACCAATAAAACAAGTACCCATAAGAATACAAAGATAGTTCGTGATCCAAATGGTAACATCATTGAATACATAGAGCCGATATTGAAATGAAATCCGAAAAAGAATCCAATATTTTTATTGGATTCTTTTTATTTAGCTCTAAGTGACTAACTTAAAGCAATTCGATTTTGAATTTATTAATAAAATATTACATTGAGTATGATTTTTCGTAATAATCATCAGAAAGTAACCAAATTGTAATGAATTTTAACTACGCTTTTTATATTTTTTTGATACACTGGCTACGAGAGGAATACCGATTAATGTAGGCAAAAACCAAAACCATATAGGTGGCAGTAAATTAATTAAGGGGATATGAATACCGACGTTTACTAAAAGTGCGGTTACCGCACCTATATAAGAACCTAACATACCTCTAATATGATGATGGAGCCAATTTTTCCAACGTTTTTTTCGTGCCAGGTAGCCATAAATCGCAAATGCATAAGATAAAATTGCTACATAAAATAAATATGCGATTTTATCCCAGTTAATAATGGATAATATAATTGCAGTAAGGGTGATCACAACATAGGATGCATGATATATTTCGCCCCATTCCGTATGTTTTCCTTTCTTTTTTTGAGCAATCATTGCTACAATACCGGTGATTAAGCATATTGTTCCAAATAATATGTGGATGGTTAAAAGAACGTTGAAAATGCTCATAATAATTCCTCCTTTTTTATTTTTATAGTATTGCAGTATAGGAGAAAAGTTGAAACATATTGTTTATTCGCCTTAATATATTGAATTAAAGGTATTTCTAGAACAAATTTAAACGGACAAATTTTTCTTGAATTTTGTGAGTCACGTATTACGTGAAATGAAGGAGAGACTACCATGTTTACATCTATTACATATTTACAATCTGGGAATGAGAAGCAACAAAAAGTATATGATGTTTTGAATAAACTAAACATTATGGAGGATTTAGCTTTGTATAGTCCGGTTCTTTGCGGGACAATTCCTATTAGAATTGATACTCTTCAATCTGACTTAGATATAGTAATGGAAGTACATAACTTTAATGTTTTTGAACAGGAAATGAGATCTTTATATGGCTCTTATGAAGGATTCAATATAAAAAAGAAAAAAATTAAAAATACCGAAACGATAAAAGTAAAATTTGAATTTGAAGGTTTTGAATTTGAATTATTTGCTCAGCCTAAGCCAGTACGTAACCAAAATGCATATAGACATATGATCGTAGAGCACATGTTATTAATGCAGCACCCCCATATAAGGGAAGAAATTCTTCGCTTAAAAGAGAACGGTTTAAAAACAGAACCTGCTTTTGCTCAAGTATTAAATATGGACGGAGATCCTTATGACGAACTTATTTTGTTAGGGCAGGAAATGAGATTGTGGTAAATGCGATACACAAAAACTCCTCTATAAAAAATGAGGAGTTTTTGTTATGTCATTAACTTACGGATTAATTCACTCAACAATTTAACCCCAGTAGTGATTTGTTCTGGAGAAGCATATCCATATGATAATCGAATGTGTCGATCTGATTCTTCTTCATAAATACGTCCTGGGTTTAAAAGAATTCCTTTTGAAAGTGCCTCTGAAAATAATTTCTTCATCGGAATGCTAGGTACAAGCTTTAGCCATATAAAGAATCCGCCGTTAGGAATATCCCAAGTGGCAATATCTGCGCAATACTGATTTAAAGCTTGTATCATGATTTGTCTTCGTTCTTTTAATTGAATTCTTACGTTTGCAACATGCTCTTCATAAAAACCTTTATTTATCCATTCAGCAGCAACTCTCTGGGATAACGAACTCGATCCATAGTCTGTTTGCATTTTTATATCTGACAATCTATCAATTACAGGTTCTGGTCCAATAATCCATCCAATTCTAAGTCCAGGAGTAAGTGTTTTAGAGAGATTACCAACATATAATACATGTCCATGTTTATCTATCGACTTTAAAGGAGCTGGAGGTTGTTTATCAATCCATAACTCGCGGTAAATATCATCTTCAATAATAGGTAACTGTTCCTTTTCACATATTTTTAATATTTCTTTTCTTCGTTCTTGAGACAGTAATATCCCTGTTGGATTTTGAAAACAAGGGATAGAATATAAAATATTTTTCTTTTGACTGTATTTAATGCGTTTTAATAATTCGTTAGGTAAAATCCCGTGATGATCCATGGATATACCAGATAGATTTATATTTGCTGATTGAAATACATGAAGTGAATATAAATAAGAAGGCTGTTCAAGTAAAACGGTTGATTCTCTATGCAATAGACCAATTGATATTAATTGGAGTGCTTGTAATGCACCAGAGACGATTAATATAGAACTGGCTGATGTATGTATTCCAAATGATTTTACGTAGTTACTTATTGCTTCACGTAACGGTAAAAAACCTTTTTGTTCTTCGTATCCAAAATACTCTAAATCCTCACATACGTTTTTCATAATGGACTGCATAGTTTCTAGTGGGAAAAGTTGAGGCGCAAGTTCACCTTTACTAAGATGGATAAGTTTTTTATTTGCTTCTGCTTCATTGATTTCTCGTACCATTAATTTGCTTGGTTTATGAATACCAGCCTTTACATACTCACTCCAATCAGGCGGGGGATTCGTCGCTAATAATGACCATGTATTATTCGTTACAATTGTTCCTGCTCCAATTTTCCCTTGAATCAATCCATCTGCCATAAGTTCATCTAGCGCAGTTATTACAGTACTTCGATTTACATGAAATAATTTGGCTAGCTGCCGTTGACTAGGAATCTTACTTCCAATAGGCCATTCTCCATTTTCAATTTTTTCTTTCATATAGTCTACTATCTGCCGATATTTGGGCAGTTTTTTATTCGTTGTCATAAAAAAACTCCCTCGTTCACTTTAAAAATGCCAAGTGGTTGGTTTTTACGATAAATAACTGGTTGAAGACATTGTATCAACTATTAAATATGATGAAAAGAAATAATTGGTAATTTGAAAGTGGTTGGTTTATTAGGGAGGGAGAGATAACATGCATAATAAAAAATGGGATTTACGCATCATATGTGCTCACGCTTTTACGATTCTAATATGGGGAACCGCTTTTCCGGCAATTCGTATGGGGCTCGAATCGTATACACCTGAGCATCTTACTTTACTACGTTTATTACTTGCTTCATTTATACTTCTGTTGTTTTCTTTTATTTACAAGTTACGGCTACCGGATTTAAAGGATATCCCAGCAATTTTTATATTTGGTGCTTTAGGATTTACTTTTTATCATATTGCATTAAACTATGGCGAAAAAACAGTCAATGCTGGATCTGCAAGTTTAATTGTTTCAGTCACACCTATAGTAACGGCTATTTTTGCATCTGTTTTTTTGAATGAAAAAATGAAATTAAATGGTTGGATCGGTGGTGTAATTAGTTTTATAGGAATTTCTTTCATATCATTCAGTCAAGGAGATGCTATTCAATTGAATAGTGGAGGATTATTTATATTAGTAGCAGCCGTTTCAGAAAGTCTATTTTTCGTTTTCCAAACTTCTTACTTAAAAAAGTACGGCTTCTTGCCATTTACCATATATACAATTTTATCTAGTACTGTATGCATGCTTATTTTCTTACCCGGAGTTTATCAAAAAATACTAGCAGCTCCTCTTGAAGTTAACTTGAGCGTTATATATTTAGGTGTCTTTCCAACAGTACTCCCGTATATAGCATTGGCCTATATTATATCTCGTGCTGGTGCTTCTGAAGCAACAAGTTCTCTATATTTAACACCAATAACTGCGTGTTTCATTGCTTGGATATGGTTAGGAGAAGTGCCAACTTTAGTTTCGATAATTGGCGGAGGAATTACTATACTTGGAATTGTGATTGCTCATATACCAATATTAAGAAAAGAAAAACATAGGAATTTAGCAAATAATCAATCCGTATAATGTAATTCAATAATGATTTTATGATACTTTTTTATATAGTTTCTTTCTTATGTTGATAAATATAATATTTTGTATTTCAGTTAAATATTGTATGTTACATTTTATGTAGTAAGCATTTTAAAAGGAGCTGACAACATAATGAATGGAAAAAGAAAAATTTTCACATGTATTTCTATTGTAGGAATCGGACTAGCTAGTTTTTAATTCTAGTTTCGCAGCAAGTGTAACGGACAATTCAATACAAAATTCTATTCCTGTAGTTAATCAACAAGTAGCTGCTGCAAAGGAAATGAAACCATTTCCCCAGCAAGTTAATTATGCAGGTGTTATAAAACCGAATCATGTTACACAGGAAAGTTTAAATGCTTCTGTAAGAAGTTACTACGATAATTGGAAAAAGAAATATTTGAAAAATGATTTATCTTCTTTACCTGGTGGTTATTACGTAAAAGGAGAGATTACAGGTGATGCGGATGGGTTTAAGCCACTTGGAACTTCAGAAGGTCAAGGGTATGGGATGATAATTACAGTATTAATGGCTGGTTATGATTCGAATGCTCAAAAAATCTATGACGGTTTATTTAAAACAGCAAGAACTTTTAAAAGCTCTCAAAATCCTAATTTAATGGGATGGGTTGTCGCAGATAGTAAAAAAGCACAAGGTCATTTTGATTCTGCTACTGATGGGGATTTAGATATTGCGTATTCTCTTCTTCTTGCTCATAAGCAGTGGGGATCTAATGGAACAGTTAATTATTTGAAAGAAGCACAAGACATGATTACAAAAGGTATTAAAGCTAGTAATGTTACAAATAATAACCGACTAAATTTAGGAGATTGGGATTCTAAAAGTTCACTTGATACGAGACCATCTGATTGGATGATGTCACATCTTAGAGCTTTTTATGAATTTACAGGTGATAAAACTTGGCTTACTGTTATTAATAATTTGTACGATGTTTATACGCAATTTAGTAATAAGTACTCTCCAAATACAGGGCTTATTTCAGATTTTGTTGTAAAAAACCCACCACAACCCGCACCTAAAGATTTCTTAGATGAGTCAGAATACACAAATGCATATTATTACAATGCAAGTCGGGTACCATTGAGAATTGTAATGGACTATGCGATGTACGGCGAGAAAAGAAGTAAAGTCATTTCTGATAAAGTCTCTTCATGGATTCAAAATAAAACGAATGGAAATCCTTCAAAAATTGTGGATGGTTATCAATTAAACGGATCCAATATTGGTAGTTATCCAACTGCTGTATTTGTTTCACCGTTTATTGCTGCAAGTATAACGAGTAGCAATAATCAAAAGTGGGTAAATAGCGGTTGGGATTGGATGAGGAATAAGAGAGAAAGCTATTTTAGTGATAGTTATAATTTATTAACTATGTTATTTATTACAGGAAATTGGTGGAAACCTGTACCTGATGATAAAAAAATACAAAATCAAATAAATGATGCAATTTATGAAGGAAACGATAATTAATTAAATTTGAGAATGGTTACTTAAGAAAGGAATTAGCATACGCTAGTTCCTTTTTAATGTTTTGTAAAACATTATCCATTCTAAAATTCGCATAGATATACCTGCTTTTTTCATATACATAGTTATTGATGACTCTATGTTTTTATGAGGGGAGAGTATTTCTTGGAAAAAGTATTATTTTTCGGAGACCCAGGTATTGATGACTCATTTGCCATTATGTATGGTTTACTGCATCCCGAAATTGAAATTGTAGGTATTGTAACTGGATACGGAAATGTTGAGCATATACATGCTGCACATAATGCAGCGTATATTTTACAGTTAGCAAATAGACAAGACATTCCTGTCATTAGTGGTGCAACAAAACCACTTACAGAAGAAATTACTACGTACTACCCTGAAATTCACGGGGCAGAAGGATTAGGGCCCATCCATGTTCCAGAAAGCGTATTATCTATTCCAATATACAATTTTGGTAGTATCGCTGCGATTCTTGTAAAGTACGGAAAAGATTTAACGATTGTCGATGTAGGAAGATCTACCTCGTTAGCAATTGCTTTTAATTTATGGAGTGACTTAATGCTAAATGTAAAAGGAATCTATTTCATGGGTGGCGTCTTTTTAGAAGTAGGAAATGTAACACCATTAGCGGAGGCAAACGTGTATGGAGATCCGATAGCAAGTAAAATTGTTTTCCATCAAGCAAAGAATTTATTAATATTCCCTTTAAATGTAACAAACAAAGCTGTGTTAACACCAAATGTATTTAACTATATTCAAGCTAATACAAAGAATCCATTTCATATGATAATGAAACCCATGTATGATTACTATCTATCCGCATACCAAAAGCTTAATCCATCTATCGAAGGACCTTTGCTACATGATGTGGTTGCAATAAGTGGATTAGTAAATCCAAGTTTTTTTGAATTTGTGCATCGTACAGTGAATGTAGATACATACGGAGATACGAAAGGACAAACATTTGCTGATTTTCGCCCTAACTCTAAATCTGAAGGAGCCCGTATAGCTTTAGAAATAGATGCAGAAAAATTCATTCAAGATTTTATAAAAATTATGTTATAAGTTGCTTTCGAAAAAGGGAATTATTTCAATGCGTTGAATATAAAAATACATCCTCTAGATAAGGGAGCTTACAATATTGAATGTCCAGTTAAAGGTTGTTACGAGAGACAATTGGGAAGATGCATTAAAGTTACAAGTTAAAGAAGATCAAAGAAAATTTGTCCCCGCTGTAGCAGTTTCACTTGCTAAAGTATATATAAAACCAGATGGTGACAATGTAGAGTACATACCATTTGCTATATACGATGGTGAGCTTATGGTTGGTTTTGTTATGCATGCTGTTGTAATAGAGACATCGGATATGTATTGGATTAACGGATTTATTATTGATCAATCGCAGCAAGGTAATGGTTATGGAAAAGCAGCATTACAAGAAAGTATTGATATAATAAAAAATACTTTTAAATCGTGTAAAGAAATAAGATTAACCGTACATAAAGATAATCTCTCTGCAAAGAAATTATATGAACGATATGGTTTCCAATCATTAGGACAGGAGTATGATGGTGAGCAAGTGTATCGTTTATTTGTTTAACTATTATGAAGTATAGGCGTGAAATTTGAACAAGTATAGATTGAATGACTAGGAGGAATATCAATTGAAAAGTAAATTCCACCATATTGTACGAGCAGTCGTGATAAAAGATGAAAAAGTATTAGTCGCTGAATATATTGGCCATCATTATTTCTTGCCAGGGGGGCATGTTGAAATTGGTGAATCAGCAGAGAATGCATTAATACGAGAACTAAAAGAAGAACTTGGAGTAAACTGCAGTATAAAACGATTTTTAGGAGTTATAGAAAATCAGTGGCAAGACCGAGAAGTTCTTCATTATGAAATCAATCACATTTTTGAAGTAGATTCGCAGGAGTTACATATTGATTTCATACCAAAATCTAAAGAATCTCATTTAGCGTTTCATTGGATAGATTACAATCAAGAAGTTTTAAATACGTATAAAATTATGCCAGTGCCTTCAGTTAAAGAATTACTAGAAAGAAAATTAAGTGAAGAACTAGTAAACTGTTGGATTAGCAATTTTTAAACGCCTCTATCAATTGTAAATACGTCCACCGAAAGGAAAGGAAGAAAATAGGCTAAAAAACAAGGTACATCACCTAGTGTAAGTTCATATTTTGTTGATGTACGCATTTAGTCTATAGTCTTATTTCTACTTTGTTTGCAAAAATATATAAACTGTAACATTTGGACGGAATTTATTTTTATAAATGGAGGGTTTCGTAATGAATGAGTTTCAACATGAACTACAATCATTAAATCTTAATGATTATCAATCTGGTAATGTTGTGTATTGGGATCAACTGCAACAAAATCAATATCCATACTATTACATTCAAGACGATGCGCGTCGTTGTGGCGGGTGCGGAGGTTGTGGTGGACGCTGTGGTGGATGTGGCGGCGGAAGATGTGGAGGTTGTGGTGGACGTTGTGTAGGCTGCGCTGGATGTTTCGGTTGTTTTAACTGCTGGAACTGGTGGATCATTTAAGTATAATAAACCAATAATATTTTACATGAAAGAAAGGTGTAGATATTATTTTATACTTTTCTTTCATGTTGTAATTTTTTATTCGTGTTAAGGGGGATTTATTTGTATACATACGATAAACTGATTTCTTGGGTAGAGAATATAAAGGAAGAAAATCATAGTTCTGCAACAGCAATGTGCATAATGAAAGATAACAAAATCGTACTAGAGCATTATAGTGGTTATCATTCAAATACATCTACAAGTAACAAAGTAACAGCATCCTCACAATTCAACGTTGCTTCTGCGAGAAAAAGCTATTTAGGTTTAATGGTAGCATATGCGCTTTACGAGGGGAAAATAAATTCTATTGATGATGAAGCGATAAAATATTTTAAAGACTTTGACCCTGTATTACTTGGTAAAACAACGATAAGACATTTAGTAACTCATTCGCATGGTTTAACAGAAACTGATGACGGGACAATTTTTCGTGAATTTGAACCTGGACAAGCTTGGGCTTATAGAGATATTAATGTAAGAATGATGACAAGTCTTATTTATCAGCTATATAACAAAAGTTTCCCTGAATTGTTAAAGAAGCGTGTATTTGATCTAGCTAACTTCAAAGAAACAGGTTGGAGAATTCAGCAAGATGAAAATTTAGTTAAAGTTGTTAATAATCCAAGTGAAGACGCGATTAGTGAAATTGGTACAGTAGATGACGGTACTGAAAAAAATCTCTTTGTCTCAGCTAGAGAATTTGCGCAGTGGGGCAATTTGCATTTAAATCAAGGTATGATAAACGAAAAACAAATTGTTCCAAAAGAAGTTATAAGAATTGCTACGAATTTGCAAAGTCCAATATTTGTAAACAAAGAACTACCACAAAATGGGTTGTTTTGGTTCGTCCAAAATGAACCTGCGCTTTTAAGTGAACTTGGTGAACGAGTTCCAATAGGATCTTATCAAATATTAGGAATTACTGGACCGACTCTTTTAGTCATACCCGAATATAATGTAGTTGTTGCGAAAATGTACAATAAAAGATACAACTACGGCGGTGATAATTATTTATATTATTTACGTGAATTTAGCAATTTAGTCGCTGATACATTTCGTAACAGTAATAGGGCATAATTACTCCTATAATGAAAAGGAGTGAAAGAAAATGAAAGATAAAATAAATAAAAACAAAAAGCAAAACATTAAAGATGTAAATACAGAACAAAATGCAATTTATAGCGATCCAAAGGACGCAGCTAATATGCAGACGGTACCTCAGCCGAAGGATTTTGATGAAATCGAATATTAATTTTTGTCCATCCGACTATATGATGAATGAAAAATACATCTTAAGTCCCATCACATGACAGAAGTCTTTTGATATCCTATATACATAAGCATTTGAAAATGTCTTATCTTAACAAAGCTTTCTTTAAGTAAATCTAATATAACCTGCAAAAAGGCACTTCATTATGAAGTGTCTTTTTGTGTGCATGAACTTAATTTCCATTTTCCGCACAGTATCTTGCATTTCATGATGGTTATACTAACTGTGAAAATTCATGTCAAGATAAAAGAAGGGGACAGTTAGTATGAAACAAACTTCTATAAATCCGTTACTAATTGTTCTAGGTACAATCATTGTTCAAATTGGCCTTGGAACAATTTATACATGGAGTTTATTTAATCAGCCCCTTGTTAGTAAGTTTGGATGGAACCTCAATTCCGTAGCGATAACTTTCTCTATAACAAGCTTTTCTTTATCATTTTCAACCCTATTTGCCGGAAAGTTGCAGCGGAAATTAGGCCTTCGAAAACTCATTGCTACTGCAGGGATTGTTCTGGGGCTCGGCTTAATACTTAGTTCACAAGTTTCTTCCTTACCATTACTATACTTATTAGCTGGTGTCGTTGTTGGTTATGCAGATGGAACTGCTTATATTACATCATTATCTAATTTAATAAAATGGTTTCCAAATCGGAAAGGCCTTATTTCTGGTATATCTGTTTCTGCATACGGAATGGGTAGCTTAATCTTTAGATATATAAACGGAAGTCTTATCGATAGTCTTGGCGTATCACAGGCATTTTTATATTGGGGTATCATTGTTTTACTTTTAGTATTAACCGGATCGTTCTTCTTACGTGAAGCAATAGTAAATAACACCCTAACAGAGACATTACACAATGACTACACGCCACGTGAAATGATACGAACGAAACAAGTATATCTCTTATTTTTCATGTTATTTACATCGTGTATGGGTGGTCTGTATTTAATCGGTATGGTAAAAGATATTGGAGTACAGCTCGTTGGACTTAGCGCAGCAACTGCTGCTAACGCCGTTGCAATGATTGCAATTTTTAATACAGTAGGTAGAATCGTTCTTGGAACGTTATCAGATAAAATTGGTCGAATGAAAATTGTCTCTGCAACGTTTATTATTATTGGATTGTCAGTCTTTACATTAAGTTTCATTCCACTAAATTACGGAATTTATTTCGCTTGTGTAGCCAGCGTAGCCTTTTGTTTTGGTGGTAATATTACAATATTCCCAGCCATTGTTGGGGACTACTTCGGTTTAAAAAACCATAGTACAAATTACGGGATTGTATATCAAGGATTCGGATTTGGTGCGCTTGCAGGATCATTCATTGGGGCGATACTTGGGGGATTTCAACCGACCTTTATTACAATCGGTGTTCTATCTGTTATCTCTTTCGTTATTTCAATATTAATTCGTCCTCCAAAAGCAGAGAAGAAAAAAGACACACAACATGTATATCGGAAAGTAGCTTAATTCTAAAAAGAGTCCTCATGCTAGGGCTCTTTTTTTGTTATGAATTAGAAGGACTGCTAATGCAAGAAAAGATAGAATTGGAATAGCAGTGACGGGAAAATATTTTTTTATAGCGAATATATCTAAAATAGGAATCTAAATGTAGGCATTCAGATGAAGGGGGAATTCTTATGAATTCATTTGTAAATAACACGTTTTATGAAATAAGAGAAAATCTATTCGAGGAAATTGTGATATTGAATGATGCTCAATTCAATAGTAAACCAGACAAGAATAAATGGAGTATAGCGCAAGTATGTCATCACTTAGTTTTATTGGATGGAGTGGTTATAAAGGTCATTACATCTGGATTGAAAAAGATTGATAGCACTCTAAAAGAGCGTCGGGAAATTCATTCTATATTACAAGATAGATCGATAAAATTTACAGCACCAGAAATGATTGAACCAAGTTCAGAACCGTTTAAAGTGCAGCAAATGATCGATATGTTAAACGAATCAAGGAAAGAATTGATGCGTTTCCTTAGTACAATAGAAGATGAATCTATATTAACGAATAAATCGGTGATGCATCCAGCTCTTGGAGAATTACTTCTTGATCAGTGGATAGAACTAATCTATTTGCATGAACAGCGCCATATAGAACAAATCAAAGAAATAAAATCACTTTGTGAAATCGGGAAGTAAAATCTTTTGTTCATTAACAAAAAATACTGGTCTCATATGTATGTATTTGAAATGAGTGGTAAAGCACAAAATAAAATACAAAAACAATTGATCTAAAGGAAGATTAATTTGGAATCCGATTTGTTGTATATGTTTAACCCCGTCTCAAAATAAGGGCGGGGATTTTATTAGTTTTGGGGTTATTCTGCCATTTTCATTCTAAAAGTTCCAAAACGTGCTTTGCGTCATTTTCCTGTAATATATTCTTCTTTAATACATGTGAATTCATTTTTTATTAACTCTCAAATAGTGGTAAAAGCAAAACTCAATTAATTTATATATATTAAAACGGGTAAATGGTAGAATGAACAGAAGACAGAAAATTCCTTTTATTAAAACGGAGGAGATAAGCATGAAAAAAGTAAATGTTACTTATGCACTTTTATACGATACAACAAACGAAAAGATCTTAATGGTAAAAAACAAAGGTAAAAACGGTTCTTATTACACGCTACCAGGTGGCGCAGTTAAATTTGGGGAAACGTTAGAAGAGGCAGTAATTCGGGAAGTGAAAGAAGAAACCGGACTACATATATGTGTAAAGGGTATTTGTTCTATTAGCGAAGCTTTCTTTGAAGAGAGAGGTCATCATGCAATTTTCTTTAATTTTTTAGGTGAAATAATCGGGGGAGAGACATATATATCAAGACCAAAAGAAATCGAAGAGATTACTTGGATGGAATTACATATAGCAGCACCGTATTTACGTATACCAGAAGATTTGCTAAATATGTTAAAAAAGAAAGAAACGGTACCTTACGTTTTTAACGGAACTATCGTTCATCAATCTTCATAAACATATCATTTCTTTTTAGGCGGGGGAAAAAATGGAGTTCATCGTTAATCACAAACATTTCACACAAGCACTTTCAGAAGTAAGTAAAGCTATATCTACCAAATCTATAATTCCTATATTATCTGGTATAAAAATAATTGCAGATCAATCTGGAATTACTTTAATCGCAAGTAACTCGAATATTTTCATCGAAAAATTTATACCAAGTTCCATAGAAGACGAACAAATTACGACTATCTTAAAAGCAGGAACTATTGTTGTACCTGCAAAATACTTTATTGAAATTATAAAGAAAATGCCAAGTGATATAGTAATAAAAAGTAAGAATGAGCAAACAATTACCATACAATCAGAAGAAATTACTTTAAACTTAAATGGCTTTCCAGCAAATGAATTTCCTAACGTACCACTAATAGACGATCACGCAGAAATAAAAATAGAAACAAATCAATTGATGGATGCGTTTAAACAAACAGTCTTTGCAGTAGCTAAAAATGAATCTCGACCCGTTCTTACTGGCGTACATATAGAGTTAGATCACAACAAATTAATTTGCGCTGCAACTGATTCAAATAGACTTGCTATACGTGAAACTACTATTTCTACAGATATGAAAGCAAATTGTATCGTACCAAGTGCAACTATTAGTGAACTTCTAAAATTAATGGGTAGTAATTCAGAATTCGTATACATCTATCTTTCAGAAAGTCACATTATTTTTACATTCGGTACAACTACATTATATTCAAGATTAATTGAAGGGAAATATCCTAATATATCTAGCTTAATTCCAAATGACTTTCAAACAGTCATTAACATAGATAGACAAAGGATTTTACAAGGGATAGATCGATCAAGCTTATTAGCAAGCGAATGGGCAAATAACAATGTCAACTTAGAAATCATAAACGAATCCACAATTAAAATTTATTCTAACGCTTCTCAAATTGGAAAAATATCCGAGAAGCAACAAATTGATGCGATTCAAGGTGAAAAACAATTAAATATATCTTTCGATGGACGATTTATGATAGACGCTTTAAGGGCAATAAAAGAAGAAACGGTTACTTTAAGTTTCAGCGGTTCTATGAGACCGATATTAATTGAAGCAGGGACGCAATCTGCAGCATTACATCTTATATCTCCAGTAAGAGCTTATTAATAACAAAGGAAGGAATTACATTATGTACAAGCACACTTTATGTTTTATAAAGCGAAATGAAGAGATACTTATGTTAAATAGAGAATATGACCCTGTAAAAGGATTATGGAATGGGGTAGGAGGAAAGATAGAAAAGGGAGAAACACCTTTAGAAAATGCAATTCGTGAAATAAAAGAAGAAACTAATATAAAAGTTTCGCATGATCAAATTCAATTTAAAGGCATTATTAAGTGGGATGATTCTTCATATTCTGGCGGTATGTATGTTTATCTAATAGAGCTATTTAATGAATTTACATATCACACTCCCAAAAAAGTCACAGAAGGAATTCTAGATTGGAAAGAGATTTCTTGGATTCTAAGTGACTATAATTACGGCGTAGGAGAGATGATACCTAATTTTTTATCTGAAATACTTCACAATGAATTAATATTAGAGCACAACTTTGTCTTATCTAATCATAAATTAATAGATTATAGGAATAAAGAATTAGCTATGCAGGACAGTTCTATAGATAATATAATTCGATTGTAAAGAGCAGGAATGCACCTCTGTACGAACAAGTAAAGTTTCAGATAGTAAGAAGGCAAACATAGTGAAATAAACATAAATACAGAAAAAGAGCGAATCACTTATAAGAAGGTTCGCTCTTTTTTATTTATAATTAAATTTCTTTCCACCAAGCTGATGATGGATAGTCTGTAGATTTTAACGTAATCGATTCACCAATTTGCGGCGTTGCGATTTTAACTCCTAAACGCTTAGCTTCTTTCGTAACTCGTTCAATTGGATCACTCCAGTCATGTAATGCTAATGTAAAAGCACCCCAATGAATTGGAAGACTCCTTTCACGTCAATATGAGCTTGTACCGTCTCTTCTGGTAACATATGAATAGCAGACCACCTCGAATCATATTGTCCGCATTCCATTAACGTAAGATCGAATGGACCGTATTTATCACCAATCTCCTTAAAGTGAGGAGCATAACCGCTATCACCACTAAAGAAAACTTTAGTCTCTTGACCAAGAATAAGCCATGAACACCATAACGAACAATCTCTATCTGTCATACTTCGTCCAGAGAAATGCCTTGCAGGAGCACATACTAACTTAATATTATCAAATATAATTTCATCCCACCAATTATGCTCACTAATTTTACTAGGTGAAACACCCCATTTAATAAGATATTGTGCAACGCCAGTCGGAACATAGAAGTGCTTTGCACGATTTTTTAACAGCATAATACTCTTGTAATTCAAATGGTCGTAGTGATTATGAGAAATGATAATCGCATCTATTTCTTGAAAATCTTCACGTTCTAAAGAAAAAGCACCACTATAACGTTTACTATTAAACACAGGAAATGGGGAAGAGGCATCTCCAAACATAGGGTCTAATAACAATTTTTTACCTGCTATTTTTAAAAGAGAAGCAGAGTGCCCAAACCATGTCACACTCTCTAAAGTCTCATTATTTTTATCTGATAAAACAATAGGTAAATTCTTTAATGGACGCAGCTTTGATTTCATTTTAAAGTAATCAGTCATTAAACCTATAATATCTTTCGGTTTAAAACTTACATCAGTATGAATTTGATTTATATATTTCTTTTTCATTTGTTCTCCTTTTTACGTTTAACAATATACGTATGTTGTTATTGTAGCTAATTGTAGTTTAAACGAAATCATTTTACCTTTCACCTTAAATGCAGTACATTTCATAAATTCGTCAAATTATTTTTTATATATAAAATATAAACCATACAGCAGCAGATAAAACCAATATAAAGTAAATGTAAATTGTTTTATTTTAGTAAATTCCTTCTTATACGCAACAAAGAACGTACGTTTCGTTGTATGTTATTGAAGTAAATACGACTTAAAAGGAAGGAGAGTTAATAAATGCATGCAGATAGAAGTTACGTCAAGTATGAAACTTATACAGTAAGCTTTGTAGGAGGATCATATAATTTTATGAATTCTTTAAATCAGGTACTACAAAATCACAATTTACCAACCGATTTACTAAATCTAAATAAACATTATCGTGTCATTTTAACCGGGAGAAAATCAATACAACTATTTTCAAATTGGATTTATAATGACAAAGATATTTATTTGCATAGAAAATATGAAGAATTTCAGAAAGAAAGTCTAAGTCTAGATCAATTAAAAGATCGAAAACTAAAAAGAACTCGAGCTGCTGTTAAGCAGAGAAAACAAAATTTCCTTAAGGAATATATGAAAAATAAATGTATCGCTAAAACTTGTTCCAATTTAAAAATAAAGGAACCAGCTTTTAAAAGTTGGTTAAAAAATGATAATCAATTTAAAAAAGACTACGAAAGGATTCATTCATTATAAAAATGCAAGAAACCTTAGTATATCTATGCTAAGGTTTTTAATTTGAGATTCTTAGAAGATAATTATTTTCGCTTATAGAACTTAATAAATACATAGATTTTACAATAAATTTACTAGTAAGGGAGGGAATATGAAATGCTCACTAATAATAGTCCAGAGAATATATTACATACAGCTTATGAAGCAAAAATGATTTCGTCTGGAGATAATTCGCCATCTATAAAAATAAAAAGGACGAAACTTCAATATTTATTTATAATGTTTCATCTTGGTTTTGATTCAAATGTTATAAAAACGATGCTAAGTTGGACGAATGGGGAATTTGAAGAGCACGTTAATTCATTAGAATTAGAGGGGCTGTTGAAAAAAACAGGAGGGAGGTACTATCCAACATGTATGGTTATAACAGCTTGTGAAGGAAAAAACCTTTATAACCTTTGTGAACCTCTAATTAAACCAACACTTAAGATCATTGAAAATTATTCAAGTCAAATTGAAGCTATTTCAAAAAGAATCGATACATTTAATCATGTATCTAAAGAATCGTATAGTCTTTTACTGTATAGTGGTGTGTTATTAGATTTTGGACAAATAAATTACATTGAAGAAAACTATTTAAAAAAGAAACGACCTTTAAGAAATAAGAAACGATATTATTATGCAATTCAAGAACAAGAACTAACAGATAAAGAAGCTTTCGGGATGTATGGTAATACGTATTTAAATTTAGGAGAAGTTCAAATTGGTCTTTATGGAAATTCTCGATATTCAACATTAAATTTAATAACAGCAGATAACGAAACATTTGAAGAATATTTTCAAAACACTAATACTGATATTCATTATAAGAAAAAGCAATTAGTAAAAGGTTTCGTAGCAGCAGATAGACAAATAGATTTACATTTAAACATAGTTTACGAAAAATTAGGCTTATATCAAAATTCACAACCTGTTATCCCTGTATTTAAATCAACAGACTTATCTATACTTAACGAAATTGCAAACACAATCAGTAAAGATTTAGTCTTATTGTTTAAAGAAAACGATAAGCCTTTAAAAGAATACTTTGTGAGCAGCAGATACTCAAAAGAAATAACTTATGAAGAGTTTTTTATCTGGTGGTATCACTTTTTCTATACAAAAGTAACTGAAGAATTAATAAAACAAGGTGTAATTATAACAAGCGCACAAGAAAATCAAACGTACATAATTCATTAATAACTTTAAATTAAAGTATTAATATACTTTTACAAATGTAGCAGCTAAATGGATACATAATTATTAGTAAATAGAGGATAATCTGAAATTAAAATCTAATATAAAGAAAATGAAATATTTAAAGGGGAGAAGAGCCGTGCAAAAGAAATTTATCAATCCAGAAACGATGCCACCAACTTTTGGATACTCACATGTAGTCGAAGTTACAAACGCTAAACGAACAATTTACATATCTGGACAAGTAGCGATTAACACTGATGGTCAAATAGTTGGCGTTGGTGATTTAGCTACACAAACGCGACTAGTTTTCGAAAATATTAAAAGTGCATTAGAAACTTCGGAGTTGAAATTTAATGATATAGTAAAATTAACATTTTTCTTAACAGATATTTCTCAAATGGCCATTGTCAGAGATATTCGAGATCAATACATTGATACTAACAATCCACCAGCAAGTTCAGCTGTAGAAGTTAGAAAGTTAATTAACGATAACTTATTAATTGAAATCGAAGCAATTGCTGTAGCAAACTAAATTTAAAAGTTTATTCGAAATTAATATCAATACAATTCGTTTAATGTGTTCATTTCAAACGAATTGTATTTTTTATTGTCTTAAATATAATTATCAATACAATCCGTCACACAGTATTAATTCAAAGAGAAAGGGGAAGCATAACAACCTATACTAATATTTAATAAGTTTATTATTTTTAATTAGTTAACATAATATATATTATAGGTAGTTATAGAAACAAAGCAATCTCAGGTATCAAAAACCAAGTAAACTATACTTAATGAGACGAAACAGAGATTTTTAGTGAGATTTACACAAAATCTTATCTAAATGAATTTCTACAGTTTTTATCGTTTATTTTGTTATAAATCCATTACAGCAAATCTTAATCGTTTATTGATTGAGATTTAACGAATCAAAAACATTTTTTTGATCAACAAGAAATTTTTATGAGGAAAAAATATTTTTTATACAAAACATAAAGTAATAATTTTATTTTATGTTTTACTGTATGAATTTATTGCTATTTACACACGTTTTACAACTTTACATTATTTGTTGTCATTTCTGTTATTTACGCTTGACTTTCATTGCACTCATCGTTCTTCATTCTAGTTAACATAACGTTTATTTTTAACATAAAAAAATCTCCCTCACCTTCAGGAAGATTTTTTAGCTTGCTAGTAGTTTATTTATATATTTTTAATAACAATCCCAATTGTAAATAACATTGGAAAAATCTAGATTTAATAAATCGTCTTTCTTTATAAAGAAATTAGCAACACCAGAATCTCCCCACATAATATTTAATGAATCGTCTGTATCGATTTGCAGTAATAATATGTTATGTTGCTGGTATTTTTCTTCCCATTCCCTTGGATCTGTCTGTGTGAAAAATGGATAACCACCAATTTTATGTCCTTGATCTTTACATAAATCATCATACAGTTCGCCTAATGCTGTATTATTTTCTTCATCAACAATTTCTTCCCAATCAATCTCCTCACTAAAAATCTTTTCAAATCGATAATCCCTTGATGTTACTGGTTGATAATCCAATTCAAACTTTAATTTTGCTGCTTCGGGTATGATAAAGTCCTCTAATTCTAAAGTGTTTAAATAACTAAAATCAGTAATTACCTTATTTAAATCTTCTATAATTGTAGAATGATAAATAATTCGAAAGTCTTTTTGGATTGTTGGATGATCAAAATCTGCTCCGAAAAGCTCATTGTCAGCACTTACGAAAAACTGTAACATTCCCTTTTGAGGCATATATTCAACATGCGGCATTTCTTCAAAGTTTAGCTGTGCAAGTAACATCATAGGTTGTCTATTTGAATCTTTAGGATGCTCTTGATCTATAGGTAAATACGGATAACCACCAAACTTACTCTCAAAAAGCGTTGTCTCTGCTTTCGCTCCAGACACGTTAATATACGGTTTCACACTTTCTTCTAAAATACTACGATACTGCTCTAGTTCTTTCGGAATTTGGAGTTGATATGTATTCTTCATTACATTTGCCTCCCTTTAATAATGAATTAAAAATGCCTTACTTAATTATATAGCAAGAGATAGCTTCATTGAAAATTGTTAAAAGTCCGTTTTTACCCTCGTTTTTTGCGCACTTGGTGGACAAAGTAGATTATGTTCTAATACCTTTTTATTAATAGTTCGAATTAAATCCGCTGCTTCTGCAGTATTTGTATTTTCTTTTAGCTTTTCTTTTAAATCATCAATTTCCGTTGAAAGCTCAATCCACCTAGGTAACACATGATTATTCTTTAACGTTCTATACAATTGCTTTTCAGGATTGTACGAAAGATCTTTATCAAGATTAAGAGGTTTCCCTTTACCAGGCAAATTATCAAATGACCCTTTCTTTTCTGCCTCTTTAACAATAGAACTAATATGATCCTCATACGTATAGGACCAAACTTTCTCATCTTTTACTAAAATCTCTTGCTTTTTTAGTTTTTTATCTAGTTCTTCTTGATTCATAGAATTTCTCTCCTTTTTATTTTATAGTGTTGTTTTTGTAAGTTTTAATGCTTTCAACCCATCAAATAACTTTTCTCGCCACCAAACACCGTCATGACCGCCTTGGAACTCTTCATAAGTAATTTGGTATTCCTTTTCTTTTAAAGCCTTATACAGGCGTCTATTAGCCGTTAAAAGAGGTTTGTTTTCAAGTTCTCCTGCTGCTATATAAAAATGATGTTGAGTCGCATTTGAATCTATAGATGAAATTTGATTTTCAATCCAAGGAATTTCATTTTCATATCCATCCTTTTTCCAATGAACGGATCCAGACATTGACAACACATTCCCGAAAATATGTGGATTTTGAACTGCTGCATAACAAGCCGCTAAGCCACCAAGACTGAATCCAGCAATAGTTGTATGTTTCGCTTCTTGATGCACACGATACTTCGCCTGAATCCATGGAAGTAATTCCTCCTTTAAAAATGAATTCATTTTATCGTTATAAGTTAGCTCTTCTAGCCGATCAACTGGTTCTATAGCAACAGCAATACAAGATGGGATTTCTTTTTTGTACATTAAATAATTAAGTGTTTTTGCGATTGAAAGGTTATTAATGAATGAATTCCCATCAAATACAATGAGAAGCTCTTGAAGGTGTGAAGTGTGAGAATAATCATGAGGCGTATAAATGTGAATTTTACGTGTGTTATTTAAAATCGAACTATGAAAAGAATATGTTTTAATTCTCCCAGATGGATAATGATTTGAAGGAAAACGACTGCTATACTGCACGTCCATACCTATTTTTAACACAGACGCTTTATTGGCACCTTCTCCAAATGTATTTTCATTAAATTGGTCTAGTCGATACTGTTCACTACGCTTTATCCAATCATTTTCGAAAAAATCATTTACTGTAAAATAATAAGTTGAAATAAAACTCTTATTCGTCCTAAACGTAACATACCAAATATCTGTCTGTAACAATCGTTGTAATTGATTTACAGACAGATCCCAGAATACATAAACGTTTTCAGTATTTTGATCTCCTAACCATATATACGTTATAAGCTTATACTGATCATCTATAGGACATTGTTCTATTAGTGGCGTAGCATTTAACTTTATCTCATACAAAAAAGTATACAAAGCTTTCTCGTTTCTATTCTTTAATTGATTAGTAAGCTCCTCTAACTTAGGACTAATTATTGAAGTCACCCATCTTCCTCCCTTGTATTTCTTTCTTTTTACTAAACTGCTTTTATAAAATTAGGATTCGGATGTTATGTATTTAGATAAGTTATTTATTAGAAAGTTTATCAATTGCTTGAATAGAAAGTTCCAACGCTTTTATTCTTCTTGTTAAAAGTGTTCTTTGCGGACTACCAGCTTTAGACTTATCATAGGCTCTCTCAATTGATGGAAGCAAACCAGCAAGGATGTAACGAGCTTCTGCTAGCTCTTCTTGGCTATACTGATGACTTTCTTGATTCCAAACGTTTTCTAGCACTGCTAACCCTACACAAACAGCTTTAAGTCGTTTTTTCACTAATGTAGTATTTGCACCTTTTTGAGTCATCTGTAATCGTGCATTTTCAAGTTTACGGATTGTTGACTGTAAAGACTTTATTGATTCTACTTTATCTACATTTGATACGTTTTCCATATTAAGCCTGTCCCTTCTTCGTTTCTAAATTAGTTTTCTTGATATTTGATAATACCATTAAGAAGCGAATTTTACTCAAAATTTTTGAGTTGGACATGAATTGAAAGGAAAACAGCTAACAAACTTCTATCTCCTCCCTCACACATATTCTATATGTACTTCTTTTTTCTCGTTAAAATACCTACATGGACAAGTTGTTAATATTGTATATTTTATGAACAAAAAACGTACAAGCAGCATAGCTTGTACGTTTTTATTTTTATTCAGTAAGATAATATAGTAATGTTTTCGGGTTTTCTCATAATTCATGAAATCTCTATACAAAACGGAATACTTCACAATTTCTGTTTCTATAGAACGATATTGCGGAAACCATTCAAAAAACGATTTCCTTAACCATTTTATTTGCTGAAACGTAATGTTTTGTTCGTTTCCATTTAGTACAGAGCTTAAAGTGCCTGCTGTATGCATCCGATAATGATTAAAATCAGCGTTTATACAGTCATCTTCGGTAAATTTAGTTTTTAAATCTCGCTGCAATTTTCCACCCCTTTATTTCCCTATCCAATTTAATAAGTTTTCATAATGATATTGAGCATCTGTATAGCCAAGATTATATAAATTAACGAGCTTTTCTTTATTTCTCTCTATACCGCTTATAGGAAGTTGTACACTTGGTTGAATGACATAAAAGTTATCTTTTTGTTCTAAATGATTCATATAAGATATCGTCTCATTATAAAAACGATAATGTTCTACTAAAGATTCTGCGATATTCGGATATTTTCTATATAGAATTTTAGCCAGTCCAGAAAATTTATTCCGCTGCTTTTCGTATCCTTCTGGCTTTGTCATAATTACAACGTTCTTTTGGTAACCATCAGCTTGAGCTTTTAAAACCGGTATAGGATCTATAATTCCTCCATCTAGCAATTTTCGATTATCGTATTCTACAGCAGGTGCTATAAACGGTACAGAACTTGAGGCACGAATGATTTTTAAAATATCATTTCTGTGTTCTGTTTTATTATAATAAATAGCCTGTCCTGATTCGCAATCAGTCGTCCCTATGACAAACTGTTCATTTGAGTTTAAGAAAGTTTGAAAATCAAATGGTACAATTTTATTAGGTACTTCATCAAATAAAAAATCCATTCCGAATAATTCACGTTTTCGAATCAAATTTCGATAAGATATATAACGGTGATCTGCTACTAGCTCTGTATTTACTTTTTTATTTCTCCCTTTTTGACGTGATAAATAAGTTGCTCCCATACAAGCTCCCGCCGATACGCCGACTACATAAGGAAAGAATAAGTTCTTTTCCATAAAATATTCGAGTACGCCTGCAGTATACAAACCTTTCATTCCTCCACCTTCTAATACTAAACCGATATTCTTCATGCTATATCCCTCTGCTTCTTTTTTCTTAATTACATATTAGCACAAGATTTTAAGACTAGATAATATAAATGAATTGCAGAAATAACCAGAAACTACTAAAGTAATGTCATAATATCTTTGTGAGTAACATGTTACAATATAAGTAATTCGTTCCACATATATTAAAGGAGGAATTTAATATGGGTTTATTTAGCGGTATTTTAGGAAATGCATCAAATACGAGTTCTGAAAGTGTAGAACGTGATTTAGAGAAGATTATGCTAGACGATGAAAAAGTAGAGCATGCTTATAAATTAATTCGTGATCTAATCGTATTTACCAATCGTCGTCTTATTTTAGTAGATAAACAAGGAGTAACTGGAAAAAAAACAGAATACCATTCTATTCCTTATAAAAGTATTACACAATATAGCATCGAAACGGCAGGGCATTTTGATTTAGATGCAGAACTTAAAATTTGGGTGTCTAGTATGGAGGATCCAATTACGAAAGAATTTAAAGGTGACGATAGTATTTTAAGCATTCAAAAAGCGTTAGTGACATATACGACAAAGTAGTGGGTTATTGTATTTTTATTCATTTTAGAAATTACTAACCCGAGTATTTTGGAAGAAAATACATTATTTTTGTATATTTAATCTAAAATAACATAAAAAGGTAAAGCGTATTTCAAATGCTTTACCTTTCTTTTTTGTAAAAAACAAGTGTAGTTTTATCATTTAATTTCTTTATTACTTCTGTTCTTTTATACCCCATTTTTTCGTATAGAAAACAATTTTTTTCTTCTTCTAAAATCGTAGCAAGTTCAAAAGTCCGTGCTTCTGGATACTTCTCTTCAATTAAAATAAGTACCTTCTGAGCGATTCCTTTCCCTTGATAGATTGGATGAATGAACATTGGACTAATCCAAAATTTATTAGGTATTTCTTTTTTGGATATGCATATCGCTCCAACAAGGTTCGAATCAAATATAATCTTATAAAAGGTATTACTAGGATTCTTTATCCTTAAAATGGTTTTTTCAATAGATTCATTTGCTGGGTTTGTTTCATAGTCTTTATATTTATTTAATAAAGGGCTAAATGAGTCTATTTGTATTTGAAATACAGCTGCTGCATCATTTGTTGTCGCCTTCTCTAAAGTGATCTCCATGTTACCAATTTAGTCGATTTCTTAATGAAGTTATATGAGCTGTATGATGACGTCCGTGCCATGCATATAGTCCTATTGCAGGAGCAAGTTTTGTTTCGCCAGTATCTGGATGGTTAAATGTCTTTTCTAGATCTTCAAGTTCTAGAGAATATAAAAGGTTAGCCCATCTTTTATGTAATGAATCTAACATTACTAGTGAAACATCTACTGGTAATTTAGAATCAGGTAGTTCTGCCCACTTCTCTTCTTTATATGGTTTAATCGTTGGATTCTTTTCTGTTAGTGCTAATTTAAAGCGTATGTAGCTGTTCATATGGCTATCAACAACGTGATGGACTACTTGACGAACTGTCCATCCACCAACTCGATATGGTGTGTCTAACTGCTTCTGATCTAAATCTTTAATTGCCTTTGTTAGTTCATTAGGTAAATCTTCAATTTCTTGAATCCATGTATCAATCATATCTTCAGTTATAGGACGTTTGTATGTAAATTGGCCAATTGGATAACGTAAATCATTCATGTATAAGTCCCCCTTATTATAAGCGCGAAGTATTTCTCCATATATAATGTACAAACTTCACATGTTCCCCGTTTAATTCTACAGAATTTGTATCTGCTTCGTTTTGATAAGAAAATCCGCTTTTTTCTAGTACAATTTGTGATGCGAGATTATTAGTAGTTGTTTTAGCAAGAACCTCATTAATTTCATTATTTTTCGCCACATCTAAAACTAATTTTACAGCTGCTGTTGCAACTCCTTTTTTAGTAAACTTTTCTCCGACTCGATAACCTAACGAACTGCTTCGATTTTCCGTATCTATATCTACTAAATTTATTCGTCCTACAATTTCATTTTCTTCATTACGAATTAAATAAAAATAAGAATCTCCATCCGCTTGTTCTATTAATAAATCGTCTAGTAGCTTTTGGAAATATTCAAAATTGAAATATTGCGATCCACGATTTGGTACCATTGTTTCAAAAAAAGATTTATTCGTAAGTTCAAACGTAAATAAATCTTTAGCATCGTGTTTCTTTAATTGTTCTATGTATATTTTCATCTCGCTTACTCCTTCTATATCTACTAACTGTTATATATTCTTTTTTAATCAACTATTTTCCTGCTATTTCATTCGCTTCAGTAACACAGCGAGTAGCACTTTCGGATGAAATAGGTGTAATGGACTGCGAATTAAATTCATCACTCTTACTAATCGAATATAAACGTCAGAATCAGTTGCAGATAGTTGATATATTTGTTTCGTATACCATAGCTGAAATTTTTGCTTTATCGATAATTCTCTTTTTAGCTGAGGATGACGTGATATTTCCGTTGTAGTCATTTCCCAAGGAGTTTGTATGATATGAGCAGTCCTTTTATAAAACTGCTGAGTAAATGCTTTATCAAGTTTTTGTCTCCGTTGTAAAAGCAAATGTAATTGGTGAGCTTCCATAGCAGCAACTGAAACACCTTGCCCGAATACAGGATCAAAACGACAATGTGCATCCCCAACTACTAACAGTCTTTCGGGTAGATCATTCACTAAATCAAATCGCCGACGTACTTGATAAGGAATTTTGTACGTTTTGATATCTGAAATGGCTTCTGCTTTATTTAGAAAATCTGTAACATTAGAGATTGATAGGTTTTCAGCAAAATTATAAAAATCTTCATCAGTTTGTGGTGCTTTCTCATTTGCATACCCGCTGAAAGTAACAAAATAACGATGATCCTCGATTGTTTGAATAAGAACACCATACGGATTTCCAGGAAAACTTGGAGACATTAGCATATTACAACAGTCAAATTTCTCATTTTCTTTGAGTTTAAACATTCTAGTTGCGTAAAATAAATCAATACGCACTTTCTCTTCTTGCACTTCGATATTGTGTTCGCGTAACCACGCTATACTTTTTGAACCAAATCCACTCGCATCAACGACAAAATCTGCTTGGATTTCTTCTTGCGAGCTAGTTTCTAAACATTTAACTTTTACTCCACATACTTTGTTGAGTTTTCTATCTACTAATAACCCTTCAACCAATGTTCTATATTTAGTGGTAACATTTGAAATATCATCAATTCTTTTTTGGATATGCCATTCAAGCAAAAACCTACTTTGTTGAATCATATGTACTTTTCCTATGAATTGCTGTTTCCATAAACCAAATTGATGCCATTTTATATCACGAGTAAAGTTATTTACGATACTACCTGCTTCAATTAGTTCATTAGTGATAGCAGGAAACAATTCCTCAATTGCTTTTTCTCCACCTTTTAATAACACATGAGGATGACTACTTTGCGGAACTCTTTTTCTCGAAGCCTTTCCATCCCATCTTTCACCAGCTTCTATAATGATTACTTCTTTAAAAGTAGTTGATAATGCTTTTGCTGCGAGCTTTCCTGCTATACTTCCGCCAATAACGATAGCCTTATTAAACATAGTTTCCTCCTTAATGAAAAAAGATCCTGCTTTGTATGAATGAAACAGGATCTAAACGAAGAATTACGAAATTAAAACACATGAGTAAATTGCAATGTTAAAATTAAAATACCTACCCCCCATACGTAATACGCGAAAACTTTTAGGGAGTGACGTTTTAAATATTGAATCATCCACGAAACAGCTATGTAACCAAAAAACGCTGCTGATAACGTGCCGACAATTAAAGATGTACTGGAAATAGATTCTGCTTTCCCTTGATAAACATCTGCTAATTGCAAAATGATAGCTCCGACAATGGCTGGAGTTGATAATAAAAAAGAAAAGTAAGCAGCCGTTTCACGGTCTAGCTTCCTCCATAATGCAGCGACGATTGTCATACCGGAACGGGAAATTGCCGGAAAAATAGCAGCCGCTTGAAATGAACCGATGATAAACGCATCTTTATATGTAATGTCATCCATTTTTTTACGACCATTTTTTTGTTTATCGGCCATGTAGAGAAAGAAACCTGTCACTAAAAACTCCCATCCAATCGTAATACCTGTTTTTGAAATATCCTCAAAGAAGTCTTTAAATAACAATCCGATTACAACTGCGGGTATCGTCCCAACAATAAGTAGTAGCATTAGTTTCGAAAATGGATTTTTAATTAAGTATATAAATTCTTTTTTGTAATAAATAAACACTGCAAGTAAAGTCCCGATATGCAGCATCGTATCTAAAAACAATCCAGCTTCATCTAATTGAAACAAATGTCTTCCTAAATAAAGATGTCCTGTACTACTAATCGGTAAAAACTCTGTTAAACCTTGTATGATCCCTAATATAAAAGCTTCTAACCAATTCATGATGGTCCCCTTTCTCGTTTGCTTGTACCAATATATGAAGGTTCAATTTTCGATATGAAAAAAACTATTTTTCTCTATGAATTTACTTCTATTTCATGGATATATATGTAAAAAGGAGTAAGGAGGGTTACTATGTGGCAACATACGAAATTGGGTAATGTATTACTGTGGGCAGGGCCTATCCTTGTGTTTATAGGGTTATGTATGACAAATGTTATTTCAGATATTCCTTTTTTTGAAGGAAAACATAAAACGCTTGGAATTATAATTTTATTTATAGGGCTTTTCTGTTTAATTGCTGCTAATCATTTTAAAAAAGGAGAAAGAAACGAGGAATGAAACACAAAAAAACAATCCCAGTATATGTGCTAGGATTGTTTTTTTGTTACTTATTTATAGAACACTTTATCAACGTTATATTTTGCTTTATATTCATTAATAATGTATGTTTCGTAAATTTCTCTTTCTGTTGGATCTTCTACGATACATGCATCAATGCGGTATACTTCATCACGGTGATTTTTAATTGGTGAAACATTGTCTTCAAAATGCTTTTTAATACGTTGTCTAATTTTACGAGCTTTACCAACGAAAAGAAGTTCGTCATTAATATTGTAAAACATAAAAATGCCGCCTTTATCTCTAGGGAACAAGTGGAAATCGATAAAACCGTTAATTGGAGTAATTATTGGCTCGTCTCCTTTAATAACTTGTTTACGTTCAGTAATTGAAACATCAGCTTCAGGAATATTAATTTTAATCAAGTTCATTCACGTCCTCTTTTATTATAAAGATAAATAATAGCATACAAATGTAAGAAAAGCTACGTTCAGAGGCATATTTCATTTTATAATTCAAATATTATAGGTGTATCATGTAAACTCTTCTTCCAAATCATATGATCACTTGATTCTCCCCAATACTCCTTCAGTACATAACTAGGTTCTCCAAACTTCTTCGTCCATATACTTTGCGCTTTTTTATATCCACTATCTAAACAGTATTCTGTTATTCCTCTGCTAAGTAATGTAATATACATTGCGTTTAGTAATACATTTCCTATACCCTTTCGTTGATATTCAGGTAGTACAAATACGGTTCCTATTTCATATAAATCTTTAAGAACACCACCTGTGCAACTATGAATCAATGTACTTGCTGGACCGATTTCAATTGTTCCAATGATTTTATCGTTACTTGTATCAATCGCTAATAAAAAGTAACGACTTTCTCCATTACTCTCCAAATCGTTTTTCAAATATTGATTTTTCGTATGTATTTCATTTTCTATGTCATCCAATAATTGTGATAACCCTTCATTTTTAAATGTATGAGTAATAACAAGACGAAAAAATAAATTTAGTTCATCTAAATCATCTGAATTTGGCCTTCTAATTTTAACGTTATACACGACTTAAATCTCCAATCTTTGAAAATATATGAGAAATTGTTATGACCATGCTTTATATACTCTATTCAATATTATTCTACACAGGCCTGCATAGATCCAACAATATAGAAAGCTCAGTATAAATATCGATAAAATAACTTTTATATCCAAAGTTGTATGAATAGTAGGACCTAATATAGGGAATCGAAAGACATCAAGTACAATCATAATACCTAGAAGTAGACATATTGCTGAAAAGGAAACAATCAAAATCCTCCTCTTGAATTGTATAAAAGAAACCCCTAGCGCTATACCTAATAAACCTGTAGTAAAAGGAAAGACAATTAATTCACTTGGCTCAATAATAAATAATAGGAGGATAGTAAGAATATAAGAAAGTAGTCCCGCACGAATAGAATAACAAATAGCTAGAAAAATCGGTAACGTCGCAAAAGGACTAATAAATAACCCGATACCAGGGATTAAGTTCCCCGCAGATTGAAAAATAGCAGCAAGTGAACCGAGTAATGCTGTAATGACTAACCTCTTTGCCGGAGTCATCTTACTTTTGTGAACAAAATCCGTATCATGCGTAATCATCGGTTGATACCAATAGTTTCTAAAGTGATTCATCAAAATCCCCCTAAAGATATATAATTTATCACTTTCTATTTTTATTCATACGCTTTTTGTTTATTTGTTACCTTCTTCAAGGAATCCATTACTATACAATAGATTATTGTATTAAGAATAAATTTGAGAGCGTACATCATATTAAGGAACGATTTCAAAAATAGTACCTTTGTTAAAGTCAGTTACTTTCATAGAACCATACACCCCTAAATATAATTTAGTTTGATCTAAGTTTGTTCCTAAACTCATAAAATAAGCTGCTTGCTCACCAAAATCATAATGAGTTTCAATAACTTGAAAATCATTACGTGTCCCATCTATACGAGCTTTAGAATAAGCTAATGCACCCTTTACCGGAGACTGAGATTCCTCTTTCTTAGCAAGATCAGTAAACACGATACTACCCGTTAAACTAGGTATTGTAGTTCCCATATATGGCTGGACTCCTGTAAGTGAAGTTCCTCCAAATTTATCTGGTCTGGAATCTTTATGAAAATAACTAATTAGAGGTTGTATGCGATTCACTGATGTTTCTATAGTTTCATTATAATAAGCCATTGTTCTCTCATCTAAAGTAGGATTCTCAGAACAGTGCCTTATAAAAGAAGTAGGTAATTCTCCTTCCCATCCTCTCCAACCAAAATTAATAAATCCATATTGATCGGGAGTATCTCTCATTAAATGGCTTTGAACAAGTTCGGTAACTGGTATTGGTTTATATTGAACAAAAGAAAAAATAGACTCTACAATATCCTGTCCGACATTTCCGGCATATTTGATATATTGATTATAAAACCTTTGAAATGAAATACCTGTAATATTACGAACGCCTTTTGCCATTACAGTAAGTGTTTCTTGTATAGATAAAGGAAGTTCATTAAAGCGTGTAACTACTGGAGGATTGTTTATGGACGTATTTCTACTTACATCGATTTCAATTATTTTACCAGCTATTTCTAAATCATCTTGGCTTAAATTAAATGGATCATAGCCTGAACCGCCATCTCCATTTGTAAAAACAAGTTTTCCTGTCTCTGGAGAAAAATTTAAAGTATTTACTCCATTATGATTAAAAAATGGACGTTTTATATGGAGTAATGTTCTACGTTTTTGAGGTTGAGCGTTTGCGTGTAAAATCCATTCTTCAATTGTATCAATATGATCATATTGAGTATCTCTATTTAGCCACTGTAAGTTTAAAGTTTTCAGGTCACAAGGATTCGGTTTAAATTGTTCAGAAAGCGCACCTGGACCTTGGGTTCCAGCTACTGAATAATGAAGATAAAATAAACCGTTTTGATAAAATTGTGGATGAAACGCAAATCCTAGCAATCCCCGCTCATCATAGCCACTACTAGAAACACCTTCTTCAGATGTGCCTAATGTAATTATCAGATGACGAATATTTAAAAATGTTTTTATGACTCCATCTCCTATGTAGAAAATCTCTCCTAATTGGGTTGCAATAAATAGCCTTTCAGTCGATTCGCCTGGAAGAATGGCTGTTTTTATTACAGTAGGTAAATTTAAGTTATGAACGATGGGCCGTAAACGAACCTTAACTTTTGTCAATTCACTGTACACCCCTTTTTATTCTTTTTAATAGAAGAATATGATTAGAGTAGTTCAATTAGTATCAAAACTATAGACATGAAAGCGTGATATCTCTGTTCGTGCAAGTCCGTTTACTATTTAGCGTAAATTAACTTACATTCCTTTTTATTACATTTTTTGATATAATATAAGTATAAAATATAAATTAGGGGGACAATTCATGGCAATCTTACTACAAATCTTCGTACCACTTATATGTGCAATATACTTATTTACCCTCTATCGTAATGGAACGTATGGATCAGCTTCATTTCTTTTGGCAGTCCTGATAGGGATTTTCGGTTTAGAAAATATCTTTCAATATGCTAGTTTAACAGATGCTGTTTATCCGTATTGGGGCAGTTTAAAGGCTGTAATCTTAATTTTATCAGTTGTGTTTTTATTCAAAAGAACCCCCACTCCATATAACAATTAACTATAAGGGAAATCGACAGCATTTCGGAGAAAAAACACGTTTAGCAAACTCCGACAAGAAAAAGCAGTTTTTCCCCGTTATGAGTAAACATGTCTATGAACAATAAATTTGTTCTTTAAAAATAAAGAGCCGACATAAAAAACCCTGCATTATTAATGTAGAATAGTGATGTCGGCTCTTTATTCATATTTATTTAAAGCTTTTTTTCGGGAGGGTTATACAATGAGAGCGCCCTATCAAGCATTGATATTTCCTTATATAATAATTGAAGATTCTATTCAATACGCTATTTTTAACCGAAGTGATTATGGTTATTGGCAAGGAATTGCTGGTGGTGGAGAAGATAGTGAGTCTCCTATTGAATCAGCAAAACGAGAAGCGTTTGAAGAGGCTGGTATTTTAAGAGAATATCCCTATATAAAATTAGATTCTGTGTCTTCACTACCAGTAGAGGATGTAGTTGGAGGATTTCTTTGGGGAGAAGATGTTTATGTAATAAAAGAATTTTCTTTTGGAGTTAAAGTTCCTACAAAAAATATTTCCTTATCCAAAGAACACCTCAATTATAAATGGTTATGCTTTGAGCAAGCAATAATGCTTTTGAAATGGGATAGTAACAAAACAGCATTGTGGGAATTAAACAAAAGGTTATTAAAACAATTAAAGTATTAACTAAGAAAATTAGCTATAAATAAAAAAGACTAGGAGTGAATCCTAATCTTTTTTTGTTATTCAATTGCACCAGCAACGTCATAATCGTTTAAATCTAATTCAATTGTTTGGCCAAGTGCTAATTTAGCAAGTTCTGCTCCTAAATATGGACCAGCAGTTAAACCAGAAGCACCTAATCCGTTTGCAACGAGAATGCCTTCAAAGTTAGGTAGTGGTCCGATAACAGGTAAGAATCCTGGAGTAAATGGTCTAAATCCAACTCTCGTTTCAAGCATAGTACTATCTTCTAAACCTGGCGCAACTGTTAATGCTTTATGGAATACTTCATGCAAACCACCTGCTGTTACACGGTGATCAAAACCAATGTCATTCTCATGTGTTGCACCAATTACGACGTGACCATTGTCAAATGTTAAAATGTATTGATCGTTTGGCGGCATAACAACTGGCATATTTTCTGTTGCTGTATTTTCAATTTGCAGGTGAACAATTTGTCCTTTTTGGAATGTAACTAAGAAATTAATTCCTAATGGATTCAAGATTTCATTTGCCCATGCGCCTGCAGTTACAATTACCTTTTCTGCTACAATTGTTTCATCGTTTACTGTAACTCCGGTAATACGATTACCTTCACGAACTAATACAGCATCTCCTTTTATAAAAGTAGCACCATGTTTTTTCGCAGCACTTATTAATGCGTTACGTAATGATCTTCCATTTACTCGTGCAGCACCACTAATGTGAACAGAACTATATTCTTCTGATAATGCTGGGAATAATTTTTTCGTTTCTTCAGCTGATAAGCGAGTGATTTCACCAATCTCTGGTGCATCTTCACGTCGTTTATAAGCTCGTTCTTCCATTTGATCTAGTTTTTTCTCGTCAGTATGTAAACTAATTGCACCTACACGGTTGTAACCTGTATCCGTTTCACCGTCTTCTTCTAATTGTTGGATTAACGAAGAATAGTAACATGCACCGCCTTTAACGATTTTATACCACGCTTTATTACGACGCTGTGAAAGCCAAGGACATACAATACCTGCTGCTGCATCAGTTGCTTGACCTAATTGTTGGCGATCAACGATAATAACATTCGCACCTGCTTTAGCAAGATGATAAGCAGTAGACGCTCCTAAAATTCCAGCTCCAACTACAATATACGATTTCATTTCAAACACCTTTTCTCTTTTGCTAGTTATTTATATATAAGAACAAACTTTAGTATACTGAAGTTTGTTCTTTTTTCAATGTGCTCAATGTAATTAATTGTTGCATCATTGTGACGTTCCTAACCATTATTTTTTCTTCTTACGGAATAATTCGATTGTTTTATAACCTTGTGAAAGGATCTCAATCATTTTCTCCAGACGTTTATCACGTGTTTTTTCTTGTTTTACAGAAAATAAATTACGTGCCCAATCTTTTTGATATCCAGGTGTTAAATTTTGATAAAACTTAAGTTCATTTGGATGATTCGCCAATAGTGCTTCAACATCTTGAATACGATCTGCATAATCTGCAACACATTGACTCATAGCAGGCGTTTTCTTCTCTTTTTTCTTTTCACGCTTTAAACCTACAACAGTAAAGACGTCGTCCATACTAACCATTCGTGCAAATTTAATATCACTCTGTCCTACATACCCATCTTCGCCAACGCTTAATGCAGGAAACATCTCATCACGGTGAATAAACGTACTGTAACGAGAATTACCTTTTTTCGGATATGCGAAGAATATGTAGCCTTTTTCAGTTAGTAATTCTTCATTACTAATAATATAATTCGTTTGTTTCACCATTTCATCAAGTGTTTCTACAAAAACAAAAATGGCATCGTGTGCTTTTGAAAATGCAGTTTCTTTCCCTGTAAAAATAGCATAATCACTAGGTTCATTAATTACGACCATATTTGTATACTTATTAAGTTTCAATTTATCAATAATTGACATAAAAATCTTCCTTTACATTCAAAATTCATTGTTTATACTTTTTCATACTGTTCTAGTGTATTATATCTATTAAGAAAATCAAACTTTAATAGTTGTTTTCAAATTAAAATGTCACTTCATTAGCTTCTACTATTTCTTTATTATTTTCTAAATATAAAAAAGAGACTAGACTCAATTTTAAGCCCAGTCAATATCACTGTGTTTCCCTCTATTCAAAATTGCATTCCTATTTATTAATCCTCTACAATTTCATCACCTCTAACATAAAATTTATACATTCAAAAAGCATATTAGAAGAAAAATTTTTAAATCAAAATTAATAAAATAGCCGATTCTAAATAAGAACCGACTATTTGTTTCATCACAACTCAATAGCAAATAAAGTATTTAAAAGCTCTCTATATTGCTCTTCTGTAATTTCACGTTTCGCTTTTTCACCGTGAATCATTTCAGTTAAACTAGTATTTGTTATAGAGACATGGCCAGAGTCCGACAATTTGACTGCAATTGGTCCTTTATTGAAAATAGATTTCTCATCTTCTATTACTCTTCTTTGAACCTCATTCACTACTGCCTCATCAATGATACGATTATAAAAAGCATGACAAACTTTCCATTCTCCATCAGCATCTATTCTTTCTAAAACGTAATTCCCTTTACTCGTATCTTTTCGTCTCACTCGATACGTACCATTTTTAGAAGAAATAGACTCACCAGTAAAAGGTACAGGGACTAGAGGTACTAATGAAGCAATACCTACATCAATTACGTATCGTACGTTATCATAATTTAGAATAATCGTTATATGTCCATCCTCAAGTGCCCATGTGTTTATATCATTTTTATATACGGTACCTAATGCGAGTTGTACATCATAACCACAATCTTGTAAAAAGTAGTAAAAAAGAGTATTTAATTCATAACAAAGTCCGCCGCGGTATCTAGTTAAAATTTTATCTTGTAAATTTTCCATAGTAATTGCATTCGTATTACGTGATATAACATCTAAATTCTCAAATGGTATAGTGTGTGCAAATGCAAAGAGAATTGTATTTAATTCTTCAAACTTTACTTCAGTACGCTCTGCAAGATTCAATCTTGTAAAAAGCTTATGTTGTAGACTTGTCATAGTCAGCACCCCTTAACATGTATAAGTTAAAATAGTATATGCTGATTGTAAATTTGATGGGGTACTGAAACAATGTACATTTCGTTTAACTGTACCGGTACAAAAAGTCTAGCCCACAAGATTACTTAAGATAAGAAGCTACGAATACAAATTTAATAGTTTGTCTATGGGTAAATTATTATGATCGCTTAAATCAACAAAATACTGAAGCTGCCACATTTGGCTCTTTTTAGCTTGGTTGCTAACAGGGGTTTCCCAGATCGGATAAATCCTCATAGCCATCTTGCCTTTTTGATTTTGTGTTCTCAAGATTTTTTCCTTAAGAAGAATCTCTTTAGGGAAGATAAATTGTCCTAGTTTATTATCATCTATACAAGTGATAACTAATAAGTCAGGAGCAGCGTCATAAGAAAATGCTTGATTTTGCATATTATCATCTTTCTCCCAAAAAGAAACAAATTGCCCAATTTTATTAGGAGTAATTTTTGATACTCTAAAACGGATAGTCTTGCTATTTAAGTGAAACAAACATCCTGCATATTCTGCGTTTTGCTTTTCTTCTTTTAGATTCGTAATCATTAAATTATTTGGTTTGTAAACTATATTGTTTAAATTTCGGATCGTATCATTAAAATTGTTCAAAAAAACTCCCCCTTTATTCATTTCTTAGTTTACCACAAACATCAGTTCTTCTATATCGTATATAATCATGAACTAAGTGAAATGGGGGAATTTAGCAGAATATAATTATTACTTTAATGTACTTAGTTTTTCAATTGCTTGTTGTTCAGTTGGTAAATAAAAAATGTCTTTCCCTTTATTACATTCATAAATAAAATCTTTTAAGCTTTTACTAGTATACATAGAGAAATCTCCAATGATAGCAATCTTTACCTTGTAGTTTATAAACTTTTGAAGGATATCGCCCGCCAGACATGTTTTTAGATCAAAGAAATCTTCACTTATTAAAGATTTATGGATAATAATATGTTTCGCATCTACCTCATATTGAACTGTTGCCATAGTATCTAATGCAGATTGAACATCGGATATTAATACCTTATCATTTCTAATGACCGCAATATTGATTCCATCGATTACTACTTTTTTTATTTCCATAGTCCCACCCCTTTATAATGTACACGGTATGAGTAAAATTATTTTACAAAACTTCATATTAATCATAGATTAAATTAGCCGCAGCTATTAAAATTGCATCTTTTTTTATTGTAAATATAAATTTTCATCTTTCTAATACGGTCAATGAAATTTTTGAATATATATGAAATCGATTTTACTTGTTATAAAAATATTGTGGCGTAACATAACTTAACAAACTATCCAAAGTGTTAATCTCGGCATATGGTTGTATTTTGGTAGTATTCTTGATTTTCTGAGGGTTAAACCACACACCTTTTATATTTGCATTTTGAGGACCAGCAATATCCTTTTCTAAGTCATCTCCAATAAATAATACATCTTTTGGTTGCACATTAAGCTTATTTAATGCTAGTTCAAATATACGTTTATCCGGTTTGCTAAATCCTACTTCTTCAGAAATAATGATCGTATCAAAGTAATCGTTTAAATTCGTGTTAATTATTTTAGCCCTTTGCCTCTGAGTTGAGCCATTTGTTATAATTCCAACTTCAAAGTGCTTCTTTATATGATGTAAGAAATGAATAGTATTTTTGTCTACTGAAAAACATTTAGGGAAATTATTATTCCAAAAATCTTGGATATAATTGCGTGGCAATCTATACTTCGGCGGAAATTCATCAAACAATGATTCTAAAACTATTGTTTTATCACTCGTGCCGTATTCCCTTTTATCATATTCTTTGAATTTCTGTAACATATTGTTTTTAACTACATCATTAACATCCCCATAACACTTCTCTAAAACAAATAAAAACAATTTATCTACTGCCTTATCCCTATCAAGTAACGTGTCATCTAAATCAAACAGCATAGCTTTATAACCCCTCAAATCATTTCACAACCTTTCTAGTATTATGTACATCTCTCCAAGTTCGTACCTTTAAACTTTTGGTTTAGCAAGAGCACTGTTATGTAGTGATTAAAAATTAAACAGAAACTAGACAAAAAATCCAAAGTTTGTGGCACATACTCTAGTGTTACGGTAACTTCTTCTATATTGAAACCCTTTTCCCTCTTCTGGTAAAGAAGCAAAAGTATATTTTCACATAGTTTAAGAAACTATATATATTTCACATTATTATACATTAGCTTTTCGTAAATATTGATCGTTCAGCTTTTTATACGATAAGTTTTTTCAAGCATACAATTATTTCTCCATAACAAAGTAAATGGAGCTAATACGTTAAACATCCTATGAAGTTTCCTACTGTATCTCCACATAAACTCCAGATAGTATGGCTATAATGACTATCAGAGGTGATATTATGAAAAACTATCATATTCTCGTGGTAGAGGACGATCAAGAAATCCAGGAATTAATTAAACAATTTTTAATGACACAACAGTATACAGTGGTAGTCGCTTCAGATGGCCTAGAGGGTATGACACAATTTAATAAGCAATCATTTGATTTAATTCTTCTAGATGTCATGATGCCTAATCTTAATGGGTTTGAAGTTTCTAAAATGATTCGAAGCCAGTCAAACGTACCAATCATTATGCTAACTGCGTTGGAAGAAGAGGAAGATCAAATGAAAGGATTCGATCTTGGGATCGATGATTATATAACAAAACCCTTTTCATTTCATGTTTTGATTAGACGAGTCGAAGCTGTACTTAGAAGAAGTTATGATAAAAATGGCAATAATCATTTAATATTTAAAGAAGTGCGCATTGATGTTGATGCTTATAGAGTATATGTAAATGACGTTGAAGTTTTGTTAACGACAAAAGAGTTTGAAATTCTACAACTACTATTTCAAAATGAGAGAAAAGTACTTACAAGAGAAAATATCGTAGAAAAAGTTTGGGGATACGATTATTTTGGAGAAACACGAATAATTGATACACATATTAAAAACCTTCGTAAAAAACTAGCTATCCCCTACATTAAAACAATAAAGGGTATTGGTTATAAAGTTGATGAATAAAATTTTAAAAATCATGAAGATGAAGCAAATAACTTATAAACTCTTTATGACTACATCTCTCATTTTGTTATCCTTTGCAGTATTGATTTATTTAACTCTATACTTCTTTCTCCCTACGTTTTATGAACAATACAAAACAGATCAACTTCAAACAGGGATAAAAGAAATAATTGATAAATCTAAAGATCTTACGTTTCAAGATGCTATCCCACTTTTTGATGAATACGCAAAAAAAAATAATGCGATGCTTTCGCTTCAAAATAAAGAAGGAGTAATTATTTACTCGCCTTCATTTTCTTTTATTCAAAGTGGTACACAAACGACAGTAGTTACTAAAGCCACACGATTTGAGAATGCAGGTACCATTAGTAATTCATATAACGTTACGGAACCAATTCAATTCCAAGATGGTAGTTTAACCCTTGTAGTGTTCGCAACATTTCAACCGATTGATGAGGCTTCGCAGGTATTAGTGCGCTTTCTCCCCTATATTAGTATCATTGTGCTCGTTATTGGTATAGGGAGTGCTTATTTCTATTCCAGGTTTATTACAAAGCCACTTATTTATATTAATGAGGGTGCACAAAAGATGGCAAATTTAGATTTCTCCGAAAAAATTGAGGTTCGCTCTACAGATGAGTTAGGAGAGTTATCTAATAGTTTGAACGACATGTCTATTAACTTACAACAAGCTATGTTCGATTTAAAAAAAGCAAATGAACAATTAAAAAATGATATTGAAAAAGAAAGAGAAATAGAAACAAAACGCAGAGAGTTTTTTGCGATTGTAGCACATGAATTAAAGTCCCCTCTTACTGTAATGAAAGGGTACTTAGAAGGGATGATATACAATATTGGCCCTTATCAAAATCGTGATCAATATTTAAAGAAAAATCATCAAATTATTGAAAGTATGGAACAATTAGTTCGTGAAATTTTAAGCATGTCTAAGTTAGAACAACACACTTTCAAACTAAAAATAGAAGAAGTTAATCTTTCAAAGTCATTAGGTACAATCACAAAAGATCTCGAATTTTTCGCTTCTCAAAAAAGCATCCAAATAATAAAAGAAATTGACTCTGACTTTTCTATTTATACAGATCGTGTTCTTTTTGAAAAAGCATGTAAAAATATTATCCATAATGCGGTTATGTATTCACCACATAATGAAAAGGTCTATATAAAATTAAGTGAGGATACTAAACAAGGTCAATTCAAAATGCAAATTATAAATACAGGTGTCAATATTAAAAATGAAGATATACAACAAATTTTCAAACCATTTTATCGAATTGAAAAATCAAGGAATCGAAATACTGGAGGAAGTGGTTTGGGGTTATATATTGTTAAACAAATTCTTGAAACACTAGATATAAAATATTCTATAAAAAATACGGAACATAGCGTGGAATTTTGTATGAAAATTCCATTATCAAAACAAAAAACAAACAAACTCCCCTCTTAGTGGGACGAGTTTGTTTGTTTTTTGTAGTAAGTATAAACTTATTAGGAACTATTAGACTAGCTTTTCGTTTTATGACGTATGCTATTTTCTAAATGGCGATCGTGGATAAGGAGCGAACGGAAAAATGAAACGATATCTTCGTTTACGTTTCTCTAATATACAATCATCATAGGCACTCTTCGCAGCCTGAACTTGCTCTTCTTTTGTATTATGGAACAAATGTGTTACTTAGATTGTCTATTACCTATAAAAAGGTATTGTTGGTAGTTCACTCATTTTGTAATGTAAGAAATACAAAATGAATGCTATCCAGTACATTTGTTAATTATATCGGTATGTAAAATACCTAAACAAAATCCATATATTCTTGAAAGAGGTTGAAAATGTATGATAGTTTCAAGGGGATTTTTTCACATCGCACATTATAAAAAGATGCTACCTGTAGTATTACTTTCATGTGCAACGCTTATAGGTTGTTCCAATAGTAATATTCAATCCGAACCACCGAAACAAACAAAACAAGAAAATACAAGTAATCATTCTTTTGTAAATCTGGAAAAAGAATATGATGCTAAACTTGGTATTTATGCATTGAACACAGGTACGAATCAAACTGTTACTTATCGTTCAGATGAACGGTTTGCATACGCATCTACTCACAAAGCCCTTGCTGTGGGAGTACTGTTACAAAAGAACTCAATAGAAGATTTAAATCAAAGAATTAAGTATACTAGCAAAGATCTTGTTAATTACAATCCAATTACAGAAAAATATGTAGATTCAGGTATGACTCTGAAGGAGCTTGCAGATGCTTCCATTCGATATAGTGATAATACTGCGCTAAATCTTATTCTTAAACAATTAGGTGGGCCCAGTGAATTCAAAAAATCACTGAGAGAAATAGGAGATACGGTTACAAATCCTGAACGTTTTGAACCAGAATTAAACGAAGTGCAGCCAGGAGACACTCGTGATACTAGTAGCCCAAAGGCATTAGCTACTAGTCTTCAAACTTACGCGCTAGGTGATATCCTTCCAATTGAGAAAAGGGATTTTTTAATAGATTTGATGAAAAGAAATACTACGGGGGACAACTTAATTCGTGCTGGGGTTCCAAAAGAATGGGAAGTAGCCGATAAAACCGGCTCTGGCTCTTATGGAACTCGAAATGATATCGCGATCATTTGGCCACCAAATAAAAAACCGATTATTCTTACGATACTTTCTAATCATGCTGAAGAGGATGCGAAATATGATGATAAACTTATTGCAGATGCAACTAAAATAGTGTTAGATTCTTTACAAGTAACGAATAAATCAAAGGAATGAGTTTAAACTGTGCCTATTTTATGGCACATATAGGTTGAAAGATTTGTACGTATCTAAACGCCAAGAAGTGTAAGCGTGTTTTTAGGAAACGAAGGAGGCAAAAGCCTCCTTCTAATCTAATCGAACCCTCATCCCGCCACATCGGAGTGGTCTTTCACGTTCAAATCTCCTATTTAGAGTTAATATTATACGTTTCCTCTCACCTTCAACCATTCTACTGCTCAATCATATTGCGCGAATTTTTAGACTTTCCGTTTGTAGCTATATTAATCGAGACATTTAAATCTAATTCTTTATTTTGAAGGGATATCCCCCCTTTTTTTGTGTGTTTTTTCCATAATTTATAATTTTGCCGATATAAGGAATGTGATAACTGATACGTGTCAATCCCTCTTTCAATTCCTTTTCGGTACGTTTTTTTTACTTCTTTCTCAACTTGGTTCTCTGCAATTTTCTTAATATCATTTACAGGCATAGAGTTTATTAATTGAAAAATATCAGCATCGAAATGGATGTTCATAAGCATGCGCAACTTTCCATTTTTCACAAAATGTTTTGTATCTATCTTCGGATTTTTCAATACTATATGTCCAATAATTTTCTCATTAAATTTTAATAGTAATGGAGCTCGTTTCGTATTTTCATCCGTCCAGCGAATCCCAGCAATATCATGGCTGTTTAAATCATTTATATAGGATTCATCACTTATAAAACCATAACCACTAAATTTTAACATCGGAAATGATGTATGTCCTTTTTTCCAATATGTTTTAGTCGTAGCTAAGAATGGAATGCGCGTTGTCATCCCCGGTTCATAATAATTTCTCTGGAATTTATATAAAGGTAAAGGATCTATTATTGTATATTGCTTAGTTATCTCTTGTGGTAAATTAATGATTGTATATAATTGAGAAATATTTAAAATATTATTGTTCGCTAATATATTTTCTAAAGGTTCCTTAGTCCCAAATACCCACATTGTATCTCGAAATTGAAAAAAACGAGAGAAAAAATCATTAAATTGATTTAGGTCACCATGTTTTAGAAATCTTTCCGTTACAACAATTGTTTTGAGGTGCTCCCATGAAATTTCTTGTTGAGCACCTTTATAAAAATCAAATGCTGCCTCATCTAAAATGGGTCCTTTTCCCTTTCCAATATAAGCCTGGCTATAATTACGGGTAGTACTCCCTTCTTGTTTAGCTATGTTAGAAAAATTAATAAATTGCGGACGGATGATATAATTATTATCTTTAAAATCGATACCTAGACTATTTATATATAAAACATGATGCAATTCTCTTTGATCCCAACACCCTGTTAGAAACGTACACATTATAAAAAGAAATATCACTATTCTTTTATTTTTCTTCATTGGTACTCTCTCTTTTCCTTGTATTATCTTGCGTATGCAACTCTTTAGGTCTTTTTTTCATATACGTAAAAGGAATTCTAAATGTGGCTGCTAGCATACTTTTAAATACAGGGGGTGAATATGGTGTAAAGAATGGAACTCCAAAAGAGCGTAAATTTACTACATGTATCACCATTACAAGGACACAAAAGATAAATCCTACTATGCCTAATAAAGAAGAAACTACGAATACTGTATATCGTAATATACTTATTATTCCTGTGACTGACTGATTAGTTAAGGCAAATGTCGAAACAACTGAAATTGCTATTATAATGACCATAGATGCTGAAACAATTCCAGCACTAATGGCGGCTTGTCCAATAATCAATCCCCCTACCACAGATAATGTTTGACCAAATACCGCAGGAACACGCAATCCTGCTTGCCTCAAAACTTCAAATAAGGTCATCATTATTAGCCCTTCTAAAGGAGCAGGAAAAGGAATCCCTTCTCTTGATAAGCTTAATGTAGCTAACAACGTATAGGGAATCTGATCTGGATGATATGTAATTAATGCTATCCAAATTCCTGGAAGAAATATAGAAATTGCTATCCCCAAAAGACTTACAAGCCGTACAAAGCTACCGAATATATAGAAAAAATCTTGATCTTCAGATGTATTCACAAAAAAAGGAAATGTAACTGGAGCAATAGTGGCTGTCGGTGACCCTTCGACTAATAAAATAAAACGCCCATACAACAAACAATTCACAGCATAATCAGGACGTCCTGTATATTCAACTAAAGGAAATACACTAAATTGATTGTTTGTAATTAATTCTTCAATCTGTGCACTTGAAACAATCCCATCTATTTTAATTTGCCTTAATTTTAATCGAACTTGATTAATGATATCTCGGGATGCAATATCTTTTAAATACAAGAGGGCTACTTTAGTTTGTGTTCTTTCGCCAATAATAAATTCTTCATAACTAAGAGAACTCGTTTTTAGTCTTTTTCTAATTAATCCTATATTTATATTTAATTCTTCAACAAATCCATCACGCCCACCACGAATGGTCATCTCTGTATTTGTTTGTTCAACTGATCTTGTAGGTATTTGAGAAATATCAATTATATATCCTTGTTTAAATTCTTCAAAAATAATGAGGAGGTTACCTTCAAAAATAATCTGAGAGATAGTTTCATTCGAATTTACTATATCTAATTTCTTTACTGATAACTGGGGAATTAATGATGAAAGGTTAAATTTCTACCGATACTATTACTTAAAAGCCCTTTGCAAACCTGAGACGATGTGGCTTGTTTTAATTTTGTATTGTCAATTAAGGTTTGACAATACAAAAACAATACTGACCTCGTTTTTTCTTCCTCATCCAATTCACGCTTTATTATTTTTACATCGTTGCATGCTTCAAACCACTCTAGTATTACCTTCTCGTTTAATTCTACTCGTTTGTTCATCTACGTTGTCTCCTTCAAACTCAGCAACCTTATGTAAAATATATTCTCATACTCTTTCAAGAGCTTTTTTTAAATTTAACAACCCATACAAACACTATTAGTAATATAGAAAACAAAAATAATCCTAATGCTGAAACTGGCAAAACAATTTGAGATACAAACCAATAGAAACTAGAGTCACTGATGGGTAGTATACTTATTAATAAAATACATGAAAGTGTTGCAAACATAACCCCATTTCTTGTTTTCCGATTTGTAATTGATAACAAATCTGGAATAAGAAAAATAACAAGTGATAGACGAATAAAGATTCCTACAAGCCACTGATACACGGAGAGAAAGTCTAAATTTTCAATATACCTTCCAATTGACACAAGTCTCCATTCTTCAAATGCTGGATATCGTTGATTTGCTGCTACGAAAGGACCAAATTCTATTATAGCTGCCATAACTGGTCCTATTGTGATACCAATAATAACAATACCCAAAGCAATCAATTGATATAATTTTACTTTTGAACAAATATGATGTTGTAAAAAAAGAATAAAAATTAACTCTAGAAATCCTGCTGCAGGATAAATCATCCCTTTAAATACTGGCTTCATTCCATTTTCCATCATTGGCTGAAGTAAAGAATAATCTTTATGTGGTGCATTTGCAAACATTACAAAAAAACCAAGTAAAAATACAATAGGCAACAAAACACCTGTTGTAAGTGCAATAGATTGAATTCCTCTTGTAGCATTATAAAGACAAATCATTGAAAAAAGTATTCCTAAGACAAAGTGAGGTGTTTCTGGTAAATAAAAAGAGAAAAAGGTTAATGTTTCTTTTAGTGCAACAACACCAATTGTTATTAAATAAAGTGCAACTATGAATACGATTGGATATACACTGAATTTCCCGAAATTATTTTTTAGCCATAAAAACAAATGTTCATTTTTTATGTTTTTATAAATGATGAATATTATTGAAATCCAAAGCAAGTATAGGATACTTACTAATATGATAGAAATCCATGAATCTCTACCTGATGTATCTAATAACATAGGAATCATAATGACATGATTAATTATCCCAATACTGCCAATGAGTATCATAGAAACTTGAAATAAAGTAATTGTTTGCTTAGTCATACTTACCACCATATTTTGTAATGAAGAAATATTACATAGTATAACTGATACATTACTTCTTTATTCCAAATAGTTAGCGCTTAGAGACATGGACAATTAAACTTCTTTATTTATAAAATCTTTCACATTAGATGTAAGGTAGTTCCTTCTATTCTGTACATAATTTCTTCAGGCAGATATACTATAAACACAATAGTTCTAGAAAGGTGATGATGTTATGTATGAACAACAAAATAATAGGGATAGAGATCAAAAAATGATGTTGTCTATGCAAGGAGTTCCCACAAATAAAATTAACATGAATCAATTACCTAAATGGATTAGAATTTTTGGCTATTGTGCGTTTGGTTGGATGATAGTATTTAGTTTAATTATGATTGTAGGTTTAATTCTGCAATAACTATACAGATACACAGTAAAACGGAACAGTATTTAGATCATATATCTAGGTACTGTCCCGTTTTTTATATGTAATTCATCAATGATATAGGTAACCAATTATAACAAAAAGAACCTGTAGAATATTCTACAAGTTCTTTTTCAAATATTGTTAAAAAAGGAACAACAAACTATCTTAACATTCAATACAGGGAGACCATTTTGATTATGGCTTGATTTTATTATAAATCAAATATAAGCTTTTGAAAGAAGTTGTTTTTGAAAATTATGTGAATTGGAAAACTACGATGTTTATATTAGATTTCATTTACGACCAACTTTTTCTTATTTAAATAGACTGCACGATCTGATTTTTTAGCAACTTCCTGTGAATGCGTCACAACAATAATACATTTATTCTCTTTATGTGCAAGTTCTTGAAACAGTTCTATAATATCCATTGCCGTTTCTTCGTCAAGGTTTCCTGTCGGCTCATCAGCAATTAGTAAATCAACATTACAAGATAACGCTCGAGCAATTGCTACACGCTGTTGTTGTCCGCCACTTAGTTGCAGAACATTACGTTTCGCTTCTACTTCTGTAAGCCCTACCTTCTTTAATAATTCTAAAGCCCTTGCCGTTTTATTTTGTACTTTAACACCTGTAATTTCCATTGCGGTTAAGACATTTTGAAGAGCAGTCATATAGGTAATCAAGTTATAAGACTGGAAAATGACAGATACATATTGATTACGATATCGATCCAAACCAATTTTTCTAATATCCTTGCCATTATACAGTACATAACCATTTTTGGGGACATCTAGTCCACAACCTAAGCTTAGAGTTGTGGTTTTACCAGATCCAGATGGCCCTAAAATCGTATAGAAATGCCCTTTTTGAAAAGAAAAATTAACATTATCTAGTATCGCTACATTTTTCCCATTACTTTCATAATAATAATCCAAATTTTTAAACTGTAAAATCGTTTCCATATTAAGCCTCCTTATTCATCTTTTAAAAGAATTTGTTTTGGGTTTAAGCGTAGAATAGATAATGCCGGAAGAAGCGTTGCTATTATAGCAATAGCTAGTCCAATTCCACCCATTTTCCCTACATCTTCTCCTGTTACACTTACATCAATTTTATCAATTGGATCTTCTTTTTGATTTTGTAGAGTACCACCAGGTCCAGCCATCATTACAGTACCATTTTGCGAGGTGTCTGTTTCTTCGCTTGCAGTAGCAATTTCACTCGAAAGTAAATTATCCCCTATATATTGAGAAACTTTAGCTCCAGTTGTTATGGATAATCCAAATGCTAAAATAGCGACACAGACTACTTCTACTACGAATTGCGCCATCAGTTTCCACTTTTTCTCTCCAATGGACAACAGAATCCCCATTTCCTTACGACGCCCTTTAATTGATAGCATAATGATTAATCCTAAAATGATCGCACCTGCAATCGATACAATATAAATAATCATTTGAGAAGTCGAAGAGATATTTTCGATAGGACCAATCAATTGCTTGTACAATGAATCATGCGCATCTAATTTATAATAATTAAAATCAATATTAGATTTTTTTGCTTCTTTTTTAAATGCATCAATGTATTGTGGATCATTCAAGAAATACACGACTTGAACACTACTTATACCTTGATCTATTTCTAATTTTTTCATAGTTGAATGCGGCATATATAGTTTATTAGCTGGGTCCATTATAGGCGGAGCCTGTTGCCCCATTGCTTGCTCATTCGTTTCGTAAATACCGATAATCTCAACATCAAGGGTTTCCTTCTTATCCCCGGATTGCACTTTAATTTTGTCTCCTACTTTCAAATTGTTTAATTCCGCTAATCGTTTTTCCATTAAAGCTACATTCTGATCTTTCATCTGTTCTGTAATTGGTTTTCCATCAATGATTTTACTTTTTCCGTTTTTAAAGCTTTCTTGTAATGCTGTCTTGCGAACTCCTTCAATCATAAAAGAAGCATTCATATCTATTTCTGTACCAGAGCTTGAACCGCCTCGTACAGCTGCCATTCCCACTTTACCTTTTCCTTCTTCTTCTCCTTCTTCTTCTCCTTCTGAAGCTCCTACTAGTTTAAGCCCATCAGAAATTCCGAAAGTACTGCCTATGTAATTATAGTCTTTTACATATTTTGACTTTGCTAATTGATCTGTTTCTTTTGTATCGAGTTGCGGCGGACTTGGCATTTCTCCAGTTTCACGAGCTCGCTGACCTAGTTTGTCAAAATCAAGACCTAAAGTAACATCTGCGCCCAGTTTTTTTCTTGCAGCATCCGCTGCTTTTTTTGATGCATTTTGGATTGTGAATCCTGAAAGAACCAAATTTGTAACAATTAGAAAAACTGCCATCAAAATTAATGATGTTCCTATCCTTTTTTTCATACTGAGAATTGCTCGTTTCATAAAATTCATTTTCTCTTACCTCCTTGATAACTTGTATTCTATATAGGTTATCTAGAGTCTATATGGAGCTAATCGGTAGTTTATCTAGAGATATAAGGAGTTTATGTGTAGTTATTCATTTACCTGTTCAAGAAAAGCTAGAACACAAATTCAAAAACGCAATCGTTCTTGAATATTGGTAAGGAATTATTCCGTTTAAGGAATTTATAGAGTGAAGGTTATAGTTAAGATTAATTTCATGTATGTAACATAAAAATATATTTAATGTATAATTTTTATGCAATAAATATAGAGAACTTATTTAAATATCTATATGGGAGATTGTTAAAGCATGGAAATCACGTCGTATTAAAAGGTGCACCTTTTAATACGAAAATAAGCAAGTTGATGTTCTCTTATATCGGGTAGTACCACATCGCTATCAAGCTAAGGGAATCAATAGGGGGCAATTGATTCATGAGTTCTTCCATATCTAATTGAATATAGAGTGTTCCTTTCTTCACGGTCCCGTTTCGAAAATACTCTGGCTCATCATTCTTACGATAAATTCGAGAATTTAATTTCAAACGTGATACATAGTAAGCTCCTTTATCATGGATCTTCTGTAAGTCATGTAAGTCAAAATAGCCTAAATCTCTTATATACAAGTCTTTTGGTTGAATGATTTTCAGGCTGTTTGAACCAAAGGTTTTATCATTTTCTCTTCTTTCTCCTACATAAACGTACAGGAACTTCCCACTCAATAAGTCATACTCCAATTGAATTTTGACACCGGCCGTATGACTACTACCATCTGAACCTTGATAATATGAAGAAAACTTATCTGGAAGCTGAAATGTTGTAGAATCTAGAATTCGAATGCGCTTAAATATCGTGGTATATTGATGGGTTATGTCTTGTGTTGAATGAATTCTTTGGGTTAGAAGGTTAGCTAGAACTTGTTCAAGAAACTTTACTGCGGAAGCATTAAATCGTTGGTTAGCGTGAGTGATGTACTCTTGCTAAAGCTCTCAGAAAAATTTCAGCTTGAGGTTTTTAATCCCTTCTTGTTCTGACATTAAAATGATATCCATGTACTTATCAATTCCTAGAGCGCGGATATTCAGCAGTTGGAATTCATAAATTCAAAGGATTTAGTGTGCAATTTTAATTATGCTTATTAAACTAACGGGGGCTTTAATTGAGCAGGAAACTAAAAACTTTTGACTTTCGCTTTCGATAGTTATGTAAATAAGCTGTCCAGATGGGCAGCTTATTGTATGCTTTTACTTAGCGTGATTTTTTCCGAAATGCTGGCGGTACCCAAATATTATTTAACATGGTAAAATAATATTTGGATGGGAGTCCAATACATATTATTAAAATTAAAGTGGTTCAAGTCGGAGGAAGGCACCTTTGGGTGTCTTTTTTTATAGAACGAAAAAAAGAGATTCCCTTATGAGATTAAGGTTCCTCCTTTTTCCTAGCTACCAATAATAGGACTTTATGTTAACCTTACATGAATATCTGTACATCACTATTTTTTATGATTTTACTTTTTGATTTAAAGATACCACCATTTTTTTCTCACCTACATACCAATAAACATATTTTTACTATTAGGACCCCAATTCTCTCCCATAAAACCTGACATTCCCTCTAAGTTAACGAAGCACGGAAGCACAGTATACATTACCCCCTGCATTGCATTAACTCTAAATGTTATAACAAATCTCATTTTTGAATTATCAACGGTTGTTATCATTCCCATATCTGGACGTATAGCATTTTCTGCCGTAAGTGCCTCTTTCATTCCTACACTAGCAATACTGGCAGGACCCATATTACTCCTAATCCAATAATTCGAGACATTTGTAGCAGATGCCAAATCCGTTGGTTTATCATAAGTCATTAAAATTTGAGTAGGAGAAATTTGTCTAGCCTCAAGAAGTATTGGGTGAGCCACCATTTGGCGAGGATAGTAAGTAAACATATTATTCCTCCATTGTTTTTTGTAATAGATAAATTACCTAGATAATATATGCAGCATTCTGACGCTGGTGCATTATGCGATAGCATCTATTCGCTATCAATCTAAGGTTTTGAAGTCCCTCCTAAACGAAAATTTTCTTCCTCTACAGGTAGTTACTTTGAGTAAGTTAACTCATTTTTTGTGTTGAGGAAATTCAATTTCTTAATTTTATCTTGATAGTAATATGTGCATTATCGCGTATAGAACGGTACCTTTTATAAATCTTCTATCGTAATATTAGCTCCATATTCTTTATAAAAATTTAAAATTGCAGATGAATTCACCCCAAAATCTAATAGATTTTCTGGAAAGTAAATTTCAGAATTCAGAGCCACAATATCAGATGGTTGTAAAATATGCTCTGCTTGGACAGCTGCTCCTAAAGCAGTAAGATGTGTCTGTCCTAACGGATCTGATATGTTCACACATCGTCTATGTAATACACCGGTATCATCATAACCATTAAGGTGGATAACTATGTTATGTGCACTTCCCTTTCCGGGTTTATATAGAATATTTTTCCGTAATCTGGTAAATTTTTCTCCGCTAATTATTTTCCAAATTCCTGTATTCACCAGAGAAACCAATCCATATGTTGATAGTTTACTATCAAAAGCAATACGAAAGTTAACTGAAACAGCATGAATTGATCCTGGCAGAGTTACATGATCAGGAGTATCCAAACGATAACATTTTGTTATATAACCGTTGGAAAAGCGGATTTTGATAGGATCTGTCATCGGATAAGCCTGCCGCATTCCCTCACGAGTTTTGACTTCAAACGGAATAGTTAACCGATCCATATATGCTGTTGAATTTGGTCCTGCTTTGTCTTGAAGAGAATATAGTGCGTTAATATCAACTGTAATCTCTTGAAGATCTTTTGAATAAATTTTAGAAAAAAGGGCTGCTGTCCCCCCCATCCACCCCGAAGCTAATACAACAGGAGATTGAACTTCAACATTTTTCAATCGAGCAATAGAACTTTGAAAACGTTCAGTCCAACGAGTAATGTCAACCAATGGAATTCTTTTTTGGACTGCGGATAGAAGTAATCTATCTTGAGGGTCATTAACCGCATTAACAATTAATGTGGGATGATCATCCAAATTTCTTAAAGGATCATCTGTTGTATTGTCCACCTTAACTATTTTTACTCTTTCAGATTCAAAAGGTAGCGCCTTCCCTAAAGTTCTTCCTCCTAATCTAATTTCCAAATCAGGATGTCGGTTATGTAAAATTTGAGCAATTTGGCTACCAACAACCCCATATCCACCAACAATTAATACGGTTTTCTTGTTCATTTGAAACCTCCATTTTAATTAGCATTAACTCATAAGTTTAAATGATTAAAAACTTAAACATTTGAACATAAAAGACATTAAAAAAGGGACAAAACGTGCCCCTAAACTATAAATGTGTATCTAATTCTTACATTCATCTTCGACTAAAGAAACAAGTTCTTTTAAAAGTTTTATTGTTTCATTAAATTCAAGACAATAATACATTTCAGTGCCTTTTTTCTGAACTTGAAGCAACCCTGATTGTTTCAAGATTTTTAGATGATGCGATACAGTAGGTCTTGACATAGGAATATGATCTGCAATTTGCGTTACATTCAAGCTATCTTTATCAATTAAAAGTGATACAATTTGCTGACGTGTTGGATCTCCTAGCCCTTGAAAACATGGTCTTAAACTTTCTAAAAGATGCATTACTTTATCATTACAGTTCATTTTACTCACATTTCCTTTTGTTGAAGAATTTAATCATTTAAACACATTATAAATCACACTATTATCTAATGCAATAAATTCATCAATAAACCTTAATTGCTAGTAGAAGTCCACCCCCGTCACTATCAAGCTAATATTTTAAAATGTCCCAAAATGAAAATTTTATTATTTTATGGTTATTTATAAGAATTCAACTCATTTTCTTCTTTTTGAGGAACTAGCAATTTTTTAATTTGATGGGCATGGGGTAGTACCAACAAAACGCGAATTTCGTACGCTAAGATTTTTTACCATAAAGATTGTTGATAACTTGTACGTATCAGTAATTAAATAAAAAGAGCATGTATTAAAAAGATGATAATAACATGCTCTAAACTTATCTATTTATTTTAATTTCTTAAAGATGTCTACAAGTAATATTGAAATATCTTATGTGTTAAAAAGTGTTACCTGTGGTAATTCAAAAGACTCGCCCGACCAAAAAATTATTTTGTCACTTGAATGTACTACCCATTCCTTTTCGTCTTCATGGATGCAAATAAGTGCATTGAATGTCTCGGCCCATTCAGCTTCTGGAAAATAGTAATGAGGATGAAAAAGAGCTATACTCAAAATCCCTTTGATTTGTTTTTCGATGGTAAAACATGTTCCTCTATTCTTTCATATTGAGTAAGTAATTGCCTAATAAAAGATAATTTCGGTACTAACCAATACGAAAATACCGTTGAAATACATCCTATTAAAGCCCCTACTGCAACATCAAAAGGATAATGAACCCCTACCAAAATACGAGAGACCGCTACACAAAATGCAAGTATAAGCCATAACTATCCCGTTTTTTTACGAACAAGCCAAAACGAAAAGCAAATCGAAAAAAAGAGAATCGTATGGTTACTAGGAAATGAATTATCTACAGTATGGTCGACAAGTTTATTCACATCAGGCAATACTGCAAACGGTTGATAATTCAAATGAAATTTCCCTGCTATTTTTCCAATCACCTCAGCAATCGCAAAAGCAACCATCGCTTGAATAACCATCATTCTAATTTTTCTGGACCCAGTAAACCAATAAGCTACAATAATTAAAGCAAAAATATATACCATATATTCTGCCAAACATACCATGGTTGAGTTTAGGAATGAATATTGTTTACCTAAATCATTAATTGCTCGAAAAATATCAATATTGAATTGAGAAAAAGACATTTCAAATCCCTCCCCTTTTTAGTAAGGTGTTTTACTGATTGCTATATACTTTCATTACATGAATAGTGTTGGTTATAGTATCCATGTAAAAATATCAACCTCTTATGACACCGTTTTCTTCTTTTTCACTTTAATAAAAAAAGAAAAAGGAAAACATCGAACTTTCTTACAAACATTCATGCATTCTTACAGTTTTGTCATTTTCTTGTCATTTTTTAAATAGATTCATTATCTTGCCCGTTGCTATTTTCAAAAGCTCTTATATCTACAATTATGGAAACTATAATTTCACACAAAAAAGAGAAGAACCTTGGTAAGTTCTTCTCTTTTTTGTTTATTAAATTGTAATATAATTACAGTATGTGAAATTATATTATTTAAATTGTAAAAGCGAAGTGAAAATAACCTTCTCTCCACTTTTGGCATTTATTTAATTGGTTTCTCTGTTTTTAAAACGAATGAACTTAACGCAGGAACTTTAATTTTATTATCATGGACAACGTATAGTGGTTTACTACCTGACTGTTTACCATCTACTAACACTTTCCAAGGACCTTTCGATGGAAGTGTTATGTCAACCGCTTCTCTATTTGCATTGTGAGCCACCATAAAGTATTCGTTTTTATTCCCCTCTATTGTATAAGCTACCGTGTTTTTCGGGGCATCAATAAATGATACATGTGTTTTTATTTGCTCTGCAGTTGTCATTCGAAAAGCTGAGTACTTCTTCCGTAAATCTATTAATCCCTTCATATAATTTACTTCATTATTAAATGACGCACGGCGCAACCAGTCCATTTGATTAATTGAATCGGGAGATTTGTAACTGTTATGATCACCATACTTCGTGCGCATAAACTCTTGCCCTGCATGTATGAATGGAATACCTTGTGATGTTAATAAAATTGAAGAAGACAATTTGTGCATTTGTTTTCGCACTTCTTCACTGTCACCCGGATTAGTCAACTCAAGTTTATCCCATAATGTATGATTATCATGTGCTTCCACATAAGTTAGCACCTGCTCCGGATCTTGATAAGTAGACGAATTTGTATCGTAGTCAATGCCTGCTGTAATGCCTTTTTTAATACGGTCTTCTATGTTTTCCTTTCCATTTACAAAACCATTTTCTTTCTCTTCAAATACACTACCTTTCAATCCATCACGTATATTATCGTTAAAATGAGCAATCCCTTTCATTTTCTCCGCGTTTTTTTGATTGGCTTTCAACTCAGCTGCAAGAGGTGTATTTAAATCCCAACCTTCTCCATGCAGTATAATAGAAGGGTCAATTTGATTAACAGCTTTACGTATTTCATTCATCGTTTCATAATCATGAATGCCCATTAAATCAAAACGGAATCCATCTAAATTGTATTCTTTTGCCCAGTATGTGACAGAATCAACCATAAACTTCCTCATCATTTTTCGTTCTGAGGCAGTATCATTTCCTACTCCAGTTCCATTTGCAAATGTTCCGTCTTCATTATAACGATAATAATAACCTGGAACTAACTTATGAAAATTAGATTCAGTAGCACTATACATATGGTTATAAACTACATCCATAACAACACGAAGATTATTATCGTGTAGTGTTTGAATCATTTGCTTTAATTCAGTTATTCGAACAGTTGGCTCATAAGGGTTTGTAGAATAGGATCCCTCTGGAACGTTGAAGTTTTTCGGGTCATATCCCCAGTTATATTGTGGTTCGTTTAAATTCTCTTCATTTACTGAAGCATAATCAAATATCGGTAAAAGCTGAACGTGCGTAACACCAAGATCTTTCATATGATCAAGTCCTGTTTTCACACCTTCAGGTCCTCTTGTTCCTTTTTCTGTTACTCCTAAATATTTCCCTTTTTGCTTAATACCACTTTCAGGTTGGATGGAAAGGTCGCGTACATGCAATTCATAAATAATAGCATCTTCCGGATTTTTAAATTTTGGCTTTTTATTTGCTTTCCATTTTTTCGGATTTGTTTCTTCTAAATCAACAACTGCACCTTTATCTCCATTTACAGAAGCAGCACGTGCATACGGATCAACGGCTTCAGTCCACTTATCACCAATTTTTACCTTATACGTATAAAAGAGCCCTTTTTGGTTCCCTTTAAGTTCTGCTTTCCAAGTGCCCTTTTCACCTTGTTGCATGTTTATTTCAGTCCCTATTTTATCGTTCCATTTTTTATATGTAACTAACTTTGCTTCACTCGCAGTAGGAGCCCATACACGGAACTTTGTTTGTTGCGGGGTATAAATATTACCTAAATCGTTACCACTATAATAAAATAATTTATCAAACTCTTCGCTACGAATGACTTTACCGATTTCAGTATTCGCATAAGCTAAGTTTTCTATTTTAACTTTGTATGTCTGTTTTAAATCAATTTTCTGCTCCGTAATTATTTTCACCCTATTAGTAATATCTCCACCATTTTTATCAAAAGGATTAATTTCTTTAATTTTAATGCCCTCAATTTCAATTTTCTGTTCCTTACTGTTAAACGGAACATTAGTCGTTACTGTTATTTCATTAAAACTATCAATAGTAGCTTTTTGAATTGCGAGATCCGAAGAAGGCTTAGAGTCATATACTTTTTCATCACCCGAAAGAATCCACACTTCAGAACGACCGTCCTTTATATTTTCAATCCAACGATCTCCACCATCTTTTTCCCTCATTCGTACGAATGATAAATCCTACACGATTATAGTCACCATCTACTTTAATCTTAGCGTACTTTCCAAATTCATCTTCACCAGTAAATTCATATGATTTACCATTTGCATTTTCTCCCCACATCCAAAGGTTCCAGTCTTTTGTATTTCCAGATTGCTCTTTGTAATGAATGATAACTTCAGTTGTTTTCGAATTTGAAACTGCCTTTACACTTTGAAAAGAGAAAACAGATGTTAACATAACGATTATAGTAAGTAATAAAACTGATTTGTTAATTAATCTTTTTGTCATTTGCACCACATACACCCTTTCTTTAAATAGTATGAGCGATTTATTATGCTCGTCTAAATTACACTGCTTAAATTAATCTAGAAATCTCTTTTACTTCACCCCCATATTGGCTATTTTTATGTATGTATTTCAATGATCTTTTAATACGAAAACGTTTGCATTAATGTTTAAAAAAATAGATTTGATTATGTCTTCATATATTTGTAATTAGTAAAAGATCAGGGAAATCATTTTAAAGCAATCGTTTGTTATCGCTTTCATTCTATAGTACTTCCCATTAAGAGGTCAATATATTATTAATTTTCTGTTTTTATATGCTGTAAACCTTATTTATTTGTCGCAACTTCTTAAAGATAAAGCGCCTAATTATTGCTAAGTAAGTTTATTTTCAGCAATACATTGCTATGTAAAAAAACAGCTAATATCCTTAAAATGATATTAGCTGTTTTTCATAATGTAATAATATATGAATGATAACTATATTTCTAACTTACTTAATTTTTGCTGCATCAAATGCTTTTTGTACTGCTTGAACCTCAGCTGTATTCGCACCATATTTATTAGTTGCCACTCGAATACATGCTGATCTCAATTCTTTGAAATTAGAAGTCATGTTTAACTCATCTGTATTTGCGTAATAGAAGATATCAAACATTTTATCTTCACCAATTCCTTTAACAGTTACACCGTTATGAGTTCCGCCTTTTGCAATAAGATACGCGACTTTATTAATAATGCTTGAATTAAAATGAACCCCACCTTGATCCCATCCATTAAAATCGTTAAATTCACTGTAATCATCTGGATAAGGTACTCCAAGTGAAGATGGAACAGAAGCTGGGTTTTCCATATCACGGAAGACAGATCCAGTTTGTTCTCCCATCGTCCAGTTAAAGCTTCCATTATTTACGTATTTCTCAATAGATGTTCCCATAATATCAGATAGTGCCTCATTAATCGCACCAGATTCACCGTAATATTCAAGATTAGATTCACTAGAAGTAACAGCATGTGTAAATTCATGCCCAGCTACGTCATATGCTTTGACGATAGGATCTCCATATACAAGCATACTACCATTATTAGCACTTAACGCATTCTGCCAATTCTTCGGATCATTCGTATCTCCAGAATCCCAAGCATGTACAACTGAAACTACCTTTTGTCCCTTATTATCAAAGCTATTACGATTGTATTTATCTTTATAAAAATCAAAAACTTTTGTTGCTAAGTAATGAGCACTTACTGCTTTTGGATCGTTAAATGTTGTTGAAGTACTAGTTGCTAATGTACCAGGATAATAGCTTTCTTCTTTAGTAATATCTCTGTAATTCACATCATATGTTTCAATTCCTTGCCCTCTTGTATAATCAGCAAGAGCATATTTACCATTACTTTGTTTAGAAATACCAAATGAACGAGAGATCCCTAAATCATCTTTTCCAGTGCCCGTTAATGATGTCAGACTGCTTTTTTTACTTTTCTTTAAGGCTCCAACTAGTTTATCGCTTGCTTTCAAGTTAGACTCTTGCACCATATTTTTTAACATATCACCATTTTGTGCATTTACTAAATATGTTCCAGACACATAGTTTGGTGTTGCAGCTTCAAATGTAACCTGGTATGCATTACTAGCTTGTCCATTATTTTCATCAACAAAAATAACTTCCTTAACTTCTGGCTCAGAAATAAACTTGATATCGTTTCCATATTTCGTATAAATATATTGTTTTGCTTCATCTTTTGATAGATTAATAGGTTTTTTCAATTCTTCTTGTTTTAAGTTTTGCGCGCTATCGCCTGAAACACTTTTAATAACACCCTTATTATCTACGTGTGCAGTTAATTGATGTCCATATACTTCTTTTCCTTCGTATGTTTGCTGCATACGTATAAGTGTAGTTCCATCATACGAACCACGTTTTTGAAGGACTTTATAATCTACTCCTGCTTCTCCATTGACTTGTTTTTGGGACAGAGCTTGTTCTGCTTTCTCCTTAAGGGCATCCTTTACTACATTTTCTGGTTCTTTTTGTGACGGTTGTGTAAGTTCACCCGAACGGAACGATTCCTCCTGAATTTGAACTTGTAGTTGATCTGTTTCCTCTGCATGACCTACCCCATATGGTGCCACAACTGTTAAAGCTAATCCTGTTGTTAATGCTACTTTAGTTAATGTCTTTTTGTTTTTCATTATTTCACCTCGTATAATTTTTGAAATAGAAAGCTTGTACAAAGTAAACTGTCTATTACTGTCGAAAAAAAGAGAAAATACACAATTTATGTAACATTATGCAAAATTACATAAATTAAGGATGATGCTATAAATAAAGAACAACTCATATAAATGCATTAATTTCAATAAAAAAAGAGCTCCCTAAGGCGCTCATCCAATTGATTAGTTGCCAATTATCTATATTTCATTCTAATAAAAGTACACTTACATCTAAATAACAACATAAAAACCCACTCTTTACTTTTTTAAGAGTGGGTTTCATGCTATTAAAATAACAATTACTATAAGAAACTTTATAATTTATATTTTTCTAGTAATCCTACTAAGTTTTTTGTAGAATTCACCTTTTGTCTTTATATGATTAAACTGATTTGGATTAATATTTGCTTTTTGTGAGAGTAATATAATCTCTTCTTTTGAAATTGAGTCTTTAGTATTTATAGATGCTATATTTGTGTATTTTCCGTCTTCTGTTTTTGGAATTTCTAAAATCCCTTTATTCACAAGATCAACTACCGCCTTATGCTCTGAAGAATGTATATCTACACCAGTAATTTTCCAATTACGCATAACTTTTGGCGTGTATACACCGTTCTTTACCTCTTTTAAATATGTAATAGCGAGGTTACGAATGGTTCCACCTGTTTCTCCGAATGCATTCTCTTGTTTAGATGACCAAGTTTGTTCAAATTTACGTCCCTCTAAAGCTCCCCCTTTTGCCTGAAGAGCCTCCATTCTATATGCATTCATTCCCAGCGTCATAACATCGCTCATTTTGATTGGTTTGTTTGTACGAATAGAACGTAAATTTGTTATTCTACTTCCATATGGTTTTGTTAAGTCAATTTCGTATTTTACGCCTCCAAAGAAATCGTTCGTACTGTATTTAGACGCACGACGGGTTTTATCAAAGCTAACTGTTACATCTCCAGGACGAGATGAGTTAAAGTACCCCGCTGCCCATTCCATATAGTCTTTTAAGTCTTTCCCAGTTACCTTATATACCGTAATTTCACCCAAAGCATATTGATAATTATATGCAATATCTTTTTTCTTAATAGGACCTACATCCAAACGGGCATTATCATTATCAATTTGATGGGCTACTACATCTGCTTTGCTGTAGTAGAGCATGACTTCATGAAAGAAATCTGATAAAGGTGTCTCTTGAATCTGCACACTCGGAATACCCTTTATTTCATTTTCAGGAACAAGGTTTCTACCCTTTAATTGAGCGACTACAACATTTGCATCTCCCCTCGCATACTCATGAAAAGGTGTCAGTGTGTCTTCAAGTGTAGGATCAGATACTACTGTAGTTCCATCAGTATTCTTTACAGGTATAGCGGTAGCAGTTTTATCTTTTAGAACAAGCTTTCCATCTTGCTTTGTAAAATTAAGATCAATACGTGAGATATGTGTTCCATATTTATCTGGTTCTGTAATAATGACACCATTTACAACTTCTTTTTTAACAAGCTTATGCATATGAGCTGCAAAAATAGCGCTTAGTTCCGGACAAGCATTCGCAATATCTTGAACCCCAGTACCAGGGATTCCATTCTCATTTTCTAGTCCCATATGCATAACCCCTACCATTACATCTACTTTACCTTCTAACTCTTTAATGGCCTTCTTTGTCTCTTCTACTGGATTTTTCACCACTAAACCATCCAAATGATCTGTCCCTTTTTCAAAATCACTAATCATTGGTGTATTCATACCAATAATCCCGACTTTAATTCCACCTTTTTCAACAATTGTATATGCAGGAAGAAAACGCTCTCCATTTTCCTTGTAAATATTTCCTGCTAACGTCTTTCCCTTATATTGCTCACTTACTTTTTTCAATGTATCTAATCCAAAGTTAAATTCATGATTTCCAAATGCCCAAGCATCATATCCCATTGCATTCATCGCTACCATCATTGGCGATTGCGGTTGATCATTGAATAATTCTACTGAGTTTCCTTGAATTGTATCCCCGGCATCTACTAATATGGTATTTGGATTTTCTTGACGTACCTTCTTTATAACCGTATAAAGCTGCGTTAAACTTCCACTCATATTTGCTCCATCAAGCGCATAATCCCAAGGCATAAATCTACCATGAATATCTGCCGTACCTAACAATGTAATATTAACATCAGATTCTTCAGCCTTAGCAAGAGCTGGTTTGACCGTTACTGTTGTTACAAAAAGCATAAAAATAATAAAATAGCATACATAGTTCTTCCATTTCATTTTTTGCATAATATCAATATTTCTCCCCTTTTGCACTGTCTTAAAGTTGCTTGAACTTTAAAAATGTAACTTATTATTCGGAAAAATTCAACTACACAAGATAATTTTGGAGGTGGTTCTGCTGCTGCAAAAATAAAGGGAATAAAATGCATGCACTTTTGACTTGCTGTTTAACACCTTCTATATACTGCAACAACTGCTTTCTTAGATTTCTATAATCTTCTGATTCCAAATGTCAACGGACCAAATCAACCTGTCAAACATCATTAAACGATGCATTCGTAGTAACACTATATATTTTTAAAAATCATGTTATTAAGCGTTGTCGCATTCAATCGAACATTACATAAATGTAAAAAATCATCCTATTCATCCATTTTTCATGCATATGTATGTACATTTGTTAATTTATTCGATATATTATGTGTATTGAATGATTATGAAAAGTTTATTGGTCGCTAAAAAAACCTTATATTTTTATATCCGAGAAAACTACAAAATGTATGTAAATCCATTTGTCAAATGAATTTAATGCGGAAGGAGGTTTGTGGTTACTTCATCGGGATATAATAATCAGTTTTAAACTGATAAAAATATAGGAGGCGACAAAATGTTTCGTACGATTTCAAATTTCATGAGAGTAGCTGAGATAAGAAGGAAAATCCTTTTTACATTAGCGATGTTAATCGTTTTTCGAATTGGCACGTTTATTCCAGTTCCTCATACTAACGCAGAGGTATTAAAAGTACAAGATCAAGCTAACGTTTTAGGTATGCTAAACGTATTTGGCGGAGGAGCACTGCAACACTTCTCAATCTTTGCTGTAGGTATTACACCTTATATTACCGCTTCCATCATAGTACAATTACTACAAATGGATGTTATACCTAAATTTTCGGAATGGGCAAAGCAAGGAGAAATGGGCCGTAAGAAATCAGCTCAATTCACTCGATACTTTACAATCATTCTCGCATTCATACAGGCCATTGGGATGTCTTATGGCTTTAATAATATAGCAGGTGGACAATTAATAACAGATCAAAGCTGGACTACATACTTATTTATTGCGACAGTTTTAACTGCAGGTACTGCATTTTTACTTTGGTTAGGTGAACAAATTACTGCTAACGGAGTAGGTAATGGTATTTCGATGATTATCTTCGCAGGACTTGTTGCAGCGATCCCAAATGTTGCAAACCAAATTTATTTGCAACAATTTCAAAATGCAGGCGATCAATTATTCATGCACATCATAAAGATGGTTTTAATTGGTCTCGTAATTTTAGCGATAGTTGTTGGTGTTATTTACATTCAACAAGCTGTGCGTAAAATACCGATTCAATATGCAAAAGCTGTTTCAGGAAACAATCAATATCAAGGAGCAAAAAACACTCATTTACCTCTTAAAGTAAATAGTGCTGGTGTAATTCCAGTCATCTTTGCTTCCGCATTTTTAATGACGCCGCGTACAATTGCGCAGCTCTTCCCTGATTCAAGTGTATCAAAATGGTTAGTTGCAAATCTTGATTTTGCACATCCAATTGGAATGACCCTTTATGTCGGTCTTATCGTTGCTTTCACATACTTCTACGCATTTATTCAAGTAAATCCAGAACAAATGGCTGAGAATTTGAAAAAGCAAAATGGATATGTGCCTGGTATTCGTCCTGGTAAATCAACAGAACAATATGTAACTAAAATTTTATATCGTTTAACATTTATCGGTGCAATTTTCTTAGGTGCAATTTCAATTTTACCGCTCGTATTCACGAAAATTGCTACATTACCACCTTCTGCACAAATTGGTGGTACAAGCTTACTTATCATCGTCGGTGTAGCACTTGAAACGATGAAGACATTAGAAAGTCAGCTCGTGAAACGTCATTATAAAGGGTTTATAAAAAAAGTAAATTAAGTAAAAAAACACAGTTGGTTATTTTTCCAACTGTGTTTTTGATTCTTCTACCTCTAATTTTCCCACTAATGTATCAATCACTTTTTCTAAGTTCACTATTTTTTCTTCTAATGCTTGAATGCGTTTTTCGCTATCTTCTACATTATTATATTTTAACTCATCATTGGACGATTTGAACTGCTCCCATAATTCGAAAATAGTATTTTCGGTAGGTGATTTTGATTTTTCATCATTACTGGTTGCATCTTTATTTGCTTCTAATTCAAATTGAAGTTCATATGTATTTCCAGTTAACTCTTTAGCTATTTGTGAAATTAAATTTTTATAAGACTTTTCAACCCATTCTTGTTGAAATTCGTTTTCAAAATAAATGGTCAATAAATTTTCATTTATTCTGGCTGTCGTTCCTTTCATCCACGTTTCATAGGAAGGTCTTGAAATTGTTAATTGGATTTTATCTTTTATTTCATCCCAAATCGTGTTGGATTCCTCTTGGCCAGAAGTGAGTGGATTATTTTGCATGTTATGAATCTGTGCTATAGAAGTGGCTTTTGATTCTATTTCGAACCAAATTTGATATTCTTCATTAGTAAGATTCTGTACGGTACTTGAAATTATATTTTTATACTCCCCTTCAAGCAAATCACGATGAAACGCATCCTCACAAAAGATTATTAATGTATTATCTTCTATAGTAGCATTTGTATTTCTAATCCGTTTCATAAATGTTTTCTCAGCTACTTTTGGCCTTAATGCTTTCTTTACTTCATCCCAGCTATTAAGCCTTTCTTTTTGAACATCTTTCAACTTAGATGGTTCGCCATTACATAAATCAAACTGAATTTCAAATGTCGTATTAAACATTTCTCTTAATGTATGAAATACTAATTCTTTGTAATGAGATTCTAACCAGTCACGTGCAAATTCATTCGGACAATAAATTGTTAATATATCATCATCTAAATTAACAGTAGTATTAGTAAACCAAGTTTCATATGATGGTTTTGAAATTTGTGGTCGAATTTTTTCCTTTACTTCAGTCCAATTCATTTTCATAATAACTCCCCTCTTTTTACCGTTATCTTTCATATAGCTTAATAATATTACGCCTTTCCAATAAATAAAGTCAATCCGTATCGTTAATAAAATTCAAGCAGCCCTGTATATAACAGGGCTGCTTCTTTATACAACTACATTTCCTTCTCAAATAATCTTCCTTGTTTGAAATAAGTCCGGAGTGTGGAGCGATTAGCTAAAAATACACCAGCCAAAATGAAACAAGCACCTATTCCCATTGTAGGGTTTAAAGGTTCTCCTAATATGATGTATCCTACTATAATAGCAATTAACGGCGATACATATAACCACGTTGATGGGAATACAGGATTCGTTTTTGATAAGAGCCAGTAATATAATCCATGCCCACCAATTGATCCGATAAAGATGAGATATAAAATAGGCCACTGTACACTCCATGAAGCTAATACAGTTACATTCGGTTGTTCTACTATGACGGATACAATTAGTAATAAAACTCCTCCGTAAAACATTTGAATACCATTAATGAGAAATGGTGATACACTTTGTAAATCCGAAAGTATTTCTTTTGAGCGAATAGAGCCTATTCCGTAAAATAACTCTCCTATTATTAAAACAACACAAGCGATACTCCATACGAAACTTATTTCTTGATGCATTCCTGGTAAAGAAACAAAAACAACACCTATTAGTGCAATAATTAAAGCGAAAAGTTGCTCCTTTTGTAATTTTGTCTTATTTCTCTTTGCTTGTAATAACAAGATCATCATCGGTCCTGTAGCAGAAAGCACAGCAGCTAATCCCGAAGAAATATATTGTTCTGCCCAGTACAGTGATGCGAATGTCATAAACGTTAAACAAAAACCAGCATACATAATACGTTTCGAAAATACATGTGGCATAATTTCTTTTCGCTTTAACTTAAATATAATCATCAGAATTACGCCTGCTAAAAAGAAACGAATGCCTGCTGAAAATAACGGGGGCGCTCCTGCTTCAATTCCAATTTTTATCGTTAAAAATGTTGTTCCGAAAATAATACATACTAAAATATAATTGAAAATGACCATTTTTCTTCCTCCTTTTTACTCTTACCATGAGTATAGAAGGTATAGTGTATAACAGTGTATCTATGTATATAACAGTTGCCTAAAATCGTAGTTGATTCTCTTTACATTTTTCGCTTTAATTAAATAAAAACGAAAAAGGTGAAACCATGAAAATTGTCCTTCGTAAAGAATCCAACATACCGTATTACAAGCAAATATATATGCAGATCGTTGAAAGAGTACAAAGTGGCATGCTTTCACATGGTGACTCACTTCCATCTTTACGTTCTATGGCCGAAGATTTACAGATTAGCCTATTAACTGTTCGTAAGGCATATAAGCAATTAGAAAAGAAAGAATATATACGCATTGAGCAAGGAAAAGGTGCTTATATACATAAACATGGAAGGAAAGATTTCAAACCAATTCCGTATAAATGGCAACAAACGAAAACGATTAATGTTATACGATCTCAATATGCAATGAATCAGCACCGAAAATATTACGATTTTTCACAAGCGATTTTGTATCCTCGCTTATTGCCAAATCCATTCTTAGCAGATGAAATGCATAAAATACTGAATAAAGACCAGATGATCTTAGCAACTTATGGACCAGTACAGGGTGATTATGAACTGCGAGTTGAAATAGCAAATTACTTACATGAACACCAGAAATTAGTGACAGACCCATCTCAATTATTAATTACAAGCGGTGCACAACAAGGAATTGATTTAATTGCTCAAACATTATTAAAACCTGGTGATATTGTATTAGTGGAAAGTCCGTGTTACAGTGCCGCACTTGATATTTTCATCAATAAAGGCGTTCAAATTATACCAGTTTCTCTTGATAATCATGGAATTCGATCCGATTTAGTGGATGATATTTGTCAAAGTAAAAATCCCGTATTATTGTATACGAATCCAACTTTTCAGAACCCAACAGGTACAGTAATGAGTAAAGAACGGAGAATGGAACTTATAGAACTAGCGGAACTGTATGAGTTTTTCATAATTGAAGATGATTCTTTCGGAGAGATATATTTTGAGGATGCTATTGTGCCCCCTCCAATCAAAAACTTTGATATAAATGGTCATGTAATATATATAAAAGGATTTAGTAAAACGTTAGCACCAGGATTGCGTATCGCAGCACTTATTGCAGATGGTCCTATTTTTGAATGGTTATTTGCTGTAAAAGGTTCAATGGATATCGGTAGCCCTTTATTAACACAAAAAGCACTTCTACCGTTTTTACGTGCAGAACGTATGAAAAACCATTTAGAAAAATTACGTACGGCTTTACAAATTAGACGTGATATAACGATTGATATGTTATCACCACTTAAAGAAATTAGATTTCAAATACCAAATGGTGGCTTTAATTTATGGATTACACTTCCTGATTCGATAGATCCCTTTACCTTATTACAAAAAGCAAATGAAGTAGATGTCTCTTTTTTACCAGGAACAGCTTGTCTATTAAATCCCGAAATAAATAATCACCAATTAAGGATTAGCTATTCTATGTTAAATGAAAAAGAGATGTTAATTGGTTTAGAGAAATTACATGATACAATACAAAACTATAAACTATAAACTATAGAAGCATGTGTCCACTATCTGTAAGCTAAAAAGTAAATACCCCAAAATATTTTTATTTTGGGGTATTTACTTTTTAAAGGCTACTTAATCATTGTTATTCCACTTTCATTACAATCTTACCTCTAACATGTTGACCTTCACTCAAAATATGAGCTTCTCTAACCCCTGCTTCATTAAACGGAACAACTTTATTTATGATTGGTTTTATTTTTTCATGTACAATTAAATCTGATAATTCTTCTAGTTGCTTTCCATTTGGTTTTAGCCATAAGAAACCTGATTTTATCCCTTTTACTTTTTGGAGTGGTTCATGAACAATCGAAACGAAAACACCACCAGATTTTATAATTTGAAAACTTTTTTCCTGTACTTCGCCACCTATTGTATCTAACACAATATCAAAATTTGATAGTAATTCTTCAAATTTATCCTTTTTATAATCAATAACGAGATCCGCTCCTAGAGACTTTAAAAACTCTTCATTCTTACTACTTGCAGTTGTCGCAACAAAAGCTCCAAATGATTTTGCGATTTGGATTGCTAAACTACCAACTCCGCCAGCTCCAGCATGAATAAGTACTCGGTCATGTTCTTTTATTTTTGCGTAATCTACAAGGCTTTGCCACGCTGTAAGTCCTGCAAGAGGAATCGAAGCTGCCTCTTCGAAACTTAGATTTGTAGGCATATAGGATACTAAATCCGATTTTACTGTAATGAATTCAGCATAAGAGCCCTGTCCTATATTTTCAGGTTTCGTATACACCTTATCTCCTATTTTGAAACACTCTACCTCTTCACCAACTTCTTCAATAATTCCAGCTACATCTAACCCTAAAATGATTGGAAATGAAAATCTTAACTGTTGTTGTAAGTCTCCTTTTCTTATTTTCCAATCAACAGGGTTAATAGATGTTGCGAGAATGCGTATTAATACCTCGTTATCTTTAACAACCGGTTTTAAAACTTGTCTTTCTTTTAATTCTTCAACACTACCATATTGATCTATAACAATTGCTTTCATTTCCATTCCTCCTTGCTATTTATTTTAATAACATACAAATATTTCTCAAAATTTTTTGCCTTGAATTATCATAAGCTTATTTTTGGGGGTAATTATGTAAGAAGCAATATGAATTCCAAAAGAAACGTACACTCACCTTAGAATCATTCAAAACTGTATTTTCAATTACATTCAAAAGAAATGGGGAGAACTTATGACTGAAAAGATATTTAAAATAAACGGGATTGATATATGTACAGAAAGCTTTGGAAATCCTAAAAACCCTGCTATTTTATTAATTATGGGTGCTACTTGTTCAATGGTTTATTGGGATGAAGAGTTTTGTGAACAGTTGGCTAACACGGGGAAATTTGTTATTCGTTTTGATAACCGGGATGTGGGACGCTCTGTTACATATGAACCTGGAACTTCCAATTATACAGTTACAAATATGGCTGAAGATGCAATTGGGGTACTAGATGCTTATCAAATTGATAAAGCGCATCTATTTGGTATGTCATTAGGTGGTATGATCGCTCAAATTGCTGCTGTAAAACATCCCGAAAGAATTTTAACGTTAACATTACTGGCTACAAGTGTAATAGGATCTGACGATAACACGCGTGATTTACCTCCGATGGATGAAAGAATTTTAACGCATCACGCAAATGGCACGCATTTAGATTGGACAAATGAAAATGTTGTAGCAGAATATTTAGTTTCAGGATCTCGCTTATTATGTGGATCCAAACGAACATTTGATGAAAAAAGGGTCTTTAAACAAGTAAAACAAGAAATAGAACGAGCTAGCAATTTATTAAGTATGTTTAATCACGCTTTACTTCAAGGTGATGATGCATATGAATGTGTGCTTCACTCCATACAAGCACCTACATTAGTCATTCACGGAACAGACGATACAGCACTCCCTTTTGAACATGCTCTCGCACTTATTGATGAAATTCCTAACTCAGTCCTATTAAAACTTGAAGGCGCAGGACATGAAAATCATCCCGATGACTGGGTAGACATAATTCATGCTGTTACTAAACATACATCTAAAATATAGATAAATAACGAAAAGAAGGGCACACAACAATTTGTGCCCTTCTTTTCGTTATATTAAAAAAAGCCCATCACTGTATCCGTATGTATAGTGATGGGCAATACTTATTTTTTCTATGTTTAAAAAAATGGACAATCTAATTGATCAACAGACTCCCATGATTTTTTTTTTATATTGTCAGTGGATTTATTAGCTTCAAGTGGCACGTTTTTAAAAGGGTTTACTTCAACCTTTAATATGGAAGATGGCTCTACGTACAATGAGAAAACATGACTACTAGGTATAGCTTTTGACACATCAATATCTCCTACTTGTTTAAAGAGCTGCTGCGCTGCAAAGAAAAAGAAATTGGTTGGGTTTGATTGTTTATTTAGCCATGCAAGCATTTCAGGTGATACTGACTTATGAATATTGATTTTTACTCGATCACCACGTTTATATCGCCTAGATCGCATGCTTCCACCAACTAACTTATCGTTAAGTTTGTAAACCCTAACTCTTTTTGCTTATGCTCTCTATATTTTGGCGAACAAGTGTAAACTAATAATCCGCGTGCATTTGTAAATAATGGATTATCTACAAAGATTACATTTTTTAGTCGTCCTTTTTGTTTTAAAATCATTTTTAAACTGTTTTTTATAATTACTGCGCCCCCGCCATATATAAATACGTATGGATCGTCTTTCATATCATCAATTTTGTTTATGATATCCGTTGCGACACGCGCTGCTAAACCTAATAATGCTGGTTGTGATTCCTCAACTAATAACGCATTTCTTGGGTGCTTTTCACTTAAATAAATTTGGTTAAACTCTGTAATGCTATCAATCGTTTTTGTTGGATACTTTCGGTTCCATCTCGTAATAATTTGTAGCAACGTTTCTTTCACACCATATGATAAACCTTTACTTAGTTGTGGTCTAAAGTTTACGCCTAGTGAAACTACTTCTTCTGTCGTCCCAGCACCAATATCAAAAGATAATAATGTTTTATCAACAAAATCAATTTCTGAAACTTGATTTTGTTCACATTCTATTTTATGTTTCACAACATTTCCTTCTTCATCGTATACAATACCCCACGTCCCAGAAGCGCCTTCAGGTAGGCATTTACAAAACTCGATAGATACATTAATCGTAACATCACGTCCGTTTGGATAATGGAACACAACTTTATGATTGCCCATATAACGTTTCGCATTTTCCGCAGCTATTTCTTGTGTAATAAGCTGCATAGGAAGAGCAACAGATAAATCGTAACGAATATTAATATGACTAGAAGTTGGGCTTTGACGCATAGCACTTACCGCTAAACCAGATAGAATTGTAATAACCATTAACTCATCAGTTGACTTATTTGATTTCTTCTCAACCTCAGTACCTTTTAATTGATCTTGAATGACTTTTTCTCCAACGATATACCGCACGTTATTTAACATTAGTGATGGAGAACTAATGGTCACATCAATGTGATTTTCTAACTCAGATAATGAAACATCACTCTCATCTAACAATCCTGTAGGCTCTCCTATATATAAAGAATATATACTCGGAATAAAAATAGGGTCTTGCCCTTTCACCATTAACTTCAAACCGTTATTTCCTGCATCAGCACCAGCTTTTAAAAGAATAGACATAACTACCCCCTAAATTAATCTGACATCCCTTCCAAATATATGCGAGCCCATTCTTTTACATTCAAATGTAATGTAATTTTTTATTAATCTTAAAAACAAAATCTCATATTCTAGCCTATATGTAAAAAGTATTTGACATGCAAGTTTTCCAATTTTATACTATGAATGTAAAGAGTTTTTTACAAATATGGAGGTGTCATTTCTAAATTGAAGCATAAAAAATTTATTTTCATGATTATCGTTTTATCATTAATTGGAGTCCTCATACATGGTGCATATAAATATGTAACAGAAGGTTCGATTCTAGGAGGAACAATATTCGCTTTTTCGTTAATGCTTGGTAATTTAATTAATCAAATTACTTGGGGAGATCCAAATGGAGTATCGGAAGAAAGCCAAGACGAAATGGGACAGCAAATCAAATATAAAAGCTTTAAAATTGCTTATTTTGCACTTATTTGTTTTATGTTTCTAATTTTAATATTTTCAGAAGGATTTGCATTCCTATTACTTGATGAAATAAAGAATCTTCCTCTCTTTATCGCACTTTGTTCTTCATTCTTTATTTATCCTATTGTCGAATTTATAGTCGGAAAACAATATAAATAAAAAGATGAGATTTTCTATATACAGAAAATCTCATCTTTTTATATTTACATACCCTCAATTATCGCTTTTAATTTATTCACAGTCCGCCAATTCCTGACTGTAGCTGGTGTATGTAACTTCTGAAACTGGTTCATTAATTTAGAATTCCGAATGCTATTTTTGAAAAACAAATAAACCACCTTCTCATCTATATAACAATCCTCCATTTCACTTTTATACATAAGTAATTGCTTACTTTCATCTGCAGTAAGTGAATTAGCTAAAAAAGCAACATGTATATTTTCTCTTTCTAGTAATGCATCCGTCTCATAAGGAACATTGTTTATAATATTTATAAACTCTTCATTTGTCTTTAGAATAACTGGAACATCAAAATCGAAAACGTTTTTAATTTCAGATTGTATTCGTTCCTTTAGAAATGTTATATCTTCCTCAGATTTGAACACGATATTACCGCTTTGAATATATGTTTTTACTTGTTTTAACCCTATGGATTCAAACATTTCTTTTAAATCGGCCATTTTAATTATCTTATGCCCGCCTACATTGATTCCTCTTAGTAATGCAATATAAATTGCCATATCAATCCTCCACATTTAAATGAACCGAACAATTGAGTTGATTTTCACCCTCATATTTCTCGGATATTTGTTTTAATTCCTCTAACATATCATGTATAGATAATACCTCAAATATTATTATAGATTCGCTTGAAAAGTGATGATGATATTGATTTGGTTTACAATGTCCTCCATCATTTTTATAATCCCAAAATTTTTTGTCTAATTCATCAATCAGTTTAAAATGTTCTTCATCTATTTCATTACAATGATTTCTTAATATAGAAATTATAGAATGAATCGTTCGCTGTAATATCTCTTTTTCATTTTGTGACCAGTTACATGTTTCAATTGATGCTCGAGCTAAATTATCTATATGATAAATAATTTGCTGTAATAACTGAAGTTGCTTTTGTACAAGTAAAAAGCTTCTCATTTCTTTTTTTGTATGTCGATGATATTTCCAATCTTTTTGCTCATATTGAACAAATTGTACCGCTTTATGTAATGATAAATTCAATTTAGATAGATTATGAGTTGTCTCTTTCGTTATAACCTTCCCTTCAATTAATGCATTAAGCCATTCCTCCATAATATTTGCCGTTTTAACAAATAGTTCCTCTGTACATCCCGAAATGGTTTTAACGTAGTGTGGTGGCAAAATGAAAAAATTCACTAAAGTAGATACTATAATACCAGTAGATGTAGTAGCTAATCGAATTAAAAATGCAGTGAAATAATGATCTGCCGTAATAGGGATCATTGCAACAGCAGTTAATGTTGCGACTAACGTTCCCGCATGTAAATTTAGTTTTTGACATGTAACGATTGTAAACATCGCTGCTAACGCATAAGAAAGAGCCTGATGACCTAGGAAAAATGTGAAAGTCATTGCATACGCCGATCCAATTGTTGAAGCTGGAAAACGAACTAGGCCTTTTTTTATAGAATCCGTTGCAGTTGGCTCAATCGTTACAATAGCCGTGATGACAGCAAAAATAGTGGGTATATTGAAAAATTCGCAAACTAGAACTGTAAGAAAAACTGCTATTCCGGTTTTTATCACCCTTCCTCCAACAATATTCCATTTTCTAACTTGTTTCATTTTGTATTTCCTTCATTTCTATTTCATTTATATATACTCTACATTATATATCGTACTAAATAAAAAAACTTACTACTTTGTTATGCAAGAGTAAGTTTTTCTTATCGTTATTTCATGATAGGTAAATGCATTATAATTTGTTGACCAATTGGTCCCATTCTTCTAAAGCCTTTATCTTGGAAGCCGACTTTTTCATATAAATTTTGTGCAGGAATATTTTTTTCATTCACAGCAAGTACAACTTCATTTTTTATCGGAAAATAACGTTGTACAAACTCTTGTAATAGTGCCAATGACTTTTTAGCATATCCTTTTCTTTGTCTATCGTGATTTATAGAAAAAGATGTTAAAAGTAAAGCATCCTGATTGTCTGTGAACTCCTGTACTCTATCTCCTGTTTGCAATGCAAAAAGGCCAACAGGTACCCCATTATAATCTAAAATAACAATGACATTTTTTGTACGATCACTTTTTGCCTTCTCCAATAATTCACCTGGATCCGATGTGAATTGAACTTGTTCACTTGGTAAAGTAAATGTTTGTATAACTTCTTTATATTTTTCCCTATACGGAACTAATTGAATTTCCCCTGTATGTATGTTCATGCTAAACTCTCCCATTTTTAACTTATTAACTTAGCCCTTGCTGAGCTTTTGAATGCACTTTTCCATCTAAAAAGGTAATTTCAACTAATGAAGTTGGATTGCTTCCCTTCCATGAAAAAATTTGCTTAATTTGTGTAGAATCTTCTACACCTTCTTCTATAAGTAAATTACCATCAAAACCAATTAAATCTTTCACTTCGGTATAAGTCATTCCTTCATTTATATTGGAGAAATGATTTATATTTATAGACTCTAGCTGCTGTCTTTCCATCACAGTAGAAGAAGTTGCCGTTTGTTTTTTCACTTCTTTCTTCTGTTCACACGCTGTCATACTGAAACCTAAGCATAAACTACATACTATTAATGCGCTTTTTTTCATCATAACAGTTGTCCCTCCCATCATAATTAAACCATATATTCCCTTAAAAATAAACTGAATATTAAATATTATATTGAAAAATCCCCGTACAATTAAGCACGGGGTTAATTTTATTTATTCAAATGATTATTTGATTGGTCATTCTGTTCTTTTCTTAGTTCTTGTTCTTCATCTTTTGGTAATTGTTTATCATTATCTTTAATTGGATTCGTTTCTCGATTTTCAATCATGTCGTTTGGAACCTGTGGCATTACTCGGCCAACAATTGCTGCTAACTCATCAAGTATACCTTCACCTGTTTTTCCTTTTTTAATTTGCTTTCCAATTTGTTTGAGTCGTTCATACGTATCAACATCCGCTACAACGACTGCATTAGCACCATCCGGATCGTTTTTTAAACTTTCTGCTACAGAGTATTTAATGGACTCCACGCGAGTTCGATCGAGTTTCGCTTTTACATCAATACCTACAATAGCATATTTCCCCACAACTACCGCTGTTGCATCATTTACACCTGGCACACTTGCGGCTAAAGATGCTAAATGGTCCGCCGCTTTTTCATTTGGCTTATTTGGTTTGTTTGTATAATTAACATTTTTCGTCGAAACATTTTTTTGCTCTGGTTTTTCGTTTGGATTGTCCTTTTTTCCAATACTGCATCCTGTTATAAAAAAGCAAAGCATCAACATATATATTAGGATCTTCATTATTCTCACCACTTTACTATTAAAGTTTAATCATAAATTTTTTCAACAGCTTGCATTTTCTTCACTTTTTCCTCTGCCCCGCTATTTGCATTAATGAAAATTTGGTACGTATCTTTCCCTAAAGTACCTACAAATTCATAGCAAAGTACTTCATTATGCAAATCATTTACTACGACAGCTTTACGTTCTTCCATAACTTTAACATCTGGATTGATTTTCTTTCTTGCTTCTGCTGCAGTTAGCTTTGCTGAGGGAACTGTTCGTTTTTGGTGTGATGCTAAATATTCTTTTGCGGAAAACCCAACGATGGAACCGTCATCTAAAGCAATTTTCATTTGGATTGCTTCTGGATAAATTCGTATGCCATTCTCATTTACTACATACGTAAATACACCAACATTATCATATTGCGAGCTATCATAAAGCTCCATATTATTAAACTTATGGTCCTTTAAAAATGTCAAACCTTTACTTCCAGCATCGTTTAAACTAATTTTCTGCTCTTTAATTTCTCGATTATTCATTACCCAAATTGGATATCCACCTTTTCCAGTAATATCCATATGAAACTCGTTATTCGTTGCTTTATCTTTAATTTTCACACTATAGAAAGATTCTTTCGCACCTTTTCCGCTTTTCTCAACATCTACTTTTTCATTTCCTTTTAAGTTCAAAAACGATTTTGCAATTTTCGCTGCTTCATCTTTAGAGATTGCTTTCCCTTCTGCTTCAAATCCGCCTTTTTTATTTTTTTGTGCACTAGTAAAGGTCGGTCCGAAGTTTGTAGATGAATACGATGTTACGTTTTTCTCTACTGTTTTTAATCCGTCAATAATTGTATTGTCTGCAGGATCACGATTTGATGCGAGTGCCATCTCAACATCCATCCATCGTAAATTATTTTTCAAAACAAGATGTTGTACTTTTCGTAACTCATCTTGTATATTTCCTGCATTTGAATATAAAGTTTCCAACGTTTTGTATTCTTGATCATTTAACGGTTCTTTTTCTAAATCACGAATGGCTGCACGATAACTAAAATCGCCGATATTTGCTAAAAATTCTTCTGTTTTATTAAATGGCATTAATGTTAAAGGCAATTGTCCTACATCCGAACGCGCTTCAGATGTTAAACGCCATACGTCTGCTAATGCTGGTGATAAAGATGCACGTGAATTCATCGCAAGCGTTGTTCCAATTTTATCGTGCAACAAATCAACCTCGTACGCCAAATCATGAAATGCACGTTGATAGCTATTTTCTGCTCGAATTAATACTGCATTCTTCTCTTGATGCTCTTTATAGCCCCAGTATCCTGTTCCAACTACTCCGACTGTTAATAATACGATTATAATACCTCGTAACATAGTTCCACCTCCGCTCTATTTACAGAAAATATGTTTCCCGATTTTTTTAATTTGTGGACGAGTCCAAATCCATTTACTTGTTGCGGTATCCGGATTGAAATAATACAATGCGTTTCCTGTTGGGTCCCATCCATTAATTGCATCTAATACAGCTTTTTTCGCTGTTTCATTTGGTGTTAAATATATTTGTCCGTCTGCTACTGCTGTAAATGCTCTTGGCTCAAAGATTACACCCGAAACGGTATTTGGGAACGATGCACTTGTAACACGATTCAAAATAACCGCAGCTACTGCAACTTGCCCTAAGTACGGCTCACCACGAGATTCTCCATATACTGCGTTTGCCATGAGCTGAATATCATTTTGAGAATAACCATTTGGAACATTTGTCCCTTTATTTTGAGGTGGTTTATTTTCTTGTGCAGTACCACCACTATTTCCTTTATTTGTTGTCGTTCCTTTATTAGCAGTTGACTTATCATATTTCGTTGCCTTCACGAGCATTTGCTTCGTTTTAGTTCCAGCTAAACCATCAACAGGTAATCCGAATTTCTCTTGAAAATTTCGAAGTGCCCAGTATGTACCCCATCCGAAAACACCATCCACTTTTCCCGTATAAAATCCGTTATATTTCAAACGAGATTGCAGTTCAATGACATCTTCGCCAGATGCTCCTCTTTGAATGACTTGATTAGAAAAAGCTTCAACATTTTTTAGTTGTATACTACTTACCATCAAAGATAGTCCTATGAATGCAAGTAAAACTGCTATTTTAAAAATAGCTTTTTGACGCATATTGTTCCCTCCTTAATTACGGAAATGATTTCTTGGTTATGTTTTGTAAAAGCCTCGCTTTTATGTAAAGAAGACAAAAAAATCCAAACTCATATCGTTGAAAAAATATGTAAACAATATATAAAAAGAATAAAAGGAGTTCATCATGAAGAAATTGTTAAAGCGTATCGCAATCGTCGTTATGTTCATAACAACATGTTCAAATGTATATACTGGCCCATCAATTGTTCATGCGCAACCTCCGTATGCCAAATGGGGGAAACTTGCTGTAGAAAAGACGAAAGAACAATATCCAAAAGCTGAGATTATTGATTATCTTCATATCGGTAGAAAACCAAAAACTGTTCAAATAACAGTCGAAAAATTTAAATTGTGGCTTCGTGAAGATGGAAAAGAATATGGTGTTTTTGTTGATGTAGAATTTGAAACGAAGACGGAGAAATTTATAAAGTTGTCGTTTCAGAAGACGAGTAGATAAAATGAAACCCCCACTGTTTAACATATGAACAGTGGGGGTTTCTTTCATTTTTAAAATTCTTCCCTAAATTTTCGATTCCCTAAAAATCTTACCAATATACAAATAGCGCCAATTACAACCGCTATCCCTATACTGTATAAAAGTACGCTACCATATTCCCCTATTCTCGGATCTAAAAACGGATAAGGATACCAATTCACAATCGGGCCACGTATTAAGCTGTACACAACGTAAAAAAACGGGAATAAGAGCCAACTCACAGCTTGTTTCCAAGTGATTTTCTTACTAGGTGGATTTAAAATCCAATCTAAAAGCATTGCAATTGGCATGATATAATGTAGCACCGTATTTACCCATGGTATTGCGGTTTGAAGTGATTCTTCTAATCCTCTTAATAACAAAAAATAAATGAGTCCTGTCGTAAGTATATATACAGTTGCCGCGCCACGAAGTATACCAAACTGCTCTGATCGACCAAATGTAGCAGTTCCTATACTACTAAGAAGGAGAATAACTGCTACTAAGATGTTACTTTCAATCGTGAAAAAGCTAAAAAAATTAACTGGATTGAATGGTTTCACTTGTGATCGTATTATAAATTGCGTAATAATCGCGCTACATGCTAAAAGACTTAAACATAGTCTAAATAAAGATAATGTTTTTACACCTTTCATACATTCTCTCCTCTTCTTATTTAAACTTATCATTCTCCTGTACATGCTCAATAAATAATTTCAATGGAACGAGTCCGCGTTTTGGCATATGACTACTTATTACAGCAACAAGCTCTAACTGCGGAATGATAACGATGTATTGTCCGCCGTATCCCATAGCGAAATATATATAATACGGTATGTGAAATCTTTCGTTATTCAATACCCACCAGTGATATCCATACGCCCCAACATGTTCATACGTTTCAAATAGAGCTGTACTTGATTCTTCTAACCATTTCGAGGATACAATTTCATTACCCTGCCAATATCCATTCTGCAAACATAATATTCCGAGCTTTAATAAATCTTTAGACTTCATTTTCATACCGAATCCGCCGACATGTATTCCTTGGGGATCTTGTTGCCACTCATACTCGGTAATTTCTAACGGATCAAATAAGTAGTTTTTCGCAAACTGCTCTGTCGACATTCCAGTAGCCTTTTGGATAATGTAGCTAAGCAAATGCGAAGAACCTGAGTTATAATTCATTTTTGTAGCCGGTTCTTCAATTATTGGTTTTTCTGATATGTACTGCACCCAGTTTTCCGATTCTACAAAATCATTTGGGAACACTACTCCATTTCCAAACTCTTTCCAATCCTCACCTGTAGTCATCGTTAATAAATGATACAGAGTCAAATCCTGCTTTTCCTCAGATACATTTTCAATCCACTCTGTAATCGGTGTATGTATATCATTTATATAGTCTTTATCGATTGCAATACCAATTAATATAGATACAATGCTTTTTGTAATCGAATTTACTTTAAATAGATTATTTTTACATTCTAACGTTTTATAATACTCAGTTGTTAACTCACCTTTTTGATAAACAAGAAATGTATTTACTTTTTTCTTTTCAAATTTATTTTCTAGTTGCTTGAAATCCAAAACTTTACCTCCAAATTAAATCATTACTTGATTTATTATATCTTGTAACTTCAATTAAAACATACTTGTGTTCAAATAAAAAACAAACCTGCCAGTAATGAACTGACAGGTTTGTTTTTATAATTTCGTGCGAACATTCCAAAGCTCTGGGAAGAATCGTTGATCAAGTACTCGCTTTAAATAAGATACACCAGAAGAGCCGCCTGTTCCCATTTTATGTCCGATAATGCGTTCTACTGTTTTCATATGACGGAAACGCCATTGTTGCAACCAATCTTCAATATCGATTAATTTTTCAGCGAGTTGATATAAATTCCAATATTTTTTCACATCCGCATACACTTCAATCCAAGCTGCTTCTACTGTTGCATCTTCTTCATAAGGCTGCGTAATATCACGATTTAATACATCTTTATGTATCGGGAATCCTTCTTTTACAAGAGCTTGAATTGCGACATCATACAAACTTGGTGTATGTAGCGCTGTATGAAGGCGACCGTGTAATTCTGGATCTTTTTCATAAATTTTTAATGCGTGAGGCGTTTTATAGCCAAGTGCATACTCAATCATACGATATTGATACGATTGAAAACCAGAAGCTTGACCGAGTGAATCACGAAACTCAATGTACTCTGATGGCGTTAATGTCGCAAGAATATCCCAAGATTGAATAATTTGCGACTGAATTTTTGATACACGTGCTAACATTTTAAAAGCTGGTTGTAGTTTATCTTGTTTAATAGATTCGATTGCTGCGTTTAACTCATGTAAAATAAGCTTCATCCAAAGTTCACTTGCTTGGTGAATCACGATGAATAACATTTCATCATGATGGTCTGATAATCTCTTTTGAGAAGAGAGTAAACTATCTAATTGTAAATACTCCCCGTATGTCATATTCTCTTTAAAGTCCGTATGAATCCCTTTTTCCATAATTACCTTTTCGTTTTCTTTCATATTAACCAAACGCCCCTTTTATATAATTCTACTTATATTGGTCTAATAACTGCTCGAACTGGACTTCCATCTGCTTCTGTTAAGGCAAGTGGTAATGCGATTAATTCATAATCACCGTCTGCTACATGATCTAGTACGACATTTTCTAAAATGTGTATGCCATGTTTAAACAATTGATGATGCGCTGCTAATTCTTTATCATCTAATGGATCTACTGATGGTACATCTACCCCGATTAAACGAATACCTTTCTCTGAAAGAAATGGTGCGATATCAGCACGTAAATGCGGTATTATATCTGGGAATTCATTCGTTTTACTATGTGAAGATGTGCGTAACAATAATCTTTCTACGCCTTCTAAATGAAAGTTTTCTAATTCCTTTTTCCCAATGCTTTCAAGATTAGAAACATCTATGATGCGCGCTGGACCAACATAAACTTGAACATCTAAATCTATTACTTTCTTTCCATCATTATCAAAATGAAACGGTGCGTCAATATGAGTACCTGTATGAATACTCATCGTTAACTTTCCGACATTTACTGACCCACTTTCTTCTTTTGACCATGAAACTTCATACGAAAATGGTGTATCCCCTGGCCAAGTGGCAATATCATTATTTAGCGGTTGTGAAATATCAATCCACTCTGATGATTTCATGTTTATGCCACAACCTCTCGCTTATTTTCAAACTGCTTATATTCTTCATCTTTCATAATTCTCTTTAAAATTTGAACAGAATTCCATACTTCCTCGTATGTGTTATATAAAGCAACTGGCGCGAGTCTTACTCCATTAGGTGCACGGAAATCAGGGATAACTCCATTCGCTTTTAACGCTTTACATATGCGTGCTGCTTCTGCATGCTCTAAATAAATGTGTCCACCTCGTTTTTCATCCTCTAATGGATTGCCAATTGTAAATCCAAAATCTTTTAATTCATGATCAATTAAATCTAGCATGTATCTTGTAATATGTAGCGATTTTTCACGTAAACGTTCTATACCAGCATCTTTAAATATTTCAAGAGAACCAATTAACGGCGCAGTACTTAATACGTGCGGTGTACCAATTTGATAAGCACCTGCATGATCAGCAGCTGTTAATGTATGTTCCATATCAAACTGTTTATCTTTTCTAGAACTAAACCAACCTGATAATCCTGGAAGTCTATTAAAATGCTTTTTATGTACATAAAGCCCCGCAACACCACCAGGTCCTGCATTTAAATATTTATAATTACACCAAATAGCGAAATCAACATCCCATTCTTTGAAATAATGCGGAATAGAACCGATTGAATGACATAAATCGAATCCGATATGAATACCACGCTTATGCGCTTCCGCTGTTAAACGTTTCATATCAAGAATTTGGCCGCTTCTATATAGTACAGAAGGCAATAAAATTAACGAGATATCATCTGTCATTGCGTGAATAATATCATCTTCAGAAAGTGTCCTACCATCCCGGCTCTTTACTCGTACTAAATGCTCTTCTGGATCTAATCCTTTTAAACGAATTTGACTTTGAAGTGCATATATATCTGACGGGAATGTTAATTCATCAGCAAGAATTTTTGTACGTATTCCTTTCGGCTCATAAAATGTCGCAATCACTTGGTGTATATTTGTCGTAGTGGAACCGGTTACAATAGTTTCTTCTGGTAAAGCTCCAATAAGAGGTGCAGTCAACTCACCTAATTTCTCCGAGAGGAAAAACCACGGATGCTCTCCTTCAGTCCAGCCGTCAATGCCATACTCCTTCCATGAATCTAGTAAAGTAAGTAATGACTTCTCTGCCCTTTTTGAAAGCAGACCTAATGAGTTTCCATCTAAATATATCGTTCCTTGTTTTTTATAGAATTCAGTTTGAAAATCTTTCAGTTCATCATGTTTATCACATTCAAGCGCATATTCATAAGTTGGTTGAAATGGTTCTTTATACATGGTGTCACCTTCTTTTAATTTTCTTTTTATTCTAACTAATTGAAATATATCACCTTAGTTGATATGACGTCAATGATATTATGTCAGTTGACTTTATATGTGAATTTCTTTTACAATACAGTTATATTTTCAGATATTTCAGTATAAAGAGGTGATTCTTTGAAAAATAGTACTCTTTCAACAAGAAAACACCGCTCCTTAGAAACTAAGAAGAAACTATTACACGCTGGTTACACGATTTTTATACATAACGGATTTCAAAAAACGACAATTACACAAATTATTAAACACGCAGAAACTGGTTATGGAACGGCATATGTATACTTTAAAAACAAAGATGATCTCCTCATTGTTTTAATGGAAGATGTCATGATTCAATTTTATGATATTGCTGAGCGCTCCTTTTCGCCTCAAACGAAAGAAGAAGCACGTATAATGATTCAAAATCAAGTTAGAGCATTCCTACAATTAGCAGAGAAAGAACGAGCTATATTGCAAGTTGTACAAGAAGCAATTGGATTATCAAAAGAGATACGTCAAAAATGGAATGAGATACGGGAACGCTTTATAAACAATATTACGCAAGATATTACATACTCTCAAGAAAATGGATTAGCACAGCCTGAATTGAATGAAGAAATTGTAGCGCGTGCTTGGTTCGCGATGAATGAGATGTTTCTTTGGACGATTGTGAAAAATAATAATAATTTAGAGTTAGAAGAAATAGTACATACATTGACCGAAATGTATACGACGGGATTATATAAATAGCACACCTTCAATAAATAAGGTGTGCTATTTTACATCTATAAAAATATTTTATCTGGGTACGGTAACGCTAGTGGTGGCTTTTCAGATAAAGAGAAATATTGTAGTTTTAAAGATTCACCATCTATCAATTTTAGATCGCCGCTTATCCACTTCATGAATCATTTCAAGTAAGTAATGTAAGAGAAACTTTTACTTATGAAGTCTCAAATAATAGTATTGAAATTACTAGAGATCCAGGTCCAGCAAAAATTCTAAATACAGAGCCAATACATTTATTAAGTATGAAAAAACTCATTACTAATTCTAATGATTGGCGTACATCTCCTGTATTAAAGAAAATTCAAATCTTCGGTTATATCGATGGCATTCCAACTTCTATTCATGATAATGTTTTAAAACGATATTTCCAAGGTAAGAAAAGAGAACGTAACCTTACCTCTTCTGAACTTGCTTATTGGATGACAGAAAGATTTTGTATTGATAGAAAGATGTACCAAACAGCTATTACAATTTTTAATGAGCGAACTTCAAAAAAATAACCTGTTACTCAACATATTAAGTAACAGGTTATTTTAAATATTTTATTACCGATACAATGATACAAATTAGCGATGTAAGTAAAAGCAATAGTCCCATATTCTTATTCTCTTTTTCATCTTTCTTAATGTTTTGTATCCCCATACCAGCAAGCATAAAGTCTAATAATAATTGCAAAATAAGCATACTTTGCTTCGAATCATCATTCCAACTGTAAATAGAATAGCCCATTACAATAATAGCGAGTATGAATGTGGTAATTCTAATCATAAAAACACCCCCTATTTAATTCAATTGTTTTAACCTACTTACAATTCCAACAATAAACTTATACTCAGCTCTACTTTTCCTTACTTTTTTAAAGCCTTCTTTCGTATCAAAAATTAAACACGTTTTCCGAAACCACATTCGTACATATAAAGACTCAAAATAAATAGGTTTTATAATTCCTCTTTCTTCAAATTCAGTTCCATCTTTATTTTCGGTTTCTGTTCGAACAAACCACTTATTTCCGATGCCAATTTCAATATACTTCACATAAGTCCTCCTTCCGGAAATTAATTTCTAACTATTCTATTATTTCCCCGGTAAGCGCATATTCCGACAGAACATGAGCCCACAAAGAAAAAGTAGATTACAAAAATCTACTTTATAGCTTATATTTTTGCATTCGTTTATAAAATGTACTTCGAGGTACATCTAAAAGTTTTGCAGCTAACGAAACATTTCCATTCGTCTTTTCTAGCGCTTCAATCATACTATCACGCTGTATTTTTTCACGGAAATTTAATGTATGCTCCGTTTTGTTTTCTACTTGCAATGCAAGTTGCTGTTGATTTCCCATCATAGTTTGTAATAAAAAAGAGATTTGTTTTTCGCATATTTCCCGTCCTTGCGACAAAATGTAAATACGTTCTAATACATTTAATAATTCCCGAATATTTCCGGGCCATGCATGTTGTGAAAATTGATTACAAATGCTCTTTGGAAATACAACATTCCAATCTTTTTGTTCACAAAAATGTTGTATGAAGTACGGAATATCCTCTTTTCTTTCCATTAACGATGGAACATATAGCGGATAAACATGTAAACGATAATATAAATCTTGACGGAAATTCCCTTCTTCTACTAATCGCAGTAAATCTTTATGTGTCGCAGTAATAATACGAATATTTACTGGTACCTCTTTTGAACTGCCAATTGGAGTTACTGTTCGCTCTTGTAAAACACGCAATAATGCTACTTGCATCTTTGGCGGCACTTCACCAATTTCATCTAAAAATATTGTTCCTCCGTCTGCTTGTTCGAATTTCCCTTTATACCCTTGGCGCCGCGCACCTGTAAACGCACCTTCAGCATAACCGAATAATTCACTTTCCATTAATTCTTTTGGTAATGAACCGCAGTTAACAGCTATAAAAGGGCCATTTTTTCTTGGACTATTTTCATGAATCGCTCTCGCAACATATTCTTTCCCTACACCTGTTTCACCACAAACATATACACTAGCATCAGTTGGTGATACAAGCTTAATTTCTTCTAAAGTATGTTGAAATGCACTGCTCGTCCCAATAACTCCAGGGAAAGTAATTCCGTTTATAAATGAGGAAGTATAGAGTGCATTTTCTTGTTTATTTTCCTTTAAATAAATACATTTCCCAATCATTCTGTTATTACTGTATACTGGTACTTCTAACTTAGATTTCAATCCATTGTGCATTAAATCTTCAAGTTTCATTCGTGACCAATTACATACTCGTTCACGAATTCTCTTGCTCGCAGAAACGATAATATCACGATGATTACAAATAACAACTTGTTCATCACTGTCAATTACATCTAAAAAACGATGGATTAAATGAAGTTCATTTTGATGCACTCGAATACTACATTCACGTTCAATCGCATGTGCAATCGAAGTTACCATCCCGAGCATATATGGATGAGAAAACTCAATCGGACAGGAGAAATCTAGAACCCCTATTAATTTCCCATCATCATTATGAATGGGAGCGGCCGCACAACTCCAGCTATGAGATGCGACAGAATAATGCTCTGTACCACTTATCATAATAGCCTCTTCAATCTGTAACGCGGTTCCTATCGCATTTGTACCAACAGCTGCTTCCGTCCATTTCACACCTTCAATGAAGTTAATATGTTTCGCTCGTTTTAACGTTTGTTGATTTCCACTTAGCGATAGAACGTAACCGTCTGGATCAATTAATAATGCCATCATTTGCAGTTCGTCAATAGTTTTCCTCATATTTTGTAATTGAGGTATTGCTATATCAAGGAAGATTTCACTCTTTTTCTTTTGATCGTGAAAAATATTAGAAGACAAAATTTTCTGACCTTTATTCATATGAGGGTTCACATTTGCTTGTTTACATCGATGCCATGACTCTGAAATTCTTTCGTTTATACGGTTCGAATCAAGGACACCTTCATCAACAAACTTTTTCCATGTATGTAAGTAAAACGGTGAAGCTAACATCGTATCATCTCCCTATTCATTGTTTTGGAGATCTGTAAAAACATACTTTTATTATAAAACTGAATAAAAGCGTTTTCAACAAAACTAGAAAGACGACACAAATATGTTAATAATTAGAATATATTAATGAACTTCTTTATTCTTTTTTAGTAGAACTATATTTTGTATAATGGACGCAAAGAAAATACATAACCAAAACCACTTTTGTGGAGTGCCGTTTATAAAGAAAACTGTCACCGCTATTGCAAATAAAATGGTAGACGCTAAACTAAAATATAATTTTGTTTTAATTCTCATAATCTCTCACTCCTCTATCACTTTACAGTACATACTAACTCTTCATTTTTTAACTCTACTATGTACTTCTGTAAAACATATTCTTTCCCGCCATGTTTTTCATACCAATCCTGTATTCTTTTAACATGCATCTCGTCACTTCTAATTTTTGATTCAATTTCTTTATACTGTTCATAACTATCATATTCCCATATTGCGAATATTTCTGTTGTACCATCATTATTATCTTTCATCCAGCGTCCTATTAGTCTGGAACCATGCTTTAACTGATTAGGTAAGTTCGTGTTAGTAAAATGCTCATTAAATATTTCTACAAATTTATTCTCTACTATATAGTACTTTCTTCTGTAAAACATTCCACTACACCTCTTTTATGAAATGTATGAATAAATCTTCCCATTACTACCGTATTATAATACTTCCCATCACAGCCTTTTATCATTTTTCAAAACACCTTCTACTTCAAAACCTAATCTTTTATAAAGTTGAATGGCTTTTTCGTTTGTCCCTAACACTTGTAATGATATCTTTTTTACTTCATTTTCATCAGCCCACTGAATACATTGTTGCAAAAGACTCTTGCCCATTCCATATCCCCAAAACTCTCTTAAAATACAAACGCCAAACTCTACTTTATGGGATAATCTTTTCAAATTTGACCCTTCACATCTTGAAAATCCAACGATTCGATTGTGCACTTCTGCAACTAAAAACAGATTCTTTGTCTCTTCACTATCTGTTTTTATTATTTTTTGAAACCCTATCTTATCTATAAATCCCTCTCCAGCTTCTCTATCCATATTTTCAGTTTCGCCATCGATCTGAACTCTAATCTTCGATAATTGCTCAGCATCCGTTTCAGCTGCAGAACGAATTGTATAAGCTAATCCATTTATATGAAACTCTTGTCCTTTTATAATCATTTCAAACTCCTTTTAAATGCAGTCTATTGATGCGATTACAATTTCTTTACCTTGTTTCTCAAATTCTTGAATCGTTTCTTTACTAGCCTCTTCATCTGTTATTATAAGATCAATTTCTCTCAGTGACTCTCCTTTTATAAAGCAGTCTATTCCGAGTTTAGTATGAGGCGCTAAACAAATGTTTCTTCTAGCAATCTTACTTACTGTTTTACTAAAATAAGCAACTTCCGGCGTTGCAGTACTTATACCATTCAATGAAATGCCGCCACTTGTAGAAAAATACAGATCAATTGAGAATTGACTTATCAATTCTGAGGCAAGTGTATCTGTCATATTTCCTGATGGTTTCACCTTTCCTCCAATTAAATACGTATCAATATTCTTATATTCCCGTAACGTACTAGCAATTTCTATAGAATTTGTAACAACTGTAAATGATGTTTCAGGTAAATACTTTAACATCGTATAATGAATAGATGCCCCGCCAATAAAAACGGAATCTCCTTCTTGTATGAATGATGCAGCAACTTTCGCAATCGCTCCTTCATCTAGTGAACTATCACGATAACGTTTTGATGGTTCGGCAGCTAAATTCCTTACTCTAGCAAGTTCGATTGCACCTCCATGTGTTCTTTTTAACAAGCCATCCTTCTCCATAATAGACAAATCTCTTCTTATAGAATCAATAGACATATCGAAACTTTCCGCAAGATCTTTAGCAATTACCCTTCCATCTTTCTTAAGTAACTCTAAAATTTTCTCTCTACGCTCTTCAGTAAACATGTTCACACCACCGTTATTGAAGATTCAAAAAATTAATCTGTATTTTTATTATATGCATGCTTTTTCTGTTTTACAATATTTTCAATTCTTATTCTTTCAGCTTTGTACAGGTTTTCTCCTTCTTTCTATCCCATTACATTCAACACCGAATAAATATATATTTGTATATTCTATTAAAATACTTTCATTTACCTCCTTGTTGTTGTAAAATTATTCCTATGTTTTACTTTTTAACACAGAAAGGAATTACTATGAAATCTATAATTAAAGTAACTTGTACAGCATTATTATTTACAGGGCTGATGGCAGGATGTAATGGGAATACTGCACCAAAACAAGAAAAGAGCGCTCTTGAAAAGAATGCAATGCACTATGGGGAAATATTTAAAAACGAATACTATAGAGCAACTGTTGAAAATGCTAAATTCGAAAAAATAGACAAAGAGTGGCGCCTCACAGCTCGCGTTACTATAAATAACGCTCGTGTTGACGGACAAACGATAGATCTTTCAGAAATAAAATATTTCATAAAAGATGACAAAACGGGTGAAAAATACGAAGGTGAAGTTATACAAAATGAAAATGCTAAAAAGGTTCCATCTGAATTCTCTTTAACTACCGACATTGAATTTAATATGAAAACTTCACCAAAAGATTTAAATAATATGTATTTATATATAGATAGCAAAGCTGCGCCGTTAACAGATACATATTGGAAACTTGATAATTTAGCATCTAAATAAAAAACAGTCATATAAGACTGTTTTTTATTTATAAAGTTATAAAGTTTACTAGTTACTTTTCTCAAGAAATACATCTTTTGCACAAATCGTCACTTCTTCAAATGGGCAATCAAATAAAACACCCAATTCAAAACCTTCATTAGTAAGATCTATTTCATGACATAACCACCAAGCACCTTCAAAATTTTCTGGGATAGAACATTTCGAAACTCCTGTAAAAGTTACTTGAAGTTTATCAAATCCACTAAAAGTACCACTGCAATCTAAAGTTATAATTAGCGTATCTTTTGATCTTCTCTCTACTGATTCGACTACACTGTCATGTAGTGAGTATTCATGTAACTGAATAACATGTGTTGGGAGTTTTTTCTTAATCGAATGGAAGTGCTCTAAGTAGAATCGTTCTAAATGAGCCCTTCTTTTCTCACAATCCTCTATCCATTCTTTCATAAGCTTTTTCAATTCACTAGAAGGATATTCTGAATTAATTGTGGTGCTATGAATAAATGGATGTATGGATTCAGGAAGGAATTTTAATAAATCTGTTTTCCTTTCCTTTATTTCATCTATTAAACTTTGTATATCCATTTCTAACCATTCTTTTATAGACTCTATAAAACTTACAAATTCTATAATTTGTATTTCTTTATACCAATCTTTATTGAAATACTTCAATGGCTTTCCTCCTAAAACATTTTAACATCCAGCAAAAGCGATATATCTATTTATTATATCATTCCAATAACTATTTTTTCTAAAGAAAAAATGCAAAACTGTAAATATTCCGCCTTTTATTTCTAAAACTTCAGAATATTTACAATAATGAGTAATTAGAATACATTTTACTAGTACAAAGATTCACCTGTACAAAAATCTAAACAAAAAGGGATGGTTATATGTTGAAGAAATTAGTAGCAGGTACATTAGTAGCGGGATTTGCATTAACTGGAGGACTAGGAGTAGCAAGTGCTGAAGAAAAAGGTAACACAATTAAGTCTTTTGATTATTTAAAAGTGGATGAACAGAATGTTAATTCATTTACAAAATTAAGTGATCAGGATAAGAAAGACATCCAAATTACTATGGTATTACCAGAGCAAAATGAAAATGGAGATTGGCTAGCTTATGGTTTTACTAGCCGTGATACATTAGATGCTTATATTGAAAAGGATAAAAAAGTAATTAAAAATAAAATTAATCCTTTAGGTAGCGGCGCTGGTAGTACTGATTTTTATGAACATAAAGATAAAGGTGGTCAATATATTTACTGGAGTAGCGGTTTTAAAAATTTACCATCTAGCTGGAACGACAGAATTTCCTCTGTAAGTACAGCATCACCTTCTGCAAGTTATTCGACGACACTTTGGGAGCATACTTCTACACAAGGATATGGAAAAGGTGTTGTATTTAAACACGCTGATTGGTACGGTAAAACTGCTAATTTAGCTGCTGATTGGAACGATATTACTTCAGCGATTGACGTAAAAAAATAATAGGATATTCAATTTCTTCTGTAAAAATTCAAACCACTATTCTCTCATTCATTTAGAGAATAGTGGTTTATTATAATTCCATTTAAGCATGTACAGCATGTCCTACCGCTTGCAATAACGCTTCGTGAATTGCTTCAGATAAAGTTGGATGCGCTGCAATATAATCTCTCATAATATCAGCGGTAACTTCCGTATGAATCATTACAGTTCCTTGTCCGATTAGTTCGGTTGCATGAGGACCGATAATAGAAATCCCTACAATTTCTTGATATTTAGGTTCAACAATGACTTTTACTTTACCCGTTTGTTCTCCCATAATAAGCGCTTTTCCGTTTGCTGTAAAAGGAAATTCTCCAATTTGTATGTCACCGTACTGCTCTCTTGCATCTTTTTCGTTTAAACCAACGCTTGCAATTTCTGGTGCTGTATAAATACAGCGCGGTACAGCATGGTAGTTTACTTTTACAGCTTCTCCACTCGTGTGTAATGCTGCTGTCGTTCCTTCGTGGAAGGCTACGTGAGCAAGCTGGATTCCACCAATCACATCACCTGCTGCGTAAATATGTGATACATTGGTTTGCATATGTTCATTCACAGAAATCCCTTTATTTGAATATTGAATGCCTGCTTTTTCTAAATCTAATTGTTGTACACGTGGTTTTCGGCCGACAGAAACGAGAACAAATTCTGGATTAACTTCTTGGATACTTCCTTCATATTCAAATGAAGCTTGCTTTTTATAATTATTTAATCCTTTTAAAGCTGCTCCTGTAAATATTTCTACACCATCTTTTTCTAGTTTCTCTCTTAAAATATGTGCGATATCTTCGTCTTCACCAGGTAATAATTGCGGTGCCATTTCAACAATCATAACCTTTGTTCCAAGACGACTATAAATACTAGCAAACTCGCAACCTATTACACCACCGCCAACAATTAATAATGATTTTGGTATTTCTTCTAGAGACATCGCATGGCTACTATTTAAAATCCACTTCCCATCAAATGGAGCAAAAGATAATGCAGTCGGTTCTGAACCTGCCGCAATAATGAACTGTTCTCCATCTACTACAGTCTCTTTATCACCGTGTGTAACTCTCACTCGGTGATCCGTTTCAAATCTCGCTTTACCTTGTATAACTTTTATTTTATTTTTCTTCATTAAATATTGAATTCCTTGGACGAGCTGCGTTACGATTTGTGATTTCCGCACCTGTATTTGCTTCCAATCAACTGAAATACTTCCTTCGTTAAGCGTAACTCCATAATGATTCGCTTTTCTCACAATATCATGCACTTCTGCACTTTCTAACAATGATTTCGTAGGCATACAACCGACATTTAAACAAGTACCGCCAAGATCAGCTTCATCAATAAGAGTGACATCTTTTCCATTTTGAGCCGCGGTAATTGCCGCTACATAACCAGCTGGGCCGCCTCCAATAACAACTAATTTACTCATTCTCTCACCTTCTCTTTATAAAAGAATTGTTACAGGTTCTTCTAAATAACGTTTAATTGTCTGTAAAAATGCAGCTGCTGGTGCACCATCTAATACACGATGATCAAATGTTAAACTTAAAGGTAACATACTTCCTTTTCTTAATTTTTTTCCTTTATATACAGGAACATGTTCAATAGCACCTATGCCTAAAATACCAGCTTCAGGTGTATTTAGTACCGGTGTAAAATATTCAATCCCAAAGCTACCTAAATTACTAATTGTAAATGTTGTCCCTTGCATATCATCACTATTTAAACTGCCTGTTCGTGCCTTTTGAGCCGCATTCTTAATTTCTTTAGACAACTCTACTAAAGATAGATTATTAGCAAAGCGAATAGCTGGAACGACTAACCCTTTTTCTAATGCGACTGCCATGCCTAAATGAACATGTTCAAATTGATGAATTGCATCATCTATATAAGCGCTGTTCATTTCTTTATGCTCCCCAAGCGCCAATACAACAGCACGAGAAACAAAATCCGTAATGGTTAGTTTGTTATCGTATCGTTTTTGTACAACTTCCGCTATTTCTTTATGTAAAGCAACTAAATCTGTAACATCTACTTTCATCGTTAATGTCAATTGCGCACTATTTTGTAAGCTTGCATGCATACGGTTTGCGATTGCTTTCCGAATACCAGTAACAGGAATTACTTTACTGTTTTCTTTTTCTTGTTCAAGTACTTCTGGAACGTTCACTCTTATTTCAAGTGCTTTTAATACATCTGCCTTGGTAATTCTTCCACCAGGACCTGTACCAACTAATGCCTTGATATCAAGATTTTCAGTTATTGCAATTTTTTTCGCTACCGGAGATATTTTGATTCTTTGCTTCGCCACTTCTTTCGCGTAGGGTTCTGGATGTTGTACATTTTGTACTTCTATATTAGATGTTTTTTCTTCTACAACATGTATACTTTCATGAACGTCTACTTTTTCATTCGGTTTACCGATGTAGCAAATTACAGTGCCAGGTGGAACTCCTTCATCTTCACTTACAGCTATATCAAGTACAGTTCCATCAGCTGGTGCTTCTATTTCCGTTTCAATTTTTTCTGAGTTAATACTAGCAATTAGTTCACCTTTTGCTACATTATCGCCTGTTTTAATATTCCAGTTTGTAATAATACCTTCTTTCATCGCCATCCCTAACTTCGGCATTACAACTTCTACAGCCATATTTCTCTCTCCCTTCTCATCGTTTCATTACACATGTAATAAAGATTGGTTTCCGATCATTTCTGATACAGTTTCAATTACTTTCTCTGGCGTTGGTAAATATAACTTTTCGAGTGGTGGTGAGAATGGAACTGGTGTATGTGGTGCTGTTATTCGTTTAATAGGTGCATCTAATAAATCAAATCCTTTATCCGCTACGATTGCTGCGATATCAGTTGCTATGCTACATCTTGGGTTTGCTTCATCAATAACGATAAGACGATTTGTTTTCTCAACAGATGATAAAATTGTATCTTCATCTAGTGGTGATAAAGAACGCGGATCAATAACTTCTACTTCAAGTCCCTTTTTTGATAATTGTTCAGCAGCTGCAAGAGCGGTATGAACCTGTTTTCCAATTGCGACAATTGTTACATCAGAACCTTCACGTTTCATATCTGCTTTACCTAAAGGAATTGTATAATACCCTTCTGGCACTTCACCTTTCATGTTGTATAGTGTTTTATCTTCAAAGAAAATTACTGGGTCGTCATCTTCAATTGCCGCTAACAATAAGCCTTTTGCGTCATACGGAGTAGAAGGAACGACAACTTTTATACCTGGAATGCTCGTAAATAATGCGTATAAACTTTGTGAATGCTGAGCTGCTGCGCTAAAACCAGCGCCATGCATTGTACGTACTGTAACGGGTACTTTCGCTTTACCACCGAACATATAGCGGAACTTTGCACCTTGGTTTAATACTTGATCAAGACAACTACCGATAAAATCATTAAACATTAATTCAGCTATTGGACGTAAACCTGTTGCCGCCGCTGCCATCGCCGCTCCCATATAACCCGCTTCTGAAATTGGCGTATCTAAAATACGATTTCGGCCAAATTCTTGTACAAGTCCTTTCGTCACGCCAAGTACACCGCCCCATGCTTCATCATCTTGCAAATGATCAACTTGCGCACCACCTGCAACATCTTCTCCGATTAAAATTACATTTTCATCACGACGCATTGATATTTTCATCGCTTCATTAATTGCAGTTGACATACTTACTGTTCTAGTCATTATTTTTCACCCTCCTCTTATTTGTAAGAAACGTATACATCTTTTAATAATTCTGCATCCTCTGGATATGGACTATTTTCACTAAATTCAATTGATTTTTGTACTGCTTCATCTACTGCCTTTTCCATATCTACAAGTTCAGTTTCTGTTAATAATCCTTCATGAATTAAATGCTTACGGAAATGCACAATTGCATCTTTTTCATTTAAATGCTCTTCTTTTTCTTCTGAAGTTTTATATGTTTGCGCTTCACCTTCAAAATGACCGTAGTTACGATATGTCATGCATTCAATAATCGTTGGCCCACCGCCATTACGCGCACGTTCTATCGCTTCTTCCGCGGCTTTATATACTACAAGTAGATCTTTCCCATCCACTTGAACACCTGGAATATTGTAAGCTTTCGCTCGATCTGCAATGGAATCACAACTTGAAGCATATTCAAATGTCGTTGCTTCACCGTAACCGTTATTTTCAGCGATAAAAATAACTGGTAACTTCCAAATCGCCGCTAAGTTAAGCCCTTCATGAAAGGTCCCTTCATTATTCGCACCGTCACCGAAGAAGCAAACACTTACATCTTTTGTTCCTTTATATTTAGCTGTTAATGCTGAACCGCAAGCAAGTGGGAAACCGCCGCCTACAATTCCATTCGCACCAAGCATTCCTTTATCTAAATCGGCAATATGCATGGATCCGCCTTTACCTTTACATAAACCTGTCGCTTTCCCGAAAAGTTCAGCCATCATACCATTTAAATCACAACCTTTTGCGATACAATGCCCATGACCTCTATGTGTACTTGTAATACTGTCACTATCTGTTAAGTGGGCACATACACCAACTGCTACCGCTTCCTCACCTGCGTATAAATGAACGAAACCTGGCAGAACGCCTTGCGCGAATAATTCATGTACCTTATCTTCAAACTTACGAATCTCTAACATTTTTTCATACATCCAATGAGCTTGTTCTTTCGTAATTTCATTCCCTTTACTTTCAGTTGTTTTTAACATGTCCAGCCCTCCTATTTTCTTGTTCATCTTTTATATTGCAAATACTGTGCCAAATTCTAAACCTTGATTTCATCGATTTTCTCTTTTCTTTCAAAATAAAAAAGTGGACAAAATGAGACATATGTCTCGTTTTGTCCACTTTTGTTCACCTAATTTGAGAATTATTATGTTATTCATTATCAAAACTCTTCTGTAACTTCCGGATGTAAATAATTTGACCAATATGATACGCATTATGAGTTGTTACATTTGCTAGCACTTCCCACCACTTTGCAGAAACAGGAAATCCAACTACATCACTTTCAACCTTTTCTTCATTTATAAGCTTTTGCCATTGTAATAGTTTCTCTAGTAGTTTTTCTCTTAACTCATCGAAAGATTGATTATCTGAAAGCATAAAACTTTTGTTATTATCACCAATAGCGGGCACGGCATTCACATTCGATTCTTTGTACCTAGTTTGCCACGTTGAGTTCCAATACAATAAATGTTGTACAATTTCAGCTATACTATTACTCTCTTCATTCGGTTTCCAGAAAGCTTCTCTCTCAGATAGATCTTTCACTGCATCTGAAAATGGAATATACCAACTCGGATCATTCGCATTTGCTAATAACTGATCTGCTAATACGTCTTTAACATGGAACACGTTGCTTCCCCCCGTTAAAAAGATTCATTTCATGACAATACTCACTTCTCTATATACGCTGAGTTTGCAACATTCCCTCTTTTTAGTGTCAATGCCATACAAATACACATAAAGAAACCGAAAGCACCTAATCCATACGCTGCTGTATAACCAATTTCCCCAATAATCCATCCCGCAAGTCCTGGTCCAATCATTTGTCCAACTGCATAAAAAACAGATATAAAACTAATTGCCATTGATACATACTTTTGGGATACTTGCTTTGATGCTGCAACTTGTATTAATAAAAGGATACCACCGAGGCTAGAACCCCAAATAATTGCTGATATAATAAATCCAGTTATATTTCCAAATATAATTGGAATCATATCACCTATTACAGCTAATAAAAGTGCAATACTTAATGCCTTCTTTATACCAATCCGATCCGAAATCAATCCCCAGACAGGAGCTCCTGCGATTGAAAACATACCAGCAATTGCATAAATGCTTCCTGACATTGATGCCGAGATACCACTATCAATCATAAAACTAGTTTGATATAAATTCGGAATTAAGTAAACAATGCCCACAATAAAATACATCCATGCAATAACATATAGTTCTTTTGTTTTCCATAAAAACGATTTATGATTCCTTTTTTCCTCATCTTCGGTTACATCAGGATTTTTCAAAATAATTGAAGCGATACATACTACGATACATGTAATAACCCCAAACAAAAACCATACACCACGCCAACTATACTCAGGAAATGCACGTACTATATAAGGAACAATTATTCCACTAAATAGCATACCTATTCCAGCACCGCTTAATAACAGCCCCATTACAGTTCCTCTTTTGCCTGGAAACCACCCTACCGTTATTGACATGAGTGGCGTATATACTAAAGCACTACCAGCTCCAGCACATAGCATACAAATAGCGACTAGCCAAATTGAATAAACAAAAGATAATCCCAATAAGCTTACAACAACAAGCCAACTCCCTATTAATAAAACGGATTTTGCGCCAAAACGGATAGTAAATATTCCAGATGTTCCTACAGTTAATAAATAGCCTAAAAAAAGTATAGTTCCTAACATACCTGATTGAGATGTAGATAAGTGAAGTCCCTCTTGCATAAATGGCAATATAATTCCATATGTCATACGTGCAAAACCGGTTGTTGTTATAATAAGGAACATTCCTATTAATACAAATACCCAAAAGTGATGTTCATTCCGTTCATTCATTTAAATTCCTCCATAAATAGTTAATTACAATTGGATGTTGATTGTAATTATACTGACCGTTACAAAATACAACTACCAAATAACGGAGGAGTTTACGGTATAGCGGATTTTTAATATATACGTAAAATTTCAGAAGGTTTTATCCCATATTTCTTTTTAAAGGACTCTGAAAAGTGACTAATATTTTTGTACCCAACGGCGATTGCCGTTTCAGTTACATTACTAGTTCCAGAACGTAATAAAAACATTGCCCGTTCCATTCGCTGTTCCCTTAAATATGCAAATGCAGATGTACCAAATAACTCTTTAAATCCCAGTTTTAATTTATAATCATTTAACTCTACTAACTTAGCTAGTTCTAATAATGATGGTGGTAATTCCATCCGCTGCACTAATATTTCTTCAGCATGTTTTATTTTATTTATATCACTTTTTGATAAAACTCTTCTTTTTATTTCATTACGATTTTTTAACAAAAACCTACCAAAATGTATGGAGAGTAATTCAAGCACTTTACTTTCCATTTCTAGTTGATATATACGATCTTGATGTGGAAAATCTATCATTTTTGAAATAATATTAGCTGATAGAGAATCAATTGGACTTTGCAACTTTTTAAATGAGTTATTACCTAATATAGCGTGAAAATTAAGCATTCCTTCATCCGTATAATCCAACATAAAATGATTAAATAATGGTACAGGGATTCCAATAGCTAATGAATATAGAGGCTTCTCTTTTTCATATTCAAATAACACTTCAAAATCATTCATAAAATATAAATAGCTATTTCCAGTCTTTAATTCATACGAAGAATGACCTACTTGCACCTCCGCAAAACCTTGCAAACAAAAATTAAGTTCCACCATTGCTGCATCTGATGCAAACTGAATATGGTGATTATTATGGAATTGAAAGTTTGATAATACAATTTCCATTCCAGAAAACGACGTCCATCTTCGTACCTCTCCTTTACCTAATATATTTGGTACATACATATGTTTCTCATCTTCCATGTGTAATCCATGAAAATATTTATGAAAAATATCATGAAAACCGTTAGTCCTCATGAAATCCACACTCCTTTTATAAATAAACCATTAATTAATTGATAATGTTTTTCAATTATAACAAATAGCTTTAATAAATAGCTATTCGCTATACAATTCGTTATGATAAAAGAAAAAGAAAGCGAGTAAAAAATGAATAAAAAAATCGCTGTTATTACTGGGGCTTCAAGTGGATTCGGACTTTTAACAACACTTGAGCTTGCGAAAAAAGACTATTTAGTTATCGCTACAATGCGAAACATTAATAAGCAAAAAGATTTAATATCTCAAGCTACTAAACTCAACTTACAACAAAATATAAAAATTCAACAATTAGATGTAACCGATCGAAACTCTATACATAACTTTCAATTATTTTTAAAAGGAATAAACAAAGTAGACCTTCTCATTAATAATGCAGGATATGCAACTGGAGGCTTTGTAGAAGAAATCCCAGTGGAGGAATACCGTAAACAATTTGAAACGAATTTTTTTGGCGCCATATCAATCACTCAACTTGTCTTACCATATATGAGAAAGCAGAAAGGTGGAAAAATCATTAATATAAGCAGTATTAGTGGCCAAGTTGGATTTCCTGGTTTATCCCCTTATGTATCTTCAAAATATGCATTAGAAGGCTGGAGTGAATCGCTTCGCTTAGAAGTAAAACCTTTCGGAATAGACGTTGCCTTACTTGAACCTGGTTCTTATAACACGAACATATGGGAAGTTGGTAAACAATTAGCTGAAAACCAATCTGATACAACCTCTCCTTACAAAGAATATATGGATAAAATTCAAAAACATATTAATAGCGGAAGCGATACATTAGGAAACCCGATAGATGTTGCTAATAAAATTGTAGAAATTGCTGAATCTAAGCGTACGAATTTACGATATCCAATTGGAAAAGGTGTAAAATTTATGATCTTTGCGAAGAAGATTCTTCCTTCGAGATTGTGGGAATATCTTGTTTTGAGAAGCTTTAAGAAGATGTAATAGACTTTTTTAAACCATTTTGAAAGAGGTGCTAAACAAATGCTAGGTTTCCCGTACAGGAAAGTGTTTTTAGTTCCGTGGACTGAAGGATGGCGAATTGAGTTTATAAAAGAGAAACAATTCATTGAGGAACAAATTGGCGAACATATTTTAGCGATACACCATATTGGTAGTACTTCTATTCCACATTTAAGCGCAAAGCCAATTATTGATATTGCAATCGAACTAAAAGATTATAAGGACGGTTTAAAATGTATTAAAGAGTTAGAACTACTAAATTATAAATATAGAAAAGATGTACTGCCTGAAAGATACTATTTTAATAAAGGCGAGCCAAGAACTCATCAAATTCATATGTATGAACAAGGGAATACATATTTAATAGAACAATTACAATTCAGAGATTACTTAATAGAAAATAAAACTTCTCGTCTACAATATGAACAGTTAAAAATTCAACTTTCACAAGCTAATCCTAATGATAAACATCAATATGCAGAGGATAAAACAAATTTCGTTACATCCATATTAGCCAAAATAAATGATGAATTTAAATAAGAAACCATTTAGTAGGAAATGGTTTCTTATTTATTAGTTATCTCATGATTTTCATCTCCGTATATCTCTTGCATTTTATGTAGCAGTTGGAACGAAATAAAATAGTATTGAGAGCATCAATATAAAAGCAACCATTCCCATTATCGAAAGTATATATTCTTTTGATTCTCTATCATATTTCCATTCCATCCATGCTCTTAAAGTACATGATATCCCTAAATAAGTGAACATGACATAAGCCATGTTAGAGTTTTCAAATTTAAACATATAATAACAACTGCCTATTACATAAATAATAATAAGTCCTATTTCTAATTTTACATGTAAACTATTCACATGCTTATATCCAAAGAAACCTCTTTTCTCCATATTCAATTTTCTTCTTAAAAACTGTTCTAAAAAGTAACCACCTATACCCAGTCCAATAATAATAATCAAGATTGTAGAGGTACCCATTGTTATCCCCCTCCCATTGCTTTATTTGTTTTTAGAAATAAAGTGGACTATATTTCGGTTATTCTCTTCTAAATAACTTACAATTCCTTCAGGATATGTTGGTTTCTCCTTCAATTCGTCTAGACTTTTCCAAATTAATATAATATCTTCATGTTCTTTATGTCTTATTTCATTTGTAATTATCTCTTCAACCGTTCCCCAATGTATTAATGTGCAATGATGTCCTTTTTCGTTGTTTCACTCAAAAATATGCTCATTTACAACGGCTAATTCTTGAACATCAATCTTCAAATCGTATTCTTCCATTAATTCTCGTATTATTGCTTCTTTTGCTGTTTCTCCAAATTCAATAGAACCGCCTGGAAAACGATAAAATGATTCATTTTCATCGCATTGAACGAGCACTTTAGAGTTATCCCCATCATAAATAATGAATCCTACACGCAATACAGTTCTTTTTATTACATTCCTCTTTTACATTTTTTATTAACAACATATTAATCAAAGGAAGAAATATATTATTATCCCCGTTATTAGTAACGCTGCAACTGCAAATAATGAAATCAAGAACTCCCGCGATTCCTTATCATACTTCCACTCCATATATGATTGAAATCCATATAACGTAATAAGAAATAAAAGTGGTACATACCCCATAAGTATACGGCTTGGAAGAAAAGCGCTAATAGCAATAACAACTATATAAGAGAAAATAATAATTCTACTTCCCCATTTATGTGTTTTATTCACATATTGATTATCCCATCCCTTTTGTTTCGGGATGTTTAACCTTTTTCTTGCTATTTTTTCAAAAACGAATATAGATATTATCCATAAAATTAATAGAGTTACTTTGGTAATTGACAGAAAACCCTCTCCTTTTATTTTTTTACTTTCATTTTCTCCGGCTGATCACTTGGGTACGTAGCGTGCATTTTGTTTTCAACGTCCCAACTAATAATTGTCGCACTATCGCGTCCGAATTGATGATGAACATGCTCTAATACATGATGAACAATTTCTTCAAGTTTTATATTATTTCTATTCATATCATTATAAAGATTTGATGGAGTTTCATATCGACGTTCCCCACATTCTAATACCCCATCTGTCACCATTACAATTCGATTATTGCCACTACGCAATTCACGAACTCCTGACGAATAGCACGGAACGGGTAAATCAAATGTGTTAACATTACCAATCCACTCATAAAAATGACGTTGATTCAAAGTATATTGTCCTAGTTTATATAACTCATCATGAAATACATAAACTAAACAATCGCCAATAGATAGCCACCATATGTAATTTTCTTTTCTTACACATAGTAAGCAAGCTGTTTCACCTTTTACTCTTTTGCACTTTTCTTTAAATGATTGTGATTGAAAAATTGTGAGTATATGATTTTCAACAGATCGAAAAACTGTTTCAATTGGTTCTTTCATAATCGTGTTGATATTTTCATATTCTTTTTCGATTGTATTTACTACTAAATCAACACTTTCTGCACTATTATGTCCGTCTAATATAACCGCAAATTCCCAATCACCATTCGACCAAACTAACGCACCATCTTCGTTCTTTTTTGCTCCGGCGCTTATATTCCCGCCATATTTACCGAGCATGATGTCACCATATTGTTTTACTGAAATTTCGTCTAAACACATTTCCCTATTTCCAATCCATGAATTATGTCTATTATTTGTTTTATGCATACTCATTCACCATATACTTTCGTATTCTTTCGCATAGTTTTTTGATTTTCTCTGCGTCTCCATATGGCGCACCAGTCCATTTCGCTACTTCAGTTGGTGACCAAAACTCTTTAGGTGTATTTGGATACCGCGGTATGATGTGCATATGCATATGTGGTACACCATTCCCTGAAACAAAAGTGTAAATATGCTCTGCACCTTCATTTTCCTTTAGTGCTTTACTTACTCTACTTGTTATTAGCCCGAACGCTTTCGCTTCTTCATCTGTTAGTTCAGCAAGGCCAGGTACATGTCTTTTTATATCTATCATTACATAACCAAGGTATGTTTCTTCGCTATCCCAATGGACATGTCCAACGTAAACGAGTTCATCTTCATAAATAGCTCCACCTGGAACTGTAATGTTTCCTTTATGTTTTTTGCAAATAAAGCAGTTTCGTTCTACTTGATTGTTTGTTGACATATTTATCACCATCCTTTTTATATATAATATCATAAAAAAAGGAAAAACAGGATTTATATTCCGAAAATTCATTCTTTTAACGAGGCGATTTTTTAAATAAATTTACAACTCATTATTTCTTCAAAAACGCAATCCCAATTACAATTCCTATCACAATTCCGATTACTAAATTATTAGTAAAATACCATTGAAACACACCGATTACAATCCCTATACCGATACCTATTGCCAAGGCATCATTTCTTTTATTATTTTTAGCCAAAATTGCATCTCCTCCCATCTTTTCTCCCTAAATAACATACATTTACTTGAATGTATTAATATATTCACTATCTCACTTGAATATTTCAAAAAATGTACTTTAACTTCACATATAATATTTTTCATTTTCTGTACATACTCCTTTTATAATGAAAAAATTCAAGTAACCATTGAATATATATAGGCATTTACTATAAGAAAGCTTCTTAATTTATTAAAGGAGGAATGATTTAAATGCATCCTCATTGGAATCCAAATATAAATCAACAATATGTGTATTCCCCCCATCCAGTAAGAAATACAATGCATCCTGATTCACAATATATGATGCAGCGTATTGCAAGTCTTGAAAGTCAGTTAGCGAAACTAATCTCATTAATAGAAGAAAATAATCAATTAATAAAATCAATGGAACAACAGCAAAACCAAGTTTGTGCACCAGCTGGCGGTTCTGTTATTGTTCGTATGTAATCTTTTCAAACAAAAAAACACACTTTGTATAATAAAGTGTGTTTTCTTTTTATCTTCTTTTTTGATGAAATCCTTGTGTAATACGGTCTAATATAATCGCAATGACAACAATAGCTAGTCCGGCTTCAAATCCCATTCCGATATTTACTTGTGTTACAGAGCGGTATACATCAACCCCAAGACCTGGTGCTCCTACAAGAGATGCTGTTACTACCATAGATAAAGAAAGCATAATACTTTGGTTCACTCCAGCCATGATCGTTCCAGTTGCGAGTGGTAATTGTACTTTAAATAGTTTTTGTGATGCTGTGGATCCAAATGCATTCGCTGCTTCAATTAAATCTTCTGGAACTTGTCTAATCCCTAGGTCTGTAAAGCGAATTGTCGGCGGCATTGCAAAGATTACCGATGCAATAATCCCAGGCACTACACCTACTCCAAAAAATGTAATCGCAGGAATAAGATATACAAAAGCCGGCATTGTTTGCATAAAATCTAATGTCGGTTTTAAAAATTTTGAAAAACGTTCATTTTGAGAAGCTAAAATTCCGATTGGGATTCCTACAATGATTGAAATAATAACAGATGTAAGGACGAGTGCTAATGTTTGCATCGTTTGTGCCCAGTAGTTAATATTTAAAATAAATAATAATCCGATGAGCGTAAAAATGACTAAAGATACTTTCCTCGTTGTGTACCAAATGAGGAAACATAAGATAATAATCATCAATACGGCAGGTATTATTGTTAAAAAATTAGTGAGTAAATCAACGAATCCGCCAATAATATAAGAGAATCCTCGGAATAAGCCTTCAAAGTGCTCATATAAACTTGCAACAAATGAATCGACCCATTCGCCTAATGGGATACGTGGTATACTACTCATCGTCTTTCACCTCTTCCTCAATATTACCTGCAAGAGCTTGAATGACACTTTCGCGTTTAATAATTCCTCTTAGCCTTTTCTTCTCATCAATTACTGGTAACGGATATTTCATCTCCGCCATTTTTGCATACGTTTCTTCCAGTAAAGTATCTAAATACACGTGTGGAATATCATTAAGTAATAAATCGGCAATTGGCCACTGTTTTTGAACGGCTTTACTTGCATCATCCGCAGTTAATATACCTAAAAACTCATACTTTTTATTAACAACATATACAGTTGAAACGCCGGCGTTCCTCATAATTTGAAGTGCTACACGAGGTCCACGATCAATTAATAATGTCTCTGGTCGTTTTAATATAGATTCCGCCGTAATTACTTTTCCTAAATTTACGTCCGCCACGAATTTCTCTACAAATTCATTCGCAGGACTCATCATAATTTCTTCCGGCGTTCCAATTTGGACAACCTCTCCATCTTTCATTAATGCAATTCGATCGCCAATTCGAAGCGCTTCATCTAAATCATGCGTAATAAAAATAATTGTTTTTTCCATTTTATCTTGTAACTCTAACAGCTCATCTTGCATTTCTTTTCGTATCAGTGGATCTAACGCACTAAATGACTCATCCATCAATAAAACATCTGGGTCATTCGTTAGTGCCCTTGCGATTCCAACGCGCTGCTGCATACCACCACTAAGTTGACTTGGATAATTATCTTTATGATGATCGAGTCCTACTAACTGTAGCGATTCTAACGCTTTTTTCTCTCGCTCTTCAACTGGAACTCCCTGAATTTCTAACCCGTACGCAACGTTTTGTATCACTGTACGGTGAGGAAATAAAGCGAACTTCTGAAATACCATACTCATTTTCGTTCTTCTTACTCTCCGTAACTCTTCTTTTCCCATCGTTGCGATATCTTCACCATCTATGTATATATGACCTGCGGTTGGTTTAATCAGTTGATTTAACATACGAACTAGTGTAGATTTCCCGCTACCAGACAAACCCATAATAACGAAAATTTCTCCAGAGTATACTTCAAACGTTGCTTTTTTTACACCAACGTTCATTCCTGTCTCTTTTAAAATTTCCGATTTACTTTTTCCTTCTTTTAATAAGGTAAGCGCTTTTTGCGGATGTTTCCCGAATACTTTTGTTACGTTTTCAACACGCACCTTTGTATTATCCATGTCACTACTCCTTTTCTACCCATCTATTCACATAGTGTTGCGATTTTGCAAAGAAATATTACATAAAAATGACATTCATAAGATTTCTTTAAAATTCTCGTTTCCGTTCATAATAAGAATGCTTACTTATACATTTATTTAAAAAGGCAAACGTTCCTTAGGAGGTTTTCAATGAGAAAGAAAATATGGCTTATATGCCTTGCATTATTTATTACTATGATTTTTACCTCGTGTAATGCAACAAATGCAAATTCGAAAGGAAAAATTAAACTAGGTGTAACAAGTTGGAAAGAAAATATTGCAACGGCAAACATGTGGAAAGTTTTATTAGAACAAAAAGGTTACAAAGTTGAGCTTATGTACTTAGAAAAAGCGGCAATTTGGACTGGTGTCGCTCGTGGTGATGTTGATGCTAATTTAGAAGTGTGGCTACCCGTTACGGATAAACCACTAAATAATCGTTATAAAGATGATATTGTCTTAAAATCAAAATGGTATGAAGGAACTGGACTTGGCCTCGTCGTCCCTTCTTATATGAAAAATATTAACAGTATTGAGGATTTAAATGCGCATAAAGATGAGCTAGATAACAAAATTGTCGGAATCGAACCTGGCAGCAGTCTTATGAATTTAACAAATAAAGCAATGAAGGAATATGATATTAAACTAAAACTTGTCCAGTCTTCTGAAGCTGCGATGATGAGTGAACTAAAGAAAGCATATACGAAAAAGAAACCAATCGCTGTCACGCTTTGGAATCCGCATTGGGGCTTTTCGGAATTTGACTTAAAATATTTAAAAGACCCTAAGAAAGTATATGGTGAAAAAGATGACATTTATTACTCTGTTCGTAAAGATTTCGAAAAAGATCATCCGGATATCATAAAATATTTTGACAAATGGAAAATGAATGATGAACAACTTGGTACATTAATGATCGAGTTAAATAAAACGAAAGATCCCGAAGAAGCGGCGCGAAAATGGATTAAAAAGAATCAATCGTTAGTTGATGAATGGATTAAAGATTAAAAAAAAACAGGCCAGAGAATTAGCATATTCTCTAGCCTGTTTTATGTTATTTTTTCTCAACGACCCCATCAACAATCCCATATTCTTTAGCTTCCTCTGCTGTCATAAAATAATCTCTTTCCGTATCATGTGCTATTTTTTCGATTGGCTGTCCTGTTCTGTCAGCAATAATTTTATTAATGTCATGCTTTAATTTCAATATTCTTTTTGCTGTAATTTCGATTTCTGTTGCTTGCCCTTTTACACCGCCAAGTGGCTGATGAATCATGATTTCACTATTAGGAAGCGCAAATCTTTTTCCTTTTGCGCCAGCTAATAGTAAAAGGGCACCAAATGATGCTGCTAAGCCCATACAAAGCGTTTGCACATCCGGTTTAATAAGATTCATTGTATCTAATATTGCAAATCCCGCTGTCGTTGAGCCGCCAGGACTATTAATATACAGGAATATATCTTTCTCCGCGTCTTCCGCTTCTAAAAATAATAATTGCGCTACTACACTGCTCGCAACCTGATCATTAATCTCTGAACCGATTATAATAATACGGTCTTTTAATAACCTTGAATATATATCATAGGAACGCTCTCCTAATTTCGTTTGTTCTACTACATATGGAATTGCATTCATTTTAAATCCCTCCAATAATTGTTATGCCGCGCAAAGCATACAACTGTAGGAAGAAGGGTTTTTCGCATTAAATAATAAGACTGGCTGTTTAGATGGTAACTTAGTAAAATCTATTGTTGGAAGAAGCTTAGTTAACAATTCCGGCCTTTCTTCACGAATAGACGTTACTACAACTTCAATATCCTCTGTGAATTCGACTATCTCAATCCCTTCTTCACTTACAGTTTTCAGCCTATTTCTACTCCGAAATAAAGAAGCTTTCACTGCACCTTCCGATACGGAACATACTTTAGCAATATCAGCGATACTATACTGAAAAACATCCTTTAATAATAAAATTGTGGATTGTTGTACATTTAGTGACGCTAATACTTTCCCTACCATTTCATGCAAATCTGCAATGTTTTCTTGTGGTTCTTCAAAAGTAATTTGTTCCTTTATTTTTTCATGAACTGATTTTGATTTCATCTGATCTATCCAACGGTTTCGAGCTATTTTATATACAAGCGTCATACAAATATCTTTATTACTATATTTTTGAAGAACTTTGCAAATTGTTTCTTGGGCAAGATCTTCGCCGTCCCATTTATTTTTCGTTAAAAATGTACAATACCTTTTCAACTCACCATATTGCTCAATTAAAAAGTTTATATTTGAATGATTCATATCGATATGATTTTTAAAAATACGAGTTACTTTTGTGCACAAAATAACCACTCCTTTTCAGCGCTTACTTAATAAACGATTGATGAAACGAAAAAGTTACGGGGCATTAAAAAAATAATGTTTATGTTCAAGAATTCGCGGTCATAAATATGTTATGTACAATTTTACGTGAGGAGGAACAAATTTGCCAAAATTAACAATTGAAGGTGCAGGAACTTTTGATGTAAAAGAAGGCACAAAGTTAGTATTAGCGATTGAAGACAACGGTATAAACATACTCCATCGTTGCGGCGGAAAAGCACGTTGCACAACTTGTAGAGTAGAAATTATAGCGGGTGATTTTTGTGAAGCGAGTGCGAATGAAAAAAATGCGATGACGGAAAAAGGGATTGAGGATCATTTACGATTATCTTGTCAAATGCGTGTACATAAAGATTTAGTCGTTCGTCCGGTACTTACAGTTGAGAATTCAGGTCTTGATGCTGGACCACGTCCGGCGGAATAAAGCGATGAATCTAAAACAACTCGCAGGTGAATATGCTGCCAACTTTGTAAAAGATGGCATGACAGTTGGGCTTGGCACAGGTTCTACTGTATATTGGACGATACAAAAATTAGGTAAGCGTGTAAAAGAAGGATTATCATTTCAAGCTGTACCGACATCAAAAGAAACGGAAGCTTTAGCTAAACAACTATCAATTCCATTAATCTCCTTAAATGAAATTGATATACTCGATCTCACAATTGATGGAGCAGATGAAATTGATTCAAATTTACAACTTATAAAAGGTGGTGGTGGCGCATTACTTCGCGAGAAAATTGTTGCCACTTCATCCAAGGAACTAATTATAATTGCTGATGAATCGAAGCTAGTAACACATTTAGGTACTTTTCCATTACCTGTTGAAATCATACCTTTTTCATGGAAACAAACCGAAAGTAAAATCCAATCTTTAGGATGGCAAACAACATTACGCTTAAAAAATAATGAAACGTTTATAACCGATAATAATAACATGATTGTCGATTGTATATTCCCTAATCATATACTTACTCCTTCCGATTTACACAAACAATTAAAAATGATTACCGGTGTAGTTGAAACCGGATTGTTTGTTAATATGACTAGTAAGGCGATTATTGGAACAAAAAATGGTATTAAGGAATTATAATGAAAGCTGACTCTTACAGTCAGCTTTTTATATTTTCTCTTTATTACGTAACATTATGATATACTATGAAAACAAAAGCACTTCACACTAGAAAGGACTGAACAAATTGCAATCCAAACTTATAACAGAACTTACAGATTTAGAAACTGCCTTTCACATTCGAAAAGAAGTATTTGTAAAAGAACAAAATGTCCCTCTTGAAGATGAATTCGATATGTTTGATGAAATCGGAGAGAACTGTATACATATTTTAGTTTATTATAATGAAATTCCTGTAGGTACAGGTCGTATACGATTTGTTGACAGCGCAGGAAAATTAGAACGCATTTGTATTTTAAAAGACTATCGAAAATATGGATTAGGAAAAGTAATCATTCAAGCCTTGGAAGAAATTGCTCGCAACAAAGATGCTACAAAAGTAAAATTACATGGTCAAACACAAGCTGAGGGATTTTATAAAAAACTAGGTTATCAAACTTCTTCTGATGTATTTATGGAAGATGGTATTCCACACATACTTATGACGAAAATGTTATCATTATAAAAAGGGCGGTATATGAAACTACTTTCTGTATTCATATACTACCCTTTTTTATTAATAGAAAAGTGAATTTTCAAGATTTCCTTTTGCATCAAAGCCCATTATCTATTAGTTCATACCTGGGTAAAGCTTATACTGTTTTCCATAATGATAAGGCATAAATCCAGTTTGGATCCCCATTTCCTTTATAACTCTGGACTGCTTCATAAATTTTTCCCTCGTGTAGAACTCTATCGCCCTTTTCATATGCTTTCTTTGCATCCCACGCTTCATATGAAACGCTTTCAGTTTTTGTAGTAATTGTGAATATATCACTCTGTACAGATTCATTTTCAGCTACATCAACAGCTTTCACTACATATTTATAAGTAGTATTAGGGAGTAAATTTTTATCCATATAAGAAGTCGTATTGGATGTTGCAATCTTTTTCATTAATCCTTCTGTTTCTCTATAAATATCGTAATGGTCTACACCAATATTATCGTCAGAAGGACTCCACATTAGATCCACACTTGACGCTGTTGTTCCCATACTATGTAATCCTTTTGGTTGTGTTGGTGCTTCTGTATCAGGAGCCTCAACTGTTGTTTTCACTGTAAGCGCTGTACTTTCTTTCGATACATTGCCAGCTACATCAATTGCTTTTACAGTATAAGAATATTCTGTACTTGGTTGTAATTTCTTATCAATAAAATGAGTGCCTGGTACTGTATCAATCATCTCTCCGTTACGGAAGATTTGATATCCTTTTACCCCTACATTATCCGTAGAAGCATTCCATGCTAGTTCTATACTATTCGCTGTTACTTTTTGTGCCTGAATTCCATTTGGAATACTTGGAGCTTCTGTATCTGGTTTTACATCATTGATGAGATTAACATCAATGACATTATAGAATGCATTTGCTGTATCAGCTACATCCCATACTGCTAAAATCACATGATACCCACTTCTATCAGTAGGTACATTAATTTTGTGAGTTAAATGATTTGAGGCTGCAGAGCCATCATGTTGTACAGTTCCAATTGGTTCAAAATCTGCTCTTGTGAGCGCTTTATTTGGATTCCATCCTTTTTTGGTAATATAGTAATGCCATTTGCTCGTTAAGTGAGGCGCTGTATACTTCCAAGTAAATGTATTTTCTCCACCAGTGATTGTATTTTTAAACCAACGATTGGCTGTTTGTTGATCTAAAATACCACCAAATTTACCACCTGCAGAAGCAATTTGCCCATCAACTGGGCCACCTTGCGGGAAACCTTTTGGAGCTTCTAAACTTTGTGGTTCATACATAACGCTTCCGCAGTTTACATTTAGTGCACCATAGGTTGGACTACATAAAGCAGATCGGCTGCCAGGCTTTTCAACAAAACCGTGCGCGTATGCGTTTTGAGGAATAAGTGTCGTGCCAATAATTCCAGCTGTTAATGCAACAGCTCCTAGACTTTTTTTGTTCATTTTCATGTTTTGTAGTTGTTTTATAAATCGATTATTCATGTTCCTGTCCCCTTCTTGTTATACTTCGTAGTGTAATGTGGGCTTTGATGTAAAAGAATAACAAGAGACAATCTTATTTCGTGTATGCGTAAATATGCATACACCGTCGTAAAGAAACATTTCATTTCTTGTGATATATTTCACTTACCGAATATATCATGACATAGAAATCACCTAAACGTGTGCAGAAGTTGTGCAGAAACAGTGAAATTACTACTAAAACGTAAAACTACATCCTAAATTTATAAAGTAAAAGTAAGCAATAGAAATTGCAGTACTTGTAATGGAAAATTTTAGGTATATATATATATATATATATATATGAATTGCACCAAGTCGTCTTGAAACCCTTCATCGTTAACTTAAAACGCATGGCAATGTGAAATCACATTATTTTAAAACAACGTGCCATCTCCATTTTCCATATATCTTTCTATCAATACTTTGAAATTACTTATCAGTTGTAAACATTTCCGAATCCGTCAATATAGTTTCATAAAACTTATCATATTCTTCACAGTATTGGATTTTTAATTTTTCTATTAAACTTGTATCTGGTGAAATAATGTCAATAACGTCTGTACTTATATACAATAAATAAGTATCGTTATAAAAAGAAATATACGCTTGCTGACCACCATTAACGGCATACTTGCAATACTTATATACTTCATCTTCATGTACACCTTTAATCGTAGTAAATATGATTGTACTTTCAAGATCATCAACGTCTACTTTCGTTTCTGCCCAATTCTTAATCTTCATGAACCTTCCAATTTTTGTTTTCTCATTTATTCTCTTACTTTTACCATATGTTATGTAACCGGAAATAAATGAAACATCAATTGTATCAGGACTTTTAAAAAGTTCAGTCAAAATCCCTCTTAACCCTCTCAAATTACCCTCAAATAATTCTATATCGAATCTAATTCTATTTTTCGCCTCCACTTGAAAAAATGGTGTAGCTGTCATGTCAGAAAAATTTACATCTAGTATTTTCATTCTTTCCATTTCATCAATTCCTCGCTTCATATAACATAAAAGTGTCTATATCATTTAATATAGACACCCTTTCACATGTATAGTTTTAATAACAGCCTGTAAATTTAAAAATTTCATCAACTGCTTGCTTATACCCACCTGATTTTCGAAAAGACTCCTTCAAATTCAAAGCAGCTTCTTTATATGAAGATTTATTTAATACAAGTTCTACACTTTCACGAAGTTGTTCCTCAGTTAATTCTTTCATCGACAACTTAACCCCAGCTCCGAGATTCTCTACTTGCTTGGCGATAACTGGCTGATCTGCACTTTGCGGAATTACAATAAGCGGAATCCCGTTATATAGTCCTTCATGTGTACTGTTCATCCCGCCGTGTGTAATAAATAACTTTGTATATGTAAGTAGTTTTGTTTGTGGTACATAATTTTTCACAATGAAGTTTTTAGGAATATTACCTAAATCACTTATTTTCGTTTTATTACCAATTGACATAACAATAGTATGATCACTATTCTCGAACGCCTTCATACATAGTTTATAAAAATCAAGCGCTTCATTAAAAACAGTACCTAGTGAAATGTAAATCGCGCTGTTTTCTTCAATTGAAGTGTAATCAAAACCTTCATTTTTCACTTGTGTAGAGATAGATGGACCCACAAATTTGAATGTTTCATTAAATGTACCCCCAAAAGGTTGGAACTCCTTAATTGTATACACAATAGTGAGTGGTGCTGGGTTACAAAAAACTTCGTACGGTGAGTTTATTTCAACACTATATTTTTCTGCAATTCCTTTTGTTAAGGTTTGAAAATCATTATGTATTCTATCTTGAATTTCCAGTGGGATATTTTTAGACATGTGGTCTAACATTTGTTCAAATGATTTTTCATCCTGTGCAAAGGATGTACAAGAATTTATTGCTGGAAGCTTTAAAATTTGAGCAATTATACGACCGCAGCCAAACATCGAATCGTGAATGATGTAATCAAAATGTTCGCCTTCAATTTGATCAAGAACACCTGGTATAATAACATCTGCTGTATATAAAAGACCATTTATTCTTTCTGGTAAATAATTTCGGCCACCAGAGAGAAAAGCTTTTATAAATTTTTGATCATCAATTGTCCGTACCGTCGCACCTGTCTTCTCAATTCGCTCTCTGAAAGCTTCTATTGAAAAATAAACGATCTCTTCACCGCGTGAAACTAATTCTTCTACAACTTGCAACGTTGGATTTATATGACCTTCTGATCCTGTATTAATGAATAACACACGTGCCACTTTAAACACTCCTTACGTCAAATCTTTTCTATACTGTTAAGAATATGGTTACTCTCCAAAATCTTTGTTATATATAACATGCTTTTATTAAATTGATCTTGCAAGCCTAAACCCAAGATCATCTATATGAAATGTTGGATGGCTACGCCGGCGACAAGTCGCACCGCAACCTCTAGCTGCTTCAGCCCAGCTACCACCTCGAAAAATTCGGTATGATCCATATACCTTTTCATCATACAAATCATAGCACCATTCCCAAACGTTTCCTAACATATCATACAGTCCCCATGCATTCGGTTCTTTTTTTCCGACCTCATGAATATGTCCATCTGAATTTTCATTATACCAGGCAATCTCTTTCAGTTCTCCATATATGTATCCAGTAGTTCCTGCTTTACATGCATACTGCCACTCTGCTTCTGAAGGTAATCGGTAGCCAGTTGAATCTAAATTACAACTAACAATTTGACCACCGTCACTAATAGAATAATATTCTTTTAATCCCGCTTTTTTTGAAAGTAAATTACAAATCATAATGGCATCATTCCATGAGATATTTACAGCTGGTTTATTTTTATCTTTCAATAAACTTGGTTTATTATCCACAATAGCATCATATAATTCCATCGTTACAACATACTTTGCAAGAAGAAACGGTTTAACTTGAACTTGCCATTGTTTTTTTATTCGATCATCTCTTAATTCTACTTTTCCTGCTGGAATTTTCACCATATTAGAATCAACCGGGCCAATGAATCTATTCAATCCTATCCCCCCATGTTACTTCTTTTTATAATTTAACTATCTATGGTATCGTACTTCTCTAAAAATTGTCTTACTTCATTTGAAGATTTTAAAATAATAACCTCTTTTTCCTTACTCAATTGATTTAGCCTTTTTAAAATTGAAGGCCGTTTTGTTTTAGGATATTCCCATATCCATTTAAAAAATTGCAAATCAAATCTTTCTTCACATCCAGCACCCATATCCGGTCTTGTTTTATTCCGATATTGTACAATCCTTTTAAAAGCACGATAAACACATATTGTTCTATGAATATCAAGTAAGATAATTGTATCAGCTGCGTTCATTCTTATGTCCATTGTCCCGCCATAATTCCCATCAATAATCCACTCATCTTCTTTAACTAATTCATTTTGAACCTTTCTTTGCTCTTCTTTCGGTACACCTTCCCAATTCGGTTTCCAAAAAAGTGCATCAAGATGATGCACTTTAATATTTAGTTTATTTCCTAGCTGTTTTGCTAATGTAGATTTTCCTGAACCACCAGAACCTATTAATATAATTTTTTTCATAAATACCCCTTTTTACATCTTTTATTCCTTCCTTAACATAAACTCACAAAACATTCCAATTCCAACACCAATTGTATAAGCAACTAAATCACTCCACAAAAACCCGTAACCTAATACGAGTCCACCTAAAGTCGTTGCACGAATGCTATCTATCCATTCAGCATGATACAATTGGCTCACTTCAATCCCGTAGCAAAATAGCAAACTAATAAAAGCTAATTTCTTCGTTTCTGTTTTAGGAAATAAAAATCCAAATCCAGTAAAAATCATCAATGCCCATAAAGCGTCGCCTAAGTACTCGTTTAATAAATGAGGTAACGCAAAAGCTAACTTTCTTGAGCTAAGACCTAAAATAATTACAACGATAGTAAACAGTGCATATAATAATCTATTTCGTTTCGTATTCATATCAAAATCTCCTAATATGTAATTTAAAACTGTAAATAGCTAGTAAAATATAATTATTTTACTAGCTATTTTTTAATGGCTTTCATAATAAGAAAATGTGGATTTGTATTTAAATAATGATATGACTTTTCGTTTACTTCTTTCATCTTTTCAACAGGCCTCGGTTCTACCATTTTATCTAGCACAAAATAATTTGTTGTTTCATTAATTACATCTTGGAGTGACCTTCTAAAAAAGCTAACTTCTATTGTAATAGTTGGTTTAACCCAAGTATCTACTAATAATTGTTTTTCGAAATAATTTTCACTAGTAAACTTTGTAAAATCCATAAAGGGATGATGAATGGAGTATATAAATTCTCCACCCGGCTTCAATACGCGACGAAACTCCTGAAATACTATATTCCAATTTTCCAAGTAATGAAGCGTTAACGAACTTACAATAACATCAAAAGTATTATCTTCAAATGGCAATACTTCTTGCAAGTCATGACAAAGAAACGTTGCTTTATCGCCTGTACTTTCCTTTGCAGCTTTTACCATTTCAGAACTTACGTCAATTGCAGTAACATATGCTCCACTTTTTACAAATTGAGAAGTATACCATCCAGCTGCACATCCAGCATCTAGTATACTCTTTCCTCCTAATTTCTTTGGAATTATCTCCATCATCGCTGGTCTTTCATAATAGCTATTATATGGATTTGCCACATCTACATTTTCTTTATATGTACTTGCTAATTTATCATATGTATCTTTGATCGTGTCTTTCAATATATCCACCCCTCATACATATTAATCTAATAATTCTTGCTGTTTTTTCTTTGTAAATGACTGTAGAACTAAATCATATGACCAATCAATCATCTTATGAATTTGCTCCTGCTCTACATCCTTATGTATATAAACTGTATTCCAATGTTTTTTATTCATATGATAGCCTGGAATGATTGCATCTGGATAATCGTCTCTTATTCTTATTGCAAGTTCTGGATCACATTTTAATGTAATTGCCGCTTTTTCTCCTTCTTCATGGCTTACTATCGCAAATATTTTATTGTTGAGCCTCATACATGTTGCATTCCAACCATCTGGTGAATCTTCTGTCGCTTTTCTTTTCGATAAACAATATATTCTTGTTGCATTCATTCTAATTCACACCTCTTATTCTTTCCCTATTTGATTACGATGCATCACAATTTGCTTCGTCGTTTGAAATTGCTGTTCACCGTCAACTACCCCACTGAGATAAAGCATTTCAGTGGGGGCTTGAGTTAGAACGCTAGGTCTTTTCGTCTATCACTAGACAGTTGACTCTCTAGCATTCATGCCACCTTATGGTAACACCCCAATTATGTTTTTGGTTGGTACTAGCAACGAACGATTGTTTTCCCACTCGCACCACTCTTTCGAAAAAGAGCAGTTCTTCCTTTTGGAAGAAGCCACCACTCAGATGAATCCGGCGTGTGCTACAAGCCCCGACAAGTCGAGTACACATGGATGGTTGACGCACCCACTAAGCTATGCACGAAGCAACAGCCTTACGTTTTTGTACTTCTAATAGAATCGGCGTTTTCACTTTGAGATTGACATCCAATTCTACAACTTTTGATTTTTCCAATGTATTCAGCGCACCATTAATATCAGCGTGAATACATTTCCCTGATTTACTTTGGTACAGACCACGAGTGATTCGTTTGCCACTAAAGCGATAATGGGTCCTATCATCCTTAGACCAAACCGGAACCGGATCTTTATCCAGAAAACTAGCTTTAGAAGTATAGCTTTCTTCTTGTTTTAAAAATCGGATGCCTTCTTTTACACATTTATTCTCAATTGCCGCGATCAGTTTATGAAATGGGATTTGAACAAATTGTTGATTATTCTTTTTGCCCATATCAGATTTTTGTTTCCAACCAGCGTTATACCCTACGACAACCGTATCTATGTTACATGCTTTCACTTTTTTAAATAACAGGCCTACAGTTTGTGAAATATAACCGTTTATTTGTCTTTCCCGTTTATGCCAAAGTGCAGCCATTTGATTCGTTACAACACGTTTTGAAATTCCATTTTCTACATTTTTCCGCCCTAGATTACGTATCATTTTGTTGAAGTACTGGTTAATGGATTTTAATTTTTTTCCATCAATTAAGAATGTATCACCTGTATTTGTTGCACAACTTACTAATCTATCTACACCTAAATCGCAACTCAAAGCGTTACTAGTAGTCGTGGGTTGTTTCTTCATTTGAGAAACGTGCATTTCATATGTGTAATGCACCTCAAAGAACCGACCTTTTTGCTTCGGTACAATCTCAATGTAGGAGATTTTTTTATTTCTCAAGTTTTTAGGCATACGTATTTGAATGGAACCGAATTTTTTCCTGAATGCAACACTCATCGGAATCATCCAATACCCGTTATCATCCACTTTTGGAACTTGATAGATTTCAATGATTCGTTTGTCCGTTGAGCGAGAATAATTTGGAAACTTAGGACGACCTGTGAACTTCTCAGGATTTTCCTTCCACTGTTCCATTGCTTTAAAAAAGCTTTTTACTTCTGCATTTAAGGCTCTACGAATCGCTTGAGCAGAGTTTGATTGAATGCCCGAGTAGTTTATATCGGTTTGCATGGCAGTGTCCACTTCTTTTACAGTAGCCATCTTGTTATGATTCAAATAACTTTGTTTAATCGTGTACAATCCAATATTTCGCAATGCTTTTGAACTATGTGACATGCGTTGCAGTAAACGAAATTCTTTTGCAGTAAGGCAAGCTCGTCCAATATTTTGTTTCTGCGTGAATCGTTGTATGGTTTCTCTTTTCTTTTGTTTACGTAATACTTTCACTGCTTTCTTTCTAGTCATTGTTTTCACCACCTTTCTTAAAGAATTAACTTATTAATTCCTTTTGGTGCAAGTAACCGAATGATTATGATTATCCAATTTCGTTATCTTATGATATATTCCCTCCTTATCTAATGGCAGATTGTATCGTAAGACAAAAAGAAACAAATATTTCCCCTGGGAACATTGTTATGAACGCAATTCATCACCACCTGAATTGTTGGGTTTCACCCGTAGCACAAATCATATGGAATCTTCTTGCCGAAAAGGATAAAACGATAGAATCCAGCTTGTTATGAAAACCTACATAAGATTAATTTATAATATCGATTTTACAATTGCAATCGTTACTCTTCTTTTCACATTCTTTATATTAAATATACAGAATAAAAGAAAACCAGTGAATAAAATAACAAAAGCATTTCTCACATACTATTTAACTATTAAAGCTTGAATTTATTTCAAGAACTGGTAAAGTTAATTAGGTAAAAAATACATAAAGTGAGGCGATTTTTTGAAAAAGTTTAGTTTTTTACTAACAGCATTTGTCATAATCTTATCGTTATGCATCCCTAGTTTTACAAGTGCTAAAGCTTTTCCAGATGTCCAATCTAATCATTGGGCAATTAAAGAAATTAACTATTTATCGGATAAAGGTATTATTAATGGTACTCCAGAAGGATATTTTAAGCCAGGCGATCATGTAACGCGTGGGCAAATGGCTTTAATGCTAGATTTATCCTTAAAATTAGAAAAACCATCTAGTTATAATCATATTTTTTCTGATGTAACTAAAGGTATCTATTATTACGATTCTGTACATAAGTTAGCACACAACAATATTGTACAACGTGAAAAAAATTACTTCCCGGATCGTTCATTATCTCGTGCAGAAATGGCAGTAGTTCTTGTTAAAACTTTTGATTTGAAACCTACAGGTGCCGATGTCAATTTCCCTGATGTTCCATCTAATCACTGGGGATACAATTATGTCAAAATTTTAGCTCAAAATAATATCACTGCTGGATTTCCTGATGGTACATTTGGCCCCGATGTCAAAGTAACTCGTGAGCAATTCGCTGCATTCTTAGCTCGTGTATTAGAACCAAATTTCCGTCCAGCTCTTCCTAAACCTAAAGGTAACGTAGAGATTCATTATATTGATGTCGGACAAGGTGATGCTACTTTTATTAAGTCCCCAAGTGGAGAAACTATCCTTATTGACGCTGGTAATAACGGAAAAGGTAAAGTAGTAGCAAACTATCTAAAAGGATTAGGATATCAAACTATTGATTATATGATCGCTACTCATCCTGATGCTGATCATGTAGGTGGATTAGATGAAGTCCTATATTCTATGAATGTAAAAAACGTTTACGCCCCTAAAGTAAGTCATACGACACAAACGTTTAAAGACTTCCTAACTGCAGTAGCTAACAAAGGATTAACAATTAAAGAGGCGAAATCTGGAGTAACTTTACCAATCAACGGTTTAAACTCACAATTTTTAGCTCCCGTTAAAGAATATAGTAACGATCTAAATGAGTGGAGTGCGGTATTAAAAATAACACACGGTAGCAAATCCTTCTTATTCACAGGTGATGCTGAATCTAAAAGTGAGAAAGATATGGTTGCAACACATGGTTCTAACCTAAAATCAGATGTATTAAAACCAGGTCATCACGGAAGTAAGACTTCTTCTTCTCAGCCATTTTTAGATGCAGTGAAACCAAGTATCGCTGTGATTAGTGCAGGTGCAGGTAACCGCTATGGCCATCCTACGCAGGAAACTTTAGCAAAGTTAAATGCAATGTCTGTTAAGGTATATAGAACAGATTTAAATGGTACTGTAGTTATTAATAGTGATGGTTCAAATATTTCTGTAAGAACGGAGAGATAATTATGAAAAAGGGTATTATTGACCGTTTTGAAGGCGAACTAGCAGTTATTGAAGTGAATAACGTAACAATTGATGTACCTAAATCCAAACTCCCTTCCACTGCAAAAGAAGGTGATGTTCTTATAATCAAGGATGATAAGTATACAATTGATAAGGACGAAACAGATAAAAGAAGACGTGAAATCCAAGATTTAATGAATAAGCTATTTGAATAGAAAAAAAGAGCCCTCCAACAGGACGGCTCTTTTTTTGCACAAATAGTAGCTTTTTATTATTTAACTTCATACCACCAACCTTTCCGATCAAGCCAACCTTTCATACCGTTTAATTGCGCATCGCTAGTTGGATCAGAAATAAAATACGTTAAGCCATCTGATTGTAAAATGAAAGTCGCAGTCATTTTTACTGATGTTAAAGCCGTCATAGCTTCAGGAGCCTCATATGGTGAAAAGGCACCCGATTGGATAACATTTTGTTTAGAGACTTGAGCTTGTACATTTTCTTGTTTAGGTACTGCTCCAGTAAACCAGGAAAGTGGCTTATTTCCTATCAATTGGTTTAAATCACATTTACCGATACCAGGTACATTACCAGTCTCAGTGTATTGCCAAATATCACAAGGATATGCTGGTTTATTGCCGCCATATCGAGGAATCCATACAAAATCACTTTTTACGTTCGCCATACCGAAAGGCTCATATACATGATGACCAACATATAAACCAACTTTCTTAGCACCTAATCGACGTAATTCATCAATAAAAGTTTGTGCACCGGCCCTCATATCATCCATTGTTTTTACTTCTACATCAGCCACCCAAACTGTAGCGCTCTTATCACCACGATTCCAAAAATCTTGTGCTTCCTTCTTCGCATCAGCAATTGAAATAAAGCGACAGAATGCATAGTTACCAAATGGAATATTTCTAGTTTTCATTGCTTGGACATAATTTTTATATAAAGGATCTACATAATTTGATCCATCTTGTACCCTAGCGATTACGAAATCTAGTTGTGGACCGGCTACATCCCAGTTAATGTTACCGTTCCATTTTGAAATATCTACAATATAACCCATTGCTTAACACCTCCTTTATTAGTATTATATTCAGAGCTCGTCTTATTGCTCTTCTGCTCCTATGAATTCAACAGCTCTTGTTAGAAAGAAAACTATACTACAAGTGTCTTCTACAAAGACAGTAACTCATTTTCAATAAAAAAGAAAATCATAGTTATACGAATCGTACTATTTGTTCCCAACAGTGCATCAGCTTGAGTAGTTGCTATAAACAAAAAAATAGCATCACCTTGTTTGGTGATGCCTTTAACATCCAATTTCCTTCTAGAACACGGAAACTAACTATAACCTCTTCTCTAAAAAGTGTTGACTATGTCCTTTAGGATGATCTTCAACAACACCATATTCTCGGTAGCCATGCTTTTTATAAAAATCTGGCGCTTGAAAACTAAATGAATCTAATAATATTAATCTACACCCTTTTTCCTTCGCAATGTCTTCGATTTTATGTAACAATTGACTGCCATAACCATCATGACGAACTGTTTCATCAACCCATAAAAAATCTATATGAAGATGATAAAAATACATCGTTCCTGTTACTCCACCAAATATTTTTCCATCCTCACCTTTTACTACGAAACTTACTTGCTCCATCGGCTGTTTTGCTTCATCTGTTAAAATCGACATGTTATATTGAATTACTTTATTTTTTATGTATTCTCCTTCAGCTCTAGTACCATTCTCTATGCGTTTCATATATTTCTTCCTTTCAACTTAGTAAGCTACCTTTAATTTTTACTTTTCCTTTTTAAAATACTAATAAACACGAATCCACCATAAGTAACAAAGCATGAAAAACCAATTATCCCTGGCACAGAGACATAACCTGTTCTTATATAACTAATAACGGCAAAACAAGCGATAGATAATAAAATAGATGGCCAAAATATAAGAGCTGTTTTTCTTCGTCTCTCTTTCGATGTACTTTCTTTCTCTTCAGAAACACGTGTGCCAAAAAGCAATACAATACAAATAAGTATCGCTGCAAAGTAAATCGTATCTATTGACAGAGTATGATCGTAAATCGCGATTCCAACTTCCAAAGCGATAATTGTTAAAATTAATATAATGATTGTTGATGTCTTTAAGTTTCTTTTCAACCTCTCACCCCTTGCCACTTTTACTGCTGATGCTAAAGGAACATGCAGTTCATTATTATAGGAGTAATTATATTATCATATTTTTTTGAGTACACAACCACTCCAAGTTGACCACATTGTATTTCTTTCATTTTTTTATATCATCGTTTGCATATTCATACCTGTTTTTATATTGTTTTATCGTCTTCTCAAAATTCGATATAGAATATAAAAAACCTTTTTTGTTACATGATATTTATGCATACAATAAAAAAGATAGCATGAAATTTCCTCATGCTACCTTTATAAAATAAATATTACGCATAACGCAAACACCTACTCTTCCGTAGGCTTTTTAGGACCATTAAGCTCCAATTGATAAAAAGCTAAATCTAACCACCTATTAAACTTATAACCGGCCTTCTTTATTGTCCCCGCATGAACAAATCCATAGTTTTCATGTAAGGCAATGCTTTTCTCATTTTCTGCATCAATTCCAGCAATTAAGGTCATATATTCCCTTTCTTTTGCAACTGTGATTAATGCCTTCATTAAAGAAGTTCCTATCTTATTTTTTCTATATTCCTTATGAACATACACAGAATGCTCAATTGAATATTTATAGGCAGGCCAAGCTCTAAACGGCCCGAATGTCGCAAATCCTACTACTTTATTATCTAGTTCGTATACAAAAATCGGATAGCCATCAGCCTTTTTTTGTTCATACCAATCTATTCTATTTTCAAGGGTTACAGGTTTATACGTATATACGGCTGTTGTATACAGTATGGCATCATTATAAATATCTAAAATATATGTTATATCTTTTTCCGTTGCTTCCCTTATCATAGTTTTCTTCCTTTCATATACGTTATCTTTTTTTACTACCTATTCGTTACACGAACACTAGCTTTTCGGAAGCCATCATAAATGTTTAATGCAGCAGATACTATATAAATAAGAATACCTCCACCAATTAACCACTTTTTAATTTCCTCTGGAGAAGTAGTAAACACATTTGCCATATACGAAATAAATCCTTCGTTAAATAAATGCGGATTTACTACAATTACAATGAATACTATTGTTCCAGCTATTTGGAGTATAGCATTCCCAATTGCCAACTTTTTCGTCCATTGTCCTTGTACTAACTTATAAAGAGATATACCTACTTCAAACACGATCATAATTACAACGATTGGCCAATACTGAAGTAACACATCTTGATTAAAAGTTGGCGCGACAAACTTCAATCCGCTTTCTGTACCATGATATACACCTACAAGATGATTCGCATAAAAGTACAGTGTGGCCCATATTGCAGTCCACATCAAACCTCCAAAAACTTCAAACTTTGAGATTGATTTTTTCTTTGGAATATACGAAGTATTTTTCAGATCATCAGGCGTCCATTTTTTTAAACTTGTCGTCAACGGTTGGGTTCCTTTGTCTTTATCTGTTCTTTCTAAAATTGCAAATACAAGTGTCAACCAGAAAAATACATGGAGGCCTACTTCGACAATTTCCCCAATTCCTTTACCTATCAAATTTAAAATAACATTTAATACCGCTTGCTCACCATTATATCCTACAAAATTTTCTGCAACCATTGCAATGAGTGCGATTACAGCTGCAATTGGTATAATCATTTTTAATAACGTCGTATATACATCAAAATAACGTGGTCCAATTAAATGCATCGGTCTATCCAAATACCCATTAGCCAATGAAACTGGGCTTCCCAATTTTTCAAGGACACTCTTTACATCTTCCTCATTATACTCATCAGGTAACATATCCTCGATAGTTGACCGTAGTTCAAGAATAATATCTTCACGATTTTTTTCAGGTAATCTCTTCGCTACTTCCTCGACATACATATCAATCAAGTTCATTCTTGTCCTCCTCCTTTAATAGGTTATAAAGTTCTTTCGAATCCTTTATCCATTCCTTTTTTAACTGCAAAAATATCTCTAATCCATATTCACTTAAAACGTAATACTTACGAGGTCTACTCTCCGTTTTATCCCAACTACTCGTCACTAGCTCTTGCTTTTCTAATCGGCGAAGTAGTGGATATAAAGTACTTTGATCGATTGTGATCCCTGATTGCTCCAATAATTGGACAAGTGAATACCCATACTGCGGTGTTCTTAACTGGCTTAAAACCGCTAATGTTAATGTACCTCTTCTTAATTCAGTAATTAACGAATTTAATAAAGCATCCATTCACTCACCTCATTTCCATTACTATGTGTCATACAGTATATGTTTTATACTATGTATCGTACAGTATTAGTGTGATAAAAACAATGCGTATTTACAAAAAATAGATAATAAAAAAGCACAAACTATAGAATTTGTGCTTTTTTTGTTAATTTAAACGGCTATTACAATCTTAATTTTGTACCTCTAATAATATAAACTCTCCTTTTTCTTTAGTAAATGGGGTAACATCTACAATTGCCGCAATATGAATTACTCCATATACATGCGGATATTCTTGACCGTTAGAAGCAAGTTCATATTTTATTTCTGCTTTTATTAAGGATGTATCGATTGTCAGTAATAAAACATCTTCTTCATGATTAAAATGTTTTTCAGCAACTTTTAAAGCTTGCTGTAAAAATGAACAATGAATAAATCCCTCTTCTTTAAGTGAAGCTTCATTAATTCCTCCATCAACCTTTGCGATTTCCCAATTTCTTTTTGTTATTACTTTTGTTATCATAGTTACCCTCTCTCCATGTCTTTATATAGAAAAACAAGAGGTTCTTCTTTTTGTTACTAGAAAATCCTCTTGCATGTAATATTTATTTTAATCCGTTAATTAAAGGTGATACTTCTCCGCTATGGAAAATCCATAAATCATGAAGTGACCTTGTACATCCGACATATAGTAACTTCGCATCATGTTTCGTATTTTTATAGTGTTCTTCATCAACATCGATTAATAGAACAGCATCAAATTCTAACCCTTTTGCCAAGTATACAGGTACTACTGAAATACCACCTTCATATTTACTTTGATCTGCTTCAATGACGTTTACAGCTAATCCTGCATTTGTTAATTTCTCATATAAATCGCGGCATTCATCGTCTGTTCTTCCTATTACCGCAATTGTTTTCACATCTTCATTTTGTAGATGTTTTAACGTCTTCATAATCTCATTAAATTGATCTTCTGCATGGATTACTTTAACATCTTCACCGCTACGAAAAACTGGTGTTGCAAGCCCCACTGGAATCTCTGCATTTTTAATTATCTCGTTCGCAAATTCTATAATTTCTTTTGTAGAACGATAACTTCTCGTCAGTTCATAATAACCTGTTTCTTGGAACACTTCCTTAAAAGCACCCCAATCTTCAATCCCTTGATAATCATAAATTGCTTGAGATAAATCACCTAATATAGTGAAAGAATTACCTAGTGTAATTTCTTTTAATACATACACTTGGAATGGTGAGAAATCTTGTGCTTCATCAATAACGACGTGATGGAATTTCTGTCCGATTTCAATACCTGTTATGCGGTGATGTATGTAAATTAAAGCTGGTAAATCTTCTACATACACTTCTTTTTTACGACAACTCTTTTCAGTTTCTTTCACAAGTTCTTCAGGCAATACTTCGAGTATTTCTTTACTTTTCAATATTGAACTATATAGTGAAAGTGGGCTCATTTTCGGCCAAAACTTCATATAAGTGTTCAATCTCTTTGTCGCTTCTTTTTTTAATAATTTCTTCTCGTTTGTTTCTCCATACTTTTTCAGCTCAATTTCAATCCAGCGCTTCATTCGGCCGACTAATCTTTCTCTTCTTTTCTTTAATGGATAATGTTTATATTCCACTTGCATCCATTTTTTTATGTCTTCCACTGGAATAATACCTTTTTCCCATGCCTCAAAATCACTTGTTGGTACTAATTCTTTTTCAAATTGAACCATTCTCTCTTCAATGAACGACTTAAATTCCAGCGTACCTTTCAATTTACCGAGCATAACCTTTCTTTCATCGCGATTAATTGAAAAGGCTTCTTTCAACTTTTCTTCTGTCTGCTTCAGTTTCACCGAATCATCTAACATACGTAATGCCCAATCTGGAAATGTTGTTTGACTAATATTCCCTACACCTAATTCAGGTAGTACACTCGAAATATAGTCTAAAAACAGACTATTCGGAGCGAATACAATCATTCTCTCAGCTTCTAGCTGTTCACGATATTCATAAATTAAAAAAGCAAGGCGATGTAAAGCGATCGTTGTTTTTCCGCTTCCTGCAACCCCTTGAATAAGTAATGGTAAGTTTCTTTCCGCACGAATAATATCATTTTGTTCCGATTGTATCGTTGAAACAATATCTTTCAATTTGTTATCTTTATTCTCACCTAATCGATATAGAAGAAAATCATCGGCATGCGATACATCTTCATTTCCTTTCACGTATGTATCAACAACACGTTCTAGTTCTCTTTTTCGGATAGAAATGTTTCGCTTTAAATACACATCACCTTCTACTAATCCGTCTGGCGATTGATAAAACGCTAATTCGTCACCACCGGTAAACGAATAAAACATACTTGCGACAGGTGCCCGCCAATCTATTACAATTGGTTTCATCGTATCTTTATGTGAAACACCTACTTTACCGATGTAGATCGGCATAACTTCTTCCTTGCCATCCTCTTGAAAGTCTAGTCTCCCAAAGTATGGCTCATGCACTCCAATACGTAAGTTTTGTCTATTAGATTCTCTCATACTTTCTAGAATTTGTTCTTTAAAATCTTCCCCATAATAAACTGGAATTTTTTCAAGTTTTTCTAATTGATCATCCATCGTACATAATGTATCTTTCATTTTTTGTAACTCTTCTTCAAAAATGCTGTTCATTTGATGATTCCCTCCTGTCCGTTCTAATTTTTCAGTCGAGATACAATTGTATTAAAAATCCATTCGTAAAGTCAATAGTTTGTTTTAGAATTTTCCGAAATAAGAAAAAATATACCTTTTTATCTAAAATTTTGAATAATCCTTAAAACAATGTGTTCTCTCTCTTTATTTTCTTCACTTCATAGATTGCTTACAAAATACCTAAATGGCACTGTATATAAAAATAATCATTCTAGTTATCTGAATCATTCCACTGACGACTTATTTCTAGGCCATAATCCATATCGTAAACTTCTTTTATAGCTTTAACTTTTTCAAGACTTGCATCGCTAAACACAGGTTTATTTTCAAAAGAATGTAGAACGATTCTTTCAAGAAGAACGCCTAGCGAAATGTCATGATATTCTGCCATTGCTTTCAAAACCTTTACCATTCTTTTTTCCATCCTAATACCAGTTTGCACACGTTCAACTTTAATTTTTGTATTTTTTTCATTTATTTGTTCATTATTTTGTTTCATAATTCCACACCCTTAACGCAAGTATTACATTGTTACCTTGATAACAATGTATCATTATAACACCGATACTAGTATTGTCAATTGTGACATTTTATTATTGGTTACACATAGTATTCTCGTCCTAATACTATTATCAAGATAATGTAAATTTGTATCCACATAACAATAAAACGCTATCCTTTTTATAGAAATATATATAAAGGATAGCGTTTTTAATATAAATTTATCGATTTTTAATGAACTAGTATTAGTTTCCAAATAAATCACAACCGTATGTGCCGCCTAATAATTTGAAGTGATTAGTTAAAAAGATTTGATCCGTTTTACAAACAAGTAAACCTATGTGTTTGGTTTTGCCAAAACATAGCTCATAGTTCATTCATCCAACCTTTCAGTCGATTAGAAGCTAACAAATATATTTATATGAGTACGGAAGCACTCAACCAACAATGAACACCAAATATTCCCCTCATACACATAAACTTAGCTTAATGTGTATGAGGGATAAGCTCTATCTTTTCTTTAATTTTTTTTTACTTTTATACGATACGATAAGCACTCATGCAAAGAAGCTTGCTCTTTATATAGCGATTTTTCAAAATCATATGCTCCGCCTGAGAAGAACCCTACAATACTTAATCCAGCTTCAGCACATAGATTGCTAATCTCATCTACCGTATAACATCGTAAAGACTGTGTAACTATATCGTTGGGATTATTCGGATGCCACCAATGATCTAACATTCTTTCATTTATACTATCATATTCGTATTTTCGCATAGCTGCACTTAAGGTCATTTCTTGTCCACTTGCTTTTTTCCAATACAATGGTTGATACATATCAATAAGTGCACATCCATCATCCTTCATCCAATTTTTAATGCGTTTTAATAGAATCAATTGTTCATCATCTGTTCCTACACCAAATCCATCTAAATAACTAACAACATCAAACTTTTCTTCAAAATTAATTTTATAAAAATCAGCGCAATGAATATCTATATCATTAGTAGAATGTTTTTTTGCAAACATAACTAACTCTGGTACAAGCTCAACAGTAGTCATTTTTACATCTAACTTAGCCATCGCCCTTGCGAATCCACCATTTCCTGCACCTAGTTCCAACATCGACTGAAATGGATATCCAACTTGTTCTTTAACTTCTTTAGCAACTTGCTCTAACCAGCTTTCTGTATTGATATCGTAATTGGATAGTTTGAATTGTTTTTCGTAAAATTCTCTCACATCTAATTCGTTCATTATTATTCTCCTCCTGCAATAGATTTTTCTTCTACAGGTGAAAAACTAAATCTCTGACACCCATGAAAAAATCCATTCTAATTTACCTATATTTACAATTTATCAAAATAATAAGAATTTTGAAAGTACCAATATAAAAAGCAGATAATGGATGATTCCACTATCTGCTCTTCCGCTACTTTTATTTACCTTTTTGATACATCACCCAATCACCAGAAATGATAACTTTTTTTAGCATCTCTTTATCTTGAGCAACATACACAAATGCACGTATTTCTCTATCACCTAAATAAATCGTTTCGGTGATTCGGTCATATAAATCACTTTCTGCATTACCTGTATATTCTTCAAGTTCATCTAATTTTTGCAGAACAACCTCATTTACTTCATAAACTTCTCCGTATACTTTGTCCTCATTTGAACAAATCATTGCCGGATACCCCTCGTTTGTATCAAATAATTTACCATACGTCCATGCTCCGTCTGCGATGCATATTGCACCTTGCATAAAATGAGCATTCATTTGCTCTTTTCTTAACGTGCCATACACGAAAACGTGATGCATATATCCATATCCCCTTTATATGTCTCTACTTTCTAATTTGTAAATAAGCACGAATCATAAAGTAACTCACTTCATTTGGAAGTTGTTCCTTTATCGATTTCAAACCACCTTCTGCATTTTGCACAGCAGTTTCAATCAGTTGTTCGTATTCTGCAGGAACAAAACTGTTCCAGTCTACTTCCATTCCATCTTCAAAGCAACGAATTAAATGATTTTCAATCGTTTGTCTTGATAAGCCACGTTCTTTCGCAATTTCATCTAGGTCAATAGCTTGTTTATACATTTCATACGTTTCTAAATGAGAATTCGCTGAAGCTTTCCCAGACTTTTTCCGCTCTGTCACTACTTCTGTTTTAATGGTTTCAGCATAGTTTGGATTTTCCTCAATAAAGTGCTGAACTGCTTGTAAGAAGTGCGAACCATACTTCACAAGTTTATGTTCGCCAATCCCTTTTACAGTTAAAAGTTCAGAGTCACTTTGCGGCATTTTCGCACACATGTCTTTCAACGTTTGGTCAGAGAAAATAACGAATGGAGGGACACCTTCTCCTTGCGCAATTTCTTTACGTACTTCACGAAGTACTTCAAATAAAGGATGATCTTGAACAATTTGTCTTGTCTCTACTCGTTCTTTACGTAAAACCTTCTCTTTACCAATTAACACTTCTTTCCCTTTTTCCGTTACTTTTAGTGTCGGATACGTACCGTGTTCAACTGCGATTAACTCATCTGAAATTAAAAACTCAATAAATTCACTGACTTCTTTTAAGCTACGATTTGATAGTAATCCGTATGTTGGTAAAGTATGAAAATTAAATTCAATAACTTTCTTATTTTTCGAACCAGTTAAAACTTGTGCAATCATTTGTTTTCCAAATCGCTGGTTCGTTCGAATCATGCAAGATAGAACCATTTGTGATTCTCTCGTCACATCGATACTTTCGCGGTCGTCCGTACAATTACCGCAACGGCCACAATCTTCTTTCGGCTCTTCTCCAAAGTATTGCAAAATAAATGATTGTAAACATTGTTCTGTATGACAATAGTCAGTCATATTTTGCAGCTTTTCAAGTTCATTTGAAAAACGAGACTCCCCTGTCGATTGATCAATTAAAAAGCGCTGTACTTGCACATCTTGAGAAGAATATAGCAATATACATGCACTATCTAATCCATCACGTCCGGCACGTCCTGCTTCTTGGTAATAACTTTCCATATTTTTTGGCAGTTGATAATGGATAACGTATCGGATATTCGATTTATCAATCCCCATCCCGAATGCAGATGTCGCTACCATTACACTCACTTCATCACGTAAAAAGAGTTCTTGCTGCTCATTTCGATCGTTATCACTCATACCAGCATGGTATTTTGAAACAGAAACTCCCGCTTTTATTAAATCTTCATACAACTGATCAACTACTTTTCTTGTAGCTGCATATATAATCCCAGATTCCTTTTGATTTTGACGAATATAATCCGCTAAATATACATTACGATCTTGTCCTTTAATAACAGAAAATGATAAGTTCTCACGCTCAAACGTTGTCATAATCGTATTTTCTTGATTAATTCCAAGCGTGTTGCAAATATCTTCACGAACTTGTGGTGTTGCCGTAGCAGTTAACGCTAATACGAGCGGCTTTTCTGGAAGATAATCTAATATGCGATGTATATGTAAATAACTTGGACGGAAATCATGTCCCCACTGCGAAATACAGTGTGCCTCATCAATTGCAATCATCGGGATTTTCATATCGATAAGTTGATCAACAAACTCCATTGAATCAAGTCGCTCCGGCGCCACATAAAGTAACTTATAGTGTCCTTGTTTCGCTAATTGAATTCGTTGATTCGCTTCTGTAATAGAAATAGAACTATTAATATAAGTAGCTGAAATACCGTTTTGTACTAATGTATCTACTTGGTCTTTCATAAGTGAAATCAAAGGTGAAATAACTAACGTCGTTCCTTCGAATACTAATGCGGGAATTTGATAACAAATTGACTTACCACCGCCCGTAGGCATAATACACACTGTATCTTTCCCATCTAATACATTTTTAATTGTTTCATCTTGTCCTCTTCGGAATGACGAATAACCGAAATAAGACGCTAAAAGTTCTTGTGCTTTTGTAAACAAAAAAGAGTCACCTGCTTTTCTATATCTTTCATCTATTCCTATTATATCATCACTTAAGCGTCTTGAAAGTGATGAATACATGACTAACAGCTTGCTTTTTCATTATTTTATGCTTCTCTACGTTTTAAAGGTTGTTTAGCAATAGTGTTTTAATGGCTATTTATGTTGATAAATTTTAAAACATAAATAAAGCACATATAAAATAAATATACATTTTATTACTCTTCCTTGAATACTACTAATCTTATACATATGAATTCAGGAGGTTACTATATGAAGCAGCAAAATATTAGTTCCATCAAGCAGAAAATACTACCGAACCAACTCCAATTCTCAAATAATGATGCGTGGAAATATGAATCGTATTATAAATGCCAGCCATTATTTTCTTATAGAAAACTTTTTCATTTTCTTTCTCAACTTTTTAAACGTTAATACGTGTGCGAAATGTATCATTCATAATAAATTTCTCAATATATACCTTATAGACTTACTATACTACAGCTGTTATCATATGAAATATTCTGCTTTTATAAACCCCTTTAGTTGACCTGTTTATAAAAGCAAGTCTTTTTTGATTATTATATAATTCAGTGCACTTATATATATGTTTGCATATTTTTTCTCCATTTTATAACCATACTCGACTCACAACAAATGATGATAATAACAAGAAATGAAATATAAGTTCTTAACATTTATTAAAGTAATTCTTTTTTTCTCAATACACAAAACGATTTTCACTTGTTACTATAAAGGTACTCCAGATGAGTTTTTGCTCATCAACATTATCTAGTTAATGGGATCTGCCGCGGGAAGCAGATCCCATTGACTTTATTAAAGGTCTACTTTCATTTGGACACATTTACCAGGTTTTTTTAATAGCATTTTATGATAACATTACGTAGTCGAGTCCGACATCTCGGCAATACCCTTTCGAGGCTCTGCAACTTCCCTTGCAGAGCCTCGTTTACTTTATATTCATTTTATTTATATATACCACAATAAAATTCTTCATCATTTTCCATATCAATTTCTGAAATTAATCTAGGACACGTAACTAAAAATAATTTTCCATCATACTTTGAGTTATACATGTTCAAAGGAGTGTTACCGTTTATGTATACTTATTGGCAATCGTATTACTCCCCCTATCATAACCCTTATGTACACTTTGATGCATCTGTACGTTATTACCGAATTAGTAAAAACGAGAACTTTTTAAAAGGTTATATGCGTTCTTTATGGGAACAACATGTCGCTTGGACGAGATTAGCTATTATAAGCATTGTCTTTAATTTACCAGACGTTAACGTTACAGTTGGGCGTCTTCTTCAAAATGCAACACATATGGGACTATCACTCGAACCATTCTATGGTGAGGATGCTGTAAAAAAATATAGTGCATTAATTAAAGACCACTTAGTCATTGCAGCGGATCTTGTTAAAGCCGCAAAAGCTGGTGATCAAAATGCAGCTGCCGCTATAGAGAAAAAATGGTACGCTAACGGTGATGAAATTGTAGCATTTCTTACTAGCATCAACCCATATATAGAAAAAGAAGAATTTAGAAAAATGTTTTATGAACATTTAGCATTAACAAAAGCAGAAGCACTTGCCTTTTTAAATAAAGATTATGAAGCAGGAGTAAAATTGTACGATAAAATTGAAAAAGAAGCATTAGAAATGGCCGATATGATAACAAACGCAATCGTAAAACAATTCCCGCAAGTTTTTCAATAACAATAAGCCGATTTGAAAAAACAAATCGGCTTATTAAGCTTTCTATCAATGATATTTCACGCCCCCTCTTTACATTTAACGTATATCGATATATTTTATTAATATCCGTTTTTTATAGGAGGAAATAGTTTGATTAACGCCATTGGTCTCGTATTTATCCTTACAAATAAGCACGAGAAAAAGAAGAAGGTATATCTGAATGAAAAATTTGCATTAATAGACATTATTGATTCTAAGGAAGTAATTGATGATGAAGGAAACTCATTAGTAGAACTAACATGTAAATATAGTATATATTTAGATGAAAAATACTACTGTAAATCTCTTGATGATTATACTGGACAAGTATTCCCATTCTTAAGCGCTAAAATAGGAAAAGGACTTCTCAGAAACTTGAATTACTACTTCTCTTACGTAGATGCCTATGATAAAAAACCACCCGTTAAAGAAATTAGACCACTTATGAAACAAGTAACGAACAGATAGTGAAAAATACGCAAAAAGAAAGCATCTAACTTCAGATGCTTTCTTTTTTGAATCAAGGAGTCGTTAAGTTCTATCTTTCTTCTAAAAATATGTATCTAGGCATAACTTAAATTAAAAACAATGGAGGATTAAATTGAATGAAATACTCAGAAACAATTGTTAGTAAACGACTTCGAACACTTAAAATATGTAGTATGTTTATCATGCTAGTTTTAATTGCATGGCTTGGATATACAAAATTACTTTACGAGAATGGATTTCTTCAAGAAAAGAAAAATTCAGTTGAAGTAATGAATACTAGTATTACAGGTGAAATTGAACAGAATTTCCATGTAAACTTACAAGGTTATCGTAAAACAGACATTGATACTATTATAGATACAAGTAAAACCGATCCGAGCGAACTATCATTAATCGAGCTAATTAATACATCTTGTTCACGAGATTGCATAGGTGAACCATTGACATATGTGAACGCAAACAATGGATATATTTTTTATAAGGAGTCTACTGGAACTTATGTAGCTATAAAAATTAAAAAGCGAGATTCTTGGAAAATTGAAAGAAAATTAGTTCAGGATGGAATGTAAAAGGCTCATATAAAAAAGAGTACTTACTTTTAAGTACTCTTTCAAAAAAATTACCACTTCCGGCATTTATCGTCATCATTGTCACGTTTATGATTGCAACGGCAATCATCACAATCACAATGACGTTTTCGTTTACAACCACAATCATCACAATCTCTACGTCTGCATCTTCCAAACATTAGATCATCCCAAAATCTATTACAATCCCGGAACTGTCTACAACGACAATTGTTTCCCATGAATATGACTCTCCCTTCAATAGTATTCATCATATTCTATGTTTAAAAGTATAAAAAGGCTTGTTTACTTGTCTATATTCTACGTATTATAAGTAGTATTTTAGTATCCTTAATAATTCTTCCTTACATATTCAACCGATATACAACATAGAAAAAAGCCCAATATTTGGGCTTTACATTCCTGTATATTTTCTTTCTTCTCTCTCACAATAGTATGTAACTGCTATGTTCACTAAAAATGCAACAAAAGCAAGGGTGCTCGTTGTTAAGAATATGTATTCTAATATTGATAAATTATTAAAATCAATAAATAATAACACTAGACCAATACAAACAAAACTAGATACATTACTTTTGAAAACCTTCTTCACTCTTAATCGCCTCCATCTTCATACCTTAATTATACATTCGTTACCTATATGCAAAGCTGGCTATAATAAATTCCCTATAATTCCTTCCCTTCTCCCACAGCCCCTTTCAATCTCTGCAACATATACCCAATTCCTTTACACCCAGCTAATGGGTACGTAATGATTTCTTCTGGATATAATTGTGTCACTACTTTCTTATGCTTCTTGCCTGCAAGTAAAACAATTTCATCAAACTGAAGCAAATCTTTTTCAATCAATTGTTGTTTTAATTGTTCCATACTAATAATTTCATCGCTCTTTGAATCAAAGGCAAGATCATAGTTTTCTAGTACAATATCATTTGGTCTTAAAAATCCATGCTTCGCTGATAATATAACCCAATTCTCGAAAAACATAGTTGCATACGCCTGACATGCTCTTCCGAACGGGCTAATGTATACATCTTTCGCCTCCATCGGTCCGTAATCCGGATACTTATCCCAAATCTTCTTTTTTCCACATGGAATTATGCATAACCTTTTCATTTATATTTCTTACCTCACTTCTAACTTTTTAAATATAAAAATATAGAACCCTCTACTTCTTCATACTCAGCTTCTATATCTCCAATTCCCACTACGTTCCAACCATTATTTGTTTCTATCGGCTTTTCATTCATTATAATATGGACTTGTGTTATATTTTTAAAATCTTCTTCAAAAGATGATAAAACAGGCTGATTTATCATATATGTTTTATTACGTATACTTACACTTAAAAAAGTCTTATGTAATGCTTTATTTCCGTTTAAATTTACATTCATGGGATTAAACGAATTTAATTTTATATTGCCTATAATATATAGATGATACCCTTTCCACTCATAAAAGTGGTTGAAATCCTTGTTTTTTTCGTTTTGTACAAAATGAAAGATTTGCTTCGTTTCTTTACTTATTGCAATTTCATTATTTAAACTTAAATCCACATTTACATTTTGTTTTAAAAAAACATATAACGATTTATCACCATTAAAGAAGCTTGTTTTCCATTCAGGGAGGATTTCATCTAATAATAAGCATAAAAGCATTCCTGAGCTATAGCAGCTCTTCCTAATGTTATAATTAGCTTCATATGCATCTAAAATAAGTCCGCTATATTTTCGTAATGTTTTACTTTCATCATTTTTACATACTGCAATATAAGCATTCATTTCAACATACCAAGCAGGTCCCTCTATACTTTCAACCATACATTCATAAGTTATAAACTCTTCTTTTATAAAACGAGCTCTTTGCTCCCTTAGTTCAATAAATTGTTTAATATAATTATTTCTCTCAGCTTGTGAATTACAATGAACAGCATCATATAAACAAATTCGCTCTCTATTTCGTAATTCTATATTTTCTTCTGTTATAGGATATTGAAATCCTAAAGACTCATTTGGAAATCTTCTTTCTTTATTTAAATATTGATAGCAATGATAAAGTTCATGCACCACAATCGCAAGTAAACTTTCATAGTCTTTATACCTATCCATATTCACGATTGCAGTTGGATAATCTTTGAATAAAATACATGTATCACCTTTAAATTGTTCATCCCACTTTAATACGGTATACTCATCTTTCAAAAATAGAGGATGATGAAATACATACACATGCTCATCATTATATAATGCAAATGCAGTCCCCATAAAACCAGGCCATAGTTCATACAATAAATCCATATGTATATCTTGCTTTATTTTATTTAATACATTGTCCATTATATCCCCACCTATATCATTCTACATATATCACTTCTACTCCATTTAAAAATAACCCTTTTATTTAAATAATTGTAAAAAACATATCCCTTATCCCAAAGTATAATGTATTATATAAATATATGTGTATTGATGTTATTAAAAGGAGGTGAACATATGAAGAATCTTCTCCCTGCACTAGTGCTCTATATTATTGTTTGCATAATCGCTATGCTTGCTCCAGCGTCTCAAGGCTATAATCATGTTGGCTGGACGTTGTTTGTTGCACAAGCATATGCCATACCTATCTTCCTAATTACAGCTATTATTACATTTTATATAAACAAGAAAAAATCTACGAATAAACAGTTATAAGGATAGCTAATGCTATCCTTTATTTTAATTCATTAATCAGATCAAAAATTACACTTGCAGTATTTTCTATCCTTTCTTCCGAAAAATCAAACGTGACACCTGTTTTTTCATATATTACTTGTATAGGTAAATTCCAATCTGCACTCGCACCTTCTTTAAAGAAAACAATCGCTTTTTCTGGATTTTCCTGATAAATTTGAAACACTTGCATTGCTCCTATTTGTGCAATTGCGTATTCAATTTGATAAAAAGGAAACTGAACATAGTGAAATGACTCTAACCAGCTTACACCGATTTCATTCTCTAATCCCGTAATATCGACTGATGAATATTGATACCTTTTGCATATTTCAGCGTATTTCTTATCACGTTCTTCTGGTGTATGGTTTGGATTCGTATAGAGCCAGTGCTGGAATACATCTCCTGCAACTGACGACATTAACAAAGACAAAGCGCGATATAATTGTACTCGCTGCACTTCTTTATATTCATCCTCGTGCTTATAAAAGATATTCAGCTTATCCATTACTAGCAACTCAAGACTGAGGGAATAAAGCTCAGCCACTTCTTCACGAAGATATCTTTCCTGCATGCTACTATCATTGTTAAATTGTTTATAAAAATGAAATGCATGTCCCACTTCATGTATGAGTGCATTAATTGCATAAAATGATGGACTGAAATTAGAATACACAAAAACCTCTTTACTATGAGGCAAGGTAAAACAAGCAGCTCCTGGTGCTTTATTTTCACGTTCTTCTACGTCAATGAATTCCGCTTTCCTTAAATGTATAAATTTCTCATGAAAATATAAATCTGTCTTCCGAAACATTTCTTCCACCCCATCCAATAAATCAATGACATTTTGAAACGGGGCTTTTGGTAAATTACATGGAGTAAGGTCCCAAGGGCGATACGTTTTTACACCGAGATTCTTTTTAGAAAGACTTCCTAACTGTTTCCAAATCGGTACAACATACTTTTCTATAGATTCATGAAGCTTATAACACTCTTCAATATTGTAATCTCTGTTTTTTTGTTTAAAAGCATATTCACTATAATTATGAAATCCTGCATGTAATGCGATCTCATTCCGCAATTGTACGAGTTCATTCATAATACAATCTATTTTTATTTTCACTACACTTCTTGCTTCACATAAAGCATACCAAGCTTTTTTGCGAATAGCTCTATTAGGGTTATCTAGCTTTGCTTTTACGTATGCATATGTCTTTTGCTCTCCTTCCCAATTAATAGATATGTTTGACATTATTTCTCTATATTTCGTAATAAGCTCTTGCTCTTTAACGGAAAGAGTAATGTTCTTTTCATTAAACATTTTACTCTTCACAAATCTTACTTTTTTCATAAATCCATATTTCTGCTCATCTAATAAGTCTGAAAACGGACACTCTCTAAATTTCTGGTCAAATTTTGCATTGTATCTTTTTAAAAGTGGTTGAATTGTATTTTGATTATACATATGTAAATCACGTATATTTCTGTCATTTGTATCTCTATACATGGCGATTAAACTACTGGTTATCTCCTCTTCTACTTCAGCGTTTACACGCAATTCCTCCAAAAGCCAACGCTCTAACTCTGAAACAGAAGTAATATTTCGCTCTAAAAGTGACTGTAATTTACTTTCCAAATCATTAAACATACACAATCCTCCCGTTTTTAAATTTCAATTTTCTGTTTTTTAGAGATAAAAAAGGACAAGTAGCCAATCTGACTACTTGTCCTTTTTGTTTATCTGTACTCAATACAATTAAGCTTGAAATGTTTCTGTTAATACTGGTACGATTTGTTTTTTACGAGATACAACACCTTTTAAAGTAGCAGTGTTGTTTTGTAGAGATACGTTGTATGCTTTCTCAACAATGTTTGATGCTTTACCGATCGCAAGACCGACAGAATCGTTAGTTAAGATATCAGTTACAACGAATAAGAATAGGTCTAAACCTTTTTCTTCTACTACTGCAGAAATAACTTTTTCAAGTTCCGCTTGGTGTACAAGAACGTCGTTTGTATCAACAGCGTTTACTTGTGCGATTTCAACTTTCGCATTACCCATTTGGAATTCTTTAGCGTCAAGAGAGATTAATTGCTCCATTGTTTTTCCGCTTAAGTCAGCACCAGCTTTTAACATTTCTAAGCCGTAGCTATCAGCATCTACACCAGCGATTTCTGCTAATTCACGAGCTGCTGCTACGTCTTGCTCTGTGCAAGTTGGAGATTTGAATAGTAAAGAATCTGAAATGATTGCAGATAACATTAAACCTGCAACTTCTTTACGAATTGTTACGCCGTTTTCTTTGTACATTTTGTTTAAGATTGTAGCTGTACAACCAACTGGCTCACAACGGTAGTAAATAGGATCGCTTGTTTCAAAGTTAGCAATACGGTGATGGTCAATAACTTCTAACACACGAACAGATTCGATATCGTTAGCACTTTGTTGACGCTCGTTATGATCAACTAAAATAACGTTGTCCACTTCGCTTGCAACTGTCTCAACAAAACGCGGTCCTTCTACTTTAAAATAGTCTAACGCAAATTGAGTTTCACCGCTGATTTCGCCTAAACGTACAGGCTCAGCATTCATTCCTAATTCTTTTTTCAATTCTGCATATGCAATTGCAGAACAAATTGCATCTGTATCTGGGTTTTTATGCCCGAAAACTAGTACTTTTTCCATGTTTTCCACCTCTTCATGAAAAGGATATCTTAAAGAAGCAAATATGACAATATTTAAAGCCCATTTTTTTATAAATAATTGCACTTTCTACTATATTTTTCATCGTTTTTCGTAAAAAAGATCATCTAAAATGAATTAGATGATCAAAATGTATTTTTTATTTAAAATAGTGTAGGAACTTGCACTACATGATTTAGCGCAAAATTCGATGCGAAACCGTTATTTACAAGGTTAACATCTATAACTTGATAAAACGCATTCCCCGTATCTGCAATTTCCCATACAGCTAAAATAAGGTGATAGCCATTTCTATCAGTAGGCACATTTGCTTCATGTGTTACGGAAGTTCCTGGTCTTGTTCCCCCATCATTTTTCACATAAAACGGTACTAAATCTAAATCAGACCTTGTTAAAGGCTTATTTGGATTCCAATCTTTTTTCGTAATATAGTATTTCCATTCTTTCGTACTATGAGGTGCGGTTAGTTTCCACTTAAATGTATTCGTCCCGCCGTTTAACGTAACTTTCTTCCACCTATCAACTGTTTGAACGTCTAAAGCAGGAAAATGGCCAGCTCCTGCAATTTGTCCATCAGAAGGTCCTAATTGTGGGAATCCACCTATTCCTTCTACACTTTGCGGCTCGTATTGAATCGGACCGCAATTTACATTTACCCCTTGCTTACATAAATAAGAGCGGCTCGCTGGTGATTCAACATATCCATGAGCGGAAGCTTTTTCTGAAAAACCGAAAGTTAACAATCCCGTAAGTAATATACCACCACTTAATATAACTTTCTTCACCTTCTGTAAACCTTTCGTTTTCATCCCGTCATCCCCTTTCCCATAATAAAACGAAAATAACTATAGTTGCCTAGTCATCTTCTCTACATTCATTATAAGTCGAGGTACGTAACTAAAAGAACCCTTTAAAAACTTTCTCAAATTCATTGAGTACATTAAATAAATATTATTGATACATTCAAATAACACCGCTATAAAAATATAGGCGGTGTTAAAAATCGGAGTTTATTATTTTTAGCATAATAGCTTTTTATCATAACTTATAAAACTTTATAATAAAGAACTGTGGCGTCTAAATCACCACTCGGAGAAATTGCGTATTCTGGTATTTTTCCAGCTTCTTTATAGTCTAAAGATTTATACAATCTATTGGAAGGGTCTCCTTCTCTCGTATCTAGTACTAAAAGAGACCTATTTTCTTGTTTTGCTCGCTCCTCTGCTTTTTGCATAAGTAAACGTCCAATACCATTACGTCTAAATTTTGGCTGAGTCATTAACTTACAAATTTCAGCTCTATGAACCCCATTAGGCTTTGTAACTAAATGTAATTGAATACTCCCTGCGATTTCATTATTTATTTTAGCAACATACAAGATCACTTCTGGTGCTAATACAGTTTCCCAATACTGCGCTGATTCTTTTTGTTCTAGTGGAGGTAAAAAACCAATTGACGCCCCATCATCTACAACCGTTTTCAAAAGTGTAGAAAGCTCCTCCACATCATTTTTTATTTGCTTAATCTCTTCCATTACTACATTTTGCATTACTAATCCCCCTTTTGTTTCATTGTACCAAGTTTTAAGGAAGGAAAAACGAATTACTAAGATGAAATTATGTAAGATACAATTTTTTAGAGAAAGGATACATATATGAAGTATATATTAGATAGGACATACGCAAGAGAATTACTCGAGTGGGCAAATGAACAAAACCCCGGTCCGTGGTTCGAACATTCACGTAATGTTGCCCTTGCAACTGAAAAAATAGTTGTGGAACTTATTAATAATGGACATGATGACCTAAATGCTGACATAGCATATAATGCTGCTCTTCTGCATGATATAGGAAGATATAAAGGTTTTACTAAATCTGTTATTCATTCCTATGATGGTTATATGTATATGAATGATTTAGGGTATACAGGAAACGCGATTATTTGCGTGACACATTCATTCCCGTGCAAAAATGAGCATTTAGAAATAGCAGCGGAGTGGAGCCTTGTTCCTGATTATATGGAAAGCCGATTAATTGAAATATTAAATGAAAATAGCGACTACGACTTATACAATAAGATCATTACCCTTTGTGACGCACTTGCTGATGCAGAAGGCTTTACTACTCTTGAAAAAAGATTAATTTCAGTTGGTTTACGACATGGAACAACCTCTCATTCCTCTTTACATTGGAAAGGTTTCTACACAATTAAAAATGAATTAGAATCTTTAATTGGTAAAAGTATATACAGAGTTCTTCCTGACGTAGAGAAATCGATTTATAAAAATATGGAATATTAAATTACATTGAACTTAAAAACGATGAAAAGTGGAGGGATTAACCATTAGTAAAATAGGTTTTGACTTAATAAATCATGAGGACAACTTTGATCATGGCTATGGAGATATCGAAGAAATATCTATGAGGTGTAAATTTTCTAACTGCTCTCATACAAATGAACCACAATGCGCAATTAAAAAAGCTATTTCTGACGGAATTCTTACAGAAGATATAATGAATAGTTATTATAGAGATACGAACGAATTCGAATATGTATCTAATCAAAAGAATAAAACAAAGGCCATTGACTATATGAAACAGTTAAAACTATTTCGAAAAGATTAGCATACAATAAAAAGTCTCCCCTTTTCATTTTAAGGTGAGACTTTTTATGTTTAAAAATTAAAATTTTGCTGCACAGCCTTACAGTAATGCCGTTAAATAGAATTCCTCACTTAAAAGATTGAATTTTCAGTTTTTTAACTTTACAATTTCAGACTATCATCCACTGTTACTTTCTCAGTAGAGTCTTTTCTTGCAACCTCTTTACTTCTTTCTTCCCAAAATGTTAATCCTTCAATTCCTACATTTTTAGGATCAAACACTGGATCTTTCCCTTCTTTTTTCTGCGCTTCATAATCTTTTAACACTTTTAATGCGATTTTACTTAATAGTAGAATCGCGATTAGATTTAACCATGCCATACTACCAATTCCTAAATCACCAAGATTCCATAAAAGCGACGCTGATTCTACGCTACCGATGTAAACCATAATTAAAAATCCAATTTTTAAAACTGGTTTTAACCAGCTATGTTTCAGCTCACGATCTAAATAAGTAAGTGTCGTTTCAGCGATATAGTAGTATGCAAGTAACGTTGTAAATGCGAAGAAGAAGATTGCAATTGAAATGAATAATGGACCAAACCCTGTCATAACAGTTTCAACTGCTTGTTGTGTATAGATCGGACCTGCATCAACATTCCCTATGTTTTTTACAATAGCGTTTTTCCCTTCAGGTATAACATTATACATACCTGTTATTAAAATCATAAGAGCTGTCGCTGTACAAACAACAATTGTATCGATATAAACAGAAAATGCTTGAACTAACCCTTGTTTTGCAGGATGAGATACTTCAGCTGCAGCGGAGCTATATGTCGCTTCTCCTACACCTGCAACATTTGAAAATACAGCGCGCTTTACGCCCCATGCGATTGCTGCACCGACGATTCCGCCAAACATTTCATTTACACCAAAAGCACTAGAGAAAATTAAAGCGAACATACTTGGAATTTCTGTTACATTCGCAATTAATACGATACATGTAACAATTACATAGCCAATTGCCATAAATGGAACAAGCATTTGCGAAACGCCAGCAATTCTCTTTATGCCGCCAAAAATGATCGCTGCTAATAATACGACTAACAATATACCAGTTATATATTTGCTAATGCCATTAGAGTTTTCAAAACCAACTGCGATACTACTAGATTGAATGCCTGGTAGTAAAACACCATATGAAAGTGTTACAACGACCGCTACAATGACTGCAAACCATTTCATTTTCAGGCCTTTTTCAATGAAATATGGTGTACCACCGCGGTATTCATTCCCGACTTTACTTTTATATACTTGAGATAATGTTGATTCCACAAATGCACTCGCTGCTCCTAAAAGTGCCATTACCCACATCCAAAATACAGCTCCAGGTCCGCCAAAAGCGATGGCTGTCGCGACCCCTGCAATATTACCTATTCCGACCCTACCTGATAAGGCTAAACAAAATGCTTGAAAGGATGAAATTCCCGTCTCCGAGCTCTTCCCTTCAAATAATAGTTTAATCATCTCTTTAAAATAACGAATTTGTAGAAAACGAGTGGCAATTGTAAAATACACACCTGCCCCTAATGCGAAAACAACTAACCCAATACTCCATACTTGACCTACTAACCACTCTACTAATTGCTCCATCCAAATCCCCCTTATCATTCTTTTGGAAATTATTTTATATATAAGAAAACGGACAACTATTATTAAACCTTACAGTTGTCCGCCTATCTCATTATTTCATCCCTCTATTTATTAACAGTTAGATTCTCTATTACTTTATATTTACCCAAACGCTTTTCACTTCTGTGTAATTATCAAGCGCATATGAACCTAGCTCACGACCGATACCAGATTGTTTAAAACCACCAAATGGTGCAGCTGCATTTTCTAAGTTATAATCATTAATCCATACTGTTCCTGCCTTTAATTTATTGGCAACTTGATGACCTGTTTTAATATTTTGTGTCCATACGCCTGCAGCGAGTCCGTATGAAGAGCGATTTGCTCTTTCGATGACCTCTTCTGTTGAATCAAACGGAAGTACAACGACAACCGGTCCAAATATTTCTTCTTTCACAATTGTCATATCGTCAGTAACATTTGTGAATACCGTTGGCTGTACAAAATAACCTTTTTCAAATGCACGCTCACCACCAGCCGCAACAGTAGCACCTTCTGCTTTTCCTTGTTCAATGTAATTTAGCACACGCTCTTGTTGTTTTTTAGATACGAGTGGACCCATTTCAGTTTCCGCCTCCATACCCGCTCCAAGCTTCACTTCATTTGCCATTTTTACAAGTTCATTTACGACTGTTTCATAATGCTTTCGATGAACGAAGACTCGAGATCCTGCGCTACAATTTTGTCCGTGATTATACATAATACCTTGGAACGCACCGTTAATTGCTTCTTCTAAGTCAGCGTCTTCTAAAATGATGTTTGGTGACTTACCACCAAGTTCTAACGTTACATGTTTAATTGTTTCTGCAGATTGTCGCATAATATATTTCCCTGTAACTGTTGAACCTGTGAAAGCTACTTTATCAATATCATGATGGTTTACAATTGCCGCTCCTGCTTCTTGGCCGAAACCTGGCACAAAGTTTACAACACCATTTGGAAAACCAGCCTCTTTAAAAAGCTTCGCTGTATACAGTAAAGATAAAGGTGTTTGCTCTGCTGGTTTTAATACAATCGTACAACCTGTTGCAAGTGCCGCTCCCATTTTCCAAGAAGACATTACAAGTGGAAAATTCCACGGAATAATTTGACCTACAACGCCAACCGGTTCATGGCGTGTGTAATTTAAGTAATCTTTTGAAATCGGAATTGTTTGCCCGATAATTTTTGTAGCCCATCCCGCGTAATAGCGATAATTTTCTACAGTCGCTGCAATATCATCATCAAGTGCTACTTGATACGGTTTTCCATTATCTAAAGCTTCTAGCTGTGCTAATTCTTCTCTATGCTCTTCAATTAAATCTGCTAATTTATAAATAAGATGCGCTCTTTCAGCAGTAGTCATTTCCGCCCAAGGGCCGGTTTCAAAAGCAAGTCTTGCCGCTTTTACCGCAACATCGATATCTTCCTCTTGCGCTTCACATACGACAGCCAGAACATCTTCTGTTGCTGGATTGTACGTTTCGAACGTCTTTCCACTTATTGAAGGAACAAATTCACCATTAATAAACATTTTAACTTCTTCATTTAAAAACGCTTTCACTTTTGGTTTCAGTTCAATGTTTGTCGTTAACATATATGCTCTCCTCCTTATTTAAACAGCTGCATGAGCTGCGATTTTTGAAATAATCGTTTGAAGTTTTTGATCTTCTTCTTCTGTTAATCCTAATCTTGGATAGCGAGAAGGTCCTCCAGCTTGCCCGTGTAATTCCATTGAACGTTTAACGATTTGTACATATTTTCCTGATCCTTCAAGAAACTCACAAAGAGGTAAAATCGCATCGTTTATTTCCCAAGCTTTTTCTAATTCACCATTTTGGAAATGCTCATACATTTTCGTAACAAGTCCCGGTACGATATTTCCTGCTACTGAAACCCATCCCGTCGCACCAACTAAATAAGATTCCATAACTAAATCTTCAGATCCACAGAAAACTTGAAAAGCACCTTCGCCTTGTCTTACTAAATCTCTTGCTTTTCGAATATCTCCGCTAGATTCTTTAATATGTGTAACATTTTCACATTCTTTTCCAATACGTAACATGAGGTCTGTACTCATATCAACACCAGATGTAAACGGATTATTGTATAACATAATTGGTATATTTACAGCGTTTGAGATTTCTTTAAAATGAAAATAAATTTCTTCTTCTTTCGGTTTACAATAGTATGAGTTAATAATTAATGCGCAATCCGCTCCGTGCGCTTCTGCATGTTTCGTATATTCAATCGTTTCTTTCGTCGTTTCTGCTGCAGTCCCAACAATAACCGGAATACGGCCATTAACTTCTTTTAATACTGTTTCTACCATTTTAAATCGTTCTTCTTTTGATAAACTAACAAACTCTCCTGTACTTCCATTAATAATAATCCCAGCTACTTTTTGCTCAATAAAGTAGTTTACGTTTTGTTTTACACCGTTCCAATTAATTTCTTGAAACTCATCCATCGGTGTGATTAATACTGGAAATGCTCCTTTAATATTTTTCATATTTATCTCTCCCTTTACTATTTTATTTTAATAAAAATCCTGTCGGAAACGGATCTGTAGAGTCTAATAGAAACGTCTGCATACCTGTAATAAATCCTCTACTTTCAAAACGGAAAATGTAACCTGTTTCTTCCTTCTTCACTTTTTCAACTGTTATAAAACTATTAAATATACTTTCATTTATAAAAGGTTTATCCGCCATATAATTATTTTTAAATAACGCATGAACATAAGACACAATAGTAGAAACAAAACCTGGCGAACGAACGATAAAGTTATCTTCATGAAATGTAATCGACTTTATATGGTTCTTTTCTTTTTCCCCGGAATCTACTAAAATAAGTCTTTTTATAAATGACTGCTTTTGTATAGCTTGTAGTGTAGCCCCTCCCCATTTTTTTAATTTAGAGATGTTTTCAATACTAATTTCTGGCGAATACAAATCCTTTTCTACAACTGCATATACTTTATCTGCCTGAATGAGAGAGTAACTTATATTACCAACTTGTAAATTTTGCTCAATCATATAACATAATTTACTTTCAAATGAAACAGATACAACTTCATCATTCTCTACACACGCATGGACTGAAAATATGCCAGATAACGTTTCGATTTTGTATTGATTCGTCTCTCTCTTTTTTAAATACCCGCTTTCTAATAACATCGTTATGACTGCGACAATGCCTCCATAATGAAGCGGAATGGCTCCTTTATGATTAAAAAATAATACAGCTGCATCGACTTCCGTATGAATAGAAGGAACGACAATACATCCATTTAAACCGATAAAACCGCGTGGTTCATTTAATAAAAGCTTCATTTCTTCTGCTAATTCACCTGAAAATTGTTCATTTAAATGTTCTAAACTGTAGTAGTATTTGCATGGTACATCTTTCATTACACGAAATGCTTCACCATTTACATGTACGTCTACTGCTGTATACATTTTTTGAATGTTCATTTTACATCCTCCGTTTCATGTTCCATCGGCGGAATTAGCAAAAAGCCTTCTCTAAGTGGATCCTTTTCATTGTAAAAAAATCTATGCATCCCCATAAGCCAAGCTGAGCCTGTAATTTTCGTTACGACAGCTTCCATATTTTCAACATTTGTCGTATTTATGACGCATCCTTTAAATAGAGAGCCAACGATACTCTCGTGAACAAACTCTTCATTAATCTCAATTTTTTGATTAGCGTATAATACCGCTAACTTCGCTGATGTTCCTGTACCACATGGAGAACGATCAATTCCTCCTGGTGGAACGACAACTGTATTTTTCACATGCGCACTTTCATGAGTAGGACTTGTATAAAATTCAACATGGGTTAATCCTCTAATAAACGAATGCTGCGGATGAATGATTTCAAATTTCTCATTAATGATATTTCTAATATGAATTGCCTTATCGATGATTGTAGATCCGTTTTCTGGTACTAACTCTAAATCTACTGACTTTGCATCGATAATGGCATAAAAATTTCCTCCATAAGCAATATCAGCCTCTACAGTTCCAATTCCTTCGACTTGTACAGTAATATGTTTCAGTAAAAAAGCTGGTATGTTACAGAAAGAGACTTCTTTCGCTTTTCCATCTTGAACAAAAATATCAACTTCAACTAAGCCAGCTGGCGTGTCTAACTTTAATGAGGTAATCGGTTCAACTACCGGAATTAAACCTGATTCAATTAAAGCTGTACATACACCAATTGTATCGTGACCACACATCGGTAAATATCCACCTGTCTCTATGTAAATAACACCAATATCTGCTTCAGGATGACATGGATCTGTTAATAGTGCTCCTGACATTACATCATGACCACGCGGTTCATTCATTAACAATTTGCGAATCCAGTCATATTCCTTTTTCATATGTAACATCTTCTCTGCCATCGTCTCTCCAATTAACTGAGGCAGTCCGCTAATCAATGTTCTCGTTGGATTCCCACCCGTATGTGTATCAATCGTCGTAAAGACTCTTTGTGACCTCATCCGTTTAACACCCTTTCTGTAAAACGACTCAAACGAAGTGGTTCAATAGGAATGATTGTTTCCTTTTCGTTTAATAACTCTTCAATCACTTTCCCAGTAACTGCGGCAAGACTAATGCCATCCCCTTCATGCCCTGCTGCTATAAAGTAGTTCGGGATATGTTCCACACGTGAAATGATCGGCAAATGATCTTCTGTCCACGGACGTAATCCAGCATATGAACGAATCACCATCATATCCGCCATTTTCGGATAAAAACGAATTGCTCTGTTCGCAATACATTTAATAACCTCGTTATTTATCCTCGTATGAAAACCTACAAACTCTCTACTACTACCAATTAAAAAATTTTGGCTTTCTGTCGGCTCAAATACAAGAGCTACCCCATATTTTTCAGTTAAAGCATCCACTTTTCGTTTTCCACCAAATTTAGAAATTAAATAACCAAATTCCATTACTTTACGACAGCCAACGTGTTGTTGCCTTGAAGCTACAATAATATGCCCTTTTCTCGGCTCAATTGGTATATTTACATCCAACATTTGTCCGATTTTCGGAGCCCACACACCAGTTGCGTTCACCACTTGCTTCGCAGTAAACGTCCCACTTGTTGTTTCAACAATAAAAGAACCGCCTACATCTCTTTTCATTTCTTTTACTTCCGTATGATTAAAAGCTTTCGTACCAAATTTCTTCGATTCTGCAAGAAGTGAAAAAGCAAGAAGATATGGATTTACAGTCGAATCTGTTGCGCATTCTAACCCGCCTAATAAATCATCTGCGAAAAATGGTGATTCTTCTCTTATATCTTGCCTATCAAGCATTCGAAACGGTAATCCAGCTTTCTTTTGACGATTCACCCATTGCTGTGCTGCTTCCATTTCTTCGTCTGACTCACATACGAGAATACTTCCTGGCGCCCTATATTCAAACGAGTGCTCTAACTCTTCACTTAAATCAGTTACTAATTTTTGACTTACTAACGACATTTGACTATCAAAACCTGGGTCTTTATCAATAGCCAAAATATTCCCGTCACACCGTGAAGACGTCCCACTGACAAATTCCCCTTTTTCAATGATTGTCACGTCTCTTCCGTATTTTGAAGTGTAATAAGCGATAGAACAGCCTATAATACCACCGCCTATTATTAAAACGTCACAGTGCCTCACGTAGCACCCCTCCCTTCTTTTTGATCCCTCACTTTCTTTTATGCAATTGACGTGCCAGCTTTACATATATACAATTTTTATAAATAATATTTTTATTTGTAAAAATATTTTAAATTTATCGTAAATAGGTGTATTATTTTTTTATCACTGTCAAAATTTTTATACATAACAGGAGGACAATATGGTATTCTCATTTCCCACAATAAAAGAATTTCTAAAAACTTTATCAATTGATCATACATACAGCTTGCAACATATTGAGCAAGTTAACGAAAAGTATTATTACCGCTCTTCTACTAAAGAAGAATATAACTGCGCAGCAATATATGAAAATGACTCATTCACTGCTTTAATTGACGCATTTTCTAATGAAATGGCCGTTATCGTAATGAACGAAAATAAAGAGCCTATATGCTGTATAACGGCTCAGCAAATCATTCCGTTTCTTGTTAAGTCTTACTATGAACTACAATCTTTTTATAACGCCGTAATACAAACAACTGATTCTTCCGTTACAGTCATCGATGATAAAGAACGTGTTCGTACTTGGACAGATGGCGCCGAAAAGATTTTTTCAGTCAAACATAATGAAATTATTGGGCAACCTATCACTCGTTTTTTTGACTATAAAGACTTGGAAATTTTGCAATCATTACATGACGGAAAAAGCATAATCGCTCAGTTCCATCAGCCTCGTCCAGATTTGTTCGTATTAATTAACTCAAATCCAGTGTATTGTAACGATGAAATTATTGGAGCAGTCGTTTCAGAAACTGATGTTACAAATCAAGTTGCTTTAAATGAAAAACTATTTAATATGTCACATGAAATGCACCGATTAGAACTAGAGGTAGCAAAATATAAAGATGAATCAGATCCTTTCCTTGCAATGAATGGAAAAAGTCCTGTTATACAAAGAACAATACAATTAGCTCGAAAGGTTTGTTCAGTGAAATCAACTGTTTTAATACTCGGCGAAAGTGGTGTTGGAAAAGAAGTATTTGCGAAAGCGATACATGAAGCAAGCGAGGCCGCTAAGGCACCTTTCATTTCAATTAACTGCGGCGCCATTCCAGAAGCATTATTCGAAAGTGAATTATTCGGGTATGAACGCGGGGCGTTTTCTGGTGCAAGTAGTAAAGGAAAAAAGGGTAAAATAGAGCTCGCGCAAGGCGGTACATTATTCCTTGATGAAATAGGAGAAATGCCGCTCGATATGCAAGTAAAGCTTTTACGTGTACTACAAGAACGAAAATATTACCGAGTTGGTGGAGAAAAAGAGATTAATATCGATTTCCGCATTATCGCTGCTACAAATCGTGATTTACAAGAAGAAATGAGAAAAGGCACGTTCCGAGAAGATTTATACTATCGCCTCAATGTAGTTAGCTTACATATTCCACCGCTGCGCGAAAGACGCGAAGATATTATTGAATTAACCTATTCTTTTTTAAACGATTTTTCAATCAACTATAACAGACCAATTCGTGACTTACCTTCAAGTATTATGCATGAACTACTTCATTACAATTGGCCAGGTAATATTCGCGAGCTTCGTAACGTTGTTGAAAGACTCGTCGTATTTGCGACTGACGGTATTATAAAACAAGAATATTTACCATTTCATACAACTGAAACGGTAGACAATCATACGACTCATTCCCTATTGCTCAGCAACAATCATACAATCCTCTCTTTGCAAGAAGAGATGGAAGAGCATGAGAAAAAAGTCATCGAGAGGGCTTTACACATTTTAAATGGGAATAAATTAGAATGTGCGAAACAGCTCGGTGTTACGAGGGCCACCTTATATAACCGTTTAAAAAAACTTGGGTTACAATAAACCTCCCCTCCTCTATATTGGCATAGTTTTTGCATTATATAATTTATGCAAATCGAACTAGAGGAGGAATACATATGACGAATAAAGATCAATTAATTGTTTGTCGATGTGAAGAAGTTACATACGGTCAACTTCAATCGACTATTGCTGAATATAAATGCTCGGCAAGAGAATTAAAACTAAGAACACGTGCTGGCATGGGATTTTGCGGTGGCCGCACATGTAGAATGATGATAGATCGAATGATTGAAAGTGCAAATCCCGGCGTAACTACTAATGAAATCCCATTAAAATATCAACCACCAGTGCGTGCAGTTACTTTTGGATCGGTAGGTGAAAGTAAATGAGTAGAATTACACATCACCCTATTTTAGGGAGTTTAAATAGTAGTAAGCGCATCACTTTCCAATTTAACGGTCAACAATATGAAGCCTATGAACATGAAACGATTGCAGCCGCTTTACTTGCAAATGGAATAAGAACATTAAGAGTGCATGAAGATAGCGGGACACCACGAGGTATTTACTGCAATATTGGACATTGTTCTGAATGCCGCGTCAATGTAAATAGTCAAATGAACGTACGAGCATGCTTAACTGTTGTAGAAGATAATATGGTTGTGGAAAGTGGAAAACAGCACCCAAATATCGTGAGAGAGATGGTGAAAAAGCGATGAACGATGTCATTATTATCGGAGCTGGACCAGCGGGATTATCAGCCTCTATCTCTTGTGCTCGTTTTGGACTAAATGTACTTGTTATCGATGAATTTATGAAGCCTGGCGGAAGATTATTAGGACAATTACACCAAGAGCCTACTGGAGAATGGTGGAACGGAATAGAAGAATCGAAGCGACTTCGTGAAGAAGCAGAGTCACTTTCAGTTAATATTCGATGCGGTATTTCCGTCTATAATTTAGATAAAGATGAAAGTTCTTGGTACGTACATACGAATATCGGTACGTTAGACGCACCGTTCGTATTACTCGCTACTGGCGCTGCTGAGTACTCTATCCCCCTCCCTGGTTGGACACTTCCTGGAGTCATGTCGATTGGGGCAGCACAAGTCATGACGAATGTACATCGCGTTCAAGTAGGAAAAAAAGGAATCATTATTGGCGCTAACATTTTGTCATTCGCTATCTTAAATGAATTACAATTAGCCGGCATTAAAGTTGAACATATCGTACTTCCTGAAAAAAGTGAATTAAGTCAAAAGGCTGGTGAACCAGAAGAAGTTTTAAATTCTCTATTACATGCTGCACACCTTGCCCCATCGCCTTTATTACGTATAGGTAGTAAATTGATGAAATATAATTGGGCTAAACAAGCTGGATTAAGCTTCTATCCAAACAGCGGAATGAAAATAAACGGTACACCTCTTCACCTTCGAAAAGCAGCTCTTGAAATTATCGGAACAGATCAAGTTGAAGGTGTACGCGTTGCTAATCTTGATACGAAAGGAAACATCATTACTGAATCGGAACAAATATATGAAGCAGACTTCGTTTGTATTGCAGGCGGCTTATACCCTCTTGCTGAGCTAGCCGCTATAGCTGGCTGTCCTTTCCGTTACATCCCGGAATTAGGCGGGCACGTTCCTCTCCATTCTGAAACAATGGAAACCCCTCTGCCTGGTTTATTTGTAGCCGGTAATATAACTGGCATTGAAAGCGGGAAAATTGCAATGGCACAAGGAACTGTTGCTGGATATTCAATTGTAAAACAAGCAAATAAAAGATCCTATTCGGTTGAACAACTGTTGCAGCAGGCAATCCAACATGTACATGCCGTACGTCAACAAGCTACTATTCAATTTAACCCGATGATTGATGTCGGTAGACACAAAATGAATGAAATTTGGCGTGATTATTCCCTTGCATATGCACATACTAAAAAGAGCTGCTGAGATTACTCTCAACAGCTCTTTTTCCTACTCATTTGAGTTATTAAATTTCGCTAATGCGTAAATGCCTTCTTCATCATCTAATTCAAGCTGCAATCTTGCTGCAAATGAATTGACATTATATTCTCTGTCAAGCAATAAGCGTAGTGCTTCGATTAAGTTCGCTTGAATCAAAATTTGCTGGCGGCCATTTACCTCTACTTCAGCAGAGAAGCCATAGTCATCGTCGTACATTAGTTCAACTAAAACTTCTTCTGGACCAACTTGTCTTTTTTCAGCGATATATACGCAAAGCGCATTGATAAGTTCTTGTTCAGAAATTTTTATTGTTTCCATGCTACTTCATCTGCCTTTTTCTTACGTTGATCTTTGAAGTATTTAAATGCACGAACTGCTAACATTACGATACCAGCCATTACTAACATATTTACCATAAACGCTAATACAGAACCAAGAGCTCCCATATTTGCAAATAAGCTACCCATTAGTAAACCACCAAGACCACCTAGTAATAAACCTTTCATAAAGCTTCCTTTATTACTTTTTGGTGCTGTGTTTGTTGCTTTTGTTTTTGAATCTGGAGTCGTTTTTTGAGAATTTACATTTGAATCTTTTTTGTTTAAATCAACTTTTGATTTTTGACCTGAACTTGGTGTAAATGATTTTTTACCAGATTTGTAACTTTTCGCTGCCGCATGATCTACGAACATAAAGCTACTAGCCCCAAAAATCACCATGAATGCTGTCATTACTGCTACAAGTTTTTTCAACATATTATATCCATTCTCCTTTTATATAGATATATGTGAAATCTACCTTTCTAGTAAATTCAGAATGATAGATTTGTTTTTAAGAACATTTAAAGGTTCTTATGAACTCATTATATGAACTTTTGTCGAAATATGCAAGTATTATTTACTTCCAACAGTTTAGTGACAAAGGAAAAATTAAGCAAAACTGAATTGACTTTAAATGAAACAAAACATATTATAAGTTCATAAGAACTTTTTATTATTTTGGAGGTGAAAAGATGGAAACATTTCATCTCACACGAAACGAAATGGCAACCCTCCTTCTATCATTAAGAGGATGGAATACGAAAAAGCCTCTCGGTATTTTACAAGAAGCTTGGGCAAAGTCACATAAAAAAGATATTGAAAGCGGACAAAGCGTAACTGCTTTTATTACTACCGCACTTTCACCTATTTTCGAAAAACTGATTAAAATTGACGATACTGACGTCGGTTTTTCTTTAAATGAAATTGTCGCGCTCGGCAATCAGATCGAAAACACGAGTTTCTCTGTAACTGCTATGCAAAACTGGGTGAAACGAGATATAAAAGAAATGATTGGCTCTCCTCAAAAAGGGAAAAAATATTCAATTGAACAAGCAGCCTTACTATTCATTGTCGAAGATTTAAAAACAGCACTTGATTTTGAATCCATTCGTAAGTTATTACGCCTAATCGTTAATGACCCAGCCGATCGAAGTGATGATTTAATCAATCCTGTTCATTTATATGTAGCATATTCTTCTCTATTTGAAGAGCTTAACCAAGGGAACTGCCTACAACTAAATGCAACAGATACAGTTCATACAATTGAAAATATCGTAAAAGAAAAAGCTGATAAAATCGCAAGTCAATTCGATCAAATTAATAATGAACAACGCGAAGCAATTCGTAACGCCATTATTATTGCAACATTATCTGTGCATACCGCTTATGTACAAATGTTAGCGAAACGATACGTAACAGCAACGTTATTTTTACAAAATTTAGATGTGAAACCGTAAAAAAGGTTGTTATTTTTAAAAATCAAAACAAGCATACCCCTGACGTGTATTGAGTACAGGGGTATGCTTGTTTTGTTAGGTATTAATTACGAAAAAATATAATCACCTATTATAAATACTTAAATGGCCATTTCATTCTATTAAGTTTCGAACAGATTTTCTCGATAAATTTAATTCCTTCATCTTTGTAATTCTTTATAAATTTCAATTTGAGCTTTTGAACTATTAGCAAAATTTAACCAGCACTGCTTCACATTGCTTTTATTATCATTTACCAAAAGTTCAACAATATCTAAATGTGAAACATTAGTTGTTATCGGTTTATTTATACCATTAACTTTAGCACCTGATATATACTTAGCAATCTCAGGATTTAATGCAAAAGCAAAATCAATTACAGTAGCACCTTGCGGTAAGTTCATGGAATCTAACTTAGGAGTAAATACAACAATGTTATCTTGGAATAGTTCAAATGATATTAAATCATAAAATTCAATTGCATCTTGAGTTACTAAATCATTTGTCTTAATAAAATGATCCATCAATTTATGAATTATATTTTGCATATCTTTATCAGTTATACTTTTTGTAAGAATATGAAATACCCCTTTATGTCGTATCTCCTGATTTATTTTTGTTTCAATACATATCACTATTTCATGGTTATTGATCATCACTTTGGTCTTTAAGTATTGGTTTAATCCCTCACTTTCAATTGCTATATTATCTTCAAACTGATAAGGAATTGGTTTGTATAGTTGATGTATAACCCCTAATATTTTATAACAGTCTAAATTATTTGAGGTCGTGATAATTATTTTTGAAACTGCTGTAATCTCTTGACTATCTTGGAGACGGGAATAAGCTGTATAAATAGGACTTACTTCATATTCCACTTCAAACATTAAAGATGGATTTAGAAAATTATTTATATCTTGCATTATATTTTGAGACAAACTCTCTAATAACTTAACATAATTTTGTAAAAGTATTTTCATTCCTTTATATTTAGAATGATTAAGATACAAAAAACCTAACTCTTCTAATTCGTGCTGAATATGTAGTAGCCCTAGCCTTTTACAAATCGGAGCGAAAATTTTGAGTGTTTCATTTGCATAAGGAACTTGTTTCTTTACAGCTTTCACCTGTAAAGTTCTCATGTTATGGAGACGATCTATCACTTTTATAATAGCTACTCGTATATCTTCTTGTGTAGCTAACAATAACTTCTTTAAATTTATTGCTTCATACTCTTCTTTATTAGGGATTTGCTTTTTATCAATTTTAGTTAACCCTTCTACAATATCAGCCACTTTTCCACCGAATATATCATGTATATACTCAATTGTATAATCTGTATCTTCCACCACATCATGTAGTAATGCTGCAACTAAAGTTATAATATCTGCCTTACACTCTAACAAAATTTCTGTAACTGCAAATGGATGAGTAATATACGGCTCACCCGAAACGCGAAATTGTCCTTCATGAGCTTTCTCGGAAACTAATATAGCTTTAAATAATTCTTCTAATTCTGCTTTATGTAGATATGAGGCCTTTTCTAATAATTCCTTTTTCATATTTTCACCTTCATCATGTTAATTTTCTATAAAATTTTATTACCATTATAATTCGTTATTTGAAAGTGAAGTACCTGTCTAAGTGATAAGAGAATATTTATGTTTTTATTCTCCTTGAATTATTTTTAAATTTTTGAATCTATAAGCCAGCCTTTGAAATACTTTTGTTTCTATCCACCGAAGCATATCTCTATCCCAAATAAAAAATGGTCCATAAATTTGATTCGTTTTATGCATACATTCCCCTTCTCATTTTATAAATTAAAAGCCCCTATCATTTAAGGGGGGGTTCAATCTATTATCATCTTTATTCTCATTTACAAATGAGAAATTTTTAATAATCTTTTCATTATCTCTTCATGAAAACCGGGCTTATATGCTTTACTATAATACGTATGAGAGACACAAAAGAATTGAAATAGCAATCACCTATATAAATAAGGTATAATCTACATATGGTGAACCTTTTATATAGTTAAATAAAGGGGCATATATTCAAAAATTCATAAATTAGAAGGTGCAACAATGGTAAGTAGTTTTATTCACTCAGTTTTAACGTTTTTTGAAGGATTAGGTTATTGGGGCATTATGCTTGGACTTATGATTGAAATTATTCCAAGTGAAATTGTCCTTGCTTATGCAGGTTACTTAGTATTCAACGGTAGTATCTCATTTATAGGCGCAGTTGTATTTGGTACAATTGGCGGTGTTATTGCCCAAATCTTTATTTATTGGATTGGACGATACGGTGGGCGACCTATACTAGAACGTTACGGAAAATATATTTTCATTCATAAAAAACAAATAGATGCAGCTGAAAATTGGTTTAATCGTTACGGAACTGGCGTAATTTTTACAGCACGCTTTATTCCAGTAGTACGCCATGCAATTTCAATTCCTGCTGGTATTACAAAAATGTCATTCCTACGTTTCACTACATTAACAGCACTCGCAATCATCCCTTGGTCTATCATTTTCATTTACTTAGGTGAAAAATTAGGTGAAAATTGGGAGAATATTAACGATGTTGCGGGACCGTATGTGAAATCTTTTGCAATTGGTGGCGTCGTACTTATTCTTTTATACTTCGTTATAAAAAAATGGACAAAAAAGCGTAAAAATCTTGCGTAAAAATATAAATAAAAACCGCTATACATTCATTCAGAATTATAGCGGTTTTTATTTTACTACTGACTATCCTTTAGAAATTACATTCAAATCCTTTCATCTAATATTTACGTGGATAAGCAACAATTCACTCACTCATTTCGTATGTTATCTCAAAAAGGAGTGATTTTACTATGCATTGGCAGCAAAAGCTACCGTACTTAATTGGACGCCCGATAGGCATTTCCTTTATCAATGGGCAAGGTACTTCTGGTGTATTATGTTCAGTACATGATGGTCAATTATATGTGTATGAATACCTTTACCAAGCTCAGTTCGCAATGAAACATTATGATTTTAGACAAATTCAAGATATACATGCCTTTCCGAATTGTCCACATCAAAATCCTCTATACTAAAAAAAGGAACAGCTTATAGCCGTTCCTTTTTATTCGTTTTTATTTCTCAGCATAAAAGTTTTGCACTGCTTCATCAAAGTAAATCCAGCCTTTCCAACCTAAATGAATTGTATCCTTTAAGAAATACTTATCATATTCATGGCCAGAGAAATCGACTACTGGATATCCTGCTTTCTCAACTTGTTCCCGAACTTTTTTATAATACACTTCTCGGCGTTCTTTAGGGAAACCAGCGTAATCATACCATGGTCCATTTACAGGTACAGAAATAAAGAGCGGCTTAACATTTTTCTCTTTAAAAATATTTAAAACAATTTGTAAGTCATCATATTCTGGTGATTCTTCATACGATTCATTTGCTCTAAAGTTTTTTAAACCTTTTAGTTTTTTCTTAAAATTATTCTTATGATAATACGGATTTTCAATTCCGAATGTGTTTGTAGTAGATTCCGCTTTCCCTTCTTCCTCCGCATGTTTACGTGCATCTACCCAAGAAATTGAACGTAGTCCCATATTTGTTTTTTCTTTCATCGGCTCAATCTTAAATAAGGAGTTAAATAAATCTCTATGATCTAAAATATTTCGATGCATATAAGCGATTGGTTTGACTAAACCTGCTTTTATGTTATGTTTCGTATCGTTATATACAATTCCTTCCAAAGAATTTTTTAATATATCATCTTCTTGAACAACTTTATAATCTAATAGTCGTTTCGCGATTTGTTTCTTCATTTCAAATTTTATTTCATCATTAAAAATAAAATGATATGCTTGTTGTTTGGAGAAATTGTTTGTAAAATCCCCCTGTGATACCCCAGTCTTTGTAAACCATTGTGGCGAAAGAACAAAGACGACTTTTTTCCCTTCCAACTCATCCAATGTTGACGTCATATTTAAAATGTGAGCCAAACTTTGTGTACCACCAGTTCCAATTAAAAATGGTGTAAAACCTGCCGGATTTACTTTGAAATAATTAGACGGATGATATGCATCCATTCGTAAAAATTCAGATGAACCATACATCGGTAAATACTGCGAATTCTCTAACATTTTTTGCTGTAAGAAAACACTTTGTAATTTTTCTTTTTGTAAGGAAGTTGCCGCATCTTCTACCTTCTTATCACTAATAAGTGATACTAAACTTTTCGATGGGATGAGTATGATAATGAAAAAAAGCACACACGCTAAAATTATAGGTCCAAAAGCATGCTTCATTTTCATCGTCTCTTCCTCTTTCTATCGCTATTAAATTGTAACCCTTGTTTTTGACACGTCATCTTTTTCTCCTTTTTCTCTATACATGTTCCATTCTATTTATCTATTATATACATGTATGTATTTCTTTCCTTGTTCTATTAAGTACTATATAAATAGTTCAAGAAAATGTTTCCATAGAAACACGTTAATTATACAAGATTCTACATACATTTCACACTGGAATTTTACTAATAATTTTATTTTTAAGACATGAAAAAATATATAAAATGTCTATAATCCATCAGGTGATATATTTTACATTATGTAAAGTATATTTTCCTCATTTCTCGTACCATTTTATAATACTTGTATATATGGCGCTAGCAGAAAAGAAGGATAGTCTTTTCCCTACTCTTCTTCGTTTGTCTTTGCAGTACTTGATCTTATTAATTATCATATTCAGCTTTCTTATGATAATCTCTTTGATATTCGTTATCTACTAAATACTAAGAAATTTAAACAAGCGTGTATTAGCAAAGATCTCAATCATTTTGACCACAGTAGAAAGGAGACGCTATAGCATCTCCTTTGTGTTACTATCCTTTTGAATTCAGTATCATATAGTAGTAGATAAATCGAATTTAGAAAAAACTATCTAATATACATAGAACCAGGTACAGACATTAAATAATAGAAAAAGACTCCGATTATTCCACTAGTAAAAATAATAAATCCCATATTGCGTATGCCTTTAATTTTTGACTGTAAACCTATAACCCCTGATAGTAGACCCGTTAAAGAAAATAGGATCCAGTATAGTTCGGTTGGGATATCAAGATATTGACTCCCCTCAACGCCAAGCCCCCAAAAAATATAAGGCAGTACGACAAAGGAAACACTGAGTAATCCCATAATACTCACGAGTAGTTTATGATATTTGGCCCCTGTTATTATTAAGTAAATCCCACCCGCAAATCCGCATAATACGAGATAAGGTGAGTATAGAATCCAAAGAAGACTTAAGATGAGCATATGTAAATTCCTCCTATTTATTTTGGGTCATTGTAGTCTATTGATTTTCTGAATCTGCTGCTAATTTTTCAAGGTGACCAAGTGATTCTTCTAAATCAAACGAGTTAAACCAACGATAATCTTGTTTATCTAAAATACGATAATGCTGACTAATTAGATTTTGTTGTAAACGAAAGTTCCCTTTTTCTTGAATCTGTTTCCACCAGACTTTTCCTCCCAGTGTTTTCTGTTTGGCGTTGTTCATGCTTTTATGTGCTATAGTTGCAATGACTACTAATGGATCATCTCCTAGACTAGACTGTAAAACTTCGCTGTCCCTAAACAATGCACAAATTGCTACGGTATTGGTCCATCCTGCATTTGTTCGTCCCTTCTCAATTTGAACAAGCGTTTTTTTTGAAATACCAAGAACTTCAGCCATTTTTTCCTGTGTGTATCCTTTTTCCGTACGAATTAACTTTATTCTTGTTGATATGAGTTCGATTGTAAGCTCTTTATTCAATTCTCTCACCCCTGAAAAGTAACTTATGTATTATTTAGTGTAATTTTACACTATTCCTATTTTGTTATCAACCCATTTTTTTACGTTCACTTTTGTTATTTTAATACAATAAAATAAATCCTCATGAACAATCTTTTTTGTACCTATTACTTTCTTTTCTTCTAACATAAGCATCCTGCCCCTTCAATCGCTTTTTACAGACTGGTAAATTATAACTTGGACTATTCATTTAACTTTAAATAAAAAAACAGACTGTCACACATGTGCAGTCTGTTTTTTTATACTTTTATTTTTGTACATCTGCCCATTTTAAACTTGTAGCTGGACCGAATTGATGTACATATAAATCTTTCACATATGGCCTTTGTAAGTATGATAATCCACGCTGGAATACCGGTACAATTACTGCGTCATCCAGTAACATTTTTTCAGCATCTTGCATTGCTTTCCAACGAGCTGTTTCATCATTGCCTAATTCTGTTTTAATCTTCTTAATTAACGCATCATATTCTGGATTTGCATATTCTGTATTATTCACACTGCTTCCAGAAAGGAATACTTCTAAGTAAGTCATTGGATCTGGATAATCCGGTAACCAGCGTGATAATGACATTTCATATTCTTTCTTTTTCTCTAGCGCTAGTTTTTGCGTATGTGGTTGTAATTTCACATTTACCTTTAATCCTGGTAAGTTTTTCTCCAGCTCTTCTTTAATATATTCTCCTACTTTTTTGAAGTTTTCTAAGTCATAGTTTAATAACTCAAGCGTCACTTCATTTGTACCTGTCTCTTGCTTCGCCTTTTCCCAATATTCTTTCGCCTGTTTTACATCAGTCTTATTAAATTCACCTGTCGTACTTCTAAAATCTTTTTTATCTGGCCCCTTTAAGAATCCTTTTGGTACGTAATAGTTTGCAGCAACCGAACCATCATTTAAAAATGAAGTCGCAAGACCTTTCTTATCAAACACTGTACTTAGCGCAAGCCTTGCGTTTTTATTTTTAAGAATTGGTACATTTTCATTGAATCGGAAGAAGTACATAACCGGATCTGTATATTGTTTTAACTCTTTATTATTTTTATATTTATCTACGAATTCTGTTGAAATGACCGCTCTATCAACTTTATCTGTTTCATATAAATTTACCGCAGTTGAAATTTCTTTAACAATTTGATAGTTTACTTCATCTAACTTCACTTCTTTTTTACCCCAATACTTATCGTTTTTCTTCATTGTAAAACTCGCTTCATGCTTCCACTCAGATAATGTAAATGGCCCATTATATACCGCTTTATTTGCTTCTAATCCGTATTTATCGCCTTGTTCTTTCGCATATTTTTCGTTAATTGGATAGAAAGATGGTAAAATAAGTAGTTTCGTAAAATACGGTACAGGATGTTCTAGCTCTACGACGAATGTTTTATCATCCTTCGCTTTCACGCCTAATTCATCTAGACCTAGTTGTTTTTTATTTATCTTCTCAGCATTTTTTACATCGTACGCAATGTATGCATATTGAGAAGCGGTATCTGGATTAATCAATTGCTTCCAAGCGTATACGTAATCATGAGCGGTTACTGGATCCCCGTTAGACCATTTCGCATCACGCAATTGGAATGTATATGTCTTTCCATCTTTACTCACTTCATATTTTTGTGCACCGGCTTCAATTACTTCATCATTTTTCGATAGACGGAATAGTCCTTCCATTACGTTATTTAAAACGTTAAACGAGACCGCATCTGTTACTTTCCCTGAATTTAACGACGGAATTTCACCAGTTTCTAGTAACTGTAATACTTTCTTCTCATCTTTCGGCTTTGTTGCAGTTTTTTCTTTTGCGCAACCAACTAAAAATGAAGAGACTAATAGAGTACTAACTAATGAGTAACGAACAACTTTTTTCATTTAAAAACCCCCCTCTTTTTTTAAGGTAAGTAACGACGAGCTCCAGCGTATTCTTCTATATAACCTGGTGTATTTAGCGGTATAATCTCTACCGATCTTTCAGCTCTCGGTGAGTGAATCATATTTCCATCACCAATATACATAGCAACATGGTGAACACTACCTTTTCCTTGATTATGTGCAAAGAAGATTAAATCGCCTTTTTGTAAATTTTCTTTATCAACTGCAACTCCATTTCTCGATTGCGGACCAGAATCTCGCGGAATAGTAATACCGTGTGACTTATAAATTGTATGTGTAAATCCAGAGCAATCAAATCCAAAACCACTTGTACCAGCCCATATATACGGTAATCCTAAAAACATTTTTCCAGTGTTTATTAAATCATCAGCCGCCGGAGTTGGAATATCATTTTGCGAACGGTAAACCGTCCCATCATTTTTTCGTAGCCAAGCTTTCTGTCCGTTTGGTAACAACACGCGGTATGAAATTGTATCTTCACTAAGTAGCGGCAGCCGCGTATTATAACTCACTTCAAGCGATTTATGTTTTTCAGAAGGATTAATATACAAAATGGCTGTCGGTTTCGTTACTAAAACGAAAGGGTCGTTTGTTTTATCTGCAAATTCTTGATTATATGTTAATTGTTTTTCAGGCATCCAACCTGGATAACCTTCTTCATTTCGTGGTGTTGGCTGGCCATGGACTAGCACTTTCACCCAGTCACCTTTTTTATCAACAACCGTTACTTCTTGACCTAATAACGCTTGCGTTTCTAATTTATTTGCATTTGTTAACCAAAGTTTCTCATCAAGCGTCATTGATTTTGTCCACTTCCACAAATCAGCTGGATTTGTAGCACTCGGTGCATCAATTGGCCGTAATGAATCAGGTGCAGTCCAAAGTGTTGCGGCAGATACATCGATAAACGCTTTACTATCTTTCTTCTCTTCAGCATGTGCTGATGTGAACGATGAAAATATAAATAAAGTTGTTAAAAATACAGTTCCTACTTTTTTCATAAATATCCCCCTTAAAAGATAGTTTACTAGTCTCTTCTCCTAAGATTTACTATTCACTGTCGATTGAAGGTTTACCTTTGATCCAGAATACGTCATTCCTTCTGGTTCTTCCATTAACCAAAGTGGTGCATCTAGATCGAAGTAATAAATATTAGGATGTGCAGCAGCTAAATGGGCTACAGCACTAACAGAAAGTGAAGATTCCATCATACTACCGACCATACATTTTACACCTGCTGTTTCGGCGATATCTGCAATACGCCACGCTTCACGTATGCCACCACACTTCATTAATTTAATGTTTAGCAAGTCTGCATATCCTCCTTGAACGATTTTCAATGCATCACTCGCTGAAAATATACTTTCATCTGCCATAATGGGCGTTTGTACATGATCTTTGACATACTTTAGCCCATCCCAATCTTTCGCATGAACAGGTTGTTCAATAAATTCGATGTTTAAATTACGATGTTCCATCTCTTTAATGATCGTAACCGCTTCTTTTGGATTCCACCCTTGATTTGCATCTAATCGTAACGTCGTATTTTTTGGTACACTATTTCGAATTGCTTCAATACGTTCTAAATCTAAATGAGCAGATTTTCCCACTTTAATTTTTAAAGTTTGAAATCCTTTTTCTACATGTTGCTTTGCCTCTTTTGCCATAATAAAAGGCTCATCTACACTCACCGTAATATCTGTATGAATTTCTTTCTTCCCGCCTAATAATGCGTAAAGTGGAACGTTTTGATATTGACAATATACATCATATAAAGCGATATCTATCGCCGCTTTCGCACTTGGATTTCCAATACAACTCATTTGAATGCGCTGCAGTAACTGCTGAAACTGAATGATCTCTTGACCAATTAAACAGGAACGCATCGGCCCTAAAATTGCTGCTTCAATCCCGTTAGCGAAATCCCCCGTAATAACTGGTGTTGCGGCTGCAGCCCCCTTGCCAACAATTCCTTCATCCGTATGAATATATACATCTATACTTTCTATTTCGGTTACGGTACGAAGCGCCGTTTTAAACGGTGTATGAAGATTTACACGTCTACGATTTACTTTTACATCGGTAATTTTCATATTGTTCATCCTTTCGTTGTCTGACAAAGTGGAACCTTAATTCCCAAAAAATGATTAATTTTTTGGGAACAATAAATCTCCTCTTTCGCTTACTTTTCATGTAGGAAGTTAATGTGAAATAAAAAATCCAGCCATAAGAAGATTCTTATGGCTGGATTTTGTCTAGGAATGGGTAGACAAAGCAGCGATTTGATTATATTTTTTCTGTGCATCTTTTAATGCTACAAGTAGTGCTTTTTGAGACGAACCAAAGTATCTATTTTTTATTTCTGTTACCAATAGTGGATCATTAATATTTTTATGTAGAAACAAATATTTAACAAATTGTGATGTTAATGCAATTGTCGCTGAGCAATCTGCATCTACAATTTCCCCTGTTTCCTTAACAAGTACAAATGCTACAAAAAAACTTTTGAACTTTTCGGTAATAGGATTATTTTGGGGTGCTTTCGCATCCCCTATGACATAAATTGTATTTGAAGCGTACACAGCTATCTTCCTTTCTACTACGGGATAACGGTTTTCTTAATAGTCGTATGAGCGATAAACTCAACGTTGATTAAGAAATGTATCCGCTTACCTTGTATTATAATACAATTGACAGAATTTTAACAACATTTATTACGGTATATATTCCATAATTATGAAAACAGTTCAAACTCTTCATTTTTACAATATGTGATTGTTTCTTGTACCATGCCATCCATACATGAAAAAACAGCTAGCAATCGCTAACTGTTCTATTACATTACTTCGGCAAAACAAATATTGTTTCATTTGACTTTGAAAATTGATATTCTTTTCTCGCAAACTTCAAAATTTCTTCCTCGTCGTCTGTTAAATTTTCTATGTTAGTCTTTAAAGAAGCTTGATTTTTCTTTAAAGAAACCAATTGCTTTTTTTGATTCGTTATTGTATCTTTTTTTTCTACAATTATTTCTTGTTGTTTCGTTAAAATAAATTGAACGTACAAAGTAGCCGCCGCAATAAATATAAACATGAATATAAATCGCCTTAGTTTTTTCTTATTAATTGCTCGATTCTCATTAGACTGTGATAGTTGTTCTTGTATATTAGGAACATTTATTCGCTTGAGTTTCCTCATTATGAAATCCCCCTAACACATATATTTTCACTACCATCGGCATGATCTCTTACTAACTTTAATTCTATTCTTATAAAATAAGCTCCTTCACAAAAATATCTCACAAATTAACCAATTAAAGATAGCATTCGACGACATTTCCATATTTACATTGAATTTTTTTATGTATGCTGCCATAAAATAGTAGTTTCTGTTATTCTTTTTCTACTATTGTAGAAGAGTTTTTTTACACACAAATTTCTCCTTATTTCAACATACTTACAAGGAGAAAAAAGATGCATTGTCGTACATTCGATAAAACCAGAATAACTGTTTAAGAGCTTAGGTTTAGAGCATAGATCATAACCTATATACACTCAAAATAAGAAAAAAGCCCAAATTGGACTTTTTTAATTTTGTAAATCAATATCATATTCCATACTTTTCGCTGTTTCCTCAGCAATCTCCACACCAAACAAATTCTTCACAATATGAAATGACATGTTAATACCAGCTGAAATCCCTGCCGATGTAATGATGTGCCCTTCATCTACAAATTTCACATTCTCCATTACTTCTACATTCGGAAAATCTTTTTTGAAAGTTTGAATACTAGCCCAATGTGTTGTTGCTTGTAACCCTTCCAGTAAACCAGCTTTCGCGAGTAATAGTGCTCCAGTACAAACTGAAGTCATTAGCTTTACTTCTTTCATTTGCTGTCGAACCCAATTTATTATAGTTTCATTTTTCACTTCATTTTCCCTAACGCCTTTACCACCTGGTATGATTAAAATATCAACTGGTGGTAAATCTTCAATACTATAATCCGGCTTTACCTTTAATCCGTTTCTTGCTGTAATCATTTCTCCATTTTGGCTAACTGTATACACAGTAAATGGTTTTTCTTCATGTACTTCAGTTACAGAAAAAACTTCAAATGGCCCTGCAAAGTCTAACACTTCTACATCATCAAATAAAAATATACCTACACTCCATTTATTCATCATACGTTCGCTCCCTGGTGCAAATGATCTAAAAGGTGCTCATGTCCTTTTTCTAATGCAATATCATATGCTGTTTTTCCATCATTTTTCTTAATCGTTTTATTAGCTCCATTTTTAAGAAGCAATACAATAATTTCTTCATTTCCTAATAATGCTGCTTCGTGGAGACCCGTCCAACCGCCGCTTTGTATAACATTTACATCCGACCCTTTTTCAATTAAGAAAGCAACCAGTTCACTTTGCTTATTCGCGATGGCAGCTTGCAAAGGTGTGTTTTCATTTTCGTTTTTTGCTCTACTATGTATATCTGCTCCACTTTCTAAAAGAAAACTTGCTAACTCTTTTTGCCCAAAATAAGCCGCTAAATGAAGTAAAGTCCAGCCATCGTCACTAAATTCGTTAACTGCACTTGGATTCGTCTTTATAGAATCCACTATTTTTTCCTTATTACCACTTATGGCAGCTTGTGCTATTGATTGTAAAATCTTCATAATAATCTCCCACCTATCAAATTTTAAAAGTAATCTCTTTAGTATGTTCTATTAATTATTATATTTTCCTGTCAAAACAACAGTTTACATAATAATATTATCTATCCAACCCTATCTTTTATTTTAAATATTAAAATTTTCTGTTAAAATAACATTAATCATGTTTAATATGGAGGAGAAATTATGTTACAAGTAATGCCTTTACATAGTGAAGACTATGATTTAATTAAAGCCGCTGAAAAAGTGATTGAAAAAAACTATAAATATGGTCGTCATCATATCGGTTCAGCAGTAAGAACTAAAACAGGTAATGTTTATGCAGCAGTGCATGTTGAAGCGAATGTTGGAAGAATAACAGTATGTGGTGAAGCAATGGCAATCGGAAAATCTATTTCCGAAGGTGATCATGAATTTGATACCATTGTAGCAGTTGCTCACCCACACCCTCATGAAGATATAGAAAAATGTTGGGTTGTTGCTCCGTGTGGAATGTGTCGAGAATTGATAAGTGATTACGGAAAAAATACGAATGTTATACTTTCTTATAATGGTGAACTTGTAAAATGTAACGTAATGGAATTATTACCTGAAAAGTATACAAGCGAAGTAGAATAAGCATTCATACTCTCAACATATCAAATAATATTATTCCAATAAAAAACAATCCATTTTTAAAACGGATTGTTTTTTTATTTCTTTTTTATGCAGTTTATTTTTCTATTTTTAACAACAATAGAATTACCATTAATAAAAATGAAATCTAAATATTTAAGCGTGCATTGTAGATTGTTTTTCATTTGAAAACAAAAACGATATTTTTCCTTACATTTGAAAAAGTTAGTATAAACTCTCTAAAATCAGTACTCTTATCATACCAATCTATAACAATTTTGTCGTCTTCCCTTACCGGTTTCCTTTAACACATATGATTTTAAAACGAGCGCTGTTAATGAATCTGTTAATGTTTTATATGATAAATTAGATAATGCTAATAGATCGTTCGTATATAACATTCTATGCTTCTCTAATAATAATAGTACTAATCGTTCAGACGGTTTTAATGCTTCGTCACTTTCTAGTATAAAGTCTATATTTTTCATTTCTCTAATTATTACTCCTTATATAAAAAAATACTTACGCAGCTAATTTAATATAAAAATAATACACAACTAAACTTGAGGTATATTAAAATAACATCGTTTTAAAACACTATTATACTATAACATAGAAAAAGCATTTCCCGAAATAAGAAATGCTTTTTTAAATTGCTTATATGTTTCTTCCGAACCTACAATATATCTTAAACTCTTACCCGTACAATTCCCTCCTAATTTCTCTGGTCATCTAAAATTATTTATAACAAATCAAGTCCTTCTAAAATGATTTAAATAAATAAAAACGGATAGTCATACATGCTCTAAACATGAATGACTATCCGTTTTCCAGCTTCTTCTCAAATACATGTACTACCTTAAATATTTCTTGCAATATGTGGCTTACTGTAGTGACTTGTTCCACCGCCGCCTACTACTACTTTACCGCCTTTTTCGAAAATTAATAATTTACTTGAAGCATCTGCAAGAAGTACTATTACTTCAGCATTATTACTTGTTGCTACATAAATTACATAACCACTTTTTGATATACATGTTTCCCAATTTGCATCAAATTCAGATCTTACTACACGATTTGAATACACTTGATTTTCAATTCTTCCTTGTTCTACGTTTTCCAAATTTATCCCCCCTACTGCTCTAAAATATCATTTATAGTAAAATAACAGCCCTATTTAAAATAATGACTGACTTTAACATAAATAGTATATGTAATTAGTAGAAAAATGCTTGGACAATGCATATATAATAACCCACAAGGAAATCACAACTAAAACAAGGGAGTCGATATTATATCGACTCCCTTGTTTTCATACATAGTTTTTTATTTTTCGTTTCGCACAGCTTCAAAAGTAAACATTTGATTTGCATTTGACGGTTCTTTTCCATAAACATAGTCAGCGGAGCAAGTAATGTTAGAGAAACCTATACTTTCTAACAGAAGTTTAAACTCGTCTATTCCATACCAGCGCATCGCAAAGCGTTGTAGTTCTGTTTGTACTAACTGTCCTTTACTCCATTTTTCAATTTTTAAATATGATAGAGTAACTTGGTTCAGCCAATCTATTTCAATTGATTTATTTTCTAATGTAATTCCTTCTCCGCTCGGCAAAGAAAAAGTCGATGTATGAATCTCCCCAGTCTTCCAGTTATACGGAAGCATAACATCTACGATTAATCGCCCGCCTGGATTAAGATGTTCATAAAAACATTTCAATGCGTTTATAGAATCCGTACGATTTTCAATTAAACAAAAAGATCCAGTTGGAATGATAATTGCTTCATATTTATGTGGCAGTGAAAATTGTTGTAAGCTTCCTTCATATAAATTAGGATGTAAGCTTCTCTCTTTACATCGTATGCGGCACGATTCTAGCATTTCAGGTGAATAGTCAACCCCATCAACTGTAAAACCAGCTTCAAGAAGCGGGATGATGACGCGCCCTGATCCTACTGCTGCTTCGAGAATTCTTCCGGTGCAATTTTTTAAACGTTTTTCGTAATACTCAATATCACCATTTAAAGAATAACCGACAGGCTTTGTGTAATCATACAGTTCCGTGCAAAGTGTACTATAAAAACTAAACATTTATTTTCTCCTCCGTTTTTTACGTATGGAAGATTTTCATTCAATTAATCTTCCTGTACCTTTATTTTTAATAAAAATTCGAAAGAGCTGACTGTCATAATATATCACTCGCTTTCCATACAATATAATCCTATTGTATAATATTCCCTTCGAAACGAAAATGAAAAAATGAAAATTCAGACTTTTATTAAAAGGAGGATATAATGAATTCATTAATTATATTTCTTTTACTTCTTATTGCTTTTAATGCTTTAATTTTCTTTATAGCAAAGAAATATAGGCAAATATGGAAAATTACCAGTGGCATTTTCATTCTTTCTTCCCCCATCGTTTTCTTCGCCACTTTGCATGTAATTGGCGAAAAAGTTGGAGATGGATTCGCTGGAGGTGCTGCTGGGTTAACCTTTAGTGGACTCTTAATCCTAAATGCGATTGTTTTTTATATCATAAGTATTTTTGTTTCTGCTAATAAAAATTCATAATAAACTCCCCCTTTCCAAATGTAAAGAGCTTACTATGCAGTAAGCTCTTTATCCTTAACTATTTATTTCACAATTGGCAATGTCACTTCACTTAATTTCACTGTAAGATTCGTGCCTGCTTTCGGTCTAATTGTATAATCATAGTCACTTGCGATTACAACGACCCCTATTTGATGCCCTGCTTTAAATACATAATCATCTGGCTGCATATCCCAGGTAAATGTATAATCTTTACCCGGTTGAATTGCTGTTGAATTTTCTATACTCTTTAAGTTTTGCGGATCCATCCAGCCTCTCGTTACGATTTCTGGCTTCGTTCCTCCATAATCAACAAGTAATGCTGTTAAATTTGATACAGATCGATCAATATTCCCTGTAATTGAAATCTTTGTTGTACCACTTATACGCGTATCTTTTTGCAGTACAGGCATTGTATACACTAATCGATTTGCTACTTCTAATTCTGGGTTTGCTACTAATTGGTTTGATTTCATTTTTGCATCATCTACGAATGAGAAAACTTTATTTACAGAGCCCATACTTAATGGCAAATTAACTGCTTTATTACTTAAATACATACGAACTTTTGACGGGACAGCTGCTGGATCCGGCCAGTTTTTTAATTTTTCCCACGTTTTATTTTCACGTTGTACATCAACCATTGGTTCATTCATAATGCCATTTTCAATTCCATATAACCAATAATCGAACCATTTATTTTGTGTTCTTTGCCAATCATTCGTTGATGTTCCACCATGTCCACCTTGATGTAACCACATTTTACGAGGAACATCATTCTCTCCAAGCGCATCCCACCATTGCGCAAATTGCTTCGTCTTTACATTCCAATCATTTAAACCATGAACAACAAATACACTCGCTTTTACGTTTTTAGCATCTTTTACATAATTACGTTTATCCCAAAAATCATTATAATTACCCGTTTTTCGGTCTTGTCCAGCTGTTAACTCTTTTATTACTTGTCCGCAAACTTCAGGATTTTCTCTTGTTAGTACTGCTTCTGCCATATTATCTATATCTTCTCCTTGGTATCCACCTGGTGCAATGACTGCACCGTTTGCACGATAATAATCATACCAACTACTGATTGCTGCGATTGGAATAATTGTTTTTAAACCTTCAACACCAGTCGTCGCAACGGCATTCGGTAACGTACCATTATAAGAAACTCCTGTCATACCTACATTTCCTGTAGACCAATCAGCCTTAACTTCCTCACCATTTTCTGTATATGCTTTCGCACGTCCATTTACCCAATCAATGACAGACTTCGTTCCTAGTATTTCTTGCTCATCCCCAGTAGTTGGACATCCATCTGATTTCCCAGTTCCGATACTTTCACCTAAAATGACTGCATAGCCTCTTGGCACATAATAATTTCCGTATGAACCCAGATTAACAGCTCCATACGGTTTCCCTTCATACGCATACAATTCTTCATCTACATTATATACAGGAACATCTTTTAAGCCAGATCGATATGGACTCATTTCATAAATAACGGGAACTTTCACATTCGAATCGGTTTTTGGACGCATAACTTTTACCGATACACGATCCTTTTTTCCATCTCGATCACTATCAACTTCTGTTTCTACAAATAAATTTTCAATAATTGCTTCATCAAGCGAATAAATCGGTTTTGTCATCCCGTTTTCTAATTCAATTTTTGTGTTTGATTGTAACACTTCTGAAACTTTTCCATTTAACTTTACGTCATTCTCATTTATGTAGTTTGTTTCTTTATTGTCTGCATACGCAGTCATGCTAGAAACTCCTGATGTAATTGATAAAGATAATATTGCTGATAGTGTAGCTATTTTCTTTTTCCCCATGCCCTTTCCTCCCCATATATTTCTCCTTTTACTATACAATAAAATTACTGAAAATTCAGTTTATATTTTATACAATAACTTGAGAAATTTGTATAACACTCTTCAACGAGCTTTCAAGGTTATATATTTTGACTTACTACTCACATATAATCAATAAAAAAGCATCGCCTATTAATAGGCGATGCTTCTAATAGTATTGAATTATTCATTCTTCATATGAATATAAAATTGTATCTCTCCCTCTATAGTAGAGACTCCATAGTCAAAACCATGTCTTTCTAAAATACTTTTCACGATTGCTAAGCCCAGTCCTGTACCTGAATGTTCTTTACTACGAGAAGAGTCTAAGACATAAAAAGGTTCCCAAATTTTATCGATATCTTTCATTTGCTCAGCATTCATACCATTTTGAACTTGAAAATATACAATTTCATTTCGATCTTCTAATGTGATTTTTATATTTTGGTTTGCTGTATACTTTATTGCATTAGATATTAAATTTTGAAACACCATTCTCATTTTATTTACATCTGCATAAATAATTGCATTACCAACATTATAATTCACTTGTAAATTGATTTCTTTCGACTCTAGCTCAATCTTATGCTTATCTAATATACTTTGGACTAGTGATACAATAGGAAATTCTTCTTTTTGCAGCACATCTCTTTCCATTTTAGAAAATCGTAATAATTCTTCAATTAAATTTGATATTTGATCTGTTTGTTTAATAATAGTATCCACGTACGTACCATCATCTAAACCATCTTTTATTCCCATAGAATATGCTTTCACTAACGCGATTGGTGTTTTTAATTCATGCGTCACATCACCCATAAATCGTTTTAAATGTTCATTACGATCTGTTAAATCTTCATGTGCTTCATGTAGTTTTTCACTCATGATATTAATACTATTAGCTAAGTCTCCTATTTCATCATTTGTTTTCACTTTCGCTCGTTCAAATTTCAGACGTGAAATATCTTCTGCAACATCACTTAATTCTTTCAATGGTCTGGTGATTGTTTTTGAAAGTATCCATACAAGTACGATAATGAGAAAAATTGTAATACCTAATATGTATAAATAAAATGCGTTTAGCGTTTTTAGCACTTCATTTGAATGTGCGATAGAAACCCCTACCAAAATTAACATATCGTCTTTCGCAATAAATTTCACAAAAAAACTAGATTTCATCTTTTCTTGATCATATATTTTATTCGACTGGCCGAAATTCTTTACTTTCATTATTTCTTTTTTTGTAATCCAAAGTTTATTAAGAGCAACTCTCTTTTTTGTAAGTTGCATACGTAACTCATCATTAATATGATCTTCTGAATCTTTTATGGATGTATACGCAATCGTAACATTCCCCTCATTTTCAATGCTAGAAATTGCTTCATCTAGTTGTTCACTCGGTATGGACTGTATTTGTGCTGTAATACCTTCTAAACTTTCTCGCGTTTTGTAAATATTATATTTCGGTAATAAGTAGTTAATTAATAATAAAGAAATCGTAAAAATAAGAATTACAGTTAAAGAAATGCTGAGAAATAGCTTTTTTCCAAGTTTATTCACTCTGTTCCTCCAAACTATATCCTAGCCCGCGATGCGTCTTTATTATATTTTCCTACTTTTTTACGTAACCTTCTTACATGTGTATCAACTGTTCGTTCTTCTCCAAAATAGTCAAATCCCCATACGATATCTAACAATTTTTTACGAGTCAGAATCATGCCTTTATGATTTAAAAAACACTTTATTAATTCTAGCTCTGTTTTTGTAATATCTAACTCTTTGTCATTTTTATAAACTTTATTTTTAGTAAAATCTATTTTCAAATCTTGAACTTGAATGACATCATCATGCTGTATAAGCTTTTTCGCTCGAGTAATGAGTACGCCTGGATGAAATGGCTTTTTTACGTACTCATCTGCACCACTTTGAAGCGCTGCTAATTCATCTTCACTTTCACTTTTCGCCGTAAGCATTAATACTTTTACGCTTGAATTATTTTTTATTTCCTGGCAAACAGTAATACCACTATGTTTTGGCATCATCCAATCTAAAATCGCTAAATCTATTTTCTCATCATAAAATATTTGAAGTGCTTCCTCTCCATCTTTCGCTAATAAAACTTCGAAGCCTTCTTTCTCAAAATAAGCTTTTAAAATCCTTAACATATCCTGTTCATCATCTGCGATTAATACTTTCATGAATTATCCTCCATTGCTTTTAAACAAAAATCAATTGTATTATACAACTTCTTTGTTACATGTATGTGACAGAAAAATATTTGAACCTTTTAAGGGTATTGTAAAAACGAGGTGTTGTATTATGATTAAAAAAATCGGGGTCATTACTCTTCTTTGTTTCTTATTATCGACAAATGTGTTCGCAAATACAAATCAACAAATTGAAGTATTTGATTGTCACAAAGAAATGGTCGTTCAAAAACAATCTTTAGATCCAGCTATTCAAAAAGAAGCTGTTCAATATGCTAAATCCATTACTGGCCCGTTCAAAAACTTAAATGTCGTTCCAAAAGATGGTCACATGATAAAAATCCCTTTATCTAAACCAGTTTCTATTACAAATCAATGGTTACATACAACAATTGATGAAATATTAATCCTTCTACCCCTTAATCAAAAACCTTATATTATGCTTTACGATGATGAAAATAATCCACATTTCTATTATGTAAAAGGTGATCCGAAGGGATTATTGAAAGAAATGAATGTTAAATTATAATGTAAGAAAGATCCCATAAATATCATTTGTGGGATCTTTCTTATTATGTTAGCAACTACATTTTCATTTAAAAAATGAATAACCTGTCTTTTATGATGATTATCATGCTCTATAATTTCTTTAATAATATATATAAGAGAATACGGCGTTCCAGTATGAGGACAGTGTGATACTCCATTGGCTTTTAAAGGTTTCTTTAGTTTTTCATCATGCAGTAATCTAAGTTCCTTTACGAGTAACTCTCTTTTAGCTTTTGCTTCTTCAAGAAGTTTCACCTTAGATATACCGGATTTGGCATAACTAGATGCTAGTTTATTATATGTATCAAAATCCGGGAACTCCATTCCCTTTCCATCTCTCACTGATGATAATGTCTCACGTAATAGATAGTCATCCCAGTTCATAATATGAGATACGATTTCGCCAACAGTCCATTTCCCCTCTGATATTGGTGCCACCCACAATTCCTCTTTCATACCTTTCAATGTATGTATCCAAATTGAATATTCATTGAAATCATTAATAATTTTATTTTCTCCCATCATCCAATTCCCCATTCTAATATTAGATTCATATAAATTATAACATCAATCTACACTAGACAGAACAAAAGTTCTATTAGAGTGGTAAATAATAATTTATTACATCCTTTTATATAAGTTCAAATAATGGCTTGCTCCTACATATTCTGTCCCTTTCACAAATCCACTCGAAGTATAAAATTTGTCACCCTGTTCTGTATCTGTATGTAAGACAACAATATTAAAATGTTTTTTAGCTTCGCTTAAAATTCGCACCAACAGTAACCTCCCTAATCCTTTCCTTCGGTATTCTTTTGCAATATAAAATCTCCTTACCCTACCAATCTTATTTTTTTCTGTATACGGATCCTGATTTAGCCCTCCTATTCCAATTAACTTTTCCCCCTGAAAAATACCATATAAACATTCTCCAGTTTTATTAAATGTGTTTATTTTATTTTCATAATCACTTATTAGTTTTACTAGGAAATTAAATCCTTCGTCTTTGCTTTCTTGAACAAGATAATCGTGTTCGTATATCATTAAATCTTTAATTTGTTGAATATGTATATCTTTCAAGTAAATTCCCCCTTAATTTAAAAATACATAAAAATGCTCAAGAATCATTTATTCTGAGCATTTTTATGATTATTACTTTATACAATTCTTAGTATGTGTATTCTTCACTTCAGATTTAAATCGATAATATAGTTCTTTAAGTCTTATTGAACTAAAGCAGTTGTTTACTTAAGTGAATACATTTACATTTATAGTGTCTCTCAAATATAATATCCATTTATAAATTCATCATTCTACTCTAACATGTTCAAGCTAAGTTATAATTTGTTAATCTATATGCTTGTGTAACCACAGTTCAAAAATCTTTAACTGTTCTTCAGTATGAAAATAATGTTCACCTGTCTCCATGATTTCTAATTCACAACGATATTTTTTTGTAAAATAGTTTATAGTTTCAAATTCACATAACTCATCCTTAGCTCCATACATAATATATGTATCTGTATTCCATGTACTAATAGGATGCTCTTTTACATAGCATAAATAATCCCAATATAACTTTTGACCAATCGGTGTCTCTATAATCATTTCTTCTTGCAAAAGCTCTGGTGTTATATTAAACCATTTCATCATATTTTCAATAATTCGTTCCATATTAACTACTGGTGATAAAAATAACGCCTTTTCTATCACATCATTTTGATAAGATAAAAGGCTAAAATACGCTCCCATACTACATGCAAACACACTTACTTCTTTCCAATGTTCTTTTGCGTAATCCATAATTATAGATAATTCCCTAACACAAAACTGTACTTTGCAAGGAGTATTTTCATTTTTTCTTTCTCCATGCTCAGGTAAATCAAAGCTTAATACTTGATAACCTTTTTGATTAGCTTCTTCAGCTAATATTTGAATAACTTCATCTTGCTTATTTGACATATTTCCATGTACTGCAATAAAAATTTTTTCACTTTTATCTCCCCATAAAACCGCGGGAATATCACCAATTTTAAAATTATCTTTAAGCATATTTCCTCCGTAAAATAATATATATAGAAATTAGCAAAAAACTACACACACTTTATAATCCTCTACTCACTTTTCAAGAAATTAAACTATTACTAATTCATCACAAATGAATTGAAATCTCAATCTACCTCTGAATAACAGTGTCTATTTTGAATAAAAAAATCTTTCTATTTTCCATTTCTTCAGAAACTACAAGTTCTTATTTTAATTCCTTAATGAGCTAATCTACTTTGTTAGTGGAAGAAGGATTTTTAAATAATTATATTATTTTTCAAATGATTTTATTATAAATTAAACACCTTTATTATCTCTGCACAGCAGGCAATATCTCCTTCAACTCCAGTAAATCATCTATTACCATATCAGCCTGAGCAAGTTCATCTACTTGTGCAAAATCAAAATTGCATCCAATCGCAATCAAGCCGTTATCTTTCGCTGCGTTTATATCAGATAACCGGTCCCCAACTACAGCTGCTTCTTTTATATCATATTTGTTTAAAATATTTTTTACTAAGTCGCTTTTATTAAGTGAGTTTATTTGTTCAATACTAAATGTTTCCGTAACCCATTGGTCTAAATCATAATAAGATACGATTGCTCGTAAATATTCAGTTAAACCATTGCTAGCAATATAAATTGAACAATTATTTTCTTTTATATATGTGAAAATTTCTTTTACATTTGGGTATAATGCACCTTTTCCACTCTTAATGTTTTCAATTAATCTTTCTAAAAAATATGCATCGGTTTGTTCTCTTACTTCAAGAGAATGATTTGGTAATAAAGCTTCCCAAACTTTCGGTAAAGGCACACCCATGATTTCACGGTACTTATCAATGGGTGTTATCGTATCCCATAATTGTAATGAACGTAAATGATCAAATGTATCATCTAGCGATAATTCTAAAATTTTGTCTGTTTGAAATAACGTACCGTCCATATCAAAAATTAATGCTTGTAACATTTCATTCTCTCCTTTTGAACTATAAGTATTACTCGATATATTTTTCAGCATCTCAACGATAATTTCTGAACAATAATTTGCGGCAGTTTTCGCGAAGTCATCATACGAAATTTGAGCTTCATCATCTGCACTGTCAGAAATACATCTTATAACGAGAAACGGTACATTATTTATGTACGCAACATGTCCAATTGCTGCACCTTCCATTTCTGTACAATGTGGTGCATAATCGTCTATTAATTCCGCTTTTAGTTTTGAATCCTCAACAAAACATTCACCGCTGACGATTCTTCCTTCATGAATCTCCATATGTAAACTACTACTATTGCATGCAATACGTGCTAACTCTATTAATTCCTTACTTGCGACAAATTCTTCTTGGAACGGGAATAAATTTTTCATTTGAGTTTTACTTACATCATGATGGGTAACATTCGTTGAAATAACGATATCACCAACTTTTACATCTGGGTGTAACCCGCCAGCAACACCTGTATTAATGATAGCATCTACACCAAATTTATGAATTAACGTTTGCGTACATGCAGCTGCATTTACTTTCCCTACACCAGAACGTGTAATAATTACTTCTGTTCCCATGAATTCGCCAATGTAAAAAGGCATCCCCGCAATTGTTTGTTCTTCTTCTATAGCTAGTTTTTCTAAAAGTAAGTCTATTTCAATTTGCATTGCTCCGATAATGCCGATTTTGTTCATGTATGTAGTCCCCTTTTTCACTCTAAATACCCCTCAAATATTCATCAATATCTTTAGAAATTTGTTTAAAAGCTTTATCCCAGAATGCATAGCTTGTTATATCTATTTCAAAATATTTTTTCATAAGCTCTTCCACTGGAGCTTTTCCTGTATCTCGTAAAAACTCTTTATATTTCGGATGGAAAGTACTTTTACTTTCTTGAGCCATCTCTAATAAACTAAAACTAGCTAAATAACCAAATGTGTACGGATAATTGTAAAAAGGAACATCAGCTATATAAAACTGAACATATTTCATCCAAACAAACGGCTGATATTCTGATAATGCATTCCCGTATGCTTTTTCTTGCGCTGCTATAGATAATTTTTCGATTTCATCAGCACTTAAAGAACCTTCTTTACACTTTTCATAAAAATTCTTCTCAAATTGAAACGATGCTCGTATTGCCATTACATAATTAAAACAGTTTCTTATTTTCCAACTAAGCAATGACTTTTTCATATCTATACTTTCTGTTGTTTGAATTAGATAGTTTAAGAGTATCATTTCAAAGAAAATAGACGCCGATTCAGCCGTACTCATTGGCAAATAATCATCTAAAAAAGAAGTAGATTGCTCAAAACTCATATTATAAAAATGCCAAGCATGTCCTAGTTCGTGCGCAAGTATCCTTACACTATCAATACTTCCGTCATAACGCATAGATATTCGTGATTCTTTTTCACTGAAAAAAGGAGCGCAAAAGCCACCTGGTGGTTTATTATCTCTCAGTTCCGCATCTATCCATCCACTCTCTATTGCATTCCGTGCAAATTCTGCTAATTCTTCATCAATATCTTTTAATGCATCATATATGTTTTGTACTGCTACTGAAAAAGGGATATTAACCTCATTATTTTCCTTTACAGTCATAAGTTCATGCCATGTAATCGAAGCTTTACCCTTCTTATACACATTTAAAGCACTTACTAATGTATCAAGATTTTCTTCTGTCGCATTCCACATTTGTAATAATACAGTTTCAGAAATACCATTCGCATGAAGGGACCCTGCTAAAATCTCTCTATCTTCTAATTCATTACTCTTTGTATTGCGTAATCTCCCAATTTGATTTAAGACAGTAGCGAAGATTTCTTTTTCCTTATGTAAGGCACTTGTTAATAACTCGAATACTTCTAATCTTTCCTTTTCATTATCACTATTCATTGCAATATTATTTGCTTGGCCAAATGATAATTGTTTATTATTGTGCTCTATTTCTATCTTATCCCTTAATTGTATGTACATATTTTCCCATGCATGCAGTTCATCTTTTAATAACTTAGTATTATCGGAAGTTTCCACTTCACTTTGTTGTATTACTTGCTGTACTTCACTTTTCAGTTCCTTTACCTTCACAGTCAATATAGTATTGTTAGATAAAATACTTTCTTCAGCCGATCGACAATACAAATAGTATTCTGCTTTTTCAATAGCTTGTATAAGTTTTGAAAGAATCTCTCTATCTTTTGTTACAAAATATTGTTCTTTCAACCCCAATAGTGGGGTTAGAATATCCTCCATCGGATACAATCGATCTAAATTCCACCTAGCAATTTCTTGCATGTTTATAGCCGCCTCCTATTTTTACAAATAGTTACAGATATTTCTCCCAACACAATTATATATGAAATGATAAAATTTTAATATCTTTAAATATTTAGATTTTTATAAACACATTTTTATTTATACTCCCTGCTACTGAAACGCAAATAGCATAAACAGATGAATGGTATTGCTACTGGAAAAAGTATTAATTTCTAATAAAAGGAAGTCTTACCATATCAAACAATAATAATAGAATGGCAATAAAAAAGGTTATCCAAAAAGTATAGAATATACTTTTTGGATAACCTTTTACAATTTATAAGAATTTTTGACTAAACTTCTTTATAAATCCATTTTATTTTCAACTGATATTTTATAAAATTTCGCAGATAATTTATAAGAGCGATTTTCATTATAAAAGTTACCTAGTTCATAGGATAGTTCAGCAACTAAGCGATGTTGTTTTTTTTCTAATCCCACTTCAATTGCTTTTTGCATATTTTTCTCATATTCATAATAATCCCCACGTATTTTGAATACTTTAGCTTTCAAACCATATAGTTGGACAAATGCAATTGGCACATCATAAATCGATAAAAAATGAAATGCTTCATTCATAGCCTTATTAACATTTTTCCAATCTTTAAGTTCTATGTAAATCTCCAACATGTTTCGTAACGCATATACTTTTTGATCTTTCTGTGATAAAAATTCACTTAATTCCAAAGTTTTTTCGTAGTATTTAATAGCATTCGTATAGTCTTTCAAACCTTGATAAATTTTACCGTAATCATATGAAATGATAGGTAAATACTTTGAATCACCATTAGTATCCAAACTATTTTCTACTTGCTGTAAAATTTCAAGTGCCTTTTCATATAACTCATCCATAATATACAATATTGCAAGCATTAAAAGTGTATTTATTACGTTTTTCTGCATACCATTTTTTCTGTATATGTTGTAAGCTTTTAAGGCATACAAACGACTAATACTTTTATCTTTATAAAGCTCCTTATATACATGACATAAATTATAGTATATATGACCATGTTGTTCAGTTTCTTCTGCACCAAGTAAACTCTCAGCCTGTACATAAATATCATGAGCAGCACTGTAGTCTTGTTTATTATAAAAATATAAACCTCGAGCTTTTAAATAATAAATATAATCTTCAGGATCTTGCATTTCGACCTGACTTGGTATCATTTGCGAAGCTTGATCTATAAGCGACTTCACATATAACACGTTTTTTTGTCGGGCATGATAGTATATAAGTACACCATATCCCTTTAGTAATAAAGGGATTGAATCTACTTCACGAACGTATAATTCTAACAAAGATAAGTCAGCTTCTGTAATACTTTTATCTTTTTTATACTTATTACATATTTTAAAAATAGTAAGCTGTATCTCCTCGTAATTTCCATTTATAAGATAATCGCTCTTAAATTCTAACTTCTTAGAAACCTTTTTTATAAAAGAAGATGACGGTTTTATTTTTCCACTCTCTATTCTACTTAAATATGTTATTGAACATATTCCTGATACGAGCTCCCCCTGAGTTAATCCTTTATGCATTCGAACATGGCGAATACGTTCCCCTATTTCCATCTTTCTACTCTCCCTGCTTAACCATTTCATGCTTTTTACTAAATAAGCCATTATGTATTGCTTAATCTTTCATATTAAGAAAATGTATAATTTCACAAATGTAAAAAAATGTATCACACATTTTAATTTTACATTCATACTATGATTATTTCTAGATGGCTTGTTAAATTTTATGGTTAAAATTTGGGGTTTTCGTCCATTTTTTTCATGTGATTTTACTACTTGTTATTAACAAACACAGCATCATATACTTGAATTACGATAAACTTAATGAAAAGGATTTAACTACATGTAAACTATCATTCTTCATTTAGATAGTTATAGTTCATTACATTTACCTAGTACATAGAAGATATCTATTTTAATCCAAAAAATTAAATAAATTTAATAGATGAATTATTAATATCAAATCCTAAAAATTAGTTTGTCGAATTGTTTAATAAAAACGAAAGGATGATATACATGTTTGTAAGACTTAAAGATGAATCTTCACGAAAAATAGTAAGATATGTTGGAGGCGCTGCTTTACTTTTAATAATCGCTTCTTTCATTTATCAGTGGAAAAATGACTTAGTAATTGATCAAACTGAAAGATTCGGCTTTGGACTAGCGATTATCACTTTCCTATCTACCTTCTTACCTTTTAAAGAGAAAGTTAATAAATAATTACATATAAATTAGATTAAAAAAGGATTGATCAAAAGATCAATCCTTTACTCTACTTCATTTAAGAAGAACAATGTTAACGCGCCAGGTCCTGTATGCGCACCGATTGCTGCTCCAATTGTATTCACAATAAATACTTCACAGCCAAATCTCTCCGTAATTAATGCCTTTAATGCTTCGGCTGTTTCTAAGTCGTCGCCGTGTGTCATACCGATTGTTTGACCTTTTAGGTCTTTTCCGCGCTCTTCCATAATATCAACAATTCGGCTTAATACTTTCTTTTTCCCTCTTACCTTTTCAAGTGGTACAAGTTTTCCTTCATCCACATTTAAAATTGGCTTAATGTTTAGTAAACCACCGATAAAACCAGCTACTTTACTTAAACGTCCACCTTTCACGAGGTACTGTAAGTCAGCTACAGTGAAGATGTGTTCCATATGGTTCATTAGAAAATCAACACGTTTTAAAATATCTTCTTTTGATGCGCCGTCTTTCGCCATTTTAGCAGCTTCTAATACGACAAGCCCTTGGCCAAGCGAAGCACATTTCGTATCAATAATTTCTAAATCTAAATCAGCATATGTTTCTTTTACTTCTTCTTTAATAACAACTGACGATTGATATGTACCGGACAGTTCAGATGAAAAAGCTAAATATATACAAGGATTACCTTCTTTTGCATAAGAAACAAATTTTTCTTGGAAAGTTTCAAGTGAAGGCAATGACGTTCTATAAACTGCGCCTTCTCTCATGTTTTGCAATAATGTAACTGACTCTAATGTAACTCCATCTAAATACTCTGTTTCTGCTTCATCATATACACGGAGTGGAATTAAATCAATATCATATGCTTGCAGCAATTCTACCGGTAAATCCGCCGCACTATCCGTAATGATTTTAACACCCATTTTTAAACCTCTATTCTGTTATAAATATAAAAAATATAAAATAAAAATAGTACTTTTAAATTATATACGTAAAACTTAAATGAAGAAAGGAAAAGACTTTATATTGTATGCACTATTCTTCAAAACTTGAACTGTTATTAAAAATCATCTAACTTTAACCGCTTTACATTCTGTATAATACAAATATATCGAATTTTCCAAAGGAGTGATTCAAATGAGTATTCGGTTAGCCACCTCTAATGATTTAGAATGGGTTAATAATCAATATAAATCGATAGAGTTTGTACCAAGTGATTTAAAAAGAGATAAAGTTGCAATCATTACATACGACAATGAGTATGCAGGTGTTGGGCGATTAGTCCAAGTAGATGAAGATACTATAGAAATGGGCGGGATTTTTATTCTCCCTCAATTTAGAGGCCTACAATTAGCTGGGGAACTTGTTTCATTTTTAGTAGAAACTGCTAAGAAATTGCAAGTACAAAATATATATTGTCTTCCTTTTGAGGAATTAAAAAAGTTTTATAAGAAATATGGCTATACTGAGGTCGATACTACGAAAGAAGTTGTTCATCCCATTATTCTAAAAAAATATAATTGGTGTTTGAATCATTATGATAAGCATGTTTTATTATGTAAGTTGTAAATGTGCTTAAAGAGAGCATATATAAAAATATAAATTACTTCCTATTAATTATATACTTTCCGACTTAAATAATAACCGTACTTTATTTGGTCACCATCAGCTTCTACAAGATATACAATTACTACATACGCTTCCTTTTACCTCTAGTCTTACTTTTGTGTCAAAGATTATTTTGTTTAAAATTACCTTAAATCGTATTCCAACAAACTAATCAAAAGGAAAACTCCTATATAATACAATTAAGTAATTAAAAGGATCATTATTCATGATAGATGTAGTAAGACTCGTTATCTTTATTGTAGTTGCAATTGGTGCCATTATTAACATTTACTTAGAATTTAATAAACCTAAAAAAAGTATATTCTCAATCGTTTTTTTATCAGTACTCTTAATCGGAGCCTCAGGATTAATTAAAGATATTTTATCTAAACTTTTATAGTTGCTTGATTAAAAATCACTGTGTCGTCAATAATGTACATAACATGATTGTATTTCTCCATTCCCCCTTGGAGAGGAGCAGTTAGCTTTTGCTAGCTGCTCTTTTATTTAAAACGAATTCATCTATTATCCACAAAATATGTATCATACGCCTTATCAAAAACGTATCCTAACTTTTCTGCTAGTTTAGCAGACGTAGTATTTGCTGCATCCCAGTTTGGATATATACCTTTTTCTAAACAATCCAAGATTAATGCCGCACTAACTATAGTTGCCAACCCTTTTCTTCTATGATTATGATCAGTCGCCACTTCGATTTCAATCCCATTATCATAAATGCTGTATGATGATGCACCGCATACAACTTCACTTTTGTATAAAATACTATACCCTATACCTCGTTTTAAATAATCTTCTACCGTTTGAAATTGACTTGTAAAATCTTCAGAGACCTTATGTAATGTAGGGTTATTTACGATATGTTCATCTATTCTTCCTAACTCGTATCCTTTTGGAAGCGCTGATATAAAAGATTGTAATTTTGAAGGATTAAAAACTTCCGCATTACGTTTGAATTTATACCGTAAAAACTTATCTATTTTTCTTTCGTAAAATGTTTCTAAACGCTTTTTCCACTCTTCACTATTTACGATTACTAACATTCTATCAGGAATGTTACGCAGTAATTCTTCTGTTTCTTTCACATTTGAATCCCCAGCGTAAAATGTGAAAATCCCTACGGTAACTTGCGCTACTGTTGGATTTTCAAGATCATTTACCCAAGCAGTACCCATATGTCCTTGTAAATAAGAAAGTAAAACAACATTATTGAAACCTTCGAACATAGTAACTAATTTTTCTCTCGTATGTATATTCGCTTCATATATCATTCAAATTCCTTCTTTCGTTAGAATCAATGTACCCCTACTTTTTCATAAGTCTGTTTATTCTACATATAAGCAAACGTTTACTAAACTCTATATAAATATAAATTTATTATAACATCTAATGAATAGTAATTGACTGTCCTGTATAAAGGTTAACAGTTACTATACTTAATCATAATTTACAATCTATAATCTTTTATTATGTAACAACCCTCAACATTAGTTTGAGGGCTCATTTAAATACATATGTTATGACTCATTCTTATAAATATATGATTCTGTTACTCCATTGTTATATACTTTCGTTAATTTAACAACTGAATTATACGTATTATTTTCACTCATTATCATCTTTTTCATCTCTTCTATTTCCGTATTACCAGTCCCACTCTCTATTTTTAAACAGTTTGAAATGGAAAGATATCCGCTTGATGCCAAAATAAAAATATACGTAACATCAGGGAAATTAATAAATAGCAATCCGTAGTTTAAAGGATCTCCAGCTGGATGCGATAAAAGGAGTCGAAAACTTAACAGCTCAGGAACTTGAACGAAATCTTTAGAAACAATCGCCTCACCTACTATGGTAATTTGCTTGACGACATTCCCAAGTTCATCTGTAAATTCAGTACATCTAGGTGGATTAATTGTTGTTGCTTGTAAAGATATATTTAATTCAGGATTATTAAAATCGAAAAAGAGCGTACTTCCCTCTGTTAAACATTGCGGACACACAATTCCTAATAAGCTAAAGTCCTCTTCGATATATTTAACTTTCGTTTTACAACTACACACTTTTCCTATTCGAATTGCATCAATTCTCGGACAATCTATAAAGATAACCTCATCGCCCTCTTGTACGAATGATACAATTCCTTTCCTCTCATTAAATGAAAGGAAATAGGATACAACAATTTCATTTCCGGCTATTACGATACTCTCAACTTTAGTAAATGGTTCTAGACTTTGTAAAAATTCACATATGCTTTTTTGGCAGCATCGACGATTTCGTTTCGGCTCACAACCCACTTACACTCCATCCCTTCCCTATATGTTTTTATCTAATACATATAATATGAGCGGAATGTGAGAAAAGCTTGGACAATATAACTTTACATAGGAATATAGTTGCCTAATCATAGAATTAATAATAAAATTACGCCAATAATGAGTAATAACACATAAATTTCCCTATAAATACATATAACAATTTCATCTTTCATGAAAAAAACGTTATAATGAGGTGTAGCCTCTACGATTACGTTATAAAGGAGATTAAAACAATGGCTAAAATTAAAGTATACCAAGCAAAAGAAGAAAATATGGAAACAGTAAAAAACATCATTGATGTTGAGGAACAAAACCCAACTGCTGAAAACTTACAAAGTCTATACGCATGTGTATTAGAAACTGAAGATATGGCATTGCCTGAATCATACATTGAAGAAGATATCTTAATTGATTCTATGGAAGTTATGGTTAACGCTTCTCAAAGCAAGCTAAGAGACTTAGGTACATATGATGTAATCGAAGTTCAAAACAAAGGTAAGAAAACACAAATTTTATTATTAGCAGACGAAGAATACGAAATTATCGAAGGCTAATCCCGTACATACGAAAAAGCTCCCTTCCAATTGGAAAGGAGCTTTTTCATTACGCTTTTGATGTTTCGCTCTTATTATTCTTTTGTTGTTTCTTAATTACCATACGTTCATTTCCCATAAAGAAAATAAATACGAATGCTAAACCAGCTGGTACCAATGCCCACATAAATGTTTGAACAATTGAACTAGATAGAGCGTCAATAATTTTATCTAATATTTGCGTTGGAATTTGAGATCTCGCTGATTCTGATAGAATAGCTCTTGAATCTCCTAAAGCGTTTGTATTCATTCCTCCGTTCATACCTTTAAATGCTTCTTCTAATTGATCTTGGAAACCGGTTCTTTGAATCATTCCGAAGATTGTAATACCTAGTGTCATTCCTAATGAACGAATAAAGTTACTTGTTGAAGTCGCAGAGCCGCGCTGTTCCATACCGAAGTTGTGAATAGCTGCCATACTTAGTACAGAGAATGAGAAACCTACTCCGAATCCGATAATAATCATATAAACCGTTAATAATGCACGACTTGTTTCTGGCGTTAACGTGCTTAATAAGAAGAGTCCAATTAGCATAATAACCGCAGAAATGATCATAATGTTTCGGTAGCTAAGCTTCGTCGTTAAAAATCCACCTAACTGGGCTGTTACGACTGATCCTAACATCATCGGTAAAAGTAATAATCCTGAGTTTGTTGCGGTACCACCGTATACACCTTGAATAAATAACGGAATGTACACAGTTGCTGACATAAACGCAGCTCCGTAACATAATGCAATAATCGTACTCATTCCGAATAAACGTTGTTTAAACATTTCAAATGAAATGATCGGTTCTTCCACTTTACGTTCAATAAAAATGAATGCAATAATTAAAATAGCGAATCCGCCAAATAAACTTAAAATAAAGTTAGAATCCCAATCATACTTTTGTCCACCTAGTTCGAGCGCAAACATTAACGAAACTACTGCACCAACTAAAGTAATTGCCCCAAGCCAATCAATTTTTTGTTTTCTATGAACTCGTGATTCTTTATAAAAGAATGTAATAAAAATAAGTGCTAAAATGCCAAGTGGTAAGTTAATATAAAATACCCAGTGCCAACTAATGTAATCTGTAATATACGCACCAAGTAACGGCCCGAAAATACTTGATAAACCAAATACCGCTCCGAATAAACCACCCATTTTCCCGCGCTTTTCAGGAGGGAAAATATCAAAAACGATAGTAAACGCGATCGGCACTAATGCCCCGCCGCCAATACCTTGAATCGCACGATAAATACCTAACTGTGTAATATTTTCAGCAGTACCACAAAGTGCCGAACCAATCATAAAGACGATTAAACCAAAAATAAAAAATCTCTTTCTACCATACATATCTGATAGTTTACCGAATATCGGCATACCTGCCATTTCTGCGACCATATAGGCAGAAACGACCCATACAAAGTTTTCAAGGCCTCCTAAGTCACCAACAATCGTGCCCATCGCTGTTACGACAATGGTATTATCCATTGATGCCATTAAAATACCTAGCAATAAGCCCGCCACAACAAAGCCGAGCTTATTATTCTTCTCAACCATAACCTTGCTCTCCCTCGTACTACTTATATTTGTTTATGTTCTTTTACAACTGCATTACCTTTTTGGTTAAAACTAGTATGATATTCTACAACACTAATTTCACATCCTGGACCAATGGTAACGTTGTTTCCTCTTACTACTTCAGCAATCGTATGCTCTAAATATATCTCATCCCCTTCAATGATAGACGTTTGGAGGCTTCCTGCGTGACTTGTAAATGGAATGAATCTCGCTTTTTTACGAACGTAAATCTTCTTACCACCAATTTCTCTCACTTTACTTCCTTCATAACGAAGTGAAATTTCAATATTTTCAGCATTAAGTAATCCATCACTTTCAAGGCCACCCGTTAGTGATAATTCCTCTACTTCAATATCTCCTTTCACATTTAAAGCACCTTTCACATCTACGAAATCACCAGTAAACTTCCCTTTAACTTCTATCATACCTCTTACTTTCGTTTTTTCAATATGAGCATCACTATTCATTTGTGTATTTCCATATACTTTTACATATTCCGCAGTTACATTTCCTTGTACTTCACTATCGCCATACACAACATAATCTTTTACTTTCATATTACCTTGTACATCACTCGTTCCGTACGTTTTAAATTCATTACAACTCATATCATTAGAAATCGTTCCTTCGCCGCGTATCTTCACTTTGTTATAATCCCCGCCTGCTGAACTACCAGAACCATTGACCGTAAGGCTATGTTGATGTTCCATATTATTTTCTCCCTCCCATTAAACCTGCTTAATCTCTTTTACATTTGCGCTTTTATCGACAGTAAGAACACCCGTATATTCAATGAGTTCAATCTCACAGTTCGCTCCTACTCTCACATTGTTTCCTCTTACCGTTCTTATGTGAGCATAATCAATATCAATATTGTCACCTTCTAATAGTTCAGCCTCTAACTGCATACCAAATACTGATTTAAAAAGTCTACTAAAAGTACTTAGTCTATGTTTTACTTTAATCGTTTGACCGCCAATTTCTTTCGCTCGACATGTACCGTGAATATTAATATTGATTTCATCGGCGCTTAATAATCCACCAATTGTAAATTGTCCTTCTGAAGAAAAAGTATCTACTTCACAATTACCGTCAATTGTCGCTTGACCATTGACTTTAAATTCTTCACCAGTGACATTTCCACCTATCGTACCTTTTCCTGCAATTTTTAAACTGTTCGCCTTCACATCTTGCGTAATTGTTGCCTTCCCATCAATTCGCATCGTTTCCGCAATAACTGTACCATCAACTTTACCTGATCCACTAATTCTTGCATTGCTACTTTTCAAATTTCCAGTAACGGCACCGTAACCGTTACATTCAAACTGGTCACAATCAATATTTCCATTAACTGTCCCTTTTCCATTTAATTGCACTTTATGAAACTCGCCGCCATTCGATGAACCGTAACCATTTATAATCAAATTATCTGTACGCATACTTTCTCCTCCACTACAACAGTTTCGTTTTTAATGCTTCGGTATATTTCATAATCGCTTCGCGTAAAACAATTTTGGTTCCTTTTTCAAAAATTAAATCATCCACGTTTGAAACTAAGAAACATGTAGAAATCCCTAACTTTCGAACGATGATTAAATCACAAGTTTTATGCTTAATCGCTTCATAATTTTCACGTAAAACTTGTAAGACCATTTTTCCTTCTTCTAAACTAATCTCTCCTGATTGTAGTAATTCTTCTAACATATACACATAAAGAATATCTACAAATTGAAACTCTGTTGTTTTATTCGTTTGTTCTATGAAGAATTGTAAAACTGGCTCTGATGCAATCCCTTTACGTAAGACGTCTTCCTTTGTTAAAAGGATTTCTCTTACACTCGGTGAAAACATATTCGCTAGTTCATCAAGAGATAAATCTTCTTTCATCGTTTGGATTTTATCAATACGCTCTAATATCTTTTCTTTCGGAAAAAATGTCTCTTGACCTGTGAATGTTGACTTTCGTACAAACCAATCTTCCGGTATTAAATTTTTTCTTTTCCACCTATATAACTGTCCGTATGAAATACCAGTTAGTTCTAATAAATCTTTTTTTGAAATTAAATCTGTACTCAACTGTATAACACTCCTTCCTGATAACAATGTAACATAACACTGTTACGCTGTAAATAGACTTTTATCACAAGTAGCGTAACAATGTGTAAAACAACCATATTTCACACAAAAAAAGAGTTCTCACGCATCCTATAAAATGCGTAAAAACCCTTATATATCAACATGTAAACCATATTTCATAAAAATCAATCCACCCTTGTGAATTAATCATTATATTTTGTACTTTTTCGTGAGAAGTTACTTGTTGTTTGTTCCGGTATAAAGGAATAATATGAATGTGACGTAACAAAGTGTTCTCAATATCGCGTAACAATGTAACTCTTTTTTCTACTCGTTCTTGTTTAAAATACGGGGACAACGTTTGATGAAAGTCCATGCTGCTTTGTCCATGAATAAAGCTATTTTTTGTAAGGAACATATATAGCAGACTATCTTCAATTCGTTCGCTAATAGTTGCACTATCATGCATCATATCAGCCCTTTGTATCGTACTTATTTCTAACAGATCTTCTATTTCAAGAAAATTAGTTTCTACACGAATCCCGTACTTCGCACACTCTTTTTGTATCCATTGTGTATCTTCAACGTGATCTCGTCCTGTAAATGTGTAGAGTTGTAGCACTTCATTATGATACGTACTCCTTTTAATTAACCTTTCGATATCTTCCTCAATCTCTACTATGCTTTCATTCGCCAATATTAGTTTCTTTGCCACTTCTCCACGTTCTCCGCCGAGTTCTTGAACAATTTTATCGCCATGAATAATTTTATGTAGCGCTTTTCGAAACAACTCATCTTGCATTGGTCCTTCTTTTACAAGATTGCACGTTACATATGTCACGTTCGATTCAAGCCGAGACAGCTCTTTATTGGGCTTTTCTTTATCTTTATACTGTGCCTTTACTAACACGTCATACGTATTTACATTTTTCTCTACATTCATTAGTTCAATTCGGTCAAGAAAAGGTCTTTCACGATAATATAAATCATGCACTTCTAATACGAATAACTGTGCATTTTTCTCACGTAATATAAAAGGACCTGTACCAATAAAGCTTCCTGCTTCATCTTCATTTACGATAGAACACTGTTCTGCACTTAGCATATGTAAAAACACACCATTTTCTGTATGTAATTGAATTTCAACAACAAATTCATCCACTGCACGGAAACTATCAACATGTTGTAACATCCATGCATGTGGGTTGTTTTCTGCTTTCATAAATCGATTCAATGAATGTATAACATGTTGTGCAGTAAGTCGTTTTCCATTATGAAGATAAACGCTTTTTCTTAAATAAAATGTCCAAACCTTTTCAGCAGCATTATATTGCCAGTGAAAAGCAAGTCTAGGTTCTATAGAATTTGTTTCCTCATTAACATATACGAGTGTATCAAAAATATGTTTAACCATATGACATTCTGAGCGCATTGTAGCGTAAACCGGATCTAAAGCGATGTCCAAGTTCATTTGTACTTGCAAACGAAGTACATCTTTTCTTCCTTCAAGTGTCCGTTCTATTTGATGACCAAATATGGAATCTACCCAAGCTTCATACTCTTTCTTTACTAATGGAAATTGTGAGCTGTAGCGTTCCACAAATGAAATTCCACTTTTCACATCCCCTTTTTTCGTTAGTTCTTTTCCTCTTTCTAAAATTAGTGGAATTGGTTGCTTTTGAAATATTAATTTAGAGCGATTCCCTCTCCCGCGCCCTGGAAACCAAGTGATCCAATGTAACTCTTCTAATTTTTTTATAATTAATTTACTATTACGCTCCGTACAAAATAATGTTTTTGCTATCATTTGTACTGTTACTTCTAATTGTTCTCTTTCTTGCCTCTCTTTACCATAGGCACACCATAGTTCAATATATTGATCTAAAATAAACATCATATTCCCCCTAAAAGGTGAAAAATACTCCCTATTCTTTTTACCCTTTTTCCAATTCTCCTTTCATCTTATCATTTCAATATAGAAAGGAGGAAATAATATTGAATCATCTCTTATTACGTTACAATAAACCAATCATCATTAGACTGTGCGGTGAATTATTAACTCGAACAACAGAATCAATGTTAGCTATCATTATGATTATTTATGTTAATAAGATGCTAAACGGCAATATTATGATGACTATGCTTATTTTCGGGTTACAACCGCTTTCGGACATTATATTTACACTTATTGCTGGAAGAGTGACTGATAAATATGGGCGTAAGAAAATTATGTTACTCGGCTTATTGCTACAAAGTGTTGCAATCGGCAGCTTCATCTTTGCTCAATCCGTTTTTATATTTGCTTTGTTATATGTCATAAATGGGGTTGGCCGTTCCTTATATATTCCTGCTCAACGTGCACAAATAGCTGATTTAACAAAACAAAATCAGCAAGCAGAAATCTTCTCTCTTCTGCAAACGATGGGAGCAATAGGTACCCTAATCGGCCCTTTAATCGGTACTATTTTTTATAAGACTCACCCTGAATATGTATTTACAGTGCAAAGCATTGTACTTATAGTATATGCAGTCGTTGTTTGGACGCAGCTTCCAGAAACCGCTCCGGCAATGGCGACACCAACGCAAAAGCTTGAAGTATCATCTCCAAAACATTTTGTACACAAACATTACGCCGTATTTGGACTTATGGTTTCTACACTTCCTATTAGCTTTTTTTATGCACAAACTGAGACGAATTATCTTATTTTCGTGAAACATACTTTTCCGGATTTCGAACTCATACTCGTTTTTATTTCAACATGCAAAGCTATTATGGAAATCTTTCTGCAAGTTTTCCTCGTGAAATGGTCTGAACGATTTTCCATGGCGAAAATCATCATTATTTCTTATGCCTGCTATACAGTAGCTGCACTTGGCTACGGGCTTTCAGCAACAATCACGTCACTATTTTTTACATTACTCTTTTTAGTCATTGGTGGAAGTATTGCTTTAAACCATTTACTTCGATTCGTTTCAGAAATCGCTCCTTCAGATAAACGTGGATTGTATTTTTCAATTTACGGCTTACATTGGGATGTATCTCGAACGTGCGGTCCTGTACTTGGTGCGGTTTTATTAAGCAAACTAAACGGCAGTATGCTATTTTATATTTGTGCTTGTTTCTTAATAATTGGGGGCATTATTCAAGCTCTTTTTGTTCAAAATTTAGAACGTAATAAAATAAATAAAGACATTTCAGAGCATACTCCTCATGTTTTATAGGCTGCTTTCCTCATCCTTTTAATAGTAAAAAGAAGGCTATCACAAAAGTCTTGATGACCTTTGGTGATAGCCTTCTTTATTACCCTGCCATTTTATTTATACTATCCTCTGGCGAAAATACCGAAATATGATTTACCTTACCAGTCGATTTTGGAATGATAAATTTTAACTCAAACTGATTGTTTACTTTATATACATATATTTTATCTTCACCATTTACTTTAACTGAGTTTGGTTTTCCTAATGCCTTTTCAATTTCTTGTAATGTAATTAACTTTAGCTCTGCATGATAGGAGCGTACATCAAAAACTTGTGATCCTTTATTAAAACCGAACGAAACATTTTTATTTGTAAAGGTAGCGTACATTCCGTTTCCTGCTTGGTCCGTTTTATCAGCTTTCCCCCACGCTTTTTCTATTTCTTCAATATCTCCTGTATGAGCTGCGAACGGAACATTAGGTACTTTTCCTTCTTTCGCTAGTTCAAACAAATTTTTAACGTGGTTAATTGATTTTTGATTTATTACTGTATCTTTCGTGCTTGAATCTGTCTTTGGTTTTGCTGATCCTTCATTATTTGATTTTGCATCATGTTCTTTCTTTTTTTCAGCAGAATTATTCTGTTCGTTTTTACTATTTTCCGTTGTTGGGTCTGTATCCTTTTTTTCGTCCGTCCCTTTACATGCTACTAATGTAAAAATGCATGTAAAAGCGAGAAATAACATACCTATCTTTACATACACTTTCATACATTTCAGCCCCCTATCATAATCTTATTCATTTCGATAACCAATTCATTACATCTCTTTTCAAATTGTGTTTGTTCCAAAAAGTAAATACTTCACTCTCTCCCGATGCTTGTGCAACGTATTCTACAAAAGCTGTTCCTAAAAAATAACTAAGTCGGTTGTATCCAAAATATTGTCCGCCAGATAACCGAAACCACTCTTTCTCTTTTTCAAACGTCCACCCTTCTATATAATCATCCAAAAAACGTTTCTTTATATGTTCTTCATTTTCTATATAATATTGCAACCAACGTCCACCCTCATTGTCATATGAGTAATACACTGATTCATTTAAACCTTTCATAATTTGTTTTGATAAATACGTTGCAACACCTTCGCGATACAGATTAACTGTCGCATCAGCCCAATCGGCTTTCCCCCAGTCCATTCCATCATTTTGTAACATAACATTATGATATATATGTCCAATTTCGTGAGCGACAATAACACGAAGGTGATTTAAATCAGGAGATAATTTTTCTGCTGCGAAAAACAAGTCTCCAATAATTTCTCTTTCTACAAAAGCATTAGAGCCAAAGCCTCCAACAAATATATGGAATTTCATATTTACATCAAAGTTATATTTATAAAGATATTCGTTCGTTATCTCATGAATAATAGCCGGTAATACTTCTGCAATGATACGAATATCTTTTATTTTTTCGGGGTATTGTTTAATAGCATTAGAAAGACGTTCTCTCGTTTTAGGACAATGATACTTAAAGTATTCTTCAAATATCTCTGGATGCGAAGTAAAGTATTGATTAAGAACTTCTAATTCTACATCGTCACTTTCCCACAATTTCAAAAAACTTGGAATTGTATTATTTATCATTTTTCCCATCTCCTTAATATATCCCTTCTCGCCATTTACACTGTAATCCTTCTTTAAAAGTAGAAAAAGCAACAAAGAAGATTCATCCTTCTTTGTTGCTTTTTTGTTTAGTCAAACCATCTATCACCATCAGAAATCCATTTACCATTATGTAAATCATAACATTCATCATAATAATGAAAAAAGCTGCCCAAAAAGGGCAGCTTTACATATGTATTTTTACACTTCGATTGACTTACCGTCTTCAACAATATGATAAAGTAAGTGAGCTAAATGATGAATTGGGCCATATTCTTCCTCTTCCTCATCCGTTTCGCCTTGGAATTCAAGATCGTTTAAGTATAGTGCTAAAAATTGATAGTATAATTTTAAATCAAATCCGTAGCACGCAGTTGGCTCTTCATGATCTCCTTCATATTGTAGCATTAAGTATTGATCATTTCCTTCTGCATCTTCTGCGTCAAAGAATACGAAGAATCCAACGTTTGTATCTAAATCAAATAGATGACGAGTACCTTTTTCTGTTGCTTTATTGAAGTCCTCTTCACTTAATTTATGTACTGTTGTCGCTTTTGCATTATCTTCTTGATGGAAATTTACTGTAAATGTTTTCAATGTTGACACCTCCTGATTGTATAATACTAGCATAACATATAAAAAGGACTGCTTACAAATGTAAACAGTCCTTACATTCATTTTCGCATTGCTCGTAATAAGAAACTTACAATAAAGATTAAAATAACCGCACCAATTAAGGCTGGAATAATTGCAAACCCGCCTATTACAGGGCCAAAACTACCAAGTAATTTCGTACCAATCCAAGAACCGATAATACCAGCAATAATATTACCAATTACGCCACCCGGTACGTCCTTTCCAGTAATTAAGCTTGCAAACCATCCTAATATACCACCAACGATTAAAGACCAAATCATATGATAACCTCCTTTAAATTTCACAGATCAAAATATAATTAGAAACAATTGCTTACCATTAGTTATGTTACATTTTTCATTAGTTATTCATACAGGGTAACTATTAGATTATTTTAAAATAATGAACGACCAGCTTTTTCTACTTATAGTTGATGCCTTTCATATTTCACACATTAGGGACAGTCAGGTTTTAATATTGTTCGCATAAACTCTTCTTTAAAAGCTGGATAGTTAAAACCAACTGCAATTTTTTGAATAGGTCTATTATCAAACATTGTCGGTTCAGCTATTTTTCTAAAGTCTGCCACACTTTGTCCTCTTGTTACGTCATTTGTCGTACTAATCCAAACTGCAGATTTTTTATATTCAAAAATATCGTCATTTATAAAAGAAATAAACGGAAGTAAATCGTGAATCGGACTTCCAGCAATACCCGGGTATTCTTTTTTATAAAAGTTTTCATAATAAAAATCAATCATGGGTTTAATAAGCTTCGCTTGCCCTGTTCCTTCTTTATTAATTATATCCACCATTTCAGGAGTAATGAGGGCTCCTTGCGTTACATTTAACGGATAAATAGTCGCATTCTTTGCGTACTTCATCACAATATTTGCGGCAATTGGATCTCCATAAAAATTAGCTTCTGATACAGGAGTAACGTTACCCGGAAATAAAAAAGCACCGCCCATAATATAATACGAACATACCTTATCCATTACATTTGGATATAATAAAAATAACGTTGCCAATGTTGTTAATCGTCCTGTCGCTACGATAATAACATCTTCTGGACAAGGTTCAATTAATTTAATTAATTCACAAAAGTTTTCCCGTTTACAAATCCTCATATCAGGTGGAATAATTGGTCCTAAACCGTGATCCCCATGAATTTCAGGAAAGAACAAAGGCTCTTCAGCTGTCATCGGTCTTGCTGCACCCTCAATGATTTTTACTTCTGTAGCATAGTATCTTTCTAAAAAATACACATTTTCCGTTACGATTTCTCGCGATACATTCCCATATTCAGCAACAATACCTATAATATCTAATTTACATGTTTTATTTGCATAAATTAACGCCACAGCATCGTCGATACCAAAGTCTCCAAAAAAGATGATTTTCTTATTAACTATACTCACCCCTCTTCAGCATAATCTACTATTATTATTATGTGAAAAAGACAAGGCTGTGAAACGGTGCAAACTAAAAAAGCCGCCTATTTATTGGCGACTTCAATCTTTTTATAAGACAAATATGCTAGTACATTTTTACTTGAATCATATTTTGGATTATTCCCTTTTCTCGGTTCTCTCGTATGTGTTTTTTCAAATCCAGGAATATCCGGCATTTTCTCCATAAATTCAAGCATTTCTTCTTCAGTTCCTTCAATACGTACGCGAATCATTATTACATTTCCTCAATTCTCATTTTCTCTGTTACTAAGTATACCGTACTTTGAAAAGACTGCAAGAAATTTATCTTTTTAATGTCGCGCTTTTTTTACATATAAACAACGCCATTTCGGTATAAAACGACTTGATTTTATTATTTTCATATTGAATGTTGAAGAATTCTTGCATTTCAACTGATGTTTTCATCATACATTCTGTTAACTTCACACGCTTTTGCAAAGGTACATTCATCATATCGCACCACCAATCAAAATCAAATTTCTTGTCAAAAGTAAGACATGACTGCATTTGCAAACCATTTTTTTCTAACAAAGTAATCCATTCTGTTTTTTTCAGCGCTCGTTCATGACTCGGATCCCGCTTTTTTTCTATAAAATTATAAAATGTATCGTATTCATTATTTTCTGGTGAAACATTATCTATTAAAATAAACAATCCATTATGTTCTAACGTACGATTTACTTCATATATAAACTGAGCTGGATTCGTAAAATGATGTGCTGCAATTCGGCACGTAATCGTATCAAAAGAACTATCGGAAAACGGTAAAATTTCAGCGTTTCCAGCGACAAAAGATACATTTTCATGTCCATTACTTTTTATAAAGTTTTTCGCATTCTCTAACATTTTTTCTGTTAAGTCTAAAGCAACTACTTCTTGGAACAATGGAGCTAATGCATTCGCAACATGTCCTCCGCCAGTAGCAATATCAAGAAGACGTTTATTATGACGAGACTCCACTTGTTGAACTACATATTGTAAATCCGGTCCTTTTGCATGAATTTTACTTTTTACATACTTTTCCGCATTATTACCAAACTGTTGTTTTACAAGCTCTTCTTTATTCATTTTATCATCTTCTTTCTATTGTTATTTACATATAGGATTCATGTAATAATTAAAGTTCTCTTTTTGTATTTTCAAATCCTCTTTTCAGCTTACTTCTTATCATATTGTCCTATCATCAACATAATATAGATTTTGCGTTTTATTGCTAAACAAAAAAGGCTACGGGAACTTGTCCCCTAGCCTGACTAAATATTTATTACATTTTTACTTTTTCATATACATCTATATAATATAAATCCTCTTTCAACTTCCTAATAACGTCTACTTCGTTATAAGTAGCCTCACGAGCATGTAAACCAGATTGATCCATGCCAATCCATATCCATCCAGGTGTATGATATAGAACATCTATGTTAAAATACTCTAATTTAGTAAGCTCCGATTTTATAAATTTATCTTTATTCGCGATTTGTTTATCTATTAAACCATATTCTTTTCCATTTTCCAATAGCGATATAATTTTCCCTACAATCGGATGTTCACGGACAATAAAGTGATATTCCTTTTCCTCCACATTCGCCACAATCAAACGAGAATCAGATAAATCAGACCCTAAATTCGACATCTTTATTTATTCACCTCCTTTATGGGTTTCACAAACATAATAACAAATGAATATTCAAATAAAATTAATGTAATGTAAAAAATAAAAAACTGACTCCTTTTTAGAAATCAGTCTTTATATTTGGATCATCTGTATACTTTTACAAACTATTATAATGTTTCTTTTTCCTCATCATTCCCGGAAACTAAATTCCCAATAGCATCAGCTGTTACTTCTACTACAAATTCACAAATACCTGCTACTACTTCTCCGATTACTTCATCCATCTTTTTACCCCCTTATTTTATGTAACTTATTTGTAGTATAGAAGAGATTGATGAATGTAAACTATCGAAAAAGGTGACATAAACCTTACAGAATTGTAAGCTCTTTCATCCCTTTACTTACCCCTTTGAAACTCCAAGTATTTTTAGCAGACATATAGGCCATCATAATATGAAGCAAGTAATAATCAAGTGTCAGGAGGCGTTTAATATGTATTACGTAAAATTAATTAAAGGTCAATCTTTCTACGCTTTTGATCATCGTTTCTTAGTGTCTGAAGAAGAAAAGGTTTCAGAGAAAATCTATAATTACTTACGACGTAATGAATTTTTTGAAGTACGTAAAGAAGAATATTCTGCTTAATTACAAAAAGCATTAAGAAAAACATCATCTTATTGTGATATATTCTTGATGCTTTTATGTAAATTACTTCTTTTCAACAATTGTTGTGTACTCTATTAAAATATTCTAGTATTTGTCCAAGCTAATTCATCACTGCTTTCATATTTTAGTATATGAGGAGGTGACGAACATGACTCATATCATTGATTACCAAGCTACTCAACCTATTAGTAAAACTGGTGAAACAACTTTTGCAATTCCAGCTTCTCCAGATAGAGCAATTCTTGCAAAAATCAAATTAAAAATTTCAAGAAGAGACGCACGTAATAATCGTGTGGAATTAATTGCTACAGTTGGAGTTGAAGGTATAACTGAGATTTCACAAGTATTATTTCGAATTTTCCGTGATAACGTTGAAATTTTCAATACACAAGTAGGTATTGAATCAACAGATTCTGAACAATTCTACGCTCAAACATTTCAAGCTATAGATCAAGATTTAAACTGCGGAACTCATGTATATTCATTAACTGTAGAAAACCTTACTAGTGGTGCAAGTGCAGAAGTTGTTGGTCCTCTATCTTTTAGCGCTTTAGCTATTGGACAAGAGCGTAAATGTTGCTAAAAGAAATTAATGTTTAATTTTGTACTTGAGAAAAGCAAGACGTAGTTATACGTTCTTGCTTTTTTATATTTATCCTTACTCTCTATTAGCTTTAATCATAATTTTTTTACGTTTTGATTCACTTATTTCATCAATTAACACATCAAATTTTTGACAAATCAAAAAGATTGAATTCCACTCATGAAACACGTAATATAGACTCTGACTCTAAAAAAGTTCGTTATAAATAATACATAAAATAAGGAGGTTTTATATACGAGTTTTTCATTTTAAAAGACGGAGAGGTTTTATATTATGTGGCGTAATAAAAATGTTTGGATCGTTTTAATTGGGGAGTTTATTGCTGGTCTAGGGTTATGGCTTGGTATTCTTGGCAACCTTGAATTTATGCAAAAATATGTCCCTTCTGATTTCATGAAATCAGTTATATTATTTATCGGACTATTAGCCGGTGTTTTAGTTGGTCCTATGGCTGGTCGCATAATTGATCAGTATGAAAAGAAAAAAGTTCTTCTTTACGCTGGATTCGGTCGAGTTTTAAGTGTTATTTTCATGTTTTTCGCTATCCAATTTGAAAGTATCGCATTTATGATTGCATTTATGGTTGCTCTTCAAATTTCAGCAGCATTTTACTTTCCTGCATTACAATCTGTAATTCCACTCATCGTACGTGAGCATGAGTTATTACAAATGAACGGTGTACATATGAACGTTGGTACAATCGCTCGTATTGCGGGTACTTCACTAGGTGGAATTCTTTTAGTTGTAATGAGTTTACAGTATATGTATGCCTTCTCAATGGCAGCGTACGCTTTATTATTCCTCTCAACTTTCTTCCTACAATTCGAAGATAAGAAATCAACAACACCAAGTAAACAAGCTACAAAAGATAATAGCTTTATGGAAGTATTTCGTATTTTAAAAGGAATTCCTATTGCTTTTACAGCACTTATATTAAGTATTATCCCTCTATTATTTATAGCCGGATTTAATTTAATGGTAATCAACATTAGTGAAATGCAACATGATCCAACGATTAAAGGCTTTATTTATACAATTGAAGGTGTCGCATTTATGTTAGGGGCCTTCGTTATTAAACGTTTATCTGACCATTTCAAACCTGAAAAATTATTATATTTCTTCGCAGTTTGTACCGCTTTTGCACACCTTTCCTTGTTCTTTAGCGATATAAAATGGATGTCACTTACATCATTTGGTTTGTTTGGTTTTAGTGTCGGTTGCTTCTTCCCTATTATGTCGACAATTTTCCAAACGAAAGTGGAAAAAAGCTATCACGGCCGTCTTTTCTCATTCCGTAATATGTTTGAGAGAGTTATGTTCCAAATCGTTTTACTCGGTACTGGTTTCTTCTTAGATACGATTGGTTTACAGTACATGGTCTTAATTTTCGGTGTCATTTCATTATTAATTATTTTCATTTCATTATCTAAACAGAAACAATACGAAAAACAGCCTTCGCAATCTGCGAATTTATAACATAAACAAAAAGCATGGATTTAGTAGTATTAGATGAATCCATGCTTTTTGTTATATATAATTTAACACGTTTACTGAAATGATTTAAAGGAGTACCCATTTTGCTTTCGAATATAATATATAAATAAGGTATATAGGAGGCGCAAAATGTCTGATGGCATCCAGTTATTTATTATCCTTTTTGTTGTATTAGTTATGTTTAGCATCATAAACTTTTTAGCGATTTCCCTATCTCAACATAGCTTTAAAAGGAGAGTTCTGGCAGGCTTCATATTTTTACTGCTAACGCCTATTATTTTTTTGACAACTACGGCACTCACTTCTATATTCGATAAAACTGGTTTTGGAGCAATTAACCTAACTTCTTCCATTGTAAATGTGTATATTTTAAACGGCATTGTCATTCTTCTTTCCGCTTCATTTATTCTCAAAAAACAAAATATAAGATAGCACACTAGGCATGTATCTGTATTACATTAGATTCATGCCTTTTTATTTTAAAAACCTTACCTTCCCCCCAATTTTTATATGAAATTAAATAATTCTTTATAAAAATTTAAACTTTATTTATTACAATATACCTATCGAATTCGCACGTTTATTAAAAATGAAAAGAAAGGAGTACAAAATGAAAAAGGTTCTATTAATTATTCCATTATTCATCATACTACTTAGCGGATGTAGTAATAATGATATATACGGTTCTTGGGAAGTTGTTGACAACAAAAATGGTCTTTGCCCTGCATCTTATAAATTTGAAACAGTTGTAAAAGAAGAAAAGAAAGAAAAAATTGTTCAAAACTTAGTAGAGATGCAAACATCAAAGGAAAAAGAAGATTTATACAAAGGCTCATTTGTAAAGGATTCTAATGCGTATCACATTGATTATGGTAACTCATTTACATCGGATCAAACTATACAAGTTGTCGATGGCAAATTAAACGTATACTTTTATGCAGTTGAAAAATTATGTACATATAAGAAGAAATGATTACCCTTCATTTAAAACGCAGAAAATATTTTCTGCGTTTTTTTATCCTCCCTCTAAATTTGTCAATCGTTTTAATTTTCATAAAAAAATGATAAAATGTAACCATGTGTTTTCAGAATAATTAAAAACGCAGAAAGAAAACACTGTTTTTAGGAGGGGTTTTGATGACTTACACGTTAGCAACTAGAATGAAAGCATTCCAATCTTCTATATTTAGTGAATTAGGGGCCTATAAAAAAGAAAAAATTGCAGCAGGTCACAAAATGATTGATTTAAGTATCGGGAATCCTGATATGCCGCCTGCTGACTTTGTAAGAGAAGAAATGGTACATACAGCAAGTGAAAAAGAAAGCTATGGATACACATTAAGTGGTATTCAAGAATTTCACGAAGCTGTAACTGAATATTACAACAACACTCATAACGTTATTTTAAATGCCGATAAAGAAGTTTTATTATTAATGGGTTCACAAGACGGACTCGTTCATTTACCTATGGTTTATGCGAATCCGGGAGATATTATATTAGTTCCTGATCCAGGATATACAGCTTATGAAACAGGTATTCAAATGGCTGGTGCAACATCTTATTACATGCCATTAAAGAAAGAGAATGAATTCTTACCTAACTTAGAGCTAATTCCTGAAGAAATTGCCGATAAAGCGAAGATGATGATTTTAAACTTCCCAGGGAATCCAGTTCCGGCAATGGCTCATGAAGATTTCTTTAAAGAGGTAATTGCATTCGCGAAAAAGCATCACATTATTGTTGTCCATGATTTTGCTTATGCTGAGTTTTATTTTGATGGTAATAAACCAATTAGCTTCCTCTCTGTACCTGGGGCTAAAGAAGTTGGCGTAGAAATCAACTCTTTGTCAAAAAGCTATAGTTTAGCAGGTAGCCGTATTGGTTATATGATTGGTAATGAAGAAATTGTTCGTGCACTTACGCAGTTTAAATCAAATACAGATTACGGAGTGTTTTTACCAATTCAAAAAGCAGCATCAGCTGCACTAAGAAATGGCGCTTCGTTTTGCGAGAAAAATCGCGGTATTTATCAAGAACGTAGAGATACTTTAGTTGATGGATTCCGAACATTTGGTTGGAATGTTGATAAACCAGCTGGTAGTATGTTCGTCTGGGCCGAAATTCCGAAAGGCTGGACTTCTATAGATTTCGCTTATGCATTAATGGATCGTGCGAATGTCGTTGTTACACCAGGTCATGCATTTGGGCCTCACGGAGAAGGCTTTGTACGTATTGCACTCGTTCAAGATAAAGATGTGTTACAACAAGTTGTTGAAAACATTAGAAATAGTGGTATTTTTTCTCTTGAAAAAGTAAATGAATTAGTTAAAAATTAATGGTAACTCCCCTGCTTAACTGTAGCAGGGGTATTATTCATTGGAGGTACTCTCATATGCACATTAAAGACACTCTTCCTCATCGTTATCCATTTTTAATGATTGATAAAGTAACAAATGTAAAACTTGGTGAATCTGTTACAGGATATAAACTCATTACGAATAATGAATGGTTTATAAATGATAGTCAAAAACATATGCCTCATATGCTAATTGTAGAAGCACTTGCTCAGGTTAGTGCATTTGTACATCCAAATGACTCTGAAGGTCTAGGGTTCCTCTCCTCATTAGATGGGGTTGAATTCCATGGAAACGCATATCCCGGTGATAAACTTGATTTATATTATGAATTAACTCGCAATCGTCGAGGTTTTATTCTCGGTAAAGGTACTGCAACTGTTAATAATCAGCCGATTGTAACTGTGGAAAAGCTATTAATATATCAAGCAGATTAGAGACGATTTAATCCGCGGGGTATCTACCTCCTACAAATTCGTCTCACCAACATGAATAGAGTAAACAAATCACTTGGTTAGGAGCAAGAAAATGGAAAGTACTATCGGTATCGATGCTGGAGGAACATTAACGAAAATTGCTTATTTGAACGAACAAAAGCAATTAGCTTTTGAAAAATTTTATTCAAATGAACAAGATAAAATAATAGATTGGCTTAAGAAAAACACTCGTATAAAACAAATATGTATTACAGGTGGTAAAGCAAAACAATTACAGCAACTACTTTCACACTCATATAAAATAGTAGAACGAAACGAATTTGAAGCTACTCTAGTAGGTGTCCAATACATATTAAAAGAAGAAAAATATGATATAAATAACTTTATATTAACAAATATCGGTACAGGTACTTCCATTCATTACGTTTATAACGACAAATATGTTCGAGCTGGTGGTACCGGTGTTGGCGGTGGTACTATTATGGGGCTTTCAAAATTATTAACAAATATAGATCATTTTGAAGATGTGATTCCTTTAACAAAATTAGGTTCTAGAAAAGCACTAGATATTACGGTTGGAGATATTTATGATGGCATTCTCTCTCCTATTGATAATAGCTTAACTGCAAGTAATTTCGGCAAAGCTACTAAAACAGATTCAAATTTTAGCAGCTCTGATATACTAGCAACTGTGCAAGGACTTGTCGGTGAAGTCGTTACTGCATTAAGCCTACAATTTGCCGAAACAAAAAACATTGACCATATTATTTATATTGGTTCGACTCTATGTAATAACGTACACCTTCAAAATATTATTAGTAACTACACAAAATATCAAAATAAAACACCAATCTTTTTACGCGATGGTGGTAATAGCGGTGCGATTGGTGCTCTACTTTACATTACGAATAAAAAAAGCTGACGCTTGTCAGCTTTTTTGCAACGGTACTTCAAATTCAATAATTGATTCCCCGTTCTCTCCAATTCGCTCTACACTAATTCTATCAACTACACATTGTAACTTTTCAGGGAAACTATGAATATCCTTAGCTACTTTAGCAGCTAACTCAGCACTTTCTTTTCTCCCGACTGTTACATGCGGTATGTACGGAATATCTTCTTTCAAAAATGGTATTAAAGGTCCTGTATATAGCCTATCATGTAGTTCTTCTATTTGTTCTTTCCCTCCCTCAACTTCTAAAAACAAATAGTTTCCTACACTAGTAATATGATTTGCAAACTCAATTTCGATTTTTCCTACCCCTTTTGATAAATTCAAAATATGAGATTTTAATTCATCACTTGAAATATTACTCTTAAATGGAAATACGATTGTTATATGCGGTGGAATTAATCCAAATAAAGGATCATGTTTATGTCTAATGTTCTCTATTTTATCGATGGAAATATTATTTAGAAAAACTAAAATTGTACGCATTTTTATCCCCTCAACTTTTCCTCATTATAATATGTATCATATTCAATAACAGCCTGCCCTTCAACAACTTGTTTTGCTTACATGTAAAAATAAAAAAACTTCTCAAATGAGAAGTTTTCATATAGTGTGATTATTATTTTCCCGCCAAACTTTCCTAAACTTTATATAACAGGCAATTCTCCAAGGAATAATATACGATACTGCAACAACATAAAATAATAAACCTATTGTTTGCTGATCTAAGTCAACAATATATTGTCTTGAACCGTATCTCAAAACGACAAGTGCAATAAAAGTAATTAAAAAGGCAGCACTTTTTTTCGTGTAAATATTCCCATCATCTCTCCGCTCATAATTTGTTAAAACTATAAGCGGTACAGCGAAAAGTACACCAATAAATACCGCTATAACTACTTGTAATATAGCTGGATGCACGGGACCCAAAAACCATACAATACCTGGTGTTAAAAATAGTAATGGCCATAAAATACGTTTTCCCGATCCCTTTATTGGCTTATGCATAGAACGATATCGACGCCAAAATATTAGTAGTGCAATGCATAAAAAGACTGTAATGAGTGAAGATGTGTCTCCCATTTGTTTTTCCTACTCTCCTCAAATATATACTTAATTATATTTTAAATTGTTTGCTCAAATGATACCTTTCGAATAAATATACCGCTAGTCACGACATAGACGATAGTTAATATAATTGAAATGACAATAAAGTATGGGATATCTATTAAAGATAGATTAGATGTAGAATTTAAATCCTGTATTCCTACTTCTGCATAAAGCACACTATTCAATGATATAAAAAATGTTCCACCAATCATAAGACCAATCCACTTAAAACGTTTCTTAATCACTACTACTACTTGAAAGAAAGTTGCTATTGTAACATACAATAATAGTTGTACAATAAACTGTTTAACTGATTGTTCTCCTAAACTAATATTTACTGTACTATACAATGTATTTTTCAAAAAAATCACTTGAAGGAATGAGAAAACCACAGCTTGTAATAAGATATAGAAAACTGATCCAATGAAAAACTGTAATCTCGTTACTCCAAATGAAACTGCTAAACGAAACACATCATCCTGTATGATAAAAGTACTTACTACTATAAACAGTGTAATTGCAATCGAAGGATTATTTAATATATGTTGTAAAAATCCTTCTCTTATTTCTCTCAAATCCATTACACTTGTAATTCCTTTTATAAGTAATGCTGTAATCCAAAATATTAAAATTGCTTTGTAATGAAAATTTATATGTAACTTCAACTGCTTCATTAAAATCGTCATTTTATTTCACCACCAGTTATGTGAATAAATAGTTTTTGTAATGTAATTCTATCAATCAGTAACCCTTCTTTTTCAAGAGAATAATAATCTTCATTAGAAAGCTCTTCCCATAAAACAACAATCCCCTTATTTCCATAAACTTCTCGATTTATAACTTTTTTATTGATTGAAAACTCATCCACTTTATCTTTTTTCCCTGAAATAATATGACTTTGTTGTAATAAATTCTCCACAGATGATTGAACAATCAGTCTTCCTTCTTTTATGATAATTACCTCTTCGATAACATGAGTTACTTCTTCTACTAAATGTGTTGATAATATAATTGTTCTTGGATACTCACCGTAATCTTCTAATAGTAAACTATAAAACAACTCACGATGCGCTGCGTCTAAACCTGTAGTTGGTTCATCAAAAATAGTAATTGGTGCTCTACTTGCTAACCCTTGAATAATTCCGACGACTGTTTGCATACCGTGTGATAGTTTATGGTATTTCACTGTCATATTAAGCTGAAATTTATCAGCAAGTTCTTCAGCGTATTTTCCATCCCAGTTTTTATAAAACAGGCTGCACATCTTAAAAATTTCTTTTACTTTAAAACTTAAACGAGCTTCTTCTTTCACTCTAACAAAACAAATATTTTGCATCGCTTTACTATTTTCAAATACATTTTCACCAAATATTAATACACTTCCACTACTTGAAGTTATTTGTCCTGCTAGTAAATTTAATAGTGTCGTTTTTCCTGCTCCATTCCTCCCAAGCAAACCATATATTTTATGCTCTTCCAATGAAAGTGTTACTTCATTTACAGCTATTTTCTTTTTATATTTTTTCGTTATATCTTTCGTCTCAAGTGCAATCATCCCTCTTTCCCCTCCTTCGTAATTTTTTGAATCATATCCATCAATTCATCTTTTGATATTTCTAACACTTTCGCTTCTTCCCACACTTTAGGTAAATATTCGGTCATAAAAGTCTTTTGTCTTTTTTTAAGTACGACTTCTTTCGCTCCCTTTGCAACAAACATCCCGATCCCTCTCTTTTTATATAAAATCCCTTCATCCACTAATACATTTACCCCTTTAGCTGCAGTAGCTGGATTAATTTGTAGCATCTTCGCAAATTGATTTGTCGATGGAACTTGTTCTTCTTCAAGTAATATGTCTTTTAAAATATCAGATTCAATCGTTTCTGCAATTTGTAAGTATATTAATTTATTTTGCTCCAGAGTAGGTTTCACAATTTCACCACCTTAGGTTCTTAGGTTCATTACTTATGTAATTAACCATATCACATAAAAATATTTATTTCCATAAATTTCTTTTACAAAAAAAAGAGAGTCATTTATTTAAAAATGACTCTCTTTCTAAAAGTTCAAAGTTTCAACTCTTGTTCTCAAATTCTTTTCATTTATACCATTTTGACAAAAGTTAAATTGTTGTCCTTTTATTGACTTTGTACGATCTACTATTTGCCCTAAATGATAACTTGTGTGCCCCACTAAATGTAATAAACCATGAAGTTCAATATGTCTTTTTTCTTCCCATGATTGTATATATGCTTTTCCCCATTCATCAAATACTTTTTCAACGTACTGTAGCAAAACTTCAGAACTTTGTCTTTTTACTGGAAAATACTCTTCAATTCCCTTTTCAAAAACTATATTGGGATTTTTATAACGACTAGTATTTCTATAAATATGTTCACAAATATGCAATACACTTCCACCAATTGAATTAACAGAGTTCCCTTGCTTCCACAAATCTTCTTCACTAACGAGGCTAATTGCTTGTATTAACTTAGGTAAATAATGACCCTTCATTCTATGATAAGAAATTTTGTATACAATCTCCATCTTTGTCCCTCCAATTATTTCACTGGATATTTAACAAATAAAGATTTCCGAAAATCTTTATCATTTATAAGCATTGTAATTTTTTCATTATTATCGTTAAGGAACTTTACTACTTTCTTTTTATCCCATATACCATTTTCTTTTGGAAAATCATCAAATTTTACATACAGGATTGATAGTATCTCTTCTCTTTTTATCGTGAAATTTTTATTTTCTACTTGAAACTCGTAACTTTTCGCATTTGGTACTAAAATCGCTAAATAAATAACGTTAAAGAGAAAATTCTTCTTCATCGTATCCTTACCATCAAACCAATACGTCTCAACCATGTCTTCTGTAAGGGTTCCATTCCCTTTTGCACCATAGTTCACCTTTATGCTTTCATTCTCCAAACTTATACTTTGAAATGTTTCACCACCGGGTAAATGATTAACAATTGCAACCACATCTGAATTATTACCAACGTATGTCCCCGAATATTTCTTAAAATCAACCGGTTCAACATCAGATATTTCTTTTATTCTTTCTCCGCTAGAACAAGCAGTAATAAATAAAAAAATTGTTAGCATAACAACCACATTACGATGCATATATTTCATTTAGCATCCCCCATTTTTATCGATATTTCGTTAACTACAATACATCTACTCAAAACCCTTTAAAACATACGCATTTTAATCAAAATTAAAAATTTTCAATTTTTATGTTTACAATTATCCATTAATTGTATATACTTACTAACGTAAGAAAAAATTCTAAAAGGAGGTCGAATAAAATGATGAAATTACAATTACATGCTTTAACTTTAGCGTTAACTGCACCTTTGTTTTTCGGACAATTAAATATGAATTCGACCACCCTAATGGAGAATTGAAAATCGCACTTTATTTCTATTAATTCATAAATTCGCCACAGGAGGTCGTATACTTTCCTGTGGCTTTTTCACGCCTAGCCATAGGAGAACTATATCTTCCTGTGGCTTTTTTGTGCGATTTTTTAGCCTCTTATATTATTTTTTAAAGAAAGGAGCAACATTCGATGACTATTAGCGTATTGTTTTTAAGTATTACGATTCAAAGAAATACAATTTCCAAAGATGAAATTTTTCATAATGAACAAATTGAAAAAGCTATGAATGATGTTAAGGAGCGCCAAGCACTTTATTGTGATCACCTGTAATTCCTTTTCGGAAGGAGGAATTCATTTATGACCTTTCATATTTTCTTTTTTACAACTGTACTTCAGAAAGACACTTTATCTGAAGAAGAAATCATTCGTAAACAACAATTAAAACAACTGACTGATAAAATGACTGACATTAAAAGTTCATACTATACGCAAATGTATTAAAAATATATTTTTAAGGAGCAATATCCGAATGAAATTTAAAGCATTCTTTTTAACTATCACTATTCAAAAACGTAAGCTTTCTCAGAAAGAAATTTTGCGGGAACAACACATTCAAACTATTATGGACGAAGTGAAAGAGCATCAAGCTTCTTATTACAGCCGTCTTTTCTAATTAACTTTTAAAGGGGTAATATGTAATGAAATTTAAAGCATTCTTTTTAACTATCACTATTCAAAAACGTAAGCTTTCTCAGAAAGAAATTTTGCGAGAACAACACATTCAAACTATTATGAACGAAGTAAAAGAGCGTCAAGCCTCTTATTACAGCCGTCTTTTCTAATTAACTTTTAAAGGGGTAATATGTAATGAAATTTAAAGCATTCTTTTTAACTATCACTATTCAAAAACGTAAGCTTTCTCAGAAAGAAATTTTACGTGAACAACACATTCAAACTATTATGGGCGAAGTGAAAGAGCGTCAAGCTTTTTATTACAGCCGTCTTTTCTAAATAATTTATAAAGGAGCAAAAAACTAATGAAATTTAAAGTATTCTTTTTAACCATTACGATTCAGAAAACTAAGTTTTCAGACAGTGAGATATTGCATGATCAACAAATTAATAAAGCTATGGAAGATGTAAAAGAACGTCAAAGTCACTACTGTAGCCATCTATAATTCCTTTCGAAAGGAGGAATGTATTATGAAGTTTCACCTTTTCTTTTTAACAATCACAATTCAGAAAGAAACCCTTTCTGAAACTGAATTAAAGCAAGAACAACAATATAAACAGATTATGGACGAAATTCGAGATCGTAGAAGCAAATACTATTCTCACCTATAAACCTTTAAAATATAAAAATTGAAAGGAGTCGATTATGATGTTGATAGCACGTTCTAAAGAAATGATTTGGATAATTCAGAGGGATTCCACATAGTTTTATAGACATTATATCACACAAGTATATGTCTATATTTGATATGTAATAAATATATAATAAAACTACATTTTCACACTTTTGACATTGAGTAATAAACAAAAGATACACCACTTAAAAAGCGGTGTATCTTTCTCAACATATACTATTTCCGATTACTTCGTTTCGTCTTAAACAATCTCACTAAGTTCGATACAACTGTTTTTGTTACTGCATAAACTGGCACTGCTAAAATCATTCCGATAATTCCCGCAAAGTTACCTACCCCTAAAATTAAAATAATAATTGTTAGCGGGTGGATATTCAGTTTCGAACTCATAATACGCGGTGAAATGATGTTACTTTCAAACTGTTGTACAATTGTTACGATAATAATTACGTACAACGCTTGCATCGGAGATACGAACAGACCTACAATAACAGCTGGTGCTGCACCGATAAATGGACCTAAGTTAGGAATGATATTTGTAAATGCTGCTATAATTCCTAAAACGAAAGCGTACGGTAAATCGATAATTAAATAACCGATAAAAGTAAAAGCACCTACAAATATACAAACGAGCGCTTGTCCTTGAATATATGCAGATAATGTTTCGTTCGTTTCCTTAATAATACGAAGTCCTTCTTCACGGTAAGACTCAGGTAATAAACTAACTGCTTTCCCTGGAAACGCATGTCCATCTTTAAACATATAAAATAAAATGAACGGTACTGTAAAGATAACTAATGCGACGTTCGTTATAATACCAAATAAAGCCGTTGCACTCGACGTAATTGTGTTTGGTATATCCTTTAAGTATTCAATTGCATTTTTTTCAATTGTTTCAATGGAAACATAGTTTTGTGTAGATAACCATTCAAACAATCTATGATGGGATAAATCTTGTATGTATACTTTTCCCTCTTTTATATAACTTGGCATATTTTTTACTAAATCCATTAGCTGTTGTGAGATCGTTGGAACAACTACCCCAACTCCAACCGCAGTTAATGTTATAATAAAAAGATATAACAGTAATATCGCTAAATTTCTAGGTACTTTTTTCTCCTCCAAAAAGACTAATACAGGATTAAATATAAAGTATAAAAATAACGCGATTAAGATTGGGAAAAACAATGTTGATATGAAGATACCAATCGGTTGAAATAGAAACGATATTTTTGTGCAAATAAATATGATCGCTACAACCATTAGCACTTCTAATGTCCAAAAGTGCACTTTCGATTTCAAAAAACATCCTCCTTTAAACTAGCACTTCTCTTCATTGTACCAAAATAAGCAACAATTTCACATAATATTTTCCTTTACAATATTCCAAAATACCAATAAATACACTACAATAAGAATACATACAAATTTGTAGGTAAAGGTGATAAAAATGACACAATGCATCATTTGCAGAAAAGATACGAAAGAACTTAGTGAACAATATGTCATCCCAGAAATATTATGTGGATATTATTTCACAAACTCATTTTGTGATACTTGTCATGAACAGATGACAACAAATATTGATCGTCCTTTAATTCGGCATAAATTAAGTCAATTTAAGATTGAGCAAATGAAAAGACAGATTGACTCCCCCCTCTATACGAATGAGCATGGTGAGGAACTTGCAGCGGCTGAGACAGATGTTGTAGAAGTAAGTGATGAAATACTTTATTCCAATGCATTAATTATGAAACTATGTAAAAAGCACGATATTTCACTACATAATGAAATTTGGAAAGAAGAACGTGTAACGAAAGTAGCTAGCTCTATTCAACGTGAATTACTTTTAGATAACCGCAAATACAAGATGAGCGTATTAAAAATGGCTTATACTTTCGCTGTACAAGCTGTTGATGGCTATTTTGAAGATCCAGATGCGATTGATATTTCTAATATTTTATCAAATGCCGACTTCATGGAATTAAAAGAAAAGAGCATTGTACGCGATTTAAGCAAAAGTTCTTTATGGAATACATTAAATACAAATAGTGAAAACCATTACTTTATTTTATTAAGTGATAAAGATGGCCTGTTCTGCTTCATTCGTCTATTTGATATCTTTGATGTTGTCGTTCATTTATCAGAAAAAAGATATGAACTTTCATCACCCATTGTCGGTGTAAATAATGTAAATAAGCAGGAATTTTATATCCAAACTTTAAAACAGTATATGGATGGGCTATTTAAAGAAACAACCCCTTCGATTTAATTGAAATCAGAACATACGGTCTCCTTTCTTGATGAAAAGACACTGTGTTATAATGAGTATGAAAAGAACAATACAATCACATAAACTAATTATTAATTGTATATAAATAAAAAAGACTAGTGTGCGGCTACACACTAGTCCACGTAACCTAGCAGATTGGATTGTTCATTTATCCTATTTGTTTCTTACAAACAAAACAACCCACATTCTATTGGCATAGGTGGGTTGTTATTTTTTGAGCTTGTCTATTAAAACGACGACGAACGTTAACAATGCAACGAGAAACAGTCCACCTTGCAATAACAACGCTATTTCACTCACTTATTATCACCCCCCTCCTACTCGGAGAAGTGATAATTGAACAACCAACCGTACCTTAAGTTACTATTTAATTTTACCATATTTTCTAATAGTTTACGATGAAAACCCGCAAGTGATTTACTTGCGAGTTTTTTTATTTCTCATTATTTTTTTAGTGCAAATGCATCAGCTATCATTTCGCCAACAATTTTCTTTTCTTGCTCCTTTTCTTCTTTCAATAAAGGAAATAACAGTTCTGCCACTTCATATGCTTCTTCTAAATGAGGATATCCTGATAAAACAAACGTATCAATTCCTAACGCTTCATATTCTTTTATTCTTTCTGCTACTGTATACGGATCCCCAACAAGCGCAGTACCTGCACCACCTCTTACAAGCCCGATGCCAGCCCATAAGTTAGGACTTATCTCTAACGACTCCCTCGTACCTTTATTTAAATGAGTCATTCGTTTTTGACCAACTGAATCATATCTTGCAAATGTCTTTTGAGCAAGCTCAATTGTTTCGTTATCTACATATTGAATTAAACGTTCTGCCTCTTCCCATGCTTCTTCTTCTGTCTCTCTTACAATTACATGTAACCTGATGCCGAATCGCACCTTACGCCCCTTCCCTTCCGCAAGTTTTTTTACTTCATCTATTTTTTCTTTCACTTGCGCTGGCGGCTCTCCCCACGTTAAATATACATTACTATGTTCAGCCGCCACTTCTTTACCTGCAGCAGACGATCCGCCAAAATAAATTGGTGGATACGGTGTTTGAACCGGAGGAAATACAACTTTACTATCCGTAACTTTAATATGCTTTCCTTCTAAAGAGATCGTTTCACCTTGTAAGGTCGATTTCCAAACTTTTAAAAATTCATCCGCTGCTTCATATCTTTCATCATGTTCCAGATATAATCCATCGCCTTGCAATTCAACAGGATCTCCTCCAGCTACTACATTAATAAGTAACCTCCCATCTGAAATTCTATCAAATGTTGATGCCATCCTCGCTGCAACTGTCGGTGACATAAGTCCTGGTCTAACTGCTACTAAAAATTTTAATTTCTCTGTTTCGGCTGCAAGTGCAGATGCTAATACCCATGGATCTTCACACCCTTGACCAGTTGGAAGTAACACACCTGTATATCCTAAGTAATCAGCTGCCTGTGCAACTTGCTTATAATAACCATATTCAGCTGCCCTTCCTCTTTTTGTCGTCCCTAAATATCGACCATCTCCATAAGCTGGAATAAACCATAACAATTCCATATCTTTACACACCCCTTATTTATATTAAAGCGTATACTAAAATACTCTATATAAATTACCCCTAATAATTTATATGTTAATTCCCTGTCTCTCCTTTAAAATTATCTCGCCATCTTAAGAATTTCACTTCTAGTAAACGTACGAGTGAATCAGAAAACTTCCCAACGAATGCAAAGATAATAATACCGACAAATACAATATCTGTATTTGAAAATTGCCTTGCATCCATAATCATATAGCCAATACCTTCTGTAGATCCCATAAGTTCTGCTACTACTAAACTCACCCATGCAACTCCTAAGGACAATCTTGCACCGAGTAATAGGTTCGGCAATGCTGATGGTAAAATTAATTTCGTAATTAATTTTCTTCTACTAAACTCTAACACTCTCGCAACATCAAATAACTTTGAATCTACACCTCGTATTCCTAAAAACGCGTTAACGTATAAAGGAAAAAATGCACCATCTGCAATTAATAACACTTTCGATGTTTCGCCAAAGCCGAACCATAATACGAAAAGCGGTGCCACAGCTAAATGAGGTACAGTTCGTAACATTTGTACTGACGGATCTAAATATTGCTCACTTCTCGTTGAAAATCCAACAATCGTTCCTAAAATAATTCCTAAACTTCCGCCGATAAAGAAACCAGCCGCAGCCCTGAATACACTAATACTTAAATGACCGAATAACTCTCCTGTTTTTATAAGTTCTTGAAAAGCTAGAATTATATGTAATGGCGTCGGTAAAACTGTTTTAGAAACTAAATCGAATACGCCGGCTAACTGCCAAATAATTAATACGATAATCGGTATAGTAATCGCCCTTACTAGCACTTTTACATTCGTCTTTCGCTCTTTCTTTACATTGTTTTTGCCAATCGTTATACTCGCCCTTTTCATAACCGCTTTCGTATTCTCCAATTTATAAAACCTCTTTTCACTTCGCCTTTAATGCTTTTTCTACGAAAGAATTATCTACAACTTTATGTGTCTTTATTTCTTTCTTTATAGAACCGAGCTTAAATTGAAAATCTGCTGTCTTTTGTTGTTCTGCTATTATTTCTTTCGTTACTGGAACTAAAATGGGTTTGTCATGATTAAACACTTCTTTTACAATCTCTGCATCTATCTTCTTGGTTGAAGTATATATTTTTATTGCTTCATCCAAATTTTCATCTTGCCATATGCGTGCTTTTTCATAAATTTTGAGGAATTTCTCAACTAACTCTGGATGTTCTTTCGCAAACTTTGTTCTTGTTATTAAAAACTCTGGTGAAGAAACATTCAATGTGTCACCATCTGCAATCACCTTCGCTTCTTTATTTACCGTATGTAACGATATGAAAGGATCCCAAATTGCCCATGCATCTACTGTTCCTGATTCAAATGCTGGCTGTGCTTCATCTGGTTGTAACTGAATAACATTTACATCTTTTGCATTGATACCTTCCTTATCTAGTGCTCGATACAATAAATTAAAAGCGCTACTTCCTTTTGCAACTGCAATTTTTTTACCTTTTAATTCTTTTACACTCGTAATCTTGCTATCTTTTTGTATAAGAATTCCTGTTCCTTTTGTTGCATAACTTGTATTAGCGATTTCGGTAAATTCAATACCTGCTGCTTGCGCGGAAATAACTGGGGAGTTCCCAACTTCACCAAAGTCTAATCGATTCGATGCGATAGCCTCAAAATAGGGAGGCCCGCTTTGAAACTCCGTCCATTTCACTTTAACCCCTTCTTTTTTAAACTCTTCTTCAAACCATCCTTTTTTCTGTGCGAGTAATAGTGGACTTAATCCTTGCTGTATACCAATTTGTACTGTTATATCTTCCTTCTTACTACTCGCTGTGCTTTTTTCACATCCGAATAAAAATAAAGAAATAGCTAAAGCAAAAGAAAGAACTTTGATTTTCTTATACATATATACTCACTCTTTCTCTATATACTTGTTTGAATTAGTCCCCCGTGTTCAAACTGCTGTAATACTTTCTTTCGAATTTCTTGGAATGACTCCGAAGTTTTACTACGCGGATAAGGTAAATTATTTTCAATCACTTTATGTATTTTTCCAGGCTTTGCACTCATAATAATAATTCGATTCGAAAGATATATGGCTTCGTCTATATCATGTGTAACGAATATCATTGTCGTCTTTTTTTGTTCCCAAATGTTGAGCAGCACTTCTTGCAAATGACTTCGGGTAAACGCATCAAGTGCGCCAAATGGTTCATCAAGCAATAATACATTCGGATCCCTTAGCAATGCTCTTGCAATCGCAACACGTTGTGACATCCCGCCTGATATTTCTTTCGGATATGATTTTTCAAAACCGTCTAACCGGACGATTTCAACCCAGTCTTTCACCTTATCCTTCACATACTTATCTTTTAATGACAAATCAGCTGCAATATTCTCTTCGACTGTTAACCATGGAAACAGACGGTGTTCTTGAAATATAAACCCTTGCTTCTTACTCGGTTTTGTTATGTGCTCCCCATCAATAATGACTTCACCTTCAAAATCGCTGTCTAAACCTGCAATAGTTTTTAATAGTGTGCTTTTTCCGCAACCACTCGGACCAATTACTGTAACAAAATCCCCTTTTTCTAATTGGAAATTAATATCTTCTAATACTTGAACAGTACCAGTTTGTTTCGAAAAATATTTTGATACTCCATCAATTGAAACAGTCATTTTTCCCCCTCCTTGAAATGATTCATTTAAATGAACAGAATCCGTATTTATGCAATAAAAAAACCAAAGGCATTTTATCTAATGATAAAATGCCTTTGGTTTTTCCAATCAGCAATACGTAATGGAATTAAGTACATATTATACAAATATTTCCGATAAGTCAACTCGGTTTTATTAAAACATACGTATGATTTGTTTGAACATCTTGAATGTTGTTTATTTGAAAACTATTTTTTATGGTCCTTAATCCACTGTAGCCAATAAGAAAACTCACATGCCAAATGCATTTGATGCGATTTAATAAGGCTATTAGGACAAAGTGCTGGAAACTCTACAACTAGACTTACTTCTATTCCAGTATCTGTATCTTTGAATTGATGTCGAACTCCACCAATAGTAGTACCGTCTTTCATACGTGCAACACCTGTTGATTGGTATTGATAAGACTTATCTCTAGGTGTCTTCAATCCCGTTTCGTCACCATAAACAATAAAAAATTGAACCGGAAACGGAGAATTACCAGTAGTTTCAATAACCTCTAATTCATTTTCCCCAAAGGGTCTTAGTACATAGTGATCAGGACAAGCTGATAAATTCACTTGATCATTTTCACGTGATTGTTCAAGCATAAAACTATCAATTCCATTTATCGCCTCTTCTGCTGTAATCCCGTATAAATAGATACTTGTTTTTGAAAAACTTCGTCTATCGCCAGATAAAACAGTACAAATACGCATACCCATTTCACTTAATTTAAGTTTAGATTTTAACTTAGCATACATTTCATTGTATGAATAATTTAACTTTAGTTCCGTTAGTTTTTTTATCATAACGTCTGTATCATTTAATTCCGGTTCTTTATGCCCTAATGTATTTAAAACTTTTTTAATACGTTCTCTTTTCCATTTTGTAAGTTGTTCATTCGAAATATTGTTTCCATCGATAATAATTTTCATATACATTCTCCTTCGCTTTGATCGTATCGTAGTGTATTTAATACTAAATTAATCATTTCTTGCTTCGTATCTAGATTCAAATTCACCTCTGAATCAGCAATACTGCTAAGACCGTATAAAATAAATCCTGATGCTAATAATGAGTTATCAGTATTAAAAATCCTAGTTTTCACCCCTTCTTCGATTACTTGTCGAATTAATGGCTGCATTCGCGTAAATAATTTCTGTTCCAGTTGAAAATGTTGTTCCGTCTGAAACGAACTTACATTTTTATAAGGTGCTAATTTTTCGATAAATGTCCAAAATATATTTAGAGAAGCTTTCATCTTTTGCATGACAGACCGTTCATTAGAAATAAGTATTTCTTCGATTAACTCCATATTTTTCACAATAAAGTCATTTAATACTTCATCAACAAAATTCTCTTTAGACTTGAAGTAATAATAAAATAAGCCCGTTGCTACACCAGCATGATTCACAACATCTTTAATGCCAAATCCTTTCATACCATTTTTCATATATAGCTCAAATCCAATATCCATTAATTCTTGCCTTCTTATATCTGGTTCTTTTGATATTCTTTTCATAGGTCATCTCCCATTATGTTTTTTTCACGACTGAATCTGATTCAATCATAATTGACTGAACTTAATTCAGTCAATCTTTTTTAATAAAAATGTAAAATCAGTTTCAAAACTTAGCATACAAATTCGTAAATGTATTGTAATTTTGTTTACTTACTAAATCCCTACAAAAAAAGAGTAACCCCGAGAAATATGCTTCTAACTTTAGATTTATCAAAAAAGTTAGTTCATATAACTTAAGACTACTCAATTTCATTAAGCACATATTTTCTTTTCAAATCGATTAAACTTTATTTTGGCCGCACCATTTCTGTTTCTTCAATCATTTGAGGAAGCGATTTTCGAATTATTTCCTTTAATACATAAAGAGCTTCATTCACATAACCACCCTCAAAACCCTCTAAAGGCTCAGGTAATTCATCTTCATCTAAAATAAAATATTCTCCGCTTGGAAGTACCAAAATATCAATAATTAAGTCTTCAAATGACACTAGTTTGTCTGTAATTTGCGTATTTTTCACAATATTAAAATAAGAACCTAAATACATTCCATTCTTATCTCTCCAAATGTATAAATTGTACGGACGATTTTCCCAGTAGTATGCAATGGTGTAACTTCCTTTTGGGATTGTTAAACTCGCACGATGTGCAGTCATTGTAAATGAATACTGAACCTCATGAAATAACACGATACTTTGCAGCTGCTTTTCAAGTAATAAGCAAGTGTGATCTACTATGGTCGAGTCATACCGGATTTTTCTTTCTACAATTTTACTTTTAAGTGTTAGTAATTTATTCATTCTTTGTTTCCCCTTATGCTATTTCTAGTCTCAATTATATCCGTTTATATAGTGATAAAGAAGTGTTTGATCTCCAGTTACACAATAAAAACTCCCTCTTATTTTAGAAGGAGTTTTTTACTGTCCATGTTTCATATTTTTTCACTTCTAATGGAAGCTCATTTGTTTTCAGCCACTCTACTGCACTACATACAAGCGGAGATGAATTGTCTTCTGTAATGTTTTCGATAGGAATCCATCTAGCTCCTAATGAATCTTGTTCTTCAAATTGCTCCGGTACTACGAATTCACCTTCGCGCCTTTCAACACCGTAGAAAACTGCAATATGATGTACATGTGTGTACTCCTTAAATTTTGATGGAAATTGAAAATCAATTGTACCTATTTGTTTTACTACCGTTACATTTAGCCCAGTCTCCTCTTTAATCTCTCTATGAAGTCCAGCTAATATTGATTCTCTATCTTCTAAACTACCACCAGGCAGATCATACCGATTTCTATATGGCCCTTTAATTTTATCAATTACTAATATGTGATTGTTTTCGATACAAATGCCATACACACCAAACGCACGATGAAAATTAGTAGCATTATCCACGTTTCAACTTCTCTGTGACCATATCATAAAATCTCCGTTCCTCATCAACATTTAAGTGAACACGGCTTACTGTTTTAGAAAATCCATATAACAATTGCGCTTTTACATGCTCTTTTAGTGTTATTTCAAATGTTGGAGGTTCCTTTATAAATTCCATCACAGTTGCGTCAAGGACCTCTTTCTCTTTCTTTAAAGATTCTCCTTTATAAAACACAATTGTATCGATGCGTGCAAATGGTATAATAATTTTCTTTCCTAATCCGATTTGAATAATTATTTGTTCTTCTGTAATGATAATCGGATTTTTACGCATTGCTTGTATTTCAGCTAAAAAATAAAACATTGCATACACGTTTAAAATAAGCAAAATCCATGCTATTACTGGATTCCATTGATGAAGTAAATAATGAAAACCGATACTTTCTATTAAGGTCGCATGGATCATCATGATGTATACACCTATTGCACCAGTCTTTTTGTGATATGAGTATACGCATTCACCTTTTGGTACTTTTTCATGCCACGATAAAAATGCATAATAGATTAACTTACACTCTGTTACAATGATATCTACTAACTTACTTCTTTTCATAGTAGCGTCAAACGCTGCATCAATTGCATAAGAAAATGAAGAATACTCACTTTTATATTCTTTATATCTTTTTATTATGTTAGGAAGCATTCTAACAATTTTATATAGAAGGAATAACTCTAAGCAAACAAATGCAATTTCTCCCGCAACAATAATATAAGAAACATATGAAAAAGATTGTAAATAGTCACTTGGAATAATAAATCTTACAAAAATATAACCAGCTATTACAATAGGAAATATATACGTTAACGAGTATCTTTTTCGAATAATAAAGAAATACGTGATGATTGGAATTACAAACATACAATCTAATAATGACCCGAGAACTACTTCTTTCGGAGCATCTGGTACAATCGGAAGAGCATACAATAAATAGTTTGATAACAAGATGAAAGATATTAGTCCAAACCAAATACCCGTTCGCCTTCGTGATAGTCCGACATTCATACGTTCACCCTCTATTTAAAAACCTCGTCTAAATGGTCTTTATAAAATGAAATGGCACGTTCAAATTCTTTTACTTCCTCTACTTTCAAAACTGTTTCAAGTAATAATTTCATTGCGGATTCATGATCGTTTACGTTATATTTTGCTAATGACAAAAATACTTTTATCGCATCATTATCCGGAAACTGCTGCAAACCTGTTTCTAAAACTGTAATTGCTTTATCATACTCACCTATACAACGATATGTACTGCCTAAACCAATATAAGCACCGCAAAGTGACTCCCCTTCAAGTCCGTTCGCAATTGCTTGTTCATAATAAGGCATAGCTTCCGTTTCAAGCCCCATTACATCATGTATCCAAGCACATTGATAAAGTACTTCTGCATCCCTCGTAAAATTTGTTAATCCGATAAGTATCTCTCTAGACTGTGCATATTTCTTTTCATTTCTAAGTTTTATAGCTTGCTTTAATAAATGTTCCATAGAATCCACTCCTGACCAATTATTCTATGTACCCATCTTGAATGGTTAACGTTTAATATTCGTGTAAAAGTAAAATTCCCATAAATTAAAGTTTCGCTTACCTATATATACTATGCGGATTCACTCTTATCCAAATACTTAAAATTATAAAGCAGTAATGTGATTACATAGTACTTCTAACCTTTTGACAATTTCTTTCGCTGTTTCATCTTTCCCATTACATAACTTCTCTTTACCGTCTTGTCCAATTACGTAGTGTACCGCTCCGCGCGAATATAAAGAATGTGGTGAATTTGCAATCATTACGTTTGCTTTTGCTTCTGCCATTCTATTTTTCGCTCTTTTAAACAGTTCTTCTTCATTTATATCGCTTTCAAGTTTAAAGCCAACGAGTACCGTTTCTGAATCCCACTCTTTTATTTGTTTTAATACTTTTGGAGCCTTTTGAAAATGAATAATTGGCGCTATATCACTTGAAATTTTCCCATTCATATCAAGAGTATTTCCATCTTGATCACAAATTTTGTCTACAATCCAATCTGATCCAGCCGCTGCCATAATAACCGCATCGATTTTTTCATATGTAATAATACTTTTCATTTTATCTTGTAAATCAACAATTCCTTCAAATGGGTGTAATTCTAATTGATTATTTATATCTTTTGGTTTCTCGGCAAAATAACCGTGTAAATATATAACATGTGCCCCTTTACTTATAAGCTCTTCGGCAATTATTCTTCCAATAGTTCCTTTTGCCATATTCGTATGACCACGCACTTGGTCCCATTTTTCTAAACAACCACCACTCGTAATTAATACCTTTTTCCCCTTCATTGTAACCATCCCTTACTGATTTTTCTTACGAAACCATTCTGTTCCAAAGTCAACGATATCTCGTTGTTTCATAAGTCGGCACGTTGCATTTCCTATTTTTCCATTTGTTACAGTTCCCTTTTGTTCAAACTCGACACCGATTTCTACAAACTTATCAGAATCGTAATCCATATCAAAAAACTCTTTCCATACTCTTTCCCCATTTTCTATAATAGGTGCCCCCACGTTTATTAACTCACATACACCAGTACGTACTTCAGATAAATGTACAGACGTATTGGAATCATATCCAACACCAATTAATAATACGTATCCGTCTAAATCGTATATTTTTCTTAATGGAGATTCCTCTCCTAAACTCATTGATAGTGACTGATTCATCGTTATTTCTTCTGCCTGCTTTCCCCATGCAGCAAAACTTCCTAATGGATGGTTGCTGCGTACTACATTCGGATATGTACGAAAACATTCAACTACTTTTCCCATTGCCCTTGTTGGTGTTATATGTGGCTCAAATGCCGGGACGTTATCCCGAATGATTTGCCACCATTCTTCTGGTACAGGTGGTCTTGACCAATGTTTCGGATCAGATAAATCCGAAGATTGCGTTGGCATAATAATTGTACCCTCTTCCGTAATCACTTTCATTAACGCCTCTACTACAGCAACTGCTCCGCCAGATATCCAGCCAATAGAACTTAATGAAGAATGAACGATTATTGTCATTCCTTTTTGGACTCCTAATGCTTTTAGATCTCTTATAATCGTTTCAATGGTATTCGGAGATTGTGTACTTGCTACTATTTCATTCATTTTCATAACGGTTCCCCCACTAACCCTATATATTTAAACTTAAACATAAATATATATTATCATATTTTTCTCAATTTTTAACTTAATCATTTTTTCATATTTATAAAATATCGAACTATAAAAACAAATTGATTTTTAAAATATATAGCACGAGGCTTTAGCATATCCTAAAAATATATAGATTTTATCAATCAACAAAATATTTTTCAATTTTTAAAATCACCCACAAATATAATATTAAAAAAGAATCACATATTATAATAGTGATTCTTTTTCGACAAGAGAACAAATACCTCGTTTTAACAATAATATGAGATATGTAAATTCGAAATGTGTTTCTTATATATAGTTTTTACTCATATAAAAATTTATAGATTTACAGATTGGAATCTTAATATTCAGGAATATGCGTGGTTATTTTTGTCCTTGTAGTTGCTCTACTATAGTTTTTGCCTGTGTATCAAGTCTCTGGGCCGCTTCACCAATACCATTGAATTCATGAACTGCTTGTTCTATACATGAGTAACTTTCAGTAACACTCTTTTCTGATTGTAGAGTCCCTGCACTAATCTTTTGTACCTGCTTGGTTATATTCTCTACATTAAAGTGTACATCTTTAGTTACGTTTTTAACTTTATTTGCTAAATTACGAACTTCATTTGCAACAACATTAAAACCACTACCATAAGTACCCGCATGAGCGGCCTGAATTCCAGCATTTAAGGCTAATAAATTAGTTTGTGTGGCAATTTCATTAATCGTTTTCACCATGTCGCGTATAATATTAGTTTGTTCGTTAAGCTCTTGTAATAATTTCATATTGTCATTCGTTTGTTCAACTATTTGTTTAATGGCCGCGGAAACCATATGACTACGCTTAATCCCTTCTTGCGCACGTTCCTTTAGATTTTCCGCCATCTCTTGCAATTCATGTGTTACCTTTGCCGTGCCATCTTCACGTGCAGTAATATCTGTAGCGACTTTAATAACCGCTTGAATCTCTCCATTCTTATCTATAACGGGGGTATACGTCGCTTCTAGCCATATAGTGTTCCCTTGTTTCGTAATTCTCTGTATTTTCCTTTGAAATGAGACTCCATTCCGAAAATTTCTCCAAAAGATATCATATTCTGGACTTTGAGCAAACTGTGCAGTACAAAACTGGCGATGATGACTGTTTAATAGTTCATCCACTTCATAACCCATTGCATATGCAAAATTATGATTTGCCCAGATTACTTTTCCATAGGGATCAAACTCAATCATAGCTAGTGAACGTTCTAATGCAGCAAGTACCTCCCCTTGATTTAATACTTGAGTACTAAGTGAAGTAGTTTTGGAAATATAATCACTCTTCATATGCTTCTCCCCATTTCAAAAATAAATTAAATATCATCGTATCTCCCATCGAATATACCACTATCAAATTATACTAATATTCATATAATTTGTCCCACTTTAATTCGTATATATCAACGATTTTTAATAATATTTTTTCAAAATAAAAAGAGCACTTTTAATTTCAAAGTGCTCTACCATAAAGCTATTCGCGTAGAATTCCAAAAATAGAAAATAACACCAAACGTAATGAACTTCCTTAATCAAAACTACTTTATAAATATCTTATCGAAACAAGCATTTTCACAAAATAAAATACGTTCAAGCAACTGCTTTATTTTTATACGATAAAAACATACTATTTCACCTATTACAATTATCTAGTACTCACGTAAAATAATTTGAGAAGCATAAGACTTAATATACCTCCTATTTAAATTTCCACATAGCATCTTTTTAATGCTAGATATAAGATGCGTTCACCAATTATAAATTCATTTATATGTAACTAATTATTTGATCAATTTTTGAAATAATATATTTGTTCTTGTAATGCCCTTTTTTCATATACTTCTTATCCTTCAATCGTAACCCCCGTAAACATCGATAAGTTTCCCGTTATTTTCTCACCTACACGTAAAAATAGCCCTGCGGCTCTTCCGCTTATACAATGAGAGCCAATTAATAGTTTACCAGTATACGGACCATCCCACGTGTCAATTGTATAGTCAGGCATTTCTATATATTGCTGATATATTTTCCGTTGTTCAAAGTAGTACTCTGTTTTATCTTCAGCTAATAATTCATCATTTTCGTATATAGATACCCCTCCACCTTCACGGCCGTATAAAGGTTTAGAAACATATGATTCATTTTTTTCTATAAATGTTTTATTTGTAAAATATGTTGGTAGGAAGTATTTCTGAATGATTCCTCGCTCTTCTTCCTCAAAGAAAACTTCCTCTTCATAAAGTTGCCAAATTAATGCGAGTACACTTTTATTTTGCATAAGAAAAGCAGCCGGTGGATTTATGATTTTCACTCTTCCTTGCGCTATATGATCTAAAAATTGGAGTCCAATTCTTTTTCCATTTTTATCGGCATCTAAAACTAAATATTCAATTGGATATAGTCTATATAAATAATGGATTCGTTCACCATTTGGCGTATATATACCATCATCTGCCACGACGATATCTTGTATACCTATATAGTTCGTTGATTGATCTAAGCAATAGCTTTTTAAAAATCGAACTGTTTGATGATCTTCATCGTGCCAATCATAACTAGTAAAATATATCGTCTCTTCAGGACTTATATTATAGTCATGTTTAATTTGTTCCCATGCCTGCACAATATGCTCTTCTATATGATTCGGATGGTTCACATCATGATAACGGCACAAAACTTCGTTTGCGACAGACGGCTCTAAATAACCTGTTGGTGTATCACAATTTACTTCTATTAACTTTATATCTTCACCATTTACGATAAAATCAAACCTTGTAAAATATGAAAATAAACCAATATGTTTCATTCTCACAATTTCCCACGTTTCAGCTGGAAATCCTAGTTTTTGAAAATCTTCTGTCGTATTTACAATATATTGATACGTTCTATATAATACATACATAATTTCCTCTGTCGCTTTTGAAATAGCAGTATATGTGTTTACTGGCATACGATACATACCCGTTGCCATATATTGATTCCATTCTTCCTTCTCTAAAAGGCTCGGCCATGTAAATCCATTCCTACCAGCCTCTTCCGCAAGTGAAAACCATACTTTCATATACTCTTTCTGCTCTTGTTCTGTATACATAACTCCATTATCCTTTCATTTTATGATCCCGCTGGTGCTTTTGCGTTTCCAATTCCACTGGAACCAGGATTCACTTTCGGCGTTTGTGTCGTAGATGATTTCGGCGTATTTGTATCTGGCGTCACTTTATTTGAGGAATTTGGCTGTTGTTTATTTAAATCCACTTTATTGGAAGAGTTATTATTATTACTGTTAGTGCCGCCGTAATATCCTCCACCACCGCTGCCACCAGTTCTACTTTGGTCTTTTTCACGATATGGAATAATGTTATTTGTATACGGTTTCTTCATTACATTTGATTTTGCTGTATAATTCATATTTGGGGTTCTGCTTGCTAATAAATATCCTGCTACGAATGGAAGTATTGGTAAATGTGAATTTTCATTATACGATGAAAATGATGGATTATTTTCTTTACATAACTCATCATTTTCTACATTTTCATTAGTAGGAGTTTTATCGTCACAATTTAATGTTTCTTGTTCATTCTCTTGTTTTCCACCATCTGTTTTAACAGCAGTACTTTCTTTCTGGGCCGTTTCTTCTTCATAATCTCCACAGCCCGTTAATAAAAAAGATGACACTCCTATTGAAGTAGCAATTTTTATAAATTTACTTTTATCCATTCTCATGTGTTATACACCTAATTTCTTTTATCTATATTTTTCCAGATACCTTTATTATATAATGTAATTCTTACTTTTTTCAAACTATACTCAATATGTATATTTACATATTTTTAATGCTATTCTTCCAGATAGCATTGAAACCTTTCGACTCCCGGATAGCTTTCTCCTAAACTTTTAACCTGAAAACCAATTTTCTTATAAAATTCTACTGCCTCTTTGTCTGTCTCTGCTTCTACATAAGTCAATTGATGTAGTCTTACTACTTTCTTTATCATTTGCAACGCAATTCCTTTATAACGATATTGTGGAAGGACTGCTATATGGCAAATTCTCGCTTTATTTGCTCCGATTATTTCAATACCTATACAAGCCTCTTCTTCATATTTGTACAAAGTCCCTTTATTACTTTGATAATATAAAACTGCTTTCTTTAAGCTAGCTTCACTTGGCCCGACTGCATACTGTAACACATTTAAAATTGGATCTTTCTCAATTTGTTTCACGCGTTGCAAATTCATTTCTACATCCCTTTCCATGAAAAAAGACTAGCTCTTTCTATAAAGAGCTAATCTCATTACGCCGTTATTTTTTCTTCTTTTTTCACAACTACAGCCACATAACTATGTAGTATCATCCCAATAATAACTAGGCTCATACCAATCCAAGATAAAGATGACGGAATTGGCGCAGATAACAAGATGAGCTCTCCTGCTAGCGCAAATAATACTTCACCAGACTGAGTTGCTTCGACTGTTGCTAGTTTTTGTGGATCATCTTTTACAAGATCTGTCGCAAAGAAGAATAATACAGTCGCAATTAAACCTGAACTAACCGCTACTATAAAACATTGAAAAACTTGACTACTTGACGGTAGCCCGCCTGTTGATGCTTCATAACCAGATAGTAAAAACCAGAATGGCAGGCTTGCTAATGTCATACCGAGAACTCGCTGGAATACATCTAACTCCCCTTTACAAACTTGCATCATTTTTCGATTTCCAAGAGGATACGCAAACGCTGCAATAAGTACAGGAACGACACATAAAACGGTTTCACGAATTCCTAATGAAGAAGCATGTTCTATTTGCATGAGTACAACACCGCATAAAATAATGCCCGACATAACTAATTCTTTCATTGGAAGTTTTTTATGTAATGGATCCACTGCAAAAAATGGTGTTAACAAAATTCCTGCGACGATTGTAATTTGCCATGTTGATGCAACAAGCCAACCAGGTCCAAAAGCTCCAGCAAAACTAAGCGGAGCATAAAAGAGGCCAAATCCAACGATACTCCACACTAACCATTCTTTCGGATTGTTTCTCATATATTGAAAGAGTTGCTTTAAGTTTCCTCTATACATGACAATAAGTAAAAGCATTGGAACCATAAAGTAGTACCGTAATGAAGCACTCCAAATCCAGCTTCCACCTTCTAAGTCCATCGCCCGGTTTAAAACGAAGGTAAAGGCAAAGAAAAATGATGCCAATATCCCTATTGCAATAGCTTTCATTATAAAACCCCTTGTTTAGTTTCTTCTTATACTATACAACAAATTAAATATAATTAAAATTCGAAATCTTTATCTCGCATCTATTCTAGCTTTAAATAGTCTTCTTAACTGACTAATATGAGCTTGATGGTACCGATTATGATCAGCTATATGCCATATCCCCCACCTTATAGTCGCATTTTCTCCCTTTTCATAAAAAACTTCCCGCGTTAAATCGTGTTCTGTTAGTTTCATACATTCCTCATATAACATACATTGCACAGCTTCATAATCTTGCATTAATTGTTGCAGCGTATGTTTTCTTAAACTTGGCAGTTCTCCTACTTCATTTAACATAGGTCCATATATATTTTCAAATGTCAGTGGAACTGCTTCTCCTTTTAAGCGGTACACCCAATGTAAATCGACTACTGCTAAATGTTGAAGTAGTTGTCCGATGCTATTTTCATTATTTTCTGACCCTTCAAAAGACAGTTCTTTCTCATCAATACCTTCCACTAACTTTTGCAATCGTTTAAATGTATCCGTAACCGTCGCATACAAAATCGCTACTTGCGGATTCATATTTTTTTCTAAATGGAAATCTTTCATGCTAAACTACCTCTCTTAAAAGAAAAACACCATATGTTCATCATCACTATACACACCGTTCATTTTTATAGCTCTTTTTTCAATTCCATACGTTTTAAAACCCATTGATTCATACAATTTTTTTGCTGGATCGTTTGTGGACACAACACCTAATGTCAATTGTTCCAAGTTCAGTTCTCTTGCTCTTTCAATTGCCTTACGTATTAACTCACGTGCAAGACCACTTCTTCGATTACTTGCATCTACATACATCGCAACGATATGACCTTTATGTTTATACGCATCTTTCTCTTCTGTTAGTAAAGTAACAACTCCAATTAATTGATGCTCTTCATTAAAAGCACCAAATGTACAACTAGTAGTAGCTGTTAAATTACTTTCCACTCGCCTAATAGGATTTTCCTGACGAATCGCCTCTTCATAAGTTGTTACAAATGCCTCTGGATTTACTTGTAATGCTTGTAAACGTAAGTCCCAATATTTATTCGCGTCTTCTTTCGTAAGTAATCGAATCATATTACTCCATCCCCTTTAAGTTAACATAATATTTTTATAAGACACTATTCAAAAATTCGTATTCTTCCCTTAACATACTATAACGATAACGATGAATGAACTTCCCTTGACGTAATCGATCATTTCCCATTAGCCCTTCACAAACAAAACCAGCCTTTTCATAACTCTTTCTAGCTTGAAAATTATCTTCATCTACACGTATCCAAACTTTTTCTAATTCAAATTCGTAGAATGCTAGATGTAACATACTATATAGAGCCGCTATTCCATACCCTTTACCCCAGTATTCTTTATCACCAATTGCGATTCCCAGTTCCGCATTTTTATTTGTTTTATCAAAGTTTTTAAGATCTACCCATCCAATATGTATGCCGTGCTCTGCAGTGATAGCTCTTTGTTCATAGCCATTTTTCCGATTTATACATGCTTCAATCCATTTTTTCGTTTCTTCACGAGTAAACGGCGGATATTGATCTGTTACAACTAGATGTTTTGTTACTTTGGTATCTAATGACCATTGAAATCGATCTTCTACATCGTCTAGTGTCAATTCCCTTAATTGAACGAATGGTACATTCATTGTGCTATCCCCTTTTTATTTTCCTATAGAAAATCCTTCGAACATTCTTCCTCCATACTGTTCTAGCGTTTTTTCTACAAAAGTAATTAATTTACTTTTCTCTCCTGTTGTATAAAAATGATCAAACGCCGCTACAAATTGATCTGCATATTGATCATCATATCTTCTAAGTACCCTTATAAACCATTTTGAATTTCCAAGCCATTTCCCATTTACTCTTAATACATATTCATGTAATAAATCTGCTAATAAATTCGCGATAAACAATTCTTCTTCTCTTTTTGATGCACCAATAAAATCATCCAAAGTATCCGTAATAAAATACCGCTTCTGCTGCATCATTTCTTCAGTCCATTTAGCTGGTCCTTTATTTAGTAAATCATTTGCTTCTCTTTTTAATTTCTCAACACTTTCATTTTCCCCTTTTAATACAATTCCCTCTGAAACTAATTGTGGTAACGAAGGTCTTCCGCGATCACAATCCATTTTAAAAAAGGTTTTATACGTTTCAAAATTATGTACAAATACTTCGGCTGGCCATCCATTACTATAGAAAGATTCTCTATAACAAGATGACAAACTACAATCAATTATTACAATGTCCAGATCAGATGTTTTTGTCGCTTCCCCTCGTACAACGCTTCCTCCCAGTAAAGCTACATCACAATTCGGAAATTGTGATGTAATTATGCTTTGTGCCGCTTCCATTGGTTTCATAGCCATTCTCCCATTCTTATTTCACTTTCTTTTTTTCAGCTCTTTCTTTTGTTTTTTTTATATAGGCTTCTGCATCAGGTGTTTTACATGACGTTACACCGTGATCAACTTCTACTTTTCCTATCACGCGTGCAGTTTCAATCGCCTGTCGTTCCAACCTTTCATTCCGGACTCCTATTGCAATTAAAGCTCTATTCATCGCTTCTCTTTTACGATTTTTTTCATTATGTATATAAGTTTTAATCTCTTCTAGATACGGTAAAAAGAAGTCATCATGTAACGTTTTATTTTTAATCGTGATATTCGCTAATAATGACCAACCTGCTCTTCCGATCCATTCATCATCAGACTTTGTCCATTCTTCCATTCTTTCTATCGCGATTGGCGATGTACAAATAGCGGTCATCAAAACGTCCATTAAACAATAATAATCAACTTCCTTTACCCATTTATTTAGCTGTTCTGTCGTAACTTTCTTCGGATCTAAAATCATCGTCGCTAAAGTCATTGCATCCATATTTTTTGTTTCCCATAATAAAATTGCTAAATCATGATCTTTTTTTATCTTCTTTTTTAACAATTTTAAATTGGCAAAACTAACTCCGAATAGTGGCTCTTTCGCTCCGTGGTTCTTATACGTTTTACGATTTTGTTCTGTTCCATACTCCTCTAGTTGCTGCATTACTTCCTCAAGTAACATATGCCCACCTCTTTATCTTTTATGTTGATTTCATATGTGCATGTACGATATATTCTACATTACTTTTTGGTTTTCCTATATGTATTTTTAAAATACGGTATGTGAAATTTTATAGATGCGTTTTAATGTAACAGACACCCTCTTCGCTAGCATATTCTGTATACAATACCCTACTAACTCACTCATTGGATTTACTATATATATGAACCAATTACATGCATTTTCATTCAATTCTTATTTCATTTTAGTAAACCTGTAAAATAATAAAATCTTGCATATTTTTGGACAAACTTTTTTGCGCTTGTAAAAAAGTTTTTTTGCAATTACCGCCCTATAATTGCTAATATAGTAGAGTAGAACTTTTATAGAGAGAAGGAAAATTATGCACAATGGAATTCGAATGACAACTTTAGTAAAAAGGGCTATGTTAGTTTGCGCGGGGGTATTATTTACTTACGAAGCCGCTTTTGGATCAGTACATACTGCTCTAGCAAGTACAGAGGATGAAACAAAATCTGTTCAACTTGTAAGTGAAATTCAATCATCTCTTGCACCGAAAGAAGCTCCAAAACAATATAATGGGCAAGTTAGAAAAGTAGCTTACTTAACATTTGATGATGGTCCTGGAAAATACACAGCTGAGCTTTTAGATATGTTAAAAAGTGAAAATGCAAAAGCAACATTTTTCCTAATTGGTTCAAACGTAAAAGCATTCCCGGAACTTGTAAAACGTGAAAATGCTGAAGGCCACTATGTTGGGATGCACAGTATGACTCATAACTACAAGAAGCTTTACACAGAAGGTCATTACGTTGATGAAATGAAAGAAGACCAAGGCTTAATCGCCGGTGTTCTAGGAAAATCACCAGTATTAACACGCCCTGCTTACGGCTCAATGCCAGGATTAAACGAAGCTCTTCGCAACAAAGTTGTTGAGAACGGACTAAAAGTTTGGGATTGGACTATCGATTCATTAGACTGGAAATACAACAAAATGCAAGTTGATGCTGCATCAGCTAAAATTGTAGAAAACGTTCTACATGGTGCTACAAACCCAACAGAAGTTATTCTTATGCACGACATTCATCCACAATCCGTAAAAGCAGTACCTGGAATTATTAAAGGACTGAAGGAAAAAGGATATGAATTAGAAGCCTATAGTGAGAACGAACACTTCCCATTAAACTTCTGGCACGATAATCGTATGTAATGAAAAGACTTGATTTCCTCTAGTAGGTTATCAAGTCTTTTTTTATCGTTTTGGGAATTTCCTTTGTTGCTCTTCAATAGAACGAATAATATTCTCCCTATCATCTTGAGTTATACCGATAGAAAATTCGTACTCTTCTTCCTTACGCCATGCGGGGTTAAGTTCCAGCGATAAGCGAATAACAATGTTAAACTCCCCTGATTTTTCCCCCATAAATTCAAACGCTAAATTTGGTTCTATGAAATCTAGTTCGTTATATGTAGGATTTGGTAAAGATTCAAACCATTTTATCATGTACTGTAAGTCGTATGTTTGTAAAAAAGGATCCATCGTTTCAAAAACTTTATTTTCTTCTGATAGTTTCGCTTTTACCATTAGCCAATTTCTATCACACTCGTCTTTTGCATCTTTAAATTGGTAATTTACAACCTCTAAATGTAATGCTACTTTTTCATTTTTAAAATTCATAAATATCCCCCTTCTTTCTTGGAATCTTTCGTTTTATAAAATTGTATTAATTCCGATCCTTAAAATCATTACCCTTTATACATGAAATATATTTGATTTGCTATATAATCCGAACTAAAGTGCAGTCCATTCCTTATCCACCACATAATGATACCTACCAAAGAGGCTGTCTTAATATCAACTGCAACATAATCATCAGGTAACTTCTTGTTTGTATTCCCTCTTCTTGTTTCTATTAATTGCTTTAAAAATAAAAACAGTTGTTCCTCAAATTGATTCATTTTAAATAATATAAATAAAAAATTCCGGTGGATATATAAATAATCTAGAAATTGTGTTAGCTTTTGTTTTTCTGATAAATCCTTTGCATGTATTAAATCAACAATTTTATTAGAAAGCTCATTTAAAATCTCGTTAGTGATTTGGTCTAGTAAATCTTGAATATCTTGATAATGTAAGTAAAATGTTGTTCGATTTAATCCTGCTTTTGTTGCGATTTTCTGAACCGTTAAGCTTGAAATAGTAGGATTCTCACATAAAAGAGAAAAAACAGCATTTTTAAACATTTCTCTTGAACGAACTGTACGCGGATCATCTTTTTTAAGTGTAGACATTTTGAAACTCCTTTATAGATTTTCTCTTTACTTACTCGACAGTACATATCTAATCTGTCGAGTAGTGAACATTTTCATCAAAACTGTTCATGGTCAGAGAAAACGTATTTTGTTACCATTAATTTTATCGACACATTGTCGATAAATCAAGAAAACAATGAAGGAGTTTACCAATGCAAAAGGAAATATCAGAAAGAAATAAAAAAATTATTTTAATTGTACTCATTGCAGGTTGTTTTTTATCAACGTTAAATCAGACACTATTAAATGTAGCGATGAGTAATTTAATGGAGGTATTTGATGTTACAGCTGCAACCGTGCAATGGCTATCGACAGGATTTATGCTCATAAATGGGGTTCTAGTACCAATTACTGCATTTTTAATGAAATGCTTTACAACAAGGCAACTCTTTATTAGCTCGATGCTCTCTTTGTTTATTGGAACGATTATTTGTGCATGTGCCACGAATTTTGGCGTTCTGTTAACAGGAAGAATGATACAGGCAGTTGGAGCAGGAATTATTATGCCACTAATGATGACTGTTATTTTATATTTGTACCCTATTGAGAAACGTGGGAGTATTATGGGGACTATCGGATTCGCTATAATTTTTGCGCCAGCTATTGCTCCAACATTATCTGGCTTTATTATTGAATATGTATCATGGAGATGGCTATTTATTGGACTAGCTCCATTTGTATTCATCGTTATAATTCTCGCGTTTAAATATTTAATGAATGTTGCCAATACAACAAAAGCAAAATTAGATATCGTAAGTGTCATTTTATCTACGATTGGTTTTGGTTGTATTATATTCGGATTTAGTAGTGCTGGAAGCAAAGGCTGGGATCATCCAGTTGTTATGACAACAATTATTACCGGTGTAATTGTTACAACCTTATTCTGTTTACGTCAAATAAAGTCTAATGATCCATTACTAAATTTATCCGTATTTAAGTATAAAATCTTCACTCTTACATCTGTCATTAACATACTTATTACAATGATTATTTATGCGGATTTAATTCTATTGCCAATTTATTTACAAAACGGACGAGGTTTTACTGCATTTGAATCAGGTTTACTTTTATTACCTGGAGCTGTCATTAATGCCTTCTTATCACCTATCACAGGAAGAATGTTTGATAAATACGGGGCGAAACCACTCTTCATTACAGGTTTAATATGTATCATTATTTCGATGTGGGGTGTAATTGATTTGACCGAATCCACAACTTATATGTATTTAATGGTTCGAACCATTATTCTTCGAATTGGATTAAGCTTCATTTCGATGCCTTTAAATACTGCGGGGCTGAATGCTTTACCAAGAGAACTGGGTTCACATGGTTCAGCAGTAAACAATACCATTCGCCAATTAGCAGGTGCGATTGGAACAGCGGTTATCATCACCGTATATACAATCCAATCAACTTCACATTCTTTACAGTTATCTAATGAACATGGAAACATATCAGCTATGCTAGTAGCGAAATTAACTTCTATCTTCAGCTCAAGTGATGCCTACGTATTTATGTTAGTCTTATCTTTTATTGCTTTAATTATTGCATGTTTCATGCCTAAAAAAGTAGCAATTCAAAAATATGAGAGTAACTCTTAAAGCAAAAATGACATTAAAAATTAAATACTTAAAAGATGGGTTTGAATTTGTACCGGATCCACCTTTTTAAGTATTCATTGCTTACGATTATAATTATTATCCTCGATTTAACTTTTGAAAATTTAATATAGCGTAACAGCTTAGCACATATTACTCTTAAGGAGTGATATGTGTATGGATTTTCTTTCAACCGAATATTTGTCAGCCTTACTGGCCATCATTGTAATCGATTTAGTATTAGCCGGTGATAATGCCATTGTAATTGGATTAGCAGCAAGGCGATTACCGAAAGATCAACAAAAGAAAGTGATTATATGGGGAACTATCGGGGCAATCGCGATTAGAGCCCTCGCTACCTTAGTTGTCGTTTGGTTATTAAAAATACCAGGGCTACTTCTAATTGGTGGTGTACTCCTTATATGGATTGCTTACAAATTAATTGCTGAAGGCAAAGATCATGATATTAAGGCCGAAGAAGGATTTTGGTCTGCTATTAAAACCATTATCATTGCTGATGCATTAATGGGAATTGATAATGTACTCGCTGTTGCGGGAGCTGCGCATGGCAATTTTTCTTTAGTCATCATTGGACTATTAGTGTCCATTCCAGTAGTAGTATGGGGTAGTACATTAATTTTAAAATGGGTGGACCGATTCCCTGTCATCATTACAATCGGAGCAGCTGTCTTAGCTTATACTGCCGCGAAAATGATTGTAGATGAAAAATGGTTCGCTGGATTTTTCGAAAGTAACCCTTTTATAAAATGGGCCTTTATCATTATTATCATTGCCGGTGTAGTATTCTTTGGTAAGATGAAACAAAAAACGAAAGATGTTTCTATATAATGACAACGTTATATGTACAAACAAAAGCGCTACTCCTATGAGTAGCGCTCTTTAATATTTATTTCGTTTCCCCGTCTTCAGTCGTCTTTACCTTCGTTTTATTTTTATCACGATGGTTATAGTTGTACTTCGAACGATCTACCGGCGTAAATCCTTCCGGTGTATAGAATCGTAATAAGTCACCGTTTACGACTTGGTCAGAGTATTTCAGTGATTTTTGAACCATTTGTTCATTTTGTTTTATTTCGTCTGTTAATTCAACAGGGTTACCAGTCGCTGTATCATAGTATTTTCCGTTCAGTGCAGTAACTGTTGGACTTACGTAGTTACCGTTACGGAATGGAACAACTTGTTTATGCTCTGGTGATAATAAATCTGATCCGAACTGGACATAATTTTTCGTATCTGTACCTAGTAAGTGTAATAGTGTCGGAAGAACATCAATTTCTCCGCCGTATTGATGTTGTACGCCGCCCTTCATTCCTGGGACACGAATGATTAATGGTACACGTTGCAGTTGTGCATTTTCAAATGAGTTCATTTCTTTACCCATTACTTGAGACATTGCTGCACCATGATTATCGGAAATACCGTAATGGTCACCGTACATAACGATAATTGAGTTATCGTATAAACCAGATTGTTTCAAATAATCCATGAATCCTTTTACAGATTCATCTAAATAACGTGCTGTTTGGAAATACGTATCTACTGATGAATCACCTGTTTTAGCTGGTTCAATCGTCGCTTCCTCTTTATCAATCGGATAAGGGAAATGGTTCGATAACGTAATGAACTTCGTATAGAACGGTTGTTTCAATGTTTGTAATAACGGAATAGATTCATTAAAGAACGGCTTATCTTTTAATCCATAGTTTACTACATCTTTTTCGTTCATATCGTAGTATGACGCATCAAAGAATTTATTAAAACCAAATGATTTATAAATATCATCACGGTTCCAGAATGTTTTATAGTTACCGTGGAACACTGCTGATGTGTATCCTTGTTGACCTAAAATAGCTGGTGCTGATTGATACGTGTTATGAGCTTTATTTGTAAAAACAGATCCTTGTGGTAATCCAAACATTGAGTTTTCTAGCATGAACTCTGCATCAGATGTTTTACCTTGTCCTGTTTGATGGAAGAAGTTATCAAAGTATAACGTATTCGCATCTTTTGTAAATGAGTTTAAGAACGGTGTAACTTCTTGCCCATTTAATTTATAATCAATTAAAAAGTTTTGGAATGACTCTAAATGAATATAAATTACGTTCATTCCTTTTCCTTTACCAAAGTACTCAGGGTTTGGACTTGCATATGTTGATGCTAGATAATTTCTAACCTCTGTCATATTATCTCCGTCAGCTAACGCCCGTTCTGTTGATGCTTTCGCACTTTGAATACCATCATAAATCGTATAGTTGTATGCCCCTAAATATTTCACAATATAATTACGGTCAAATGTTCTTGTTAATAATTCAGGACGATCAGATTCTGCAAGACCTAAGTTAATGCTGAATAATAAAATACCTGCTACAAATACTAGTGATAATTTATGTTTCGCAACACGCATCGGTTTAGGATTTACAAATTTTGTTGCAACTAAAACAATTAAAATGATTGTGTCTAAGAAGTATAATGGATCATATCCGTGTAGTAATGCAAAAATACTACCGCCTAAATCTCCAAAGTTATTCGTTTGTGTTAATGTCGGGAACGTAATAAAGTCGCTGAAAAAACGATAATATACTACGTTTGCGTATAAAAGTATAGACATTAACAAATTAATAACAATTAACCAAATGTAAGCACGTTTCCCCTTTGCGAATAATGCAAGCCCTAAAAATAGAACTGCTGAACTAAGCGGGTTGAAAAACAGCAAGAATTTTTGGATTGTGTTTGAAATTCCTAAATTAAATTCCGTTACATAAGCTGCATATGTTTTGAGCCAAAATAAAATAACGGCAAACAGAAAGAATCCAAAATGATTGCTTAGCACACTTTTACTTTTTAATAAGAATTGTTTCATTTCTCCACCTCTTTTGATCATCCAAGGCTTATTTTTTTATAAGTCTGTCTCTCTATTCAATTTTTTATCTTCAAATAGATTTTATCTATTTAACTATATGAAGAATACTAGTAATTATAATTTGAAGCTAGTATTTATTCAACTATTTCTTTCTAGACATTTTGACCTTGGTTTCTATTTAACGAAATAAATTTGTAACATTTCCTGTTTTCTCCCAAGATTCATCCACTAATTATGACATCACATACTATATACCTTTATTCACTGCTTCGCAAATAAATATGTCTCCAGTTCTGGAACATTAATGTAATATAATGAAATTCACAATAGATAGCATTTGTTTTTTTCGGTGTATATTAAATCCCTTCATGTATTTCAATTGTCTTCATACTTCAGCCATTCCTTTATATGCAACATGAAAATGTCTTCCCTCCTCTAAAGCTATTTTTGAATAATTATTCATAATTCATAAACACAATGATTATAAAAAAAACCTCGCTCTCATAACGAGAGCGAGGTTTTTCATCATTTATTATTGACCTTTGTACATTGCATCTACTTGCTTTTGAAGTTCTTCATTTTCTAAGAACTCATCGTAAGTAGCCTCTTTATCGACTACACCGTTTGGCGTTACTTCGATAATGCGGTTTGCAATTGTTTGTACGAACTGATGGTCATGAGATGTGAATAACATCGTACCTTTGAATGCGATTAAACCGTTGTTTAATGCTGTGATAGACTCAAGGTCTAAATGGTTCGTTGGATCGTCAAGTGTGATTACGTTCGCACCACTTAACATCATTTTAGATAGCATACAACGAACTTTTTCGCCTCCAGATAATACAGAAACGTTCTTCTTAACTTCTTCACCTGAGAATAACATACGCCCTAAGAAACCACGTAAGAAGCTTTCTGACTCATCTTGTGGAGAGAATTGGCGTAACCAATCAACTAAGTTGGAGTCACTGTTCTCAAAGTATTTAGAGTTATCTCTTGGGAAGTAAGATTGAGAAGTTGTAACACCCCATTTGAATGAACCGCTATCTGGCTCCATTTCACCCATAAGAATTTTAAATAATGTTGTCATCGCAATATCGTTACGACCGATAAATGCAACTTTATCACCTTTATTTAAAGTGAAGTACACATTATCTAACACTTTTTCACCATCAATTGTTTTAGAAAGACCTTCAACAGTTAATAAGTCATTTCCGATTTCACGCTCAGGTGTAAAGCCAACGAATGGATAACGACGTGATGATGGTCTAATATCATCTAATGTAATTTTATCTAATAATTTTTTACGAGAAGTTGCTTGTTTCGCTTTAGATGCGTTTGAGCTAAAGCGCGCAATGAAGTTTTGTAACTCTTTTACTTTCTCTTCTTTTTTCTTATTAGCATCTTGCGTTAATTTTAAAGCTAATTGGCTTGACTCATACCAGAAGTCATAGTTACCAACATAAAGTTGAATTTTACCGAAATCAAGATCAGCCATGTGCGTACAAACTTTATTTAAGAAGTGACGGTCATGGGATACAACGATTACTGTATTTTCAAAGTTCATTAAGAAGTTTTCTAACCATTGAATCGCTTTTAAGTCCAAGTGGTTGGTAGGCTCATCTAGTAATAGAATGTCAGGTTTACCGAATAAAGCTTGAGCAAGTAATACTTTTACTTTCTCTGCCCCAGTTAATTCTGACAATTTCTTATCATGAACATCTTCACCAATACCTAAACCTTTAAGAAGGATTGCAGCTTCTGATTCTGCTTCCCAACCGTTAAGCTCAGCGAACTCACCTTCAAGTTCAGCAGCACGCATACCATCTTCATCACTAAAGTCTTCTTTCATGTAAATGGCGTTTTTCTCTTGCATTACTTTATAAAGTTGTGTGTGACCCATAATTACTGTTTCTAATACTGGGAACTCTTCATATTCGAAGTGGTTCTGTTTTAATACTGCTAGACGCTCACCTGGCGTAATATGTATGTCACCTGTTGATTGTTCGATTTCTCCAGATAAAATCTTTAGAAATGTTGATTTACCAGCACCGTTCGCTCCGATTAAACCGTAGCAATTACCTGGCGTGAATTTTATGTTAACATCTTCAAATAATTTGCGATCCGCGAAACGCAAACTAACGTTACTTACTGTAATCATTTGTGTCCTCCTACTAATACCGCTTATTTCAGCGTTTTCTCACCGATTGTCTTAAAAAATCGCATATTACGACTCAATTATTGTAGACTATAGCTATTATATAGTAGAAGATGGATGAATAGCAACGGTTGATTGCTATTCATCCCTTTTCTACCTTGAATAAAATGTATGTTTTTAACGAAACAATATTATATAGAAGCAAATTATACAATTTAAAGAGGCTTTATTTTGAAGAAAATATTTATCATTGGGGCATTATGTTTATCTCATATTTCCTTAACTGCATGTAGTAATAACAATGCAAAAACACCTACTGAATCAAAACAAGAGAAAAAAGAATCGAAAGTTACTTTCGATTCCATTATTACTGAGTTTAAAAACGCTGGCCTCCAAGCAGAAAATCCAACCGATCCACCGCAAAACGAATTCGGCAATCTTCGAAAAGAAGGAAAACGTATTGTCGTACCAGCTCTTGGTGAAGATAAGGGCGGTCGTTTATTCCAAATTACAAAGAAAGAAGATCTAGAAAAAGTTAAGAAATATTACGATGAATTAGGAAATTCTGCTCCTATGTTATTCTCTCATACACACGCAAAAGGCACTTTTCTTTTACAAATGAATGGTGATATGAAAGATGAAGAGTTTGCAAAATATAAAGATGTGATGGACAAATTTATTAAATAAGAAAAATCCCCTTTTAAAAGGGGATTCTTTTATTTTCTTTTACTTAATTTCTTTGCATAATTCTTCATTTTACTCGTTAACCCTATTAAAGCAGGTAACAATATTGGCATCACAATGATAGCTAGTAGTAACAGTGCAACGCCAACAACAGATGCTACTTGTATAAGCGTCAATACACCTGAAGGGATTAATGCAGCAAATGTACCGCCTAAAATAAGTGCCGCTGATAATACAACTCCTCCAATATGACGAGAAGCAGTTACAATTTTCGTCGCTGGGTCCCCTTCTAACTCATTGTATCTCATCATTACAAAAATACTATAATCCACTCCTAAAGCGACAATCATTATGAAACTAAAGAATGGAACATTCCAGCTTAATGAATCTACATGTAAAACATGCGTACTAACATGTTCACTTATCCCTAATGATGCAAAGTACGCTAATATTAACGATCCAATAATAAAGATGGTGTTTAATAATGAACGTGTAATCACGATTAGTACAATTGCAATTCCAATTAACATAATCGTAGCTGTACGTAAGAAGTCTTGACCTGTTACTTCTTTTAAATCAACGTTTCTAGCGGTTGTACCTCCGATTGCTTTTTTCGCCGAATTTAATTCTGTACCATTTAACGTACCGTCTATCGTTTTATTAATTTCTTCAATGATTGGCATCGCCTCTTTTGAATACGGATTTACGTCTAAAACGATCGTCATTTTAGCAGTCTTTCTATCATGTGACATGTACGTATCCAATGCTTTTTGGAAATCTTCTCCCTCTAAAACTTCTTTTGGAATATAAAATTTCTCAGAGCTTTTTGATTCATTCAGTTCTCCTAAATATTTCTGAGCATCTCCTAGTCCGTTACTTACCTTTTCGAGCCCTTCTGTACTTTTAGATAATCCTGATTGTAATTGTCCCATCTGTTCTTGCAAGTCTTTCAGCCCAGTTAATAACTGGCCTTGCCCATCATTTATTTTTGTTAATCCGGTTTGTAACTCAGATGACTTGTTCGCAATTTGTTTTGAACCTGAAGCACCTTCATCTAATCCATTTTTAAGATCAGCTGCTCCTTTTTGTAATTTAGTAACTCCATTGTTCATTTCTTTTAAGCCATTATCCACTTTCAATAACGATTGATTTGCTTCTTTAAATGAGCCCATCGCCGCTTTATGCTGCGTTGCTAATTGATTTAATTCATTTGAAAGCACGCCTAATTGCTTTTGAGCCTCTTTAGCAATTCCTATCGTTTGCAGTATGTTCGGATCATTTGCTAATTCTGGTTTCGTTTGAATGAAATTAGTCATTAGCATTTCGATTTGTTCGTAGCCTTTTTTTGCACCATCAATCGCTTGAGAAATGCTTCCGAAGTATTGATCGTAAGCACTTAAACCTTTTTCTAACTGTGCATAGCCAGCATGAAGCTGTGACGTTGCATTAGATAAAACATTTATATTTTCATTTACTGAAGTTAATCCACTCTCAATTTGCTGCGCACCTTGTGCTCCGTCATTTATGCCACTTGATAGTTGATGTAAAGCTGTTCCTAATGCTGTTACACCGTTTTTCGCTTCGCTTGTTCCATCAATTAACTTTTGAACGTTTGCAAGACTATTTGAGTCCTTATTACCCATTTTATCTTTCGCAGTAGTTAATCCACCATTAATTTCCTTTATACCACCATTGGCATCTCCTAATCCTGTATTTAGTTCCCCCGCTTGTTTATTTATATATAGTTCTTTTATCCTTTCACCAGTTGGACGCGTCGGTGCATATACTTCTGAAACACCTTTCACTTTCGAAATTTTATCAGTTAACTCATCTAAAGTTTGTAGAGACGTTCCTTCATCTAATTTTTTGTTAGATTGAATGACTAACGTACTTGGTGAAGAAAAACCCGGCGGAAAATGATCTTCTATTACGTTAATCCCCATCTTTGATTCGTACTTATTGTCTACTTCAAATAAGTCATTGTAATTAAGTGTATTAGAATATTTTAATACGAAAGGAATCGATATCACGAATACAATAATTAATGCTACAAATGGTCTTGCTACTGAGTTTTTCGCAAAGAATCCCCATAAACGACTGTCTTCATGACCTTTAAATGTTTTAACTGGATAAAACATCCCTTTACCTAGAAGCACCATAAAAAATGGATTTAACGTAGTTAATACGAGTAATAATACTGCCACACCAATTGCTACCGCTGAAGTAGATTGATATAATTTAAAGCTCGCTAAAGCAAGAGATGCAAAACCAATTAATACTGCTATCCCGCTATATAAAACGGTTTTCCCTGCCGATTTAAATGTTTCTTTCGTAGCCAAAAATGCGTTTTCTTGTTTACTTAATTCTTCTTTAAATCTCGTAAATAATAAAATGTTATAGTCTGTTCCCACCCCAAATAGAACGACAACTACAAAGACTTGCGTAAAGTTTGAAAACGGGAAATTAAATTGGTCTACAAGATGGGCAATAACCCCCATTGAAACTAAGTACGATACACCAACTGTAAGAAGTGAAACAAACGGAACAACAGGTGAACGGAATACAATGATTAATACTACAAGAATGAAAATGATTGAAATGACTTCTGTCTTTTTCACTCCCTCTTGAGAGGATGTAAGAAAATCACCCGCTATTAAGTCACTTCCTGTTAAGTACGTTGTTACCTCTTTCGTTTGTACCTTTTTATGAAGATTATTTGCAACTTTTGATATTTCACCATGTTTTTTATCTATTGATATTTGCGTTAAAATAGTCGTATTATCTTTAGAAACTAATTGTTTCTCCAAGTCTTTATTATCTAAATGTGAAACAACTTCCTTTATTCCTAATTGCTCTTTTTCATTTTGCAGGGCATTGATTGTTTTTGTTATTTCCTCTTTTTGCTCAGTTGTTAAAGCTGCTTTACTACCACTATTAAAAACAGCTATAATGTCATACTTTTCAGTCCCGTCTTTATCCATCTCTTTTAACATTTTGTCAGCAATACTACTTTGTTCTGTATTAGGAATCGTAATGTGCCCTTTTTCTTTCACTAATTTATCCATATTAGGCATCGTTACGATCATTGTAATAGTAATAACGATCCATAGTAGAAAAGATAAACTTCTCCAATTTTTCAGCTTGCTCATTTGAATCCTCTCCCGTTATGAAAATTGCAAAGGAATGAATATTCATTCCCACTCTTTTTAAAATACTTTTACGGAATGAACGTTCATTCCTATCATTCTATTACATTAATTTTTAGCTCTATTATACTGCGGAATTCGGAATGAATATTCATTCCTTTAGTTTTATAGATTTATCATCTCCTGCTTTTCTTTTTCATACCCTTATCGGAATGAATGTTCATTCCTGTCCTTATAACGCTATAGAATCAAATGATTCTAATAGCATTCCAGCAACTTTCTTCCAATTCTTTTACCAATTCTTCTGTATATTCTAATTGCCCTGTTTCCATTACCTTAATTAATTTTTCAATCGGTTGATATACAATGATAATTAAAGCAATTGGTGGTAATGGACGAAGAAAACCTTTTTCGATTCCATCCTCAATTAAGTCCATAAAGAAACCCATAAAGTCCTCGAATATTTCATTACTATGTTCATCGAGAAAATAACTATCACAGTGAGAATTTGTAAAAAGAAAAGCATCTGCATTTTGTCTTGCAAATTCAAATAAACGGTTGTATGTATGGCTAAACTGTTCACGAATATTTGCATTGACTGGAAAATCAGTTTTTATTAATTCTGATAGTTGTAAAACACTTTTCGTAAATAAAGAATTAACAAGCGCTTCTTTATTTTCAAAATAGCGATAAATGGTACCAGCACCTACTTTTGCTTTTTCAGCAATCATCGGAATTGTTGTACCATCATAACCTCGTTCTGCAAAAAGTTGTATTGCAGCATCAAAAATGTCTTCTTGTTTATTTTTAGCCATTTTTTTCACCTCAATTTTCAGGAATGAAAATTCATTCCGTTTTTAATTATAAATTAGATGGCTTAAAAGTCAAGTGTGTGACAAGCATCGTTGCGGTTTTTTATCCCTTACTTGTGAATGAAATTATATCAGCGATTTTCTTAATATATCAGCGCAACTACAATTATATCGGAGATTTTCTTGATATATCGACTTACCGTCAAAAACTGACAGTATTAGGAGAAGCTATCCCGAAACTTCATTGGGATAGCCCAACTTCATATATGCAAATTAAAAGAAATCATAAATAAACGGCTTGTGCACCGGTACTATATTCTCGAATGCTCGTATTTCCTCTTCGCTTCCGCTAATTAATTCAAGTTCATTTAGTTCTATAGGACGTTTGTATCCAAACAATATTGTAGATAGTGCATTTATATCTAGTTTGATCCCTTTATCCATTGGTTGTTCTATAATTGTTATTTCATTATTCGCAAGCCTCACTGTTACGTTATTCCACGGAGCAAGTAAATCTGTAATATGTAAGATCACTTCTTGCTGTGCATTGTTCCAGTTCAACTCATATTGTTTTAAGAACTGCTCCACATCTACAATTCTTCCCATAAAATATGGCTTTATTTCTGCCTTTACTCGCGGCTCTTGCAGTGTATATAACAACGGTTCGTTTTCACTTACTGTCATTTCAAGTTCTTTAATCATAGAATCATGCTGACAAATAAAGTTCCACAGACCATTTCGCGCTTCATTATGCAGTGGAACAAATTCTTCTACTGTCATTTTGTAGTTTTCTATTTTATACAACATATAACCTGCTGCCGTTTTATTTTCATCGTAATAAATCGCTAATGTTAAATCATTATAGACTGCTTGCAACCACCATTTTTCATCGCGAACTAGCATACCGGAAAAACGTTCTGCAAATGTTTCATAAATCTTTTCCACCTCTTCTGGATGATTTTCTTTATTGAAACGTTTCACAGTACCATTTACTTGGTTTTTCATAACTAAATCACTCTTTGTCATACGACATACAAAGAGATTCGCACAAAGTTCCCAGCCGTATTTACGGTAAAATGAAACAGCAAATGGATGTAGCATTGATACTGTATATCCGTCATTTTTCATCGTTTGAAGTGAGTGTTGAAGCAATTCTTTCACATATCCACTTCTTCTATACTCTGGATACGTCGCTACCCCTGCAACGCCTCCCATTTTAAATTTCTCTTTTCCTATGTATATATGAAACGGAATAAGATGCAGTTTTGCTGCTAAATCTTCCCCTTCCATAATACCGTATATTTCATGACTTTCTTTCATCTTTGTAAGTTGTTGCTGCAATCGTTCCTCATCAACTTTATATTGAAAAGCGTATTCCGATAAGCACAATGCTTCTCTAAATCTATCTTCTTTTAATCGCATAACGTTCATATATTTCTCCTCCATTCCTTGTTTGAATTGTACCATAATTCTCAATATTTAAGTGTGGTGAATGAAATTATATGGACTTAACGACACGAATCCAATATAAAAAGCAGATACATCCCGTATCTGCTTTTTATTACTTTATTTTGCTAACTTTTGAAGTTCTTCGAAGAATGTAGGATATGATACGCCTACTGCTTCTGCGTCTTCAATTGTTGTTTTTCCTTCCGCTAGACAGCCGGCAATCGCAAGCATCATTCCGATACGGTGATCACCATAACTATTAACTGTATTCCCTTTTAGAGCTGATTTCCCGTAAATAATCATCCCGTCGTCAGTTGCTTCTATGCGAGCTCCTAGTTTCGTTAATTCTGCAACGACTGTATCAATACGGTTTGTTTCTTTAACTTTTAATTCGTGTGCATCTTTAATTACTGTAATTCCTTCTGCTTGTGTTGCCGCTAAAGCAATAACAGGAATTTCATCGATTAATCTTGGAATAATATCTCCGCCAATTTCGATTCCCTTTAATGAAGATGTTTCAATTGTAATATTTGCAGCTGGTTCTGATGCACCTTCGTTAATTGCTTCTACAGTAAATGTGGCACCCATTTTCTCTAATACATCAATGATGCCTGTACGAGTTGGATTCATCCCTATATTTTCTAATACTAATTTACTATTTGGTATGATCGCACCTGCCACTAAGAAAAATGCAGCCGATGATACGTCACCTGGTACTTGAACATCTGTCGCTGTTAACTTCTGGCCACCTGCTAGTTTCACTGTTTTTCCTTCGCGAGTTACTTTAACGCCAAATGCTTCAAGCATTCTTTCCGTATGGTCACGGGAAATATGTGGTTCTGTAACAGCTGTTACACCTTCTGCACGAAGTCCAGCAAGTAAAATAGCTGACTTAACTTGTGCGCTTGCGACATGAGAAATATATTCAATTGCTTTTAAATCTCCGCCACGTATTATTAATGGAGTAAATGTTCCTTCTTCGCGGCCATCAATGTTTGCACCCATTTGTTTTAATGGATTTGTAACACGTTTCATCGGTCTTTTTGCGATAGACTCATCACCTTGTATGCAAGAGAAAAATGGTGTGTTAGCTAATATACCTGACATTAAACGTATTGTTGTACCAGAATTACCAACATCTAATACAGCTTTCGGTTCTTGTAAGCCTTCTAACCCTTTACCAACTACAGTGACTTCATCACCGTTTTGCACGATGTCTACTCCCATTTCTTTAAAGCAAGAAATCGTACTTAAACAGTCTGCACCAGGTAAGAAACCTTTAATTGTTGTTTTTCCTTCTGCAATCGCCCCGAACATGACAGCGCGGTGTGAAATGGATTTATCTCCTGGAATTGTAATGTTGCCATTTAATCCGTTATTAACAGGTTGTATCGTTCTTTCCTTCACGTTTTCACCTTCTCATTTAAATTGTTTCATAAGTTTGGTATTTTTCTTCTCCAAGCGCTAGCTTTGCTTTCATACGATCCTCTTCTCTTTGGAAGCTAATACGTAATACCCCAAGCAATCCTTCACGCGCTTCTAATATTTGCAAGTTCGTAATACTAATTTCTTCGCGTGCCAAAATACTCGTAATATGAGCCAATGCCCCTACTTTATCTAAAACATCGACGTATAAGTCGTGATAGGCAGGAATTGCCCCTCTCTTTCGTACTGGTAAAGAGTCACGGTATTCTTTCGCGTCTGCAAAATAGTTTTGAATCTCGCCTGCATCTCCGGTAGAAACTGTATCATATAAACCTTCCATTTCAGAGATCCACTCTTTTAATAATACCATTAAATGCTCGCGATTTTGCTTAACAATATCACTCCACATTTTTGGGCTACTAGATGCGATACGTGTAATGTCTTTAAACCCTCCGGCAGCTAGTTGATGAATAAGTGGATTATCTCCTGCATGTTTCTCCACTTGTTTTACTAATCCTGCTGCGATAAGATGCGGAAAATGACTAACAATCCCTGTTACATAATCATGTTCTTCCGTATTTAAAACGAGAAAATGAGATCCTGTTCCTTGTAACCAACGCTTTAGTTCTTCCACATGTTCATTTGGCACATGATTCATCGGCGTTAAAATGTAAAATGCATTTTCAAATAAATGCGCTTTTGCACTTTCAACTCCAGTCTTATGAGAACCTGCCATCGGATGTCCACCAATGAAAGATACTTCCTTTGAAAATAAAGCTTCCGCTTCATTCATAATCGTTCCTTTTGTACTACCAACATCGGTTACAATAACATCTTCTCTTAAACGAAATGACGCTAATTTGTGTAATAACTTCTTCGTTTCTTCAACTGGAGAAGCAAAAACAATTAAATGTGCCTCTTCGCATTCACGCTGTAAATCTACCGCTACTTCATCTACTACGTGTAATTCTTTTGCACGCTCTACTTGTTCTTGAAAAATATCATAACCTGTTATCGTTACATCGTGCTCTTTCTTAATTGCTAATGCAAGAGAGCCTCCGATTAAACCAGTTCCAATTAAAACTACCTTTTTACACATTTGCCTCATCTCGAGACTTTCTTTCTTTATTTTCAAAGTGTTGTTTTAACACTGAAATCACTCCTTCATTTTGCTCCCTTGTTCCGACTGTAATACGGACACCATTTGGGAACGGACGAATAATAAGCCCTGCGTGTGCACAAGCCTCATAAATCTCTCCACCATCATTTACCGGTAAGAAGATGAAATTTGTTTGCGATGGATAAAATGGAATTTCATTTTCCTTACAAAAGCTCTCGTATTGTTGTAATCCCTCTGTATTCACACGAACTATTTCCTCAATAAACTCGTCATCACCAAAAGCAATCGTTGCTGCTTTTTGTGCTAATGAAGATACGTTAAATGGCAAACGTACGACATTTAATTTCTCAATTAGCTCTTCCTGGCCAATCGCATATCCAACGCGGAAAGAAGCTAATCCATACGCTTTAGAAAATGTTCTAAGTACAAGAATGTTTTTATGTTTTTCTAAAAGCGGTAATGTCTCTGGGAAATCTTTTGCTGTTACGTATTCATAGTACGCTTCATCAATGACAATTAACGTATTTTCACTAATATCTTCAATAAATTGCGTCAACTTTTGATCATCCACATATGTGCCTGTCGGGTTATTCGGATTACAAATCCATACGATTTTCGTATTATTATTTACCGCTGAAGAAATTTCGTCTAAATCGTATACGCCGTTATTTAAAGGAATTTCTTTCACTTCACACCCTTCAATAATTGCATGATGACGGTACTGAGGGAATGTTGCACCTGCCGTTACGATGTTATCTCCTGCCTTCAGTACTGCACGACTTATCATTTGAATAACTTCATCTAAACCACTACCGCAAAGTACTTGTTCCATTTGTACATGTAACTTATCTGCAATTGTTTGACGGAGCGTTGTAGCACCTCCGTCAGGATATAAAGCATGTTCCAACCACGATTTTTGCAACTCATCTAAAACACGTGGTGAACAGCCGAATGAATTTTCATTCGATGCTAATTTCACAAATGAATGATCTCCATACACTTCTTTCATTTGTTCAGGTGATTTACCTGGTTTATATGGTTGTAATGATGAGAGTTGATCTTTTACTTGCATGTTAAAACCACCTTTTTATTAAAATTCTTTTGCATATTTATTGTGTTGCGTAATGTTTTGCTGAATTAACTCCATACGATCTTTTCCGAATTGTTCGACTAGTGCATGTGCAAGTTCCCATGCTACAACAGATTCAGCTACTACTCCCGCTGCTGGTACTGCACAACTATCAGATCTTTCAATACTCGCTTGGAAAGCTTCTTTCGTATCAATGTCAACACTTGCTAACGGTTTGTATAATGTAGGTATTGGTTTCATAACGCCTCTTACGACAATTGGCATTCCTGTTGTCATACCACCTTCTAAACCGCCGGCATTATTCGTTTTTCTCGTGTATCCATTTTCTTCATCCCATAAAATTTCATCGTGCACTTTACTTCCTGGCTGCCTTGCCGCTTCAAAACCAACGCCAATTTCAGCACCTTTAAATGCATTAATACTCATAATTGCACCAGCAAGTTTTGCATCTAATTTACGATCGTAATGAACGTAACTACCAACACCTATTGGCATACCCTCTGCAATGACTTCAACAATACCGCCGATTGAATCCCCACTACTTTTAGCGTTATCTATCGCATCCATCATCTCTTGTTCTACTTCTTTATCTAAACATCGAACTGGTGAATTTTCAGTTATTGTTTGAATTTCTTCTATCGGTAAGTTAGCAATATGCTTCGCTTGCACACCACCAATTTCAAGAACATGCCCTGCAATTTCTACGCCTAATTCTTTCAAAATTTGTTGCGCAACTGCACCAGCAGCTACACGAACTGTCGTTTCTCTTGCAGATGAGCGCTCTAGTACGTTTCTTATATCACGATGTCCATATTTAATTGCGCCGTTTAAATCCGCATGTCCTGGGCGTGGTTTTGTAATTGTACGTTTCATTTCTTTACTTTCTTGCTCCGAAATTGGCTCTGCACCCATCACTTTCGTCCAATGTTTGAAATCATCATTTTTAACGATTAACGTTATTGGTGAGCCAAGTGTCATCCCATGACGAACACCACTTACAATTTCAACTGTATCAGTTTCTATTTGCATGCGTCTTCCGCGTCCGTGCCCTTTTTGTCTTCTTAATAATTCTTTGTTAATATGTTCCGCTGTTAATGTTAAACCTGCTGGTACACCTTCTAAAATAACTGTTAACTGCGGCCCATGTGATTCTCCAGCTGTAATGTATCTCATTTCTCTTACCCCTTTACTATTTTTTTGTACAAAAAAGTCCCTACTGAGCGCTCAGTAGGGACGATGTTTATCGCGGTACCACCCTAGTTGTAGACTTCTTTCGTCTACCTCTCTTCTTCTTTAACGATCGTTTGACCGTCTTTCCCTCCAAAAGTTGGCGGAAAAGATGCTCCAAGGCTGTAATTCATGCTTACCTTTGTACTGATTCACACCGACCATCAGCTCTCTTTAACAGTGAGATAAGCACTACTGTTTCCTCTTCAGCGCATATATAATATGGAATTAAGATAATTTATTTTTGAATCCTTTTAGCTCATCCATGAATCTATGGAATTCTGGAATATCCATTTGTTGTGCAGAATCTGATAATGCAACTGCTGGGTCTGGGTGTACTTCAGCCATTACTGCATCTGCGCCAATTGCAAGTGCTGCTTTCGCTGTTGGTAATAATAAATCTCTACGCCCAGTTGAATGTGTTACGTCAACGATAACTGGTAAATGTGTTTCTTTCTTTAAAATCGGTACTGCTGAAATGTCTAATGTGTTACGTGTTGCTCTTTCGTATGTGCGGATACCGCGCTCACATAGAATAATTTGGTCGTTACCTTGTGCAATGATGTATTCCGCTGCGTTAATGAACTCATCAATTGTTGCTGCTAAACCACGTTTTAGTAATACTGGCTTGTTAACTTTACCTACAGCTCGTAATAAATCGAAGTTTTGCATGTTACGTGCACCAACTTGAATTACATCAACGTATTCTAATGCCATTTCAACATCGTTCGGATTTAAAATTTCACTAATGATTGCTAAGTCGAACTCATCTGCAACTTGGCGTAAAATTTGTAATCCTTCTACTCCTAAACCTTGGAAATCATATGGAGATGTTCTCGGTTTGAAAGCACCACCGCGCATTAATTTTAGGCCTTGGTCTTTCATCGCTTGCCCTACTTGACGAACTTGCTCTAAGCTTTCTACCGCACAAGGTCCCATGATGAACGTTTGTGTTCCGTTTCCAATCAATTCACCTTTTACATCAACGATTGTGTTTTCTTGTTTCTTTTTACGTGATACTAGTAATGCTTTACGGTTATCATCTTCTTGTAATTCTAAGCTAGCTTTGAAGATTGTTTTGAAAATGTGTTGAACTGTTGACGTTTCGAATGGTCCTTCGTTATGCTCTGCGATCATATCAAGCACTTCACGCTCACGTACTGGATCAAAACGTTTCGTACCTTGTACTTGCTTCTGTTCCCCAATTTTTTGAACGATTTCACCACGTTTGTTTAAAAGGTGTAATAGTTGTAAGTTAATTTCATCTACCTGTTTACGTAATTGATCTAATTCATGATTTGCCATTTGGAAATCCTCCTCGAATGTTTTAAAAGTATAGTAAGAGAATGAAAAATTCTCTATTTTCTGAACTGATAAATTATACAAATTTTAAGTGGAATCGATACCTCTTCTTATTTTAAACGAATACTTACCATAAGGACACTATCTACTAGATAAAAACCCACTTTTTTGTACAAAAAATCCCTACTGATCCAATCAGTAGGGACGATATTTATCGCGGTACCACCCTAGTTGTAGACTTCTTTCGTCTACCTCTCTTCATTGTTAACGATCATCTGACCGTCTTTCCCTTCATAAAGACAATACTTATCTTTATTACGAAAAAGATGCTCTAGGACTGTAATTCGCTCTTGTTTTTGTACTGGTTCGCACCAACCACCAGCTCTCTGTTACAGGGAAACAACAACTACTGCTTTTCCTTTCAACGCATATATATTTAATTTTCAAGTTAGACCACTAAAATACAAAAAGTCCCTACTGAATAAATCAGTAGGGACGATATTTATCGCGGTACCACCCTAGTTGTAGACTAACTTTCCGTCTACCTCTCTTCACTGTTAACGATCAATTGACCGCTTTTCCTTCATAAAGACAATACTATCTTTACTACGAAAAAGATGCTCCAAGACTGTAATTCATGATTATCCCTGTACTGGTTCACACCAACCACCAGCTCTCTGTTACAGTAAGACTAACCACTACTGTGATCTCTTCATTGCACTTTGTTTATTCAAATGTTTTTGAAATTGAATAAGTATGATTCGTATTATAGAACGCTTTTCAAAACACTGTCAACAACTTTTTATATATTTTTTAAAATTCCACTTTAGTCCTACATTTCTTCTTGTAAATTCTCCATAACCATTCCGATGCGAATTATCTCATTATCTATTGCATTTAATACATGTTTTTCTACTCCATATCGGATTAATACTTCTTTTATTTGCATGATTTCAATTTCGAGTATATCGGCTTCCTGAAGCGTTTGCAGTAAAGTGAAAAATATATTTGCATACAATTCTTTATACATTTTTATACTCTCCGTCTTTTCAAGTATTTCATTAAATAGCTGTTTGAACTCCGTTTGATTCCCTTTTCCGCCTACATCCGAAAATGTTTTACATATGATAGATAATCCTCTTTCTAATATTTCATCCATAAATAAAATAATACGTAAAAGCATTACATATTCTCTAGTTGTGATTTCACCCATTTTCGGTCGTTCTCGCAAAAATATACTGAGCCAAGCTACCCAAAATTTTTGTTGTTCTTTTGCACTCAACGTTTTGATGTAATAGCATAAAAACTGCATAAATTTAATTTTATTTTCTTCATTTTCTTGTATAAGCAACGGGTATAACCAATCTGTTTTTTGCTCCCAATACAATACACACTTAATAAATACAAAACTAAGCCATTTCAAGAAAGCTTCCCTTGTATGCGGATGTAATACTTCCAAATGTTCTACCGCATACTTAATAAATCGCTTCATTTCTGAAAATAAAGGTAAATTTATTTGCGTGTAACATAAACCTGCCCATGCATATTTCGTAATCTCATTTTCCTTCTTTAACTCTAAATACGGTAACAAATATTTTCGGCACCATTGCTTCTCAATATGATAAAGAAATGTAATATCTGCTACTAAACGGGCCATCATAAAATTTGTCCGCTTTGAACTAACTCTTACTTGTTCTTCAAATAAAAATAAATATTCATACACATTGCGATCGTATAAATGATCATATGATAGCAATTTTAATAATACAGCTGTCATTTTCCCAACAGGATGCTGAATCGATTCGTTGTAAAAATCTTGTTTTCCAAGCTTAAAATCTGTATCACTTTTCATTACTTGAGGGAATACCGAAAAAGCAAAACGTTTCACATTGCGTATACTATTTTCCTCCAACTCTTCTAATCGATTACTAATTTCATATAGAAAGCTACTAATTAACCAATGAAAAGCAGTATTTCTAACAAATTTCTGTAATAGCGGAATTACTTTTTGGATTTGTTCATTTGTCAATCCTCGGTTATTTCGCCACTCTCTAATACAAACAAACCATACTTCATTACTTATTTCGTGCATACCAACTAATTGATAAGCAAATGAAATACTCCACTCTGTATTTAACTTACATGCTTTCGATAACATCTCTAAAAAATGGCGTTGTTCAAAAACACCGTCTTGAGAAAATTGACGAACTTGCTTCATAATTTCATCATCTTTCAGCTGTAATAATCCATCGGCCGTTACATTACAAGTAATACTTTGTTCTATGATCTCTTTCTTTTGTACACTGTATCGATCAGAATGAAAATGAGGATGTTTTTGCTTCATTACCTCATAACCTTTTGCCGTCGATGGACTACTCGAGTCACAAATGAATAATAAATCTAATACTAAACAAATATCAAATGCCCTCTCCTCCGCAAGGTCCTTCAGTACAATTTGAATGACTTCTTCTTTTGTTTTTTCTAAAGAGAGTGCGAAATGATTTTTTATAAGTTGAAAAACTTCGTGTTTATACGTGACATCTAAAAGAAGTTCTTCCTGTAACAACCATTTCATTTTGTCATCGGCGCTAACAAATATATTTTTATTCATCGCATCAATTGCAATTCGATTTTGAAGTATGCTGTTTGCTTCTATCATTTCTGTAATATAATAATTAGCCTTTTTCTCATTGTTTTCACATAAATAGGCTAAACACTCTTTTACAATTTGAATTAAAAACGCAAGGTCATTTTGCTGAAACTCTTTTTCCGCATTTTCCTTATCCCTTTTTTTCAGGGCTGTTTGTCTTAGTGATAACATTCGCATCTTCTCTATTCCCATCATCATAATTGGAACGGCGTAATAGGAAATATGCGGCTTCATTTTCTCATTCCAAATTTGCTCCACATAAGAAAATGTAGATACTGGCAAACGACTCGATTCCTCAAGTTCTATTGATTCTTGCGTATCATTTCCCCATTTTCTTTCCCGCTTCAATTTAAGTTTTCCATCCAAAATAAACGTTAGTAATAATAAAGCAATCTCTTTATGCTCAGGAAAAGAACATTTTTGGAGTAAGTAAGAAATTTTTTCAATTGATTTACTATCTTTTTCAGCTGTTTCTAGTAAAAGAAGTGTCCATCTTGCAAACAACAACGGGTCCATTTTAATTTTTGTTTCGTTTAGGTAGCTGCAAATTGTTCTCCATAATAACGGAGATATTTTAGAATGATTTTTAAAAATCAATTGAAATAATTCTTTTTGATGACTAAAAAGAAATTGTTCCACTAACCATTCTGCAAGTAATTCATCTACCTCATTATCATTTGATGTAACTAAAAATAAATTTTGTAATTTTCCTTCTGCTTCAAGCCATTCCACCCATTCATAATCATGAGCAAATTCAACAAAGTAGCGGACTGTTTCAATTTTTTTTATGGATTGTTTTATGTATGATAATTGTTCCTGCTCTACTGACGGTGGAACTGTTACTATGTCACGAATCCGCATTCGTTTTGTAATATAATTATCTCCCATTAATTCCGCCCATCGCTTCACTGCTTTAACGAGAGATTGATGATTATTGCCTTTATTCGGATATACAATCGGCCGTATTCCTAAATGCTCCCAGTGGTACGTATTTTCCCCTTGTGCAACAAATGCAAAACGCCTTGTACTTGGCGGTAAACCTGTCGCTAAATATTTCATTACGGGGTCATTATGGCTATATCCAACGAATAAAACGGTATAATTCGAAAATAAATCAACTAAAAATCTTCTTGCCCATCCTTCCGTCAAGTAAGCCCTTCCAAAATCACCATCTGTTAATATTAATGCTTCTTTCTCTTGTTCTATATTGCCATGTATGTAAGCGAGTCCTTTAAACGCTCGACCTGTAGGTAACGCAGGTGCGTAATATACGTTTAATTCTCTATTCATTTCTTTCATCGCAGTTGTAAAATGCCGATCAAAATTTGTCGTTACAATACGGACTTCTGTATCTAAAGGAAACAACCTCGGAATCGCATAATGAAGCGGATTCGGTTTTGATTTTTCAGTATGAACTAAATCTCTTGCAACTTGATGTACATCTTTTGTTTTCGCAATTTTACCAAGATAATAATCATGTGGTTCTGTTATTTCACGCGTTTCCACATATAACGTTTTCGCAATTTCATCAACTAGATCATCAAAATTCGGTAAGTTTGATTTCCCTTTCATAGAAACTCCCGCTCCAACAAATAGTACTAACTTTCCTTGTTCAAGATGATCAATTAACTCATCTGGAATTTCTACTTCTGAAGTAATCCACACCATGGATTCCCCCTTACCTAAAAATGTCATATACTCTCATTTTACTATAACATTTTTTCTTTGTTTTTTTAATATTTAGACAAAAACGAACGTGAAAAAGTTTTATGTAAATATATTTGTTACAATGTATGAACTCCTAAATTTATTGTAAAACTATGTATAAATCGGAGGTGTAAATATTGAATGGTTTTACTGTAGTTCTTATTAAGTTTATATCGTGCATTATCGCATTTAGTATTGGACTTGCTTTATTTTTCCCTGCAACATTCGTCCAAATTATTTCATTTAGTCTCTTTGTTACAATCGTATCCTATATGTTCGTCGATAAAATCATATTAAACCGAATTGGCAATACTGGTGCCATTATGTCGGATTTCTTACTAACGTATTTAAGCGTATGGATTTTCGGTAATATTTTATTAGACAATTACATGCAAATAGCATGGGGCAGCTTCCTTTCCGCTACAGTCTTTACATTATCTGAAGTAATCGTTCATCGCTTTTCTAGCTCACACACAAGGCACAACAATGATAACATTCATATTAATCGCCGCTTTGCATATGGTACGGAGTTTGCTGAAGAGCAGAATATATTGGATAAAGATAAGAAGAAATAACATTTTGATGCAGGGGCGCCCTTTTTAATTATGTGGTGCTCCTTTTTCTATACTCTAAATTCGGTACATGAAATTATCAAAGCGCTTATTTATATACTGAGGCAACATGTATTACTTTTGATTTAAATTATAATCACATTCTTCAGCAATTGGATCCTAACTTCGTTTGCCATTTCCATAATAATGTACGGTTTTCCCTTTTCCCATCTATATACTTTGGAAATGAGATTATATTTTTCTCCATGAAAATATCCCCTTCAAGTATAGTGTAACATTCCACATTGAAAATGTAGTTTTTCACACTATCTCCTTTAAGGGGATAATCAACCTTTATTATTTATTAACTCGTGCTGCTTTTTCTCGGTTTAAAACAAAACCATTTCGATTTTTAAGATGCATCTTCAAACTGACTATTGTATAAATCCGCATAAAATCCTTTTTCAGCAATTAACTCTTCGTGATTACCACTTTCAATAATATCTCCGTCTTTCATAACCAAAATCAAATCGGCATTTCTAATTGTTGAAAGTCTGTGTGCAATAACAAATGATGTTTTACCCACCATCAATTTATCCATCGCTTCTTGAATAAGCGCTTCAGTACGAGTGTCAACGGAACTAGTAGCCTCATCTAAAATAAGTAACGGTGCTTTTTTTACCATGGCCCTTGCAATAGTAAGCAGCTGTTTTTGCCCTACAGATAAGCTCGCTTTATCATTTAAAGCTGTATCGTAACCTTTAGGCAAAGTTCTAATAAAATGGTCCAAACCTACTGCCTTACAAGCCGCAACTACTTCTTCATCAGTTACTTCTACTTTGTTATAAATTATATTTTCCTTAATCGTACCTTCAAATAACCAAGTATCTTGCAACACCATACAAAATAGATCATGAACATTTTTACGAGTAATCGAATTAGTCGGTACATCCTCAATTTTTATTTCACCACTATCAACTTCATAGAAACGCATAAGGAGGTTAACAAGCGTTGTTTTCCCTGCACCGGTAGGTCCAACAATTGCAACTTTTTGGCCGGCTTTGATATGAGCAGAGAAATCTTTAATAATAAGCTTCTCTTTCGTATATCCAAACTTAACATTTTTAAATTCCACATTACCTTTGACATCATTGGCATTTAATATAGTTTCTTTGTCACTTTCGTCTTCAAGCTCATCTTCGTCTAAGAATTCAAATACACGTTCGCTTGCTGCAGCAGTTGACTGCAAACTTGTTGCTGCCTGTGCTAACTGAGACAATGGCTGTGTAAATAAACGAATATAAACCATAAATGAAACGATAACACCAAATGTAATGGTACCTTTCATCGCTAGTGTAGCACCTACTACACAAACAACAACATATCCCAAATTTCCAATAAAGATCATAAGGGGCATCATCATCCCTGACATAAACTGTGATCTCCACGCACTTTTAAACAAGCTTTCATTGATTTTATTAAATTGTTGCTTCGCTTCTTTATCGCCGTTATAAACCTTCACTATATCATGCCCTGAGTAAATTTCTTCAATATGCCCATTCATTCTACCAAGGTCTTTCTGCTGGCGTATGAAATATTTTTGTGATTTGGATATGATGAAAATCATTAATACAAATCCAACTGCCGTTGCAGCAATAGCCGAAAGTGTCATCGTAACATTAATTGAGAACATCATAATTAAAGACCCTAGGAACATAACGACCGCTGTCACTAACGAACCAACACTTTGATTTAAAGTCTGACCAATCATATCTACATCGTTTGTGACACGACTTAATACATCTCCATAGGTCGTAGAGTCAAAATATTTTAATGGTAATTTATCGATTTTGTCAGCAATATCCGTACGTAATCGTTTGGATACTCGCTGAGTAATAGTGGCCATAATAAACGACTGAATATAGCTGAAAATAAAACTCAGTCCGTACAAAATAGCAAGAAGTAGAGCAATATTTCCTATTGCCGTAATATCAATCTTACCTGCCATACCCTCCGTAATTAAATCAGTTATTTCACTAAGCATATTGGGCCCAATGATAGTAAAAATGGTTCCTACAGCTGCCAATACAAGCGCAAAGACAATCGCTGGTAAATACGGTTTACAATAGGCAATTAACTTTCCCCACGGCTTTTTAAAGTTCTTTGGCTTTTCTCCAGGAGCTACCATTCCTCCTGGGCCACCGCTACTTTTTCGAGGACTATTTGTTTGATTATTACGCATTTCCCAGCTCCTCCTTCGATAGTTGTGAATAGGCAATTTCCTGATAAGTCTTACAAGTTTTCAACAATTCATCATGTGTTCCCATACCTACTATTTTACCTTCGTCAAGAACGATGATTTTGTCAGCATCTTTAATCGTTCCAATTCGCTGTGCTACAATCAAGGTCGTCGCACCTTTCGTTTCTTTTTTCAAGGTAGAACGAAGCTGACGATCTGTTTTATAATCTAGTGCAGAGAACGAATCATCAAAAATAAAGATTTCAGGATTTTTGCTTACTGCTCTTGCAATAGAAAGGCGTTGTTTTTGTCCCCCAGAAAGGTTTGTACCGCCTTGGGCAATAGCAGCATTATATTCGCCATCCATTTTTTCTACAAATTCTTTTCCTTGGGCAATTTCCACCGCTTTTTTGATATCCTCATCTATCGGCAAGGTTTGGCCGTTATCACCATATGCCACATTGGATTTTACTGTACCTGAAAATAATACGGCTTTTTGAGACACATAACCAAACTTATTATGAAGGGCTTCTTGTGCATACTCTTTTACATTGATCCCGTCGACTATAACCTCTCCCTCAGAAACATCATAAAATCTTGGAATCAAATTAATCAGCGTACTTTTGCCACTACCAGTAGAGCCAATAAAAGCGACAGTTTCACCTTTATGTGCCGTAAAACTAATATCTTTCAAAACATATTCTCCTGCGTCAGGATATTTAAAGCTCACATTACGCAGTTCGATTTCACCTTCAACTCCCTTAGGCGACGCCTTCATCTCCCCATCCGTAATTGTCTGAGGGGTATCTAACACTTCATTAATACGTGCTGCAGATACTGAAGCACGCGGCAGCATAATAAACGTCATCGCTAATAACATAAACGCCATAACGACCTGCATTGCGTAAGACGAAAATACTACCATATCACTGAACAAACCGATTCGATCCATTCCACCTGCATTCATAATCAAATGAGCCCCAATCCAATAGATAGAAAGAGTTAAACCTGACATAATTAGACCCATACCCGGCTGCATAATGGCCATCAGGCGGTTCACCAAAAGATTTGTATCTGTTAAATCTTCATTTGCTTTTTCAAATTTTGCTTCTTGATACTCTTGTGCGTTATAGGCATGAACAACACGAATACCAGTTAAACCTTCTCTTGTTACTAGGTTCAGATTATCTGTCATTTTTTGGACTACTTTAAATTTCGGTAGCACAAAGATGATAATGCTGCCTATCATTACAAGCAAAGCAACGACTGCTACTCCTGTTGCCGCTGACCATTCCCAACTTTTACCTGTAATCTTCAAAATGGCCCAAACCGCAAGGATAGGAGCTTTAATCATAACTTGAAGACCCATTGCAACAGTCTGCTGTATTTGCGTTATATCATTAGTAGAACGAGTAATAAGACTTGCCGTTGAAAAACCATTAATTTCTTCCATAGAGAAAGATAACGTTTTGTTAAATACCCCTTTTCTCAATTCTTTTGAAAGGGAAGTTGCTACTCTCGCCGCAAAATAACCAACAACAACTGATAAAATCATACTGCCGAGAGCACATAAAAGCATCTTTCCTCCTGCTGCCCATATCTCGCTCGTTTCGCTACCCTTCGTCTGTACAAGGGTTGTAATTTCAGACATAAAATCTGGTAGTTTCAAATCTAACCAAACTTGACCTGCAATGAACACAATACTAGCAACAATAAGTATCCATTCTTTTTGTTTTAAGTATTTAAATATTTTCAACATATTTACATTTCTCCTCATTTTCCGATAATATGCCAATGATATTGTGAAAAATAATTCTAAACAGAATTACCTTTTTAAATCCCTCACTTTTTTTGTGGATATCATTTAATTTTCCACCCTTTTATAGAGCCCTTTTTTTAGTAATGAAATTTCTAAAGTATAGTTTTCCACCGACTCATCGAATGGTATTTCCTTCGCAAAATTTTGAATAAGATTGTGAAAAGTCACCGCCGTGATAATCTTCATAACATGAAATATTTCTCGTTCTTCTGTAATATTTAATTTTTCTTTATTTATTAAGACCATGATTTCGGACAATCTATTTTTATGATTATCCTCGTTCATATTTCGAGTAAATGTATTTTCAACTTTATAATTCATATTTAAAAAGGCATTTCTAAAAAAATTTCGATTTTCTAGGTTTTTGAATTTTTCTAGCATATATTGGTACAATTCAATATATGAGTCAAATAAATCACCCTCATTTTCTTTTAATATTGAAATGAATTTTTCATTATCTCTTTTAGAATGATCATTTAATAAAAAGAAGAAAACATCTTCTTTATCCTCAAAATATTGATAAAAACTTCCCCTCGGTATTCCAGCGTCTTTAATAATATTAGAAATCGATGCTTCGAATAACGGAACTCTTGAAAATTCTTTCATCGCTGCCTGAATTAATAGTTCTTTTTTTTCTCTTTCTAAATTAAAAAATGTTTGTTTAGGCATTGTTATTCCTCCGATCAAATAAGTGACAACGTGTCACAATTAGGCGTAATCCAATACTATACGACAACGTGTCATACGTCAACGGAAAAATATGACACGTTGTCACACTTATTTAATTATTGTTTATCGGGAATCGCCTCATCTTTTTTATTTCTTAATACATAGAGTACCGAATGATAAAGAGACATATACTATAAAATATAACATCTGACACTACGAAGATTTAATGTATAAATCAATGTAACGTTTTATTTCTATCTTAATTTCACTTTAAAAATCCCAATAATAAAGAGGCCCCTCATATAGAGATGGCCCCATTCCTACTTATGCTTCTACCTTCAAATCGTTTAGTGAAACGACATCAGCAAACGCTCCAAACACTACGTTATGATGCTTCACAATGTCTTCAGCACGTAACACTTCTGTATCAAACGTACTATGTGCATCACTCACTAACGTTACTTTATACCCTTCACTAAACGCTCTTCGCGTTGTCGTATCCACACAGTACTCTGTTTGCATCCCTGAAATAATAACGTGTTCAATTCCTTTTTCTTGTAACACTTCGCCTAAGTTTGTCTTATGGAATGAATCTGGCGTCGTCTTTTCAACGATACTGTCCCCTTCTTGCGGAGCAATCGCCGCATGTATTCCCCAACCATCTGTACCTTTTTCTAACGGATGACCTTTAGGCCCGTTATGTTGGACATAAATAACCGGAATATCATTTGAACGACATTCTCCAATAAGTTCTTGCAATGTTTGTAAAAACTTTTCCCCATTATGTACTGGCATTCCTATTGTATACATACCTGCTTGCACATCAATTACTATTAAAGCTTTTTTCATTTCGCGCAGCTCCCTTTTTTGTACTCCATCATCCAACAATCTTCTAATTTCCCCTCATGCAGCTCATGTTCCTTTAATATCTTCACCTTTTTAAATCCGCATTTTTCATAACAGTTTATTGCGCGTTCATTATTTACTTTCGGGTCCATTGCGATTGCTTCTGCTCCCATGTTCTCCATAATATATGTAATTGCTGCCTGAACGAGTTTCGTTCCAATTCCTTTTTCCCAATAAGTCGGCTCACCGATAAATTGATCCATTCCCCATATATTTTGGGATTCTTCATAGCCATATAATGCTTTCCACTCAGAATCAACTGGATACATTTGAATATAACCAATCGGCATATTATCAAACTCTATTACACACCTTTTTTCATGACTATTGGGATTATGTATGAAATGATCCAGTACCATTTCTACAGATTGCGGATTATCTCGCCCTTCGTAATACTGCAAGACTTCTGGGGCTGTTAACCATTTTGAAATGACCTGTGCATCCTCTTCTTTTACGTACCGTACCGATACATGATCTTTTTGAAATAGCATATAATACCTCTTTTTAATTATTTATATTTTTCCTTGTTGTAAAATCTTTCATTGCACCTATTAATGCGTATGGTAACAATGTAATCGCAAAAAATGCTGTAAACACATTAAAATGAGGAATTTCATATGGAGTGAACCATTCCGTGAAAAATTCAGAATGTAAAATTCTATTTAAAAACTCTCCACTTGGCTTAAAATTTGGTGCCCATCCTGTAATCTCACAAATAATAAATAGTAATTGAACAATTATAAATACCCCTAGATAGCGAAACCATGTCCGTTTCCAAATCGGCTGCGCCTTATTTAATTCATGTTCCATCTAACTCCCACCTTTTTATTTCAATCCTATTAATTATACACTTTCCGCACTTTTTTTGTTAAAATTTTCTATATACTCATTCACGATGGGGGAATACATTATGTCTAATCCTTTACTTAAATCAACTTTAATCATTCTTAGAGGCAACTCCGCAAGTGGTAAAACAACAATCGCAAAGCAACTACAAGAACATTTCGGACAAGGTACACTTTTAGTATCACAGGATGTTATACGTAGAGATATGCTTAGAGTACACGACACGATGGGGAATTTATCACATGATTTACTATTTGAAATTACAAAGTACGGAAAAGGAAAATGTGAGTTTGTTATTTTAGAAGGTATTTTAAACAGTCGAAGATACGGTGAAATGTTAAAAGAATTAATACATTATTTTGAAGGAAACGCTTATACATATTACTTTGATTTATCGTTAAAAGAAACGATTCGACGACATAACACAAGGGAAAAGCGGCATGAATTTGGTGAGGATTCCCTAGAAAAATGGTATAATCCACACGATACAATTGAAGTTGCTAGCGAAACTATTTTTACAGATAACTTCACGCAAAAAGATATATTTGATGCGATTCTTAATGATATTATGGTACGAAAATAAGACCGACAGAATATGTCAGTCTTATTTTTATTATGTACTTTGCATTTCAGTTTTTATAATTGAACAATCTTTACATATGAAAAAATAAAAGCCAGTCTCAATAAAGAGAACTGACTTCTATCTATAAAAATATATGTATTATAGAATTTTCACTTTAACAGTTTGTCTTCCCCAATTCATAGCCTTACTTTTTGAACCCATTAAAACATCAATGCGATTTCCTTTAATTGCACTTCCCGTATCACCAGCGATAGCTTCTCCATAACCTTCTACCCATACTTTAGATCCTAATGGGATTACTTTCGGATCAACTGCGATAATTCTCATATTCGGATTAGCCGTTAAATCATGCCCCATCGCAGTTAAAACGCGTCCACCATATGTACCATTTTCACTTGGATCAGCAGTATATGCTGTCGCTACTACCGTTAATTCACGTTTAGCAGACTGTATGTTATTTTTAGACTCTTCTTTTGCTTTTGCTTCTTCTTTAGCTTTTGCTATTTCTCTTGCTTTCTCTTCTTCCTTAGCTTTGGCTATTTCTCTTGCTTTCTCTTCTTCCTTAGCCTTCGCTATTTCTTGAGCTTTTGCTTCTTCTTTAGCTTTTGCTATTTCTTTAGCTTTTGCTATTTCTTTAGCTTTCTCTTCTTCTTTAGCCTTCGCTTCTTCCTTAGGCTTTACTACTTCTTGCACTTTCGTTTCTTCCTTAGCCTTTACTACTTCTTGCACTTTCGTTTCTTCCTTAGCCTTTACTACTTCTTGCACTTTCGCTTCTTCCTTAGGCTTTGCTACTTCTTGCACTTTCGCTTCTTCCTTAGGCTTTGCTACTTCTTGCACTTTCGCTTCTTCCTTAGGCTTTGCTACTTCTTGCACTTTCGCTTCTTCCTTAGACTTTACTACTTCTTGCACTTTCGCTTCTTCCTTAGGCTTTGCTACTTCTTGCACTTTCGCTTCTTCCTTAGACTTTACTACTTCTTGCACTTTCGCTTCTTCCTTAGGCTTTGCTACTTCTTGCACTTTTGCTACTTTTTGTGTTTTTACTTCTCCCTTAGCTTTAACCGTTTTTTGGACTTTCGCTACTTGCTTCGTTTTCTCTTCAGCTTTTTTTTCAACTGGTGCTGTACTTGATAGGAAAGAAACATTTGCATAAGCTGTTTTTCCTTTATACTCAAATTGTAGCCAACCGTCTTTTACTTGATGCGTTGATTCAATTACATCATCTTTTTTCAGTCTGCCAAGAATTTCTGATTCTGTATTTGCATCAGAACGGACATTTAACAAATTCGCTGTTACATGATACACATCTTTTGTAAACTCTGAGCTTACAAACACTTCTTTACCGTTTAAATCAATTTTTGACCATCCATCTTCGGTATTTATTACTTTTAACTCTTGTCCCTCTTTTACCTTTTCAACAACTTTTGATTCCGTTGTCGGTTTTTCACGTACGTTGAGTACATCTGCTGTTACGATCGTTTCTGCGATAGCAGTTGTGGTAAAAGCCCCCAACCCAAAAACAGTTGCTGTTGCTGCTCCAATTACTTTTTTCATATTAGCCTCCATTATATTTTTTTGAATTCTATCAAATGCTTCCATAAAACTATAAAGTTTTATGGAATATCAAAACATTTGCAACAGTATATCAATACCACTTAATATACTGCTATTAAAACTCCTTACTCCAATACTATCAAATTCTTATTTTTAATTCTATATATTATAAGTCTCCTTATTTTCTATAAACGTTTTATGCCCTTCTTCACACTAAATAGTTGTTGCAATTCCAGCCAAAAACAAACTTACAATTGCCAAAAATTGAGTACCTACTATAGCCCCTCTTAAATGGAACTTGTAATCTTTATATCCCTTCATCCCTTCTGTACTAGGAATAACAACAAATCTCGGGGTAATCCAGCAAAATATTAGCCAATCAATTATAAATAAATCTACTAAATTAAAAATCATTAAAATACCAAAACTATGTAAATAGGCATCAACATATAATAATTTTTCATGTTTATGCAGTATATATGTAGAAACGAAAGGAGTACTGAAAAGAATAGCATTATATATGATATTAAAGTAAATCGTTTGCTTTTTTTCATGAATCGATTTTGGAAAAACTACCTTTTGAATATCTTTTGGATAATCAGTTAACGAAAGACGAGGATTATAATATAAAGAGCCCAAAATCAATACGGATAGTACAATAGACATAATGACACCAACGTACATCATTTGCTCAAATGAATTCATATGCTTCATTCACCCTTTTCTGTAATTACACTATAATGCATCCACTTAATTAACAATTGTATGTACTCTATCCACCAAAGATTAACAATTGTCTTTGTTAATCTTTTATAATTGAAATTATGATTTATCTTTTCTGAAGAACAATTAAAAATTAGTTTGGAGGAATATTATGAAGAGGCTATATTTTAATAAGTTCCAAATGAATACATTGGTCTTTGCCATGTAACGGTAAATGAGGAAAATGCGAAAGAAGCTGAAATTGGATATATACTGTTGCCGGAGCACTGAGGGAAAAGATACGGAAGTGCAATTGCCAAGGAATTAATAAATATTGCGAAACAAACAGAGGTAAGCATACTAAAGGCAATTATTGATCCAAACAATATCCCCTTTCGAAAAATTTTACTAAATATCGGTTTTACATCTGAAATAGTTTGTGAGATTGATGGATTGCCTGGAGAGATTTTAAGTACATATATTTAACTATAAAAAAAGAAATGCTACATTTGAACTAAAAGTAGCATTTCTTTACATATTAAGTCCTATTCAACTATCGAAAGTAAAACTTTCTCAAGCTCTTTTTTAGAAAGCATACTACCATTTATATAGATTTGATATGCATTTTCCCCTTCTTTCGCAGGTACCACTATTTTCATAGCCCGTACATTCGATTCTTTATACTCACCGAATGTTACGTCATAGCCATTTAATTTATATTTCTTTATATCTCCAGTAAAATTATGTCCTCTTTCAGATGGTTTATCAAATGGTCTATCAAGAAAATAATCTTTATATTCTCCTTCAACAATTTCTAATTGATGAATTGTAAAACCTAATTCTTCCTCTGAAGTATGTGGCTGTTTTTTTACATTTTGATTTTCATATCTCATCGTAATAAGTGGCATAGGTTTTCCTAGTGTTGCTTCAGCTTTTACCTCTTCAAATACTAATTGATGTCCAACCGGAATATATGTTGGATGCTTGATTGGAAAACCAGTTATTTGTTCAGCTTGTTCAAATGTATAGGTAAAATGTTGATCTATGCTTTCTTCATATGTATTTAATTGTTCCATTACTTCTCTATCTCTTTTTTCTTCATCAGCATTTAGACGATTTGTAGCTGTATATTGTCTCACACCATTCTCTACGACACTTACTTTCTTATAAAAATGGTACGTTTCCTGTAATAAAGCTACATACTTTTCAAAGTCCTCTTCTGTAAATATACTTTTAGCAATTTCTATACGTTCCATTACTAAATTATAACCATCCTCAGTCATTCCCATATCTTGTCTTGCTTTTTCTGGTGTCCCAACAATTTTATCCATTAATGTGGTACCTGCAAAAGTACCAGTTGGTATTAAAATAGCCGCAGCTATAAAGCCAAGTAATAACTTTTTCTTCATAGAAATCTTCTCTTTATTTTTCATCTTTTGGTATTTATAAAAAGATGCTTGTACTTTATCTTCCAGATTAGGAGAAGGCTCTATATTCGCTGCTTTTCTTTTCAATTCATTCGTTACATATTTTTCAAAATCCATTTATTTCTCCCTCTCTTATGTCTGGCATATGCTCCATTTCAACTCTTAATCGTTTTAGCGCCGTATGTAACCGGGATTTCACTGTACCAATAGGAATTTGAAGAAGTGCAGCAATTTCCTCCATGCTATATTCATGGAAGTAACGCATAATTATTACTTCACGATGCTTATAAGATAATTTTTGGACAATCTCCACCAATTCATTACGTGTTTCCTTATGTAAAATATCTTCATGCATAATGTAAGGACGATCTTGTTCATACATTTTTTTCTTTTCAAAAATTCGAAACCTTCGCCACGATTTACGACGCCAATCCTGTACTTGGTTCACAACTAGTCCATGTAACCAAAAACGAAAGGAACGATTTATATCATAGTTTGTTACGGACTTCCACATTTGTATGTACACTTCATTCACTATATCGTCTACATCTTCGTTTTGACTTCCTACTAAAAATACTACTGTTTTATAAATATCTTTACATGTGTGCTCATAAATAAATCGAAAGGCTCCTTGCTCCCCAGATTCCATTTTATATAGCCATTCTTTTAATTGTACTTCATCCAAAATTACGTTCTCCTCTCATAATCTTTCACACTATATTCGCCCGTTTCTCACAAAAGGTTCATTTTACATGGGAATTTATTTATTACAATAAAAATATAAGTTATATTTTTAAGGAAAGGAGGATTTCAAGAATGAATATAGAGGATAAAATTCACGCTGAAAACGTGTTAAAAAATCTCTTCGTAGGAGCGCAAGTTGATGGATTACAATTTGGAATTTCTCCAACCGCAATAAAGATTCATTTTACAAATTTTCACGATCCTGTTCACTATGAGGGACAATTATATATCAATATCGAAACGAAATGGTGTTTATTTAATAAACCTCCCCATAAATACCCATCTAATGAAGATGAATTTGATGATTATACTGAGAATGAAGAATATACGAATATATTTGAAATGAGAAGACAAAAAATTATAGATATACAACTCGGCATAGAAAGCCCTCATTTAATCATTACATTAAGTAATGGGCAAATTATTTTCGTAAATGGTTTTCATGATGATTATGAATGTTGGCAAGCTGGTGTTCAATGTGAACAATGGCTTGTTGTTGCTGCACCAGGTAATGAAATCTCCACTTGGACTCCCGATGAGTTTCATGAAAAGTAGCTAATGGTATATTCCCATTAGCTATTTTTCATCTTGAAGAACCACTAACAAATCGTCTCCTTCCCAAGCTTCCAACTAAACCATCTTCCATGCCCTTCCGTTTCCCCAACCGTTTCACGATATTCGTTTCCGTTAATATAATAATCAATATGAAGGTCCCGGTCCCACATGTTGTTATATAGGTGGAATACATCACGTTTTGCGCCGATTTCTTGTATTTGTTTTTCTAGCTTATGTTTTACTGGTTCAGGTATTTGATTTGCGACGTGTGTGTGGAAAATACAGATTACAGCCTCTTCACTTATTTGTTCAATAATAGATGGCAACAGCTCCACACCGTCTCCTTCTATTAATTGGACAGATTCATTTTTTACTAAAGATGCTGCTTGGTCAAACATTTCAAGTCTTTCTTTATGTTCCGGCCAAATGAGTGCACGTAGCCATAAATAATCTTCATCACTATGTAAATCATTTACATGTAAGTCTAGTCCGATTCTTTCTACGACAGATGGACTTTCTTTTAGAAAATGAGGCATCTTCTTCCCTCTTATTTCAGAACTTAATTGTACGTTCGAATTTATATTTCCGTATATTTCATCTGTTCCGTACGAATAGCTATATTGATCCCAGAAGAGTTGTAATCCAGAACTTGTACCAATTTCGATTAACGCTAACGGCTTTTTCACTTTATTAAATATGTAACAGAAACTTGGGTATAAATACGCACATCGTCTTACTTCATTCGTTTGAACAAGTTTCGTTTGTAACAAAGTAATGATTTCTTCTCGGTACATTTTACAGAAATCTTTAAAATGATCAAAAGCTTGATCTAAATCCGTATGAACATTTTCAACTAAGCTTCTATAATACGTTTTTAAATGATGTTCTTTCCCTGCTAGTAATAAATAATGTACTGCGCCTAATAATAAGTTTGGAACTGGTTGGCCTACTTGAGCGTAGGAAGATAGTGTAAGCACTTCATCATCTTCAGCAATTTTTATAGATAAGTATTCATACAAGTTACTTGACCCTTTACATTCCGTTATTGAAAAATTTCGAAATAAGTTTGCGATTTGTTCTTGTGTACGCATTGGTATCCCTCCTTTTAATTTAACGGAATAATCATACAATTAATAACACAAAAATTCCATAAAAAGGAATCTCTTCTATCCAATTCAGGATACGTAAGCTTTTTCGAGATAATTTCAAACTGTAATTTTTTTCTATTCATTAACTGAAAAGTGCTTGTTAAATAAGAATTTTGGCAAATAAAACGTTAAATAGTTTAAAATTATCAGATAACACTAGATATTTTAGTCTATTAATTATTATAATAGAGTATGAGATGGTTATACAATTGAGACAAAAAAGGTAAATACCTAGGTGGGGCCTAGGCGGTGTTTTCTTTTTACGGCTTAGATACAAGTAAACACCTACTCTTTTTTGCCAATATAGGGGATGGAGAGATTATCATGAGCAACATGCAGCAAAAAACAGACGTTATCTTAATTGGTGCAGGAATTATGAGTGCAACGTTAGGCTCATTACTAAAAGAATTAGCACCTGAATGGGAAATTAAAGTTTTTGAAAAACTCGCAAGTGCCGGGGAAGAAAGCTCTAATGAATGGAATAATGCAGGTACAGGGCATTCTGCGCTATGCGAACTGAACTATACTTCCGAAAAATCTGACGGATCTATAGATATTAGTAAGGCTGTAAAAGTGAATGAGCAATTCCAGCTTTCAAGACAATTTTGGGCATATCTTGTAAAAAGCAAATTAATTCGTAATCCACAAGATTTCATTATGCCTCTACCTCATATGAGTTTAGTACAAGGTGATAAAAATGTTGAGTTTCTAAAAAACCGTTTTGAAGCGCTTTCAAAAAATCCACTGTTTCAAGGTATGGAATTTTCCGATGCTCCTGAAACATTAAAAAAATGGCTTCCACTCATTATGGATGGTCGTACACCAAACGAACCGATGGCCGCAACGAAAATTGACTCTGGAACAGATGTTAACTTCGGTGCATTAACACGTATGTTGTTTGATTACTTAAAAACGAAAAATGTTGAACTAAATTACAAACATAGTGTGGAAAATATTAAACGCACGAAAAATGGTTTATGGGAAGTAAAAGTACACGATATGAATAGTGGTAAAATTGAGCATCATACTGCAAAATTCGTCTTTATTGGCGGCGGTGGCGGTAGCCTACCTCTACTACAAAAGACCGGTATCCCTGAATCAAAACATATCGGTGGATTCCCAGTAAGTGGACTATTTATGGTATGTAAAAACCAAAAAGTTGTAGAGCAACATCATGCGAAAGTATACGGTAAAGCTAAAGTTGGCGCTCCGCCAATGTCTGTACCTCACCTTGATACGAGATATATAGACAATAAAAAAGCTTTACTCTTTGGACCGTTCGCAGGATTCTCACCTAAATTCTTAAAAACTGGCTCAAACCTTGACCTAATTGGTTCTGTAAAACCAAATAACGTCTTAACAATGTTAGCTGCTGGTGTAAAAGAAATGGGATTAACAAAATACTTAATTCAGCAAGTTATGTTATCACATGAAAAACGTATGGAAGAATTACGCGAATTCATTCCGAACGCGAAAAGTGAAGATTGGGATATTGTAGTTGCTGGGCAACGTGTGCAAGTCATTAAAGATACTGATGCTGGTGGTAAAGGTACACTTCAATTCGGTACAGAAGTTGTAAGTGCCGCTGACGGCTCAATCGCTGCATTACTAGGTGCATCACCAGGTGCTTCTACTGCCGTTCACGTCATGCTTGAAGTATTAGAAAAATGTTTCCCAAGCCGCATGGTAGAATGGGAAGAAAAAATAAAAGAAATGATTCCTTCTTATGGCATTTCGCTAACAGAGAATCCACGATTGTTCCAAGACCTTCACACTTCTACAGGTCGTACGCTTGGATTAAACGAAAAAGAAACGGTTCATAATTAATGAAGAAATAAAAAAACGTCCGGTATATTCGGACGTTTTTTTATTTCTCTGACAAAGAATTATTGTGAATGAAATTATATCAGCGATTCGACAATGAATATCAACTTAACGACCAAAAACGACAATCCAATATTAACTTTCAGCTAAACATTTTCCTTATCGGGAGAACTTCCCTCTACATTCATGTTCCCCAATCTCCTTACTGCGAAGCTTCCCCTACTGATAAAGAGTTTGCACATTCTTTTCACCCAACTATTTATCCAGCATTAATGTGCAGTAAGATTCCCATCACAATATTCGGCTTGAACAAAGAAATTAGGTGAGAGTCGGACTAATAATCAGCGGGGATGAATAAAAACTCCACGGAGTAAAGTTTCAACTGGAATAAACAAAATATACGGCACATATGTTTAAGCAGTGGTCAATTGTTGAAAGGGATGAAGAGTATGACACAGCTAAACTTTGAAGAGAATTTATTAACGAAAGTAGCTTGGTACTATTATAAAGACCAATTAACACAACAGGAGATCGCTTCACTTCTTCATATTTCAAGAAATAAAGTCGTCCGGTTATTAGATAAGGCGCGCAGTGAAGGTATCGTTACATTTCACGTAAAAGGGACTGGTTTACACTGTTTAAGTATCGAGCGTGACCTAATGAAAAAATTCCACTTAAAAGATGCCTTTATTATCCCTACTCCAATAGACAATTATCACGCTTCTCTCGGAAAAGCTGCTGCACAATATTTAGAGACTCAGCTCCAACAAGGCGATTTACTCGGCATTGGCTGGGGAGAAACAATTAGCAAAATGCTAGAAAACATTCATTTTGATAGTTCTATTAATCTTTCAATCATAACGCTAACAGGCGGAGTAAATCACTATCTCCCGAGAAAACAAAACTATTTACACCACATACAAGGCGATCTTCACATTATCCCTACGCCGTTTCTAGCATCTACAACCGAAATGGCACAAAGTATTCTATCAGAACCGAGTGTAAAAGATATGCTTCATGTCGCTTCACTTGCTCATACAGCAGTTGTTGGTATTGGCGGCTTATCTCTAGATGCAACTATTGTAAAAGAAGAAAAGTTAACGCTACGCGAAATGACATATATTCGTAGTCAAAACGGGGCGGGCGATATTTTAGGGCAGTTTTATAATACGGATGGTGATTTATTAAACCTCCCGCATCACAGCCGCCTTATTGGTACACCGCTCTCGATTCTACGCAAAATGAAGCATGTCGTCGGTGTTGCTGGAGGCACAGAAAAGATAGATGCAATTTATGGCGCCTTACAAGGAAAGTTCATTCATACATTAATTACCGATGAGGAAACGGCCCTCTCCTTATTACGAAAGGATGGTGATTGTTAATGTCTCATTTATTAGCTTTCGATGCTGGTACAGGAAGCATTCGAGCTGTTCTTTTTGATTTACATGGCAATCAAATTGCGGTCAGTCAAAAAGAATGGGTTCATAAAACGGATCCTCGTTACCCAGGTTCTATGAATTTTGATGTAATAGAAAACTGGAAGCTAGTACAACAGTGCACGAAAGAAGTTTTACAAAAAAGTAATGTCTCTTCCTCTTCTATTCAAGCTATTAGCGCTACTAGTATGCGAGAAGGTTTTGTTTTATATGATAAAAATGGGCAAGAAATATGGGCATGTGCAAATGTTGATGGCCGTGCATCCGCTGAAGTTAGTGAGCTAAAAGAAATCCGCTCACATCTTGAAGAAGATTTATACAGAAAATCTGGGCAAACTTTTTCATTAGGTGCTTTACCCCGCCTACTTTGGATTAAAAAACATGAACCAGACGTTTATAGCAATATTCATTCTTTTACGATGTTAAACGATTGGATTTTATATAAATTAAGCGGCGTACTGCAAATTGATCCCTCAAACGGATGTACGTCCGGTATTTTCGACTTACAAAATAGAGTGTGGGATAACGATATCGCTAAGGAGTGCGGTCTAACTTTGCCATTTTCACCAACAGTAAATGAAGCTGGTACAGTAATTGGCAACGTTACAAAAGAGTCTGCAGCATTAACTGGATTACGTGAAGGAATTCCTGTCGTCGCCGGGGGCGGAGACGCTCAAATGGCATCACTCGGAACGGGAGTCGTGAAGCCTAATCAAACATTCATATGCGGAGGTAGTTTTTGGCAACAAGAAGTGAATGTTACAGAACCAATAATAGATCCACATGCTTTAATTCGCGTAAATTGTCACGTCGCACCTAACCTATGGCAATATGAAACAATTGCCTTTTTCCCAGGCCTTGTTATGCGCTGGTTTCGAGACGCTTTTTGCCAAGAGGAAAAGAAACTTGCTGACAAACTCGGTGTAGATGCTTATGAATTATTAGAAGAACAAGCGAAAGACGTACCGGTCGGTTCACATGGCATTATCCCTACTTTTTCAAACGTTATGAACTATATTTCTTGGCGTCATGCTGCACCTTCTTTTTTAAATTTAAGTTTAGACGCTGACAAATGCGGAAAGAAAGATCTGTTCCGTGCTATTGAAGAAAATGCCGCCTTCGTTACACTTGGTAACTTAAAATTAATAGAAAATCTTACAGGGACATTCCCTTCTGAAGTCATTTTTGCTGGCGGTGCCGCTAAAGGAAAACTATGGCCACAAATTCTATCAGACGTACTCGGTATCCCTGTAAAAGTACCAGTTGTAAAAGAAGCAGCTGCTTTAGGAACTGCGATTGCTGCTGGAGTTGGCGCTGGCATATATTCATCTATGGAAGAAACTGCCGAACAGTTTGTACAGTGGGAAAACACATTCGAGCCAATTACTGAAAATCACGAACTTTATAAAGAGTTCTATGAAACATGGAAAACTGTGTATGTCAGTCAGCTCGCTTTAGCTGATAAAGGGCTCACCACACATATGTGGATTGCACCTGGTGCACTGTAACATATTACATAAAGGAGTGAAATGTATGTTAAAAGCGAATGAAAATGATTTCTCCTATCGCTTCGGTGATAACGGGCCGAAATATTTAATACAAGGTCCGAATATTGATCTTGGCCTTGTTGTCATTCAGCCTGGGCAGGAGTTTCAAAATCACTATCATACGACGTGCGAGGAAGTCTTTTATGCATTAGAAGGTGAAATAGATTTCTATGTAAATAACGAAAGAGTTCCGATTAAACAAGGTGATGTCCTGCAAGTTCGCCCTCATGAGTCTCACTATCTTATTAACCATTCTGACAAACCTTTTAAAGCAGTTTTTATAAAGTCACCACATTTACCAAATAAAGATACGGTACAAACGAAAAATCCAACATTAACGAAGGAGTGATTTCAAATGACTTGGGGATTTAAAAATCGATTAAATACAATTTTACCTGATGGCAGAGCGGTTATGTTAGCGATAGATCACGGCTACTTTTTAGGACCAATTCACGGGCTAGAACAACCACTTGAGACTGTTAAAAACTTACTTCCTTACACAGATTCCCTCTTTTTAACGCGCGGTGTACTTAGCTCCTGTATTCCTGAAAACTGCAGCACACCAATGGTTATGCGTGTATCAGGCGGAGCTACAGTCGTCGGTAAAGACTTAGCGAATGAAACAATTGTTACACCTGTAAAAGAAGCAGTAAAACAAAACGCAATTGGCGTCGGTGTTTCTGTTTTTGTCGGATCAGACTATGAAACACAAACAGTTACGAATCTCGCAAATGTAGTTACAGAAGCTCACGATTACGGTCTGCCAGTTCTCGGCATTACCGCTGTTGCAAAAGAACTACAAAAACGAGAAGCTCGTTTTCTCGCACTCGCTTCTCGCGTTTGTGTTGAAATGGGCGCTGACATTATAAAAACGTATTACTGCGAAGGATTCGAAAAAATAACGAGCACTTGCCCTGCCCCAGTCGTCATCGCTGGTGGACCAAAACTAGATTCAATTGAAGACGCATTAAACATTACGTACAATGCGCTGCAAGAAGGTGCAATCGGCGTAGATATGGGCCGAAACATATGGCAGTCTGAACATCCTGCTGCAATGATTCAAGCGATACATGGTATTGTGAAGAATGGATTGAATGTGAAAGAGGCGCTCCAATTATTTGAAAATGTAAAAAATTAAGCTAAAATATAAACAAAATCAATATTTACTATAAGGAAAAGCCCATATGTTAGATTACTAAGTAATCTAACATATGGGCTTTCTTGTATATTTTTTATCGTTCCGAATTTGATCAGATTTCTACAAATCACGTACGTTCCATACAATTTCACCGCGCTCACCCCACGTACTGTGATGCCGCTTAAATCCTATCTTTTCTAATACCCGGAAAGACGCAGTATTCCAAGCGCCTACAGTAGACCAAAGTCTATGGCGACCCGTAGCAATCGCAGCCTCCAGCACAGCTGATGCTGCCTCTGTTGCATAACCATTACGATGAGCATATTGGAACAATTCGTATGCAATCTCCGGCTCTTCAAGCGTGGAACGCCCAATGATTAAGCCACAGTACCCGATGAAATCCCCTTCGTCTCGCCTACGTATAGTAAGAAGAGAAATACCATTTTCAGCTGCTTTCTTGCGCTTCTCAATAAGATCGCTACGAACAGATTCAACGGTTGGCATGTCTACACCACGTTCACCAATTAACTTTCTCAGCCAGACCGCATCATTTTCCTCCCACATATTCAGGTCGAGTCGTTCCGTTTTTAGCTGGAACGTCATATCTTTAAAAACAGCTGTCATAGCGGTAACCTCCTATTTATATCACTGTACTATTTATAATAGTTTCGTACTGTACCATATGAAAAACCTACTTGATTCTCTAAAGAATGATTTTAGATTTTCACTTAATCTATAAAACACTTTCCTCCATTTCTTAATATAACGATACATCTCTAATAATTTACTGCTATAATCAGCGTTCTCTACTAAATTTACACTTAATATCTATATTATAAATGTAACGACCTTTCTTTTTTTGTTAAAATAAAGAAAAGGAGGAATGATTATGCAAAGAATATCTTTTGAACGCCCTACTGATTATTACGATGAAAAATTATATACTATCGATGAAAAAATTTGCGCCCTATTAAAAGAACGAAAAGAACTTTCAGGTGGTGGCACAGATGGACATTTAAATCATCATTTCCTTGTATCTCCTGCCCTTCCTGATAATTTGTCTGGAATAAGTTTACGATTCAAAGAACTCAATATGCCGTTTAGGAAAGATCAAGCTGTACTTGAATTTGAAATTAAGATAGATTAATAACGAAGCTGTCTCACAAACCATTTTCCTGACTAAAATCCGTTTATTTTTACTTTTATGTCCCTTAAAATGATCAAGCCCCTTTCCAAACTGGATAAGGGGCTTGCTTTACACCTTCAAACAATTACTCTTGTTGATTGTTATTGAACTTTCTTACCATCTTTATAGTCAAGGCAGGACACCTCAATTAATAAACCGTTAAATACTGTAAAATAAAAACCATAACTACTACCTCTCACTGAATAAGGTTCCTTGTCTATTTCAATGCCACCAGCTACTAAACGATTATACGCTTGATCAACTTCACTTAAAGTATCCACTAAAAAACCAATGTGAAAAGCTTCAGGATACATCACTTCCTTATTTCCCTTAAATGCTTTTGGATCGCTTAGCACAAGTATAAATCCACTCTCATCACTCATTACTACTAGTGCCTTTCCCTTTTGCTCCAAAAATTGAAAATCAAAAAATGTTTCAAAGAAATGTCTCGCTTCTGATAAATCATCAACACATAAATTCAAATGATTTAACTTCATTCACTCATCTCCTTTTAAGCAGAGGGTATGTAGACTCATTTTCATAACACTTAAATATGTAAGGTAAGATATTCAAGCGTTCCGTCTAAGACTATGCTTTATAGTCTAATACTTATTTCTATAGCCTAGAACGTTTTTTTAATGACTGCAATTACATAGAACGTTCGACGCGGAATATTAATTTACCTATAGAAAATGTCCACATTATTTATTTTTTAAATTATGAAAAACCCACTTAATCAAGAAAGTTGCTGAAGGAATGCGCTCTGTTGTATCTCCTAAAAATAGTTTATTAAGTAATGAATCTAAATGAATGGGCTTATTCGGTAACGTTTGAATATACCTTAAAACAGAACCAACTGGCGGTACTGGCTTATTATTAGCAGCCCATATCCCTTCTAATCATGTCCAAGTTGACGTATGAACTATATATGAAGCTTTTAACTCATCATTTTCTTTCAAAGCAGACTGAATTTTAATGAGTGAACTATGCAACCAATGAGAAATACCTTTCACTTTGCCGCTAGAAATACGATAGTTTTCAAATTCATATGTAGCTATTTCCTTTAACCTTTTCAACTCACCGCTTTTATCAAATAAAATTTCCCCTTCTAAAAATGAGTATAGTTCCATCGGATTGTTTTTAAAGTTTACTAATATTTGATTAACGTCTGCATACTTATATTCAACTAAAATTTTTTCTCTCATTTCAGAATGAAATTTATTCTTTTGCCCATCTTCTAAAAGAATATATAAGTCCAAATCCGAATCAGGATATGCATCACCCCTTGCAACAGATCCGATAAGCATACATCCATTTACCTTATCCATAGATAACATTTCAGCTACTATTGTCTGCACTAATTTTTTATGTAGTTCATGTTTAATAAATATTTGTGCGTCTAACATTTGTAACCTCCAAACATATTATTATGGAGCTATTCGTTACCTATATATGTTACTTCTCTCATACCTTTAATCTTCTACATACTTATTCAACAATTGTCAGTTCATATACAATTGCGTCTTTACTACTTTTTGTTTTATCTTGAATCGTAACAATATCGCCAGCTTTTATTTTCGAAGCATTCACTACTTTTACCATCTCTGGCGGAACAAATCCTCCATTGTTCTCTTTATTTAGCGGAAACTACTTTACTGATTTATTAGTTGCTTCTAAAATTTTATATTTAATTGTACCATCATACTTTATTTCACCAACAAGATCTTTTACTAATGTAGGTGTATATTTATCCTCTTCTTTTTCCAAAGAAATATGATCACCTATATCTAGGATACCGTTTCTTACAGGTGCCTCCCATTTTGTTGGATTTAAATCATTTAAACTTACTTTTACACTATCTTCTTTATTTGAGCTAGCATCTTTTAGAATTATATCATTATACTTCTGATCAATAATGATATACTCCTGCCGCTCTACTATTTTTACACTGCTTTCACGTTTTTCTTCCTCATTCTTAGATACTCCTTCTTTCACATTATTATTACTACATGCTGATAATAAAGTCGTTGCTAAAACTGTCATTAGTAATATTTTTTTCACTTCATTTACCACCATTTATAACTAAACAATTAAACATATATCACATCCATATTTTACTATAAATCAAAAAAAGAGGATATTTGTTTATTAATAAACAAATATCCTCTACCTTTACATATATATTACGACTGTTGATAAGCCGCTTTCGATGATTTCACATAGTAAACTGCGTGATCAACGTTAATGATATGATCTGGTTTTGGTTTACCACGACTCGCTCTATGCCCTGCTAAGTGTTCTTCACTTGTTTCCCAGTTTTTCCATGCTTCTTCAGATTCCCAGCGAATCATAACAACTACTTCTTCGTCGCCGCGTCTTACTTTTTTCACAAGAACACTTAAGTCGATAAAGCCTTCAAATTTTTCAATAATACCTTCTCCAGTGAAACGTTCTACAACTATATTTGATGTACCTTCTTTTACTGTAAATGTTTTCGTTTCGATAAACATATATCCCACTCCCTCTTTGTAATACGAATACTACTATTCTTCTATTATAGTTGATTATGATAATTATTTTCAATTATAAAGTTTAAATTTTTCGAATTATGCTGTTTTCTCTTCAACTGCCTCATCTAAAAATTTGAAATACGGAAGTAATATTCCTATTAAAGAAGTAACACATATAATTGCACCTATGATTAAAAATAGCGCTCTTACTCCCCACATTTCACTCAGTATTCCCCCTAATAACACACCTAATGGCATAGCGGATCGTATAAAAAATAAACGCACTGAAAATACTTGTCCTATCATATTGTTTGGTACTGTTTGTTGGCATATTGTTGTGTTATGAACATTGAAAAATGAAATACAAATGCCTGCAACTACTTCAATGAGCACCGCAATTACTATACTATGATTGAACCCTAGAGAAATGTATGTTAGTCCTCCTATAAACAATCCACCAAGCATAAGTATACGCCGGCTTTTATATGTTACTTTACCAACTAATATAGATCCAACTACATAGCCAAGCGGGAAACCAGCCATAAAATAACCATACTCCGCATACCCTGCTGACAGCTCATCTTTTATATAAGGAAGATTTGTAACCAGCGTTACCCCTACCCCAAATTGCACGAAAGTAAGAAAGACACCGAGCCAAACGATAACTGGTTTTGTGAAAAAATATGTAAAACCGTGAAGAAACTGTTCTAGCCATGTTTTCCGAATGGATTGTGTTGTTCTCTTTTCTTTTATATAAAGTAAGAAAGCACCACTAACAAATAGACAAATACATACGAAAGATAGTGTAAGTTCTACTCCAATCAAATGAATGACTACTCCACCTAATACGGGCCCAAGAAACATCATAAGTCGAGTCATTCCATCAATATACGCATTTGCTTTTTGAAGTTGTTCTTCACTTACAATGCTCGGTGTAATTGCTTGACTTGCAGGTGTATACAGCGGCGTAATAAGCCCAATTATTATTTGTACGATATACACATGCCAAACTTCTATACTACTAGTAAGTAACATGATTAACGGTAGTAAGAAAACCGAAGCTCGCACCCATTGTGAAAAAATCATAATCCACTTCCGGCTCCATTTATCAATAAATGGGCCGCTTATTAGTTGTAGTATGAGCGATGGAATAAAGTATAGTAACCACATACTACTTAATGCTGTTTTTGACCCTGTTAATTCGTAAACAAGAATTGAATTACATAACGTTCCGAAAGCCCCGCCCAATTCTGAAATCGCGCTACCAATCCACATAAAAAAAAACGAACGATTTTTCAACACATTTTTCAATTCCATACACCAACTTTTCTCTTAAATTCCTCCCTTTATGTACATTCTCGTTGTTAATTATCTATTCAAAAACAGATCTAATTCTTTCGCTAAAGACTGTACTGCTTTCTTTCTTAATACATATTTCCCGTCATGTATATCCACTAACTTCGCTGCACGTAACAATTTCAAATGATGGTGTACAGTCGATTTACCAAGTTGCAGCCTCTCCGTTATTTCCTGCAATGTTCGTTCTTTTTCAAACAACATTTTTACAATACGTAATCTCGCTTCGTCCCCGAGTGCTTTATGTTTTTGGACTAAAAAATAATTCGGTTCATACGGATCTTCAGGATGGATGCTTTCGTTTGCTACTGGGTAATGAAATACTTTCGTATCTTCAATATCCGCCTCAATATTCCACGGTCTGTATGTCATTTGTGGGATAAGAAGTACGTTGTGAACACTTGGTTCTGGCATATAGTTCACACCGCCAGTCGCCCACTCGACAAACTCTTCTGGTTTCATCTTTTTATTCATTTCATTTTTCGCTTCATAATCTCGTTTTAATATTGTTAGTATTTGCTCTTCCTCTCTCTGAATAACACTCTCATACCACCCTGTCATAACAGCGATTAAATGAGATTTCAGCAATTGTACATGAACATCACATATAAAACGAATATACGCGGAGAAAAACGGATGATCATGTGTCAGTTCCATTAGTTCATGTATTGCAATTACGTCTCCACTTGCTGCTAAATGTCTTTTCTCTTCATACTTCTCGCCTAAAAATGGTAAACATATATACTTCAAATCTTCTTCTGAAATCGAATCGATTTTAGCATGAAACTGTGATAAATCCTGAAATTCTCCTTCATACAATAACTGAAGCAATGCTTTCCACGTATTATGCTCTTCAACAAACTGTAAGTGCTCTCTCATTTCTTCTGTTAATGATTGTCTAATTTCTTCCCATTCACTTTGAGACTTTTCAAGAGTATCGATTAATCTCTTATGAGTAATTGCTGCAATGCCTAGTGAACATTCGAAAAGTATCGAATACTTTATTTGAACGTTGTACGTTTCCCTCTTTCTACTCGTTACGTGAAAGACTTCCATTCCATCCCCTCCTTGTTTGTTATAAATTAAATTCTATTTTTATCGAATTATCCCTTCTAATTTTTTAGAATTCATAAAAATATAAATTGAAATACACTCATTCTAAATTAGGAAGAATAGGAGCTTTTTTATATACAAATAATAACTCTCAAGGAGTTGTTGAGATGCATTTCATATTAAATATGTTAGGGATTTTCGTTGTCATATTAATCGTTTTTCTATGTTCGCCTAATAAAAAACATATAAAATGGAGACCGATCGTTATTCTAATCATATTGGAACTCTTTATTACATGGTTTATGTTAGGCACGAAGCTCGGCAGTATTATCATTAATAAAATTGCGTCATTTTTCAGTTGGCTACTGGCATGTGCGAATGAAGGAATTCGATTTGCATTTCCTTCAGCTATGGACAGTCCACACATTGATTTCTTCTTTAGTGCATTACTTCCTATCATTTTTGTTATTACTTTTTTCGATATTTTATCTTATTTCGGAATCTTAACTTGGATTATTGATAAAGTAGGTGCAGTTATTTCAAAGATTTCTCGTTTGCCAAAGTTAGAAAGCTTCTTTTCCATTCAAATGATGTTTTTAGGAAATACGGAAGCACTTGCAGTTGTTCGTGATCAATTATCTGTTTTAAAAGAAAATCGTTTGCTGACTTTCGGAATTATGAGTATGAGTAGCGTCAGCGGATCCATTCTCGGTGCTTATTTATCAATGGTGCCGGCAACATATATTTTCAGCGCAATTCCATTAAACTGTATTAACGCATTAATTTTAGCCAATGTATTAAATCCTGTGGAAGTTTCGAAAGAAGAAGATGTCGTATATACACCTTCAAAACATGAAAAAAAGGATTTCTTTTCTACTATTTCAAACAGTATGTTAGTCGGGATGAATATGGTTATCGTTATTTTAGCTATGGTAATTGGATATGTAGCTTTAACAGCATGTTTAAATGGGATTTTAGGATTTTTTATAACAGGTTTAACAATTCAAAAAATCTTCTCCATTATCTTTAGTCCTTTCGCTTTTTTACTCGGTTTATCGGGCAGTGATGCTATGTATGTAGCTGAACTAATGGGGATTAAAATAACGACGAATGAATTTGTTGCAATGATGGATTTAAAATCGAACCTAAAATCTTTACAACCACATACGATTGCGGTTGCGACGACATTTCTAGCTTCTTTTGCTAACTTTAGTACAGTAGGTATGATTTACGGAACTTACAATTCATTATTTGGCGGAGAAAAATCATCCATAATCGGTAAAAATGTTTGGAAGCTTCTTGTTAGCGGAATGGCAGTTTCCTTATTAAGCGCTATGCTCGTTGGGCTTTTTGTATGGTAAATACTCTTTAAAACAAAAGACACCCAAGCAAATTGAGTGTCTTTTATTATTATCGAATCTGACCATTTCCACGAATCACATATTTTGTAGAAGTTAATGCAGGAAGTCCCATTGGTCCCCTTACGTGTAGTTTTTGTGTACTGATGCCAATTTCTGCGCCGAATCCGAATTCAGATCCATCAGTAAAACGAGTTGATGCATTATGATACAGTGCAGCCGCATCAACAGATGTGAAGAACTTATTGACGTTTTCCTCATCCTCTGTAATAATCGCTTCAGAATGCATAGATCCATACGTATTTATGTGATGAATTGCTTCTTCTATAGAAGAAACTACTTTAACTGCCAGCGTGAGTGATAAAAATTCTGTTTCCCAGTCTTCTTCTGAAGCAAGTACAATTGAAGAATCAATTGCCAGTGCTTTCTGATCACCACGTAATTCCACGCCTCTTTCCTTCAAAGAAGAAAACAGCTCGCTACCATATTGCTGCGCCCACTTCTCATGAAGCACAATCGTTTCAATCGCATTACATACAGATGGACGCTGCGTTTTTGCATTAATAATAATATCAATTGCCATTTGTTTATTCGCTGTTTCATCAATGAAAATATGACAATTTCCTGCACCTGTTTCAAGTACCGGAACAGACGCTTCTCTCACTACCGTATCAATTAATTGTTTGCCTCCTCTTGGAATAAGAACGTCTAGATAATCATTCATTGTAAACAACTGCTTTGCACTATCCCGCGTTGTATCTTCTATAAGCTGTACACTTTCTGGAGGCAAGCTTGTTTCTTTGAGCGCTCGGTGAATAACGGCAACGATGGCTTTGTTAGAATTGATAGCAGAAGAACTACCACGTAAAATGACTGCGTTTCCTGTTTTCAAACAAATTGTAGCAGCATCTACTGTTACATTCGGCCTTGCCTCGTAAATCATTCCAACAACACCAAGTGGTACACGCATCTCCTGAATAGATAGTCCATTTGGTCGTTCCCATGCACTTACACATTCTCCGACAGGATCACGTAAAGCAATTAGCTGCTTAATCCCCTCTGTCATATCAATGATACGCTGTTCAGTCAGCATAAGACGATCAAGAAGAGAATCGGAAAATCCTCTTGCCTTACCTTCTTCAATATCCCGTTTGTTTTCCTCTAAAATATAAGCTGTTTCTACTATTAGCCTTTCAGCAAGTGCAGCAAGTGCTTCGTTTTTTTGACTTGTAGATTTTAGTACAAGTTCTCTAGCAATTTCTTTCGCTTTTTTTCCCTTTGCCAACACTTCATTCATTTTTATTTCCTCCTTTTTGATCTCTATTCTTAAAATGAAACCCAATAATCCCTATGGATGACTTCATAACTATGCCTTTCGCCTCTTGCTTGAATATCTTGGCTTTGCATACCTTTTAAATCTCTTAGTTCCTCTGCGCTATATGTGCATTGGCCTTTCCCTATTACGCGTCCTTGTTGCGTCATTACTTCTACGACTTCGCCAACTTTGAAAAATCCTGCCACATTCGTAACGCCAGCAGGAAGAAGACTCTTACCATGCTGAATGATAGCAGTAGCTGCTCCTGCGTCTATTTCAATTTGTCCGCTAACAAGTGAATGTAAGGCGATCCATTGCTTGTTCATCTTCATTTCTTTTTGAGGAGCATTACCGATATACGTTCCATCACCTTTGCCCTTCAAAACATCTACAAACTTCTCTTGTCCACGTCCTGTTCCAATAAATACACTCACACCAAGAGAAAGTGCCGTCTTCGCAGCATCGATTTTTGATTTCATACCGCCAGTCCCAAGTTTTGAACCAGCATCTCCAGCAAGTGAAACGATTTCTTCTGTAACTTCAGGAAGGAAATAATATTTTTTCGCATCCTCATTTTTCTGAGGATTTTTGTCATATAAACCATTCACATCCGTAAAAATCATAAGCATATCCGCCGAAACAAGCCCACTTACTAAAGCTGAAAGCATATCATTATCACCAAACGTTAGCTCCTCTAAAGAGATGGAATCATTTTCATTAATGATTGGAAGAGCAGAACGGTTTAGTAACTCTCCTAAAGTAGCGTAAGCGTTACTATATTGTTCTTTTCTAGAAAAATCACTTCTCGTCAGCAATAGTTGCGCAGTAACGATACCATATTTACGGAATTCTTCCGTGTACGCCTGCATTAACAAACTTTGTCCGACAGCCGCAGCTGCCTGTTTCCCTTTAATTGTTACAGGTCTACTAGGATACCCTAGAGCACAAAAACCTGCAGCGACGGCCCCAGATGTAATTAACAAAACTTCATGCCCTTCTTCTTTCAGTCGAGCCAATGCGGCAACGTGATCTGAAAGCTGTTCTTTAGAAATGCCTCCGTGACTATCTGCCAAGGAACTGCTCCCAATCTTTACAACAATGCGTTGTTTTTTCACTTTTATATCCCCCAAGTCTAAAATCAAAGTTTTTTATAAATTACACTTCTATTCTCATCAGTGCTGTACCTAGCCTATTTAAGGGCAAAATAAAAATGACCGCTTCGCCCTTAATAAAATAAAAAGGACGAAACGGTCATTGTTCCGCGGTACCACCTTAATTGATATACATAGATATCCACTTGGCGCCTATAACGCAGGCGAACGCCTAAACTTTCATTTAAGACTCAGGGATAGGTTCGATATATTCTATACGAGGAATCTTTCAGCCGGTGAATTCCACTCTCTTTCGCAAGAAGACATATGTACTATTTCCCTTCAACGATTTTCGATCTGATTTTTTTATATTATGCGATATAGTTCAATTTGGTGTCAAGTGGTATTTTTAAAAATAAATAGAGCCGCAAGTTATTTGTATGAAATTATTGTCCTAATGAATGAAAATACAAATCGATATAAGTCTAACACATATACTTAAATATAAAACCTCAAATTAAAGTGTATATATTTACATAATATCGAATATAATTGATTTTTATCTTTTACTGTTGCAAAAAGGAATATATTCTCTTAGAATGTTTCTTTATATTACATAAAGATGTTATTGTTATTTTAAGATAGCAATTTCAAAATGATATAATTTATTATAAAAGGAGCAAGATTAAGTTATTATGGATAAACAAATTGGATTTATCGGTTGCGGGAATATGGGAATGGCTATCATTGGCGGGATGCTAAACAAAAAGATAGTGTCTGCAAATAATATTATTTGTTCGGATTTAAACACTACGAATTTAAAACATGCTAACGAAAAATATAGGCTAACTACAACTACTGACAACAATGAAGTAGCTAAAAATGCTGATATTTTAATTTTATCAATTAAACCAGACTTATACGCATCAGTAATTAACGAAATAAAAGATGTGATAAAAAATGACGTTATTGTCGTAACGATCGCTGCTGGAAAAAACATCAAAAGTACAGAGGATTCTTTTGATAAAAAGTTAAAAGTTGTACGAGTAATGCCTAATACCCCTGCTCTCGTTGGAGAAGGTATGTCTGCTTTATGCCCTAATGAAATGGTGACAGAAAAAGACTTAGAAGATGTGCTAAACATTTTCACTAGCTTTGGTCAAGCAGAAATCGTAAGCGAAAAATTAATGGACGTTGTAACATCTGTAAGTGGTTCGTCGCCAGCATACGTATATATGATTATAGAAGCGATGGCAGATGCAGCTGTATTAGATGGTATGCCTAGAAATCAAGCATATAAATTCGCTGCTCAAGCTGTGTTAGGCTCTGCAAAAATGGTACTAGAAACAGGCATTCATCCAGGTGAATTGAAAGATATGGTTTGTTCTCCTGGTGGAACAACGATAGAAGCTGTAGCAACATTAGAGGAAAAAGGATTACGAACTGCAATTATTTCAGCAATGCAGCGCTGTACGCAAAAGTCTGTTGAACTGTCTGGTCAAACGAAAAAGTAAAACGATAAAAGAGGTTACGTTAGCTATAAATTCACATGAGTTCAACTAGAAAATAGTGGATTACATACTCTCCGGTGTTCACTAAATAATAAATGGACAAACTCATAGATACTTGAGTTTGTCCGTTCTTTTGATTATATTACAATAATTTTATTTATATCTTCTTTTGAGATTTTAGTTTTATCCCTTCCTTATTCCCTACTATGATTGTGTAATTTTATTAGAAACTAATAATTTTTCAATGCATTTCGGTAACATATCTAATAGCGTTTCAAATGCGTAATTTACATCTAAACGTTCTGTCCATTGATGTGCATCTTTTCCTACCGGCCCCATATTTAATACCGGAACGTCAAACTCTTCTAGATCCTGAAGTGGAATCGAATAACCTTTATCCCATAATGGCATATTGTCTACAAGTGAACTCATTGAATCTAGTGGATTCTGTAAGCCCACATAGCTCAAATCTGAAATTCCTCCAAAATAGTTTTGGTTTTCAAATGTAATATTATGATTGTAGTGAGCATACTTTTCCATTTCTGCAACTACTTCTTTAATTAACGAGTTGTTGCGTGAACTTACTGCTGGATAATATGGCGGAGCAAAGAAAAGTACAATCATCGGAGCCTTTTCTTTACATAAAATAGCTAGTTTATCCACTAAATCAATTGTTACCGCACGATCATCTTTATCTTCTCTATTTTTGATTATACTAGATTGAATATCATCTATTTTCTCTTGCCCATGTTGTTCAATTGCATAAGCGATAAGCTCTTCATACGTTAATATATTTACTTTCATATTAGGCGGTATAAACGGATTATATTTAGAAAAACGATATGCTTGCTTCTCGTATGATTCTTCTATTTTCTCTGCTACTTTCGTTACTTTTTGACGTAACAATGAAACGACATCTGTCATCGTTTTTTCCAGTAAAAACAAATTGAATAATGTGACTGCACGATGCGGAATTTGTACAGAATAATCCTCCTTTAAATCACGTTGAAGTAAGTTAGTTGGGGGAGGACTTGCTTCTCCTTCTACAACATCACAAAGGTCCGTATTCAATTCTAATTCAGCCGTTAATAAAGCAGCCATATAACTCCCATTTAAGCCTGCAAATGGTTCACCCACATGTGTTTCTTTACCATAGCAAAGAAATCCAGGTAACACTTTACCAATAGAACCAGTATAAATATACTTATTTTGGTCACCAGGATGTCGTGAAAACATAGGCTCTGAATTTAATACCGTTTTATAATCCAAGTTATGTTCTCCTGCTAACTCTAGTAGTCTTGGAACAGCAGCCCTCATCCCTACAGAATTTACTTCTTCATCTGGAACGGCTAATAAAAGAACATTCCCGTCAAACCTTCCTTCACAGGCTTGCTCAATCATTGCCATTTGTAATGCGAGGCCGCATTTCATATCCATTGTTCCTCTGCCAAACAGCCAATCTCCTTGTTCTATATCTTCACGTACTTGATCTGGTAATTCATCTTTATGAGAATAAAACATAGACGTTAACTTTTTAGGATTGAATGCATCTTCTTTCCACACTCCGTAATCTTGTACATCTACAACATCAAAGTGACTAACTAGAATTACTGTATTTTTCGTACTATCGCTTTTCTTTACTAGGGCTGTAACAAAAAATCGTCCGTCCCCCGTCGGATTTTTTTGCAAATGATGCGGGTTTTCTTTGAAGTACTGTAAATCAGATAATTGTTCCACAACAAAGTCTGGCAATATCACTTCAGCTTCTGTACCTGTAATACTAGGAATTTCAACAAGACTGCTTAATAATTGAATCAATTGTTTTTTTGATTGCCACTTTGACATATAAATCCCCCTATTTTTCCGCATTATGAAATTGAATTCCAGTATATGAATAAAAAATGACGACAGTTATCAAAATTATAGTTCTGATGTACTGCCGATTTTTATTGATATTTCATGAGCTGCTTGTTTTACCTTACTAATAAGAAAAGATAGTCGATCATCATTTATACGATGACTAATTAACCCAACACTTAATGCTCCTACTACTTTATGATTAAATCCGATAATAGGTGCAGCTACTGAAGCTGTCCCTTCTGTTTTTTCACCATAACTTACCGCATATCCTTCAGTTTTTATTTGCTTTATTTGATCTAAAAGAATGTGCTTTTGTTCTGGTAATGAAGAAAGTAAATGTTCTACAATATGTTCCATTTCATTCGTTTTCATATTGGCCAGCATCGTTTTATTTGCGGCACCAATTGAAAGTGGAATTTGTTCCCCTAAGTTATCAATAACTCGAATTTTTAAAGGGCTATCCATTCTTTCAATGATAATAGAATGTGTTCCATTTGGAATGTTCAAATAAACACTTTCTTTCACTTCAGAGGCTAACCGCTTCATCACTTCTCTTGCAACTGATCTGTAGTCTACTTTCTCCAGTTGACGTAATCCTATTTCCATCCACATTGGCCCAATTTTGTACTGTTTCGTTTCTGAAATTTGCATGACTAACCCATGCTCGATTAAAGAGTTAAGCAACCTATGTACTGTACTAACTGGGAGATGTGTTCTATCCGCAATATCAGAAATAGCCCAATACTCTTTTTCATTTGTAGAATTTAACAACTTTATAATACTTATCGCTCTATCAATGGACTGTACCATAACTCACCTCAACTTGACTTGTAATATGCTAGTTCGCTCAATTACCTATCAATTTAACAAAAATTTGAAATGAAATCAATCTGTTTATTCAATTTTCTAAAAATAAAAATATACCACTGATAATAATTTGTAAGCGCGAACAAAAAAATATTGACTTTTCTTTTTTAATTACCTGAAAATTAAACTATGGCTGTAATTAAACTCCACTTAGGATTTGAACTCCCCTCATAAAAACTATTATTTAAATAAAAACTCTCCTTAAATAAAAAGAATTAAGGAGAGTCTTTTATAAACGATAAAATTATAGTTCAGATTTCACCCGAACAGAAACATTATTTTTAATTATATTTTTGACTTCTTTAAAGCTAACAAAATTGTTACTTTTCTCATCCCAAAGACGGAAGCGAAGTGAACGTAAGCTTGTAAAATGAAGTGGCTCCTGCCTTTCTAAAGAAATTCTCCTCACGAGGAATCCCTTTAAACGCTTTAATTATGACGATCGCTATTTCTGCTTTTTCTCTTTTGACGAGCGTTGTAACTGCCGAAACAGTTTACTTATGGTTAATTTCCATTTCTGGCGTCATAACTATCATTGTTTGGATGTCAATTTGTGTTTCTCAATTCTTTTTCCGTAAACATTATTTAGCCGAAGGTGGAAAATTACAAGACTTAACATTCAAAACTCCACTTTATCCTCTTGTACCTATTCTTGGCTTTGGATTGTATGGCATTATATTAATTAGTCTTATCTTTATCCCTGAACAACGACTTGGAATCTATTGCACTGTACCGTTTATCATCTTTTGCTACACCTACAATCACTTTAAAGTGAAGAAAAGAATTGCTACTAACACTCGTAGTGAAACTAAAATTATCGAGACTATGTAATACTATACTTATATAAAAGATCGCACATGGCTTTCATTTCATATGCGGTCTTTTATCATAGTCATTTGTTTTATTCCCTTTTCATTCATTACCTCATACGAGTCAGTATTACTATATACCTTTACTTGGATTGCAAGTTCTTTGAAAAGTGATACCGATTTCCATAATGCGGTAAATACTACAATACTAGTAATTGGAATTTCCCACTTTTTATACGTTATTGATTTTCCTTACTGTTACTGTTTTGATATATTGAATATATATTGCTTAAAATTTTAAAAAGACAGGAGTTATCTACAATGATAAAAGGTTTCGGGGGAATATTTTGGAGGACTAACAATCTTGATGTTATAAAAAAATGGTACAGTGAAGTGTTGAAAATTGAAATAGAAAATTGGAATGGGACTGTGATTAAACCCCAATTAGGAAATGAGACTATTTTTTCTTTCTTTACCGAAAATGATAATTATTTTCCAATAGAACAGCAAGTGATGTTAAATTTTGAAGTACATAATTTAAATGAGACTATTCAGCATCTTGAACATATTGGTGTACCTCTTGAAAAGAAAGAAGAAATTAGTGAGTTCGGAAAGTTTATTTGGATTAAAGATCCTGAAGGTCGATTGATCGAGCTTTGGGAGAAATAATGGGTTGTAATCATTTGCTATTAAGGTAACGGTTGCTTTCATTCAACAAAATAAATAAAAAAGTCGATTTCTTTACTCCACTGAAAATCGACTTTTTTCTATCCCATCCGCCATAAAATGAAACTACTTCCCTAGATTAGATTGCTTCCAAACAAAAGATACGAAAAATAATTTTTCTGGCTGCTTATTTCTCCCTTCTAATTCGCTTTAAAATTATATAATGGCTTAATAATGTGCTTTATATCTATTGTTTCTTTTGTATTTTCGATAATTTCATCCATTGGCTTGTATGCCATTGGTGCCTCATCAATTGTGCTCTCTACTACCGATGTAGTCCAAACCTCTTTCATCGTATTTTGGAAGTCCTCTAGACTCAATAATTCTTTAGCCTTCTTACGACTCATGATACGCCCTGCCCCATGCGGACCAGAAAAGTTCCAGTCTGGATTACCTTTACCAAATGCAATAATTGAACCATCTCGCATGTTAATTGGAATAATTACTCGTTCATCTTTCTGAGCTGAAATAGCCCCTTTTCGTAGAATCATATTTTCCATGTCAATATAGTTATGTATTGTAGTAAATTGATCAGTTACTTTCCAATCCATTTTCGTAACAATTTCATCAATCATTGCTTTACGATTGAACTCAGCATACTTTTGGGCTATATTCATGTCATTCATATAATCTTTGAATCCTTTTCCTTCTAAATAAGCTAATTCTTTACGAATCTGTGGCTTCTTAATTCCACGTAAAGTTTCTTGTATTTCTTTTTCTCTCCCCTCTTTAGTTAATCTCTTAATAATCTCATCTTTCATTGATGTAACATGAATGAGTTGTTCATACGCGAAGTTCTGGTAATACTCTGCTATTTGTTTACCTAAATTACGAGAACCACTATGAATGACAATATATACATTTCCTTTATCATCTTCATTTAATTCAATGAAATGATTTCCTCCTCCAAGAGTACCTATACTTTTTTGGGCTCGTTGTAATGTATATGGGGCCTTCACACCATCAAAATCAATCATTTTTGAGAATCGATGTTCTTTATCTCGGATACGAAAACCACTTGGAACAAATTTACGAATCGTTTCGTCTAAGTAATCGAAATTAATTTCTTCTTTTTTCTTATCAATCACAACAACTTCCATACCACAACCAATGTCTACCCCTACAAGATTAGGAACAATTTTATCTTGTATTGTCATTGTTGTCCCAATCGTACAACCTGCTCCTGCATGTGTATCTGGCATAATACGAATTTGACTATCCTTTACGAATTCTTGGTTACAAAGATCAATAATCTGCCCAGTTGCAGTCTCATCAACGTTATTCGTAAATACTTTTGCTTCATTGTATTTCCCTTGTAATTTCAACATCTTTCATGTCCCCTTCCTTTTGAAAAAATTATTTTATTACGTTGTATGTGTTTATAATTACTATCATCCACTTCCTGCTTTCCATTATATATGCACTATATCCTTCACTATAATAAAAAATTAAAATGATTCATTTTGTTTACATAACATAATTACTGTCTCTTTATATTTATACCTACACATAAGCATTCCCCCCCTCCTCAATATCGGTCATATAATAATTAAACAAAAACTCCCCTTAAATCGAAAATGATTAAGGAGAGTTTTTTATATACGATGAAATTATAGTTCAGATTTCACTCGAACAGAAACATTGTTTTTAATTATTTTTTTGAATTCTTTAAAGCTAACAAAATTGTTACTTTTCTCATCCCAAAGACGGAAACGAAGTGATTGTAAGCTTGTAGCAAGTGTAATCGTTGGTACATTTTTTAACGGAAGCGTATTATTGTGTGCTTCTTCTAGCTTATAATTAGGTACTCTTGGGCTTAAATGGTGAACATGATGGAATCCAATATTACCAGTTAGGAATTGCAAGATTTTTGGAAGTTTATAAAATGAACTTCCTTCCACTGCCGCTTTCACATATTCCCAATCTTTATCCTCTTCAAAATAAGAATCCTCGAATGTGTGCTGTACGTAAAACAGCCAAATTCCTACTGAACCTGCTATTAAGAATATCGTACCATGCACTAACAGAAACGATTGCCACCCAATTGCCCAGCAAAGTATAGCTATTAAAGCAACGATTATAATATTCGTCAAATAAGTATTCATACGTTCTTTCTGTCTAGCACCTTTTCGGTTAAATCTATTTTTAAGCAAGAAAACATAAATTGGACCTAATCCAAACATAACAAATGGATTGCGATATAAACGATATGCTAAACGAAGTCTAAATGGCGCAGCTACATATTCATCCACTGTAAGCGTCCAAATATCTCCTGTACCTCGTTTATCCAAATTACCACTTGTAGCGTGATGAATAGAATGCTCATGTCCCCATTGATCAAACGGGAATAATGTTAACACACCCATACATGTCCCTACTATTCTATTTGCAGGTCGACTTTTAAAGAATGAATAATGGGTACAATCATGAAAAATAATGAAAATCCGTGTCATAAAACCAGCGGCTAACAGAGATGGAACTAATGATAACCAATAAGAAACGGACAAACTTTTATAAGCAAGGTACCATAAAATAATAAAAGGTACGATTGTGTTAATAAGTTGCCACACACTTTTTTTAATCGTTGATTTTTCATAAGGAGCAACTTGTTTTTTTAAATTTTTAGTATTTTCTAATGTCATTGGTCTAATTCCTTTCCTTTATGTTGCTAATTCACATTATAGCATACTATTAGTATCAGGTGTTAAAAGTAGATGTAATAAATATTATATAATATAAAAATCTCTTTTTTCTTACTCATTAGTTACAAATTACTTACGTCCAAAATAGCCTATATAATCGGACAAATGGAACATTTCATTTATAAAAGAAACTTCTATTTTTCCCAATAAATACATAAAAAACAGAGAGCTTTTTCACAAGAAAAAAAAAGAGCTGCCACAAGTCAAGTTTCACCGACTTATGACAGCTCCTTTTCATTTTATTTTAGCGATGGATCCAAACTGCACCTGCAGACTTGTCTTCTGCTTGACCTACTACTTCAAACTTTAATCCTAGTTTCGGTAACTTACGTCCTGCATCTGGAATCATGCTATTGATGTACTGCTTAGAATCATCAAATTTCGCAACACCTGGTAATCCTTTATAGTCAAAGATACCGCGAGTTGGCGAATCTACTCTCCATGCTGGCGTTTGATCGAATGAGAATGCAGCATCAGCAATTTGATAACGCGTACTGCTCTTCACAGTCGGTTGTCCGTTTAATGTCCCTACGATTGCCTCTGGATGAGAATCTACTACTCCTAAGAATCCTTCACCTGGATGAACCCCTACCCAGTTATCTGTAAAGCTTTGATCCGCATACCATACAACCATTCCTGTATTAAATACTGGACCACGCGCATGTTGTAACGCCGTGTCAGAACCAGCGTAATTTCTCCACTCTACATAGTAGTTATGTTTCTTCTGTTCAAATCCGTTAGACACCGTAAACCCTTTTAATGTCATTGCTGGTTGGCCTTCTGCATCATCTGAGAAAACAACTTTGCCATTTACAGTTAATGCAGCATTATCTAATGCAAATCCTTTATAAGCTACTGCAATATCTGTTACATACTCAAATTGCAGTTTTACTTTTTTCCCTTTGAATTGGCTTAAATCGTATGATTTATCAACCCACTTACCATCCGTTGTATCCACGCCGCCTTTTACATCTTTTTCGCCCATTCTATCAATGCGTGTCTTCGTTCCATCTTCTGCAATCGCATATACGTCAAGGAAATCATACTTCGCTTCCAGTTCGTAGAATGCTTTATAATCGAACTTAGCATCCGTTGCATTTGTTAAGTCAAATACTGGTGTCTCAAGTGTTGTATGAATGTCATTTCCTTTTGTGCTGTAGTAAAACTTCTTACCAAATGCCGATTCGATATTTTTAATATCTTTGTCTGGCAAGTTAACACGAACGATTCCTGGTCGTTTTGATTTTGTAACACTTTGATCTAAATATGTTGCAGTACCGATTCCTGTGCGAAGTTTATCATAATCCACCTCAACGATATTCGCCCAGTTCCCCTTCATATTCTTTTGGAAAAACTCTTTATTTTGTGGTGAGAAACTTGTTGGCTCTGTGCCTGCAATTTTTCCAGCCCAGCTACCGCCGCTCATAATAGACCATGATTCAACAGGTTCACCTTGTCCAGAGTACTTTGTATCATATTCATCTGGTAATCCTAAATCATGACCGTACTCATGCGCAAACACACCAACTGCTCCATCTTCAGGCTCAATTGTATAATCATATGCAGCCATCTTTCCGCCCCAGTTTGATACAGAAGATTTCGTACCATCAATCGCATATGGCTTTGATCCTAGTTTTGAACGATGAGACCAAATCGCATCATCTTTCAATTTACCGCCACCAGCTTCTTGACCTACGCCAGCATGTACAACCATTAAGTGGTCAATAATTCCATCTGGCTCGTTTTTATTTCCATCACCATTTTGATCGTATTGATCGAATTGGTCATAATCTGCTAAATTTATCCCTTTTGCTACCGCTGCTTTTAATGCTTCTTTTACAAGATCACGTGGCCCTAAAGGACCTTTGTTATCATGACCAGTTCCCGCATCCGCACCATAATCTGACGCTTTTCCTGGAACAGTAAGCCATTCTGTTACAGTTCCATCAACTGTGTAGCTACCACCAGATTGTTCTTCATAATACTGTTTAAATGTATTAATCTTCGATCCATCAAATAACGTAAATGGCTCATCGCCAAATAACATTTTTTGATAATGTTCACGATTAAAGTCCTTAGAATACATGTAACCCGGTTCTTGATCAATATTATTATGCTTAAAATCGCTAAATTCTACGAGTAAAACAAGTACTTTATCTTTTCGAACAGCTCCATTGTACTCAGCTTGCTTCGCTGGTGTAGTCGGTACTTTTCCATTTAATTTTCCAGGGTTCAATCCTGCACCTTGTCCAGCTACCGGTCCTACTTCGGGTTGCTGCGCCTGTTCATTTTCCTTCATTTTTGCATCTTTTACTTTTTTCAAAAAATCTGAAGCTTCTTGCGTAAGATTATCCCCTGTCATGATTTCTTTTCCAGGGTTTTCCCCTTTCTTTTTCTCAACATATTTTTCGACAGCCTTTGATGTCTCGGCTTGTGATGCAGATTGATCAATTACTCCCCGTTGTTTCAGCGCTTCTGCCAAACGCTCCTCAGGTATTAAATGCTCATCTATTGGTAGAGATGGTGGCGTATCAGCATACGCTGCATGACTTCCAAAAGCAAACGTACTACTTAGCACTGCCGCTGTTGCTAAAACTGATAATGGTTTTAACTTCTTATTCTTTTTCAATGCTCTTCCTCCCCAGTGGTTGCAAATTATCGTTTTTTTTGCCGATAGGAACATAATATTCGTTATAATACGAATATTCAATCTTTTTAAAGGTCTAAAATGTTGAGAAATATTTTTTGAAGGGTGAAAAACATAAAATAGGTACATTTACAGAAAGTCCATTCTAGAAATTATGATTCTCTTTCCTTTTTTTCGAGTGAAATCTCACCTACACAAAAAAGCCAATCCCTAAGTATTAGCTAAGGAATTGGCTTTTTCTAACGAGAATACTTTATGAATAAACGGCTTGCTTCTTCTGGTACATAGAACTTACCATCGCTTTCTACAACAACACTTCCTAATTCATAATCTTTATTCTTAATACGAATTATATTTTTGTTAACAAATAATTGAGCTTTTATATTATTACGTTTTACTATGAGCACCGGGTTTGCTGTATCAGTATTATCTATAGTGACTGTTGCACCGTTTTGTTTAAAAGCTGATTCACTCTCTACAAATAATTTGTTTGTTACTTCTTCAAGGTTAAAGCCCATTGCTTTCGCCATCGTTTTCGCAACGTCCGTGTTTTGGATTAAACCGGATGGCTTTTGAGGTCCGTATGAATATAAGAATACATCCTCACCTGTATGCCCGCCTGTTGTGAAGCCTATGTTCGCACGATTGGCCAATAATGTAGTAAGTATTGGACCAATATCCGATTTCTTTTGTACAACTTTTAATTTTTCCTTTTCAACTTCAGTTAAGTTATTTAAACCGTAAAGAGCAGCAACTTCTACTATATTCGATAAATCATTATTTATTTTTTCAGTTACCCCTTCAAGTGTCATTTTCGCTTTTTTTAATGGCTCTATGTAAGCATTTACTGGTGTTATATTATACCCCTTTGTCGTATTCATATTTCCAATAGAAATCCCACTATTACCATGGTCAGTTAAGGCGATGAGCAGTGTGTTCCCATCATTTTTTGCAAATTGTAATGCTTTTGCTACCGCTTCATCAAATGCCAATACATCGCTAATCATCCCAATTGGATCATTCACATGAGCTGCCCAGTCTGGCTTACTTCCCTCTACAAATAAAAAGAAGCCATCTTTATCTTTTGATAACGTTTGAATTGCTTTTTCCGTCATTTGCGAAAGTGTTGGTTGCTCCGGATTTGTTGCTTCACGATCCATATCAAACGCTAAAGCATTATGTGAAAAAGAGCCCCAAATTTTATTAGATTTAGAGTTCAATAATGCACCTTTCGTTTCAACAAAGTCGTATCCTTTATCTTGAATCACCTTTACTAAATCTTCACCATCTTTTCTTTTTATAGGCAGGAGTGCCGCTTTTCCCCCGCCTAGTACGACATCTATATTTTGATACACTTGCTGCTCCGCAATTACGTCAAAATATTTGCGGTTGACATGATGAGCAGAGAACCCGGCCGGAGTAGCATGCTGAATTTCAGCTGTAGCAATAATTCCAGTTGCACGACCAGTACGTTTGGCACCTTCTAAAACATTGGCAACTGGCCGTAACTTGTCCTCTTCTTTTATTGGTTTTACGCCGGGTGAACTTACAATAGAAGGTAATACGCCTACATATCCTGAATTCGATTTATTCCCCGTCGCTAAAGCTGTAGCTGCTGGTGCTGAATCTGTTATAGCTGATTCAGCCGAATATGTACGAACTCCTCCTGTTACCATTTCATCTAATGCAAGTGGTTTCCCTTTATACAAGCGTGATAATGTCGTTGCTGAAGAACTCGTTCCGTCCATAACCATTATGATTATATTTTTCGGTTGACGTTCTACTTTTTTCACTTTCGCTTCCACCGAATAATAATTCATCATGCTTTCCGTACATAACATACTTAGTGTGATTGTTCCTACTAACAGTAACTTCTTCATCAGTAAACCCAATTTCGACATTGTTGTTCCTCCGTATGTTTTACATTCATTTATATATGTTTTATTAGTCCCCAATTTTCATGAAGCTAACAATCATTATCTTCATTTTCTTTTATTAGTAAAGTAACCGTACATATCATAGCTTTTCATTTTCAAATAACTAGAGGCCACATCTATTTTATTAATACGTCTTGTCATTCTCTTCACTAAAATTTATTTATCAATAAAAGTTCGATTGAAATAAATAATAATTTATTGTTAAACGATAAATTTCATGTTAAATTAAAAAGATAATTTAAAAATGAGGTGCTTTATATGAAACAAGGATCAACACTCTTTTTAAAGACAGCTATTATCCTTATCGGTATGCCTGTTTTTGCTTTGTGTATATTTTTAATTCCTAATATCGGGAATTACGCAGCAGAATTGTACCCGGATATTGCATATATAAAATATCTTGTTTTAATCAATCTTTATGCAACCGTGATACCTTTTTATTTTGCTCTATATCAAGCCTTTAAACTTGTAAGCTACATTGACAAGGGGAACGCCTTCTCGAAATTATCTGTTAGAGCTTTAAAAAAGATAAAACAATGTGCTATTACAATTTGTGTATTATATGTAGTAGGTATGCCACTTTTCTATCTTGTAGCAGAGAGAGATGATGCACCAGGTATTATAATAATTGGCATGATCCTTATCTTTGCTTCAATGGTTATCGCAGTCTTTGCTGCCGTTCTCCAAAGACTTTTAAAAGATGCGATAGATATAAAATCAGAAAACGATTTAACGGTCTGAGGTGAATAACATGGCAATAATAATTAATATTGATGTAATGTTAGCGAAACGAAAAATGAGTGTAACTGAACTTTCAGAGAAGGTTGGAATTACAATGGCTAACCTTTCTATATTAAAAAATGGAAAAGCAAAAGCAATTAGAATTACAACTTTAGATGCTATTTGTAAAGCGTTAGAATGCCAACCAGGGGATATTTTAGAATATCAACCAGAAGATACCGAATAAAAAGAGTCCTTCATACGAGAAGGACTCTTTTTATTCGGTGTTACGGTGCAAAACTCACTCGACCAGTCAAAACTAAAATAATCGCGATAATCCAAAATATAAAAAATGATGAGGACAATATTAATGAAAGAATAGCAATCCCCTTCTTCTCTGTTTTTTTCGTCATCGTAATGACAGAAAGTATGATTCCTGCAACTGTGAGGGCGACTGTAATATAATCTCCCACTATATTACCTGCATTGGCTATCCTTGTCGGTGTTATAAAAACGAAAAGAAAACATAAAATGCCGATGAGTAAAGATATATAACTGATTATACTGTATTTCTTTTTAGGAACTATTTCAGTTTTCATACTATCCCCCTCTTCTCTATAGCTATGAGTTCATATTAGCACAAATAACCATAATTTGGTTAACATAAAAAACAGATACAGTGAGAACTTCCACTGTATCTGTTTTTTAGTTAATATATAAACCTGCTATTTCTTCTTTATCATTATAAGTTATAATGAATGTCCGTTGTTCTTTACTATATTTCGCTACAAGAATAACAGTATATGAACCATCTTTTTCTTCAATCGATTTTTTCTCAATTTTTTCGAACGTACCGGCTTTCTCAATTACAGGTGTCAGATCTTTCATTTTTTCTTCTGGCAATCCAGCTTTCATTTTACTATCAAATTTTTCATGTACTTCTTTATACTTCGCTTTTTGAATATTAGTAATAATGTTTTCACTTTTACTAGTTACCTCAATAAAATCAAAAGGCAACATATATTTCGCACAAATCTCCTCAACTAGCCGCTTCATTTGCTGTGCTTGTATGACATCATCTTCTAAAATAAAAATACTCATGTGATCACTCGCTTTATTGAAATCTTTTCATCTATCTATTTATCTATAACTATATGATTCAAATTGTTATACTAATCTCCTTCTAAAGAATTGAAATAATTAATTTGCTATTACATAGGAAAACCTCAACTTTTCAGGCAAAAAGTTGAGGTTTTCTTCAAATTACTTATAAAGAAATTTTCTATCATTCACTACCTTAAAAAATTCCGAGTAATGCGCTAAAGAATAATCCGCTACATCACAATTCCCTTGAAACATGCATGTTGAAATACCTAACTCTTTTGCAGGTAATAAATCTAATTCTCTATCCCCAATAGCTAAATCAATATTGTGCTTTTTATGTAGATGATCATAAGCTAAAGAGTTCGGTTTTCGGGGAAAGCCATCGTCAATTGTAACCATGTCTACGAAGTATTTGCCCCAGCCGTAATGGTCTAAAATAGATAATACCCCTGCCCTATGTTTATGGGTCATAATCACATTTTTATCGGTAAACTTTAAAACCTCTTCTACTTTTTCAAATGGTTTTATATCTTCTATAATAATCCGACTCTCTAATACATCAATTTCACTTAATTGGTTTTTAGATATTTTGTAATAATCGATTGCGTGAGAAAATGAAACTTTTAAATTTGTATAGATTTCTTCTTCACTTATCTCCTCTCCTAAAACTTGAGAAAGAATTTTTGTATAAACTGGATACGTATCAAATAACGTCCCATCAAAATCCCATAAAATATTCATTGTATTCACCTTTCTATTTTCTAATCATTGTATAAGTAAGTTCGCTCTTTTCTGTGGTGTTTCACTTTCTAAATAGTAATCCTCGGCTTTCCAATACCTATTCTCAAACTTTGAAAGGTTTTTCTGCGTTTCTTCACTCTCACGTAGAAACCTTGTCTCTCTTGGACAATCCAAGTACACCATATAATGAAAGAAATCTCTCCATTCTTTTCGTTGTAGAAAAACACCTTCAATTACAATTACGCCTACTATAGGGATCTGTACTTTTTTCATTTCACATAAGTCTGTCTCATCATAATAGAACGGCAATTTCAGTTTTGTTTCAGTTTGTAGCTTTTGAAAAAACTTCTGCCGAATCCACTCAACATCCCATTGTAAATAATAGTACTCATACCATTCTTCATATCCAGTATGATATCGTTTATTACGCTCTACTATATGATTATCAATATGAAAAATATGAAACGGGATACCTTCTTGTTTCATATTTTCTTTTAAATTTGCCACGAATGTCGTTTTACCAGATCGACTTAAACCATCTATACCTAGAATAAACCTATTTTCTTTATGTTTCTTCATTATATTTATAAGCTCATTTGTACTCATTACTTCTTCCACTCTTCTTTTAATAAAGAATATAAAATCGTATCATGAGCAACTTCATTTTGAATCATATGTTTTCGAAGTAATCCTTCTTCTTGAAATCCTGCTTTACTTAATAATTTTTGAGAAGCTTTATTTTCTACATATACAACAGCTGCAATTCTTATCAGTTGCAGCGTTTCAAATCCGTAAGTTAAAATTGCCTGTAACGCTTCCGTTGCATACCCTTTGCCCCAATATGTATCGTCTAATTCATAACCAATTTCAGCTCGCTTATGATGCTTGTTTATTAAGTGAAATCCGCACGTTCCGATTAATTGGCCCGTGCCTTTTTTCTCAATTCCCCAGCGAAATACTGTTCCCTCTTCATAACGATTTTTAAACGTTTGAATTGTTGTTTTCGCTTGCTCAATATTTTCAAAAGAATCCATTCCGAAATAACGTATAACAGATTCTTTTGAAAAATAACGGAACATCGTTTCTGCATCTAACAGTGTTAATTCTCTTAATTGTAAACGTTCTGTTTCTAGTTTCGGAAACCCCATCTCTTTTTCTCCTTCTATTCTAATGAACTGCAAATTTCAATATAATTCCCATCTGGATCGGCAATGTATGCAATTGTTTGTCCCCACGGTTTCACAATTGGTTCAACTAAAATTTTAATACCTTGCTCTCTAAATTGTTCGATTGTTTCTTGTACATGATCAACAACGAATCCCAATTCAAAATGAGAAGATTGTAACTCACCTTCTGTAAGTGATAGTCCTGTTAATTCTTTCACATCTTGCCTCGTGTTCATCGCTAAAATTGTAGAACCAGTATTAAACTCAATATATGTACCATGCTCTGCTTTTATAGGTAACTGTAAAATATCTCTATAAAACCTTAAACATTCTTCAAACTTTTCTACATATAAAATAATGTACTTCATTTTTAAATTCATTTTATATCCCCCTTTATATCCATCCCTAAAATTTCGACAAAAGTCTCATAAAAACCTTGTTTCCTATAGTAATGAGCACAAAAAAATGAGGCCGATTTCTCGGCCCCCCAGCTTATTGGCATAAAACAGGAGATTTGGTTTGGACATAACCAGTTCGTACCCTTATTATATTTTATTTTTTCTGAATTTTGAATACTTTAAACACCCATTTATATTGAGAAAGTTTTTTTGCTTGCATAAAATTAAAGAGTTTAAGAAATGCTACAAATGGAGGTGTATACATATGGAACCAATGCTATGTCCAAGCTGTAAAACGAACCGTACTCGATTTAATATTCTTGAGCAACAAGTAAAACCAGTTAAATTAAATCCACAAACTGGCCAAGTAGAAGAGGAATACACAGATGAAACGATGAATGCTTTTCATATGGCCTATCAAGGACCGACTTACCGCGTCCAATGCGCTGTCTGCGGGCTTGTTGAAAACCCGGAGCAATTTATTAAACCTGCTCAAAATCAATCTTTTTCATAATATTGTTACCACCCTTTATAGAAATAGGTTTTTCTATAAGGGGTTTTTCTGTTTATACGTCAATAAAAAACGTATTTCTTCCTTATTATAAGTTACACCTCACACCTGTTAGCTATCTTTTATTTTTGGATCTTCAATTGGAAGAAAATAATGACTCCTTCCATTCTAGCAATATGGATTGTTTCTACTGTTTGCAGTCTTTTACTTTGTTACTATTTTAAATATAAAAATTCAAATAAAATTAATTGGTAGTTCATTATTATGAATCGTTACTTATTTATTATCTTCCAGGTATTGTCCTCGTTTATCATTCTACCACTTAAATATACAGTCTTTTATTATATAAAAAAGAGTTAACAAAATAAACATACATAGAACTTAAAAAAGATGTTCCCCATATAATCTTCAATATAATCTTCTTTAAGAATTCTGCTCTTTGTTACAATATTTCCTTTTTTAACTTTTTAATTTTCCAAAATAAATTAATGAATATATATAAATATAAACAAACAAAAAAACCTACCATACCTTGATATAATCTAGATTCTTCCATTCTAAAGAAACATAAGTAAATCGCTGGAATTAACGTCGCAAACATAATTGCAATGAACTGTAACACCTCAGTAAGTTTTTGTATCTTCGTTTCCTTATCTGAATATATATCAGGTAACTCATTTTCCTCTTCTACTTCTTTACAAAAATAATTCCATTTCGCAAAACTCGTTACATGTTTCCAACCACACATTTCATATATTTCAATATACTCTTTTTGTTTTTCTTTTGTATCTTTATAATCTAACCTAAAATCCGCTTTATATATTACATCTTTCGGCTCGGTTCTATTAAACGTATACATTATATTATACTTTTGCAGTGCCCAGCCCTGTTGATGCATTTTTCTTAAAAAGGCTTCCTCTTTTTCCAAACTCCATCCAGCGAAAAATTTAAATATCTTCTTTGTCTCCATCACCCATTCACTCCCCTAATATACTGTTTCCATTTCTTACAGATCTCTGCAACCTGTTATACTCTAGCTCTAACACTTCTCTCCCAAACGTTGTTAACTCATAGCACTTCTTTCTGTCTGTAGAGGCAACTTCAACTATTAACTTCTCTTTTAATAATTTCGTCGTATTCCCGTATAAAGTACCAGGGCCGAGCTTTACTTCCCCATTTGTCATCTCTTCTACCATTTGCATAATTCCATAACCGTGCATTGGCTTCACTAGTGACAACAGAATGTAATATGTCGCCTCTGTTAACGGAATATACTTTTGTACTTTCTCATTCATTATAACTACCTCCGATACATCGTTTCCTGATATATCGACTAACGATACATCGTATATCGATATTGTATAATCACATTCCAAAATATGCAAGTATAATTTAATAATTAAATATTTATTTCTTTGGATTGAAAAATCATACCAATTTTCTGAATAATTTGTTAAAATATAGAAATATCCGTTTATATTTTGAAAGGAATGATACATATGATACATAAATTAAAAGAAAATATAGGATCAGTTTTTGTAGGTAAAGAACATGTTATAGATCTATTAATCGTTTCCTTGCTTGCTGACGGTCATGTGCTTCTTGAAGATGTGCCTGGTACTGGGAAAACACTCCTCGCAAAAACACTTTCTAAAAGTATTGGTGGTAATTTTTCTCGCGTCCAATTTACACCGGATGTACTTCCAAGTGATGTAACAGGTATTGAATATTTCAATCCGAAAACGAGTGAATTCGAGTTAAGACTTGGACCAGTTATGACCAATATTTTGCTTGCGGATGAAATTAACCGCGCTATGCCTAGAACACAGTCTAGTTTATTAGAATCGATGGAAGAACGACAAGTAACGCTTGAAAAGCAATCTACTCCTCTTCCGAAACCGTTCTTTGTTATTGCGACGCAAAATCCAATTGAATCACAAGGAACTTTCCCTCTACCAGATGCACAGCTTGATCGTTTTTTAATGACAATTTCAATTGGTTATCCATCTCCAGAAGATGAACTACAAATGATGCGACGTTTTCGTAGGGATATACCACTAGAAAGCGTCAAATCTGTTATTTCTTTAGAAAATATTTTAGAAGCACAGAAACGAGTAAAAGAAATTTTTGTATCAGAACCGTTAGAACATTACATTATTAAACTTGCTCATGCTACAAGGAATCATGATTACATCGCTAACGGTGTAAGTCCACGTGCCACACTTGCTTTAGTGCGTGCAGTTCAAGCTTTAGCCTTTTTACGCGGGAGAGAATATTGTACACCTGAAGATATACAATTTTTAGTTCCTTCTGTTTGGAATCACCGTATCGTCTTATCAATGGAAGGCGCATTACGTACGACAAAAAATGAAATTATGCAAAGAATTTTAAAAGAAGTTGACGTACCAGTGGAGATTGAGCAAGCATGAATGGACAGCGCGTTGTAACTGTACCTTTATTTTTCCAACTTCATATTATTCAACTAACTGTCCCAGGCGCTATACTATTTACGTTTTTTATGCCGCAACGAATCATAATGTTTCTCTTTTTCTTCTATTATTTATTTGCGATTTTTATTTATAAATATGTCGCTTACATAGAGAAAACATTTGAAGTGGTAAATGAGAAACAAACAACTCGGCTATTCCCTAATGAATCTGGACAATTTTTTATTCATTTGAAAAACGGTGCAAACATACCACTCGTTAATGGTGTTTGTTATTTTCATTTAGATCCGTCACTACTACCACAAAAAGATCAAGGAATTGATCAAATATCGAAAACGTTATTTTCTTTTCCGTTTTCACAACCTGCTCATTCGGCGCAAAAATGGGATTTAACATTAACCGCTACGAAGCGTGGTGTATTTCAAATTGAACAGTTCGAATGTGTCTTAAAAGATCCTTTTCATCTTTTAACTGTACATTTACCCATTTTTGATAAATTACGGACTGAAATTATTGTGTACCCTTCTCCTAAAGAAGTAGCAGGTTTGCAAGAACTACAGCAACTTTTAACGGGATCTTATCGAACGAATTTTTCTTTTTACAATGATGAAACATCTATTATCGGCGTTAAACGATATGAACGGGAGTCTTTCCGTTCTATTCATTGGAAAGCATCTGCTAAAATGCAGGCATTACAGGCAAAGCAATATGAACCTGTAAAAAATTATAGTTGGACGATCTGTCTTTCTTTAGCTGCTGATCGTGGATTTGGTTGGAAGGATAATATAGAAGATCTTATATCATTTGCAACATACATTTGCCAATACGCAACGAAGCATCAAATACCATTTGAATTATTTATTAGTGTATTAGCTGAAGGTGGTCCTCTGCACTTACCATTAAATGAAGGGCAAACACACTACGGAGTATCTTTAGAGGAATTAGCGCGTATTTCAGATGACAGTACGTTGCTTCCGAAACAAGGATTCCTTCATTATGTAGCGAGAAAAAGGGAACGATCGTCTACAATGATATACATTGGTTTACAGAGAAATGAACTCCCTCTTCTCTCTCAGCCTACGTTTCTCATTAATAACGAAGGGATGGTGGAAAAGCTTGAAGACTTGGCTCTATCACGTTCATGACTTTATTCTGCTGCTCCTCCTTTCGTTATTAACGGAAAGAGATGAACTCATCGGTATTACTATATTTTTAGCAACAGGCTATACTGGATTATTTCTTATCCATAAACTAATGAAGAAAAAAACGACAGGTTTTGTCATTCTGTTAATGACTCAAATAATCGGTTGTTCTATCTTTCTCTCTTTCTCTCTGTTTGGCACAATTATGTTACCGCTTTTCTTCTTTATCGTACATGTAGTTGGGCCTGGATATCCAGTTCAAAAGTCATTAGGTGGTATTGTCTGGTTTGGTATTTCAGCTATATTTTATACGCCCTTTCCACCTTTGTGGAAACTATTACTTTTAGTTTTACACATTATGATTACTTTTTGGTTAACTGGTGCAAATCGTAATCAACAGTTATTACGTTTCGCTTCTCTTATCACGATTGGAATAATTAGTGCTTTCCTTATTCCTATTTTCCCATACATTCGGCTTCTTTTTTCTTATGTCGTACAAGTAGTTGCTTTAGGATTTGGATACGCCATTAATCCGTTATTTTCGGCAGCTGAATCAAAAGAAACTGACGATTTTTGGTCTAATAAAGGGAATTTAAAGGATCCTCAAATTAAAGATGAATTGGGGCAACACTCTTTTGATCCAACACTCATAAATAGCATTACAATAATAGCCTGTGCATCTATCGCTATTTACGTCGTTTGGAAAATAATAAAAAAACGAAAATATTTAAGTTTACCAAATATGCCTGTCTTCGAATCTACTATCATCACTGATAAAGAAGGAATGAATCAAAAACGTTTGAAACGAAACATACCGCCACATAACGAAATTCGAAAAGAAATTTTTAAGCTTGAAAGTAAGTTAATTCCTCCTTTAAATAGAAAACGAGGAGAAACTGTTGAAGCATGGCTAGGAAGAATAAATCGTGAAGAAGATGTAAATATTGAGAGTCATATTGTTATAGATGCTTATAATACAGTGCGTTATTCAAATGGTGAGGATATGATGCTACTTCAGGAATTTAAGGAAGAGGTTCATAAGCTTTATGTGTATCAGAAGAGTTTAAAGAAAAGAAAGAAATAACACAACAAAAAGACTCCTATTTTCATAGGAGTCTTTCTATACTTCTACGTTATTTTTTAAATTGAAGCGTTTTTCCCTGCTTCTATTTCTAATGACTCTTCATGCCACCAAAGTGTTTCTTCAGGGTCTTCTTTAGCAATCTGGTGTGCTTCTTTTTTCGTTTCTACTGTAGGATATGAACCTTTTAGTGCGCGTCCTGAAGTTGTAACGAATAATACACTAAATACGACTAACCCAATAATACTTACACCTGCTAAATAAAATGCCGGTGCTAGCGGGTTACCGGTTGCATGAACTAAGTATGAACATACGAGCGGTGTTGTACCACCGAATATCGATACAGAAATATTAAATGAGATCGAAAGTGCTCGATAACGTACATCGGTGAAAAATAGTGATGGTAATAATGAAGGTAATGTTCCTTCATATACGCTTAGGAAGAATCCTAAAACGAAAATACCTGCAAATATAGCTGCAATATGTCCGTTACCTATTAGTAAAAATGCTGGAATTGCAAATATTGTTAAACCAAGTAAACCAATTTGCACGACGCGTTTATTACCAATTTTATCACTTAATTTACCGAAATAAAGTGCTAGCGGAATCATAAGTGCCATCGTAATAGAAATAATTAATAAGCCAGTTGTTTCTTTGACTTTAAGTACTTGAGTTAGATAAGAAGGAATATACGAAAGGATCATATAGTTTGTAATGTTAAAGAAGGCAACAATTACTGTGCTTAATAAGAAGTCTTTTTTGTGATATTTTAATATGTCCATAAATGAAAATTGTTCGTTGTCTTCAGATTCCTCTTGTGCTTTTTCCATCTCTTCAAAGATGGGAGATTCATCTAAATGACGGCGTAAATATAAACCGACCAAACCAATTGGTGCAGCTATTAAGAAAGGAATACGCCAGCCCCAGCTGAGCATTTGCTCATCTGTTAACAATAACGTCAAAATGGTAACAATTACCGATGCAGCAATGTAACCTGAGAGTGTTCCAATTTCAAGACCACTACCGAGTATACCACGCTTTTTATCTGGAGAAGATTCTGCGATATAAACCATTGCACCTGAATATTCGCCGCCTGTAGAGAAGCCTTGAATCATTCGGGCAACTAAAAGTAGTATTGGTGCCCATACACCAATTTGTTCATAGGTTGGTAGTAATGCGATGAATAATGTAGAAAGTGCCATTAAAATAATAGTAGTACTTAACACGATTTTTCGGCCGTACTTATCTCCTATTCTACCAAAGAATACACCTCCGATTGGTCGAACGAGAAAGGCCACTGCAAAAGTAGCAAATGTAAGTACAAGTTGCAATCCACTATTATCAACACCTGAGAAGAATAATTGACTTAAGATAACCGCTAAATACGCGTATAATCCGAAGTCAAACCACTCCATTGCATTTCCTATACCAGTAGCAACAACTGCTTTCCTGGCTTGTTTAGGATTGACAATATTAACGTCTTGAGGTTCAAAATTTAAATCATTATTTTGTTGCATATAATAAAACAGCTCCTTATTTAATTTAACTTCTTTAAGCACACCTTCTCTTATTGAATAAAATTAATTCGAAGCACTTAAGGAAAATTAATGTCTCCTTATCTGTTATTATTGTTTCACATAATTAATTATTTGTCCAATGAGATGCTCTTTAGGTTAAGTAATTTACTATTTTAAAAAAGCTGAAGAAGGCGCTATACGAGTACCTTTTTCAGCTTTTTATTTTAATATGCAAATTTATTTTTCCCACCCCTATTTTCCTCCTATTTGAGTTGTAAATAAGGTGTTTTTTTATAACGGTTTTTAAACTCTTGTAGCTGCTACATTATGAATACAGGAAATAAACTCATAGACAAATGTATCAATCTCCTCTTTCGTAATAATATACGGCGGAAGTAATCGAATAATATTCCCTTGTGTAACGTCAACTAACATCCCTTTCTCCATTAATTCTGCCTGTAATTTCTTCACATTTTCATTCGTATCATTCAAACTAATTCCAAACATCATACCAGCATGACGTACTTCCTGCATATAATAAGAATTTTCTTTCTGAATTTCTTGCAATTTATCATTTAAATATAGCGACGTTTCATACGCATCTTGCATTAAACCCTCGTCAATCAATGTTTGTAATACCGTTAAACCTAAAGCCGTTCCCATGGATGAATGAGCAAATGTTGTGCCATGATCTCCCGGTGAAAATACATCACATAACTTTTCACCTACAATAATTCCACCTAGTGGTATCCCGCCTCCTGCTCCCTTACCAATTTGAATAATATCTGGTGTAATATTGAAATTTTGATAAGCAAATAGTTTACCAGTTCTCCCCATACCACTTTGAACTTCATCAACGATAAGAAGTACATTATATTTCTCACATAAGTTTTGAACACCATGTAAATATTCACCTGATAAAGGGTAGATACCACCACTTCCTAATACAGGCTCTAGCATAATCGCAATTGGATTTTCTTTAACAATTGTTTCTTCTAATTGCTCTATATTCTCGCGCTCTACTTCATATACAGGAATCGATGTTTTAGGGAAATTTTGATATACACTTTCTTGTCTCGTGAAATGAAGTGCCCCTAACGTCCGCCCGTGGAAACTATTCTTCAGCACTACGATTCCTTCACGTTTTTCATGCGTAGTAGCTCTATATTTATCAATTAATTTCAACGTTGTTTCTGTCGCTTCCGTACCAGAGTTTGTAAAAAAGACTTTTCCATTTTCTAAAGAGCACTCAACTAATTTCTTTGCATACTCAATCGCAACTGGATTTAAAAAATGAAACGGTAGATGCAACGATTTCGTAACTTGATCCATTGTTGTTTGCACGATTTTCGGGTGATTGTATCCTAATACGTTCACTCCGACACCAGAAAATAAATCTACATACTCTTTACCATCCACATCATACAGTTTACAACCTTCTCCTCTTTCTATCGCAACCTTCGTACGACAATACGTAGGCATCATATATTCTTTATCTAATTGAAACCAATCCGACATGTTAAATTCCTCCTAGTTATTTTCCCTGTTTATTTCTATTCATTCTCTATAAAGTCATGTATAAATTCATTTTTAAGATTGAAATTTTAATTGTAATTTTCTTCCCGATATTCATTTTTCCATAATTTCTTCTATTTCAACAGGTCCACTACATACGCGTTTTTTTCATCTAGCGGTCTGTTACTAGTTTGAACTTTGCGTGTCATACATAATCAACGCTATAAAATCATATTTAGTAACAATGGACAAAAAAGATTTGGAGGCTATATCGATGGATGAAAACTATGATAAACAGAGGCAACCTTTACTAGGGAAAGACTTTAACGAAGATGGAGAACGTAATGAACAAGCTATTCTTCACTCTCAAACAGTTGGTTCACGTGGACCTGTTCTAGAGCAAGATAGTGTGCTTCACGAGTCGTTACAAGAATTTATTCACGAAAAAATTTTAGAAAGACCTGTTCATGTAAAAGGATTTGGTGCGTTCGGTTATTTTCAAACGATCTATCCAATGTCTGAACATACTAGACTACATTTTTTACAACATTCTAATGAGAAAGTTCCTGTTATGGTGCGGTTTTCATTAGCTGTCAGTACGAAAGGAACACCTGATACTTCTAGAAATGTACGCGGTTTCGCTACAAAATTTTATACAAATGAAGGCATTTTCGATCTTTTATGTAATCACATTCCTGTCTTTTCTGTTCGTGATCCGATGCGTTTCCCAGAAACGATTCAAGCATTGTTACCTTCACCTAAAAATAACTTAATAGACCCTAATCGATTTTGGAGCTTTGTCGCTAGAGCACCCGAATCCATTCATTTCGTTGTCCATTTATACTCTGATGCTGGTACAGCCAAAAGTCTTCGCCACATTCCAGGGCATAGTGTAAATACATATGTTTGGAGAAATGCTGAAGGTAATCGAAAGTATGTAAAGTATCATTGGTACCCATTTGAAGGTGTACAATTCATTACTAGTGAGGAAGCAAATAAACTCGCTGCCGAAAATCCTGATTATAGCGGGAAAGATTTATATGATGCAATTGCAAATGGTAAACCAGTGGAATATGGTTTATATGTCCAGCTCATGGACCCGAAAGATGAAGAGCATCTTTCTTATGACCCATTAGATGATACAAAAGTATGGGATGAAAAAGCGTATCCTCTTATACCAGTCGGCAAAATGGTATTAAATAAAAATCCTGAAAATTATATGGAGCAAGTAGAAAAAGTCGCCTTCTCCCCTTCTAATTTACTGGACGGCGCCGAATTATCAGATGATAAAATGTTGCAAGGACGTGCGAACATTTATAGTGATTCACAAAGAAGAAGAATTGGATCTGAATTCCGTAAATTGCCGGTTAACCAACAGCAAAATTGGACACCTGCTAATCAAATTACGAGCGGTGACGGAAGATACGTTGAAGGTAAACTTGAAAGAACTTCTATTACGAAACAGGATGACTTTACGCAGCCTGGTGAATTTTATGCGCAGTTACAACCGATTGAAAAAGAACATCTTGCTAAAAACTTAGCTAGTGATTTGGAAGTTATCTCCAAAGATATTAAAAAGGTCGTTTTAGGGTATTTTCATAAAGTGTCAGCTGATTTGGTGAAGAGGATTGAAAGTGCGATGCAAAAGCTTTAAGTATATAAAAAAACGTCATTTTTAAAATAAAAAATGACGTTTTTTATGGCGAAATTACTAGGAATTTCTACCGCTTCATTTACAATTATTAACGAAATTTTTCTCCTTCAAAATTTCCGTTATTTCATTTTAGATTATGGTACTCATTTCTCTTTTTCAAATAATCTTTTTCACATTGTAACGGCTTGAATTTCACTTTTTTCCCTTTCTTCTTTTTCGTTTCTATAACGATCCATTCCCCTTTTTCACCATCTAGCTTTAAGTGTTTCATTACATTGATATTATCTTTTTCTTTATAAAGAAAAAATGCTTCTTGCACTGCCACAAATAAACTAGGCTGCTCTCTAAATCCACCACTATCATAAATTTTAGTTAACGAATTATAATAAGAATCATTTTCTCTTCCGCCATACATTAAATGTGCAGCATCCAGGTCTCTTTGGCTAACTTCCCAAAAACTGTGTTCATCAATATTTAAATCAAACGTAGATTGAATGTCCCTCATAATGTGTTTCACATACTTCTCATCACGAATTTTCCTTTTTTCAAGACAATCAGAAGATAATTCTGGCGCATCCGTTTGAGAATGTACAACGTGTTGAATAGATACACATAATACAAATACGCTTAAAATGTACAATATTTTTTTCATACTTACGTTTCACCTCAAATAATTTATATACTATATTATTTGAGGTTTACAATATTCTTATGCTAACAATGTGAAAGGCCCTATAAATTGGACTTTTATAGGGCCTTTCACATTAAAATTGCTTTATCAAATTCACCGGTGAAGCAATTACCTTACTACTTTTCACATCAAATAGTCCTATTGGCGTTACCCGTATAAATGGCAAGTGCGTTGCAGAAAAGAATAAAATGGTAAATGCCGGATCGTCATACGCATAACCACGCTCTTGCAATAATTTCACCATCTGTTTCTCTTCCTGTATTAATTCACTCATTTTTAACTTAGACATAATCCCGAGCAATGGTAATGCGATTTCGTGTAATACTTCATTCTTTTCAGTTATTACCATTCCCCCGCCAATTTCTTTTACTCTATGAAAAGCTGTAAGCATATCTTCTTTGTTCTTCCCAATTAGAATGATGTCTCCGGTACCAGAATAAGAGCTAGCAAGACCTCCTAATTTATTTGCAAAACCTTTTACAACTGTATTCACTCGCCACGTACCGTCACGAGCAATCATCATTAAAAAACACTCATCATGATCTAGTGAAAGTTCATCACGGTTTAAATCAATTTCAGTCGTGTATGGTTTTGTTATAACATTATTCAATAATTGTATACCCATTTTATGCGGGAAAATCATATCCTCTTTTTCTATGGACCAGTCTAATAATAATGGAGTTACTTTGAATTTACTCCAGTCTATTTGTACTGATTCATTTTTATTTACTCCGTCGTGCTTCACCCATTTCCCCTTTGCAATTACACTTATTGGAACCGGGTTTTCTTTACTTTCTAAAATATTAATATTAGCAATTCTACCTGTCGCAATTGAACCATGTAGATGCTCCATATTATAATAACGGGCGATATTATAGCTTGCCATATGATAAGCATCTATAACTGGCACTCCTTGTTTTATCGCGGTAGATATCATTACGTTTGTCATTCCATTTTCATAAAATGAAGGATGTGAGCCGTCTGTAGTAAGAATGAATCTATCAAACTGTTTTACTCCTAGTTCCAACAATTCTTTCAGTAACACTTCTAAATCTGGGCGGATTGAAGAATTTCTTAAGGAAACCGTGTAACCGTGCATAAGACGAGAAAAAGCTTCCTGCCCTGTCATCGCTTCATGATCACAATCTGTACCTAACAGTTTTAACTTCGCTAAAGTCGTTTCAGATGCTCCTGGAAAATGCCCTTCTACTTTTTTATGTAATCGTTTCGTTTCCTGCACCCAATGTAACATTTCATCATCGCCATGTAATAACTTTGGCCACGCTGTTAGCTCGCCGCCTTGAAGAACTTCTTCGTGCTTAAGCCACTCTATTATTTCCTGACGATTAAATAAAGATTCCTCGTTTTGCAATGCAGTTTGTCCATCAAAACGACACCACCAATACATACTTGCTGGAACCTTTTCAAATTCATCTAATAAACGAAATGCTTCTTCACGTTGTAATGTGAAAAATAAAGTTAAATTATCATTAATAAAAGTCGTCGTCCCAAATTGCATCGCATGATTCGCTAACATCTCTGGATTATATAATTGATATGGATGTGCATGCGGTTCTATGTAACTAGGAACTACATAATTTCCATCACAATCAATGATTTCACATTCATGTAATTGCTCTGGCAGCTTTTCTCCTACATATATAATACGGTCATCATAGATCCAAATATTCGCTTGCATCCATTCACGTATATAGGAATTTAAGTATGTTACATTCTTTAATAATTTGTGTGGGCTTCTTGTGCCGTCTATTATTTCAACATGCTCTCGTAATTGCTTGTTACTCCATCTAAACTGATTTTCTCCCAATGAATTTCACTCCAAATCAATTTACTTTTATTTATTAAAATAAAAACAATTAACAAACTAAAGTATTCACCATTCATAACTCCCCTGTATAACCCCTATACCTTTCATTATATGGAATGATTGTAAAAATAACAATTTTCAAAATCCAAAACAAACCTCTTTGATTCTCAATAAAAAAGGATGTCATGTAACCGACATCCTTTTTATACTAAACTATATGATTGAATTACAATTGATGTCATACTATGAATGCTAATACTGTCCTTTAAAACAGGAGCCTATTCACATTCTATTCAATTATTTCTGAAATTCAATTTGCATCATTTTATTAAACTGTGTAAGAATATCAATCGGACCTAAAGAGTTAACATTGACAGCAAATGTATGCTTACCTCCAATTACTCCACCTGCAAAAGTCATAAACCCAGGGATTGCTCCTCCGTGACCCCAAACTGAAACACCGTTTGGAAGTTTAGTCTCATAGATTCCAAGGCCATATGCATCACCAACACCTTCTCCCTCTGTAGGAACTGTAGTAAGCATTTCTTTTAGCTCACGTTCCTTCAGTAACTTACCACCAAGTAATGATGAAAAGAACTTATTTAAATCGTCCGCATTAGAAATCATATCTCCAGCTGAACTACCTATACTCGGATTATAATACGTTACATCTTTCAACTCACTCGTTCCGTCAATTTTCAAATACCCTCGAGCATGATTATTGCCTGGAATAACGGTTGAATTCCCTGGTAAAAATGTGTTTGCCAAGTCCAAAGGTTCAATAATTCTCTTTTCAATTTCTTCCGCATAACTATTTCCAGTTATTTTTTCAATAAGCATTCCTAGTATTACGTATCCTGTATTTGAATATGACCATCCCTTGCCTGGTGAAAAATCTTGCGGATAAGAAAGTCCAATTTTCACTAGTTCTTCAGCTGTATACGATTTTCTTGTATTCGTAAAGTCCGCGTCTTTTGACTTTAAATATTCAGCTATACCACTCGTATGATTCAAAAGTTGACGTATCGTAATTTGATTGCCATCATACCCATTTCCTTGTACGAGACCCGGTAACCATTTTTCAATTGAATCGTCAAGTTGCACGCGATTTTCTCCTACTAATTGAAGAACAGTCGTAGCAGTAAAAGTCTTCGTCACACTAGCAATCCGAAAGCGATAATCTGATTTCATCGATTTCTTTGTACTTAAATCCGCGACGCCAGCATTATAACTACTAATTTTTCCGTTATTATACGTCTTAACTAATACCCCTGGCGCTCCAACTTGGATTGTTTCTTGCATGACTCGTTTCCAGCCATTCCGACTCTTTTGATCATGTGCTTCTGACGAACTAGAAATATTTTGAGTAGACTCTGCTTTCACAGTAAAACCTGGTGTGAATAAAGTAGTACCCGCTAATAAGACTGCCAAACTCGCTAACTTAATTGAAGAACATTTTTTCATAAGGCTTTCTCTCCTCTATTCATATCGTATTGATTCAAGCTATACTTTCATCCTATATGATAAACCTCTCTTTTTTCTTATCCATTCCTTACGAAATACTTACTTTCAAAATTAGACGACCAGATGGGGAAAAATAATGTATGAAAATAAAAAAAGAACGTGTTTTCAATTTATCAAAACACGTTCTCTTACATACTTAAAACCCTATATCAACTTTTTAGTTCATTCACTTTTACCATCCTGCACTAGCGTTCATGCCATTCCCGATAATAGTAAGAAGTAATGGCCACAGCACTGGCGCTAACATAAGAAATAGATTAAACAGTATAAGTATTCTATATCTCCCAGGGATATTATAATTTTTACGATTAACAAATACTACAAAAACTAATAATATTATGGTCGTTACAAATAAAAGTAACACTAACAACCAATACCAAACCATTAAACTGAGACTCCATGGCTGTAATAGTTCGTGTACAATACCAAATGTAATTCCTAATACTGCAAAACTAAAGGTAGTAATTGTTGCTTTGATAAACAATTTACTTAATTTTTTATCGTATGTATACTTACAATATAAATCTATTAACGTGTATAAAGATAAAAAGGCCATTATTACACCTATCCAAGACAATAACCAGTCTCCGCCTCCTCTAACTAACATAAACAGAAACCAACACATCCCTGCTGTAGAAAAAATAAAGGAAAGGAGTATGTTTTTCAATACCGGTTTCATTCTATTTTCACACCCTTACAAAAATTTAAATATAAATTATATTTTTTATTTACATGATACCCGTAATTGATTCATCTCTTTTTCATTCTATATTGATGAAGTGAAGATAACCTCAAAAAAAATTCAACGAGCAATACTCTACTAAGGCTACCTTTTTCCATTGGTAGAGATATAAAGTGAAACTTTAATCAGTGGGGGTTTTCTCCATCCCCCACTGATTATTAGTTGAACCAATCGGACTTTTATGGGCAGTTGATCCCCCACCTAAATTCTTTGCTTTCGCTGCATTTTGAGGTGGGGGTCTTACTGCCCATTAAAGCGGGATAAAAAAGTAAGTATACATTACCATGTAATTAAATATAAGTAAATGAAATTAATTTACAGTTCATTTCATTTACTTATATTAATGTCACGCTTTCCCGTCTCGCTCTATCCATCGTACAGTCTTCTCTACATCTAACTCCGTATACGTCTTTTCTCCATATCGGACAGACTCATATATCGGAATAATATCCCCCGTTCTACAAATTCTGCTTAACCATTGTTGCATCGTTTCATAGGACCTTCTCTGTTCATGAAATGGTAAAGTTCTTTCCCATTCAACTAACGTTTTCCTTATCGTATCTTTAGGTAACGGCTGTTCAAACTGATGCATCACTTTCTTGTTCTTTTCGGTTCTATCCGTATTTTCTTTTGTTATCGATTGTTTATCCTGTTCTATTTCTGATTTCGTTACCTTTTTCCTCATTAATTTATAAAAAGCATATAGAATGATCACTGCAATAATTACATAAAAAATGATACTAATCCATGCATTTGAAAGAACAGAAAACACGTCATTCCATGAATTCCCCTGTTTGAAAAGCGGGATTTTCCTATCTATTTTCGTTCTGGTGTCTACAACTCCTGTTTCTTCATCTATAATTCTTTCAGGCTCATCAAACTGTTCGTTTATACTAGTAAAATCATAATTTCTTTCCGATATTATCTTAGTCTTACTGGAAAAACGTTCTTTTATTATTTCTTGCACATGCACAACACCTTGTGATAACGTTATCGCACTAACCGTAAAGAAAAGTATGATGAAAACTCTAATACTCCAAGTTTTCACTTTCATATGTCGCTCTTTATTAGCCATGTCGTAAACCCCTTCTTATTCTTTAATTACGACCCATTTATTCGTTCTGCTGTTTTTCCTTGGTGAAGTACCAAGAATTAAAGGAACTGCATCCAGTTCCTTACGACGAAAGCCTGCTGTGTAAAAATAAGAAGAAGATACAGGCGTATCCTGATCCGATATTGAGGCAAGTACCTTTAATACATTTTGCAAATGTTTCCGGTTATCCCCATTTTTTATATGAAGCAAACCGTTATCTTTTACACTATTGATCCATACTTCAAATGAACAGTTTTGCATGAGCAGCTGTTTACATATGCCTGCCGTTAATTCGATTAGTTCCTCTGTATCATTTCGCAAAGAAACACCACTTTTGTTTTGCAGGTTGAGATAAATCGCGTATTTATCTAATTGCGTTCGCTCATACTTTTTCGCAGTTATCGTCCCTGTTTTCGCTGTTGCACTCCAGTGGATAGAACGAAAATCTTCATTTTCATACGACTTCACTCCCATTACTTTCGTTTCATCATATAGCGGTGAAGACATCGCTTTTCGAAATCCCCGTGACCATTCTTGTAATTCAGGCACTTGTATTTTCGGCACAGCTGGTAAAACTAAATAGGAGGGCGTATCAACTTGTTTATATGTTATATGGTTCGTTATGAATCCAAAGAGATCAGTAATGACAATTTCAACTTCTTCCCATTTCGCAATTCCTCTTTTTAACGCTACAGCTTGCAAATTAAATGAAATTGACTCTCTTCCTTTTAAATTAAAATTCATATAATAATTTGAACCTGTATTATGATTTTTGTTTATTTCATCATGATTCCAAGTTAGCTTATTTTCACATTTAAATCGAAATACGATATTAAGAATAGGAAATATCGACTTGTTTGAAACTTTCATTTTGCACATATTCGTTTCACCTATAAAAACATTTGCATTCCCTTGACTGTATTCCCATTCAACACGAGATACTTTACGAATGTATACATGCATCGCACCTATTAAAATTACATACAAAAATACGAGAGATAAAAACAGTAGATTACTTGAAAATACACATAAAATAACGGCTACAGCTGACATAACTCCCATTACGAAAGGCTCCGCTAAAGGTGTATACACAAGTTGTTGATTCATCGTACATTCTCCACTGGCACACTAATCGCACCAAGAATTTCTTTCATGATTTGTTCTTTCGTCGTTTTCATCTCCCCCTCAATCGTTAACGTTAAACGATGAGCGCAAACAGATGCAGCAAGCGTCTTAATATCATCTGGCGTACAATAATCTCTTTCATTTAATATTGCCCGTGCTTGAATCGCTCTCATAAATGCCAACGTCCCCCGCGGGCTTACACCAATTTCAATTAACTCATGTTTACGCGTTGCCTCAATAATTTCAAGTATATAATCTTGCACATCATTCCCTACTAACACTTCTCTTGCACGTTTCTGCACTGTAATAATTTCTTCAGCTGAAATAATTGAATGTAACGTTTCTAACGGATCATTCGTTTGAAAACGATTCATCATCTCCTTTTCTGCTTCTCTCGTAGGATAACCTTGACGTATAGTTAGTAAAAAACGGTCTAGTTGAGCATCAGGTAAAGGAAATGTACCAGCCGATTCAAGCGGATTTTGCGTTGCAATAACTAAAAAAGGCTCTGGTAATGAATGTGTCTGTTTCGCAATTGTAACAGTACGTTCTTCCATCACTTCCAGTAGCGAAGATTGTGTTCTCGGTACAGCACGATTAATTTCATCCACTACTACTATATTTGCAAAAATAGGACCTAACCTCGTTTTAAATTCCGATTCCTTCACATCAAAATATTCAAGACCAATAACATCTCCAGGCAAAGTATCCGCTGTGAATTGAATTCTTTGAAATTTAGCGTCTACACTTTTAGCCAAACTTTTCGCTAATGTTGTTTTCCCAGTCCCAGGTACATCCTCTAATAAAATATGCCCTCTTGCTATAAGAGCTATAGCTGCAAGTTCAATCGCTTCATCTTTTCCTATAATAACCTTTGAAATATTGTTCGTAATTTTCTTTAATGTACTCATATATGTATCTCCCACCTTTATTTATTCTGAAAATTAAGAATTATTCATTTCCAAATTATAACACATCGTAGTAGAAGTAAATATATTCCTATCAAAATAAAAAAAGATACCCCTAGCAAACGCTTAGGATATCTTTTTCACCATATTATTTTACTAACTCTCCATTATAAGCTTTTATATCTAGAGGAGCGGTTAAAAACTGTTTTACTTTACTGACGAAAGATGTGAAGTGTTCACTCGTATTATGACTCGCAACTGCTGCTTCATCTTTCCAAACTTCTATCATCGTATAAACATTTTCATGTTCTGTATCTTTGTAAAAGTCATAGGATACATTTCCACTTTCTTCTCTTGAACCATGAAGTAGTGGCTGAATTTCTTCTAAAAATGATTGTTGTTTCGCTGGATCTACTTGAAATATTGCGTGAATTATAATCATGGTGTTTCCCCTCTCATATCTCACTTATTTCTGTCTTGTTATAAAATTACTTCCACTCAGCAACTTTTTCAATTGGAAGGCGTACTGATTGGTAACCACTGTCAGCAGCTTTTCCGATTGAAATTAACATTACTGGTACGTGACGTTCTTTGTCTAGTCCGAAAGCTTCTGCGATTTGATCTTTCTCAAAACCACCAATTGGACAAGTGTCATAGCCGTGAGCACGAGCTGCTAGCATAAATTGCATCGCTACAAGACCACCGTCAATAAGTACTGTGTCTTTCATTACTTCTGGTGTAACCATTGAGAAGTAAGCTGAAAGTTTTTTCATTTGATCTTCTTTTACTTCAGCTGGCATAAGTCCGCGCTCTACTGCTGTACCGTAAATTTCTTCTGCGTTATCAAAGTTGTTTAAGTCACCAAATACAGCAATCATTGCTGAAGATGTTTCTACTTGAGATTGATTGAATTTCGCAAGTGGCGCAAGTGTTGCTTTTGCTTCGTCACTTTCAATCACAAGGAATCTCCATGGTTGCATGTTTACAGATGATGGTGCAAGCGTTGCTTCTGTAAGAATTTCTGTCATTTCTTCTTTGCTAATTTTCACTGCAGGATCGTACTTACGAATTGAACGGCGTCCTGTTAAAATTTCGTTAAAATCATTTGTTTTTACTGAGTTAGTCATAGTTGTATTCTCCCTTTTTTAAAGTTCTTTTATATTTTCTTGAATGTGATTTAACATATTTAAAAGATTGTCGCGTTCTTCCTCACTTAATCCTTTAAATGCAGATGCTGCAAAACGTTCTTTTTCCTCTTGAAACGCTTGAATTTTATTTCGTCCCTCTTCAGTAAGAGAAACTAACGTAATTCTGTTATCGTCTGGATTTTTACGTCTTGTAATCATTCCGTTTGCTTCCAGTTGCTTTAAATGCCTTGTAATCGCAGCATTATCAATATTCACTTCTTGTTGAAGTGCTTTTTGACTAATTTCACCTACTTCATATAACTGAAGTATAAGCTCTAATCGAGACTGGCTCATACCCGTACATCCTTCAAACTTCGAACTTACTTCTTTATTTAGAAAGTGTAATTTATATAAAATAATCGCTTCTTTTGAGCATGAACTTGTCAAATTACCCCTCCTTTACATCCAACCCAAAAATGTTTGATGTATCAATAGTTGATATGTCAATTAATATAATCTATATCGATTTAGAATGCAAGCTTTTTGTTTTCATTTATATTTTTCCAAATTAAGGCGCTTTGTCACGTTACAAAAAATGTAAATTACATTATAATAGTAATAATTTAAATGACTGGAGAGTGATTGTAATGCGGCAATACACAAATAGAAATGAGGAAATGAAAATGGAAAATGAAATGAGGATATTTATATATGACAACAATAAATATAGGGATTGTCGCGCACGTAGACGCTGGCAAGACGAGTTTGACTGAGCGTATTCTTTATGAAACAAATGTGATTAAAGAAGTTGGCCGAGTTGATAGTGGAAGCACGCAAACTGACTCAATGGAATTAGAAAGACAACGCGGAATTACGATTAAAGCATCTGTCGTTTCTTTCTTTATTGATGATGTAAAAGTAAATGTCATTGATACACCTGGACACGCTGATTTTATCGCTGAAGTGGAGCGATCATTCAGCGTTTTAGACGGTGCAATCTTAGTGATTTCTGCCGTTGAAGGTGTGCAAGCACAAACAAAAATTTTAATGCGAACATTACAGAAACTAAACATACCGACTATTTTATTTGTTAATAAAATTGATCGTAGTGGCGCAAATAGTGAAAAAGTTGTAAAGCAAATAAAAACGATTCTTTCAAATGAAGCATTCCCCTTCTACTCTGTCCAAAACGAAGGAACAAAGGAAGCTCGTATTATTGAATATAAATCATATGACGATTGTATTGAACGATTAGCACCTTATAATGAATCATTACTTGAGTCATATGTAAATAACGAAATCGTAACGGACGCACTATTAAGAAAAGAACTAGAAAAACAAATACAGCAAGCAAATGTGTATCCTATCTTTTTCGGTTCAGCAATGACAGGTATAGGAGTAACTGAATTGCTTAAAAATATTTCAGCCTTATTTCCAGCTAATAAATCGGCAGAAAATGAAATATTATCCGGTGTTGTTTTTAAAATTGAACGTGAATCTTCCGGAGAAAAGATTGCTTATGTAAGACTTTTTTCAGGTAGTTTACACGTCAGAAAATATGTGGATATACAGCGTGGAGAGTCTCTACCGCATAAGGAAAAGATTAAAAAAATGTGCCTATTTCATAATGGAGATGCCGTTCAAACTTCTACCGTTCCAAGCGGTGATTTTTGTAAAGTGTGGGGACTGAGTGATATTAAAATTGGTGATATTATTGGTGAACGGACGGATTATATAAAAGATATTCACTTTGCCGAACCACAAATGGAAGCTGCTATTGATGCAGTACCTACGGAACGAATTCATGATTTATACGCTGCACTTATGGAACTATGTGAAGAAGATCCACTCATTCAAGTGTGGAAAGATGATGTTCATAATGAACTATATATTCGCCTTTTCGGTGAAGTACAAAAAGAAGTAATTGAAACGACTCTTTTTGAGAAATATAATTTGCAGGTTACTTTTTCAGATACGCGAGTTGTATGTATTGAGACACCAATTGGCGTAGGTAATAACGTTGAAGTAATGGGTGAAAAAGAGAATCCATTTTACGCAACTATTGGTTTTAAAATTGAACGTGGTGAACTTAACTCTGGCATAACGTATAACTTAGGTGTTGAGCTTGGATCACTACCTTTAGCATTTCATAAAGCAATTGAAGATACAGTATTTCAAACGTTAAAACAAGGTTTATACGGATGGGAAGTTACGGACATTTCCGTCACACTTACACATACCGGTTATGCTAGTCCTGTTACAACAGCGAGTGACTTTAGAAACTTAACACCGCTCGTTTTAATGGATGCTTTAAAACAAGCTGAAACATATGTATATGAACCAGTTAATGAGTTTGAATTAACTGTACCGGAGCAGGCAATTAGTACCGCAATGTATAAGCTTGCTGCTATTCCAGCAACTTTTGCAGAGCCTATATTATATAATGATTCTTACCAATTAACAGGAGCGTTACCTATTGCAAAAACAGAGAATTTTAAAAGAATGCTCCATTCATTTACAGAAGGAGAAGGCATCTTTACAACAAAACCAGGTGGTTTTACAAAACTAAAGGAGCCCTTTCCTACTCGTAAACGTGTTGATTATAATCCACTGAATCGTAAGGAGTATTTGCTTTATGTGTTGAAGGCTTATTAAAGTAAAACGCGCTGGGTTCTCCTCAGCGTGTTTTACTATTAAAAATAGTTTGATTAAATGACTGAATTTTCTGAATTATTTTGAGAAATTTTTAAATTCCGTATTTACAATTTATTTTCGCCAACATATTTATTACAATAATTGGTATATAGAATATAAATGAAAGAAGGGGTTTGAAATGAGCATCCAGCTACAGGGCTACGAACAAGTAACTCATCTTTTACATACTTGGTACCATGAAATACGCGCTCAACACATATCGACAGCTACCAAAATTAAACATGAAATTGAAGAAATGATTGACACAATTGAAAAGGATCAAAATTTATTACTCTATTATTATCTTCTTGATTTTCGCTTTAAGGTTTTAAATGATAACTTAAGCATCACTCCAAATAGTTTTGACAAAATTGAAACGTTATATCCTGAAACAGATAAAACACTATCTTACTATTTTCACCTTTTCAAAGCAATTCATTCTACAATTCTCTCAAATAACACTGTAGCAAAAGAGCAGTACGAAAAAGCGGAAAATTCTATAAACTCATCGTTAGACGAACTAGAGAAAGCAGAGTTTAGCTACCGTTTTGCTAACTTTTATTTACATACATATCAGCCACTATTAGCTATTCAATATGTAAGTAAAGCAAAAGAGATTTTTTCTAAACATGTCGGACACGAAAATAATGTAGCCGGATGCGATAATATATTTGGCGCAGCTTGTATTGATATAAAACAATTTCCACAAGCTGAAGAAAGCTTTAATTCTGCAATAAACATTTACAATAAACAACATGAAGAAACACTTCTTTTAAGAGTACGTAATAATTTAGGATTCCTATATGCAAGTCAAAATTTATCTGAATTAGCTATACGTCAATTGACTGATGTTACGAACAAACTTCCAAATCATTTCAAAGCAATTTTTCTTAAAGCAAGAGAGCACTTTAAACTAGAAGAATTGCATGTTGCTGAAGAACTAATTACTCGTGGATTAACTATTTGTAAAAACATAGATAATCAAGAATACTTGTACCATTTTACAATTTTAGACCTGATAGTGAAAGGAAGTCCTGCAGAAGTTCTCGAAGAATGTATTATCAATGCTATTAAGTTCTTCAATAACGAGCAATTGTTTAATTACACTCAAGAATATACTGAAAAATTAGCACTTGCATTCCATGCGGAAGACAATCACTCTAAAGCAAGCGAATATTTTTATTTGAGTCATCAAACGAAAGAAAAAACTTTTGAAAAGGGAGCGTTAAAATAATGAAAAAACTTACTGGAATTTTAATGGGGTTATCTCTTTCAGCTATCTTATCTTTTGGATTCACATTCTCTGCACAATCAGAAAATGTGAAAGATTCAAAGTCAAATGCACCGGTTATTCAGTATAGTCATGCTGATACTTGGTAAAAACAATTTGTAATAATAGAAAAAGGTTACGGTATATAATCGTAACCTTTTTTATTCCGTTGAGAAATCCTTTAGGTTCCCCTGATTTCTAACAATTCTTCAAGTTTTTCTATTACTCTTGATAAAGCTAAAATTGAATTCTCTGTTTCCAATCCCCCAACATTTACAGAATGATTTGCATTTTTAACAACATCGATCATTAAATTCGTTTTATGTAACTGATCAATTTGAGCTGCATTGTATTGGTGATCTTTATCCCCAATAACTAAAAGCCCTTCGTGTCGACTATGTAAGATAGAATCAAAAATTGTATCAAACGTCAGTAAAGGTGTAAGTAGTATCATTTTTGACTGCGCGAATTCGTCTCTCTTCATTAAATCATTTGCAATCGGAATTGTTCCGAGTGACTTCCCTAAAAACATCGTATGAATGTATTGCTCACCTTCTAATACTTCCTTCATTAAAGGATTAATATCATCCATCATTATTTTCGTTACTTCTTCCATTGGTTGATTCATTAATTGTCCATCATAAGAATAATGGATATGTACAACATCAATTTTATGTTCAAGCATTAACATCGTTGCAAAATAAAATAACGGTTTATCGTAATTGTATCCTGAACCTGAGAACATAAAACAAACTGTACTAGAACCTTTTTCTATATGTGTATAATAAATTACTTTGTCATTTATATGTATCTCTTTTTTAGTCCCCTTCACCGTTTTCCCCTCCGAATACATTTAATCTTGTAAGACGATATGTTCTGTATGAACTGCTATATCCTTTACTTTCTCTTTTATAAACGGTGGCTGTAAGTTATATGCATGTAGCTCTTCTACCGGCACCCACTTAAACAAATACGTTCTGCCCTCTTCTTCCAAAATATATTGATCCGCTCCATTCGCAGGCAATTCATGTAGCTCTACTTCATAATAAAAACTAATTTCATGAAACTTTCGCTCAGAAAGTGTAAAGAAATTTTCTACTGACCATATTAATCTCTTCCCATTAATAGGAACACCTATTTCTTCTGCCAGCTCCCGTTTTAACGCATCTTCACTATTTTCTAGCATTTTCACTCGTCCACCTGGTACATACCAAAAATCTTCACCGTTACCTTGCAGAATGAGTATTTTATTATCGTGTTTACAAATTGCTCCGACTCGGTAATTAAAACATGTTTCCTCAACTTTAAACGTAAGATCCACACCCATTCCCCCTTACATATTTTTTAAATATCGAACCATTACAAAACTAATATGTATGTACTGTACAAATAAGATTACTAAATTTCTCTAGTTCGCCCAATAATTTTCGAACTTTCCAAAAACAATACACATCATTTGTCATCACAAGTATAAATACATATGTCACAATTACTGCGCACACTTTGGAAGCATTATGGGGGACGAATGCATCTCTATCAATATACAAAACTGAAAAATCAAATATTTTTCAAGAAATCATTATAAAAGATAAAGTGAAACATCAATAAGTGGAGTTTTTATCTTTTTCCTGTTGTTTTTAAATATAGTTAAGACATTATTAAAAAGACGCAAGGTCAACTTATGTGCTAATTAATTCTTTTTCTAGAAAAAGCGTCTTTTATTGCACTTGTTACTACATTTAGGAATAATAAAATAGCCATAACTGCCGTTAGTACATTAAATTGCTTTGTTTTATAAGGAGCGAACCATTCCGTAAAGAACTCTGAATTAACGAGACGATCCCCAACTCCTCCTTCCTTGAAGTTCGGTATCCACGAATTCATATCAAAGATGATAAAAATTAGTTGCATAACGAAAAATGCTCCAATAGTTCTCAGCCAATTTCGTATTCGACTAGGACGCTCTTTTTTTGATGTCATTTAAACCGTCCTCCTTTTAGAACTTGCTATTAAAGAGCCTTGTTCTGATAGATACGAATAGATAATATCCATGAAACCCCATAGCATCCCACTGCTATGACAGCAACTAAAAGAAATAATTTCAAATCTGAAATCTCTTTTAAAAAGGTCAGTACGCCATTAGCATATTTATTTAATAAATATGGAGTATTTCGCATTAAATATATAACTCCAATAGATAAAAATATAAAAACTGGTACAAGTGTTTTCACTTTAAATGCAACAAAAAATGGGATGTAAAATGCTGTTATCAGCATGACTGCCAAGAAGCCTAGTATGTAACTTTCTAAGGAAAGTTGAAATTCCATGCTGTCTAAAATAAAATATTTTCCAACTAAACAAAATGGGATGATTCCTATTGTAAAAAGTAAGGTTCCAACGTATTTTGAACTTATAATTTCCTTCCTAGTATACGGTAATGAGTTTACTAAAATATTAGCATTATCTTTATCATCAGATTGATATGTGTTAATTACAAAAACGGCACTACAAATGATTATGACATATGCTACATCCATGCCGGCCCACAAATAGGTAACTAGAAATAAGAGATAAGCAGGCAAGAAAGTTTTTTGTAAAATCAAATCCTTTTTAATTAAATTAAGCATCTTGAATCCCCCTTTTTCATGAAATACATAATATCCTCTAAACTTGGCTTTTCAATCACCACATCCTTATCAAATAAGTTTTCGATAGAATGTGTATTTTCAATCAATCCCTCGAAACCTGTATTTGCCTTACGTACAGAAATAAATTCACGCTCAGTATCAAACTTTAACAAATCTAGTGGTCCTTTGACTAAAACATAATCCTCTGCAATGGCATAAATATCTTTTGTGAAAATATGCTTCCCATTTTGAATAAATGTAATATAATCGGCAATGCGGTCTAAATCCGTTGTAATATGTGATGAGAAAAAGATAGTTTTCTCTCCATCCTGCATAATATTTTGTAGAACATCCAATAATTCTCTTCTGAATACAGGATCAAGTCCAGATGTAGGTTCATCCATAATAATTAGTTCAGCATGATGTGAAAGGGCAATTGCGAGAGAGGCTTTCATTTTCATTCCTTTGGAGAATGTTTTCATTTTTTTATTTAATGGTAATTCGAACAGATCTTTATAATATGTAAATTGGTTAAAATCCCATTTTTTATAAGCAGGCGCAATAATTTTAGTAATTTCCTTTAATGTGAGTTCATCATAAAACACATTATCGTCATAAACGAAGCCAATTCTTTCTTTAATTCGTTTCGCATCAGTCGAATAGTTCATGCCAAATAAGGAGACGTTTCCACTATCCGGGTTTATTAGATTCATAATCATTTTAATCGTTGTAGATTTACCTGATCCATTTCCTCCAATAAAACCCGTAACAAATCCTTTTTTTACTTCCATCGAAAAATTGTTTATTTGAAACCCTTTAAAAGATTTACTGACATTTTGAAGTTCTATTACGTTTTCCAAGAGTTTTCCTCCTCGTATAAAATTGTAAGCATTTCTTTTAGCTCATTTAAAGAAACATCCATTTGCTTAGCATTTTGAATCGCTTCACATAACTTTTCTTCAACTGTTTTTAATTTTTCTTCTTTCATAGTTTCAATGTTTTGTTCTGCTACAAAGGACCCTCTTCCGACAATTGAATTAATAAAACCGTCTTTTTCCAGTTCTTCATATGCTCTTTTCGTTGTAATAATACTTACTCGTAAATCTTTTGCTAACTGACACATTGAAGGAAGGGCATCTCCTTGTTTTAAATCACCTAGTAAAATAAGTTTTTTTATTTGGAGTCCAATTTGTTCGTAAATGGGTTCCTTTGAAGTGTTCTTAATAATGATTTGCATGCAAATACCTCTTTTAAAAAATATTGTATATATACTTTATATACAATATTTACTATCGCATATTTTAAATCAACAGAAAATTTCCAAAATATAGTTACAAACACAATCTAATAATGTAATTAATACAACTTATTTATACGGGCCTTCCTTGTATTAGCTGGATTTTGAGGTGGAGGTCTTGCTACTAGCTAATACACGATAAAGACTTCGTTGTGTTTTACAGAAAAATCGGCACAACTGATAGTGTGAAAGAGAAGGAGTTTGAAATAGAAGAAAAATTTAAGGACGTTGATATCAAGTTAGACTAGGTTGAGGATGAGGATGACGAAGAAGAACTGAAAAATATGTTTTCTAAGCTGTGGGAAATGTACGGGGAAGAACCAATTGAGTTATAAATTTACATACGAAAAACACCTAGTTTCTTTAGTAACAAGGCGTTTTTCTTCATACTATGTTTAAATTGTTATCTTTCCACTCTCCCACCACTCCATAAAAGTCTTTAAAGAAGGAGCAACCCACGTTCTACTATCATTTTCATGATTCCATACATATATATCATCTCTTTGCACTTTTCCATTCAAAATGGAATAGCCAAACAAATCACCATTTCCGCCATCAGCAAAAAATAATAAACAGTCAAAAGGCATATATAAATCCTTAAAATCAACTATATTTCTCATATTCACATTTTCAGTATTAATTTTTGAAGCAGCCCATATAAAGTCTCCGTATTCACCTGCTATACCGTTTGTTTCCTGTAATAATTGATATAAATCATTCGGTAACTCCACCTGCAAATTTTTTTGAACTTCAGCGAGTGCATCCTTTGTAGCTGGATTTTTCAAGCTTAAGTTTGATGAGATACTGTGAATGGTGTCTTTCCACATCACCTTTCCTCCTCCTTATGTGCAATCAAGTATATTCAAAGGGCCCATTTAATTTATTGATACCACTTTTCTAACAATTCCTTCTCCCTTTCCCCTGAAATCCCTGCTTTTAATTCCCATTTCTCCATACTCTCCATCCACTTATACACATCTGTAACTGTATCTTCTAACCTTCTAAAAATAAGCCCTGCTTTAATAGCACTATCGATACGAATAGAAAACCCACCTTTCCATGGCTTCGTTTCCCCTTCTAATGGAAAAATTTCCGGAAGCCATAAAGGCATTTCCGTCCAAGGCTGCACTTTATGTTCCTTCATAAATGCTTCATCTACCCAAACAAATTCAGCATCGCTATTCGTAACCTTTTTACACGTATTTAGTAGTTCTTCCATCGTTAATTCATAATTTGGACCTGTAACATTGAATATACCTGCTTTATTGTTTTCTGCCATGTTTAGTCCCCAGTTTGCAACGTCTTTTATATCAACTATCTGCACTGGACGGTCTTTTCTTCCTGGAACTAACACTTTACCTCCTTTTGCTACACGCTGAATCCAGTATGGAAGTCGATCAGTATAATCAAACATTCCTGAAAGAAGTCCTGCTCTTACGTGTAAAACACGCCCCGGCCAATACTTCTCTGCTTCTTTTTCACATAATACTTTCAGCGCACCATAATGCTCATACGGAGATATTTCACCATTCTCTACAGCCTTTATTTGATCCTCCGTTGGTTCAGGTTGTAATATATAGTCTTCTTTTATGTCATGCGGAATCCAATCTTTATATACGGAAAGGCTTGAGATGAATATATAATGTTTTGTATTATCTTTTAAGACATCTCCAATATTCCGAATGTGATGCGGAGAAAAACCACATGTATCCACGACAACATCCCATTTTCGATTTTCTAAACTTGATACATCACCATTTCTGTCACCGATTAAATGTTCCACTTCTGGAAAAATTTCATTGTTTGTTCCGCGGTTAAATAATGTAACTTCATGCCCTCTGTTCAAAGCCTCTTCTACAAAAGCTCTTCCTAAAAATCGTGTACCACCTAGTATTAAAATTTTCATGGTTCTCCCCCATTCATCATTAAAAATCCTTTCTTTTGTTAAACGAATTTCTATCATAAAAAGTTACGGGGAATTTGTTGTTTTACTTTAATTCTACAAATAAAAAGAATCCATTTTGAAAAATTAATCAATACGGATTCTTAAATTAGATATAATTTGCAATATATTTGTTGAATTACTAACTCCCCACAACTTCCCCATCAACTAACTCAATAATTCTATTACACTTATTCGCTACTTCAATATCATGCGTTACAATAATAATCGTTCGTCCTTCTTCATTCAGTTGTAATAGTAAATCCATAATTTCTTCTCCTGTTTTTCTATCTAAATTCCCTGTCGGTTCATCAGCCAAAATTATTTCTGGTTCACCTACTAACGCTCTAGCAATTGCGACGCGCTGCTGTTGTCCACCTGATAGCTCGTCCGGTGTTTTATGCATATGTTCTTTTAACCCTACTTTTTCTAAATTGAACTTCGCCTTATTTTCTCTTTCTCGTTGCTTTAACTTTCTATATGTGAGTGGTAGTGCTACATTATCTAGTACAGTATGTTCTTTTAACAATGCAAAGTATTGAAAAATAAATCCTATCATTTCATTTCTTGTTTTATGAACTTTATTTGCTCTAATTTCAGTTAATGATTTTCCATTTAACGTATATTCACCCTCATTTGGCAAATCAATTAACCCTATAACATTTAATAGCGTACTTTTCCCTGAACCTGATCGACCCATTATCGCTATAATTTCGCCCTTATTTATCGTTAAGTTTATACCGTTTAACGCGAACGTATTATGGTTCTTGTTACTATACACCTTCTTAATGTCTTTCAATACAATTAAACTCATTATTCCATCCCACCTATTAATGTTTTCGGTTCAAGCTTTCTAATAAATAAGAAGACAATTACATTCGAGACAATGATAATCAATAATAAGAAAAGAAATACTAAAAACAATATAGGCATATCCAATTTAAAGTCTAATACCGTTGCTTCCTTTAAATCCTTCGACATTTGTAATAGAACCCCATACCTCCATGAAAAGTAAGCTATTGACATTCCTAAGCCAGTTATTGCTACAATAATGTTCTCTAAAACAATTTGAATAAACATACCAAATTTACTTTCGCCAAAAGCTATTTTTATACCAAATTCCCGCTTTCTCATCAAGATAGAAACAATGGTCGTTACTACAATTCCGACGATCGAGAATACAATGAATAAGATTCCTACTATAAGTTGAGGTATTTCAGAATAGCCGTTAAGAGTAACATCTTCATTTATTTCATCACCTAAACTTTTTAAATGAAACGTACCGCCGTTTCCTTTAAGTTGAATTGATTCTTCTAGTTTCTTTACATCTGCACCTTTTTGTAAATATAAAACTGTACTTTGATGTAGTCTTAAAAACATTGCTTCATATTTTTCAAATTTATCAAATGACATAGGCATTATCATTGCGTAATCCAACTTCAAATATGTGTTCGTCGTATTATTATTTACGATAAATTTATTTTCTGGCAAAAATCCTGTAATTGTATATTGATTATTAATTGTATCCCCAACTTGAAAATATTTCTTAAAGTAAGAACCCATTAAAACTTTTGTTTTTTCTTCACTATTTTTTTGAAAGTCATCATGCGAGAAACCTTCTTCAGGTTTTAAAGGTAAATGTAACATTTTATAGTAATTTTCATCTACAAAAATTGTTTTAATGGTAGGTCTTTCATCGTGAAACGTTTTATGTTTCAAATCAGTAATCATACTATTTTGAAATGGTCTATTACTTGACTCTATTTCAATAACTCGCTCCTCGTATGTACCATACGAAATCACATCTTTATTTTGATGAATTGTATTATAAACCGCTTGAATTTTCTCTTTATTAAATTGATTGCTTTGTAATCTATCTGTCGTCATTTCAAAAGTAACTAAATATGTTTTATCCACATTTAATATCGAGCTGGATTTATCGTTTAGATGGTGTAAATTATAAAATACATTAATTGAACTCGTTATAGTTGCTAATCCAAATGTAATCTGTATTAGAAGAAGTACTGAAAATAGAAATCTCTTTTTTAATGCTAGGAACGCACTTTTTATTCTCATCATTTTTACTCCTTTAATGCTTTAGCAGGTTCACTTTTAAGCACATATACAAATGGTATTACAGAGAGGATGAAAGCTATAGTAAGTGAAAGAAATACACACATTACAATATGAGTAGACTGTAAACTAATACTATAACTTGTAAACTCTATAATATTTTCACTCAAAATACTAAAAATCCATTGTATGCATATTGCACAGGCTGATGCAGTGATTGCACATAAAAATAATTGACTAAATATAAAAATAAAAAGATTTACATTACTTGCTCCCAAAGCTTTCCTTAACGACAAACTTTTTTTCTTCGTATAAATCCAATAATAACTTACTATTATACTGGTAATTAAAGCTATACATAAAAGCCTATATGGAAAACTGAGTAACTCTTCTACGGCTTCACTTGAGTTTTTTTCCTTCTCATAGTTCTCTTTTTCACTAATCACTTTGGCATTTATATCTTTATTGTTCTGTTTCATATGCTGTATGAAAGTTTCTATTTCCTTGATAGGGTTTTCGTTAGAACGAACAATCATTTGGAATGTATTATCTTTTTGTATCATCTGTTTCACTTCATCTGGCATGTCATTTAGAGAGACGTAAATTTTAATATTATACTCATATCCAGTATTTTCTCCAGCTACGCCTTTAACTGTATATTCTTTATTAAATAATTTTATTGTTTCCATATCCTTATAAATTTTCTTCCCCACTATTACACTGTTTTTTTCATCTTGTCCTATCTGAGAACCTTTTAGCAAAGGTGGAGACCAATTTTTATTAAGGAGACCATTCATTATTACGTGGCCGATATCCGGAATAGTAATACGAATATCATTTGTAATAACACTAGCGTTTTTAAAATCAGATTCTACTAACGTCTGAAATTGTTCGAAATTGATTGCCCCCATATTAGTAAGTTGAACAGAGTAGTAATAATTAAAATAACCATTTTTACTATCATAAAATTTCTCATCATAATAATCTCGCGTCGACATTGCGATCAGGATTGGCCATATTGTCAATACAAATCCAATAAATAACATAATGAATATTGTTTTGTTCACCGCTATTTCTTTTAATATTAGATTCATATATCCTCCTCATTTTAAAAACCGTGAAAAAGGTATTTATCCTTTTTCACGGTTTTTGTTGATATTTATTTAATTACCATTTCCTTAGAAGTGTACGCACTATCCCCTACCATTATCCATTCATGACCCGAATAACCTCTGGTCACCGGTCCTTTGGATGCAACGCTAACGTTTATACGATCTGAAATTTTAGCATCATACAATGCTAACTCTTTAGAAGTCCCATCATCAAAGCTAGCTCTTACAGTCATCTTGTAAAAATGAGGTTCGTTCTTTTTCGCAGTATAGGCAGTTGCCTTAGCTTTTGCTCCGCTTCCTGTCCACGTTGCATTATTATCCCAACTAATCGAAGCAAATGAAACGGAAGAAACCATACCTAATAAAGAAGCAGTTAATCCTGTAACAGCTAAAGTTTTTTGAAGTAAGCTTTTCATATATCCTTAATCTCCCTTTTTAAAATATTCACTTAAATATTTAAGTATTTTTAGGCCTTGTCCTCATTATACATAAAAAAATACTTTTTATATCAAAAAACCCTAATATTTACATTTTTAACAAAACCCTTACATTCCCATGAACTTTACGTCATAAAACAAAAAGATTGTATAAAACCCAAATTTACCCCATCTTTTTGCTACCATTATTTATTTGACTGTATACCAGGAAGAATATATTTCACAATCAATTCCCATCTATCCCGTGCATTCGGTATAATTTCAGAAGCAATTACTACAACCAAATCCAGCTTCGGAATACAACAAATCACATTCCCACCATCGCCCATTGCACAGTATGAAAAGATTCCAGCCTCTTCTCGTAACCACCATAAGTAACCATATTGATTTTGGTTCATTTCTGTCGATTCTTTTATCCATGATTTTGATAGTATTTGCTTTCCATTATGAATACCTTCATTCAAATACAGCTGTCCAAACTTAGCCATATCTTTAACTGTTAACGTTAGTCCCCAGCCACCCGTCGAAATACCATTTGGATCATGAACCCATCCCTTTACATCTTTTCCGAATAAGTCATCGAATCCAAATTCCTTCATATTGTAGTTTGGAATTTCTCTCATACCGAGTAGTTGAAATAAGTACTCATTCGCAAATTCACGCGCGCTTTTTCCTGTTGCGTTCGATATGATCGCTGATAGTAAATGAGCTCCTGCAGATGAATATTTAAAAGATCCAATTTCTCCGCCGTTACCTATTCTATTAAGTGTATATTTTACCCAATCCTCTTGTGTACATAATTCTTCTAACGATTCCTGCCAGTCTACGAAAGGATGTGGAGCTGTCATCATAAGAAGATGCCCTACTGTTATTTCAGTTGAATGAACGTTATATTCCGGGAAAAATTCTATTACTTTTTGATTAACACTTTTTATATAGCCCTTATCTATACATATCCCAATTAACGCAGAAACAATCGTTTTTGTGACTGACGCTATATGAAATGCATCATTTGGACTGTGACCGTTATAATAGTTTTCAAAAATAACATTACCTTTTTGTACTACTAACATCCCATTAATATTTTTGTATTCTTCTTTTATAATTAGATCTAACTTTTCAGCAGTTTTCATTATTCATTCCCCTTTAACCCATGATTAAAAAGGTTCGATAGGTACATATATATCAACTATATGTTTATTTTCTGGGTGCTGCCTTGGGTCATTTTTATACATTTCAAAAGGATACGAATCTCTCGGTTTATGTCCGCTATTTGGAAGCCACTCACCGTATAAGAAATCCCATGCTCCTTTATATTCATCTTGGAATATTTCAAAATGACCTACCGCATACTTTCCAGAAGGTATTACCATTATTCCAATGTCGCTCGTTTCTACTGCAGACCCATCCGGAATTGTTATACATAAACTAGTTCTTAAATGATTGTCCTCAGTAAATTCATGATGATCGTGGTAAATGGTTAATACTTTCGTATCCTCAAATACATGATAGTTTTCCTCCGCTGCGTAATGAAATAATTTCTTTATCATTTTTGGAAAAGCTATCGTTAACTCTTCATATGTACCGATATGTCTTATGTATGCGACCTTTATATCGTCCGCTGTTACAATTTCAACATTTCCTCGAACCTTCTTACATTCATTGTATTGAGGAATTCCCCTTACGTCTTTGCAATTCTTGCTATTATCGTTACGATAGTGAGATGGACTTACTCCGTAATAATTTTTAAATGTACGGGAGAAAACGGCTGAATCTGTGAAACCAAAATGGTAAGCGATATCCGTAATCGTCATATCTGTGCGATATGTAAGTAGATGTGTTGCCCTTTCTAACTTCAATCGGTTTACATACCGTGATAATGGCTCGTCTACTATCCCCTTAAAAATCCGATGAAAATGAAACTTTGAAAATCCTGCTACATCTGCTAACTCTTCAATTGCAAGTGGATTATCTATGTTTGATTCTATATAATCTTGTACTTTATAAATGCGTCTTAAGTACTCATCTTTACTTTGAACACTCTCCATATACTTTCCTCCCCACACCAAAAAGGCTAACTTCACGCTAGCCTACTTTTACACATTTTTCAAAAACAAAACTCTACTACCGCCATTCCCGTCATAATTAGTATGTACCGATACACCCTCTACCTCATCATCCCCAGCCTCAATTCGAAAACCGATTTCTTGATGAAACTGTATCGACTTTTTATTAGTTGGTGACGTAATTGCTTTTACAACTTTACGATTATTTGCACGAGCAACATCAAAGAAATAAGAATACAATGTCGATGCGATTCCTCTTCTTCTATACTTCGGATTTACACCGATAAAATGAACGTATGCTTCATCTTTATATGTTTGTGAAAAAAATCCACATAAGAAACCTAACGTTTCGCCATCTTCTTCAATGATAAAACTCGTTTCTTGAAAGTGAACGAAAAACAGTTTTGGCAACATGGCAGCCATGTCTCTTCCGCCCCACCAATCATTTAAAACAGAATGAATCTTTACATAATCTTCCCCTTGGATGTTTCTTACTCGCATATGTTTCTCCCTCTCACTCACTTCATTTTTTCATAAATTTTAATGACTGTTTCTACTAATAAGATGAATACCCATATCCCGCAAAATACAAGAACAGACTGGAATAAAGAACCTAGCATAACAATACTTATTAGACCTAATTCTGGACCTGAAATGGACATTTCATCAAATCCTATATTATGTATAAATGGACCGGTTGAAAAAGCCATAAAAATAGATGCTATTAAATAAATCACACTCATTATTTTTAATATTTTTATAGAAAGATAAGAAGTTTGTTCTTGCTCCACTTGTGATAATTCGATTTCTCCGTTCGCAATTCCTTTTTGCAGACAATCTTCACATAAAAATTCTTCCTTTATTTTTTTCCCCCCATGTATTGTACCCGTTATTTCTTTACATCTTGAACATTTTCGATTTATCATGTTGTTACCACTCCAATCTATTAGGATTATACTTATATAATTCTATATTTACCTTAATATCCCTTTTATGTATTTTATAGAGAAAGGTCGTGTTTTATGATTTCAAAACTCACGTTTGGCTCGAAAAAACGTACCGTTCACTATGTATTAAGACCTAGTTGTTATGCGATTATTTTCCATTCGTCTTCTTCAATGATTGCTGTTATCCAAAAAGGAGACCGTTACTTTTTACCTGGTGGCCGTATGGAAGGTAATGAAACAAAAGAAGAATGTTTGCACCGTGAACTACTAGAGGAATTGGGATGGGCAATTGAAATTGATCAGTATATCGGTAATGCAGCACGATATTTTTATGCAGACAAGGAAGATACATATTATTTAAACGATGGGTTCTTTTATATTGCGAACATGGTGCAGAAACAAACTGAAAATTGTGAGGAGGATCATGTTTTACGATGGATGTCTCCTTTACTTGCTGTCGAGCTTCTCCTTCACGATCATCAAAAATGGGCTGTTGAACAAGCGCTTTTATTACAAAGCCAAAAAGGATCTCCTTCTATATGAAAGAGATCCTTTTTACTGTTAGCTTACTTTTTTCAAATTGAGAGCAGGCTTTTTGATTCCGCCTTTTTTTACAACATATAAACCGATGAAGATAATAAATCCGCCAACGAGTTGCATCATATTAATTTTCTCTCCGATGGTTACTGCCGCGAAGATAACTGCGAACAATGGTACGAGATACATATAAACCATTACTTTCGTTGAGCCTATTTTACTAATACCGACATACCACATTGCAAGTCCGAAGATGGTCGCAAAGACGATTGAATATGCTAGTGAGCCCCAGCTTGGCGTATCTACTGGCCATGTTAAAGAATTTATGTTGAATAAACAGTATATAACTAGCGGTACAATTCCAATTAAAGTAGACCATGATGTGACTCTCATTGCGGAGTATTTTGTAATAAGAGGTTGCGCTAATATTGGGTACCATCCCCACGCAATTGCTGCTACTAATCCAATTACATTTCCGAGCCAAGCATGTTCGTAAGTAGCTCCTCCTGTATGCCCTGTTAATAAAACGAATGCTGCACCAATAAACGCTACTATTGAGCCTATTTGTACTTTCATCGAAAAACGTTCTTGTTTGTGCAATACTGCTAATATCCCTGTAAAAATAGGTGACATCGCAATTAATAATGAGGCGTTCGTTGCTGAAGTATATTTCACAGATAACATAAACATCGTTTGATACATTGTCGTTCCAACGATGCCGACTGCTAGTAATCGTAACCAATCTTTTCTTTCAATACGTAATGAGCGTTCCATTAAAAATGTAATAAGTAATAATACCGGTGATGCTACTAAAAATCGTAAACTATTAAATTGAATGGATGACATATATGCCACACCATACTTTCCTATTGTATAATTTGCTCCCCATACTAATGCTACTGATACTAGGAGCCATTCCATTTGCCATCGTTTCATCCGAATCTCCCCTTCCCTATTTAGCATAGTAAAATTGGCTGGATATAACACCGTCCAATTGGCTGTTTTTTTACCCAGCCAATTTGCTATACTTGATGTATATAAGAGATACGGAGGCGTTTTTTATGGAATGGAAGCTAGATAACGACAGTAAAATCCCTATTTATCAGCAAGTTGTTGACTTTATTGAAAAACGTATTACATACGGAGAACTTCCTCCAGGTAGCTTCCTTCCTTCCGAACGGAAATTAGCTACACAGTTAAATGTAAACAGAAGTACAGTAACGACTGCTTATAATGAACTACGTGCTATGGGAATTGTAGAAAGCACGACCGGTAAAGGTACACGTGTAAGTACACATATGTGGGGCGTTTCTCCAACATTAACGCCGAACTGGAGAAATTTCGTAGAAGGTGGCACGTTTTTACCAAACTTACCGTTACTTCGCCATATTCGTGCGGAAGTACAACAAAATGAAAATATTATAGATTTTGCAAATGGAGAGCTCGGTTGCAACCTCTATCCTCACGATCAATTACAATCAATTTTACGAGAACAACCGTTAACGCAATCATTAAGTTACGATCACCCGCAAGGCTATCTCCCGCTAAGACAAGCGGTCGTAAAGTATATGAAGGAATATTTAAAAGTTGAAGCAACTGAACAATCCATTATGATTACATCTGGCGCACAACAAGCACTTCATCTTATCGTACAATGTTTATTAAATCCAGGTGATGCCGTCGCTTTCGAAAGTCCTTCACACTGTTATTCCTTACCGTTATTCCAATCAGCAGGTATTCGTATTTTCCCGTTACCTGTCGATGAACACGGTATTAATCCAGACGATGTGCAAGAACTATATAGAAAGCATCGTATTAAAATGATCTTTTTAAATCCAAACTTCCAAAATCCTACGGGCACAATGCTTCATCCAAACCGTAGAAAAAAATTATTATCACTTTGCGCAGACTTACGAATTGCAATCGTTGAAGATGACCCGTCCAGTTTACTTACGCTAGAAAAAAAACAACCTTGTCCTACGTTGAAATCAATAGATGAAAATGGAACTGTCATTTATGTACATTCCTTATCTAAAATGATTGCACCAGGTTTACGAGTCGGCTGGCTTGTCGCCCCTCAGTCTGTAGTAGAAAGGTTATCTGACGCAAGGCACCAAATGGAATTAGGAATGAGCATATTCCCGCAGTGGCTTATGCAACAATTTTTTGAAACTGTACCATTTCAGTCTCATATCGTACCGTTACGAAAACAATTAGCAGAAAAAAGAGACGTTATCGTTCGTGCCCTAAACGAGCAACTTCACGATAAAATCTCTTTTTCAAACCCGACCGGTGGTATATACATATGGGGAAAATTAAACGAACCGATAAACGAAAAACAACTTATTATGCAAAGTTTAAAACAAGAAATCGCATTTATGCCGGGTAGTATTTTCGGTGCGAAAGATGGTTATATTCGTTTATCTTATGGAAAAGTGAATATTGATCAAATTGAGGAAGGTATTTCTCGTTTGCGTAAGGCTATTTTAGTTTGTGAAAAATAACATTATATAAAGCTTTCTCGTTTGACAAAACCTAAATCTACCATTATTATCAACTCGAACCTATTTATAGGAGTGATAAAATGAAGATTTACGTTGATGCAGATGCTTGTCCTGTAAAAGATGTGATTATTTTTGAGGCTACGAATGTGGAAATTCCTGTTACCCTCGTTACTAGTTTTTCACATTATTCTAATGCAGAGCAGCCAAAAGGTGTCGAAACAATTTATGTTGATTCTGGAGCAGATGCTGCAGATTACCGAATTATGCAGTTAGCAAAAAAAGAAGATTTAATCGTAACACAAGATTACGGTCTTGCTTCGCTCGCTTTAGCAAAAGGCTGTATCGTTCTTCATCATAAAGGTTACAAGTATACGAATGATAACATTGAACAATTGTTACAAACACGATATTTAAGTGCAATGGTTCGAAAAAGTGGTAAACGTACAAAGGGACCGAAACCATTTACAGCAGAAGATAAAGAGAAATTTAGAGTGCTCTTTAAAAGTATGATTGCACTTCAGAAATAAACCTTCTATTTGTAGAGAAAGAAAAGAAGAGAATATCCAAATGAACATTCTCTTCTTGAGGTTTACCCTTTTAAAATGAAGGTAAATTATCTAAGTTATTTTCCTTTATACCATCCGGTTCACTACGTATAATATCTCTACCATACTTATGAAATACATCCACATGAGCTAACTTCCCTGATTTCACTTCACTAAGAGCAGTCATATAATCTAACTCTCTCCCGCTACTTGTCTTAAAAGCAATTAAATCTCCATCATCATTTTTACGAACGGCAACAATTTGTTCTGCTCCTGAATTGACTTCATGAGCTACTTCAACTTGAGCTTGCTCTTCTCCTTGATGTAAGTAATCATTATAAACTTTTTCAAAGTCTTTTTTGTCCATAAAATGCACCTCCAACACATTTTATTAGTATGGTTGGGAGGTAGTGGTTTTATGTACCTTTTTATTACCTTAACGAGTCTTTAGTACTCCAAATAAAGAATACAGGCCATTTTTTGTAGCCTAATACAAATCTATTTATAGTTCCTTACCTTCTTAATTTAAGCTAAATTTAAGTGTTAATATTTTCCTGACAACTTTATAATTGATTATATCGAAACGAAATTTGAAATGGAGAATGGCAAAGATGAATATAGATATTAATCGTTTAACTGATATTTGTTTAGAGTATCAGCAATCTAGATTTTATGTTACTAGACTCCCTAAAGATTTCTTATCAATTGCCCAAAAACGTTTTTCTATACCGACGGATGACCAAGTTATTGCTTTTTTAAGTTGTAATTTATTTAGATCAGGAAAATATGGTATTTACTTTACGAGTTCGGGTTTATACTGGAAAAATTGGTTATTAGGTAAAGGAAGTTTGAAATGGGATCAATTAATTGAAGTGCAACAAATTGAAATTGATAAAGATGGTTTCTTATCTTTTGATGCACAAAAAAGCTTCAATATTAACGGGAGTGATTATCCCCCACTGTTATTTAAAGAATTACTTATAGCTCTTAAGAATTCATTCCAAAATTCTAAACAACATGATATACATCCAGTTATAAAAAATAATGAGATAAAATCAATTTGCTCATTATTTGAAACGTACAATGAATTATTAGAACCCGATAACGGATTATTTGTAGACACTCATATTTCAGACAAAAAGTTAAAAGCAATTGAGGCACGATTTATCGTTCCAAAAGAAGAACAAATCATTGCTTTTTTAGATACATCTGTCCTTGGCAATATGGGGAAAGGATCTGATGGAGTATTAATTTGTGAATCAGGTATATATTTTAGAGAAACCTTTGTACACTTATATTTCCCATGGCATGTCTTTAAAAATATCCCTATTACTTTAACTTCAGATGAATTTGAAATTGGGAAAGGAAACATGTTTCATCTTCAACATGCTAGAATGGCTAGTCAAGATATTTTATTGTTCATTAAGAATTTAAAACAGTATATGAATAGTTTATATGAAGAAAATCCACAATTACATATTTAATACATTTCTTATTACATACAAGCACATGTATAGTTAAGTCTAAAATTTCAATTCAACTAAAAAACCGATTATTTTTGTAGAGAGCCTACATGTATAATCGGTTTTTACGCTTATTCTTTTCTTATATTTCTCTTTTTTAATACCTTCGCAAACCCTTCAAAGTCTCCAATATATCATCTGTAAAGGCTGTACTACCTTCTGTCTCTAAAACTCTGAAATAAAAACTTCTTAGGAAAGTTCTAATATTTTGTACTAAAATAGCATGCTGCGGATGCCGGATGTCTTCAACAGTTGCTATGCTATGTAGCCAATTGCTCCACTCTTCTTCAATTAAAATATTTTGGTGTCGTAACGACATAATTGGCGCTACTAATCTTTCATCCTCAAAGTGTACATATACGTAATCACTCAAGCGAACCTTCTGACGAACAGCTGCAAGGATCGCATATGAAAACTCACGATTTTGTATTGTACGTGCTAAAGCATCAAGTGCATCCGCTGCATGCGCCGTAGAGTGTGCCCATCCTTTTCCTTCTACGTAGCCTCTTACATCTTCTTCTAAATATACATATTCCAGCACTTGTTCTGCCACACTGTACAGTTGTTCTTCAGATAACAGTGGTTCTCTTTCATGAACAGATAAAATAAGTGGTGGAATTAATACGGAGAATGCACGTTTAAAAACAGAGTCTGTTCCCTTTTCACCAATTTTATAAAATAAATAATCAGGGCTAATTGCTTGCAGCATTAATCCTCGTAACTCTTTTTGTCTAAACACATCATTTGTAATCCATTTGTGAAGCGTACTATAAATTAAATCATCACGTAATTCAGCATCAGGTGATCCGATATAATCTAGCATCCACTGCGCATATGGATATGCATCTACGTCTTCTGGTACAGCATAATTGTTACTTTTAATTTGTAGTAGTTCTTCTTTTAGTTCTAGTACTTCATTCATTATATTTCTTATCCCCTTTTTACCTTTTTTAACTTATTTTCCCTTGTCCCCTATGATTTTTTCATAAAATCAATTCGAGTTTTAATATAGGTTAAGTACCTATCCTTATATGAACTTGATTCAATTATATAAAATTTATCCTAATAAATAAAAGTAAATACATATAAAATAAGTATTGGCATTGCACTAATACTTTGAACAACCTAAATATCCCACTTTATTTACATGCAGTTTATATATGTTTAGGTTATAAAATAAAATATAGTTTTTTTATCTGTATTCAAACGCAGTTACAATCAAAATTCCCATCATTTTAGAACTTGTTTAATAAATTCCGTTTTAGCTTTTGTATACGCTTCTCTATCTTGTTTAAACTTTTCAGCTAACTCTTGCTTAAGAATTGAATAATCATAAACTAATTGTGGATTTTCTCGTAAACGGTTACGAAATAAAAGTTGATGCTCCCATCGCTCAGTTCCTTTAACCATCAAATGCAGGTGCGCTACACGTCTATTATTCTTAACTTTCACAAAGAACCTTCTCCACGGTCTTTCATCTAATTCTGGGCTTACATAATGCCAATTATATATGGCCAATTTCGCTGAAATATGTAGTACTCTATCAAATGAGTCTATTTCAGCCATTAGATCAATGATAGGTTTTGCAGGTAAACCAGGTATGGATGTACTTCCTATATGTATTACTTTGCTTATACCGAGAGGAGCAAGCAGTTCATATAGTTGCTGCTCTTCACATCGGCCTTTATCTTGCCAATCAGGATTTGCATTCACTATCTCTACTGACTCATTCGCCCATACAGGCCAATCGTTTGGATTATCTTTTTTATCCATCCAAAACATCTCCTTTCACGAATTTTTTGCTGTATAAACAATATTAAATTTCTTTAAACACAACTACTGGATCATCAAAGTTATTATTCCGAAATATAACATCCGCACAACTTTTCGGATTATGCTCATCTATATACATCTTACAGGCCGCATGATATCTGTTTAAAAACATTTTCTCTGCTTCTTCATAACTTCCAAAAGTCTCAGTCTCTCGCTTTGCACCACGTTTTCTCGCCATCTCAAAATCTGTATCTACAAAGATTTTGTAATCAAATAAATGCTCAACATCTTTTTTCAATAGAAACGTTCCATCTACTATTAATATCATATTTTGCTTGGCCACTTGTGGCTTATTATGTACAGGCATATCCGTTATTAAGTTATGAGAAATCGTTTCATACTGTAAATTCCCGTTAAGCTCTAAAGGCTTTAATAATCTTTCTTTAAAAGCTTTATAATCGTGTGCATCTTCGTAATACCCTCTTGCAGATTCTTTTCCTTTTGCATAGCGAACCGCTCTCGGATTATGAAAATCATCAATGCTGGCGCGTGTTACTGGTAATCCTCGTTTTTTTATTTCTTCAGCTATTTCGTTTGCAAATGTTGTTTTTCCTGAAGCTGTAATACCACTTACTCCAACTCTTGTTGGATGGGTTAAGTTTAAGTTTAATTTTAAAATATGATCTACAATTTCTTTCATGCGTTGTATTCGGTTCATGATATTTCCTCCTACAATTAGTTTACATAACATAATTACAGGTAACAATTTGTGTCATTATTTGTCGGTAAGTCGATATATTGAAAGTTACGATAGAGATATTTTTATTGATTTATATTTTCCTTATTTCCCCTTAAACCCTCGATACAAAGCAGTACGTAATTCTTGTTTGTATTCTTCAATTTCTGGCATATCAAGTTCTTCTGCTAGTCTGATAGCTAATTCAATATCATACGGTACTCGTACGAGTTGAATAGAAAAGCTTGCTGCTTCTTTTTCATTGTAAGTTCCTTCAAATATTAAATAGGAAGCTTGCGTTATTTCAAGTGGATTGCCTACACTACCTGCATTACATAACGTTTTCCCTCTGAAATTTTGAACAACTGCTTGGTGAACGTCACCGTAACAAACGACATCTGGTTTTCTTTCCCCTTCTATATTCTCTGTGAGATCACTATTTTCGAACATACTAACACGCTCTTCTCTTGAAGCGTGTGGCTGAATTCTTTCATATAAACTTCTTGGTGAAGCGTGGAACATACGAATGAGTTTGCCGCTCATAAAAAATTCGATTGAAAATGGTAAACTTCTTAAATAATCATTTTGTTCTTCCGTTAATTGTTTTTGATGCCATTTTAACGCTTCAAATTCAGTCGGTTTTGTAATAAAATCATCCCAGTTTCCCATTACGACTACTTCACATTCTTTACGAATGATTTCAATCACTTCACTAGAATGAGGTCCTTTTCCGACTAAATCTCCAAGACAAATGATGCGCTTGATTCCTCTCAATTTAATATCTTGTAGTACAGATTCTAGAGCCGGAATATTACCATGTATATCTGAAATTACTGCTATTTTTTCCATATAAATTCCTCCGTTATTTATTAAATTCACTTGAATGGTACCATTTTGGAATATAGGATGAAAAATGATTATGATCTTCTAAAATTCCGTTCAATCTTTCCTTCATATCATCTACTAAATGCGGTGTGCTTCGGTTTGTCCATACGATATCAGCTGGGAATGTCATTGCTGCATATAATGTGTACAATTTCCAAAAATGAAGCGATGGTTCTCCCTCGCAATAACCGTGAACTTGTCCAACCGCAAATGGTTTGCTTATCCTTGTAGTAAAAATCGCTACGTTATAAAAATCGTGTATTGGATCGCCAAAATCATATCCACCAAAATCAATAACGATAAATTCCTTATTATGAATCATACTATTTGCTGGATGGAAGTCATCGTGTAAAAATGTGATTGGACGATTTTTTAATAAGTCTTTATGATTTTCTACAAAGGTTAATACTGACTTCAAATCTAGAAAATTCACTTCGTAATCTGCTAATGCCTCTATGTATCTTTCGTATTTATTCCATCTAGATGTTTCCCATTTACTACTTGCGCTTTCTTTTTCTATCGAATGAATCCCCTTTAATATTTCTCCTGCTTTCCTTCCTGCATGATACTGTTCTTCCACCGATAGCTTCCCTAAGCCTTCTTCACCATTTACACCTTGAGCCCATTCAAATACTTGAACACATTTATTTAATTCCTCAAGTTTTATGAAATAAATTAACTTGGGCGTTGGAATATGTAATAACTCTAATTGTTTCATATACGTATATTCTTCTTGTTTACGTTCAAAATGAACAGCATCACATACTTTTACAAAATATGTTACTCCGTTTTCTAATTCAATTTTATATTTCTCTTCATGTGAAAAACCTTTTGAAATAGCTGTACACTTTACAATACGAGGCCATTCTAATTTTTTCTCTATCTCTTTAAGCATTTCCTTCACAACGTTCACCTCTATTAATATATGTACAAACTACCTAACACTTCATACTCTCGTTTATTTTTCCCTTTAAACTCGACTGCAAATGGATATTCACCATGATTCTTCAAACGTTCTAGCACTAATCCTTCTCCAATTGGTTCACAAAACTGTACATGAATGTCACCAAATGATACACTTTGACACTCCGCATTCCATTCTTCATTTTTTACGACTGAACTTACAGTTAGCCCCATTACTTCTTCCCATTTCCGCACTGTTTCTCGAACGTCTTTCACTGCGTAATGAATTGTATCAAGTTGTTTTACTTTGTTTTTATGTTCCGTGATTGTTCCTATATTACGTAAATCGTTTCTTCTTTCTTCATCCGTTTCATTCCACTGTATAAAGAAAGGTAATTTCGGTCCGTTCTCTTCTTGCTTAACAAATAACATTTTCCATTCTAAAAGTCGGCCATCTTTTCTCATGCGTTTCCCTTCAAATGGCCCTATCGTATGTAAACCGTACTTATTAAAGTTAACTGCTAGCTCCTCAATTGCATCTGTTCGGATTGCGATTTGTAGCATTCCTTCTCCATTTTGTAGTTTCACCACTGTTTCTTGTACTAATGGATTTTCTGCTTCTTTCGCTTTTTCTTCATGTTGAACTGCCAGAAATTCTATATATGATAAGTCAAAATAGCTTAAACTATTCCAAGTACCCCAAGTAGTATGCTCTCCGCCTAATACAGTATGAAATCCAAGTTCCAGCATTTGTTTTGCCGCTTCCTTCGGTGTACCATGAACTGCGTGAACGAGATGATCAAATCGTAACATGTCTTTCTCCCCTTTCTCTCCATCCTTTTATTGTATATTTTATTTTTCTTTCATTCAATTCAAAAACTTTAAAACCTAGTTGATTTATACGATTAATATGTATTATAATGAAACAAATTTAATTATTGCTGATTGGAAAAACCAAAGGCACTTTTCTCATACGGGAAAAGTGTCTTTTTCATTTATTATTACAGGGGGATTATTTATGCAGAAATTAATTGTCTTTGCTATTATTGGATTTTTCGCTCAATTGATCGATGGAGCACTTGGAATGGCGTATGGGGTAACGTCTACTTCACTATTATTAATGTTTGGTATTGCACCGGCTGTAGCTTCCGCATCGGTTCATTTAGCTGAAGTCGTTACAACTGCCGCTTCTGGCGCATCTCACATCAAATTTGGAAACGTTGATAAATATACAGTTTCCAGGCTTACATTACCTGGGGCAATCGGCGCATTTGTTGGGGCATGTTTTTTAAGTAATTTACCTGGCGATGTAATTAAACCGTACATTTCCATATTTTTATTTACTTTAGGGGTTTATATTTTATTACGATTCCTCATTCAAAAACAAATTGTCACTTCAAATAAGCGTATGTCTGCAAAACAACTGGTGCCGCTTGGTTTATTTGCTGGATTCGTTGATTCAACTGGTGGCGGTGGTTGGGGACCGATTACTACACCCGTTCTTCTAGCAAGAGGAAATGAAGCTAGAAAAGTTATTGGATCTGTAGATACGAGTGAATTTCCTGTTTCACTTGCTGCAACAATTGGCTTCTTCATCTCACTTGGCTGGGAACAAGTAAGCTGGGTTTGGGTATTTTCGTTAATGCTTGGTGGTATCGTTGCGGCACCAATCGCTGCATGGCTAGTACGCATCGTTCCTTCTCATTTACTTGGCGTATTAGTTGGTGGCCTCATTATCTTTACAAATATTCGTACACTGCTTACTACATTTAAAGTGGATCCAACTATTATTTCGCTTTCTTACGTGGCAGTTGGTCTTGTCGTTATTATTTCTATTTTCATTGCGGTACGTAATCATTCCAAGCGTTCTAACGCATCGACAGCCGGATACCCGAATGATCAAAAACAAATGCTACCATAACGATAAAAATACCGCCCAATATACTTCGAGCGGTATTTTTTATTTTTCTATTTTCCAATTAATTATCGTTTCTGTAGTGCCAATTTTCTTCATATGTAATATCTCTAATACACGAATCGAACTACTATTTTCAGGGAGTGTCTCTGCAATAATCGTTTCTACCTCTCCTGTTTGAAAAGCCCAATTTAATAATTCTCTTACAGCTTCTGTCGCATACCCTTTATTCCAATATTTCTCAATAAATCCGTAACCAATTTCTACTGTATGTTCCTCATTTGGTTTCCCTTTAAATCCTATATCACCTAGAACGATGTCATCTTCTTTTCGAATGACATACCACGCTCCCCAAGGTAATAAAGCCTCATCTTGTTTTACAGTTTCTACATGCCCTACAATATGTGGACCACTATTATATCCTTGCTCGCTAGCAACGTGCACCCTTTCTTCTGTACACGGTACTATATAGAGTCTTTCTGTTTCTAATTTCATATTGATTTCCCCTTTTCAATTAAACAACACTTTAATTTTATCAGAAATAAAAAGAATATTCATTCTATTTATCGGATTTATACTTATTCTTTGAAACGAATTTAAAGAATAATTCTCTTTTGATAGTTATGTCGAATTATATTTTCTGAATTTTCTTTTAATTTTAAAGGGTTTTTCAATATTTTTTGCGAAACATTTGTATAACAATTTTTTCTTTGCTTATTGCTACATAATAGTAGGTTCGGGTGGAGTTGTGCAAGCGTTTCCTATACAATAACCGATATTTTTTGACTTTTCCTAACAAAATATCTTGCAATATATTCAGAAAGTCATTACAATTGCCATATATTAAAAATCTTAGTAATATATCAAATCCTCATCAATCCGATGAGGTAGAGGTTGCAACTTTTAAGAGTAGAACGGCCGAGACACAGAGAATGTCACCGACTCCGTTTAAAAGGAAAAGTTGCCGAAGTTTCTATTTCTTCTCTGGAAATATGAGCTGGGGCTGTCTCCGAAAGGAACAGAACTGTCACGTTTACAAAATTACCGTGTAAACGTGGGGTGCTATCTTAACGGAAGGGTATGATGGGGTGGTTATTTGTGAAACGTTCCGCCAAATTCCTTTGGCGGTTTTTTGTATTTTTCTCCCCCGCTCCTTCCTATCTTACAAGAAAAGGAGTGTTGAACATGAATAGCGCAACGAATCAAACTACCTCTGAAACAGAAACTACAAAAGGAAAAGGTGAACTAAAACGTAGTTTAAAATCAAGACACCTTACGATGATTTCTCTCGGTGGTACAATTGGTACCGGACTATTTCTTGCCAGTGGTAGTGTCATCCATTCAGCTGGACCTGGTGGTGCATTAGTTGCATACGCCGCAATTGGAATTATGGTTTACTTTTTAATGACGAGCTTAGCTGAACTCGCTGCTTACATGCCTGTTACTGGATCTTTTAGCACCTACGCAACAAAATTTGTTGATCCATCACTTGGCTTTGCACTTGGATGGAACTATTGGTATAACTGGGCAATTACGATTGCTGCTGAACTAGCGGCTGTAACATTAATTATGAAATTTTGGTTCCCAGATACCCCTTCTCTTATTTGGAGTGGATTATGTTTAGCTATTATTTTCCTTTTAAACTATTTATCTGTTAAAGGGTTTGGTGAATCTGAATATTGGTTCGCACTTATTAAAGTAGTTACTATTATTATCTTTTTAATTGTCGGCTTCATGATGATATTTGGAATTATGGGCGGCGAATCTGTTGGCTTTAAAAACTTCACTGTTGCAGATGCACCATTTAATGGCGGCATTATGGCAATTATCGGTGTATTTATGGCTGCTGGTTTCTCCTTCCAAGGAACTGAATTATTAGGAGTAGCCGCTGGTGAAACTGCTGATCCAGAGCGTAACATTCCAAAAGCAATTCGTTCTATATTTTGGCGTATTCTTTTATTCTATATCCTTGCGATTCTCGTTATCGGTTTATTAATTCCTTATACAACTGAAAGCCTTGCCGCAAGCGATGTAACAGTAAGTCCATTTACACTTATTTTTGAAAAAGCGGGCGTTGCCTTTGCTGCTTCTGTTATGAATGCTGTTATTTTAACGGCCGTACTATCTGCTGGTAACTCTGGTATGTATGCTTCAACTCGTATGCTTTGGGATTTAGCACGCCAAGGAAAAGCACCAAAGTTTCTTGGTAAATTAGATAGCCGAGGTGTACCTGTTAACGCATTAATCGTAACATCGATTGTCGGTAGTATCGCTTTCATTGCTTCTTTATTCGGTGACGGTGTTGTATACATTTGGTTATTAAACGCATCTGGAATGTCTGGCTTTATCGCATGGGTCGGAATTGCAATTAGTCATTACCGTTTCCGTAAAGCATATATCGCACAAGGTAAAGATTTAAAAGACTTACCATATAGAGCGAAATGGTTCCCATTCGGTCCAATCTTCGCATTTGCACTTTGTGTCATCGTCATTTTAGGTCAAAACTACGGCGCATTTATGGGCGAAGCAATCGATTGGAACGGCGTACTCGTTTCTTATATCGGTTTACCACTCTTCTTAGTACTATGGTTAGGATATAAATTTACGAAGAAAACGAAAGTAATCCCTCTTGATAAATGTGAATTGAAATAAAGTGAAACGAGCAAACAAATTTGTTTGCTCGTTTTTTTATTTCGATGCTTCTCCCTTTCCTATTGCTCCTGTTTTTGCAATAATAAAGGAAATATACATAAAGGTTGGGATATCATGAACATTCGCATTACTGATGAAACAAAAGCAGCTATACATAGATTAGAGCGCGAAGACAAAAAGATCATTCGCATTAGAGGGACAATGACAAACTCTTGTAGTATTTTCGTTGATGTGGATTTAATTTGGGATACATATAATGCAGATGACGTTGTATATGAAGATGCTAATTTTATCGTACAAATGGATTCATTTACGAAAGACTACACTGGTGATACGGTGAAACTTGATTATAAGACGACTGGTTTTAGCATTACGACTCCAAGTGAGACTTTAGTTTATGGGTTGTCGATTAAAAAATAAAAATTTTTTCAACTGACAATTGGGGTGAAAAAATGGGTAAATATGTTCCGTTAAAATTTTTATTTAATGAAGAATTAGCCGAAAAAATGGCTGATTCTATTTGTAAACACGATCCTACTTTCTCTAAAAGCATCTTTGTAGATTCTGTAACATGTAAAGTTGAAAGTTTAGAATTAAAGCAACGTATTGAAGTAATGGCAGATGAATTACACAATGCTTTACAAAAAGATTTTAATGCAGCTATACATATATTACTGAAAACATTGGGACCAGAAAATACAACAGAAGTAGGCACATTTACAAACGGATATATGTACATGCCTATCGCAAAATACGTTGAAAAATATGGGCTTAACGATTTTGAATCCTCTTTCAACGCCATGTATGAAATAACAAAAAGAAATACTGCTGAATATGCCATTCGGCCTTTTCTTGAAACATACCATGAAGACACACTAGACATATTACAACAGTGGATTCATGACGAAAACAGCCACATTAGGAGATTAGTTTCCGAAGGTACAAGACCAAGACTTCCTTGGGCTAAAAAAATGGGAGCTCTGAAAGGTGACTTTAAGAATAATTTACAGCTTCTTGAACCATTAATGAATGATACTTCTAAATATGTCCAAAAATCTGTAGCCAATCATATTAACGATATTACGAAAGAAGATAAAGAACTCGTTTTTCAATGGTTACAGCAATTACGTGATAAACAACATCCTGTTAACCCTTGGATTATAAAACATGGGTTACGAACGGTTATTAAAAATGATACTTTACCACAAGATTTTTCTTTTTGAGTATTTTAAACAAAAACGCTATCCTTTCCTATGATTCTAGAAAAAGAATAGCGTTTTTTTACTCGTCCAGTACTTAGTAGGTATAACTTTTTATATTTCAAAAGACTTTTCTCTCTAAAAATATTTTTCATACAAATTTTCAGATTCTAAAAAATCTATAAATTTCTTATAATGTGTCACTGTTCTTTCTAAAGCAATCATTAAAACAAAAATAAAATAAATTGCTTGGATTCCATTCATATAATTAAAGAGTGATTCAAATATATATACAATACTTGCAATCATAGAACAAAACCATAAATAAAATTTCATTTTCAGCTTTTTAATTTTTTGCTTAGTTGTCTTACAATACTGGCCATGAACTCTTATAAACAAATAAATTGCTGTATGTAAAATAATAATTGAAAATTGGAAACTTCGATTGTCTTCCGAACTAAATTCAGAAAAATCTATTTCTAATGAATGTAATACTATCCAAATAGAAAATAAAGATAGCAGAAATACATATAAAAAACCAAATAATAATTCAAAAATAAATAGCCAAGGTTTATTTATTATTGAGTAAAATGGATTTAGATATTTTATGGTTAATAAAAATTTTCTCACTAAATCAGTAATAATAATTGATGTATTAGTTATATTCATATAGAAAAGTAATGTTATTGGAACTAATAACATTATAGTGATGCCCCAAACAGTAATCTTAATGCCTGACAAAAAGAAAACAGCTCCATAAATTATAACTGAAAAAATAAAAGTTGATACTGGAACAAACATTAAAAATATAAAAGTTCTTATTAAGATTAAATCTCCTAAAAAATCTTTTATTATGGAAACGTGTATTTTTTCCTCCTTGTATTTTTTCACAGTATCAACTATTTCTTTCTCAGATAAAAGAAAACACTTCAATCTATTAAACATAAAAAAACCCCTTTATATTAAAAAGATTAAAATATATACCAAACTGTTATTAAAATTTCATAAAAATAATTGTAAATTTTGTATAAGCATTTTTTTCACTTTCAACTGTAATTAAGGCGTGATGTGCCTCTATAATAGCTTTGACAAGTGCCAATCCAATTCCGGTCGAGCCGTGCTTTTTAGAACTACTTGATTTATAGAATCGTTCAAAAATATGAGGTAATTCTTCAGCTGAAATTCCCTCTCCAAAGTCTTGGATTACTAGTTCTGTATAGATTGGAGAATTTTTGGCCTGAATCATTATTTTACCACCGGGTTTAGAATGTTCGATTGCATTCTTCAACAGGTTTAACAAGGCTTCCTGCATCCATAATTTGTCGTGAATAACGACTATTTCTCTTGGTGCATTCCAATCAATCAAAATATTTTTATCACTTATCATGCTTTGCAAGCGATTTAGTACTTCCTCAGTCGTATCTACTAAATTCCCTGGCTCTTTATCAAACGAAATCGCTTTTGCATCAATTTTTGCTACTTTTAACAAATTCTGAATTAAGACATTCATTCTAGAAATCTGAGTATCATTATTTTGTAGTAATTGAGCTTGTTGCTCTCGGGATAGTTTCTCATTTAACAACATTTCATTATAGATAGAAATAGTTGAAAGCGGCGTTTTTAACTGATGAGATATATCCTGCAACATTTCTCCTAAAAACCGCTTCTCTTCAAGCAAATCATGCATATTTTTTCTAATGATATCCCTCATTGAACGAAATGAAATCGCCAGTTTCGCGAAATCCCCTTCTTTATTTTCATTGATGACAACCGAGTAATCTCCCTCGATTATCTTTTTTGCAGCTCTAGTAAGCTGGCTAATCTTATTGAAAATATTTTTTTGTTGCATGTAGTTTGCAACAAAAAGTAAAAATCCAAAAGCAATCAATCCCCACATCATAAATTGATTGTGATTAATAATTAGATTATTTAAGTGAGGAAAAAATTTTGATTCCAAGTCTTCATATAATCCATACTGCTTTAGGATCTCTGTCCCTTTTTCCTGATATTCACTTAAGTGAGACGAATGACTTGATAAGACTTTCATAATTTCCGCTTCATTTTCTGGATTCTGCTCTACCAACCTAGCTGTAATTTCACCCCATGTTGCAATAGAGTCTCTTTTCAAATGATCATAAAATAATTGTTGAATAATAAATTGGTAAATCACAAATATAGATAAAAGGACGGCCAGTATCGTCATATAGCTTTTTAACTCGGTATTTTTCATTATCTTGCTCACCCAATCACATCCTTGCTCCAACGATAACCATATCCTCTTTCGGTAACGATAAACTGTGGTTTTTGAGGATTGTCTTCAACTTTAGCTCTTAAACGCTTTATGTATACAGATAACGTGTTTTCATCAAAAAAAACATTATCTCCTTCTGTTATTTGTTGTAGGAGTTCATCTCTTTTTAATGCTTTGTGAGAATTCTTCATGAAATTCAATAGCAGTTTGTATTCTAAATTCGTCAATGTAATACTTTCACAATTTTTATAAACCTTGACTAGGTTCGTATCGATTCTTATATTCTCAGATTTTAAAATTTGAGATGGTGTTTCTAGCGACGCTTGTTTACGCAATTGTACTTTCACTCTGGCCATGAGTTCCCTAACCCGAAAAGGTTTGGTTATATAATCATCACCGCCTATATCCAGCCCCATTACCACATTTGCTTCTTCATCTAGTGCAGTTAAGAAAATAATAATCGAATTCTCATTTTGCTTTTTAAAATACAAACATAAGTCATAACCATTACCATCTGGTAGGCCGATATCAAGGATGGACAAATCAAATGTATTGTGAACAAACTGGTGTTTAGCTTCTTTTACACTGGACGCTCTAATCACCTCATAACCTTCATTCCTCAATGAAAATTCGATGGCTAGCCCAAGAGCTTCATCATCTTCAACTAGTAATATTTTTTTATTCAAGTATGTCCTCTCCTTTTTCTTCCCCTAGCTTATTCTCCAATCAGAATAGCCTGACTATAATCTAGCCAGGCCTATAATATTACTCTTCTCTGATAGTATCAATGATATTATCTTGTTGAATTTTTTTCAATGGATTTAAGACTGATAAATAACTAATTATTAAAGCTAAAACAAACGTAATAATACAAGCTTCATAGGGAATCGTCCATGCCATTTTCAACATATCAGATATAGCTAAATATATAATATAAGACAATATACAACCAAAAAAGATTCCTTGTAAACTTCCAGAAAAACCGTAAATCAGAGCTTCATAGGTAATCATTTTTTTCAAATCCTTTTGTGACATACCAATGGATTTCAACGCGGCCAGTTCTTTTCGTCTAGTCATAATGCTTATAGTTATAGTATTAAAAATATTAACACTACTAATTAAAGAAATGACTGTAATAAAACCATATGCAAGCACTTGTAAAGTAAGTTTTTCTTCTTTTTTTGTTTTATTTTCTTGATAATTATTTACGATTGTAATGGCATGATTTTTTCCAATCGTATTTTTTATTTCCAAAACTGTCGCGGTAGATTGAGTTACATCCTTTAATTTAGTTTCAATTTTATTGCCCTTCTTTTCGTATGCATCAGATATATTTCCAAGTGATTTTAACTGATTCAAAACTTGTGTAATTTCAGCTAAATGATCTGGATTCTTATCTTCTATCTTAATTGTAATATCCGATTTAACAGATAATTCATTGAAAGACTTAGATGCAAATGCAACATTCATTAAATAAGAGAAAGTAATAAATAACACACTACTTATAATAATTGATAAGATTGTAATGGTATAGCGATTTTTATTTCGCTTCACATTTTTCATAGCCATGCTCAAAGGAAAAGATAAAGGTTTTTTCAACATGGAATTCTTTTTCTTTTTGATTTGTTCCTTTTTAATTGACAACCTGCTGCTGATTGCTAATAATGGGGAGATTTTGCCTGCAAAATAAGCTGGGTACAAACTTGACGCTATTATAGAAAGGAAGGTAATAATCGAACTGATTAATAAAATCTTCCAATCAACATGGAATATCGAGACCTCTTTACTATTTTCCATTAAAAGTGAAAAAATAAACTGAAGAGAGGCAAGCCCTATTAGGCTGCATATAATTCCAATGGGTATAGCGATAGCAGCCAGAAAAGTAGCTTCTCTCAGCACAATTTGTCTAATTTGCTTTCGTGTTGCACCAATGCTTCTCAACAAACCAAACTGCCTCGTTCGTTCCACGACACTGATTTGAAAAGCGTTGTAAATCACAACAACTGTCGCTATCACAACAATGCTGATTGTAATAATTAGCGTAGCCATAATCGAATCATTATAACCTAGTTTCTCTAATTGAATTAATTCATTACTTATTTCAATATTATTTTGTCCGGCAATGGTCTTAATTCCCTCTAAAACCTCATTAAAATTTGCTTTTGAGTTAATTCCAACTAATATTTTTCCTTCTCCAGCGCTAAACTCGCGCTTATAAGTTAGTACCCGTCCCACTTTATTTTCCTGTGTATATGCACTATCACTTAGAAAACCAACCAGTTTGTATTTTTTTTCATTCAATTCAAATGAATCACCTATTTGGATATTTTCTTTTATAAAAGGTAATACCCAGGGATCCACAGCAGCTTCTCGATCATTAGACGGCACTCTCCCCTTAATAATACTGTATTTTAAAAACTCCAAGGCGTTATCATCAGCAAAATTCATTTGTACAGCAGCCTCTCCGACTTGAACTGTTTCTCCCTGTGACATTAAACCAAATGATTCAATTTGCGGGTTATATTTAATTTTCTTTAATGTCAATTCATCGTAATTAAATACAACAGCATGAAAAGAATACCCTTGATTCTTTTTCGTATTCTCGATTTGAGAAATCTGAGTGCCGTTCATAAATAGGCCGATTGTAGAAATTAAAGATACAGAGAGTATAATTCCGATCAAAGTGAAAATTGTTCGTTTCATATTCCCCTTTAAGTATCTCCTGCTTAATTGTTTATAATGACCAATCAAAATTAATTTCCTCCCGTCTTAGACTTATTCGTGGATAGCCACTGATCGGAAACGATTTGGCCATCTTCAATTGTAATAATACGGTCAGAAGTTGATGCAATATTTAAATCGTGGGTAATCAATACAATAGTTTGATTATATTTCTTTGCTGTCAATCTTAATAAATCCATGACTTCTTTTGTATTTTGAGTATCCAGATTTCCTGTAGGCTCATCAGCTAAAATCAAATGTGGGCGATTTATAAGTGCTCTCCCAATCGAAACCCGTTGTTGCTGACCTCCTGATAATTCAGATGGTAAATGATTTTTTCTTTCATGAAGTCCCAGAATTTCAATAATTTCGTCCATATAAGGATTATCTACAGGTTCATTATCCAGTAAAGTAGGTAAAGCTATATTCTCCTGCACGTTCAATACAGGAATTAAATTGAAGAACTGAAATATAAAACCAACTTTTCTTCTTCTAAATATCGAAAGTTCATTATCTGTATAATCATAAATATTATTCTCTCCAATAAACACGCTTCCTGAGCTTGGGCAGTCCAACCCTCCTAAAATATGCAGTAATGTACTTTTACCTGATCCAGAAGCTCCTACGATTGAGACAAATTCCCCTTGCTGTATAGAAAGATTTATGCCCTTCAAAGCATCTACCCTACTATTTCCTTCACCATAACTTTTGACTACATTCTCTATTCTTACGATTTCCATTTATATCACCTTCTTATCATTTTAAGTTAGTCTTGTACCTCTACAAAGTTTATTTTATGCTGATTATTCGATGAGACCTTATCAATCTCTTGTAAAACTTTATCTACTTCTTGTTTGTTTTTATAATCAAAATCACGTTTTTTAAATTGAATTAATTTCATTATTGACTCTGATTCAGAAATTGCATTATAGTCTTGGTCTTTTAGAATAACAAGGTCCATTGGGGCATACCCAATCCAAATTTGCTGTTTCACATACTGGGCAGATACCGTCTTACCGTTCAAATTCAACTGGTTATTTTCAAAATTATCAACCATAGAATCCTTAGCCGCAAAAGAAAATAATAGATTCTGATCACTAGATACTTTATTTTTATCTTTCACCATCTCAGAAATAGTAGTCGTTGAATTTGGATCTTTTCTAGCTCTTAGAAGTCCCTTATTAAATAATTTTACAGCGGTCGAACTATTAATAACCGTATATTCTGTAGTATTGATTTCAAATTCTTCATTTGTATCATTTTGTTTCTTATCTTCTTCTGATAATGGGATCCTTTTTGTTGTTGTGACATACTTTACTTTATAGTCTATCGATTGTTTAGTATCATCTTTAAATTCTTGTTTGACTTTTTCTACATCAGCTGCAGTACCACTAACTAGAATCCCATCGACTGGTTGTCCTGGACCTTGTACAAAACGTTTTACTCCTAGTCCTATTCCTATAAAAATAGCAATAACTACCGCATAACTTATAATTCTTTTCATTAGAATACTCCTTTAATAAATGGTTTATATCTGAATTATAGATGAGATTTTTTCATAAGTTAATGACTCCTATCTAACTATGTCAGAAGACTCCCTCCTTAATTTGTTTGATGGTTGGGTAGCGCTAGGAAATAGATGGGAGATACTGTCGAAAAAAGATAAAAATGACTCGATTATTTTTCGTGGATTTTATGCAAACTTTTATGTAAAATGTTTATATATAACCAAACAAAATCAAAATTCATCTAGTAACTTACACAAATCCCAAATGAAAGTGATGAATATTATGAATACCAATAACAACATGAATCAGTACAGAAAACATACTTTCATAATTGAACTACTAAAAAATTGAATAGAAAACATTATGAATCCTTGAAAAAGTCACAACCCTATAAAAAACAAGATTGTAACAAAAAATAACCTGAAAAGAGGGAGAAAATTATGGAACAAAGGAAATATTCAGTAACACCTCAAGATCGAATGAATTATATACTAGGTCTTTATTCCGCAAACCAACAAATTAATGCCGTTCTTTATTTTCCTATAGGTATATCAAAAAAGGTACTTGAACAATCAGTAAGAATAACGTTACAATTACAGCCCGTTTTAAACAGCCGTTTTGTAGAAAGTGATATGCCTTACTGGGAGGAACATTCATCTAATTCTAACTCACCAATTTGTTTTTTTGCAGAAGGAAATGATCAAAATCTTGAAATGATGGCAATAGATTTTATAAAGAAATCTGGAGATCCTATTCAGGGGCCTATGGTTCAGACAAAATTATTTCAAGGTACTTCAATAAATATGTTAGTTGTGAAATTATCTCATCTTTGTTCAGATGGCGCTGGAGTCAAGGCATATATTCATTTGCTGGGAGCAATTTATACTCAACTTTCTATGGGACAGTCTAAGGATGAAATTATAATGAGATATAATGCAGAAAATGAGGGTTTTCGCGATCAATCACCTGTTTTCAAATATACTGGAATAACAGACATAAAAAGTGCGTATCGTCCCAGCCAAGAACAACAAGCTGCGTTATGGGCTTTTCCATCTCAACCTAACAAAAATGCTCATCCAGAAATGGCCGTGCAACGGTTAAGCCGTGAGCAAACTCTACGTTTAATCCAGCGGACAAAGGCACAACAAGCTGCCTTAAATGATGCAATCCTGACTGCATACTTCCGCTCTTTATCACATTTCGCTGTGTATGCAGAACCTCGTACCGCAAAAAAAATGGTTGGTTTAACAATTGATTTACGCCGATATCTCCCTAATCATACAACTGGTTCAATTTGCAACTTATCCGGGATGGAAATGCCAGTGATTAAAATGGAAAATGATGATTCATTTAATCAAACTCTAGTTCGAGTCAAAGAATCAATGGATATAATAAAATCTCAAAATCCAGGTCTTTCTTCAGCCGCAGGAATGGAGTTACTGGCAAGTAAAAAGCTATCTGAAGTGAAGGAAATGTATAAACAGCAATACGAACGGGCTTTACAAATGGGCATGGCTTTACCGTTACTTACTAATTTCGGATCGATAGCAGATGAACCTATTAAGTTTGGTGAAGTTCAGGCTCAAGACGGGTATATGACATCACCTATTATGTATGCACCATTCTTTACAATGGGAGCAAGCTCTTATAATGGAAGACTTACATTTACGATTGGGTATCATTCGCCAGATACAACAAAAGAAAAGGTATCGCAATTTTTAGATAGCGTGGTCAATCAACTATCGTGTTTGTAAGAGGAGTATGCCCCATGCTCAACAAGCTAAATTTATATAATAATAATCTTATACATTATTATTCTCTTTTTTATAGAAACAGGTCGAATCACAGGCAATAACACAACCTATAATGATTAATGTTACAGATAATAACTTAAGGCCCGTCTTATATATAATCTAAATCTTTAAAGTAAACAAAGGATATTACTAACTATCCCTAGCATCAAACCCTTATACTTTTGTATAAACATCTTATTCCTCTTTTCGTACAAATAAATTATTCCATATATAACAATACTAAATTATAGAATGTTTTCAAAGAATTAAAACGTTTTTATATTCAGTTTATATGTCTACTTCTTTACTTATCCCATAGATAAGTAAATCCAAAGAGATACAACAACGTCACTTCTTTTATAAACAGTACGACTTTATTGTTACTTAATAGTAGTGAGAAATATCACATATCTCATAAAAGGGCTGGGCGAAAATTTAAGTTTACTAAATACCTTTTCTAAAGTTTGAGTGCACCCTTTTTCTGTACACTCCATCCAATCTTTCATTAAATAACTATCTTCCCCCATAATTTCAAAGGATTTCCACTCGGTTATCCCGAATATATAAATTACCATTCTCACAAGGAGCGAATTTATATGCATCTATTCGAACACGAAACGTAAAACCGTTCCCCTTTCATAAGAGGTCCTCCTTTTTTCTTTTCTCACCATATCATTTACTTACAAAATAGGAGGATACCATTATGAAACGTGATCCATTATTTTTAACTTTATTAGAAAATGCTAATACAAATTTTAGCGGTTGGGATTTTTCTTTTATTTCAGAAACGGGTCGAATGAAGAGCGAGCCTTTATCGTGGTCATATGGCAGTACAGCTTTCCAGCTTATGCAGCATGCAGAATCAACGCTCGATATGGGGACTGGCGGCGGAGAGTTTTTATCTAAGTTACAACCGTTCCCGTCAACTATTTATGCTACTGAGGGCTACGCTCCAAACGTGCCAATTGCTCGAAAGAAATTAGAGCCTTTAGGGATTACTGTTGTAGAGGTGAGCGATGATACTGCATTGCCATTTCAAGATGGTCAGTTTAATCTAATCCTAAATCAACATGAATCATATGCTGCTTCTGAAGTAAAAAGAATCCTTTCTCCTAATGGAACCTTTCTGACACAACAAGTTGGCGGTCTTGATTGCGCTGAACTTAATGAGCAGTTTGGCTCACCGCTAAATAGCGAATTTGCAAGTTGGTCGCTTGAAGCGGCATGTAGTGAGTTAGAGGAAAATGGATTTACTATTTTAGAAGAAAAAGAAGAGTTCCCTTTTCAACGCTTTTATGACATTGGCGCTATCATCTATTACTTAAAAGCAATTCCGTGGCAAATTCCTGATTTTACTGTCGAGGGTTACTATGAGGAATTATATCGTATACATGAGATCATTTTGCAAAAGGGATATTTTGATGTGAAGCAACATCGATTTATGATTAAGGCGATTCGAAAATAAAAAAGAGATGGATATACCATCTCTTTTTTATTTTCACTCAATATTTTCTATATTTAAACACTTTGTTTCACAGTAATAGCCTTTGCCACCAACATAAACTTTTTCTATTTTATTCTCGCTATCGGTTGCTAATTTAACTAATATTTCGGAAGGCGAGTGTAAAGAATAACCTTGTTCAAATACATAGACTTCTTTTTGTAAGTAGTGCTGTTCATAAAGATAGCAAGCTAATGCACCATTTGAAGTTCCAGTCGCTGCTTCTTCATTAATGTCGTATAGTGGAGCAAAGTTTCTGCATATAATTCGATTGTCATTAAAAGTATATAGATGCATCCCGACAACATTATAATACTTGCTGATTTCTTTAATTTTTTCAAAATTAGGTTGCAGTGTATGTAATTGTGTTTCGCTTTTTATAGGAACTAAAATATCTTTTAAGCCCGTGGAGACAATTTGAATTGGGTATGTATTGTCTATATCTTCAATGTCAAAGCAGTCGATAAACTCATTTGGAGATATAACATCATAGAATATCGGTTCGTTTTGTTCCATGAATATAATATCATCTTTTATGGTAATAGTAAGAACACCGCTGTTCGTTTCAATCGTATAGCGATTCTTGAAAAGTTTATTTACATGCATCAGTATCGCGAAAGAGCCAATTGTGGCATGACCACATAAATCAACTTCCTCTTTTGGTGTAAAATACTCAATTTTATAATCAGCAACTTCAGATTCTGATATAAATGCGGTTTCCGCATAGCCCAGTTGTTTGGCTATTGCCATTTTTTGAGTAGTAGTCAATGTATTCTCCATAAATACCACTCCTGCTTTATTTCCGCCTTTATGATCCTTGCTAAATGCACTTGCAACATAAACAGATATTTTCATAAGACACCTTCCTTCCTCACTTATAGTAAATTGTAGCATAGAACGTACTACGTATATATATTGTTGGATAAATTCGCCATACAGCAAGAGACAAACTATTTTTTAGCATCTGAACTCTCCAAAAATAGTTTATCTACAGCCTGAGAGTTGGGTCTACCATCACTTTTTCCCGTTTATTTAACAAAAGTTTGTGGTGCCTTCTAGATTGTTAAGTAAGTTCACGCCTTGCAATCGCATCAGCTAATGTAATAAGTTGCTTGTGCGTTATCTTTCCTGTTACCTTCGCTTTAATAATTTTTTCCATTTCTTTTGTAATAATCATACTCTCTATTGCTAGACTTGCTTTAGCTTCTTGGATAGCTTCATTTAGTTATTCCTCACTATTGAATGCCATAATTTAAGTTATCTCCTTCACATCATTTTATTTACTCTTTCAATACGAGAAAAGTAATATCATCCCATTTTTCATCTAATTTTAAAGTAGTCTTTTCAATACTAGCTCCAGTTAACACATCATATCCTTCAATCTCAGCTACCAATTGTTTCGTTTTACTCTTTGGATTCATATCTTTGTATAAGATATACACCTTATTACCATGTACTTGTATATCTGAAATCCCTTTATCCTCTCTATTGATTTTTGTATTTTTGTCACTTTGTAATGAATATGTGCGTATGATGTTCAAATTCTCATCTAATTCTTTCATTTTCTCATCATTATTTAAAACATACACCTTATTATCAATTATCTGCACTAGAACAGGTATGAATTGCTTTTCGTCTAATATCGTTTCTTTTTCTACTACTCTAGTCTTCGTATTTACCATAATTAATTTAGGTGGTAACTTTTGATTCACATTATCACTTAATACGAGTAATAATTTATCTTTATACTTTTGAAAAATTACTTTTTGAGCAGTTGGTGCAAAATACACATTTTCATTAGGAATTTCAAATTCGTTTATCTTTTTATTTGTCGCCAAATCTATTTCTGAAATATATACTTTATCTAACGTTTGTGAAAATGCGTACATGTTATTCTGAATAATATGCGCCCCTTGAATCGTTCCTTTTAGTTCTACACTTTCTTGCTTTTTATCACTCTCTTTCCAATATACAAGTTCACTTGTATATCCCTTCTTTTCGTCCACCAATCCAATATTTACATCATAATATACATACCCTTGCTCTGCATGGATGAAATATGCCCCTGCGTTTACATCTTGTAATTCTTTAGGTCTATTTATCTCTTGTATCTTGCCTATCTTATCAATAGCATAATGATTGTTATTTCTATTTGATGAGAAATAGTACCCCTTTTCATCTTTTGCATTACTCATCATACTTTGTCCATCTATCTCTATTTTACTAATCTCATTTCCTTTCTTATCATATCCATATATGTAACCACCGTCTTTCATTGCATTTGAATAGGAAACAAGATAATCTGCTTTTTGAATATTTTTAAGTTCTTTATTGTCATTAATATTTTTAGAACAACCTACAAAAAGAAACATTGTACATATTATAACTTTAGCTATTAAAATATATTTCTTTAGCATGTAATCACCCCACATATATAGTGAAAGCAATCGACAATTAAATGCCGATTGCTCTATAAAATATTGTTTATCAATTAGAATAGAAAATAGTAGTATTTGATGATTTTACTAATTCCATTGGTGTAACAACAGTGTCCCAAGTAACATTATCAATATCAATACCTTGATTTTTCCAAGAACGCCATGCCAATTGAGAACAATAAAACTTATCCGTTCTATTTTTATCGAAGAATGACCAATTATAACCTTTTCCAATTTGTCCCTGAGCATATGAAGCTGCATTTAAATATTTTGTATTGTTAGCTCCCTTCACCCATAGACCATAAACTTTAGAACGTCCTTTCCATGTATTAGGGTAATATTGGACTCCATCTTTTCCAGTTGGACTCCAACTTTTTGCAAATGATTCTATTGTACGACTACTATCTTTTGATACGATCGCTGTGTGTCCTACACCGATAGAAGAACTTCCAGAATTAATTTCATAACTGACTAAAACATCCCCTTTTGTACCTAAAGCAGATCCTGCTAACGCAACAAGACCATTTAATTCATTTTGACTATATGCAGGATCATCAATTTTAGAATACAATTCTTTCGCTTCTTCTGGATGTGTTGTTTTTAACTCATCAATCTCTTTCAAATCGTTTTCCGCTTTAATTTTCGCATCTTTTTCGAAAAACTCTTTTCCTTCTTTAGAAATTTCAACAAATTGTTTTACCTGTTCCAACGTCATGCCACTATCTTTCATCATCTGAATCTCATACTCTACTGACTTTGGCTGAAAAACTTCCGTTTCAGCTCCATACGCAGTTTCAGCTACAATACCTCCCCCAGCAAGTATTCCACCTACTAATAACAACGGTACTATTTTTTTCTTTGCGACTTTCATCATAACAACTCCCATCCCTTGTGATAAGCGCATTTCCCTATATTTGTAAGCGTTTCTTCATATTACAACAAGAAATGGTAAAAATACACATTTTATTTTTTCTCAAGAGTTATCAGGAAAACCGAACAATTTAATAATTTTCATATAAAAATGCAAATTTCATATTTTATTGTAAAACAACACTATACTATTAAAAAAATTATATAGAATAAAATTTTCCCCTTGCAAAAAGCCCAATCCTATAAGGCATTCGGCTTTTTATTTCTATTCAATAAGAGTATTTCATTTCCTTTTCTAATGAAGCAAATTGTGTACTTATACATACGTCCATTACCTTTCTTTACACATGAGTTATTTAGTTTATTTTTAAGTAAAAACACTCGCCTTACAATTCCTTACTACATAATATATAGTACAACTTTCATACGTAAACACTTTACGTAAAGCGAAAGAATCCTTTTTAGAAAGGAGAATTAACATCGATACTATAAGCAATGAATTTCTAAAACTTTATTACGACAGCAATGTTTGGTTACATGATACACATTGGCTCGGGGTCCCCATTCTCAAGCTTCCCTCTGATCTTTTTTTGTATCAAGAAATTATTTACGAATTAAAACCCGATTTAATTATTGAATGCGGCACTTGTTATGGTGGTAGCGCATTGTATTTAGCTTCTATATTAGATTTAATCGGGAAGGGTCACGTTGTTACTATTGATATATTCCCTCAACCAAATCGTCCATCCCATGACCGAATTACGTATGTAACAGCTTCTTCTGTTTCTGTACAGGCCGTTCAAACTATATTAAATATGCGCAAACCTGCTGATGTAATTTTAGTTATTTTAGATTCAGACCATAGTAAAGAGCATGTAGCAAAAGAACTTTTACTTTATCAATCTATCGTTACGACTGGCAGTTATATTATTGTAGAGGATACATCTATTAACGGAAATCCTGTTTATCCTGATTGGGGTCCTGGTCCAATGGAAGCTGTTGAAGAGTTTTTAGCTACAAATAAAAATTTCATAATCGATGAATCTAAACATAAGTTTTTCATATCATTTAATCCAAAAGGTTTTTTAAAGAAAATAAAGTGAAACGTTAAGAAGTGGGGTTTTGTTCATCCCCACTTATTCTATGATCTTCATCTTTGAAAAAGGATAATATACAAACTCCACTTTGCCTATTATGTTATCTTCTTCAATATATCCTAGGCCATTTCGACTATCTCTACTAAGTTCACGATTATCTCCCATTACAAATAACTTATTTGGCGGGATTTTTGTCTTTTGAAAGTTGTAAAACACCTGCGTATTATTGAATAAATCTTTATTTGTATACGGTTCTTCTTGCTTTTTATCATTCACATATACTGATCCATTCGTTATGCTAATTACGTCACCTGGAAGTCCTATTACTCGTTTCACATAATATTTCGACTCATCCTCTTCCTTTATAATGACAATTTCTCCGTGCTCTAAATTAGAAAAATGTACTGCTGCTTTATTTACAAATACGTAATCTTCTTCATATAAAGTTGGTTGCATCGATTTCCCTTCCACTTTACATAAAGTAAAAGAATGATAGGCTACTACCAAAACAAACACGAAGAGTATGTATTTCCCCCAGCCTCTTTTAATTTCCTGTTTCATATCCATTCCCACCTTATTTAAACGCTTTTTAACTCAAAAAATAGATCACTGCACAATATATCTCCATGCAGTGATACTATTTTTACTGGGCCTTGTTCGGTTGTTCTACTGGGACTGGATTTCCACCCGTTCTTTTCGCTTTCAATTCAAAATACGCATCCAAAATCTCTTTACCAATCGCGGAATTAATTCCTGATTTGTCATCATTCACCCATGGTACAACAACTGAGAAAGCTACTTCCGGATCAGCATCATATGGTGCATAACCGGCAAGAGTTAAATTATAACATTTTTTTCTGTTATTGTTTTCATCTCTTCCAATATCACTTTCCCCACCATATACGGTTTCAGCTGTTCCTGTTTTTCCAGCTGGTTTATACGGTAATCCTTTAAACGTTGCAGTACCTGTCCCGTCAGTCTCTTGAAATACTCTTCTAAACCCTTCTTTTACATGATTAATATATGAAGTGTCCATATCCACTCGATTTAAAATAACTGGTTCTATAGACCGAACAACTTTTCCAACATCCTCTGGTCTATGTGGTTGCTCTCTCACTTCTTGTACAATTTGTGGTTTCATTCGGTAACCGCCGTTTGCAATTGTTGAAATATACTGAGCAAGTTGCAGCGGCGTATATGTATCGTACTGTCCAATCGCATAATCAAGTAAAAAACCAGGTATGTTATCTGTTCTACCCATTTGACCAATCGATTCATTCGGCAAGTCAATTCCAGTCGGTACACCTAATCCGAACTGTCTAAAATAGTAGCGCATTTTATTAAATGTCTCTTTTTTAATATCTAGCGGATTGTTTGGTACATAATTTACACCTGCCATTTTTAATGCTGTATTAAACATATAAACGTTTGATGAAACTTGTAAAGCTCTTAAATCATCAATATCACCAAAATCTTTCCACGATTTCTTTGGCTTGACACTTCCTTTAAAATACATCGGTGCATCAAAGAAATGCGTATACGGCTTAATTGTTTCAGTTTGATATCCGGCTAATAACGTAGCGCCTTTCACAGTTGACCCTAACTCATAAGAACTTGTCATCGTTCCTAAAGCAAAGTCTTCTATCTGCATTCCACCATCTTTATTTACAATTTTCTTGCCACCCATTGATAAAATTTGACCGTTTTTCGGGTTCATCATTACAACGAACGCACGATCCATCATTGGCTCTGCAGAATGAAATGCTCGTAAATTCTTTTCAAGACTTTCCTCTACTTTTTTCTGTAACTCCATATCAACAGTTAACATTAAATTATTTCCGCTTTTTCCTTCAGTCACTTTTTCCGTCCGAATAATATTCCCTGCTTTATCCGTAATATTTTTAGACTGTTCTTTCGTTCCATGTAATGCATCTTCGTATTGTTTTTCGATGTAGCTCTTACCAATGCGATCATTTCGGTTATAATCACGCACTAAATAATAATCTAACTGCTCTCTTGGCAAACCCTCATTTTCAGTAGAAACGCTACCAAGAATAGAACGAAGTATTTTATCATTTGGGTATTCACGTTCCCAATCCACTGTCGTATCCACTCCTGGTAAACTTGCCAACCTTTCACTTACGATTGCATATTCGTTTTGACTTACATCTTTTTTAACAATTTGCGGCGTCATTTTATATCCCGCATTCATCCTACTTTTAATTGCTAGTACTTCTAGATCCTCTTTTGATAGTTCGCTTAATTCTTCTTGCGTAATTCTTTCACGGCGCAACTCTTCAACTTTTTTATCTAATTCTTTCCCCTCTATCTCTTGCTTCCTAAATGCACTCTCATCTTCTTTCGTTACTTTTTCTGCTGCTCGTTTTTCATTTAACTGCATCCAAAAATCTTTTTTATCTGTTTCTGTCAACTTATTTATATCTTCTGGCGACATTTCAATTAGCTGGGCTAAATTTTTTGCTACTTGTAAAACTTCTTTCGAATCTGCTCCTTTCATTTTCGTATATGTTACGGTTCGTAGCGGTTTATTATTTACAATAACTTGACCTACCCGATCAAACATTTTCCCTCTAGGAACAGGAGTGCTTACCGTTACATCTTCCTTTTTGTTTACTTCATTTCTATACGTTTCTCCATCAATGATTTGTACTTTACCTAATTGAATTATAATAGCTGAAAATAAAAGAAAGACGATAAAAAATAGTACATTTAATCGAAATGGAATATGAGTCTTTTTCTTTTTCGATTGTTTCTTCTGCTCCTTTTTCTGTCTCATTTCGCTCCCTCGCTTCATTCTATTAACATTTCTACATAGAATCATTATGTATCAAATTTATTTATATGATATATATAGAATTTTATATTAATTACTAAAGAAATAAAAGATTTAATTTTCAGTTTTTTAATTTTACATCCTATTTATTACCATTCCCTTATTAAAGAATAACATGAATGTTATTCAAACAAAAAACTGAGGTGTTCTCTATACACCTCAGTTTTTCATAAAAATAATAACTTATTTAACCGACGATACCCCGTCAATAAAATCACCAATCTTATTTTGAAAAACAAAATCAAAGTTATATTCTTGCCCTGTTAACTCTTCATTTACTAAAATGGTCGTTGCTCCTATTTCCCTCTTTGCGATTTGCGGGAATGAAGCGACAGGTTGCACTTTTAATGACGTTCCCATAACGATAAGTACATCTGTTTCATATAAACGTTTTATCGCATTTTGATATTGCGGCAATGTATCTCCGTATAAAACAACGTCTGGATTTAAAATGAAATTACACTTCTCGCAGCGCGGCACTTCATGATCAATCATGTACTGCAAATCATATCCCGCTTTACACTTCGGACAATGTGCTGTTTGAAGCGTTCCGTGTAGATCAATGACATGTTTACTACCACCTACTTGATGCAAACCGTCAATATTTTGCGTTAAAATCGTAATATCTTTCCCATGTTCTTCTAATTCAGCTAAAAAGCGATGACCACGATTTGGTTTATATTGATGAAACGTATTAATTTGAAAGATTTCTTTATAATGCTTCCAAAATTCTTTCGGGCTTCTATTATAATATCCCCTTGATAAATACATCTCCACATTCGCATCAGCATACAATCCATTTGCTGAACGAAAATCTGGAATACCACTTTCCGTACTTGCACCAGCACCTGTTAATACTGTAATTTTCTTTGCTTTTTCTAAAATTGAACGTACTTCTTCAAATTGTTGCACAAAAATCACCTCTATGTATATTGCTATACTTATTATACCAGTTGTTTACAGGAGGTGTTGTCTTTGTATAACGAACTCTTTAAACTTCCTTATTTTATATAGTTTTTCTTAATGATATCTTTTGCATTTTTGTAAAGAAATACAAAGAAGATAACTGCTAGGATACCGTTTACCCAGTAATATGTATTTCCAGAGGCAAACCTATTATAAAAGGATTGAGCATTATAATATAATAGGCCCGCTGAAAGCACGGTAGCGATTACTAACATACCAAAACTTTTCAAGATACCCACCTCAATTTTAAAAATTCAGATTTTTAAAATAATTATACATGAAAATGGGAGAATTTGAAATGTGCAATGTATCCTATCATTATCAAGCTAACGATACATCCTTCCTCCAAACAAAAATAACAACTACATACGCACTTCGGTACTACCTAAGAATCTTACTTAATGTGTCGTACCCCCAACTTCTACAATATCTACCTCAACTGTCGTCATTACCTCAACTGCCAACTCTATCCCCTTACTAATAGTAGAAAGTGACATACTCGGTTGACCTGGATAGTTACTCGCTTGTTCTGGTAAAAACGGAATATGAATAAATCCGCCTTTTATTTTCTTATCATGCTTTTCTAGTTCATGCATGAGACCGTAGAATATATGATTACAAACGAATGTACCTGCTGATTGTGAAACGGAAGCTGGTATGCCCTCTGCTTGTAGTCTTTTTACAATTGCTTTCATCGGAAGCGTAGACCAATAGGCAGCCGGTCCTTCTTCTACAACTGGTACATCTACTGGCTGATTCCCTTCATTATCAGCAATCCTTGCATCATCAATATTAATTGCGACACGCTCTATCGTAATATCTGGTCTGCCCCCTGCTTGCCCAATGCATATAATCATTTCAGGATTTAGTTCTTCTATATATTCTTTTAAAACTTGTATTGATTTATGAAATACAGTTGGTACCTGTTTACTAATAATCTTGTACTCTCCGATTGTTTTTTCATGTAAACTTTTTGCGACTTCCCAAGCTGGGTTAATACTTTCTCCGCCGAACGGATCGAATCCTGTTAATAATACTGTTTTCATAGTTTTCCCCTCCTAATTAGAAACGATATACTAGGCCGTACATAATAAACATATTGATAATGAAAATGGAAAGAGCAATTGGTACTTGAGCCTTAATAACGGCATTTTTATCTTTCAATTCTAAAAGCATTGCTGGAACGATATTAAAGTTTGCTGCCATTGGTGTAAGCAGCGTTCCGCAATATCCAGCAAACATACCGAGAGCTGCCATAATTGCTGGGTTCCCGCCGTGCATTTGTACAATTAGAGGTAAGCCAATTCCGCCAGTAATTACGGCAAACGCTGCGAAAGCATTTCCCATCACGACTGTAAATAGCATCATTCCTAAACAATATGCCATAACAGCAACGAACGGATATTCTGTCGGTAACACTTGTCCAACTAAATCAGAAACGACTTGTCCAACGCCAGATTTCGCGAAAATCCCGCCAAGTGCAGCTAACATTTGTGGTAAAATTACAGCCCAGCCGACAGCTTGTAATAGTCTGCTTCCTTCTTGAACAGGCGTTGTTATTTTCGACTTTGTAATACGCATCGCCGCAACGAACGCAAGTAATGCTCCTAGTGCTAATGCTACTAGCGTTACTTTATCTGGATCAACAAGTGAGACATTTCCCCATTTGATTTTCCCTAACGTTAATGTACCGATAATCGTAAAAATAGGAATTAATAGTGCAGGCATAAAAATTTTATTTTTCAATTTCTCAGCATGTTTCACACGTTCTTGTACTGGAACTTCTTTCTCCTCTGATTTTGTTACTTTGTTTACTGAAGCTAACACGACCATAGCGAGTACGATACAACCAACGTAAAACGAAGGGATTACATTTCCAAATAAAAATGTAACTGCAAATAACGCCCAAAATAAGCTAGAACCAAATCGATTTGGATGTTCACGATCAAATGCAATACGAACAGCGATAAAGGCAACGATTATACCTAATACGTAATAAATTGTATCCATTGTGATAATGTTCATTTTATATTGCCTCCTTCTCTTCTTTTTCTTTTGATTCCATTGTTTTCGCTATATATTTATCAAATCTTCTAAATCTGATCCAGCTTACAATAAGTGCAGATATTGCGGTTGGAATACCCCAGAGCGCCATATCCCACACACCGACATGCATACCTACTGAATCAAAGAATCCTTTCATTAATAAAATCGCACCAGTTGCGATAAAAATATCTTCTCCGAAAAACCAAGCTGTATTTTCCGCAGCTGCTGCGTTTGCTTTAATCTTTTCTCTTAACTTTTCAGGGAGCTTACCGTATTTGCCTTGCGCAGCCCCTTCTGCCATCGGTGCAACGAGCGGTCTTACTGTTTGTGCATGACCACCAATATTCAGTCCAAGTGCTGCTGATGATTCTCTTATCGTAAAATACGACATTAATACTCTTCCAGTTGTTGCGCCTTTTGATTTCGTTATAAGTGCTTCTGCTCTTTCTTTTAAACCGTAACGCTCTAAAATTCCGATTACCGGTAAAGTTAATATAATCGGCATAGACATATATCTGTTTTCTATGAAAAATTTACCGAACATACTGATCACATCATAAAAACTTAATCCTGAAACCATACCAGTAACAATACCAGCGACCATAACGACTAACAGTGTATTTAGCCTAAATAAAAAACCCACTGCAACAAGTAATATCCCGATTAATTTAATCATTTCTAGCACTTCCCCTCATTTTTCATTTCGGTGCACAAATAGAAATACCATTAATTTCGAATGTTCTGTATATTTTTTTCGCAAATTGGACTGCTTTCTCTCCATCACCATGTAAACAAATCGTCTGTGCGTGAACTGCTACTTTCTCTCCGCTCACCGCTCTTACATAGCCTTCTTTCACCATTTGAAGCACTTGCTTTATCGCTTCGTCTTCATTTTTTATAAGTGCATTCTCTTCTGTCCGGCTCGTTAATGTTCCACCTTGCTTATACGTACGATCTGCAAAAGCTTCTTGTACGAGAGTTATATTGTATTTTTCTGCAGCCTGTATAAATGCCTCGCTATTTGCTAATCCGTAAAGTAATAGACTTGGATTAATACGATACATTGCCTTTGCGATTGCATCTGCAATTTCCAGATTAGTCGCCGCCATATTATATAGAGCACCGTGCGGCTTTACATGTTGCATTTTCCCGCCTGCCGCTTTCACAAATGCGTCTAATGCGCCAATTTGATACAATACATAATCGTATACTTCACTCGCTGACACATTCATATTTCTTCTTCCAAATCCAATTAAATCTGGAAAACCAGGATGTGCGCCTATTGCTACATTGTGCTGCAGAGCTTTTCCAACCGTTTGCCTCATTACAACCGGATCACCCGCATGAAAACCGCAAGCAACATTTATAGAGGAAACGAACGGAAGAATTTCATCATCATTCCCCATTTTATAAGCTCCAAAACTTTCTCCCAAATCACAGTTTAAATCGATTGTCGTCACGATATTTCCCTCCTAGTGTCAGCTTCGTAAAGCGATGAATTTCTTTAATAGATTCATATTTACTTCTTGTTCTATGTACAATTGTTCCGCTTCTCCAAGCGTAATTTTCTCAAAAGAAACATATTCCCCCGGTTTTAACTGAGCAAGAAGTGGTAAATCTACTGAAATAATATTCCCCATTCTCGGATAGCCACCTGTCGTTTGCCTATCTGCCATTAATATAATCGGCTGTCCTCCATTAGGAACTTGAATGGTCCCAAACGTAACGGGACTCGATAAAATCTCTTTTTCTTCCACTCTATTTAAAACTTCTCCTTCAACTCTATAGCCCATGCGGTCAGCGTGATTAGATACTTTATACTCTTTCATAAAAAATGCCTGTATACTTTCTTCTGTAAATTGATCATATTCAAAATCAGTTATGACGCGAAGCTTAGGGTATTTCTTATACTTTGGCAGTATGCTGCTGCTAATTGCCCATTTCGTTTTGATTCGCTCATCCTTTTGTAAGTCTTGAATGAAACGACTCGCTATTTCTGAGTGGGTACCTATTTGAAAATAATCTCCTTTTTTCAGCATTCTTCCTTCAATACCACCAATCGCAGCACGTATGTAAGTACTTTTGCTTCCCATCGTACGATCAATATGTATACCACCTGCAAATGTTACATACGTTCTGCAACCACTTTTCACTTTCCCAAAACAAAGCATGCTACCTTCTTCCGCTAAAATGGGACGCCATAACGGGATACGTTCTCCATTCAATAACGGTTCCATATCCGCACCGCCAATCGCAAGTAACGTCGTTTTCTTTATTAACAATTTAGGCCCCATGATCGTCATTTCGAGTCCCGCTTCATTCTCGTCATTACCAACTAACATATTGATTATCCGAAGTGCACTTTGATCCATAGCCCCGCCAACAGGTACACCGTATTGCTGATAATGAGATCGCCCTAAATCTTGGACTGTTGTAAACATACCTGCATGCAAAACCTCTACATCCATCCTTTAGCCCCCTCAAGTGATACGTACTCTTCCTTCGTTATTGGGATAAATCGTAAATACATACCGCTTTGGATATACGTTGGTGTTTCTTCTTCCGGATTAAATAAGGAGATTGGTGTTCGACCAATAATATTCCATCCACCCGGTGTTTCAAGCGGATAAATACCTGTTTGATTTCCGCCAATACCTACTGAACCAGGAGAGATTTGTAACCGCGGTATTTCTTTTCTAGGTGTTTCTAGTTCTTTTGATAGTCCTCCTAAATACGGGAACCCTGGTGTAAAACCTAACATATACACAAAATATGTTGTTTCACTATGTATGCGAATGACATCTTCTACTTGCAAACCGTGATAATGTGCGAGCTCTTCTAAATCAGGTCCATATTCTCCTCCGTAACAAACTGGTATAGAAATATGTTTCACATCTCGTTTCAACTCCTCCTTATACGTATCGAACATTCCTGTTATGTATTCGCATACGTAATCATACGGTCTTATCTTTCTATCATTTCCTTTCCATACTTCATATAAATTGTAGTAAACGGCTAATGAAGTAAACGACGGAACGCATTCAATCATTCCTGCAAATGGATGTTGCTGCAACGCTTGAAATAGTCGTTGTACTTTTCCGTATACATCCATCCCGATTTCTTCACCAAATGTAACAATAATTGCTTGATCCCCTAACGCAGAAAATTTCATCCCACTCCCTCTTTCTATGCCAAAAAGCCGAGTTCTTTCGAAATGCGATTCGCTGTTTCTTTCACCTTCGCGATAAAATATGAAATATTACTTTCGCTGTACTCAATTGCTAATCCCGAAATACTAATACCCGCTACAACCGTTCCATCGCTTGTGAAAATGGGTGCTGCTATAGCCGCTGTATGATTTTCTAACTCCGAGTAGCTAATTGTATGTCCTTCCTTTTTCGCCAATTGCAACACTTCTAGCAATTGTTCCTTATCCACAATTGTTCCATCTGCAAACTGTTTTAAATCTGTTTCCTCTATGTATTTCCGTTTCTCTTCCTCAGAGAAATATGATAGTAAAATTCTCGGACATGCACCCGCATAAAGTGGTGCTCTTCTTCCAACTGCCGTATACACGCGTACAGGCTGAACGCCTTCCATCTTTTCCGCATAAATCGCGTCATTACCATCTTGAATAATTAAATTAACTGCCTGGCCTAAACTATCTCTAAGCCCTTTCATATATGGAATCGCAATATTCCTTACTGATAATCTTTGTGAAACAAGTTGACCGAACCGTAAAAATATGACCCCTAAACGATATTTCCCCTTCTCGTTTTTTTGTAAGAACTCCATTTCTTCTAACGAGCCAATTAAACGATAAACAGATGTTTTCGGCATACTCGTAAGCTGAACCATCTCTGTTAAACTTAGCTCTTCATACTCATAAAACAACTCTAAAATATCCATTGTCTTAACTGCCGTTTTATTTATACTCATTCTATCTCCCTCTCGTTCCGAAATGCGGAACTTGAATTCCGTTTTTCGAAACAAACATATAATTTAAAATTATAAAATATTCTTTCAATTCTATCAATATTTTTTTCAAGCACATAATCCGATATATTTTGTCAGTAATTTAAAATAAGCATAAATAATTACATACATCTGTAAATTTTTATATTAGACTATAATCCTTTCGAACCATTTGATTTATTATGGTATATGTACAATAAAATGTGAGGAGTGTTTCTTTTGAAAAAACTGCTAGTGATTCCTGCCATTATGTTATCTTTTTGTATAGGTTATAATGTGATTTTTGCGACAAATGAAGATACTCATTCAACCGCTAAAGTTGCACAACATCATAAAATAGCGAACGAAGAAATTCATTTTTTCGGATCAAGTATTTCTGGCTTTAACTACTCTCATGGGGATGACTTAAGCGTTCTTGTAAAAAATATAGGCGATTCTCCTCTTCGTTACACTTTATATAACGCTAAAGATTCTTGGATGATTGATGGAACTTTAAAACCTTGGGAACAAGCAATAAGTGAATTTAGTATAAATTGGAGTGATTGGCTTCCTGAGGGTGAATACAAGATCAATTTTAAAAATAATGATGGTTCTCTTTCAAAAGTTCAAGTTATAGCCAAGCCAAACATTTAAATAAATAAGACAAAAAAGTATGGAAGAATATTTCTCCCATACTTTTTCTTTATAACGCTCTTACTTGTTTCAACGGCCAAAAAACAGCTTGTCCTTTTCCGACAATCTCATCTTCTGAAATAAATCCGAACATACGACCGTCTTTAGAAACTTCACGATTATCTCCTAAAACAAACACTTGGCCTTCTGGCACTTTCGTTTTTCCTGTGATTTGTTCTAACGTAAAGTCTGGAGTTAATACACGACCTGCTGCTTTTTCTTTAAACTCTTTTAAATATGGTTCTTCCATCGCTTTTCCGTTTACATATAACACATCGTTTTTATACTCAACTGTATCGCCTGGTAAACCAATTACTCTTTTTACTAAATCGTATCCTTCTTTTCCGTGGAAGACGATAATATCAAAGCGTTCTAATCCACTTATACTATAACCAATCTTATTCACAAGAACTCGTTCGTTATTTTCTAAAGTGGGCATCATCGATTCACCTTGTACTAACGACGGTGTAAATAAGACACCGCGAATAATAGCGATTAATACAAGGGTAAATCCTATCGTTTTAGCCCATGAGAATAATTCTTTCTTCGTATTTTCCTTCATCGTTTCTCCTCTTTCTTACGTGTTTATTGTATGATTTGAACTAATTCCTGTACTAAATTAGGATCAATTTCAGCAAAACATGATTTCCCTTCTCTTACCGCTGTACCGACATGAGCTTGCGAAATTCCAGTTTCATCTAGCAATCGCTTTATATTTTCTTTCGTCACGCCAGCTCCAGCTACAAGTTGAATTTGACCATCGCTTACCTTTTGCATTTCTGTAAGCATCGGAATATTATCAACTATATTTCCTTGCCCACCTGAAGTTAAGACGTGAGTCACTTTATGAAACTTCTTTAAAGTTCTCATCGCTTCTACTGGACTTTCTGTGTCGTCTATTGCTCGGTGATATGTGACATTTATCCCCTCTACCACAGATAATAAATCCGCTAGTTTCTCTTCATCCACTTCATTTCGTTCATTTAATACACCTAATACCACACCAGCTACTCCTAATTTCTGAGCAACTACAATATCTTCTTTCATCATTTCAATTTCTTCTTCCGTATATGTAAAAGACTTCGCATGCGGACGAATCATAACGTGAATCGGTATATGTACTGCTTCTACCGCTTTTTTAATAAATGCATAACTCGGCGTTAAACCGCCTTCTGTATAAGATGAAATTAATTCAATTCGCTTCCCGCCAGCTCGTTCAATTCGTTTTACATCTTCTAAACATGTTGCAATAACCTCTAGCATGAGATGACCTCTTTTCGTGCTTTTTTCTTATTATAACATTAGTAAAAATAAGAAACCTAGCTTTCTCCTTTAAAACTATAAAAAGAAGAATGAAAAGAAAGATTTTTTAAATTGATAATTCTATAAAAAAGAGTAACCTCCTAGAACTTCAGACTAGGTGTTACTCCTTTTTATTTTACAAAAACACTAGGTTTCCCCTATATATTTAGTTATTTTTCTTAGTTACTTCATTATAATAGTGGCTAAATGCTTCTACTAACGCGTCAACGGAAGCATATAATTCTTCTGGTGTATTATCTACCCCTCCCATTTCAATAAGTAATGCATTTGGAGATAGATCTTGATTATATACTCCGTTACCGCTTTTACGATCTTTAATAAAAATCCCTCGGCTTAAACCGTAATACTTCTCGTCTAAATATGAATTTATTGCTGTTACTATTTTTTTATTTTTTTCATAGTTAGGATTTTCTCGTCCTAAAATAAAATAGAGCCGAGCATAATTCTTTCCGTTAATATTTTTTGTTGTAGTATTTTTTCGCGCATCGTCCCTATGAAGGTCCATTGGAAACATAATATTTTTATCTTGTGTTAATTTATCTTGTAATATTTGACGGGACCCTTTGTAAGATTGGGCCCAATTTAAATTTTTATTTCGCAGAAAATCCCTCATATTTGTCGTATCATGTGAAACACCGATTCCTTTTTCTTCTAACTTTTGTTTTAAATAATTTCCAACAAACGTAATATTTACTTCATTATTTGTACTAGAAGCATCATCGGGTATAGCGGCACCTGGAATTAGAGGAATAAACGACTCCCAACTATGTGTATGATAAATAAAAACCTTATTTTCACCGTTATTTTGTGTATTTGAATTTTCACCAGTAGAATTGTTTTCTTTCCCACTCTTTGGGCGTTCAATAGCAGATCCTTTATCTTTAATATTCTCTAAAGGAATACTGGATTCTTCAGGAATGTTCGTATAATCTGTTCCTTCCCCAGCAATCAATATTTCCGAATAAAATTGATTCATATTAGGAAGTTCTCGAGTTAATAAACTTCGGAGATCATTTACATTAATGTTTGTAGAAAGTGAAAGTAAAAAAGATTCCAGAGACGCTCGTCCTTTTTCTTTATGAAATTCTTCTGCAAAATAACGATTTTCACTTCCTATCATGTACATAAGACCTTTAGTAGAATTCGTTCCCAATAACTGATTAATATAATACGATTTAAATACGTTTGAATTACTAGAAATGAAGAATGAAGTGAGGATACATATAATCGTGAATAAAATACATATCACTACATATCTTACATTTAATACTTTCAGCTTCACTTTATTCATTTTATATCTCCCTTCATTTACTATATTCTTACGCATAATTTCCAATGAATATGATTACTAATTTAATAGAGTTGCTTCTACTACTTTGTTTTCATTTAGCGTCTTTCCGTAAAGCGAATGAGGCTAAAGTTGCCGTGCGCAAATATCATCAAAGACTTTTAAACAATTTAAATAACCTGAGTCTATATAAATATAGAACTCAGGTTATTTCATACTGTTTACTCGACAGGAGGCACTGCATTTTGATGGACTTTTTTATTTTCCATGTCAATGCCTAATTGGTCTTTCAATAACTTCATACCTTTTTTTGTAAGATGGACGGCTCGAGTTTTATCCGTTTTTGTAATCCATTCTTGTTCAAAAAACAGTTTTGCTATCGCAGATCCTAACCAACCAGAAATATGGTAGCGTCGTTCACTCCAATCAAGACAAGGTTTTGCAAATATCCTCCTCTTTATATTTGCCGTTTCAACATTTATCCCAAAATTCAGAAACCATTGTTTACCTTGTTCCGTTACAATGTATTCTCCTTCCTTTAAAATTATAAATTCCTTATGTAGTAATTTTTCAGTTATCTCTACACCGAGTCTGCCTGCAAGATGATCATAGCAAGTCCGAGCATAACGAATTTGTTTTAGTTGATCCGATTGTTTTAAAGACCGAACTTGGACTGTGGGTGCAATTGTTCCTAACTTTTCAAGAACTTCTGCTACCTCTTGATTAGCAAGTCGATAGTAACGATGTCTACCATGTTGTTCAACTGTAAGTAGATTCCCCTCTACTAATTTAGAAAGATGAGAACTAATCGTTGGATGTGACACTTTTGCCATATAAGCCAATTCACTGGCAGGTAGTGCCTGATTATTCATTAAACAATCTAAGATGATTGCTCTTGTAGGTTCAGCAATTAGTTTAGCTATATATGAGATATTCGGATATACATTCATATTTCGATGATACCCTAACTGTTAAATTGATACAATTATTTTAAGTTAAATAGTAAAGGAGAATGTATTATGAATACAATTGATCTTAGTATATTAAATTTGAAAGAAACCCGAAGGCGCTCAGAAAAATTATGGAATTCTCTTCCCGATAAATTTCTTAATTGGAAGCCTGATAATGAAGCGATGTCCTTTGGTGAGATGATTCGTCATGTATGGAGCTCAACTTTTTATTATCATATGATTTTAAAAAACAACGGCTCAATAAACGACATACACATCCCGTATAATGACGAGCCAATTACTTGTGTAAAAAAAGAGATTGAGTTGGCACAATCATACTTTACTGACTTCATAGAATATGTTCAATCCATAAGTATAACTGAGCTAGATTCAACCCTTATTGATCGAAGCGATGTTGGCTATCAAAGATATTTAGGTGATATGCTATTACGAATTGCCTATCATGATGCGGTCCATGCAGGGCAATTTTTACAATATTTACGAATGGTTAACTTGGAAAGACCTTTAATTTGGGATTAGATACGACAAATGTTTACAACGCTTCTATACTGGCATTATAATAATACGCAACCAATTATCTAACTAGTCAAAATCCTTTTCGTTAGTTAAAAAGAGCAGTTTAGTTTTTGTACAATAATTAATATATGGGGCTGATCACGTGAAAAAGCATTCTGAATTAAAAAAGCATTTATGTGAACTAGAGGAAAAGCTATTAGAACCTAAAACTCGTACAGCACCAGAAGAACTAGACAAATTACTTGCAGACGATTTTTTTGAATTTGGTAGTTCGGGGAATGTTTGGTATAAGAAAGATTTTGTTGGTGGAAGTGGACTTAGCGTGAGAGAAATGACTCTTTCTAATTTTGAAATATACTCTTTATCAGAAGGTACCGTGTTGGCGACATATCGTGTAAGAGATGAAACTAGAATGCAGAATACTTTGCGAAGCTCCATTTGGAAACTGATAGATGGAAAATGGCAAATGTTTTTCCATCAAGGAACACTTACAAAATCATAATGATTATTTATATTAAAACGCTGCATTTTAAACTAGTATATCAAGCGAATAAAAAGCACGGATTTGATTACTAATCAAATCCGTGCTTTCAAAACAACTATATTGTCCATAAACAAAAAAATGTAAGCTTTAAAAATTACGATTGAAACGCCGCATCCGCTAATATAGATAATGTTGCATCATCCATCGGCGGATTGTGTAGTCCTGCTCTGACGTTTAAGTAGTAGCGATGCAGCGGATTTTTTTCTGATAAACTTTTTGCTCCTACGATGCGCATTGATTTATCAACTATGGATATCGCCGCATTTGTTACGGCGTATTTCACTGCTGCTAGCTCTGCCTGTAGTGAAAGCTTATCTTCTGCTTCATCGTACTTTTTCGCAATTTGATATAAAAAGACGCGAGCTTGCATAAGCTCGAGTTCTAATTCTCCAACTAATCTTCTAACATTCGGTAATAAACTAATAGAATGATTTAAACTATTTGGCTTGTATGATCCCGCAAACTGAACTGCATAATTTCTTGCTGATTGTGCAATTCCTAAATAACATGCTGGTATATGTAGCAACCAGCCAATACCCTTTTGTTTCACTTTTCCGCCCTTCACATCCGTAAAAAAGCGGTTTTCTATCTCTACATTTTGTAAGACAAGGTCGTGACTAGCAGTCCCTCTCATCGCGACGCTATCCCATGTTTCTTCAATGGATACACCGAGCGTATTTCTCGGAATGATAAACTCACCAACTTCTTCCCGGCCTTCAATACTCGCTGAAATAATAAAATAATCAAGTATTGGCGCCATCGTTGTAAAAGTTTTCCTTCCATTTACAACCCACTTCTCGCCTTGTTGAACCGCTATTGTTTCTGGTTTACCACCACGCGTCGGACTCCCTGTTTTCGGCTCTGTTGCTGCCCGGTTAAAGAGCGCACCATTACGCACTTCTTCGCAAAACCATTTGAACATCTCATCATTCCAAGAGCGATTTTCCGCTAGCTCTTTCACAATACCAAGATGCCAGCCAATCGATAATGCAGTAGCTCCGCAGCCTTCCGCGATTTTCTCTTGAAATAAAACGAAGTCATATAAAGAAATTGCACTACCACCAAACTCCTTCGGTAACGTTAATTTCGTATATCCGATATCTTTCAAATCATTCATATTTTCATACGGAAATGATCCTAATTCACTTAATTGATGCTCTCTTTCCATGAACTTCGGAATCAATTTATTTATTTGTTCAATAATGAAAGATTGTTCTTCTGTTTCAACAAATGAGAGTGCCATACTATAATCTCCTTTATGTTCGATTCATCAACCGCTCACTTTTTCATTATGATTATATGAAGCTACCTCTCTATTGTTTCACTATTCCGATAAAAATACAATGTTTTTGACTAATAAGAAAAGTTCCTATTTTAAGATAGGTTCTTTTCTTATGTTAGTCTCCCTTCAATGCCTTTAATGGCAAAGAGGTTACATATCCAATGTACGAGAATAATTCTTTAAAGAAGAATGGAATTTCTGTATCTAACGTTTTATATGCTGATGTCGGCGTTGGTGAAGCATACGCTTCAATATTAATATGTTTTGCAATTCTCATTGCGCGTTTCATATGAAGTGGATCACTTACAATCGTGTATGTGCGTATTCCGTTCTCTATTCCAACTTCCTTCGCATTTTTTAAATTTTCTTCAGTGAAAAGGGACTTTGTTTCAATTAAAATATCTTCCTCTTTTACACCTTGTTTCATTGCATATACTCTTGCAGTACGCGCTTCCTCAAGCTCTGCCTCGAACTTTGTACCACCTGTAAAAATAATCTTTTTAATATTTCCGTTCTTATATAAAGAAATCGCATGATTAATTCTTTCTTTAAATACAGGAGATGGTTTTCCGTTCCAAGAAGCTGCTCCTAGTACGATACCAGCATCCGTTTTCACGCTATCATCTGTTTTAAAACGATAACTCCAAATATCGTAAGCTGCATAACTTACATATAAAATAGCAGAACAAATCATTAGTAAAAATACTTGAAAGATTCGTCTTTTCTTACTCTTCTTATATTCTTTCATTTGTAATTGCCTCCGTACATCATCCATACTTCTATAAAAAAACATTTATATCAAATCATTTTGTTTGAGTTTATTTAAAAGAAGGAACTTTACTTGTTATTTATGTATAAAAGGGTTTTCATTTAAAATTGAGGATTATCAATTCATTTTCATTTGCGGTTTTCATTACATTTTTTAAATTCATAAGTTTATTACCATACAACTACATTGTAACGAATTTTTTCTCAGAAGGGAACGATGAAACAAAAGGAATTAAAATAAAGTAGCATTTTGTAAGAAAAAAGGTATATTTTTCATGCATCACGAACAATATACCTTTCAAAACACGAATTATAGCTTTTCTTTATACAACTCTAATTTTTCTAACAATTGTTCTTTTACGCCTGGCCATTCACTTGAGATAATACTGTACACAACTGCATCTCTCACATAACCATTCGGTAACTTTCTTTCATTTCTAAGCACACCCTCTTTTACTGCGCCTAACCTTTCAATTGCTCGCTGTGCTTTTTCATTTCTTGCATCCGTCTTAATTTGCACCCTCAGCATATGCAGTTTTTCAAAAGCATACTGGAGAAGCATATACTTACACTCTGTATTTATACTCGTACGTTGCACACTTGGATGATACCACGTTTGCCCTAACTCGACTGTTTTATCTTCCACTGAAATATTATATAGACGTGTACTTCCTACAATCATATTCGTCTGTTGATCCACTACAACGAAAGGCATTTGCATTCCCTTTCCATAACCTTGTATCGCTTTTTGAACATATTGCTGCATCTCTTGAACACTATCCATTTTAGAGATTAAATACGCCCAAATATCCCGATTTCCTTCTACAATCGAAAACAAAGTTTCGACATCATCACTATCCATTAATCGTAACTTTGCTCTTTCGTGAATCATTTCCATTTGTAAGCCCCCTCTTTGTTATTACTATATCATATGAAATAAAAATTAATTATAAGAATAAATGAATATAATTAAAAGAATCCCTTCTATAAAAAGCGACTCTCATGTCATTTTATCTTTACTTAGCCTAAATCAATTTCACTCAACATCTCTTCCTTAGAACCAAACATATGAATTCTTCTTCGAATATAAACATCCCATATAGGGTAGGATGGCTCATTGATAATCATTAATATCGCATCTACAAAAAGAAAATTCTGGAAATACCTAATAAATACTATATAATAATAAACGGGAGGGGATAAAAATGCTAGATCAAATTACTTGGGGAACGCCAGGCAGCTTATTATGCTTAGGATTCTTTTTTGCAGGATTAGGAATCTTTTTAAGAAGCGTTACGTCATATACGAAAGATAAATAAAAGTATCCAAAAACATGAAAGTTGTACATTTTCACGTTTGGGATATTTGATTTTCTTAGCGTACCCTGCTTTTAAACAAAAGAATCCTTCCTTTTACAGAAGGATTCTTTTGTTATAGCTTTATCTTTTTAACACTTTAAAGCAACAAATAAGCAATCGGCGTAATAATAAGTAACGTTAAGATCGTTCTTTGTACATACAGAATAATAAGTTCCGATACTTTTAACGGAATATCTGTCGATAATATACAAGGAATGGAAGCTGAGAAAAACAATATTGATGAGACCGAAACAACCGCAATAACAAACTTTGTCACGAGCGGTGCACTTACTACTAATAATGATGGCAAAAACATTTCAGCAATACCAACGGATGCCGCTTTAGCAGCTAGTTCTGCTTCTGGAAGCTGTAAAGCCCATGTAAAAGGATAAAAAATATAACTGATCCAATCAAATATTGGCGTAAACTTCGCCAATACGATACCGAGTAACCCTACTGACATAATCGATGGTAAAATTCCCATCGTCATAATGAAACCGTCTTTTAAGTTCACTGCGATATTTTTCATAACGCTCGGTGCAGTTTTTGATACTTCTAATGCATCTTCCCAAGCACGTTCTAACATTTTCTCCTTATAAACAGGCTCTGGAAACCCTTCTTCCGTTACGTATGTATCTGGTTTTCTACTAAGTGGCGGGATTCTTACGGTGATAGCGGTTACGATGAATGTTACAACAAGAGTAGTCCAAAAATAAACATTCCATAAATGCATAATATCTAATGTTTTTGCGATGATGATCATAAATGTTGCGGATACTGTAGAAAACCCTGTAGCGATAATGGCTGCTTCTTTTGTCGTATACTTTCCTTCTTTATAAACTCGGTTAGTAATGAGAAGCGCTAGCGAATAACTTCCAACGAAAGAAGCAACCGCATCAATTGCTGATCGTCCAGGTGTTTTCCATAACGGTCTCATAATCGGACGGCAAAACGTACCGATAAATTCAAGTAATCCGTACCCGACTAATAATGCTAAAAAAGCCGAGCCAATTGGAACGAGTAAACTTACCGATATGACTAGTTTTTCATACAAAAAGGGCCCTACATCTGGTGCAAAGAACCAAGCTGGTCCTACTTTCAAACAATATAATACACCAAAGACAACACCAACTACTTTTAAAATAGAAAAACAAATATCTACGATAGATGCATTCCATTTTTTCGTATAAAACGGATAAATCGCCCCCACTACCATAACGAGTAGAGCGTAATAAGGTACTATGCTCGGAACAGAAGTCCTAATCCATGATACGATATGATCAATCATAATGGAAGAAGCACCGTTTATCGTAACTGGTACGAAAAACATAAACACCCCAACTAGACTAGTGAGTATAAAACGAAAAATGATCCCCTTCTCACTCCCTGTCTTAATTACATTCCTTTTTAATTCAATTTCACTCAAAATTCGACACCTCCTATTATCTAAATATTCTGTATAATTACATTAGATTCCTTCTTTCCATTTCTAATATTTCATCATATAAAAACAGCCTATTTTAAAATAGGCTGTTTCTACTACCTCTCATAATCATCCACAATCACTTGAATCACACGATACGATTCCTCTGCCACTATTTTATTACTAGTCTTATTCGCATCATATGTAATTAACGCCTTCCAAAGCGCCCATCCTCTCGCTCGATTCCACGTTTCTTCATCTATGCGCAATATTTCTTTAAATACGTTTCTACTATTTTCATCAAAAAATGTCCAAGCCATCGCTGCATCACAAGCCGGATCTCCTACTCCTAAAATACCAAAATCAATGACGGCACAAAGCTTTCCGTCCTTAACGAGTAAATTCCCCGGGGCAACATCCCCATGAATCCAAACTGGCTTACGCTCCCACGTTGACTGAAGTGCTACATCCCAAAGATGCTTTAATACTGTTTCATCAAAAACATCCTTATTATTTTCGATAGCAGCTCTCGCCTCTTCATCATATACGGACATAAGCCCACCTCGGTAAAAATTATGTGCTCCGGCTATCGGCCCATTACTCGCATCAATAAATTGCAATTCTACTAGAAATGATCCTAAATTCGCCGCAAATTCATTTAAGTCACGTACATTTCCTTTCGTAACTGTCTCTCCTTCTATCCACTTATTAATAGACCAAGGCCACGGATATTCTGCAGAAGGATTCCCTTTCGCAATTGGAGAAGAAATTGGTAAAGAAAGTTCCTTGCTTAATAGCGGAAGCCATTTGTTTTCTTTCTCTACTTGTGGTGCATATGCTACATCACTTGGTAATCTTATACTCATCTCATCCCCTAAGTGAAACGTTCTGTTATCATGCCCACTAAACTTTACAGGTTTCACTTCTAAATGTGCCCATTCAGGAAACTGTTCCTGTATTAACTTTTCAACTAAACTTACGTTAATTGGATGCATTCACATTCTCCTTCTCTTTTGAAACTTACTAACTCCTTCTGTACTCCCAACATATTCAAAACCATTTTTCTTATAAAAATCATTCAACGTACGATTATGTCCCACACAATCTAGCTTCAAAAACTCTTTGTCATGTTGTACATTCTCTTCTATCCACCGTAAAATCCATTTTCCAATTCCATTCCCCTTATACTTCTGGTTCACCGCAAATCTATGAATATATAATGAATTAGAAACTTCCTCTTTACCAAAAATACGTTCATCCCATTCATTTTGTTTAGGAGATACCGTAACCGTACCAACAATTTCCTCTTCTTTCATTACAACATACGTATATTTCTCTTTTATGCCTTCTAATATTTCAGCCGTAGCCTCTCCGCCTAACAGATACTGCCACTGATCTACTTCTTTATATTGTAGCCACTGTGCTACTTCTTTTAATAGCGTAATAATACTATCGCTTTCCTCTTCAGTAGCAGTTCGAATTGTATATTCTTGAACTGTAGTTCTCTCCATATTGCCGTTCTCCTTTCATATACTTACTTCTTTTACTAATTTTCGTTTTATACATTATATACCAAAATTAACCACTACACTTTCAAGATATATATTTTACAGCTTGTATTCCACAAAAAACCGTCTCACTACTAGTGAAACGGTTTTAATTCCTTAAACATTTACTTCGTCTTCACAAAATAATATAAAAACCACACCGCATGATTTTGTTCATCAGCAGCTATTCTGCGTAATAACTCTTTCATATGCGCATCCGATGTCTCATCTGAAATTTCCAAATAAAAATCCACTGTCTTCTGTTCATCTTGTATTGCAAATTCTAATCCTTGTAAGTACGTATTCGGGCATTCTTCCGTAATTTGTGGTTTAGGCTGCTGACCTGTTAAATTTGTATAGATTTGTACAAAATGATGAAAATGCTTTATTTCATCATTACGAATTTCAAGAATTTGATTTCGTTCTGCCGCATTTGGAGCCATGTTAGCTAATTTCGCATAGCAATTTATAGCACTAAACTCTCCATTTATCGCTTTCTCAATATCACGAATCAGCTTATCATTTTGCCTATACCAATCATAATAATTTGAATTATCCATCGTATCCCCTCCATTATTTCGCATAACATTTTATGCAATTTAAAATAGTAGGAGCATGTATACAAAATGAACCACAAATGCGAACTCTTCATTTTCCTATAGACTAATAATCATTTCACCACAAAAAATAACGCTTCACTACGAGTGAAACGTTATTTTGTCTAAGCGTTTAATTCTGTTGTATGTTCCTTTATTATACTACGTTTGAAAGCAGTCATTAAAATAATAACCATACTTACCGCACCAATCCAAACGAGCGCAGTAACAGGTGTACTCCAGCTTAACCCTTTTCCAAAGAAGAATATTTCTCTAAGTCCTTCAATCATAAATCGCATCGGCAACCATGTATACACCCAGTCTTGGTAAAATGGCGACAACATTTCCGGTGCTAATGATAATAACGGTGCCCCAAAGAATAGTAAGAGAGCGAATAAACCGATCCCATTTAGTCCAACTAATGAAAGCACTGCAGAAATCATTAAGAAGAAACTAAAGGATGTAATAGATAAAAACAGTGCCGTATCTGTGAAATTCGAAATGTTTAGTCCTACCATTCCGTCCGCAATCCATGTTAGTCCAAATCCGATTACAAGTGCCGCAATAGCCCCTGTTACGATTTGTTTTACTTTCAATATAAAGTTTTCTTTTCGTGAGCCAACTGGTATTTTACGAATTGCAATAAAGATGATTGCTGCGCTCGCTAAACTTGCAATCCATAACGGCTGGAATAAAGAAATTGGTGAGTTACCATTTGCACTATTTTTGCCGGTTTCATTCACATTTGTTACTTTCTTCGTAATCGGTGTTACTACATTTGAAACTTGGTCTGCTGTTAAAGTAGCTCCTTTTGCTTTCAACCCTTCTAATAGTTGCGCGCGAACAGTATTGTTCACATTATCAACGATCGCATTTAACATTTGTCCTGCCATAGTTGAAGCTGCTGTATTCATTCCTTGATTTATAAATATTTCTACCTCTGGCGAAGATGGCTGTTGTGTTCGTAACGATGCCTGCTTCGTACTAAAGTCTTTCGGAATGACTAACGCCGCGTAATACTCTTGATTATTTAAGCCTTTTTGCACGGATTCCTTATTTTTTACTTCTATCCACTTTACCGCAGGTTCTTCCTCTGCTTTTGATGTCTTTTTCATATTATCAACAATCGTTTGCCCCATATTCATTTTCGGTTGATTCGGAATTTCTACCCCTTGGTCCTCATTTACAATTGCGATTGGCAAGTTTTTCGGTTTAGGTTGAACAGTTGGAAATAATGTTAATGAAAAAATAAAAACTACAAGTAGTGCAATAACCGGTGATAACAATAAAAGTTTATTTTTAAACATTTTCTTTTCTCCTCCTTTAATTTGATTTATAATAACCAACAACGTGTTGTATATCTATATTTTGAATTATATGTTCGAGTTGAACCTTATACAATAATCAAAAATCGTGAATGTGTCGGTTATAAGACACATTTTTAAAATGTGTTGACTAACATTAAGGAGGGATCTACTTTGCGTGATAGTAATTTAGATTTACGTGTTGTTCGTACGAAAACTGCCATACGAAATGCATTGGTGGAACTAATTGAAGAAAAAGGTTTTGACGCCATTACAGTGAAAGATATTACAACGAAAGCAAACATTAATCGCGGTACTTTCTATGCGCACTATCAAGATAAATTTGATTTAATGACGAAATGCCAAGAAGATATTATGTACGAGTTTTCTAAAATTGCCAAAAAGAAATTCCCGGAAGTCATTGCTGACCTTGGATCAAACCCTTCTCCAACAATGCCATTTATACTTATCACTTCTATTCTTGAATTTCTAAATGAAAATAGTGCTTTTATTAAAGCTGTACTTAGCCCGAAAGGAGACTTGTCTTTCCAAACAAAATTGAAGGATTTTATGTGGAAAACACTATTTGAAGATACGAATGGTGCTCTCATTAATAAAGAAAATTTACTTGTCCCAAGCCAATACTTAACTTCTTATATGGCATCAGCTCATATAGGTGTCATCCAGCAATGGTTAAATAGTGGCCAAAAAGAAACACCTGAGGAAATTGCTCGTATTTTATCTACAATCGCAGTTCATGGGCCTTTTTATGCGGCTGGTTTAAAGAAATGAGCCCATATGCCTGGAAACATGTTTTGATCAATCTGAACATCAACAAATTTCCATATGAAAAAAGCTGTTGAAAGGTATTCCCTTCAACAGCTTCTCCATTATTAACGATATAAACGAACTGCACCTGCAGAATTATCGTCTGCTTGTCCAACTACTTCAAATTTCAGTCCCAGCTTCGGTAATTTACGTCCTGCATCTGAGATTAAATCATTCATATACGATTTAGAATCATCAAACTTCGTTACACCTGGTAATCCTTTATAATCATATGTTCCGCGTGTTGGAGATACAACTTTCCATGCTGGCGCTTGATTAAAGGAGAACGCAGCATCTGCAATTTGGAATCGTGTACTATTTTGAACAGTTGGTTTACCATTTAGTGTGCCAACAATTGCCTCTGGGTGAGAGTCAACAACTCCTAAGAAACCTTCTCCTGGATGCAGACCAACCCAATTATCTGTAAAGCTAGAGTCTGCATACCATACGACAAGACCTGTATTATATGGTACACCACTACTATATTTTAACGCTTGATCCGCACCAGCGTAGTTTCTCCACTCTAAATAGTAGTTATGTTTCTTCTTATCAAAACCGTTTGATACAACGAAACCATTTAATTTTAATTTCGCTTCGCCTTCTGCATCATCAGAGAACACAACATTTCCATCTACTGTTAACGTAGCGTTATCAAGTGTAAAACCGTTCGGTGCTAAACCACCATCTGTAATGTATTCGAATGCTAGTTTTATTTTTTGACCTTTAAATGTGCTTAAGTCATATGACTTATCTACCCATTTACCATCCGTTGTATCTAGACCATTTTTCACATTCTTTTCACCAATGCGATCCACTAACGTTTTCTTACCATCTTCTGTCACTGCATGTACTTCAAGGAAGTCATACTCCGTTTCAATTTCATACAATGTTTTGTAATCAAATTTCGCCTGTGTTGCATTTGTTAAATCAAATACTGGCGTTTCTAATGTTGTATGAAGGTTATCGCCTTTTGTACTATAGTAATATTTCTTACCGAATGCAGGCTGAATACCTTTTACATCTTTATCAGGTAAGTTAACGCGAATTAAACCAGGACGAGCTGATTTCGTTACACTTTGATCTAAGTACGTCGCCAGACCGATACCGCGATTTAATTTATCATAGTCAACCTCTACAATATTTGCCCAGTTCCCACCCATGTTCTTTTGAAAATACTCTTTGTTTTGCGGAGAGAAACTCGGTGGCGTTGTACCTGCAATTTTGCCAGCCCAACTGCCGCCGCTCATAACTGACCAAGAGTTAATTGGCTCACCTGCTCCTGAGTACTTCGTATCATATTCATCTGGAAGGCCTAAATCATGACCAAATTCATGTGCGAATACACCAACTGCTCCATCTTCTGGTTCAATTGTGTAGTCGTATGCTGCCATTTTACCGCCCCAATTGTCAACCTTTGCTTTTGTTCCTTCAATTGGATATGGTGTTCCAAGGTTCCAGCGATGTGACCAAATTGCGTCATCACCTAGTCTACCACCGCCTCCATCTTGTCCAACTCCCGCGTGAATAACCATTAAATGATCAATTAGACCATCTGGCTCGTTTTTATTGCCATCGCCATTATTGTCATATTGATCGTATTGGTCAAATTCAGATAAATCAATTCCACTTTCTACAGCTGCATTTAATGCCTCTTTCACAAAATCACGTGGTCCTTTTGGGCCTTTATTATCATGACCACCATCTCCTGCATCTGCCCCATAATCCGCTGCATTACCAGGAACTGTTAACCACTTTGTTACTGTCCCATCGACTGTATAACTACCACCAGATTGCTCTTCATAATATTGTTTAAATGTTGGGACTTTTGAGCCATCAAAGAGTGTAAATGGCTCATCGCCAAATAACATTTTTTGATAATGTTCTGGATTAAAATCATTTGAATACATATAACCTGGTACTTGATCAATATTGTTATGCTTAAAATCAGCAAACTCTACTAGCAATACTAGAACTTTATCTTTACGAACATCACCATTATATTGTTTTTGCTTCGCTGAAGTAGTTGGTACTTTGCCGTTTAATCCCCCTTTAACCGGCGCTTCACCTACTACTGGACCACCAGCAGGCTGGTCAACTTTCTCTTTCGCATCTGCTTTTGCATCTTTAACTTTTTTCAAAAAGTCAAAAGCTTCTCTTGAGACACTATCCCCTGCTGCTGGTTCTTTTCCAGCATTTTCACCTTTTTTCTTCTCTACGTATTTTTCAACAGCTTTTAATGTGTCCTCTTTCGACGTAGATTCACTAATTACACCGCGTTTCTTGAGTGCATCTGCTAAACGATCCTCTTGAATTAAATTTTCATCAATTGGACTTACAGTTCCTGTATGAGACGGCGTTGCCGCATAAACAGATTGACTACTAAATCCAAATGTGCAACTAAGCACAGCTGTCGCCGCAAGCGTAGACAGCACCTTAAAAGGTTTTTTCTTCATCCCTATTCCTCCCCAATATTAAATACGTTATAACGTTTATATAATAATGAAAATTCAGATAACTTACAAGATGTTGTCTGAATTTGTAATATTTTTGAAAAGATTCTTTAGTTCGAATTGGTATACATTCTGATTCATCAATGTTCCAGGTGGTAATTGCTAGCTAAAAAAATAAAGAGATTAGTCACTAATTATAGTGATTAATCTCTTTATTATCTAAGCACAACTACAACACTTCAATATACCCTTCTGTTCCATGTACCCGAATTCGCTGTCCATCTTTTATTAATTTCGTAGCATTCTCTACCCCAACGACTGCCGGTAAGCCATATTCACGTGCGATAACTGCTCCGTGCGTCATGAGTCCGCCGACTTCAGTGACTAATCCTTTTATAGACACAAATAACGGTGTCCAGCCTGGGTCAGTAAAAGCAGTAACTAATATATCTCCTTCTTCTAAATCCGCTTCTTCCATGTTTAAAATAACGCGTGCTCTCCCCTCAACTACACCTGAAGAAACAGGCAAACCTATGATAGCCTCGACTGGAAGATTTCCACGTTTATACTTACCTGTAATGATTTCTCCATCAGACGTCATTACACGCGGAGGCGTTAGTTTTTCATATAATTTATAATCATTTTTTTGTTTATGAATAAGCTCGTAATCTAATTTATTCGTACGAACAACTTCGTGAAGCTCTTCAAAAGTTAGATAGTATATATCATCAACTTCATGAATGACACCGCTCTGCACAAGTTGCTCAGCTTCTTTCAGTAACGCCTGCTTATATACAAAATAGCGATTAATCATGCCGTATTTCGGGTATTCACGATAACCGATGAAATTCCGGATGTTACGAATCATATGCTTCGTCTCTTCTACTTTTTGTTTACCATCCGGCAAATGCTGCAATCGCTCTACTAACTCTTCTTCTTTTTTCAAAGCTTCTTGCAATCCTTCTTCAAATTTCCGTTTACTCGCACCATATTCAAAGTCTCTAATGTTATTTAAAATCATCGGGATAATAGTAGTTGGCTTTTCAATCCAGCGTATTTTCGTAATATCTATTTCTCCGCTGCATCTCATTCCGTATTTATTTAGAAAAGCAGAGATGGCATCTCGAGCTTTCTCCCCACCTTTTAACTGAACTAGTTCGTCTAAAAAGCTATCATCTTTTACATGTTGTAAATACGCAATAACTTCTGGATACGGCCGAATCACATCAGCAACATCCATTAATGCTAAACCCATTTCTGACGTAATATTGGTTTGTACCGATTGAGAAAGCGTATCTGCTGCATTCTTTTCGCCTAGCCATTGCTCCATATTTTCATTAATCCATGTTGAAGCATTCATACCCGCCATAATGGCAGCGATACTTTGCGGATTAAATAATACTTTCTTTAATTGCTGAATATCTTCCACAATAAAATCAAGTACATCCACCCCTGATTTCGTTTGCATGTTTCGTTTTAACTCTTCGATTGATGCCTCACTATTCTTTATTAAATTCGTAACAATTGCCGGATCATTTTCAACTTCGGGTTGTGAGCTTGCAGGTGACACACTTTTACCAGCACTCTTTCCTATTTTATCATCCGGTAACAATGTAATAAAATCATCTCGCTCGACTACAGTCGTTAATGCATCTCTTATGAGTGGATCCGATTTCCCTAAAGTATTTATTAAGTAATCCCTGCTAGCAGGTGAAGCTAATCTTTGTGTAGCATCCACAAATAGCCTTCCTCCCGCTTTACGCATAGGGGCATTAGTCGTTAACAAGAAAAAAGATAATCCTAGTGGTTTCATCGCATCGGTCATCATTTGTTGATGACCAACTGATATATACACATGATTTTCCCCATCATTTTCTTCAGGAATTGGATATAAAGTCGTGATTGGTCGACTTTGAACTATATAAAATGTATCATCCACTAAACACCATTCAATATCTTGTGGACAGCCAAAATAAGCTTCAATCTGTCTTCCGCTGTGTGCCAGTTGTAATATTTGTTGCTCTGATAATGTTTGAAGCTTTTGCTGAGCCGGATCAATGTGTTTTTTCTCCGTTCCGCCCTCTTTTAAGGCATAGATAGCTACTTTTTTAGTTGAAATCACCTTATCGACGATTTCGCCTTCTTTTACTTTATAATTATCAGCAGAGACAAGTCCTGATACTAACGCTTCACCCAGTCCAAAACTGGCATCGATTGATAATACCTTTCGGTTAGAAGTAATCGGATCAGCCGTAAATAAAATGCCCGAAGCCCGTGGGAAGACCATTTTTTGAACGACAACGCATATAGAAACTTGATTCTGCTCAAAACTATTTTGCATGCGGTACATAACTGCTCGCTCTGTAAATAAAGAAGCCCAGCACTTTCTTATATGCTGCAAAATCGCTTCTTTTCCGGTAATATTTAAATACGTATCTTGTTGACCAGCAAACGAGGCATACGGTAAATCTTCAGCCGTAGCACTAGAACGCACAGCATACGCATGTTCATTTCCAAAACGTGAGAGATATTGAAATACCGATTCCACTACATCGGAAGGGATTTCTACTCCCATAATGACTTCTCTAATCTTCTTACTCATTTCACCAATTTGAGCTCGCTCTTCCTTTTTCAGTTTTGTTAGCTGCTGCAATAAAGTTTGAAGCTCTTCATTTTGCTCGATAGCCTTTTCATATCCTATCGTTGTAACACAAAAACCTTCTGGCACTTGTATCCCTTGCATGTTGGATAACTCCCCTAAATTCAATCCTTTTCCACCAACGAGCGAAAGCTGTGTTTTTTCTATTTCCTGAAAATCGAGAACGAAAGAACTCATGTAACATCTCTCCTTATTTTGCATGTGCTCTTGATTGTAGCAGTAGTAAATACGAATAAACAGTCTATTTCGAACTTGATTTACGTGATATAATTAAGTTAGGAAGAGATATTTCTTTTTACTTACTAAAACAGAATGGTTCAGAATTCAACTAATGTTATGTACTTATAAATAAGATTCTATATACGATACGGGTATATAAACCCAGGCAGTATAAAAAAATACACCTTCATTTATTGAAGGTGTATTTTTTTATTTTTATCACTTTTAAATGGGTTATTACATTCGTTAATTTGATTCATAAATAATACATATTAAAATCTCTTTCGAGACTTGTATAAAGATTAAAATAGTAACCTTAAATTCATTTAATTAATGCCTAGTCCTGCACTTGCATAACCCGTAATAGTATTAACAAGTGAAAGACCAGAAGCTGTAGCGGAAAAAACAAGCAAGAGTCTTGTTGCTGGAGTTACCGGAATATTCAATCCCGTTATTATCCCAGATGATATAGTTCCTAGAGCTAATGCACCCGTTAAAGAAGGTGCTAAAGTAACTGTTGCCCCTGGGATCGGGCTAAAAGTATTATCCGGCGTAGTTGACTGATACAATTGCGCATTTAATGTCACCGTCGTACCAACCAAGCTTAATGCGACAGTAACACTAAAATATGCTGCTAACGAAGTAATGGTACCACTACGCGGCATTGAAAATGCAAAATTTATAATAGGGCCTAATGCCGTACCGGTCAAATCAATATTGCCTCCAACAACCGTTATACCTGTCGCCGAACTCCCAAATCCAACTAAACTTGTTGTTCCTACTAATCCACCTGCAATTGTAGTCAAAATAACCGGGCCGCCAGAAGCAAATGGTACAATTGCTCCACTTCCGGTTGCTCCCGTTCCTCCGGTTGAACCTGTACTTCCTGTCGCTCCCGTTTCTCCGGTTGAACCTGTATTTCCGGTCGGTCCCGTTCCTCCGGTTGGACCCGTATTTCCAGTTGTTCCCGTTCCTCCGGTTGGACCCGTATTTCCAGTTGTTCCCGTTCCTCCGGTTGGACCCGTACTTCCAGTTGCTCCCGTTCCTCCGGTTGGACCTGTACTTCCAGTTGCTCCCGTTCCTCCGGTTGGACCCGTACTTCCAGTTGCTCCCGTTCCTCCGGTTGCCCCTGTATTTCCAGTCGGGCCTGTATCTCCGGTTGAGCCTGTATTTCCGGTCGGCCCTGTGTTTCCAGTTACTCCCGTACTTCCGGTCGGCCCTGTGTTTCCAGTTACTCCCGTACTTCCGGTCGGCCCTGTGTTTCCAGTTGCTCCCGTACTTCCGGTCGGCCCTGTACTTCCGGTTGCTCCCGTGTCTCCGGTCGGGCCCGTATTTCCGGTTGAACCTGTATTTCCAGTTGCTCCCGTACTTCCGGTCGGCCCTGTATCTCCGGTTGAACCTGTGTTTCCAGTTGCTCCCGTACTTCCGGTCGGCCCTGTATCTCCGGTCGAACCTGTATTTCCAGTTGCTCCCGTACTTCCGGTCGGCCCTGTATCTCCGGTTGAACCTGTGTTTCCAGTTGCTCCCGTACTTCCGGTCGGCCCTGTATCTCCGGTTGCCCCCGTACTTCCGGTCGGCCCTGTATCTCCGGTTGCCCCCGTACTTCCGGTTGCTCCCGTATTTCCTGTCGGCCCCGTAGGAAATGTTATTGATGGAATTGGCGGAAAAGTAGGTCCAATTAAATCAGGATCTATTGCATGAGCTTGAAGCAATTCATATATTTTTTGCATTTCATTTTTATCAGCCACATCATCAACTCCTATAATACGACTGCATTATATTGATACGCGAAATTATATTACCCTTCATTTGTCTTTATATAATATGTGTTCCCGCTACTATTATGCTTCTTATACCAAAGCTAACTTTTTAAGTACTATTAAATTAATTTATTAAAATCACATCAAATGTCATATCAACAATACGTATATCTTTTCACTGATATTTATTGGCGCATTATACAAATCCGACATCTCTAGTTCAATCTTGTAAAGTATTTAAAGGTAAAAAACGCCATTCTTTCCTATTAGAAATCGGCTATTAAATTTCAACTTACATCCGTCATCAATTCAATATTCATTGAAAGTTATGTACTAAATAAATTGTTCCGATACAGCTATCCGTAAAAATAGGTAGCCCTTCACCTATATCAATCTAGGATAGCAATTACACCCTATGAAGAAAAGACACCCACGTGAGTGTCTACTTCAACCTTCTTGTAGATTTTGTATGAAATGATTTTATATTGATTCGTTATCGGTCTTTTTAGTTACTAGTGGTTTTTTATTCTTTTTGGCTTTTCACAATTTGATAATGCCAGCAGAGTACGTCCACTTACATGTGCGCCCCTTTTTGTTTTCAATTAACGCATTCGTATACAATTATTTAGATACCTTTATTGTTATTTCATATATAAATACTTCCTCCATATATTATAAAGAACCATCAAAATATAAAGGGAGGCAAAAAAATGCCTATCACAAATATTTATGATTTTATATCCAAGTATGGGCGTCCCCCTCATTTTCACAAAGACTTTCCCCTAATCTTATTTTGGAGCCAAAAAAGCGGCTGCACTTCACTTGTATATTGGTTCTTTTATCACATTAATTTATTTAAAGAAGCGGTTAAATATAATCCATTTGTTCATCACTATGAATTTGATATTTATAAAAACTCCATACCTTATTTCACTGATTTAGCCAATGCATTACAAAAAAAAGAAAAAGACACCTATAAATTAGTAAGAAATCCCTTCAAAAGGGCCGTAAGCTCCTTTATTTCTCTGATTCCTGCTCCGTATTACGAATCCACTGAATGGAAGCCCGTCCGTCGTTATCTTTATGGTGATGAATCCTGTAATAAAAAAATTTCCTTTAAACTTTACTTGTACTATTTAAAAGCACATGCACCGGATTTTGAGGGCGTAAATCCACACTTCACACCACAGTATATACAAGGAGAAGAAGAGTTTGTAACAAATTATATTTACCTGGAGAATCTCTCTACGGAACTTTCTAATTTAGAAGACAAATACGGATTAAAAAAATCTCCTCTAAATGGATTGATTAACTCGTGGCACCACCAAAACAAATTAGCAGTTTACAAGGGGATATATGCAGATGGGGATATTACTGATCCTTTATTCCCAAGACATCCCACCTACGATAGTTTTTATGATGAAGAAACAATTCAATTGGTCAAAGATATTTTCAAAGATGATTTCAAGACATATGAATACTCATTAAATCTAATTTAAAAAGATAATAGATCATTAGAAACCTTTTCATATATGATAAAGAAACTTAAATCCAGCTAATTAAATTTCCTCATACAGCTCTTATAATAATTTAGGACACTGTGTAACAGTGTTCTTTTTTATGAAATTCTAATTTCGTCATTCATTAAAATCACTATATTTTTATAATACGTTTTATTTAATAACACTTTTATCTCTACTATTTATATATCATTAAATTGAAAATATCCAATTTTTTTGCTTTGCGACATAATATTTATTGATGCTGGAAAATCACCTAGCTTTTTATTATAAGAGCATTTTAATTAAACGTACAACCACTTTCTTATTTATAGCTTTTCTATACCTTTATTTTTATATTATTAAACCCTGTAACTTATTTTCACTTTAATTATTAAACATGCATATATTATTTATAATAATTTTTTAAGAACATAACCCTTTCCTTATTAATTTTTATTTAACAATCAACTACATTTACCCTTTAATGGAATTTACTCATAGAAATCACTGGGTTTTAAATGAAATACATTAGTTAGTTTATTCAATAGAGGATGATTATATTGGAATTCAAAGAGTTACATGGATTATACGATGATGTTATTAGTTTAGGTGAAAACTGTTATACTGCCATCAATTTACAAAAATACAAGCTAAGGAAACATTCTGGTCCTCTAGATTGGTTTACGTCGCCAGATCTCTCTTCCATAAATGGTTTATTAAAAAATGATTTCATAGATTTTATGGATTTAAATAATATGTATGCAATGGTAGATAAAAATATTGTTTTTAATGATGGAGTGATACAACCTGTATCCTCCCATATTGTAAAAGATATAAAATATAACATAACATCCTATCATGATTTCCCTGTTATCTCCAATAAAGAATGGTCTACCACATATCCTGAATTTAAGCAAAAATTAGATCGAAGAATTAATAATTTTTATAAAATAATGGAAAAATCCCAATCTATTTTATTTGTTAGATGGGGTGGTAATCTCATTGAGACACTAGAATTACAGTCTATGTTATCAAGGATTGTTAGAAATAACTTTAAGATACTTCTACTCTCTCCAACAGGAGCAGAAAATGAAATCACCACATTAGAATGGGGTATCGATCACGTTTGTACACTTCAAGTTTCAAAGAATTATTTGAATAAAAGAACATGGTATATATTATTAAAAGATATACACCTAAATTCAAAAATATAAACATATAATCTCATTGAATGTGAACTACATTAGCTTTCTCCTCTTCGCTACTCACATACAATTCATCCCTAATCCAACTACACGTTCTACTTCTTTCTGCGTGATTTCTTTTTCATATTTAGTCAAAATAGACACGTAATTGGCATAGAAATCGTACACGATTTGATGTGGTATATTTTGCATTATCTCCCACCTACCGCTAGACTATCGTCTTTCACACGCTTGAACTTCCTTCGGATAATACATTAAAAAGTCCGGTTTCAAGTAAAGATAACAAAAAACCCCAAATTGAATAAATAAAATGTTTTCGGCCTATTATCTTTCATGTCATTCCTCTCATGTAAATTTATTCTTTGTTAAAAATACTGCTTGATACTCTGGATTTAAGCGAAGGTCTTGCGTATGCTCTGCAGTTCCTATAAATTTCTCCTCCAGTTCTTCTAAACTTGTTCCATAAAAAGATGTTAAAGCACTCCAACGTTTAGATAAGGTTGGAGCAATTTGTAACCTTCGCCTTTTCATTTGATCGTTCCATGGACTAAAATAGAATTTCAAAACAAAAGCCGGTGAAGGATACAACTGGAATGAATACGCTGATGAATGTCTCCCTGGCGTATATTCCCCGCTTTTATAATCGTGGATCAACCTCCAACTTTTTCCGGGATGTGGATTGTGTGGAAAATAACCATGAGATCTTTGTTCTACCAATGGAATAGAGTATCTTGGATTACGATATTCATAATTTAAAGGATCGACCATTAAGATCATTCGAATTGCATACATCCTCTTTTTTAATTCATCTAGCGAATTAAAAAATTCAGTTTTATTTGGATAACAAAGAAATTCGGTAGTATTTAAAGTCATTTTCCACCCCGTCACTTCACTTTCAATATCCATAACTTCATTATCCACTTGTTCCGCGTCGAACTCTGGTACTCTTGAATTCCTCACTTCCCAGTTCGGTGCGAATATTCTACACATCTCCACTGATCGATCTGTAGAACCCCTATTTATTAAAATACCATGATCAAAAATTTGTTTATGATGCATTAACCACCAAGGTAGTAAATATTCTTCATTATAAAAGTGCGAGATTAATGTAGTGATAATCAACACCCCTTAGTTGTTTTAATATCCCACGCTACTCCCTATCCTCATATCATTTATAAGCATTTTTTATGTCCACTATGAAACAATATTAGACATAAAAATAATTATTTTTTAGTTATAAAAATGGTAATAACACCATACGGTATTATTGCAGATTATTTTCCAAAGGATGTCATACAACTTCCTTTTTTGGGTAACCATATTTGGTTCCTTTTTTCTTTGTACATTATTATTTAGTTTATTACATTACGATTGTCTAATATTTTTATGCAACGTTAGAGAACGTCTATTATCAAATATTTTTACTTCAATAATGGTTCTTAGATTTTATATAAAAATGGTAAAGAAAAACATCTAAAGATTCACTGTAATTATAATACTCTCATTTCATGGTCTTATATCTGTGCAGCAGGCTTTAATCAATCTCAATTACATCACCAAACTTAAACATTCTTTGATTATGAAAAGCATCGGTACAAATAATTGTCTCATTTAATGGATTTATATCATGTACTGTTATGTAATTTTTATATAGATAGCCGTCTTTATAATATGTAAGTAAAACCTCTTCCTCACCTAAATATGAAAGTAACAGCTTATTTTCAATCCTCTCTTTTGCATCTTGCGTTAAGGTTGGACGAGGAACTTTTGTTTGCTCCTGCATCATTTCTTTAATACAGGCGAACTGCTCCGGCATACTAGCAAACGGTTGCCACTTTACCATTCCTCTTCCTTTTGGCATATTCGCATTCCTCACGATTTGTGTCCTCCTAATAATGTGTTTCTATATCTTGCTGTTGCGACGCTTGTGTAGGAAATTCCACGTAAAATACTGTTCTTACCAAATCGTGTTCGAATTTCGTCCATAACCTTCGTTAATCGCATTTCTTTTTCCCTTTGTATAATGTTATCGAAAAGTGAAATTTGCTCTTCTCCTTCATGTATTAAATTAGTTAGCGAAACACTTATCGATCGAATCGGTTCTCCTGTATGTCTCTCGTATAAAAAATAGGTACAAACATTATAAATATCCATCGTTAAATTTGTTGCTCTATTTAACGTATGTGCTTTTTTTATTCCTCCTCCGTATTCCTTACTATATCCAACTGAAAAGTGAATCGTTTGCGCGTATTTCTTTTCTCGTCTCAACCTATAACAAACTTCTTCTACATGCTCTAATAAAATAACGATGAATTCTTCTATCGAATAATCACGAAATAATATTTGGCTTTTTGCTATAGATGTTGTCGCTGGAACATATTTCTCTGCTATTCTGCTAAAATCAATCCCATTACTATGTAAATGTAATTCTTCTCCTATTACACCAAAGGATTGCTTTAAATACTTCAATGGGTACTGCGCTAAATCCCCAATCGTATGTATACCTTTTCGATTTAATTTCATTTCCGTTTTATACGATATACCCCAAAATTTACTGAGCGGTCTAATGCTCCATAACTTCTCGGGTATATCGTCATACGTCCAATACGATATTCCATTTTTATTCTTTTTCGCTTCCACATCCATCGCTACTTTACTTAATAATAAATTCGGACCAATACCAATCGTACTTTCAATCCGTGTACGTTCATATATTTCTCGTTTGAACTTTAATGCGAACTCGTGCGGATTACTCGCAAACAAATGAATACTTGCGGTCATATCCATGAAAAATTCATCAATACTATATTGATGAAAATCTTCCGGCGCAACATACTTTAAAGCTAAGCCTGTTATATAAGTTGAACATTTCATATACGTATGCATAATTGGATTCACAATAATAATATCTGGCCGCTTCGGTATTTCGTACAACCGTGCCATCTTCTTAATTCCTAGCGCTTTTAATGGCGGGGTTGTTGCTAATACGATTGATCCACTGCGGTTTACATCTCCTACGACAGCCAATTTTGTATATCGTGGATCAAGTCCCTTTTTAATACATGATACGCTTGCATAAAAGCTACGAAGATCTACACAAAGAATAATACGATTCGGTAAAAGAAAATAATCATACAAGGTAATCACTCCTAAACAAAGAACGTTTGTTCTTATTATACACGAACTCTTGTTCTTTTTGAAGGTATTTCTATGAAAATTTCGGTTAAAATAACCGTTATTAAAACCTTTTTAAGAAAATCTTAAAGAATTTCCCTCTGTATTCATAGGAATTGTTTTCTATACAAAAAAATATAGATAGATACAGGGAGCAACAACTAAATTCTTCGTGAATAGGTACGGTATTTTAGAACTCATTTTTTAGTAGTGTTTTTTTATAGAAAATAAAATAGTATTGGTTATTTTCTCAACGTTGTTTTTCTAGTTTTATCATTCAAATTTACATACATATTTATTTAATCTACATAAACTAAAAATATATAAGTGCATACTTTATGAATTTTTTATAATAACATCTCGAACAGACTATCATAAGTCGTAAGTTTAATAACTCGGATACATTAATCACCTCCACTAAAGTTCTGAATAGCCAAGTACTATAGCTTGTATTTCTTTTAAAATAAACATTCAAATCTCTAATTATATAATTTTGTACGAGAAAGGGATTGAATTTATGCACAATCTTAATTTCATTTGTGAACAATTTGCTACAATACTTAAAGGAAAAAGTAAAATAAGTCAAGGTGGTTGTTCGGTGTCTTTTCACCGCGATTTTAGCGTGCTTGTTCAAGGAAAACGGAGTACCAATGTAGTACCCGTCGGAGTAAGTTTTGAATCGTTGGATCAAAATGGTAATGCATTAAATTTAGGCGAAATCGCTGTTCTACAAGAAGAGATTCCTGCATTTATGCAATCAATTATACAACAAGGAATTATTGTCAGTGCTTTACATAATCACTGGCTGTACATGAATCCCTTAATTATGTATATTCATATCCAATCGGTAGAACCCCCATTACATTTTGCACAAAAGTTGGCGAATTCTTTTTTATCCTTAAGTAGCTATCCTATTGCTAATAATGAGGGACAATGATTGGTGTTTGGAATAATTACATTTTCTATATGTGTAAACGTAATAAAATCATTTCACTTTGTGCCAAAAAGTAAAAAAACTGCCTATCAAATTTTTAGATAGGCAGTTTTTGAATCTATTAAAATAAAGTACCCTACTATTTTATAAAATAGTATTCCCTAAACAAAAAATACAGATTTTCAATTCACTGTGGCTTTCTTATCTCATATATTCCTCTAAAGTTAGTTTTTCCTTATATATTTTTTAGCAATATCTCCTACATAGCGAATATGCCAAGACTCATGCGCATAACCAGTCACATTTCTCTATTCTTTTGGGTAACAAATGATATATCCTGCACGATGCATATTTTCTTTCGACCAATTCCCTTCCTTCGTCTTAGCACACCATAACGCTAATTCATTATTTGTATCTTTAACATCCATCGTTAAGCCTATTTGATGTTCACTATGCCCCGTTTTTTCAAAAAAGCCCCCCTGTAGGTTCAGGATATCGACTTTTGTTTACTTCACTTTTTTTCGGCACTCTGCATCTAGATGGTATATCCATTAACCACGGTAAGATTTATTTCAAATCCACAAAAACTAGATTACCTGCACACTAAAAAGTATAGCGCACAGGTAATCTAGTTGTTTTTGAGATTAATAAAAAACTAATTTATTTTTTGAATTCTTCCATCAATAACTGACTGAATTGGTTCTTTTGATTTTTTTATATAATCTACTAATGCTTCAAAATCAGTTGGTCCTGTTTCAGCATCTTTACCGTTTTTAAAGGATACAAATCCATCTCCACCTGAAGCTAGAAATGCGTTAGCAACGACGCTGTAAGTTTTAGAAGGAATAATTTCTTCTCCATTTGTTAAGCGAATACTTGTTACTTTTTCTCCATTAGGCTTGTTCACATCCCAAGTGTATTGGATCCCTGAAATTTGAAGCATTCTTGTTATGTCTTTTTGCCATTGTTGATTTAAAATATCACGAATGTCTTGACCTGTTAAATTTACTTTTATTAATTGATTTCCGAATGGTTGAATACCATAGATCTCTCCCCATGTAATATCACCAGCATCTAAGTCATTACGAATACCACCAGGATTCATAAGTGCAATTTGAGATTGCATTGTTGTACGCTGGGCATCAGCAACTAAATTTCCAAGAGTAGATTCACCAGCCGTATTTAGTTTGCGATCTAGTGGAGCAATAGACTTACCTACAACTTCATTAACAAGAGGTGCGATTTTTGCTTGATATTTCTCCATCTTCTTCTTTATTTTTTTATCAGGCTCCATGCCTTCATGGTAAGTTGTAACAATTTCTGCTTTTTTCTCAACAATATCTTGTGTTTTACGATCAATCTTTACATCAACATCAGCAAAAGCCATACCATAAGAATTTGCTTGTACGACAAGTTTATTATTAACAGTTCCATTTACATAAGTGTGGCTATGCCCACCAAAAATAACATCGACTTCTGGATCAGTCTCATTTGCTAATCGAACGATATCACCATTTGTTACGCCATTTCCATCTGTTGTCCCCCCGTTATGCGCAAGAACAACGATAGATTTAACGCCTAGTTTTTTTAATTGCTTTACGGATTTGTTAATAGCTTCAACTTCATCTGTAATTTCTACATTCTTTAGCATAGTAGGCATAACAAGGTTAGGAACATCCGTTGTTACGACTCCGATAAATCCAACAGGAACTCCTTGTACCTTTTTTATAGTGAATGGTGGTAAAAATAAACGCCCGGTGGATTTATTATAGAGATTTGCAGCAACATATGGGAATTTTGCTCCTTTAAAATTTCCTGTTTTCTCATGGTATCCACCATAAATAAGGCGGTTCATTTCTTCAACACCTTCATCAAATTCATGATTTCCTATAGTTCCAACATCGAATTTCAAATCATTTAGAAATTCAATCGTAGGTTCGTCTTGTAATAATGCTGAAACAGGAGTACTCGCCCCAACAACATCGCCAGCATGTACCTTTAATGTATTTGGATTTTGTTTTTCACGATCACGTAAATAAGCCCCTAAGTACTCAATTCCCCCTGCATCTTTATTGTTAATTTTTTTTACAGTGTCTAGTTGCCCATGAAAATCGTTAATACCGAGCATTTGTACATCTATGTAGCGGTTTGATTCTGTACTTGCTTGGATTGAAGGCGCAGCAAATACACTAGTAAAAGTAACTGTACTTAATGCTAAAGCAACTGGAATGATTTTTTTCAACATAAAATTTCTCTCCCCTAATTAAAATCTTACATAATACAATGTTATTTTAATATATTAAGAGAATTATTTCTATAAAAATTCTACTAATTATAAAAATTAATAAGATTTTATCATTTCCCAACAAAACACTCCTTCTTCAAAAATTTGAAGATGTAAAACAACAATTTCAAGAGGAAGATGATTATTTGTAGGCTGTAGTCTACACTTTTAGATTAGGATATAAAGGCCCCCTCTCAACTTAAGAAACTTCACTACACAAACAAGAAAATGTACATTTCTTTGTTTTGAGAATTATTCAAAATATTATCTTGATAGTAATATAGCAATCTATCTAAAAGACCTAAAAAAAACTCTAATCAATAAGTTTTTGCTGTTAAGAAGAATATTCAATTCGAAACTAATGAAGATTTATCAACCTAACATATCAATACCACCATTTAAAAATGAATAGAAATTTCGTTATAGAAGATTGCTATTCTTTGAATTGATGACGGTGGTGCACTACTCCGCATTTAAAAAAGATGCTCCTGGATTTATCCAAGAGCATCTTTTTTTAAGATTTATTTTTACTTGTTTACAATTTATCAATTAACAATTATATAGTTGTAATCAGTCCTTTAAAAATAACAGGAGTGCGTCATTAAATTCTTTGGCATGCGTTGCATTTAGCCCATGTGGACCACCCTTTATTAATGCTACTTTAGAATTAGGAATTGCTTCGTGTGTTAATTTCCCACTATATTCATATGGTACAGTTGCATCTGAATCCCCATGAATAACAAGGATAGGTATATTAATCTTGGCTAAATCGCCTCTGAAGTCTGTTTTGCTGAAAGCAGCGATACAATCTAGTGTTCCTTTAGGTGATGCACCCGCAGCGATATCCCTATTGTAAAGTCGAAATGGTTCACTAACTAAGTCAGTTCGATCTCCAGCAGCAAAAAATCCTTTCGTAAACTCATCAAGGAATGCTAGGCGATCACTTTTTACTCCATTTTCAAATTCTTGAATTGCTACATCATCTAATACACCCTCAGGATGATCTGCTGACTTGTAAAGGAATGGTGGTACAGCTCCTGCAAATACAGCCTTCTCTACTCTATTGGTTCCATATTTCCCAATATACCGGGCTACCTCGCCTCCACCCATAGAAAAACCAACAAGTGTGACATTTTGAAGCTCTAACTGTTCTAATAGTTGATGTAAATCAGAAGTAAAGGTATCATATTCATACCCTTCCCACGGCTGAGATGATTGTCCAAAACCTCGACGATCATATGTTATAACTCTGTATCCAGCCTCAACAAGAGCGGGAACTTGGTATTCCCAAGATCGACCGCTTAACGGCCAACCATGAATGAGTACAACTGGTTTTCCTGTGCCATGATCCTCATAATATATCTCAATTGGTGCTTGATTTTCGGTTCCTACAGTAATTTTTGCCATTCTCCTACCTCCTTTAATATGTATCCTTTTCTTCAATAACCCGGATGAATCTCATAACCTATTTATGCACATTTATATTGTGGACTCTATGTATGAAACTCTATTGTTCCAATGATTCCATTTTCTCTTCATGGAACAATTCTCCATCTTATACCTTTTTCATCACGAAGTATTTGCTGAACATTCCTCCTATTCAATTCTAATAACAAAAATAGGTGACTATCAATATCATTCTATCTATAGAATGTATAGGTAAAATCAATCCATTTTATAGTGAAAATAACTATAGTTACCACCTATACAACTTATAGATAATTTAGAATTGATTAACCAATTAGTTTTCAAATACTATAAATTTGTATAGCGCTTCATGTTCCGTGAATGCTGCTATAACTAATATTAACGGTCAGTTTATTTATAAACTAACCGTAACAAACGAAGAATTTCGGGGTAATATTCCACTGTTTAAACTTTCTTCGATTACTTAATTTTTAGGAGGAATACATAATGACTGATCTCTATTCTCGTATTAACAAAGATGATGCTGTCGTTCTTTTAGTAGATCATCAAACTGGTCTTATGTCCGGACTAGTACGTGACTATGGTGTTGATGAATTCAAGAACAATGTTTTAGCTCTTGCTCACACTGCTAAATTTTTTGATTTACCAGTTATTTTAACAACAAGCTTTGAAAACGGACCTAACGGACCTTTAATGCAAGAATTGGTTGATCTTTTTCCTCACGCACAAAAAATAGCTCGACCTGGACAAATTAATGCATGGGATAATGATGATTTTGTAAAAGCAATCGAAGAAACTGGAAAAAAACAACTTATCATTGCGGGCGTGGTTACGGACGTTTGTGTTGCTTTTCCGGCACTTTCCGCTATAAAAGCTGGATATGAAGTATTTGCTGTTACTGATGCTTCAGGAACTTTCAGTAAACAAGTTGCAGATGCTGCCAATACGCGTATGGCACATAATGGCGTACAACTTATGAACTGGTTTAGCGTAGCTTGCGAATTACAACGCGATTGGCGAAACGATGTTGAAGGTTTTGGCAATTTACTTGCTAGTAATCTTCCAGGCTATCAAAATATAATTGGAAGCTATATGGGCGCGCAGCGAGATCTTAGTAAACAAAATGCATAAATGTATTTCAAAGAAATGACTTTAAATCACTTTCAAAAAAAATGGATAGTATACATTTAGTGCTGATTAAATCAGCACTCCCTTTTAAATTAAAAGGTATAGAAAAAATTTTATTTTTACGATTACAGTTTTAATTAACAGAAAATATATTATTTTCGATAATTAAAAAGGAGCGTTTTATTATGAGTAATTTAGAATTGTTAAATCCAGAGAACAGTGCCTTAATTTTGATTGATTTTCAACCTCAAATGACTTTTGGAGTTGCAAGTATTGATAGACAAACATTGATTAATAACGTTATGCTGCTTGCTAAATCAGCAAAAACTTTTAACGTACCTACTATTCTTACTACAGTTGAGACACGCAGCTTTTCTGGTTATTTTTGGCCACAAATTCTTGACATATTCCCAAACCATGAAATTATAGAACGCAGTTCAATGAACTCTTGGGAAGATCAAAAATTTGTTGAAGCGGTTAAAGCAACCGGTAGAAAAAAATTAATATTTGCAGCACTTTGGACTGAAGTTTGCCTTGCATTCCCTGTGCTTGAAGCAATTAAAGCTGGCTATGAGGTGTATGCAGTTGATGATGCTTCAGGTGGTACTAGTTTGACAGCACATAACGCTGCTATGCGTCGTGTAGAACAAGCTGGTGCAATTCCAGTAACAGCAATTCAAGTTTTACTTGAATACCAACGTGACTGGGCACACAAAGACACTTATGATGCTGTAATGGAGATTGTAAAGGAACACACTGGTGCTTATGGTCAAGGTGTAGAATACGCATATACTATGGTGCATGGCGCGCTTCCAAGCAGGAAAATATGAAACAAGAAGGAGTAGCTGTCGAAGAGACTTATACAGGGAACACGATGGATACTGCTGATCCAGTAACAACGATTGTTACATGGGAAATTCAACAAGGTAAAGAAAAACAGTTTGAAACATGGAGACATGAAATCGAAGCTGCCGCTACTAAATTCCCAGGGCATCTAGGCGTAAATCTAATAGTCCCAAATAACGAATTCAGAGAGTATACTGTTATTTTTCGCTTTGATACGTATGAGCATCTACGCGCTTGGCAAGAATCAGATGTTCGCCGAGATTTGTTAAAAACGGCAAAACAATTTCAAGTTACTAATCCAACTTACAAAACTGAAAGTAGTTTGGCTTATTGGTTTGTTACTCCGAAAACGCCAGTTCCACCGCCAAAATGGAAAATGTCTATCGTTACCCTTCTGGGTGTATGGCCTCTTAGCATGTTAGTTCCTAAATTGATAGGACCTATTATAAAACATATGAATCCTATTATGTCCGCTTTTTTTGTTTCTGTATGTATAGTGTCCTTGCTATCATGGGTAGTTATGCCGATTTTCGGTAAATTATTTCATCCATGGTTACAAAATAATAGGAAGTAGACGAGGTGTGAATATGAATTTACCGGATATGATCTTATATAACGGAAAAATTACTACCCTTGATCCCTCTCAACCTGAGGTATCTGCTATCGCCATAACTGATGGTTTAATAACTGCAGTAGGTGGAGATGAGCTTCTTGATAGTGCCACAGAAAAAACAAAAAAAATAGACCTTAAAAGAAAAAGAGCTATTCCAGGCCTGAATGACTCTCATATACACGTTATTCGTGGCGGTCTTCATTATAATATGGAATTACGATGGGAAGGTGTGCCTTCAATTACCATTGCTCTCGAAATGCTCAAAGAACAGGCAAGGCGTACACCTGCTCCTCAGTGGGTAAGAGTAGTTGGAGGTTGGTCTGAATTTCAATTTAAAGAGAGACGGCTGCCAACTTTAGAAGAGATTAATGCTGTTTCTGAAGACACACCTGTCTTTGTGCTACATCTTTACGATAGAGCACTTGTAAATCGTGCAGGGCTGCGTGCACTGGGATACACAAAAGATACCCCAGACCCTCCAGGTTGTTTAATTGAGCGGGATAAACGAGGTAATCCAACGGGCCTTTTAATTGCCAATCCTAACGCTTCTATTCTTTATTCAAGTTTGGGTAAAGCTCCAATACTTAATTTTGACGACCAGATTAACTCAACTCGCCATTTTATGCGCGAATTAAATAGATTAGGTATTACAAGTGCCATTGACGCAGGTGGCGGTTTCCAAAATTATCCTGACGACTACAAAGTTGTTGAATATTTAGCCGAGAAGGAACAATTAAATTTGCGTATTGCTTATAATCTATTTACGCAAAATCCAAATCATGAATATGAAGACTTTGCTTCATGGGCAAAAATTGTTTCTCCAGGTCAAGGAAATGATAAGTATAAAATGAATGGTGCCGGAGAAATGTTAGTATTCTCAGCAGCCGATTTTGAAAAATTTCAAATGCCACAGCCCGAACTAGCTACGATGATGGAAGCTGACTTAAAGAAAGTAATTTCTCTCTTGGTAGAAAACCGTTGGCCATTCCGTTTACATGCAACTTATGACGAGTCAATCACACGATTCTTAAATGTATTTGAGGAAGTCAACAAAGAAATTCCTTTTAATGGTCTACGATGGTGGTTTGATCATGCAGAAACAATCTCAGATCGTAGTATGGAACGTGTTAAGGCTTTAAATGGTGGTATTGCCATCCAAGACCGCATGGCTTTTCAAGGTGAATACTTTGTTGATTTATACGGAAAGGAAGCTGCAAAGCGCACTCCCCCGATTTATCGTATGTTAGACCTAGGTATACCTGTTGGCGCAGGTAGTGATGCAACTAGGGTTTCCAGCTATAACCCTTGGGTCGCTCTTTACTGGATGGTTGCCGGAAAAACCATTGGTGGTCTTTCGATATACGATGAAAAAAATAAACTTGATAGAAAAGTAGCCCTGGAATTATATTCAAAAGGAAGTGCGTGGTTCTCTGGTGATGAAGGTAAAAAGGGAACCCTTGCAGTAGGTCAGTTTGCTGATATTGCTGTATTGTCTGCTGACTACTTTACTGTGCCAGAAGAAGAAATCAAGAACCTTGAATCATTACTCACCATTATGGGTGGGCAGGTTGTTTATGGAAATGATGAATTTAAAAATTTATCACCTGGATTGCCGCCAGCATCACCTGATTGGTCACCGACGGGAGTTTATGGTTATGGTGGTGCTAACCTAGCCCACACTATACTTTCTCACGATGCCCATGATCACAAGTTACATAGTTGCAGTAACCCTCTCCATCAACACACTCATACCGTAATAGGAAAAGATGGAACTAAATGGGGTATTGGTTGTACTTGCTTTGCTTTCTAAATCAAAACCACCGGTATAATGCCGGTGGTTTTCTTTATGCAACAAGGATATGTAGAAAGAAATAGCAGTATATCCCTAATGGAATCTATTACTATGCGATAAGACCGAAGAAATTATTGATTTACTTGACTTGTTTTTAACAGCCTTCTCTCCTTGCAAAGTCTGCCCTTTTTCCCTTAAGTAAAAGTCCATGATATTCCCTTTTGAAGCGACTACACCACACATATAAAGTGAAACTTTAATCAGTGGGGGTTTTGTTCATCCCCCACTGATTATTAGTTGAACCAATCGGACTTTTACGGACAGTTGATCCCCCACCTAACTTCTTTGCTTCCGCTGAATTTTGAGGTGGGGGTCTTACTGCCCGTTAAAGCGGGATAAATTTACTTGCCCTTTGACTGTAATTTAGGTCTTCTCCCAAGAATTATGTATCATTTTTAATTCTCACACTATAATCATTATTATTTTTATTATACTAATACTTTTTCAGGATTATTTAACTTCTGCATAAAGATACGTGCTGCAAAACTTAAAAATTTATCATCAAAGTGAATAAGATTAATATCTTGACTTGGTGTTGGGTCAATTATACGAACTATGCTCAAAGTATCATTATTAACAAAGTTAACCAGTGAAAGAGGTATTATGGCAACCCCATGTCCATTGTATACAAGGCTCAATAGAGAAATAGAAGATTTTGTTTCTATATTTGCTTCAGATAAAGATAACCCTAAACTCTCACAATATATTTTAATAGATTCACGACAACTACATGAAACCATTATTCTACTCAGTCCTACTAATTCTCGAAAAGAAACAAATGATGTTTCATTCAAAGGATGATTTTTTGGAATGACAAGGACAAGCTCTTCGCTATACAAAAGGGTGCTTGTTAATGTGTCTGGAATTTGAGCACTACGCGTGATGCCTATATCAATATTTTTATCAACGATTTGATTTACAGCAACTTCAGATTCTATAATCTTTACTACAATGTTAGGATAATGTTGTTGAAACTTCATAATATAAGGTGTTAAATAAGTGAGATCCTCTAATAAACCTCCTATAGTAATTACACCTCTTTTTACCCCCTTTAATTCAAAAATTTCATTATAAACGTCATCAAATTGTTGCATGATAAATTTCCCTTTATCAAATAGCAGCTTACCCGCTTCTGTCATTTTGATACCTCTTCCAACTCGATGAAACAAGGGTGTATCAAGTTCACCTTCTAACACACGGATTTGTTGACTTAAAGTCGGCTGTGAAATACCTAGAACTTCCGCAGCTTTAGTAAAACTATTATTATTACAAACTTGAATAAAATACTCTAAATGACGTAATTCCATTCTTGATACCCACTCTCCGCTTTATGAAAGATTTATAATGAAAAGGACGATATGTATACGTTAACATAACAACTTTATTTCATACTATACCAATCGAAATTACACGTTTTATTCATTTTGTATTACAATAAGTTTACTACCATTTATTAATTTTTCCTCCTATTTATTTAAATTATATTTAATTAGGACGTTACTAATTAGAGATATATTTCTAAAAATTTATAGTTCTAGTGCATAATACCCTAATTTTTTCAACTTTTCGATTATCATTTTTTTCTCAATATAGTCCAAACTACCAAATATTTGCCGAATCCCCTCTTTATGCTGAGGAAAAATTAGTGTCACCAATTCAATACCTTCTGAAGTAATTGATGCATACGTGACACGGCGGTCTTTAGGACATGGTTTTCACCTCTTCTTTTCCAACCTATCCACTACATACGTGATACTTCTACTTGCAAGTAATATTTTGGTCTCCAAGTTTTTGTATAGGCTGGTCGCCTTTACTGTATAGTAGCTTAAGCACTGCAAATTCAGTTGGATTAAGTCCATAAATTTTTATATCCTTTTCAATACGTTTAGTGATTGACTGTAATTCCCTTGATAATATAACAAATAACTTTAAAGATAAGCTCTCATCGTTAATCACGCTCATAATTACCAATCCTTTACAACTTATCTTGAATTCGAGATTCATTATATTATCGTCAAAATATTATGTCAATAATTCATTTTAGCTTTATCAAGCCACTTATAATTTATTTCTCAACATAAGGCATATGGAATTAGAAGAAAACAATTGTTAATATATAAGTATCTCAATTACGTTATTTCTTTTAAAGAGAGCTTGTTTTCTAACGCAAGTTCTCTTTTGTCATATTCTAAATAGTATTTGGACAAATCTTACATGGTGAGTCTACACATGTATGATATAGTTTTTAAACAAAGATTCACCATTTTTATCATTGCGGGGACATCAAAACTTTAACTTGATGGGGATATAATACTACCTCAATTAATAAATATTACTAACCATATATCTATGGTTAATATCTATCACATTTTTTATAAACAAGATTAATTGGATTTAAAAAAAGATTTCTTTTTCTTTACTCATAATAAATCACCTGTCCATCCTTTAAATCGCATATACATACCTCCTGTTGTGAAAATAATAAATAAGAGAGCAATTAAATAGCTATATTTTTATTCTAGTTCAGGCATATATTTAAAATTCATCCCCCACAATGCTCCTAAGGCCGTCAAAGGCGTACTTACAGCAGTTAATACAGTAAGAGCTTTCATAATTTCATTCCCACGATGAGAAGAAACAACTTCTTGTAAATGAATCATCGTGTCCAATTCTTCTTGGTACTCTTTAACAAATTGTAATCCACGCTCTAATTTTACGTATGTTTGTTTATAACAAAGGGTGTTTGCTAAGTTTTCTAACCAAGCTTCTTTCAGGCCTTGTAACACTTCTTGTATTAGGCGAAACACATGTGTGTTCATAAATAGTTCATGACGAATATGATAAATTCTTTCTAAAACTGCTATGGTATTATGATGATAAAAATCCCATAATACATTTCTAAAATTGTTTTCGAAATAGTCAACCTTTCGCAAATAGTGAGATATAAACATTGATAAGATAGCACATAATCCTTCAGCGGAACTATTACAATTTTTTGCACTAGAAGAGGCATTATGTATTAATTTCTGAAAGTCCTCTTCCTCTTTTTCCTGAAACGTTATCAGTATTCCATGAGCTACGAAATAATGAAGAAAATTTTGAATTTTGGCGTCCTTTTATTTTGATCATATAAAAACGAACCATATACACAAGTCTGACTTGGTGATAACGTATAAACATATAATCCATTTTCACAAGGAGAACTTATTTTCTTTACAAATTGAGAGAAATAAAATGTTACATCACGAGGGATTGTAGAAGAAAGTCTTTCAAGCTCACTAGTTCTCACATGATACCAACTCCATTTCGGCATTTTTATGCATTCCATATTATTCTTCCTTTCTGAATAGTTTTATTTTTGATCGAATAATATCCGTAATATGTAATTTGCATGTAGGTATTCATGTCTTTGAGGAAAAGTTTTTAGAGCAACTAAATTACAAAATAAATAGCATAGGAGGTCTTATTCTGTTAAAAGGAAGACCTCCTATATACTAGCTATTTTTAATTTTAAACATTTCCTCTATACAAGCATTTTTTATCCTTTCTTATAAAGAATTTATTATATGGGGAAAAGAAGCTACATAATTTGGCACATCTATTCAACGAACTCCATTTCGGTCGTTATTATAATTTAGATTCATATTCAGATTGATTGGTGATGTCGTCAAATACTTGGCTTCCAATTTAAAGATGTTAAACCTAAATTTCCGAAAAATTTCACACAATAGGTTATTAATGTTTTTGAATATTAAAGAGATGTCACGAGCACTTTCCTTTGATAGCAGTGTTACAAATAACAATTTATTTAAAAGGAAAGCCCCTTATTTTATAGAAAAATTCTATTTAGAAAAAGTTACAAAAGGAGTACAAGATACTTTTTTCGGTAATTAAATCAAAAGAAAAATAAAAAAACACTCCTTTTCAAAGAGTGCTTTTAAAAAACATATAACCTAATAAAAATGTTTCTATTTTGATTACAGAAAGAAAGTCTTTATTAAAACATATGGTTGCTAATTTAATTGCAATCTTCCTTGCACCCAAGCAGCAATATCATTTATAACATACTCAGGGATATTAGCAGAATTATAATATTCATCCGGTTTACTTATTTCTCCATGTCCTTCTATAAATAAGAGATTTAACTTTGAATATAGTCGATAATCAATGTTATCTCGTTCTTCTAGTTGTTCTTTCCAAAGAGGGATTTCGATTTTCGATTGAACTTGATAGTCTCTTTCTCCTTAAATAATAAAAAGCTGTGTCTTTTGTTCTTTTGACATTTCCACTGCTTTAATTTTACAGATAGAATCCTTACTTCACAGGTTTTTTTTGCTGTTTTCACTATATCCTTACTATACAAATGAAAATATACAAACTTTGCATAAAAGAATGATTTTATAGTATCTTTTTAATATCCATGTCCGCCTTGCCAACCACCGTGTCCACCTTGCCAACCACCGTGTCCGCCCGGCCAACCACCGTGTCCACCTTGCCAACCACCGTGTCCACCTTGCCAACCACCGTGTCCACCTGGCCAACCACCGTGTCCGCCTTGCCACCAGCCTGTATAGCCTTGTCTCTGTGAGTTCATTCCTTCGCATCCCTTCTTATTAAAAATTCAAATACTGTAACTGGGTATTCTCTAAATATAATTATGTATCCCAAAAATAAATGTATCCGCAAACATCTCGATTATTGGTAACGTAATTATCTAATAAAAAAACATTTATTATTGCAAATCTAAGCTCTATTATCTTTTTACTCCCTCAATTCCCATTACTTTCTCTATAAATAAAATTGCACAATCTATATTTTTCCACAACGAACTGAATACTAATCAAGAACAATCTTGCAATTAATTCACTTTGAACTTATAATGCTAAACCTAAATCAACAAATTTTACAGTATCAATAACTTTATCTTCCATCCATAGTTTGTAAAGTTCATCTTTACCTTCAAATACTTTTATTTCTCTTTCAATTATAGAAATTATGTATTTATACTCGTTAAATAACATTTTAGTTGGGCTCTATCTGACATATATAACTCCTTTCAACCTTACCTAGTGTAAATTCAATTTTTTAAAATGTTATACAAGGAATGAGACACCACCTAGAATTAGTTCAATCATTATACATGAAAAAAGCGAAAGCTTCCTCGATAAAATCGAGGAAGCTTTCGCTTTTTAAACTATAAGAACTTTTTCAGTGCCCTAGACATAACTAAGGACCTTTTTAATTAAATTTAACTACCAACTAACAATTCAGGGAATAAATAATGTAGTACATACATAGTTAAACGTCTAGACTTTCCTTTATACGGATATATATGCATGTACATTGATGGATTAAAGTTTGCCTCAATAATTCCATAAGCGTTTTTATTTGCTGCAGGGATTTCTGTGTTTTCAATAATCAAATCTATACCGCTAATATTAGCTCCAAGTGCAGCTACCGCATCTATAGCTAGTTTCTTATAATCATCGGGAATTTGATCTGTCACATCGATTGAATCTCCACCTGTACTGACATTAGAATTTTCTCGCAGAAATACAATTTCGCCACTTATTGGAATTGAATTTTTTCGGTACCCTTGAGCTTTAAGCATTAAGAGCTCCAATTCACCTAATTGTATACTTTCTAAAGGTGTCCTATGGTCCATTCCTCTTAATGAATCCAAGTTTTTTTGAAGAACCAATTCTTCAATCGTATGTGTACCGTCCCCTACAACATTAGCAGGAATTCGTAATAAAACAGCATGAACCTTGTCATCTAGAACAAAAAATCGATATTCTGTTCCATAAACAAATTCTTCTATTAATACGGATGAGTCTTCTTTAAATGCTAATGTGAGTGCTTTTTGATAGTCTTCGTAACTTGTTCCGTCTTCTTTAAAGATAGATATTCCTAATCCATAATTTGTTGTTTTTGGTTTTACAACAAAAGGCTTTCTTGCAAATAAATCATAGGAACGTAAAGCTTTTTCTATATCGTTAAATTCCTCGCCTATCGGCACACGAAATCCATGTTGTTGAAGAATTTTCTTTGTTACTGTTTTATTTTCCATAATTAATGGTGATATATAACTATCTTTACTAGTCATATTCCCATTCTTCACATATTCAACATGACTTCCTAGCTTTAGTCTTAAAAATTGATCTTGTCGATCTAAAACGTCTACTTGTATTCCTTGTTGAATAGCATCAAACATTAAAATTTGTGTAGATAACTCCATGTCAGTAAATCCTGATAGCTGATACGGTTTATCCCATGATTTTTTATAATTTTCTTTAGCAATACGGGAAGCTACCTGTCTTTGACTACTTTTTATAATCTCTTTATAAAGTCGTCCAGCTAAAGTCTTACTTGGATCTGTTAGCATTTCTCTTAAGTTAACAAATAATGTATTCGAAACCGTTATGTCTAACAACTCTGTTACATGTTCCATCTCATCAACAATACGCTCAGCATCTGTTTTAAATTGCGTATGTTCTAAAGGATGTTCAAGAGCCACTAAATTATTTTGAATATCACCGATTTTTACCCATTCATCATTATGATCATCTTGGTCAATCCAGAGTAAATAGATGAGGAAAAGGTGCAGAAATTCTGCTTGTTCATGGCTAATTCCATATGTTTCAAAAGGATTTAAATCTAGGTTTCTTAATTCCATATAACGAATACCCTGATTATTTAAATCTGAGACTTTTGGGCCGCCCCTTAAACGGACAGATGCATAAAATTCTTTTTCCTCTAATAAAACCCCTTTACGCACTAACGAAGAAAGATCAGATATATAGTTTTGTAAACTACTATAGGATACTTGAACATCGTTTTCATTGCTATAACCATATTTACTATTTCTAATGCTTCTTACGGCGCCATTTAAAGGATTTTTTTCAAAGAAATTCTTTTCACTACTAGGAGAAGCACCGAAGAAATACGTTATTAGCCATCGATAGTGTAAATAATTCCTTGTGACTTTCAAATAAATTTCTGTTTTAAATTGATGATAATCTTTTATTTCTGATTGTAATTCAAATAATACCTGAATTAAATCATCGCTAAATTCAAAATTGAAATGAATACCACTAATCATTTGTTTTCGTCGACCATAAGAATTAGATAAATATCGGCGATATAAAACATTTTCATGATTATTAAGTTTCGCAATCATAATATCTTCTTCTTTTTCGGGCAACTGTGGTGGCATACTTAATGGCCAAAGCATTTCGGTAACGCCCATAGAACGATAGGCAACATCATGAATAGCTGCTAAATAATTAAATAAATCTTCTAGTGTCTCGGTAACTGGTGTGATTAGTTCCATCTGTGTTTCAGAGAAATCCCGCTGAATATAAGGATGGTCATCTCTTACTGAAATACTATTGGGATGTTCTGTTTTAGCTAAACTTCCTGATAGATCCACTCGTTGACTTTCTTTTTCAACGCCAAAACGTGCTTTTAATACATATGGTTTAATACGGTCATTGTTTAACATTTTTTTCATTTCCATATAAACGGTACCCCCCATCAACTCAAATATTTGATATAGAAATCGCCAAAGTTATAGCTATTTTTTACATTCAGCATTTGGATATTAATGGCCAAAGCATTTTATTCTTATCCACAGAAAGAGAAGGGATTTCGTGGATAGCTGCTAAGTTATTAATCATGTCTTCTACTGTTTTAGCATTAAACTGAATATATGAAATGGATTTAGACGTTTCAGTCAAACTCTCAACTAAGTCAACTTGGCGATTTTCCTTTTCAATTCCATAACGAGCTTTTAATAAGGATCGTTTAACACCGTAATTAAATAGTATTTTTTTCATACACATAAACTCTTCCCCCTCATTTAATTGTTTTACAGACGATAAAACACGACAAAATATAACAATCAAAAGTACCCACACCCCTACATGCGGATACTTTTGTTACTATATTTTGCTTGTAAATATGAATCATCTTAAATATTTCATATGGAAAGAGAAATGCTCATGTAAGAAAGTAGCAATAAAGAAGTAGCTATGATCATAGCCCTCCATTTTTTTATAAGTTACCATTTGACTATTTTTTTGAGCATTCTCTAAGAAAATATGCTCTGCCAATTGTTTTGGATAAAACTCGTCTTGACTACCTTGCAGAATAAGAATAGGTGGAATCGTATCTTCTTTAATTAATTCTGAAGCATCCCATTGTTTCCAAGAATCTTTGTCTTCACCTAAATAAGAGGTGAAAGCATGTATTCCCCATGGGACTTGACTAGGGGTTAGGATTGGCGAGAAAGCAGAAATCGCTTTGAATCTCTTAGCATTTTTCAAACCAATCACTAACGCCCCATGTCCTCCCATTGAATGCCCCATTATGCTTTCTTCACCTGAAAAATTAGGTACGATAGTCAATGCAATGGATGTTAATTCATCTACTATATAGGAATACATTTTATAATGATTTGCCCAAGGTTCCTCGGTAGCATTTACATAAAAACCTGCTCCTTGTCCAAGATCCCATGCTGCAACATCTGAAACGTGTTCTCCACGCGGTGAAGTATCTGGCATGATTACTGCAACTTGATGCTTTTCAGCCAAACGTTGGAATCCACTTTTTTGACTAAAATTATCATCTGTACAAGTTAAACCAGATAACCACCATATAAGCGGGATTTTTTTCTTTTCTTTATTTGATGGTAAGTAGATACTAAATTTCATATCACATTGCAAAACTTCTGAATAATGACTATATTTACGTTGCTCTCCGCCGAAAGAACGATGTTGTTCAATACATGTAAGACTCATTCTCTCACTCTCCATAAGTTAAAATCGTACGAATGGATTCACCTTTGTGTAATAAATCAAATGCCTCATTGATATCTTTAAATTCTAAATGATGAGTAATAAATGAATCTAAATCAATATCACCCTGCATATAATTTGCAACCATTTCTGGAAGCTCTGATCTTCCTTTAACTCCACCAAAGGCTGATCCACGCCATACTCGGCCCGTTACTAATTGGAATGGACGAGTATGAATCTCTTTACCAGCACCAGCTACACCAATAATAATACTTTCGCCCCAACCTTTATGACATGCTTCAAGAGCTGACTTCATTACTTCAACATTACCAATACATTCAAAACTATAATCCACGCCTCCATCTGTCATTTCGACTATAACTTCTTGAATTGGGCGATCATAATCTGCAGGGTTCACAAAATCAGTCGCTCCCATTTTTTTAGCTAGTTCCCATTTTTGAGGATTTAGATCAACTGCAATAATTCGGCTTGCTTTCGCTTGAACTAGTCCTTGAATAGCAGCTAATCCAATCGCTCCTAAACCAAATACAGCTGTCACAGCTCCTTCTTCAACTTTTGCAGTGTTGTGTACAGCACCAATACCTGTCGTTACACCACACCCTAATAAGGCAACTTTATCTAACGGAGCGTTTTCGTCGATTTTCGCTAAGTTAATTTCATTCACAACTGTATATTCACTGAATGTACTAGTTCCCATGTAATGATATAGTGGTTCTCCGTTATAAGAGAATCGAGTTGTTCCATCAGGCATTAAGCCTTTACCTTGTGTTTCTCGTACAGCACTACATAAGTTTGTTTTACCAGAACGACAGAATTTACATTCTCCGCATTCAGGTGTATATAGTGGAATAACATGATCACCAGGTTTTACTGAAGTAACTTCATCACCTACTGAAACGACAACACCGGCACCTTCATGACCTAGTACAGCAGGAAATACTCCTTCTGGATCGTCACCTGATAATGTAAAAGCATCTGTATGACAGACGGAAGTATATAGTATTTTAACTAATACCTCCTTTGCTTTTGGCTCTTCTACATCGATTTCTACGATTTGAAGTGGTTCTCCTGACTTAAATGCAACAGCAGCTCTACTTTTCAACTGAATCCCTACTTTCTTTTTCTATTGTTTACACCACTAAGATTACACTTTATAATTTTAATTACAATACTGACAAATTTGTCACTATAAACATTTTTTACGAAAGGAAGGTCAAAAATTTTGGTTATTCATTATAAGGACAAGGAATTTTTCACTGGAAAAGATTTAGCTTTATCTGTAATAGGAGGGCGTTGGAAAATAGCAATTATATGGTGTTTGTTACAACGTTCACCTTTAAGATTAAGTGAAATACAAAAAAAACTTCCTGATGTGAATCAGCGCATGTTAATCAGACAATTAAGGGAGTTAGAAGAAGATAAAATAATTACTAGATGTGTATATCCTATAGTCCCCCCAAAGGTTGAGTATGAACTTAGTGAAGTAGGTCGTCGCCTAGAACGCGTAGTAACTGCCATCTGTGATTGGGGAGATGAATTTAGTGAATTTGTAGAAATGGACGCTAATCAAGCGCCGGCTGAATAAAGCTTAATGTAATTTCAAGTAAGTCTGTAAAAGTTAGGGGACAATGTATAAAAATATGTACATGAATAGTTCAAAAAAACCACGAAACGCTGGTATGAAGACGTTTCGTGGCTTTTAAATGTCACCAAATTTATAATTTCAATTCAATCGAGTAATGATCCGATACTATCTTTATGAATGTTAGTTTAAATTTCCCTATTGAACCTGTAGCTACTGTTAGCCAATTCATACAAGAACGGATTTTCCTCTCCTTTATCCAATCTCTAAAAAAACAAATTTCTTTTTTTGAGGGAAATTAAAATGACCTGTGATATGGTTATGAATTAAAATTTAGCTCTAAAAAACATCAATATAACGTCTTGCCATCTTCTTAATCCATAACGCTTTCAATGGCAGTATTGCTGCTAATATTACATCCCCTACGCCAGCTAATTTTGTATATCGTGGATCAAGTCCCTTTTTTAATACATGATATGCTTGCATAAAAGCTACGAAAATCTACACAAAGAATAATACGATTCGGTAAAAAAAAATAATCATACAAGGCTATAACTCCTAACGAGAGAACGTTTGTTCTTTTTAAAGGTATTTTTATGAAAATTCCATTTAAAATAACCGTACTTTTAAATGTTTAAGAAACCTTAAGGGATTGTCCTTATTATTCAAATGCTAAAGTTAATCTCACCATTAACATTGCGCAACACATATTTATCCGTAAAAATCTTATTAAAACGTATCCCACAATAAAAACTGTTATAGATGAGTAAAAAATAAGTAATCAAAAGTTGTGTAATATAGACTAGAAGAATTTGTATCAAATGAAAAATCACTATAAATATCCGGACATTACGACATAAAAAGGAGTGAGCTAAAATACAGCTCACTCTTTTTTACTAGTTACATATATAGATATCACTTAACTGAAAAGTTTTATACAGGTGTTTTAACCTCTCTTTATTAAAGACCAAGCATAGGAAAATGCTTTCATGTATGATAAGTGAGCGCCACTACAATGCACTGTTGTATTTTCAATTACGTTCATATTGTTCATTCCTTTTTTTTATAACAAACTAGTCAACTAATATTTTTAGGTACCCAATTTTACAGATTTATTTTTTAACAAATGACTATAGACAATCCAAAAAAACTTTACACTTTTAATAAACTTTTGTATTATCATCTATACTTTCAATCTTAATACATTCAAACTCTGCTTCATACCCATCTCCTTGTGGACTGCAAGCATAAATGCCAACTTTCATATAATCTTTTTCCTCAAAAAGATGCGCCATTCTTATTTGTTTCCATACTGTCCCGTCTAATGAATAATCAACATAATAATTATTCCCCCTTCTTGTTATGCGATAATAAAGAGAATTTAAATCTCCTAAAAACTCTTGACTAGACCAATCAGAATATCCATTCTTTGTTACAACAACACCTAGTTTACTATTGTCATCAGGTATATACTCAACAGACGCCTTTAACCAATTATCTTTTGAAAATCGAACCATTAAACCAGCTTGATCATATCTATTTGCTGGTTTAGATTTTACTTTCGTAATCAATCTAAAGTCTCCATTTAGTTCATAGTATAAAAAATGGCCATTATCTGCTTGAAATTCATAGTGTGTTTTTTGCCAGAAATCTGTCTCTTTATCCGTTTTGATTATTAACTTCGATTTATTACTATTAACCTCCCAATCTTTAGGTGGAGAAAGCCATTTTAAACTTTTATCAAATTCCGCATTATTAAATTCTTCTATTAATTTATATTGATTGTTCATTAACAATATCTCCTTACTCTTTTATATTTATTATGAAAAAATACTCACACAGTAAAATCATTTAATCTTGATATATACTCATCTAAAAAAAGCTTTCTCAATTTTCATCTAATTAAATAATTCTTTATTCCTTAAAATCTTTTCTCAAATCAATGTCTTTCTTATTTTATAACTTCTATTCCTTTCATATATGAACGCAATACTTCCGGGATTATAACTGAACCGTCTTCTTGTTGGTAATTCTCTAAAATAGCCGCTACTGTACGACCTATGGCTAATCCAGAACCATTTAATGTGTGCACCAGTTCCGGTTTTGCACCTTGTGTACGACGGAAACGTATACTTGCACGGCGCGCCTGGAAATCTTCACAGTTTGAGCAAGAAGAAATTTCACGATATACGCCATAACTTGGTAACCAAACTTCAATGTCATATGTTTTTGCAGCTGGAAATGCCATATCCGCAGTACATAATACAATCACCCGATAAGGTAATTGTAACAATTGCAGTACCCTTTCGGCATTTGCTATTAACTTTTCTAACTCATCGTATGAATCTTCAGGTTTTGTATATTTAACCATTTCAACTTTACTAAATTGGTGCTGACGAATTAACCCTCTCGTATCACGTCCTGCACTACCAGCTTCAGAACGAAAACATGGAGTATGCGCTGTAAAATTAATAGGTAAATCTTCACCATTTAAAATTTCATCACGATAATAGTTTGCTAACGGTACTTCTGCCGTTGGAATTAAAGAGTAATCGGTGTCCTCTAATGTGAATACATCTTCTTTAAATTTCGGGAATTGTCCCGTCCCTAATAAACTATCACTATTTACGATAAATGGTGGAATCACTTCTGTATATCCATGTTCTTCAACATGTAAATCTAACATAAAATTAGCTACCGCTCGCTCCAAACGTGCCCCTAACCCATTGTAATAGACGAAGCGGCTTCCCGTTACTTTCGCTGCACGCTCAAAATCTAGTAATCCTAACTTTTCAGCAACTTCCCAATGTGGTTTTGCTTCAAATGAAAATTCATTTATTTCTCCCCACTTGCGTATTTCGACATTATCATCTTCTGATGCTCCAACAGGCACTGCCTCATTAGGTAGATTAGGTAATGCTAGCAATATTGTATTTAACTCTTCTTCTACATAACGTAACTCATCATCTAACGTTTTAATATTTTCTCCTACTTCACGCATTTCATTAATAAGTTCATTAGCATCTTGTTTTTCACGCTTTAAATTCGCAATATGTTCAGATACTTCATTACGTCTATTTTTTAACTCTTCTACCCCCACTAACAGTTCACGACGCTTTTGATCTAATTCCTCGAATTTATCTAATTCCAAAAACTCTCCACCACGATAAAGTAATTTTTTCTTTGTTTCTTCCAAATTTGTACGTAATACTTTTACATCTAACATGTTTCATTTCCCCCTTAATTAAGTAACTAATTTTTTTAAAACTAGGAATTTAACTAGATAAAATACAAAAAACTCCCGTCCCTATAAAAGGGACGAGAGTTAACCCGCGTTGCCACCCTAGTTGAAAACGCAAAAATATACGCCCTCCACTTAAATTATTAACGGCTTTTAGCCGGAAACGATTACTAACTTCGCATTGAAGTGTTCCACATTTCGCTCAAGGACGGATTCACAAGTTCTTTCTATCGGTTTACACCATCCACCGACTCTCTAAAAGAAAGAATATTTGTTACTATTTCCTTTCATCGCTTTCAAACAATATACATTTTAATTATCACCACTTTACAATAATTCTGTGTATTTATCAAGAGATGTTTTCGAAAATAAAATATATTCATAATTAATTCACAAAATCATATTTCAAAATATATCTATAAAGAAAGATATCATAATTTATCCAGAAATGGTTCGCTTTTCATAAAACCCACGAAAATATACATAAAAAATAATACGATTTACCCGAGAGAATAACCATACAATGTTATCCCTCCTTCAAAAACCTATTTAAGAAAAACTTAAGAAATTTACTTCTAAATTCATAAGAATTTTTCCCTATACTTAAAGATAATTAATTCAACAAAAGGAGAAACACTCATGAAGAAATTTGTAATTTGCATAATAGGCATAGGTCTTCCTATATACTTACTACCCTTCATATTACGCGGGGATTTAGACAAATTTAATCCGATTGCTGAAGAAAAAAATGTATACGCCGTTGCGAAGGGTTATGGTATTACAGATTATCAGTATAAAGACCGGTCTATTTACTCACTAAAAGGTGTTGATGAATTAAGGAATGAGAAAGAATATATAGTAGGAACGAACACTCCTAATGATTTTATAAGAAAAACTTACTTGAGAATTCATGTAAAAGGAAAGTATGTGTATTCTTACGATATTATTTCTGAAGAGGATATTCCGGAGAAAGTAAGAGGTCAATTGAACATAGTGAATAACTAAAAAATAAACCGATTTAATTCAGCTTATTTTTTTCATATTAAACTCCTTCAATTTTTTAATATTTATACCCAAATAAGGTTATTTCATGTGAATTGATCCATTCAAGATCTGGATATACATAAAAAATGATAGCAATTATATAAAAAGGACTCTTAATATATAAGAGTCCTTTTTCACTAAACTAGCAATGCCCTTGGAGAATAAAGAAATAATAATAACGGTTATATGCATACTTAATAGGGATTTTTCTTTCCCGCCCTCTTAAAATTTGGTCTTTATTTATTGAAATGTTGAATACCGTGCAATAACACTTCAAGTCCCCAGTGAAAACGCTCCATAGACTTCATATCTCCGGAGAACATCTCATCTCCTAGACTGAAAAGAATCGGAAAGAGAGCCGGGTCCACATTTTGGAATGTTTCTTTTATATCAGATATTTGCATAGTCCCATGCTTTTTCCTAGAAGTATGTTCATATGCTACTGAAGAAACGTATAGTAATAAAAGATCTACTCCCCATGCTGCAGATTTAGAATGAATTCCACCCTCCTGCAGTGTTGCAAGAATGTACTCTGTCAACTTAAGAATGTTTGTCCCCTTCGGAATAGATGAGAAAGTAAGTTCAGCGATACCAGGTTCCTCGTATAGTAATAAAAAATATGCACTTAGCGCCCCAATTAAATTTTCCTTCCATGAGTCTTGCTTTTGTTCAGGTAATACCAATTGACCAAGGCCATAATCCAATACCAATGAACTTAATTCTTGAAAATTTTTAACATAAACATACAATGAAGATGGACCAGTATCCAGTTCTTTTGCCACCTTACGCATGCTCATACCTGCAATACCCTGCTCTTTAAGAAGTTCATAAGCAGTTTTTACGATGAGTTCATGACTTAGCGGCTCTTTAGCTGGTCGATCTCTGCGACTAATTATTTTTCGATTTGAATTTTCCATAATTACTTTATATCATGGCCGAATATATTAGTAAATATATTATCAATTTGCAAAATCAGTATTGTATTTCTCATGGAATGAATTCATTAAGTCTGCAAGTTTAGCAGCTGCATCATCAGAGAAACTTAATTCCAAATTATCATATGACTCCTGTGCTTTTTCAGATGAATAAGCATACATTTTTTCTTCGTATTCTTCAATTGCACTAGCAAAATCTTTATTTCGGATGATTGCAAGAGCTAGATTCAATGCATCAAACATTGCTAAGTTAACGCCTTCACCTGCAAATGGTGACATTACATGAGCTGCATCTCCAATTAGAGTAACACTCGGATTACGTTTCCACTTGAAATGAATTGGGAGCATATAAATTCGTCTTTGTATAATTGAATCTTCAGCATAATGGATGTATTTCTTTAATTTTTCATCCCAATCATGAAATAACTCTAATAATTTAGCTTTCGCTTCTATAGGTTTATCTGTACAAATATCATTTTTTTCCGTCCAGTCTTTTTCAACTTTTAGACTAGCATATACTTTAATGCGACCGTCCCCATTTAGTTGAGCAAGAATTCCCTTATTATCACCTAAAGCGAATACTTTACCACGTCTGTTGAATTCGGATAAGTCTGGATGATTCTCAGCCACATTTCGTATATTAAGTTCAAAGAAAGTTAGACCTGTATACTCAATATCGGTATTCGTTAGCAAAGGACGAACACGTGAAAATGCCCCGTCTGCCCCAACAAGACCATGAACTGTATCGACAAATCCATTTTCAAAATGAAGTTGTGTCATACCGTTTTCAAGTGAAACAGCTTTTTCTAACTTATATCCGTATTTAATACAGCTTTTATCAAGAGCATTTAGCAAAAGGTCACAAAGCACACCGCGATCTATCTCAGGTCGCTCCCCTTTTTCATCAGGGGCAGTTATTTCATCGATAAAACTCTTTCCGTTTTTATCTAGAAGACGGAAATCCTCACCTTCATAGCGGGCAATTTCCTGAAACTTCTCGTAAAGACCAGCTTCTTTAAGTGCCATTTGTCCGGATTCTTCGTGAATATCCAGAGAACCGCCTCTTTGACTGTTCATATCAAGTAGTTCTCTTTCATAGATAACAGGTTCTATACCATTTTGTTGTAAAAGTAGAGCAAGCATTAATCCTCCTGGACCTCCACCAATAATAGCAATACGTTTTTGCCCTTTAGATAAAGTTGACATAATAAACACTCCTTAAATTTATTAATTTATAATCTATTCTTAAGATTTTCAATGCACCACTGTATGGTGTACCATAATCACGCATGATATTAACGTACTATCTAAAATTATTAAAAACATACCGAGTGTAACTGATCCTAATATTGAAAGAATCTTTTTTAACGAAAAATTAGTTTGTTGCGTTCTTGCTGGATTATCAAATCTCAATCCTTCTTTTCAATTTTACTTTTACACTTATGGTTTGTTCTCAATTGCACATTAACTTTAACATAACGAACACTGTTCGTAAAGTACAGCGTTCGTAAAATATACATTATATATTCGCCCTTCATATTAAAATGGCAAAAACTTTTTAAATATGCCTATAAAAATTCATGTAAAAGAAAGACACGTTGACTCTTATACAGTTATTTCTGAAAAGATTAAAGGATAATTGGAAATGCAAGATAAATAAAAGAAGCAACTCGTATGAGTTGCTTCTTTTATTTATACTCTCTTTCGATTACTTTATTAAACTTGTTATCATTGTTTTAATAACCATTGTTCCATTACTTTCACTGTTTCATCTCGTTGTGCTTTTGCCGTAATTAAACTCGCATTATCACCCTTTTGCTCACCATACATGCCAAAATTAGCATGGTTTCCCCCTTTTATCATGTGCATAGTTGTATTCTTTGACATGAACTTTTTACTGTTCTCTATTTTTTCTACAGTTGCTAAAGCATCTACTTCTCCATAAATAGATAGCATCGGAATCGATTTGGTAGAGAAATCCTCTGCGGGATAAGAACCTAAGAAAATAATCCCTTCTACCTTTTCTTCATGTTGAAAGGCATACTTAGAAATCATGGCTCCTCCCATTGAATGCCCCGCAACATACCATTTTTGAACTTCAGGATACTTTTCAATTACACTGTCTACCTCATTTATTCCAAGTATCGCTAAGTTTAATGGTAACTTAGGCATTACTACAAAATGTCCGTCTTTTGCAAGAGCTTCTCCTAAGTAACTATAAGCCTCAACTTCTACTTTAGCTCCTTGATAAAAAATAACCCCTATTTTAGTCTCTTTCTCTCCAAAGACGATATTATCTTCATCTTTTTTATCATCCACTAACGACAAGGCCTCTTTCGTTGGTTTATAAGTAAACTGAGACCAAACAAAAAAAGTAATACTTCCCATAAGTAAAATACCTAATAAAGAGTACAGAACAATTTTCATCCACTTCTTCACATATATGCCCTCCCTAAGATGTGTATATTCTATACTTTAATTATTATTAATATGATTGTCGAATAATCTTAACTAATATGTTTAGAAAAAATAATACGAGCCCTCAAATACCGTTTTACAATAAAATTTTATAAAGAAAAAGCCGATTTCTTTATCGTATAGAAAATCGACTTTAGTTTAGTTGTTAATTTAGTAATAGAAACCTTCTTTTCAAGATAATTCTGTTTATACTATAGACGTTGATCTTTCTGGAAATTTAGACGAAAATGATCCTCATCATTATATACCCCAAATTCATACCCTTGCTCTTTATAAAATTTTATAATTTCAGGAAGAGCTTGTAATGTTTGTGCCTTTTCATGCATTAGAACTACTTCCACATCTTCTGTTGTTGTACGCTTTACATTCTCTATAATTTGCTGTGGGTTTCCTTTTAATTTCCAATCATTTGAGTCTATTGTCCAATCCCAAACTTTTATTGCTGCTTCTACAATTTGATTACGAATTTCCTCACCCTTTAATCCTGGTGCAGATCCATATGGCGGACGAACTAGTTTAGGAGTTGTACCCGTAATATTATGGATAAGAGCTAACGTTTCTTTCATTTCCGGTACGAATTGTCCTTTTTTGTATAGCTTATCACTATTATGTGTCATACTATGAGCACCAATATAATGTCCTTCTTTTACCGCTCGTTTTACGTTTTCCTGAAAACCTGTATTTTGTAAATTGCTACCTTGCATAAAAAATGTCGAGGCAACATTTTGCTCTTTTAGTACATCTAAAAATTCCCCAGTTAATTCGCTAGGACCATCATCGAATGTTAAATAAACAACTTTTCCTACCGGTTTTCCATCAGGTCTTTTCTGTTTTGCCGGTGGTGTTTCCTTTTTCTTTTCTTGTTGTTGCGTATTAACTTGTTTACTACTTTCATTAGCTACTCCCTTCACTGGGATAGAGTTCCATTTCCCAATTAAAAAGAATGTGAAAAAGGTCGTTGCTAAAACAACTCCTAAAGATATGATTGCCTTCGTTACTACACTTGTTTTTTTCTTACTTTGCGATTCTTTCATTATTTTTCGATCCTTTCCCTATTAATTTTCATATTCATTATTTATAAGGCTGAGCCTTTATTCGACTGAATCATTAGTTTCAACCGGTGTTTACAATAAATAGATTAATAGAGATGGATAAAGATAAAATGCAGATAATGTCGATTTTGTTTAAAAATGATAAAAACCCCAATTTCTCTATATTAAAATCGAGAAATTGGGGTTTAGTCACTTAACAATAGTTTTTATTTAAAACAGATAACTAATTAATAATCCTGCCGATAATAAGAAGCCGAAAATCGTATTTGTCATCGCTGTTGATTTCATTGCGATGCGCATATATCCGGGATCCTTTGCTCCTTTTTGGAAACTTTGAATGGCAGAGATTGGCTTTCTCAAACCTAGGAACATAACTAATGCCCAAGGGCTTATATAACCCATCAATACAATTACAGCAATCCATAAATAAGCAATGAAAAAGGCTACAGCTAGTGTTACTATTGCTTTTTCTCTCCCAAGGAGGATTACTAATGTCTTTCTTCCACCTTTAATATCTTCTTCAATATCTCGGATGTTATTTGACATGTTAATTGCACCGACTAAAATTCCAATTGGAATGGAAATCAATACACTTTCAGTCGTTATCGTATTCGTTTGAATAAAGAAAGCAATGAGTACAAAACATGTCCCCATTAACAAGCCAGAAACTAATTCTCCAAACGGAGTGTACGCAATTGGTAATGGACCACCTGTGTATAAATACCCAACTGCCATCCCAATTAAACCGATGACGACTAACCACCAGCTACTATTCATGCAAATATAAATGCCAATAAGTGCAGCTAGTACATACAATAAAAGCGCAACTGTTAACACATTTTTTGGTTTCAATCCATGACGGACAATTCCGCCGCCAATTCCAACAGACTCAGCTGTATCTAATCCACGTTTGAAATCATAGTACTCATTAAATAAATTCGTTGCGATTTGCAATGCTAAACATGCAACCATCATCGCAATAAATAAAAGCCAATGAATTTCTGTAACATACAGTGATGCTACTGTTCCTAAAATTACAGGAGAAAACGTCGCCGTTAATGTATGCGGGCGCGTCATCTTCCATATTAATTTAGCGGAACTAATTTCTTTTTCATTCCCCATAACACTGTTCAATCTCCCTACATTTTAAGTATAAATTACTAGCAGTATCTTTCTATCTATTTCCTGCTTCATATCTATTATATCAAAAAAAGAATTGGTGATAGAACTGTAATGCTCTTGCTTGCACCATAAATTTGCATCAAAATATCGTTTTTCTAATATGGGGTACAGCCGAGATGCATGAATATTAGGCTTACAACCTTTCGAACTTATAGCTAGGTTTTATTTTGTCTATTTACAAAGAACTGGCTATGACAACTACATTAAATTTTTCAAAAGAAAATCCGTTGCTCACATTCGAACAACGGACCTTCTTTATATGAACCCATTTAAAATATCCTCAGCAATCTCTTCTGGTCTATCCCAATGCATTAAATGCCCTGTATCTGTATAAAGCTTAGTCGTAATATCAATATGTTTCTTAAATGCCGCAATCTGTAATTCTCTTATTTCTAAATAATTATCTGGAAGATCGCAATACAATAATAAAATATCGTTTTTAATTTTATGCGATTTCAACGTTTTATACACCGTATATTGAAACTTAATTACACCTCTAGCGGTATCGCCAGTAGCATGCCATTTTACTTTACTATCTTCTTCTCGCATTAAGTCATAAACCGCTCGTTCTATTAATGGTGACCACCTACTGTAAGCCAGTTTTTCTGATTGAATGAACGCTTCTTTGCTATCAAAAATATATTCATCAAAATCTTTTTCGTAATGAGTGATTTCTTCTTCTAATGATCGCGGTGGACACTCTCCTTCTTTCGCATCTTTATATAGCTTCGCAAAATAGTCTGCATTCATTTTCCCATGATGATAGCCACCATCTAACAACACCATTTTATTCACTTTTTCTGGACGCTCTGCTGCATAGTGAAGCGCAACACTTGCTCCCCATGAATGTGCTACTATATGAAATGTTTCGTTTCCTATGTGCTCAAGTAATGCCACTACCCAATTTGTTAAATGGGATGCACCGAAATCTTCATCCTTCTCAAAACTTGGTGTTTTCCCATGTCCAGGTAGATCAAACGATACAATATGATAGTTATCTTTTAAAAGTTCCGCTATTTCTATAAAACTTAATTTTGTACTTCCTAAACCATAAAAACAAATGATTTGAGGATTACTGTTATCTCCCCATTCACAAACACTTGCTTTATATTCCCCAAATTCTACAAAAAAGTGATTCATTTTTAATCTCCTCTAATTATTAGATGTAAATTAGTTTGTATGCAAAATCATTTTTTCAGAATAAATAAATTCAACAAAATTATCCAAATCCCTTTTTCGTAAATGATTTTTATAGAATACGAGGGTTAACTCTCTTTGAAAACACCCAACACTTATCATTTCAGTTAATGGTTAGACTACATCTTCACGCTCATGAAATTAATATAGTTTAATAATTGTAATACACGTCTATCATATGTGTGATGTTTCAAAGTTCTATCCAGCCCATTTTTTGCTATTTGTTTTCTTTCTTGTACATGTTCCAAATAATACTCCGCTTTTTGTATAAACTCCGGTGCATTATTAAAAGTTTCTATTTCAACGCCTGGTATGTAATGCTTTGATATATCTGGACGTATATCAGTTAATTGAAAAGAACCTACGGCATTAATTTCAAACGTCCTATTATTTACTGAATATGCTTGGATATTTGCAGCGTTACAATTCAATTCCTGATCACTTGGTGAACGATGTAAATTTATATTGATTTTAGTAGATACGTAAAACTGTAACGCATCTTCATACTTTGCAAGTGGCAAGAGTTGTATTTTACCCTTTAATCTTTCATAATTCTTTAACTTCTCCCAACCAAACCCTACAATTTTTATGTTCTTTTCTACTAAATACTCTGCAATCGAATCAACAAAATTAATTCGATTTTCAAATGCGGTGCCTATAAAACTAAGATCATACTTATATGTATCTTCTTTAAGAGAAGATTTAAGCGCATCTTGATTTGCTGCTAAAGGGAGATGAAACACATTCTTACATCCTATCCCCCTATAAAACTTGATACAATTTAAATCTTGCGTAAATATGTAATCATAATACGGAACGAGATTTCGTGTTACATCCGTATAATACGGATCATCTGTCAACCAAAGTCCAGTAATAAAACCTGCATTCTTTAGAACTGGCATAACACTATTAAATTCTCCGCTTAAACCACTTAGTACCAAAATAAAATCTGGTTTCACTTTTAACGCTGTTTTTATAGCTTCTTCTGGATTCACCATAATTGTATTGCTGTTTATCTTTTGTAAACTATTCAAAATTGCTTCTTCAATCATTGGGTAATAAAAAGGAATTCCTGATTGAATAAATAAAATTTTCTTAGGAGTATTGTCTTTCATGTCATGCCCCCTATTTCTCCATAATCAAAGTTCAGGAAAATTAGCAGTCTTTATTCATTTTTATGACATCTTACTTTACATGTATAAGCAACGTTTATGTCCATTATGTTGAACTCCCCTCATTTCACGGACTAATGAGATTTTTGAAGGTGCTGCTTCTTGTAATATTGTTTCATCTTCTTTAGAATCTGTTACGAAACGAATATAACTAAGGTATATTCAGCCAAATTATTAATAAAACATAATACATAAAAGAAAGAGCCAATTCACATGAGTTGGCTCTTTCTTACCTTATAAAACTTCAATAGTTACACTAGCTAGATTTTATTTTTGTAACCCATTAATAATTGTATCTATATTCCATTTCATCATTTTCAAATAAGTATCTCCATCCTCACCTGATTTACCTAGTGAGTCTGTAAAAATTGTACCTGCAATCGGCACGTTTGTTTCTTTTGAAACAGTTTCCATGCTACGTCGATCTACACTTGTTTCCACAAATAAAGCTGGCACTTTGTTTGTTTGAATTACACTTACAACATCTCTAATTTGATCTGGAGTACCTTGATTTTCTGAGTTAATTTCCCAAATGTATCCCGTCTTAATGTCATACGCTTTTCCAAAGTATTTAAAAGCACCTTCACTAGAGATTAAGAAACGTTTTCCCTCATGTATTTGATGAATTCTATTCACTGTCTCATCATGTAACTTTTGAAGTTCCGCTACATACTTGTCAGCATTTTTAGTATAGAACTCTTTATTTTTAGGATCTTCTTTTATTAATGCCTTCTTCACATTTTCAGCGTATATAATACCATTTTTAATATTCATCCATGCATGTGGATCTGGCTCTTTTTCTAATCCTTTTGTTTCTAAATAAATAGCCTCGACACCTTCACTTACTTTATAAACAGGTGCGTCTTTTTCTGATTTATTTGCCGTTTTTAGTAACTTTTTAAACCATGCTCCACCTTCTTCAAGGTTTAACCCATTGTAAAACACCATATCCGCATCTGTCATTTTCATAACATCTTTTGGTAGTGGATCATATTCATGCGGGTTAGCTCCAATCGGAACAAGACTATGAATCTCGACTTTATCCCCGCCAATTTGCTTCACCATATCATATATAATGGAGTATGTAGTTACAACTTTTAATTTCCCATTTTTCTCTTCTTTTCCATTTGTGTTACTAGAACACGCTGTTAATGCAAATACGAAAATACAAAGTATTGAAAGTATAACATTTTTAAATTTCATTTTTATCCTCCAATCAATTATGACAACTCTGCTCTATTTTTTCTAATTTTGATAGCTCTCCAAAACAAACCTTGTGACGGCGAGAAAAAGAATGCCAATGCGAACAAGAATGTTGCAGCAAGAACAATTGTCGCACCTGAAGCAAGATTATAAGAGAAACTAAAGTATAGCCCTACTACAGATGAAAGTGCACCAATGCCTGCAGCTAAATAAATCATGACCCATAAACGATTTGTTAATAAATACGCTGTAGCCGCTGGTGTAATAAGCATCGCGACAACTAGAATAATCCCTACAGTTTGAAGTGAAGCGACTGTAACCATTGTAAGAAGAATCATTAAGCCATAATGAATCCATTTGTTCGGTAATCCGTAACTTTGCGCCATCGTTGGATCAAAAGTGGATACGAGTAATTCTTTGTAAAACAACATTACAAGCCCGATAATGACCACTCCGATAATAAGTGTCATCCACATATCAGAAGAACGAACTGATAGAACATTCCCGAATAAAATATGATACAAATCTGAACTACTCTTCATAAAAGTAATTAAAATAATCCCTACAGCAAATACAGATGTGAACATAATCCCTATCGCCATATCATGTTTGATTCGACTGTTCTGACTTACAAACCCAATTCCAACCGCAGTAATAACACCAGTTAAAACAGCTCCTATAAAATAGTTCATACCAATCATATAGGAAAGCGCTACTCCAGGAAGAACGGCATGTGAAATCGCATCACCCATTAATGCCATACCTCGTAAAATAATAAAACATCCAATGACACCACAAATAATTCCTACCATAACGGAAGTTAATAACGCCTTCTGCAGAAAACTGTACTGCGTTAATGCATCTATAAATTCTACAACCTTCATGATGAATGTACCCCCGCTGCATGATTAAACAATATTCCTTGATTTACATATGCCTTTGACATAACAGTTGGTTCTAATACTTGTCGTACTTCTCCGTAATGAATTAAGCTTTTATTTAGTAATAGTAATTTATCAAAATACGATTCTGCTTTACTTAAATCATGATGAACAACGACAATCGTTTTTCCTTCTTTACGTAACTCCCTAAGAATTTTAATAATGGTTTCTTCACTTGTTACATCTATTCCAACAAACGGTTCATCTAAGAAGAATATTTCCGCCTTTTGCGCTAAAGCTCTCGCCAAAAAGACACGTTGCTGTTGTCCGCCTGAAAGCTCACCAATTTGACGATTTTTAAACTCTTCCATTCCGACTTTCTTTAGACATTCAAATGCCCAATCCCGCTCCCCTTTCTTCGGTCTTTTCATCATCCCTAAAGATGGATATGTTCCAATTAACACGACATCTAAAACTGTAATCGGGAAATCCCAATCTATATCACTTCTTTGTGGTACATATGCGACACTCTTTCTAACGCTTCGAATACCCTCTCCAAGAATTTGAACATATCCCTTATCGTTCGGAATTAAATCTAATACAGCTTTCATTAAAGTAGATTTCCCCGCTCCATTTGGACCAATAATTCCAACGAGTTTTCCTTTTTCAATTTCAAATGAAACATTTTGAACTACTTGATTTCCTTGATAGGATACAAACAAATCTTTGACAATTATAGCCTTATCCATTTTTTGTGTATTCCCCCTTCTTTTTTTCGTTTATGTAATTTTTTTGCCTAAAGGCAACTTTTAAACAAAAAATATAATGTGAATTTAATTCACGAAAAAGTTTCCCTTGGTAAACTTTTTTATATGAGTCAAATTATATAAGCTAGATGCAAATTTGTAAACTAATTCTTACGAATTTATGAATATATAATAAAAATCATTATCATTATGAAACAAAATACATGATCCATTCTATGACCTTTCAAAAAGGATGTTACTGTAAAAAATTAGTAATATAGTATATAAACGAAAGAACCTACTCGTATGAGTTAGCTCTTTCTCTTTTCCGATATCTAATACGCTCTACGGCAAAAATATGATTACGGTTAAATTACTTCCAAATAACACCCCGCCGCTCATATTCCATTCTATATTCAACAGCAGCTGCAATTTTAGAACTTGCGAACTTTTCCGTAATCCAAAGTCCCAAATCAACTCCTGAAGTGACTCCTCTTGCAGTGATAACATCCCCTTGATCTACAATTCTGTAATATAGAATCTCCGCCTCATATTCACTCATTTCATTCTGTGCCAAATGGTGCATCGTCGCTTTTTTACCATTCAATATACCAGAAGCAGCTAGTAGCATACCCCCTGTACAAACTCCAGCAACAATCGTTCCTTCATTGTGCATCTCTCTAATCATTTTGGTCAAAGTACCTATCTCTGCTTGCTTTCGTGCCCCGTGTTCAGCTTTATGATTCCAGCCACCACCAGGTACAATTAACAAATCTGGGCGATTATCCATTCGTAAAAAATCATGTAGTGTAACCGTCACTCCAAAAGAAGTAGTAACCTCTTGTTTTGGTTCACTTGATACGAGTTCAACTGTAAATGGAGCTCCTTCGTCTATCGCTCTTTTCAGTACTTCAAAAGGTGCAAAGGAAACAAGTTCTCCAAAACCGTCAAACAATACAATTTGTATTTTCATTTTTTGAACACCTCATATGGTTTCTTTTTGAATCCCAAATTAGGAGAATACATGTTATGTACAAATTAATAATGAAGATAGTCTTTCTCCTCTTACTCTATAAACTTCCAAATGTTCTTCTAATTCCCTCTCTTCACTTATTACACTTAGCGTTTTCTTCACAAAATTCCAATTCAAACTACCGGATAGCCATAGTAATGAGGACAGTCTTTTATAATCATTTGAAGTTACAATATTACTAGCCTTATACCCTTCTAAAAATGCACTAGCAACACTTGGACTGACTTCATGTGATTGTATTCCTTCTGTTCGAGAATACCACTTTAGTAAAAAGGCTAGCCCCTCAATACGATCGACATATCCAATCGATTCAAAATCTACAATTCCTTTTACCTGTTGACTTGAGTCCCATAAAACATTCAAAGGATTTAAGTCTGTTTGTACAATAAACTCCAAATCACTCGTATGTGCGCATTCTATATGATACTTAGCTAGATCCATATACCCTCGCAATTCCTTGCATGTACCACCTTTATTTTCTAATAGTCTTATAAACTCACCATATCCATCTAAATGAGATTTCTTTTGAAAAGTCGAGCTTTGAAACATACTAGAAATATCATGTATCTTTCTTGCTTCCTTTCCAAAGGCTTTTGCGATAGCTTCTGTACAATGTGTAATATGTTCTCCCTCGATCCAATTAGACAATACAAATCGGTATTGTTCATCATTCCAAGTGACAATCGTAAATGAATCTCCTGCCCTATTCTTGTTCATTTGCATAAAAGGAATTCCGCGCTCGCGTAAATAATACGTATACCGTACTTGCTCTTTCAATTGTTCGTTTGATAACGTCCCAAAGGCCGGATTGATTGTTCGATCGCTATTTATAAACCGTGCGGAATATCGCTTTCCATTCACCATAATTTTATAGTGTACATCTGTATTCCAACTATTATTATGTAATTCTTCTTCAACTACTAATGTATGAATTTCTTTAAAATAATTTATTAATATGTCTTTTATTACGTGTTTCATCCTATTCTCCTTTCATGTAAAAACCCTCGATGATAGGTTTGTAACATACACTTAATTTACTCAAAAGGAAAATAATAACCTACATAATTAAACACATTTATAAAAATCAGTCTTGTTTAATTCAAAAATCATATGTTATTCCCCTTGAAACTGCTCTATTCTAACTTTACCATTATGACAGAATATTCTCTATTCCTTTTAATAGTTGTTTTAAACCAATGAAATATATAATAAAAAAAGAGCCAATCTCCAACACAATAGAAGATTGACTCTTTTCTTTATTTACTCCCCAGTTTCAGAAAATCGCTTTATACGTTCACCAATTTCATCACGAACACGTTGAAATTCAGACCACTCTTTTCCTGCTGGATCATCAAACCCCCAGTGAACACGATTCACATGCGGCGGAGTAGATGGACAAACAGAATCCGCATGACTACAAAGCGTAACAACTAAGTCAGCACTATTTAAAATGTTTGCATCAATTATATCTGATGTTTGATTTGTTATGTCGATATTTACTTCATTCATTGCTTTAATAGCATTTGGATTCACTCCATGTGCTTCAATACCTGCAGAATATACATTCCACTTATCGCCTACATATTGTTTGCCCCATGCTTCTGCCATTTGGCTGCGGCATGAATTTCCTGTGCATAAAAAGTAGATTGTCTTTTTGTTTTCCAAGTTGTTTTCCACCTTTGTTTTTAAGTTGATTGATCATTAAAATATTTACGTTTAAACCAAAAAGCGACATTTACAAGTGCAATCATGACAGGTACTTCGACTAACGGTCCAATGACAGCTGCGAATGCTGCGCCCGAATGAATACCAAACACACCAACCGCTACCGCAATCGCTAATTCGAAGTTATTACTACCTGCTGTAAATGCTAACGTTGTTGTTACTGGATAACTTGCACCAATTTTTCTTCCCATAAAGAAAGAAACGAAAAACATCACGATAAAATAAATGAATAACGGAATTGCTATTCTTACTACATCGAGTGGTACACTCACAATCATTTCCCCTTTTAAAGAGAACATAACGATGATCGTAAATAGTAATGCAAGTAATGTAAGTGGACTAATCTTAGGTATAAACACCTTTTCATACCATAGTCTGCCTTTTAACTTCACGAATACAAATCGTGTCAACATACCTGCTATAAAAGGAATTCCTAAATAGATAAATACTGATTTCGCCACTTCTGCCATTGTAATACTAACGATAGCTCCTTCAATTCCTAACCATTCCGGGATTACTGTTACAAACACGTATGCATAAACGGAGAAAAATAACATTTGGAATACCGAGTTAAAAGCAACTAAACCTGCTGCATATTCTTTATCACCATCAGCTAGATCGTTCCAAACAATTACCATTGCAATGCAGCGAGCTAACCCAATCATAATGAGTCCGACCATATATTCTGGTTTATCAGGAAGAAAAATAATTGCTAAAACAAACATAAGTACCGGCCCAATAATCCAGTTTTGTACTAAAGATAGCACTAACACTTTTACATCTTTAAATACTCGGCCCATTTCCTCATAGCGAACTTTCGCTAATGGTGGATACATCATTACAATTAAACCAACAGCGAGAGGAATAGACGTCGTACCAACTTGTAATGCATTTAGTCCATCTACTACACTAGGGAATACAAACCCTAAACCAATCCCAACAGCCATCGCTAGAAAAATCCATAGTGTTAAATATCGGTCTAGAAATGATAAACGTTTCATTTTATTTTCCATCTCCTATTAACAACAAGAATTTTTAGCTGCCTCATTTGAAGTCGTACAACAAGATGACTCTTCTATTTTGTGAACATTACTATCTGCTTTCGTATAAAAGAACTCCCACTCGTTACCATCAGGATCCGTTACCCAAAACTTATCTTGCACCGCATAACAACAAGTCGTATCCATCTCATCACGCGCAAAGAATCCCTCTTTTTCTAATCTTTCTTTATGTAATGTAATTTCTTCAGCTGTATCCACTTGGAAACCAAAATGATTTACTTGATTTCCCTTCACTTCATCTCGCACGTTCAACGTGAAATTAAGACCTGGGTTTTCTAATAAAAATTTTGCATAATCCGTTTTCACCTTAACTGGTGATACACCGAATACCTTTTCATAAAATTCAATAGAATTCTCTAAATTCGTAACGTTTATACCGACGTGAACATATCTCATACCTTATTCCTCCTCTTTATATATCATTAATCAATTTTTTTTGATTAATAGCTCAAAATTTTAACAACAACTACCTTTTCCTGTTTTTCTAAAGATACAGCACAATTCTTCTGATAATAAATTATTCACTTCCGCGTCATTTAAATCATAATAACTCCACGTACCTTTTGTTTCTTTTACAATTAAACCGGCCTCTAATAAAACCTTCAAGTGATAGGATAACTTAGATTGTGTCATCTCAAAAATCTCTGTTAAATCACATACACAAGTCTGGCCTCGCTGACAAAGTTCATACATAATCTCTAAACGCTTTTGATCCGCCAACGCTTTAAATTTTTTCTCATATAACTGAAAATCCTGTGCCATTGTAGTTCACTCTCCTTTCATCAATTTTTTTTGATGTTTATAGTATATATGCTGTTTAGTTCTTTATGCAACTGATTCATCAATTTTTTTTGATTTATAAAAACCCTCCTCGCATCATATCTTTTTACAACTTAATAGTTAAAATATTTCCGAGGAATGGAGTCTCTATAACTGTTTTAAATTTTAATTTGACCATTATAGAGTAGTGCCCCATCAACATCAAGCTAAGAAAAATAAATACCCCCAAATGAAAAAAATCGATATAACTCTTCGGCAAATAAAGATAACTCTTGTTTTTGGTGCATATTCATAAAAAGCACGTCACCATTTCTCATTAACATAAAAGAATAGTAACGTGCTTTTAATTTCAAAAATAGTCTAAATCCTTAAGTTGATGGTTCTGGGGCGGGACCTCAATAAGAACGGTATCTGAGGTTGTATGAGAGGTGTTAGTTCCATTCCAAAGGCCTCAGCCGACGATTAACTCAAGTACCGATTTCGGATAACCCCCATGTGATGAAGTTCGTGTCCTGCGATGCCGTACGCGAGGGCGCGCGCCGTAATGCTTAGGTTGTTGGCTGTGCCCTTGCGGGTCCACGCCTCCGCCGGTAGCCCGCGCAGCAATGTGATCGTTGATTGCCGTACGGCCCGGTAGTCTTCGGCCAATTGCGCGGTTGTCCAGCTTTCGAAAGGAGGTATGAATAATTCCTGATCGAAACCGGTCAGAGGCGTCTGGTCCCCTCTTGCGAACCGGAGCAGGCGGTAGGTCATGACGCGTTCCGCATCTGCGATGTGGCCCAAGACTTCTTTCAGCGTCCATTTTCCTTCCGCATACCGATACGCGGCCAGGCTTTCGGTCAACGATGCCAGGAACTCGGTCATTTGCTTTTCCTGGGCGAGCAGAATGTCGATGATGTTACCGTCCGGCACCAAACGGATATATTCGCCAGAGCTCCCGGCGTATTCTTCTTCTGACGGTCTTTGATCCATGCGTAGTCACCTCTTTATGGAGATATAGAAAATTATAGCACTCGTCTATGTCTAATAAATTCACGAAATGATAGAACTTTCCTTCTAATAATTGAGGATAAAACAACTATTTAGTTGGTCGGTCGCCACACTATCCTGATTCATTAGCACAATAAGCAATGCTAACCAATCATGCATAAAAATTATCTGTTATACAATATTTCGAAGGTATTAATATATAAAGGGAACACCTTCTTTTTTTAATTTAAAGATGAATTTTCAATTATATTTTGAAATGAACCGGAGTAAAACACACTAATCTAACTACTTTTTTTACACAAGATTTTATGCAAAAAAGAATAGCGAAGATCCCTAAAATCCCCGCTATATCAACGATGTATAAAATTTTGTATAAGTGATAGATAGACATATAGACAAAAAATTTAGTAAACACAAGGATTCTATGAAAAACTTGCTACCGATAATGAGACATTATGTTAATCTCACATGTATAGAATATACAACCAAAACCAAACAACATATCATTTCTCTTAAATGGTAAAATAGGAAAAAAAAAGGGGGTGAAAAACTAATGGAAGACTCTATGTTTGCGTTTCGAGTTGTTTTCAATGCACTAACATCATTCTTTTCCAACGGGGTCTGGGTCGTTTTGTTCTTCTTCTTGTTAAATAAAACGTATGAAAACAAAACTTTCAGAACAGCATCGAGTATTATTACTGTTGTTGTCTTAGTATTTTATTTGTTTTATTGCATTCGGAATAGCATGTAATGCCTTTCTTTGAATAAGAGAGGTTTACTTTACTTCCAATAACGAGAATTATGTAAATAAGCTGTCCATGTGGACAGCTTATTGTTTTTTTGCTTAGCGTGCAAAATTCGCGTCTTGTTGGCGGTACCCCATTGCCTTCAACCTAAGCTTTTGAGATACCCCCATACCGAATTTTTCACCTTTTTACAGTTATTTATGAGAATTCAGCTCATTTTTTCGTTTTGGGGAACAATCAATTTCTTAAGTTGATGGGTATGTGATAATACTGCCATTTGAACAAATTTTCCTTTTCCATACCGATCACACATCTTTTGTAGAGTAATAGTATCAGCATATCCCAGTTTAAGAGGTTACTTACAAAATATTTAGAATTTTTTTGCGAGAATCCTCCGAAATGTAATACGGACTTTAAATGTTTTCATTTATAATTCTCTATTTGTCTATACTTTTCATATCGCTGTTGTATAAGCTCTTCCGAGGATAATAGTATCAATTTTTTTAGAGATGATTCGATTACAGATTCAATCATTTTTGCCTGTGATTTTATATCATTTTGTGCTCCACCTTTAATCTCAGGAATGATTTCATTAATAATTCCTAAATGTTTTAAATCTTTTGCTGAAATTTTCATATGTTCAGCAGCTTCCGGAGCATACTTAGCGTCCTTCCATAGGATAGATGCTGCTCCTTCTGGCGAAATTACCGAGTACCATGAATACTCTAACATATGGATATGGTTACCGACACTAATGCCAAGAGCTCCACCACTTGATGCCTCTCCAATTACAATACAAACAATTGGCACTTTAAGTGTAGTCATTTCAAATAGATTTCGAGCTATCGCTTCAGAAATCCCACGTTCTTCAGACCCTATCCCTGGATAGGCGCCTATTGTATCAATAAATGTAATAATAGGGCGATTAAATTTATCAGCTTGTTTCATAAGTCTTAGCGCTTTTCTATAACCTTCTGGATGTGCCATTCCAAAATTTCTTTCTATACTTTCCTTTGTATTTCTACCTCTTTGATGACCAATAACTGTAACGGGCATTCCTTTAAATTTTGCAATACCACCTTTCATTGCTTTATCATCACCATATAATCGATCACCATGAAGTTCGAGAAAGTTTGTAAACAATAAAGGTATATAGTCCAATGTCGTAGGTCGGTTACGTAGCCTTGCAATTTGAACTCGTTGAAAAGGTGTAATATTAGAATAAATTTTATCTTGCATTTTATTTAAACGTTTTTCTAATTCATGAATTTCTGACGATAAATCTACATTATTTTCTTTCATAATTTTCTTTAATTCATCAAATTTCTCTTTTAATTCAATAATAGGCCGTTCAAAATGCAAACTCATTTTATCCTCCAAATGTTATGACTTACCTCACTCTAATCAAAAGGCTTAGAAATAGAATCAATAAATAATTCAAAACCATCCACAACTATTTTTTGTTCTGATTCTGATAAATTATTGAGAATACTTTGATAAAACGTAATGGATTGCTCTCTTAAGTAATTAACAGTTATGTGACCTTTTTCTGTGAGGTGCAAAAAAAGTTCTCTTCTATTTTTTTCATTTACTTCACGATAAATAAGCCCCTTTTTTACTAACTTATCTACCAATCTACTTACAGTTGAAGTCTCTAATCTAAGTTTATTGGATAGTTGCCAAACAGTTAGTTTTTCCACCTCTAGTTCCTCTAACGCCATCATTTGAGAAGTTGGTAAAGGTTTTTCAAATGGTCCATTGGGCAAATTTTGAGATTCAAAAACCCCAGTTATTATAATCATTTTCTTAATATCTGTTCTTAGTTTTAAGGCATCTTCTCTTTTCAAAAAGGTCACCCTCCTACAACTAATGTATCATACATCAATTGTATTATACATGAATATGATTTTTTCACAAGCTTAACGTAAGCCAATATTACAACATGGACGAGATATTTCTTCTTGTTAAAATGGTATAAGTGGATTGTTTTCTACAAATGGCAGAACATCAATTATGTATCAGGGGTCTTTATGAGGTACCGCTCATCGAAATCAAGCTAACAAAATTTCGTTTTTGTGGGGAATTCTAAATCCTTAAGTTGATGGATGTGTGGCGGTACCCCATATAAAGAAATTTTAAACATCTTAATCTGCCTTTCCTTTATGTAAATATAGAAACAACGAAATCACCCCAAGGATAGCTAAACAAGCTCCAATCCATAGCGGAGATACAAAACCATATCCTTTACTGATCCCAAGACCACCTAATGACGAACCAATAAAAATACCTAGCGTAATAAAAGAACTATGAACGGTATTTATCATTATTCCATTACTAGCTGATTTCATCACCCTCGCAACCATAGCTGAATTCAATGCTACACCAGCTAAACCAATAAAAATCGTAGAAATAACTGCAATGTATTTATTCTCTGCACTTAAAGCAAATAAAGACAACGCTATGATTAATATAATTAATCCACCCATAAGTATTTTCATTGTAAATTTATCAGCGAACTTGCCCATTATTATATTCCCAATTACCGTCGCGCTACCATAGAGAGCAAGTAAATATGGAATGCTTGTGCTTGAAAATCCTGTAACATTTGTAAAGGTTGGAGTGAAATAACTAAATGCTGCAAACGTACCACCAATAATGAACATACTTGTTACGTACGCTGCCCAAAGATGAATATTCTTAAATCGCAGAAGTTCGTCTTTCCAATTTAATTGCTCTTTATTTGAAGATGATGGTAACAACCGTTAAACCATAATCCCTGATACTAGCACAAGAACAGAAACAGCCCCCCTATTCAAGTTTCCTAGCGAAAAAATCACGTTTTAATAGACTTCTTTAACATGCCTACCTTTCTATAAATTACCAGATATGAAACAAGGATCGTTTCATAACTAGTAATTTACTTGATTATCTTGATGGGTATGGAGAATACCCCTATAAACAAAACCCACCAGAAACATCTAAAACCTGCCCTGTTACCCAGCGGCTATCAGGAGAAGCAAGGAATGCTACTGCATCTGCAATATCTTCAACTTGCCCTATTCGTCCGAACACAGATGAATTCGTAGCAAAATTTCGTATTTCTGGATTATCTAGCAATTTCGCATTCATATCTGTCTTCGTATATCCAGGCATAATTGTATTCACTGTTATACCTCTTTCTCCGAGATGTTTAGCTAGAGGAAGTGTCATCGTATTTAGTGCACCTTTACTTAAACCGTATGCAATGGAGCCTGTAAAACCAAGTCGTACTTCAGCTGATGAAATGTTAATAACGCGCCCCTCTGCTCGTAGTAATGGTAATGTTTGCTGAATTAAGAAGAATGGTGCTTTAATATTTACAGACATAATTTCATCAAAAACTTCTTCTGTCGTATTTTCAATCGTTCCTTGTGTACCTATCCCTGCATTGTTTACTAAAATATCAATCTCTGATGTACCAACTCTTATTTGTAATTCATTCTTTAACTGTTCTACTAACTTTTTGACACCATCAATTGAATTGAGATCAGCTTCAATTAAGAATGCCTTTCCTCCATTAGATTCAATCTCACTAATTGTTTCATCTGCAGCTGTTTTATTTCGGCCGTAGTGAATTGCAACTAATGCTCCATCTTTCGCCAATCTCATCGCAATCGCACGGCCAATTCCGCGACTTGCCCCTGTTACTAACGCTACTTTTCCATCAAGATTCTTCATATATTTCTTCCATCCTTCCTAAATTTCCGTTTGATAAAGTGAAACTTTAATCAGTGGGGGTTTTCTTCATCCCTCACTGATTATTAACCCTCACCAATTGGGCTTTTACGGCCAGTTAATCTCTCACCCAACCACTTTGCTCCAGCTGAATTTTGAGGTGGGAGTTTTACTGCCCGTTAATGCGGGGTAAATCCTATACTTATATTTTCATGCAAATACCAATCATTTTAAATATAGATTTATAGGTAATTTAGTTCCTTCACTTATGATATTATAGTTATAAGTTGCAATTTACTTTAGAAAATAAAACAAGGGAGATAGCCCCATGCAAAACGCAGTAAAACTGGATGAAATCGATCATAAAATTATGAACGTGTTATATGAAAATGCGAGAATTTCCGTTTCAGAAATAGGACGAATTATATCCATGACGCAGCCTGCTGTAAAAGAGCGTATTAATAAACTTGAAGATCAAGGAGTTATAGCGGCTTACCGAACGAAATTTGAGCCTTCCAAAATTAATAAAAACATTCAAGCATTCATTATGTTTAAAACGAGCCAATGCTCTGATTTTATCCAATATTGTAATTCCGCTCCTGAAGTAACAGATTTATATCGAATTAGCGGGGAGTTTAATTATATGATGAAGGTCATGAGCGATTCGATGGATTCTCTCGCTACATTTTTAGACTCTTTAATGCAGTTTGGCTTATCATCTCCTTTAATTGTATTAAAGAGTGAGTTTGAGGAGAAATTGTCGTTCTGATAAAGGAATACGTAACAGTAAAAGTTTCTCTTTCTTGAAAAAAACCAACAAAATCAATGATTAGTAAATAAAAAAGAACATTGATATTTCAATGTTCTTTTTTATATCTCTACTTATTAATTAGATTGCTCTTCGAAAAGAGCACCTTAATCCCCTTATCCCTGATTCCTCTGTTCCTCTCTAAACTCCTCCTTCACCTTCTCTAACAACCCTTCTTCCGTAATTAATCGATACGCTGTATTCGCTAATGCTTTTGCGGATGTAATTAATGCTTTGTCTCCTAGTTCTGAACATGCTGCTTCTCTAAATTCATTCGTATGTGCAATTAAGTCGTCTGGGCCGATTTTAATGTACGGGTGAATGGTCGGCACGACTTGACTTACGTTCCCTGCGTCTGTTGAACCAATGCCAAATCTTTCTTTACGGTTTACATCTTCACCTTGTAATTCTAGTTCTTCAGCTACAACGTCATTAAATGTTTTTGTTACGAGTAGTTCATCGATTTCATTTTGGAATTGATGAATTTTCACTTTCGTACCTGTTGCTAATGCTGCTCCCTCTGCGATGTTTCTTACTTTCTCTGTTACTTCCGCACATCTTTTTCTCGTTGCTGCACGGATGAAGAATCTTGCTGCGGCGTAGTCAGGAATAATATTAGGTGCTTTTCCGCCTTCTGTAATAACACCATGAATCTTCACATCTGACGGAAGTTGTTGGCGAAGTGCGTTAATACTGTTGTACAGCTGAATCACCGCATCTAATGCGTTAATTCCTTCTTCAGGTGAAGCTGCAGCATGAGCTGTCTTTCCGTAAAAATGAAAATCAAGTGGATCGACTGCAAGTGAAGGACTCGTTGTCGCTGTTTTTCCGCTCGGATGAATCATAAGCGCCGCATCAACATCTTTAAATAAACCTGCTTTTACATAACTCGATTTCGCGCTACCGTTTGGCCCGCCTTCTTCTGCTGGTGTTCCGAACACGACAACTTCTCCGCCAATTTCTTCAAGCGTTTCTGATAATGCGATTGCTGCCGCGACACTAATTGTGCCAATTAAATTATGACCACACGCATGACCTAGTCCTGGCAGAGCATCATACTCAGCTAAAAATGCGATAACTGGCCCTTGTTTTCCTGAACTTTTCCGCGCGATAAAACCTGTTTCATGCCCCGCTATATTGTGCTGTAACTGAAATCCTGCACTACCTAGTAATAAACTTAACGTTCTTGATGCGTAAAACTCTTGATTACCAATCTCCGGATTCACATGAATATTATGACTTGTTTCTATGTACTTTTCCTTATTTCTTTCGATACTCTCTTCAATTGTTTTTCTTTGTGACGTTACTCCTGTCGCTCCCATTTTTCTTCCCCCTTTTATTTTCACGTAAAAAAGCCTCTTTCTAAAAGATAGAAAGAGGCTTCTGTATATACAGTCAAAATGAGCTTCTTTCTTATCTTTCAAGTTACCTTGCTGGAATTGGCACAGTATTCATATAGAATCCGCTGCCGAGGTATCGTAGGGCCAGTCCCTCCACCTCTCGTGATAAGAATTTTCATAAAATTATATTAAATTATTTTTTATTCTAAGTTTATTCCGACTAAAAGTCAAGGAATTCCTATCCGAATTTACCGAATATCTAAAAACCCTTTTAATACACCGATTGTTTCCGGTGCTTGTAGTCTTGCACATATGTACGGAAATTCCGTACTACCTTCAAACATCATTTGAGATGTAAGGGGTGCCCCTGCCCAAAAGATTTCATCATCAATTACGATAAACGGGAACGCTTTATTTTGCCTTTGTAACTTTACATTTTTCAGTGGAACTGGTCCATCACTATAAACTGTTACTTGGGCAGTTGTACGCATTAACGCTTGCCATACTCGTTTATCCACTTGTCTTGTACTTGGAAGTGAAATGATAATTTTTCGTTTTGCGGCTACAATATCTTTTAATAACCCTTTTGGCTCTTCAAGATTCATTTCCATAAACCAGCGTAAACGTTTCGAAATTTTTCGTTCCCACAATTGTCTTGATGTCGTGCGATCATACACATCTCCGTGACGTTCTATATGAGCTGTTAATTGTGACAAAGCTTGTTTTCTCGAAAGGTTTTTACGCATATAATGGCAATCTGATAATTGAATGAACTTCCCTCTCGCTCTCGTTACTGCTACATTGATGAGGCGATGGTTTTTATGATCAAAGAATAACACGCCAGGTCGTTCTTGCGGATAACTATCAACCGTATCAAATATCATCATATCTCGTTCAGAACCTTGAAACTTATGAACTGTTGCCGCTAATACTGGTATGTTTTGATATTTCGTTCTCTGCAACATTTCTCTAATACACGTTGATAAAAAGCGAGACTGCGCCCTATAAGGCGTAACAACCCCAATTGATTGAACACCGTCTAACAGTCCGATTAACATCATTTGCATCGCCACTAAACCAGACATAATGTTAAAACGAGAACCTGAAGCAGCGTCTTTTAACGAAAAGGCGCCCATTAAGCTCGTATCAAATAAAACACTCGCCTCATTTGCGAATGGTTGCAATTGCGCAAGTTCTTTACGTTCTGAAACAGACGGATGATCATATACTCTATTTTTATAAATAAATGAATTTGTAAACTTAGATATATCCGCATGCATACGTCTTTGTTCCTGCAACATAAAGAGATTCGGATGTGCTTCTGATTTATTGACAGACTCAACAATCCCGGCATGGTAAAACATATCTTCCCCAAGCCATTTTCGAACGAGTTCATGGTTCGCCATCGCAATTGGAGGTAATTGTAAAAAGTCACCACATACGACGATGCGTTTCCCAAGAGAAGCAGCTAATGCGATTTGTGGAACATATGCCATACTCACTTCATCTACGACAACTAAATCAAATGTGCGCTCATAAATAAGCGCATCAATTGCACATTTCGATAAAGTCGCACCGATTACTTTCGCATTTTCAATGTATTCTTTTTCTACTTCTTTAATTTTCGCTTTTTGCTTTCGAAGATCACTTTCAATCTCTTGTATACGCTTCTTATCAGCAGAAGTCGCTTTATATGATAAAATCTTTTCACGAAGATCTTGTCGTGTTTCCTCTAAATAGAGTCTTTCTTCTCCCCATGATCCGTTCGTCGTTTCAACTAACTTCGACGCAAGCAACGTTTCATGATTTCGTATATGTTCATGTTGACTATAACCGTAACGAACAATTTCGCCAGGCGTCCATTTCTTTTTCTTCTCAATTTGCTTCGTTACTTCACTCATTAATACGTCCACTGCTGCGTTACTATGAGCTAACACAAGTACCGATTTTCCTTTTTGATAATGAGCCGAAATAATACGTGATAAATTGTAAGACTTCCCTGTGCCCGGAGGTCCCCATACGTACGTTGTCGGATTGTAAAATGAACGATATGCCAATTCATTTTTCGGATTTTTCATCTTCTCAATATGCTTCGGACTGCTCGTCCCATCAACAAGACGCTTTATACGATTACGTTTCAGCTTATCTTTATGTGCCTCTTTCAATCGCTCTTGTAGTTGCTCTAACAATTGCCACGGTTCACTGTATAAAATAGCTTCTCGTATTTCACCTTGTATATAATCGTTTAATTTCAGTTCTATTTCTAATCCGTGTACAGATAATACTTCCCCTGTCGCTTCCTCACCATCAAATTCAATTCGAATTGGTGAACCTTCAGGTAAGCTTACTTCCGAAATAAGCTGAAATACGTATACTGTACTTTCATAATCTGTATATAAAAAACGACCGTTTATGATAGAAATTTTACTACCACCTATCGTTTTCCAATGTTTAATTTCATACGCTAATGCATAATGCCACTCTTTCATCGTTGCCGATAATGAAGGAGTTTGAGTAGGTGTATTCATCGTATAATCTCCTTCCGTCTCCCCAAACATACTTTCTCACTATACCATATAACACGCTAAAATTTGTAAGGTTTTTATCTTGCTTATTTTCTTAATTTTCAATAATATATTGTATATAATTTTCAGAAAGAAGGAATCTACATGCCAGTTAGAAGAATCGAACACGTTGGACTGATGGTTGCAAACTTAGAAACATCTATTTCATTTTATGAAGAAGTAGTCGGCTTACAGCTCATTAAACGTATGGGGCACCCGAATCCAGACTTACAACTCGCTTTTTTAGGTGTAGAAGAATCGAAGGAAACGATACTGGAACTCATTGAAGGTTACAACTCTTCTCTTCCGGCAGAAGGAAAAATACATCATATTTGCTTTAAAGTGGATTCATTAGAAGAGGAAATCGAAAGACTAAAGAAACACGAAATAACTTTTTTACTGGGAGAAGAAATTGAAATATTACCAGATGGAACACGTTACATATTCTTCGCTGGTCCTGATGGAGAATGGATTGAGTTTTTTGAAACGGAGAGATAAAGTGAAACTTTAATCCGTGAGGGTTTTCTTCATCCCCCACTGATTATTAGCCCTCACCAATCGGGCATTTACAGGCAGTTGATCCCCCACCTAACTTCTTTTCTTTCGCTGAATTTTGAAGTGGGGTCTTACTGCCCGGCAAATAGCAGGGTAAAGTGAAGCTTTAATCAACCCACAAATAGCAGGATAATAACTTTATAATCCACATAAGGAGTAGAAACTGATGAATACAGTTTTTATTATCGTTTTTTGGGTACTTATACTATTTCCACTTCTTTATATAATCCTGATAAAGAAGTGGAATATAAAAGTAGCTGCTTTATTTGTTGGAAGAATTCTATTAAGCATTATCTATTTCATAAATGGAATAGTGTTAGGAATGCAACGAAATTGGTCAGAGCCTCCCTATGAAACAGAATGGGATTTCTTTATAAAGTCTTTGCAACACTGGAAAACTGACGCACTTATAGAAGTATTACTTCTAATTATTATCATTACTTTAGATTTAGCAGTTATATTTTATTATAGAAATAAAAAGAAATAGGATATTCTCTCCTATTTCTTTTCTTAATGGGATGCTACCCTATTATGTAAATATGCTATCTATTAGGCGTTTCAAACCTTTTGCCATACCTTTAAATGCCCATAACAGTTTAAGGAAAACTTTGAAAATAGAATCCCATATGACTTCGCTAAAAATAAAGTCTAAAGATTTTCGTAAACAGTCTTTAGGGGATTTACACTTACTCCATCCTTGTTTCAACATACCCCCCTCCTTTCTTATTTAAATCAAATGTTATTTTATTGATTTTTCCTAAACAATTCTCTAAATAAAAATACTAATCCAATTAAAGTTAAAACAGTAATAATAGTTCCTGGAATTCCAAAACCATTTAACATATTAAATCTCTTTTTTCAGCTTGGATTTACTGTGAAAATACTATTTGAATGTTTAACAATAACTCCACGCCATATAGACCTCTAATATATTATAACGATTTTTCATTATATTCTAAATATACGAATTGGATTTTGTTTTTGAAAATCATTAAATACATTAAGTCCCTACTGCTAATAACGATAATTATGTAAGGAAGCTGTCCATATGGGTAGCTTCCTTTATTTTTTGCTTAGCGTGTTTTTTTCATCTCTTCTTATTAATCTAGGCAGGATAATATTTATAACAATAATATGTAGTAGGTACTCTTAGGTTGATGGCGATGTGGCGGTCTCCCTGGCACTACCACCCCTAATACGGTACAACTTTTTTATAAGCGGTTGTAAGGTTCTACGTTTTTGGCCATTCTGTACATCGATAACGTTGGTTTATTTATTTCACCTGTAATCTGATAGCCTCTCCTCTGATACAATTTAATGGCAAGTTTGTTTTCTTTCTTTACCGTCAGAGAACATTTGGCAAAGCCTTGCAGGGTAGCCTGTTCCTCAGCAAACTCAAGTAGTCTGGTACCTATCCCCAGTCCTCGACTTTCGGGCAATAAAGCGATTGTTCCGATGTGAAACTCGTCCTCTTCTCCCTCCTTCGAGGTAACCATGGAATAAAGCATTTTGATATTCAGAATGTTATAAAAAACAAAACCCAACTTGCGGAATGAAAGCAGCTGTTTAAAAGTGGGCCAGGCAAGACGATTTAAAACGGGGATGGGATAGCAAGTAATCATCCCTAAAGTTTTCCCGTCCATTTGAGCTTCATAAGCGTATTGATGACTAAAACGGTTGTTCTCCTGCCGCCATAGCTTACAAAATGTCTCTTCGACTGTGTTCTTCTCCTCAGATCCTGCAAGTGGAAACGCCATGTATTCCAATGCCATTACATTTAGCTTGGCACCGACCATGGATTGATGATCAGCCTTTACAATAGAGATTTGATTCATCCGCCATTACTCCTTTTCGCTTTTTATAATTATTGATGTTAATTATCATGAATTTGTATCAGTTCACTCCTTTCTCAACTCATCCTTAGCTTTGAAACCATAATAAAATGTATTTAAAACAAGCTCTGCAGCAGATTTTTTAGCCACATTTCCTTCATGTACCTGTTCCCAGGTATGGAAAAGCAGGGCATACAGCGTATTCAAAATCCATTCGCTGCTAACCGTTTGCTGAAAAAAACTCTTTGTTGTAACAGCTCAATAACGTGTCGTACGTTAAGAAAATTGACTTTAAAATTTCATTATAAAGAGGTTCCTTCATTAAAACTTTCTTTAATAATTATTTCTTATTTGGAATTTTACCCCAATAAGTGAAGTACCGTAACAACAATTCAACAGGTCCCATATTAAAAGACCTTAACCACATTATGCTAAAAACAATTAGAATAGTATGGATAATGAAGCAGATAATTAATGAATTAATAGGTACACTACCAATGATGAGACTAAAAACAATTAGTAAGACACTTTGTGCCAGATAATTTGTTAAAGACATTTGTCCATAATATTTTATTGGAGAAAATATTACTTTAGCTTTATCCCATTGTAAAATAATTAGAAGAAAGCTAATAATCATTGAAGAAACTATATAATCTTCTAATATTTCATGGCCTGCAGGAGTAATGACAATTAACTTTTGAATATAAAATAGAGATAGATAAGCAAAAATAGTAACTATTAAGAAAATCGAAATATACTTTAATTTCCCATAGATATTTTCAAAAAATTTAAATTGCCCCATCGTAAACCCTAGCATCATCAATGATAACCAATTACTTATGTTTGAGAGTAATTCTAGCCATACTATCCTTTCACCATAAACAGGTTGACAAAATGCTGTAACTATAGATAAAACAATTAGTGTAATCGTTACAATTAAGTTATTCCATTTTTTACATTTAAAAAACATAGCAATAAATAGGCCAAGTACAGCATACACCATTAACACATCGTTAATCCCAGATGGTGCATAAAATATATGGATAAGTCCTAGTACAAATAAAAATCCTATTCTTCGTAAAAATAAAAGGTATCTATTTTTTGTTTTTTGTTTGGATCGATTCATAAAAAGATAACTACCAAATCCAAATAAGAAGAATAGGATAGGGTAAAATTTTCTGTTAAAAATTGAATATAATTCATCATGGAATTCATTATTAACACCTACATTATTCATAACCTGATAACTATTCACAAGAAGGACTCCCAACAAGGCAAATCCTCGTAAGTAATCCATTGTATCTATTCTTATATACGCATTTAATTTATTCATTTGGAATCTCCTAATACACTTAAAGGTTATTTTACAAAAATAAAAATGTGCCTCTGTAAATTTAAATATCCCTACCAATAAAAGATTTATTAACTATTAGAAACAGACTTAATGTTTTTATTTTTATCAGCTCCTTTTTTTATTTTCCACACTGAGCTTTAGCACGCTGAAAGCAACTGCATTGTAGGGAACATGGTCTAAAACAACCTAATTCAAGTAGCTTCACTTTTAGCCGTTTTCAATCAGAATTACTTGTGAATGGTTTAATCCACCTACAAAAAAACTACATGCTTCAGTGTATAGGCGTTTAACATCTTAAAGATATACGTTATTTATGTTTAATTACATGACTGTCCCCTTACAAATTGGAAAATAATCTTACTAAATTGTAATAATACGTGTCATGACCCATCGTTTAACCGACAATCAAATACAAATACGTTTGAAAAATTAAGCAATGCGTAAGAAAGCCGATTTTCTGTATACTAAAGAACAAAAAACCGGCTTTCTTTCTTACTTTTATTTACATTTAAGTGGAGATATACGCTAAATCAATTTTGTAGAACTTTATACAATTAGAAGGCAAAGAAAAAGTCGAGTTTCTAAGAATCGACTTTTTTATATAGCATATTACAGGCTTAATTTGTTCTTTCTAATGTACTCTTCCATAGCTTCATAGGAAAGGATAGCGATGAGATATTCCTTTTATTTGTCCCGTATCGATACGCGAGAAACAACATTATTTATTATTCTCCAAAAGAATAACAAAAACGAACCTATTTCAGGTCTTTTCTTGTATTTTCTCTGTTATAATCCTTTAAAAACAGCTTAGGCCATACAATCTGCACTCCCACTAGTTACTAAATGATAGATTTGTTCATATTTTTGTAACATATATAGACAGGTATATATGCTACAATAAACTTAGCAAATTACAAATAAATTTGCATTTCCTGTGCCCCTTACCTCCCAGTAAGGGGCGTACCCATTTACAAGTCACTATTTCAATACAATTTTTTAAAAGTACTTTCACATCAATTTCACAAATTCAAAAACTCTCAAATGTTACACTTCATACATCCTTTTTCAAGGACTATATGCCGATACGTGAATCTCTATCTATATAGGGATTTTTTTGTGCGAAATCCCCCTCACCTTCAATTTAAGAATTCAAAAAAGAAGGGGATTATCCCCCTTCTTTTTAAGCTTGCTCCGACTGTCGGAATTATTTAATATACCCACGATTCAGTTCTGTTAACTTTTCATTAATGTTAAAAATTCTTACTCTAATCTCTTTAACACCTGCTGCTTCAAGTCTGTTCTTGTGCATTTCAGCGTATTTTTCAGCATCTTGTTTTTCCTCAAATACATAAATGCCTCCAGCTTCTTTCGTTTCTTGATTCTCTGTCCATATTTTCCAGTGGAATCCTTCTTCTTCGTTAATACTTTTTGCTAAATTCCAAAATCCTTTTTCCATTTCTTCACCAAATGGACCTTCAAAAGGAAAATCAACCTGTAATAAATATGCCATCTTTACTCACTCCTATTTTCAATATAAAGTTCACCCGGAATTCCTTTGTATAAAAAACTCTTCCCATTCTTTTACTAATTATGATTTGAATAATAGTAATGTCTAAGTTCCTATTGCTAATATTATTCAAGCACTAGTTTGAGACTTTCCCTATTCTTTATTGTATTTAAAAATTAAAGAGTTCTATTTAGACTTGAGATTCTTGCCTATATTGAACAATTTTTCTATACTCTGTCGATATTGAACGACCAAATGGAATTGTTTGTCTCTGCTAATATAGTAATGGTCCATTTTTCTCCACATGAAAGTAAGCAGGTGTTTATCTAGTGAAATCTGGAACGACAAGTTATTTTCCAATGACACATTCCTTAAGAATTGTTCGGTTTATTATTTTTCACCTAAATACATTCATACTACTAATTAATAAGCCACGCTATGAGTAGTGCCGACACACTCAAAATGCACGTTAAGGTACGCGTGTGATTCAGCAACGTCCAACGGGATTCAAATTCGACTCTGAGTTCATCCCATCCAGAATCTCTTACAGGTAGTTCAGCTGAGAGAATCGCTCTATTCATCGGAAGATTTCCTGTGAAAGTGATTAGTAGAGTGGCAACATAACTAATCACTGCGATTAATCCTAAAATGACTTTATCAAATTGCTGTAGGTAAACGGCTAATACAACAAAACCGATCTGCGCTATAAGAGCTCCGTTTGAAATAAAGAGAAAAATCGGATTAGCCACTGATGAGGTAAAGTGTCTAACCGAAAGAACGAAAGTACGATCATCCGAATTACGCAGACCAGGCATGACAGAATTAGAGTATGCAAAAACGGTTCCAGCAACAATACTTGTTGTCAATATAGCAAGAAACGCTAAGACTTTGAAAAATAATAACTCATTCATACGTTTTCACACTCCCTATCTATAAAATAATTACAAAACGATATCACCTTGAACGCATAAAGTTTAACAGTTTTCAGTTATGTTAAAAAAATATGATACAAACTGATCCCTAAACTAAGGACAAACAAAACAAGTGCAGGTATCGCTTTCTTAAAGGGATCTTTCGCTAATACAATAAGAGTTAATGCAGCTGCAAGCATCGTGCCGCCTAACAACAATCCTGCCCATAAAGCCGCCATTGGGAACCAAATTCCTATCAACATTCCAATCGCTCCTACAATCTCAAAAGCCCCAGTTAAGGAATTAAAAAACGAAGGTAAACCAAATCGTTTGAACTCATCTGCCATTTTCCCAGATATAATTTTCGTACCTGTCATTATAAAGAACAGAAACAATACAACTTTTACTACATTGATTAATATTAAAATAGCAATCACATCTTTCTTATTTATTTGATAAATTTATATGCTGCAGCATATATAATACAAAAATTTGACTGGTACTAGGCAAAAAAAGTAATCCTGAATCAGATAACATACAAAATAAAGCTATCTCCACCATTCCTCGAAACAAACAAAATTACATGCTATAGCATATATAATACCTAAAACAAAGTTTGTTCCTTATAAATAGCATAGCATCAATAAGGAACAACTATTAATAACGTGTATCATACAATTTGTTTAATAACGATTGTAATACTTTAATCTCTTCCTCGCTCAAATTACTCGTAACGAAATGGTGAGCGTCTGTCACTACAGGCAAGATTGTTTTCTTTAACTCGTCACCTTTTTCAGTTAAAAAAAGGTTGTGTGAACGCCTATCTTGGTCATTCAAAGCCTTCTTTACAATCCCTTTTCTCTCCATTGACTGTATCATTCTTACGACAGTAGTTTGATCTTTATCAATAGCTTCTGCTAACTCTTTTTGAGTAGTGGCCCTTTGGCTACAAAGAACACTAATAATCCCCCACTGCTCTGGCGTAACTCCAAAAGGCTTTAATTTCTTCGTAAAATAATTGGTCATTTTCACATCCGTACGATGAACAAGATAGCCTATTAAATCATGTAAGTTCATATATCACCTCTATAAATTAAGATATAAAAGGATATAGCATACCAGTCAATTCTTCACAGTGAATTTGTTTGTTTCACTATATATATGCTATGACATATATATTAAATTAGGTCATTTTAATTGTCAAATGAATTACTTATTATTTTTCTACAGTATCAGTCCAGCTTATTAAAAATAAGGAAATCCCGTATTTAATAAAAATACGGGATTTTTATAAATGAGTTATTCACTTATTCGAAAGAAGTTCATTCGTTACATATTGCTTATCTAATTAAGAAAAATTCATATACCAGCCCAAACATCTTTTCCATATCGCCCTTCATCTTGCACATGTTCCAACCAATTCCTTGCTTCTTGTTCACTAACTTCATGAATTTCTTGATATGCTTGACAAAGGGTATCTTCTACGTCAGGAGCCATTTTACTTCCATCACCACATATATAAAGATGAGCCCCATTATCTAATAACGAAATTAAATTCATTCTATCTTGTTTTATTAAATGCTGTACATATGTTTTAGGATGTCCTTCTAAGCGAGAAAAAGCTGTGTGTAAAGAGATTAATCCATCTCTTTCATCATTTTCTAGTTCTGTACGATAGAGATAATCCTTTTCAGGATGACGACACCCAAAGTATAGATGTGCTTGTCCTAAGTTCATACCTTTTTGCTTTTGAACGCGACGCGCTTGTAAGAATCCACGGAATGGTGCAATTCCAGTACCTGGTCCAACCATGATAATTGGTGTTTCTGGATTTTCAGGTAATTGAAAGTTTGATTGTGGCGTTCGAATGAAACAAATAATCTCATCTTTATTATGACGCTGAGCTAAATAATTAGAAGCGACTCCTTCATATGTCCCTTCCCCACTCCATGCAGGCGCATGAACAACACCAACCGTAATACTCAGACGATCCTGTGCAACGAGTGGAGAGCTTGAAATAGAATAGTAACGCGGTTTGAGCGCCGGAAGAAGTTCTAAAAAGCGTTCAAATCGAATTTCACAAGCCTCATACTTTTCAAGAAGATCCAACATTGAAACACGTTTCTTTAATATTTGTTCATGATAAACTCCGTCTTCCAATAATGATTCCAATTCCTTTTTATGAGGAGGGCATGCTGTGAATATCACCATTTCTCGTATTTGTGCTCGAGTGGCTGCTTCTTGAACTTCAACACTATAACTAAGAAGGTTATATAAACTAACAGGACTGTCTAAAGGTATGTGATTTACACTGCGTCCACTTGCACTCAGTATGACTTGATCCTTCCCATTTAATCCAAAGCGTTTTAAAATTCGGTTGACATTTTTCTCACTATTAATTGGCAGCACCCCAAGGTGGTCACCTTCTTGATACGTAGCGCCTTCTGGCAAAGATATCTCAATATGTCGCGTGCTTCTTTCACTGCTAGATGATTGAAGTTCACGATTTTCTAATATAGATGCATAAACTGCTTCATATGTTCGCGCAAGAGGAGATCCTCCAACACGGCTGACAAATTGCAGACTCAAAGTACTGCGCTCTTTCTCAATGTTTTTGTTAAATTCCAATCCAAATGCCTTCATCGCATCAGACCACATACTTTGTTTCCATTGCTCGAGCTGTTCCTCGAAATCACCACTTGCATCCGCTTCTCCACGTGTAGAAAATCTTGTTGCTCCTTTTTGAGCCATTTGCTCATCAATGTATCTTGGAATTCGCTGATAAGTACTAGCCCAATTATGATCTCCACAACCAAAAACTGCGTATTGAACACCTTTTAGCTCATCCGGTTTTAATTCCTCCAACCACTGCACAAACTGTCCTGCATTACTTGGCGGCTTTCCATTATAAGAAGAAGTTACAATAAGAACCGCCCCTTCTTTTGGCAGACTTCCAATTCGATCGTTAAGAGCTACCACTTCCGTTTGAACACCTTCTAAACTAGCTGTATCTGCTAGTTCTCTTGCAATACCTTCTGCTACCCCGGTATCCGAGCCATACAGAACAAGCAGCGAAAGATTATCTGCCCCAATAATAGAAGGAGTCTTCTGAACTTGCTGCTTGATTTCATGGTTTTTCAGTTTCTCCTCTGTAGGCGCAAGAACAGTAGTATGACTGATAGTTTGATTTCGGGGTAGAATCCTAATTTTAAAATCACCAGGCTTTAGCGTTAATGTTTGTTTTACGTCCAGCTGATAGTCTTCATAATCAATGAATTCAAAATGTTGAAGAAGCATTCCCATTACGAGTGTGGCTTCATGAAGTGCAAACTGCATACCGATACATGCTCTCTGACCATTTCCAAATGGCTTATAAGCATGATGAGGAACCTTATCCATCTCTTCAAATCGTTCAGGTTGGAATTCTTCCACATTGTCTCCCCACGCATCTTTATCCCTATGTAGCTGAGGAATAAGAACAGAAATACGATCTTCTCCTTTCTTAATTGGGTATTTACCACCAATTACTGTATCTTCTTTTGCATAGAGACTGAATGCTGGAGCAGTAGGCCATAGACGTAGCGATTCATTTAAAACCATCCGTATATACTTTAGTTTCATAACTTGTTGGTATGTTGGAGTGGGATCTGTTAAAACCCGATCCACTTCTTCATAGGCTTTTTTCAATTTATCTGGATTCTTTAATAAAAAATAGATTGCAAAAGATAACAATCCACTTGTTGTCTCATGCCCAGCTATTAAAAAGGTAATAATTTGAAAACGAATATTTTCATCATCTAATTTTTCACCAGTTTCCGGATCCTGCACATTTAACATACGGGAAAGTAAATCATTTTCTTCCTGATTCCCATTACTTTTACGTTCAGCAATAATATTATCTACTAAAGAAAACATAGATTGAATATCATGCTGAAATTGACGTTTCGTTCTCCACATAAGTTTGTCTTCTATATCCAGCCGCTGCAATTGGTGCATCGCCTCATCTAGAGCACGGCTCATGCTAGTAATAAAAGGATGAGGGGTCTCACGATAAAAGCTATTAAATCGGTAATTAAAACCACACAGACCAATTGTATCTAATGTAAGGCGAGTCATATCCTCCGGAACATCTACGTTTTCATTCGGATTAAGCCGTGCCCATTTTTGAACGAGTTGTACAGCAATATCGACCATCATGGCATGATAGTCTTTCATTGCCCGTTGGCTAAATGTAGGCATCAAAATATTATGAGCTTTTTTCCAGTTCGGCTCGTGAGTCTCGCTTGTAAATAATCCGTCACCAGCAAAGGCACGAACCTTTGCTAAAGCACCCTCTATACTTTTATCGAACCGTGTTTCGTCACAGACTTCTGCTACCAGTTCATGTCCAGAAACGACAATGATGGTATCACTTAAAGTTTGAATTTGAAAAATGGGACCATACTCTTCCGCCAGCTTAATAAACGATAGAGTCGGTTTATCTTTATTGATTAATGGGAGATTACCCAGCGGTCCATATGTTTTCGGCTGAGGAATGGCAGATACTTTTTTATCCATTAAAAACACCCTTTCAAAAAAGCATGAAATAAAATATCCCATTCAATAAAAAGAAGATAGCAATGAATCGCCTGGGATAAAGATATGTAATTGATTACCTTATTTTATCTTTTCCCTAACTATTCACGATTATGATATTGCTTATAAGGTTGGTAATCTAAGTTGTTGGTTGATATTGGATTTATAACTTGCAGAAAAAAATACTAAATTAAAATGAAGCGTATTATTATAATGTTTATCAAAAATTAAGAGCTAAAAATTGTAGTATTGGGAAAACCAGTAGTTTCTAATGTCAATCCAAACAAATACGATAAGCAAATATACTGTGTCGTTAATGAAAAAGGATCTGATATGAATATCAGATCCTTTTTACTATATAATTATTTCACTGTTTCTTTTCCAGCTTTAAATACTAGCGCCTTAGCAGTAGAAATTTGCATTTCTTCACAGTCTAACTAAACAGCAAAAAACTTGTAGAAATCATTATCTAAAGTTATGTTTCATTCTACCGATTTAACCTCTCAATAGCTTCCGCGCTTGTATCTACACGTTTAACGAAAAAAACTAACAGTAGTGCAACAATATTCATGCCAAGCGCTACATAGAATGAATATTGAATTCCGGATAATAAAGCCTTCTGCGTTAATATTGCCTTCGTAGCTTCTGTGAAGGTTGCTGGATCTACATCAGCCATTAGACTTTCAGCTTTTGTTTTTGTTACAGAATTCATAATCGTAACAAGAATAGCAGTACCAATCGAACCGGACACTTGTTGAGCCGTATTATTAACAGCTGTACCGTGCGGATTTAAGCGAGTTGGCAATTGATTAAGGCCATTTGTCATAAGTGGCATCATCACCATCGCCATCCCAAACATCCGCAGCGTATAAATAAGAATAATATGTGTGTGACTAGAGTCGATTTGCAGGTTTGCCAGCATATAAGTTGAAACAGCTGTAATGGAAAGTCCTACTATACCAAGAATTCGAGGACCATATTTATCAAATAGTTTACCTGTAATGGGTGACATAACTCCCATTATTACCGCACCTGGAAGCATCATCAGCCCAGAGCTTAGCGGTGAAATACCACGGACATTTTGTACATAAGCTGGTGTTAAAATCATACCCGAAAACATGGCCACTGCGTTGACAATTGCAATTACAGACGCAAGTGCAAACATTGGGTACTTGTAAACACGTAAATCCAATAATGGTTCATTCATTTTTAATTGACGGATAATGAAAGCAATTAGGGCAATAGCGCCTATGGTTAAGGTTGTTAAGACAACTTTATTCGTCCAGCCATCGGAGCTTGCAGAACTGAATCCATATAACAAACCGCCAAAACCGACAGAAGATAATAGTAATGAGAGATAATCAAGTTTTGCATTTTTGTTTTGTCTCATGACATTCTCCGATTTCCAAATCCCCAGCAGTAAGCTAATGATTGCTAACGGTAAAATCATTTCAAAAAGCAAACGCCAGTCATAATACTCTACAATATAACCTGATAGTGTCGGTCCAATTGCAGGAGCTGTAATCATAACTAATCCAAAAATCCCCATTGCTGTTCCCCTTTTTTCTCTTGGAAAGCTTACCAGCATAATATTCATTAACAAAGGCCCCATGACTGAAGAACCTGCTGCTTGGATCATCCGGCCAGTAAGTAATAAACCAAAGTTCGGTGCTACAGCCGCTAAGGCCGTACCAAGAATAAAAATCACCATAGATGTAATAAATAAGCTCCTATTGGAGAAACGGGTTATTAAAAATGCTGATGCTGGAATTAATATACCACTTACAAGCATATACCCTGTAGAAAGCCACTGGATTGTTGAAAAATCTTTAATATCTAAATCCTTCATTATTGATGGCAAGGCTACATTTAAAAGCGAGTTATTTAGAAATGAAACAAATGCGCCAATAAAAAGGATTACAAGCATTAAATATGGTGGTTTTCTTTTATGTAATGTCTCACTCATATATTTATTTGCCCCTTCATTATAAATTCCATTGATTCGTTTAAATCATTTGCATATCTGCACAAAAATACACTGTTCTTGCAGTATTTTGCCAAACTCTTCGAATGGATATTCTCTTTTTAGCAATTCTACTTGCTCAACATAACATTTTAAAATTTTTTTATTGATTAAACCTTTATAAACATTTAAATACGGGCTTGTAAATCTAGTTATGTAACCATCCATAAAAAGGAATATTACATAGGCTAAGTCTAACATTACATTTTTAAAGTGGGGGGAATAAGCTTATGCACCAATATTGGTATTTGAATTTAGAGGGAAACGGGGAGCAATATAATAACCAAATTTCAATGTCATCATTATATTCACAGCCTCAAACAACTAAAGCGGAGGGAATGGATGGTCTGAAGATTCCTGAGAATTGGAGTTGTCGAGTCTATCCATTTGGTTGGGATTCACCAGCCAATTATACGGGTTTCAATCCCGAGCCCCCTCCCTTCTCTTGGGAGCAGCCCATCCATTATGCAGCGATGATGCCCCAAGGTCATCCTGCTCATTGGGCTCCATTACCAGGCCATGCAGGCTTTAATTTTCAAAAACCTGTATGGCCCCAACCATTCAATCATGCAGGGATGTTCCCACAAGGTCATCTTGCCGCTTTACTATCGCCGCCAGTCAAGCCTTTTAATTTTAATGCCAATAACTGGGGTGCTTTCGGAAACCCTCCAGGGTGGGGAGGACAGGTAAATCCCATGGGATGGGGGAATAACGGAGGAATCGGTCAGCCAGGTATGCTTGGAAACTTACTTTCAGTAGGAAAAAGCAGCATGAATGGAATAGGAATGATTAGTAGTCTAATCGGTATGGGGAAGTTCTTCTTTTAGTTCATTAGAACGGGAAGATAGGTCCATGGCCCCGGCTTAAAAAACATTTCCTTTTCCTTTGATTTCATCTTCTCAAACATGCTTCCAATACTCCCTCCAAGTTCGTTTCCTCGGCTTTCAAATTATAAAAACATCTATTACCCTATATCGGATAACTTGATAGAGGTGTGGCTCCACCAACAAAACGCAAATTTCGTACGCTAAGCAAAACGTTACAAAAAAAACGGTTCCTTTACGAAAGAACCGTTTTTTTGTAGTTTTTATTTATTTGAAAAGTAGTCAAATCTTTTTTCACTAGTTAACACTTTGAACACGGCCAATTTGTCCATCTTGTAATCGAACTTTAATACCGTATGTATGTGTTTCACTATGTGTTAAAATGTCTTTCACAACACCACTTACAGTTTTACTATAGTCATTATCTAATTGAATAACTACATGTGAACCAACTGAAATTTGTGATCTTGTTGGTTTCCCACCTGTTGCTTGTGTTGTTTTTTCTTGTTTTTGTGTTCTCTCTTGTTGTATAGACTGTTGTTGCTGAGTCTTCTGCTCTTGTTGTTTACGTTTTTCTTCTACTCTTTGCTGCTCTTCTTGCTTACGCTTCTCTTCTTCTACTCTTTGCTGCTCTTCTTGTTTACGCTTCTCTTCTTCTGCTCTTTGCTGCTCTTCTTGTTTACGCTTCTCTTCTTCTGCTCTTTGTTGCTCTTCTTGTTTACGCTTCTCTTCTTCTGCTCTTTGCTGCTCTTCTTGTTTACGCTTCTCTTCTTCTACTCTTTGTTGCTCTTCTTGCTTACGTTTTTCTTCCTCTGCTACTTTTTTATCTTCATCTATTTTTTGCTCTTCCTCTGCTACTTTTAATTTTTCTTCATCACCTTTACAAGCACTTAAAGCCATTACACACAAGCTCATAAGTACAAATAATAACAATTTCTTTAACATTAAAAAATCCTCCTATATATACATTACAAATCAATAACTTTCATAGCATAACAAAAATGCATGTATTTCTTTGTCAAAATTTGTCGTATAAATTTAATTTCCACTAAAAGACTGACAGTACAATAAAAGCGGAAATTATTATATCGATTCGTGCACAGGAATTACGTTCGTTTGCTAATCAAGTAAACTTAATTAATGAAATACAAGGAAAAACCTTCATCTTATGTATAAAAGGATCTTTCAATTAAAGATCCTTTTATATCGCTCATTTAACTAAATAGATTGGTTAATTACATAACGCTTTTCTAACTTTCCTTGCGAAGCTTAGCGGATCATCAACGTCTTCGATATTAACGTAAATTAAATTTGGCTCATCACATAACCACTCATTGTGTATAGACGAAACGATTATTCCTTGTTTAATAATTGTAGCAACAAACCCATTAACTTCTCTTTGCAATAGCGCTATCCGGCCTAAACATAATGCTCGTCCAGTTTTATTATCACGTGATTCGAATGAGAAGGAACTTGTTACTCTAAAACGTTTTCCTAAGATAGTTGCTTGTATTTCATCCCGATTTATTGTTGCCACACATTTTCCACCGGCGAACCCTTCTTGGCCACCTATAATTCTTGCAAACTGTTGACAAATTAATTCATCATTACACGCCATACCTTGAATCATCCCCCTTTTTACTGTTAGGTTATGAATGAATACTTAGGTCTGAAACGGTAATGAATCTATTCTATTATAAAAAAGATTATCAGAATCTAACGAAATCTATTATATGGTAAGACATTTTTAGGGAACATAAAAAAAACACCCTAAGGTGCGATCCTCCGACTTAAAAATCGTATCTATGTATGGAGAAATTTAGAAAAGAGAAGCTTCTAACTATAATTTATAAAGCTATTATGCCATGAATCACTTACATATTTCCTTATTTACTGGGAGCAGAATCCCCATTATATTACTTTCTGATCAGTCTCGTTAAAGCCATCCCAATAAATCCAGCCCCCATCCCTATTAGCCACCCAGCATGCGTATCGCCTAATATAGATCCCACTCCTCCGCCAAGAAACATGCAGCCAACAAATACTAATCCTCCAATTCCCCAATTCGGCTTTTCCATAATTCAATCACATCCTTTCAATAAAACATATGCGATTAACTAGCCCAACTTTCTTGCATAAGATATGTTAATTATTTTGCTTATGCACTTTCAGGGCATTCAAAAGATGCAATGATTGGCCAATTTGAATGAATTGCAGAAGGAGAATTTCATTTTTCATATTATAATAACTTAAGAGTTGTGGAAGAAATTCTTCTTTAACTAACGGGTTAATAGAAGTATGGAGATTTCCCACAATTTATGACTCACCCTATCGCTATCAAGCTAAGAAAAGCAAATCCCAAAAAACGAAAATTATATGCCTCGTTGACTACTGTTAATGAGACGTTATGTCATACAATGGAGTTAATATTAGAAAACTGTGAGGATGATTACGTTGATAAAATTTGTAATTAGTTATGCTGCAAGTCTGTTTGCTTTTATTTTTGGATGGTTCTTAATTTCATATATTTCTCATCCTAGCTTTATTCACCCGAACGTTGTATTAGGATTCATTAAAACGATCGTCACTTATGGTAGTATACCGGCTCTTGTAGCTTGTCTAATTGGGGAAGTGTTATACAGGAAAATCAAACGATGTAGAGAATTTCAATTTGGAATTCCTGTATTTATAGGACTAGCAGTTCTCTATACACTTATACCATTTCTTTTTCTTTTTCCTTTTAATTTTTCCCATTTCTTTGATTTCGTTGCACCTGTTATTATCGGGGCCTTATCTTTTTATTTAGTACGTAGAAAAATATAATTAACTTCAAGAGTGTGACAGAAAGAAGCCGGAGTGAATAAAACCATACTGTATAACCATACAGTGCTCAAAAAACGCATCAATTCCTTGCAAAATCAACAATAAAAAGGATTTGTGGACCCTAGGATTAGATGAAACGAGAACAATCAAAATGCCGTCATTGCTTTACTTAAAAGAAGAATTGAAAAATTAGAGAAAAAGAATACAAGGTTTGAGGAAGAAAATAAGTAATTGCGCGAAAAAGAAAATGTAAAGCTTACTGATTACTTCATAAAGTTATAAAATTAGGACCGTACATATTAGACAGTTCTAAAATGTACGGTCCTTTTGTTTACTAGTGGTTCACTTATCTAACCTAAAGATAAGTATGTGGTCCTTTTACAATTTGAATTTCTTTTTAAGCTTCTTATATTTTCTATACGAACGTCTAACAATGTTTAATATAAAATACGGTATTTTAATAGGGAAAGGAAATTTATAAATGACAGGTAAATAAAATCTAAAATATGCCTTTTCTAGGTCTCTCCACTTAGTATCTTCTTTTGTTTTTAAGAAATCAGATACATCGACTACATATCCCCTTCCGTTTTCCATCATCACATTTTTTCCGTGAACATCACAAGGAGTTAATCCTTGTTCCCTTGCATACTCTAAAGCTTCATTGATATCAAGGATCACCTGCTTAGGAATTTTAATCCCCTTATGAACAGCATCGTATAAGGTAATTTCTTTTAAACGTTTCAATACTATGAAATTTTCTCCTTTATATATAAGCTTCGAATAAGAAGGATGATTTCCGATTTTTCGGTATACTTCTGACTCTTTTTCAATTCCTTCTCCTTCTCGTGCGTAAATTTTCACTACCCAATCTTTGTATTCTTTGTGCATAAATACTGCGGCATAATTACCCATCCCTAAACACTTCCAAAGTCTAGGAATATCTTTAACTACTACAGGCTCGAAGTCATCCTCACTTCTTATGCTTACCTCTTTTAATAATTCGTCCTTTATCAATCCCACAAAACTGTTTATACTCATCATTTCCACTCCGGTTTTGCTAAAAGGGGGTCCACCCACATTTTAACGAAAATATACACTAAGAGAATTTTAGCATAAAACGAGTCATCTTTTTTCTTAAAATAAAAAGATGACTCGTTTTATTTGAACTGTTGAATACTTAATATTTATTCCACTATCCATAGCCAAAAACCGTACAACATAAAAATTTTTTCAACTATTTACGTATTTTCATTTTTTCAAAAGCAACTGTATAAGGGCTTTTCTTAGTGCAAGTTCTCTTGATTCATTGGCCATACCAAATCCATGTTTGTTCATCGCATAGGCATAACCTAACTTTTCATCTGGATCGGTAAAACAGAATGATCCTCCTGGACCTAGGTGCTGTACAAAACACAAAATTATCGTTTTTGGGGTGGTATGAGCTTTTAACTTGATGGGTATAGGGTACCGCCACATCGCTATCAAGCTAAGCCCATACAACGTTAATTATAGTAGAGGTTGTTTCTTTTTTTAAAAGCTACGTGTAGGGAATTTAAAGATTTGCATACGGAATAAATCCTAATGGGTTTCAATTTTTTGATTTAAGCCGCTTGATTATCAAACATGGTACAATTGTAAATGACACCTAATATATCAAAGACTGTTTTCTTCTCATATCGATGAGATTTTCTCCCGTTTTGCTGTAGGAGATTGAACAGGCGAAGTAACACCTTTGATAGCTCTTGGGTGTCTTTTTGTATCGATTGGAAAAGAAGAAAAAAGTAATCTTTAATCATATATATGGCCTTATATTCACTCAGTTCTCGTTTCTTTTTCATAAGAAGTAATTGCCGCATTTGAAACATGATAGAAGAACAAAGTAGAATGGCGATCAGTTGCCCATACAAATGGCATTCCAATCGTTCTTTGTCATTTTGGACATTCTCCGATTCCAATTTTCCTTTTATTATACAAGAAATAGCCAATAGAATAGACTTTTTTCAAGTGTCTATTCTATTGGCTATATTTTAAAATGGATGTCTTCTTTTTTAGTAATAGGAAAGTATTTCTTTACGTTACGAAATAAATCCAATAAACATTATTTCATTATTATATAATGATTTAAAAATAAAATTCAGCCAATAAGACTTATTTATAACTTGCTGAGCCATCAGTCATAGATACCCAGATACCTAATCTATCTTTCAAACTATCACCAGTATGCATTCTTAAGTAAATTGTTTTAGCAGACATATTTTTATAGTTTGTATATTTAAAGTATAAGCTTGATTTTGCTGTAATCTTCTGTGAACGATTTTCAGTCTTACGACTAATTGCAAGTTTATCATCACTGAATGTACCAGCTATAGTGTGAATATTTTTACCATATACTTTATCGATGTAATTGTTTCCATTATGAGTGTTTAAATATACTCTAGCACTATATGACGCATTACTAAGCGCATTTTTACCTGTAACTTTAATTGTTTTGAAGCTTCCAGAACTATAAGGAGTAGCAGCTTCTTCATCATTTTCAATATCTAATTCAACAATGTTATATGAACCGTCAGGGTAACGATTAACTTTTTTCGGGTTTTCCGCTGTAGCTGCAAATGGATTATTAGCCATTTCTAATTCAGTATAATTAAATAATACTTCTTCGCCTGATGTTTTCTCTGAATCCAGAGGCTCATCATTTTGTAATTTCGTAATTACGCTTGAAATATCAGATTCCGAAGCACCATCTTGTCTCATTTTTTCTGCAATTTCATTATAATCTCCAAACGTTTTTTCATCGGCTGAGGCTGCCTTTCCTCCAATAAATAGTGTGAAAACAAAAAGAATACTAAGTAACGATTTTTTCATTTTGTAAATCCTCCTCTATTGATTTCTTTTCTAAAATAACTTAGAATATTGGAAATGTTGAATAATATCTTAAAAAAGGGAGTTTTTGTAAATGTTTGAATTTATGCTATATGGAACACCAATTCTTATTTCTTTTTTAGCAGGATTTTTAACACATAAATTGTTTAACAAATTATATGTTGGTCTAGCAATTTCTATCGTAATAGCATACGGTATGTCTTTTATGTTTTCAGAGCAAAAAGTATTTTTTGCTGGAATCATAGGAACCTTACTTTACTTTGCGACAGCGACCTTACTGGAAAAAAAGAAATAAAATTAATGACTCGTTTTTGCCAAAGATAGTTTCATTGTCTTTGGCAATATTTTTTTGTATAGCAAACTCACAAAAAACTTTCATCAATCCTCCTTTTCCCTATACCACATTAATTTGTTGCTCTTCAAAACTAGATTCAATGTATGAAATCTGATCTTATGTAAGTACATAGCATGCTCATTTAGGTGGAGATTGTAGATACAGTCGTTTAGACGCATGTTACATATCCAGTTTTTGTACCTAATTCTCTCAAGACATTTCTTAAGTTTAAAAAATAAAATATAAAATACTAATTAATACCTAATTTTGGTTCGCTTTTCCAAAATAGGAACTCTATGTATAAGTTTAAAGATAGATTGATTAAAAAACAAGGCTAGTTATCTATACAACTGTTTGTTATAATTCTAATAAGAAATATATTATATTACACCTAGTGTACATTTCAGAAAAAACATAAATTATTAAATTTATTCCATGTAGACTAAAAGTTTTAGTCTGTGCTTATTGCTGGATTTTTAGGTCTAGCACCCCAAAAACGAAAAAAACAAGCGAAATTTTCATAAATAACTGTAAAAAAGTAAAATTCTCGTTATGAGGGTGTCTTAAAATCTTAGGAGTTTTGTTTTTTGTTAAACATAATATATATCCCCCTGTTATATAAAAATGTAGAAAGTAAGGATTCTTTGTCCATTTCTTGGGCTGTTTTCTTTCCTTAACAACAAACAAGACGCCACCCAGATCACGGTAGCGCCTACGATAATTGCTATAAATTTATTTATCCTCACATTACTTATTTCTTTGCTTCCATACCCCATTCTCTTTACGATAAGTATTCTTGCCATTCATGAAGTCAGCTGTATTACCAGGAATGCTATATTTCTTATTCTTTTTCTTAGCCTTCTTCTTCAGCCTTTTCTCTTCTTGAATAGCTTGTAAATCCGCCTTCCATTGTTTCACCAAATCCTTTTCACGTCGCATCGAATTTGTACCCCTTGGTTTAAATGTGAATCAAATAATTAGATTCTTCCTATTTATATACTCGTTTAAACCAAATGTCTATTTTATTTAAAATAAAAGAGCGCCTGTAATGGACGCTCTTTCGAATTATTAGAGTATCGTTGACTCTTTTGCCTACTCTCACCTTATTGTATGTGAAAACATTTTCGATATGAATACGATAATTTTAAAAGAGCATCCAATGACTGGGTGTTCTTAATGTGATAAGGGATTTTCTATGAGTATTGAAATAGGATACAAGCGAGTGAACTTGTCCTACACTTCAATATATGCTTGTCCTTATCATAATGTGCAATAAAAAAAGCACCCTCGCCCAGGCGCCAAAAGATACATATACTTTGAGGTAACTAACATGTTAGAAAAGACCCTTCCCTATCATTGTATGATTATCTTTATACCTAGATGACTTATTAAATATTTTTAATGTGTAATGTCTATATAACAAAGAAAAAAGCACCCTTATTGGATGCTTAATTGCACTTATATTTTATTTTTATATGTTTTTACAACTTCTTTAGCAAATTTCGAAATTTCATTATTTAAAAAGGATATCTCCTCCACGCTATCAGCCAATGACATATTACCTATATAAGTAAAAGTAGCATTAAATGGTTCTGTATAGGTGAAAAGTTCGGCTCGATCACTATTCCTGATAATATCTGTTTTAAAATATTTCCTCATTAAATCGGTACTTTGTATTTCCCACTCATATTCAATATCTTCAACAGTTGCTATAGGAACTAATATATCATCATCTCTAATTAATCCATCTTTAACTAAAACCTCATGAGCTACACGATTTATAGTTTGAAATATGCAAACCTTATATCGATTTCTACATTTTCCCTTCTTACTTTCTAGGACTCCATGGAGACCAAACTCTTCTTTTGTCCCCTTCAAGGTAATACTTATATATTCCCCGATAGTTTTTTTAATCTTGTGGCTGACATAGGTATCGGTGCTTTCATCCCACTCTCTCCCCTATAACCGTAATAATTTAATTATACAGAAAAAAACCGCCACAATTAAGCAACGGCTTTTTTACAGCTTATAAAAATATTACAAGGGATGGAGAAACATTCACGAAAGGGGAATATCGCAATCATTTCAAGGCTGAGTACTCTCAACCTTCTCCAAGCCACCGCATCAACTAGTATGGCTACACACCCTGTGTTCGGTGACTGGGAGAAGAGTAAGAGTTTTAATAACTCTTGTTGCAATTCTTCTCGTTTATACTCCGTAGAGATTGTCCTGTGATTTTAGGGCATCACATGTCGAATGAGAGCTATAGTGTAACTCTCTTATAAAGAATTTTTAATTTATATCAAGACGTATGTGTTTCTTTCAACGCCTTGTTTGAACCAATACACTAGAGGGACGGAAGGGGAATGTTTCCGCTGTATTGGCTTAAACAAAGAGTGGAACTCTTTGCCCTAGTTTTGGTCATTAATAAGAATCGTGAGTAATCAACTGGCGCGCGTTCTGTCTGTTCTACTAAGTATCCATAAATATCAAAGTCTGCTCTTGGAATTGATTTCTTACCTTTTGGCTGTTGCGACATCCTTACGTAAGAATGAATGACTGATAGTGGTACCACGAATACTGACTTGTCCACGCTAAACTCAATAAGGAAAAAACAAATTGCCCCCATCTTTTCTGCTTTCTCCAGGTAATCCAATTGATGCTGCGCAATATTCTTTAAATCAAATCATGTAGCATTCTCTGTAGACTTTGCTTCAATTGCAATAGCTCGTCCTTTATACACGCCATCATAGTCCACTGTACTTTTAGCTTCATAGAATCCATTTAGCACACGTCCACCTTTACTTTTTAACACCTTCACAGGAGTCGGACGCTTGTTTATAAGCGCCACTCCACCTCTTTGATACATTTCGTTCGCTAGGTTGATAAGCATTTCAAATGCCATTCCACGGTTTCCTTGTCCCATTGTTATTCCTCTCTTTCTATTCAAAGGATTATTTTGTTTAAATTTTGCTTAATTCTCACCAATAATTATCTAAAAATTTAAAAATCATTATATAATGAATTTAAATTAAGATTAGGAGTGGTTAAAATGCCAGATACAATAAGACTCGTTCTTTTCATTCTTATAGCAATTAGTGCTGTTTTCTCTTTAATAAAAGAATTTAAAAAACCTGAGAAAAAAGCACTTTGGATTTCAATAGAATTTTTAGTTCTTTTCTGGGCGATATGGGTAATAGCAAATATCATAATCTAATTTATAGATTATAAGTCCCTTTTGATAAAACTCAATATTCCGTCAATATTATAGACAACCCATTAAGCTACTTTCTCCTTGTTCCCCCTTGGAGAACCGAGCAGTTAGCTTTTGCTAGCTGCTCTTTTGTGATTCATCGTCACATTATGATGAAATGGTCATATATTATCTCGAAGTAAAAAACCCTAATTTACTTTTTAATATCTCACTTTTCCCTTAAAGAGCACTTTTTAAAGGTGCTCTTTTTAGGTTCGGTAGAATAAAACTTAATATTTTGTCAATAATACAGATAGGCGATGGCCATAACTCATTTAATGAAGTCCCTAACCTTTCTCCTTTCCCCCTTTTGGAGAACCAGCCGAGCAGTTAGTTTTGGCTAACTGCTCCTTTATTTATAACAATGATAAAATTCTTTAAAATAATTCTTCTTTATTTCTCAATATAAGCAGCCTTGGATTTTTATTAACACTTCTCTGTAGTATATAAACAAAGAGTAAGGTAAGAGGTACTCTTTGCCATTTTAGAAGAGGGTCTGTTGGAGACAACAGGGCCTTTTTTCATATAGAGATAGCTTTGTTTAATTTTTCACCATTACCCACAAAAAATCTTATAATCGTTATATACTAAATTAAACTAAAGGATTAGGAGTAGATCAAATGCCAGTTACACTAGAACTTTTTCTTTTCATTCTTCTAGCAATTTGTGCTGTTGGCTATTTAGTAAAAGAATTTCAAAAAACTAGGAAAAGAACACTTGGAATTTTACTAGAATTCATGGTTCTTTTCTGGTCAATATGGAGAATATCGACTATCATAATCTAATTTATAAAACATACATTCCTTCGAATAAAACCCAATATTATGTCCATAATGTTGATAGGCTGTATGCCAAAATCAATTTAGTTTTCTCTGTATCTCCTTGTATGGAGCAGTTAGCTTTTGCTAGCTGCTCTTTTATATGTAACCCCGTTAGACAAGTTTTCATATAATATAGTCATTCCTTTCTTATGAATTAAGCTCGTCACTTGAATTATAAAAATTGGATTATATCCTATAACCTTTTCAGAAATCATTCATATCTTATTTCTGAAAAAGTTGCTCTGTTTTTTAAAAAGGTGGTTGCGGAAATAACTGCCTTTTTATTTATGACAAAATGAAAGTTTTACCATGAAGATAATTATTAAATATTTTACGCCCATACATTATAATTGAAGAGTTATTGTATATTGGCATTAAGAGAAGCGACCTGATTAAGGACTTCTCTTTTTTTATAAAATAGCAGCTCTAAATAAATTAGATACATTTACCAGTATGTTTACCACAACATTCATGTTAAAATCCGTTGTGAGTACGACATAACTCTACCTTATGAAGCTCTGCATCCCTTATGCAGGGCTCTTTTTTTATTTAAATTAACTATCCTATTAATATCGTTATTTCCTGATTTAAAGATTCGCATTAAACTAACCTCATATCGTTCTTTTTACTTTCACTTTAAAGATGATACTTCAATCTTAGTCCTAGTCCTCTAGGGCTTTTTTCATTTTAAATAAGGATTTTGTTAGAAAATGACATGTACATGTTTTTCGTTATATAATTAAGTTATCGATATATTAGGAGTGTTAATTATGTCAGTAACAATAATGATTTTGTTATATATTTGTTTCGGAATGAGTGCAGTTTTTAGTTTGATAAAGGAATTGAAAAAGCCACAGAAAAACCAGTTCTTGATTTTAGTTGATTCTCTAATTTTGCTAGGAGCCTTAATCCTAGTAGGTAGTATCTTCATCTAAATTACATAACTAGAACTCCAGTTGGGAGTGGAGCAGTTAGCGAAAGCTAACTGCTTTTTACAAATTAACTATTTTGTTTAAATTTACCTTAATTCACACCAAGTTTTCTTAACATTCAAATTAATAACTGTATAATGTAATTAAACTATTTGTATGAGAGGTGAGTTTTATGAAATGGAAACAAAAATACAATCCAAGGTATCTCTTTTACCGCATGTATAGTTATATTTATAAAGCCCTTGATGATATATCATGGTCCTTAAAATAATTTAGATTGTTATGAGTACACATTTGCTGTGTGCTCTTTTCACATTGCTATAAAATAACGCTTTTGTTTGACTGTATTTCTTACATAAAACTAACTAGACACTAACATTTTTCTGTAGTACAATTCCTATCAGAAAAGTGTTAGGAGATATATTTATGACTTTTGAAGATAATCGTAAATTAGGCATTCAACAAGGATGTATTGTAATTACAGATCAATCACAATATCTTGTTGTAAAAAAAAATGAAAATTATTCTTTATTAAACATCTCAACTGCGGAATGCATAAACTATGAAGTTTCACTTGAGCATCTTGAAGAAATGGTCCACGTAGATTTAAAAGAAAAAATTCAAGATATCATTCCACCAGAGAATATTAAAATCGTAGCTCAAAACAGAATATAAACTAGATTTTCTAAGAGCACTTTCGATAGTGCTCTTTTTTCATGAACAGTTTCAAATTACTATTTTATAAAATTTTATTCTTTTCACAATTTTATACATACATTAGTTATACGTAATATATAAATTATGTTATAATACATTTATGAAACATCACGTGTTTCAAATACAACATCTTTTGGATGACCTCTTATCTTTCCGTAAGAGGTCTTTTTTTTTAGATAACGCTTTTATAAGACTATCAGAATCATCAAATAATTACCTAGATTTAGCCGATTTGACCACCCGTCATAGCGTTATGTCTCCTGATCTAAATTCATAATCTCTGCTAAGGTTCTATCCGAAATATAAGTAGTAATGATTTGTATCTTTCCGTATTTCTTTTTAGCCATTTCTATAGCTTCCCTCTCGGACTTCGCTTCAAACCAACGAAGCTTCCATTTCTCGTCTTTGTCATAAAACTCTATTGAGTACGTCATAACGCTATTACGCTTCAAGAACTTTTCCGCTGTATTTGTTGCCGTATAATTAAAACTTCCGATTACATCCTCCAGTGTTAGTTGTTTCATGCCTCTAACCCCATTGGACGAGATTTAATTTTATTCTTATCGGCCTGATCCATAATCAATGCTGCAATTTCTAATTGGTGTCTTCCTTTCACATTTCTTTTAATCGAATTACTTCGCTTTCATCAAACACCAGATCCAATTCTTCTAGAGCGATATATAAGTTATGACGCGATTTCTTCATGTACTTTCTCTGCTGCAACGCCATTGTGTAATTTTCCTTCTCCAAATCCGTTCCAAGTCTTGGCATCCCATTTCCCCTCCAGTTGTAATTGATGAATTTCTCTTAGTTCCGCCATAACAGCATGACGCTTTCTATCCACTTCTTCAGGTGTTTGATTTGCTGCTTTACAAACGCATGTCCCAAACTGATACATACCCGTTCCATTACATGCACACATTTCGATTTCCCCCTTTTAACATGGCAATGCCTTTCTTCTGTAATCCTTTGTTTCTTTGAAAGTGATCGTTCTAAAAATTATTTAAAATCCGAGATACAATCCGTTCATCGTATACCTCGTCTAAACGCTTTCCTGTTAGGTTTGTCGTGAAAATAGTAGATTTAACCTTACCCTACCATCGAAAACATCGAATAACACCCTATTAATGAAGTTTGTTGCTTTTGTATTGGCATCTAATGCGCCTAACTCCGCTCCTAAATCATCAACTATTAATACTTCCGCCCTTACTAATCCTCTTATAATTGCACCTTCAGTTAATGTAGAGTCTTTACTGAACGTACTTTTGATTTTCCGTAGCAACTCACCCACTGTGACGAAAACAACTGACTTCCCTGCCCCTGCAAGCTGATCTGCGATAGCATAAGCGAGATGTGTTTTCCCTCCCCCGCAATTCCGGGCTATAATTGTGTTAAAAATCCCCCCATGGTACGATTTGAATAACCATCCTTTTTCATCTCAATTACTTTCCACTTTATTTCTTCTGGGTAATGTACTCTTTCTTTCAAATGAAAAACACCTCCGTTGAATTTGCATACTTAGTATGCGAATTCAGGAGGTGTTTTTTTCATGTACCACTATTCGGGTTCACTTCAATTTTACTTAGCGTGGTTTTTTCTGAAATACTGGCGGTACCAAAATATTACTTAACATGGTAAAATAATATTTGGATGGGATTCCAATACATATTATTAAAATTAAAGTGGTTTAAGTCGGAGAAAGGCACCTTAGGATGTCTTTTTTTTATGGAGAATCAATTTGAAAACCAAAAATAAAAGAACCTCAATAAACGAGGTTCAAAAAATCTACTATTTTAAATTACCTTCGTAAAAAGCAACTCCATTTTGAACATGTTTTAAATACCACGTAATCGTCCCGCCACAAACATTTTCATTAAAACTATTAGCATATACTCCATTTGAGTAATAAAGAGTTCTTTTGAATTTACCATTAGAATACTCATAAGGAATTGAACATGTTGCTTGCTTCGGAGAGCTCACAGCTTTTTGCGTATCAGCTGAAGCTGCCCCAATTCCTCCTGTTAATGCAATACCAGTTGCTAATACTCCTACTACTAATTTCTTGAACATAATAAATCCCCCTTTAATAGTTTTTATAGCTTACAATTCAACTGTATCATTTTTGTAAATTATGTAAATGTTTTGAATATGTAGAAATATTTATTTAATTTTTGGTAATATTATGATTATATTTTATCAAACGAAAAATAGAGGGGGGAAAAGAATATGTAACAATGCATAATAAATCCATCAGATATTATGATATACTCACAAAGAGCTGATACAAAATTTCTTTAGATTGGAAAACTAAATCTTATCTACCTAAAAGGACGGCGCCTTATGGCGTCTTTTTTTATGAAAAAATCCCCACACATTGTGAAGGGATTTTCATGCTACGAATATAGAAAACTAATTATTTAATATATAACGAAGTGCGCCACGTATCTCTTGGATAGTTTATTGAAGTCTTTTGATATTCAAAAGTCCCTTCTTGATGATTTGATGCGTCCCATTTATATTCCCAACCTACAATAGGATTACCACCAATTATTTGTGAACCAATATTCTTCACATCAAATCCATTCATTTTGGCAAAAGGAAACTGTCCATACCCTATTTCTTTTGTGTAAACATATAAGTAACTTCCCCCATGATCTTTAGTTGTACTAAAACTATTAGGGGTAATGTATTCAACTCCACCCAATTGTGATTCCACTTTTACTACACTTAAAGAAGTTAGAGGTGCTGCTGGCCCTGCTGATGCCTCCGATGCCATTCCTAACCCAACTACCGTTGCCACCGCTAATGATGATATCCCCAATGTAACTTTTTTTAACATATAAACATCCCCTTGTTTTATAATAAGTACAAGTTTGATATTAACAGAAATTTATAAGAATATTCCTTATTTTGAAAACGTTAACAAATTCTACTTTTTTAGATATGCAATTTAGCATATTGATTGACATGCAGGATAATTAATCCTCTACTTTCGATATAAAAACTATTTTCAAAAGGACCTGCTCAATTAATCCATAAAAACATAAAGTAATTTGAATCCATTAAAATACATGAGTGACCTCATTTTTTCGCCTCTTACTAAAAGGAGAGATTAATATGAGTTACGGTGGTAGCTGCGGTAGTTGCGGCGGCGGTTTTGCTGGAGGCTTCGCTTTATTAGTTGTATTATTTATTTTATTAATCATCGTTGGAGCTTCTTGCTTCTGCTAAAAAACTATTGGAAAAGGCACCTTTGGGTGTCTTTTCTTTTTTCTCAATATAAGAACACCAAGAATATGCTATTATGTTAATACAAATTCCCTTTTGTGCAATGAGATAGTCATAAAAATAAGGCTCACCTATAACCGTAGGTGAGCTTTATTTTTATGACACAATACCAAATTATACTCTCGTTTTTTCAAAACTTTATGCAATTATACATAGTTACATAAAATACACCAAATAAATATTAAATGTAGTAAAATATAAATTGTGGATACATTCTATAAAGCAGATTCTTTTGAAAGGCGTAACATATCAATCATTACAGAAGATGTGGCGTCACTCTAATACTGATCTCAAATCTCTTGTATTTTGTAAACTAACAATCTGATGTATATAGACGATTCTGTTTTATAGGATGTGTTTACACTAAATGAACGTGGTTCAAGTCGGAGGAAGGCACCTTAGGGTGTCTTTTCTTTATGAAAAGTAAATGAGCCTGTTAATCCAACTAGCATAGGACCAATTACTATAGAAATAGATTCCGAAAGTGCTAGTTGAGCATTTCCTTTTTTTAAGTTGTCTTTATCTGTTACTATTTCCGGTAAGAAAGAAGGAATAGCGATGTTGTAAAACGTGGTGAATATTCCATTTAAAAACATGATAAATACCAATAAGGGGAACGTTATAATATTTGTTACAGTCAGTATGGATACTGATAAAAACAATACTCCTTGACATATACTACAAATTAGCAAGACATTTTTCCTATGAAAAATGTCTATTAAAGCACCGGCTACTAATCCGAAAATTAGGTACGGGACGAATATAACACCACGAAGCATAGCAGCATTTGCTTCACTTGTTTGTAACACCTCTAATGCAAAAAGTGGCAAAGCTACTATTGTAAACTGAGTACCTAACAAACTTATAGACTGCCCTAGCCAAAGCTTATGAAAATTAAAATGTTTGCTGTCTTTCATAATATCCCCCCGTTAAATCCATTTTTATAAATTATCAAGTTTTTGATATAAACAAGAACAGGCAAAACCTATCTTTCAACTAATGTCTGTACCACATAAAATTCGAAATCTAATATAAAAGCGATTTTAGTTTCAAAATGAAGAATTGATGTTTACTATTAGGACTCAAAAGCTTTCTGGCTAATGAAAAGATCAACTTCCGAAAAATACTGCGCATTCGTTTATAAACCAATCGTATGTCACTTTGAATCACCTCCAGCGTCAGTATAACCTTGAAAGCACGCTGTTGTACGCATTTTGGAATGTAACAGCAAGATATCAAAGTTACAATGACAAGTTGTTATGTAATTATACGTAATCAAATTTGCACGATTGGAGAAAAAGAAAAATCACTGAATCTAAGGTCAAATTTGAATTCAACTCGTCACAAATATACACTTGGATTGGACCGATACTTTCCTATGATTATTCAGAAAGAATAGCGTATTGGTGGTATTTTGTTAGCTTGATGGTGATATAACGGTCCTCCTTTTAAAATAGTAGCGTATAAACATGAAAAAACTCCTAACAAATTTTGTTAGGAGTTTTTTCAAATATGCGATATTTTTTAATCTTCATGATTGATTTCTATTGTACCTGTTCTAGCACTAACCTTTAAAATATTTAACAGATTATCAGGCGTCTTGATTTCCACTTCATATTCAAATTTTGATTGTGCTAAGTTGTCATCTTCTAATTCGAATTCTTTTTTCACATTAATAATTTCTCCATTTGTATGAGCTAAAGAAATTTCACGAACTTGTTTCTCTGTGTAGTTTTCATTCTTTTTCGCATAATTGTAACCCATACCATAATATCCACCAACAATAGCAATACCACTTACTAAAATAGCAATTACACTTATAATTATTTTCTTTTTATGTTTTAACATTTTCATCCACTCCTTCATGATTAATCATCTATTCCAAATCTTGCTTCAAGTGCATTTTCTGCTTGCTCTAATTGATCTTCCAGTATATCGTGTTCTCTTTCTTGCATTTCATATTGTTCAACAGTTATCGTTCCAGCGTGATAATCTGCTTCTAGCTGGTTATCAGATAGATCTATCTTGTCATCTAATTGATCAATTTCTTTTTTTGCTGCTAAGTACGTATTTAAGTTTTCTTCTTTTGCTCCAACTGGTTTCGTGTTATTTGCCTTTTCAACGATAAATGTGACTTCGTTTTTGAAATCTTGCATTTGCTTCGTATCATTCGTAGCAGGCCCTGTTTTGTGTGGTTCTTGTTGTAGTTGAGCACTTTCTTTTTGCAATGTATCATTTTCCACTTTCAGTTGTTGTACTTCTGTATTGTTATCAGCTTGAGTAGAACAAGCTGTTAAGAATAGACAAGACATTGCTCCAATCAACATCCACTTTCTCATTCTGTTTTCCTCCCTCTACATGTGCACCTTATCCTTGCCTTTATATTACTGAACAAACATTAAAGGAAGATTAATGTACAAAAAAATAAAATGATATAATTAAATCGTTTCTAATCTTTCTTTAATGTTTTGGAATTATAGTGATACATATAAATAAGGAAAAAAGGAGAATGTTAATGCGAGTTCTTATTGTCGAAGATGAACAAGACTTACAAAATATATTGGTAAAACGATTAAATACAGAACATTATAGTGTCGATGCATGTGGGAATGGAGAAGATGCCTTGAATTATATAAACATGGCTACCTACGATTTGATTGTGCTTGACATTATGATTCCCGGAATAGATGGTTTACAAGTATTACAAAGATTACGCGCGGACAATAATACAACTCCTGTCTTGCTTCTTACAGCTAAAGATACAATTGATGATCGTGTAACAGGACTCGACTTAGGTGCGGACGATTATTTAGTAAAGCCATTTGCTTTTGACGAACTGTTAGCAAGAATGCGAGTGTTAATGCGAAGAAAATCAGGAAACACATCTAATGTGTTTGAAATCGCTGACCTAGTGGTAGATTGTAATATGCATAAGGTAACAAGAGGAGATCAGGTTATCACTCTTTCCAGTAAAGAATTTGCTATTTTAGAATATATGATTCGTAATAAGGAAGTTGTGTTGACACGAGATAAAATTGAGCAACATGCGTGGAATTACGACTATGAAGGTGGCTCGAATATTATTGATGTTTATATCCGCTATCTTCGTAAAAAAATTGATAGCCAGTTTGAAACGAAGTTAATTCATACAGTACGAGGAACTGGTTACGTATTGCGAGTGGAATCATGAAAAGACTATCCATCAAAATGAGAGTAACCCTGTGGTATACAGGGCTAATTGTAATTATTATGGCACTCGTGTTAGCTTTTATTTTAACTTCTTCAGATAAAGTTTTGCTTTTTAATATGAAAGTTCAATTAAAGAACACAGTAAAAGAAAGCATGGAAGATATCGAATATAAGCATGGACAATTAAAAATGGACGATGATTTTAAAACCTTAGAAGATGGAGTAAATATCATCATTTATAATAAACAAGGTGAGCTGCTGGCAGGAAATAGTCCAACAAGCTTTAATAAAAAGATATCGCTTAAATCCGATGAAATACAAACCATTACAGACGATAATAAAGAATGGATTGTATATGATTTTCTCCATAATGCAGGCGGCGATGAGCAAGTCTGGATTCGTGGAATAATGACGATGAGCCAATTATCCTCAACGATGAATACGTTTATTGTCGTAACACTTATCTCATTCCCATTACTTATTCTCATTGCCGCAGTGGGAGGATATTTTATTACGCAAAGAGCGTTTCGACCTGTGCAACAAATGAGTGATTCAGCCAGTAAAATTGGTGATGGTAAAGACCTTTCCAAGAGAATTAATTTACACGGTTCACCAAAAGACGAAATGTATCATTTAGCACAAACCTTTGACAAAATGTTTGAGCGATTGGAAACATCATTTGAAAGTGAAAAACAATTTACATCTGACGCATCTCATGAATTAAGAACACCAACATCTGTTATTATTTCGCAATGCGAATACGCTTTATTGCAGAGAAATAATCCGAAAGAAATGGAAGAATCGTTAGAAGTAATTTTAAAGCAATCACGTAAAATGTCCGCGCTAATCTCACAACTCTTATTATTAGCAAGAGCTGATCAAGGAAAGCATAATACTCTTCAGTTTGAATGTATCAATATGAGTGAATTAACGGAAATCGTTGTAGAAGAGCTTTCATTAATGGTTCAAGAAGCTTCGATTGATATAACAACTAATATAGAGGAAGACCTGTTTATGAAAGCAGATCAAACATTGATGATGCGTTTATTAATGAATTTACTAACGAATGCGATTGCTTATAGTAAAGCGAACGGAACTGTACATGTGCAATTGTTCGGAGATGAAACCAACATAATAGGTAAAGTCTCCGATAATGGCATAGGCATCAGCGAGCAACATATTACTAAAATATGGGACCGATTCTATCGAGTTGACGCAGCACGAACATCTTCAAACATCGGAAACACAGGTTTAGGATTGTCGATGGTAAAATGGATTGTCGAACTACACGGAGGAGAAATTACCGTTGAAAGTGAACTAGGAGAAGGCAGTACTTTTACATTTAAACTACCAATTGAAAAACGGAAATAATTTATGAGTGTCTGTAGCTTCAGAATAAAGATTGATTCAAAAGCTCTCTTCAATCCTTATATAAAAGTAACCGACGCATTATAAACAGCATCGATTTTATCATTTTGGACAACCTGTTCTGTTAAGTTGATATGCCTATGGAAAAAAATATCGAAATAAAACCCCAGAAATCGAAAGGTCTCTGGGGCTTCATTATATATTTAGCTCTTTTTGCTTTTTGTTTTGTTTATGTCTATGCAGCAATTTTCGACTTATGAGAGAAATCAGTAATAAAATCAGTATTAGTACGAGAATCTGCATAAATGACAAATCAAAATATTTAGCACCTGTAACGATTAAAAGTGTAGAAATTGTACCTTTTACAATGAAAAAAATAATAATCCATAATCCGCCTTTTTTCCAGTTCATTTTTATATTACCCTTTCCTACTTTTAAATTCTTAAATGAGACACCTTAATAAAAATCTATTATATTAGTAAACTTTCCCATGAAAATCATATACAATTACATGCGACGATTCCATAATAAATGAAAATGATATTCAGTGTCAATTTTATTGACTATTTGAATACCTATCATCTCAATCTCTTTCCACTTTATTTCTTATAAACAATGAACCCTTGTCTTCAAACAAAAAAACACCTCCATTAAATTTACATACTTCGTATGCGAATTCAAGAGGTGTTTTTTCATGTACCATCAAATAAAATTCCCTGCTTTATTTATTTCTCAATACGTACCTATTTTCTAGTACACAATAACTGGATCATTCGTGTTCAAACTATCATATACAGTTTTTGCAACGTTAGGAAGAAGGTTCACACACCCGCCTGATCCCCCTGTTAAATAAGCATTATTTGCCCAATCTTTTCGCCAGCCAGCATCGTGGAATCCTTGACCGCTATTTGTGAATGGAACCCAGTAATCTACTTTAACTGCATAATCAGCTTTACCTACTGCGCTGCCTCTCAGCGTGTATGGAGTTCGTTTGTATAGAACGTACCATACACCTGGAGATGTATCTTCAGCCGTGCTATGTTTACCCGTTACTACATTTGTTGTGACGACTAATTTTCCATCTTTATAAATCCAAATTTGTTGATCTGCAATGGAAACTTCCGCATATGTATCTCCGATGCCATTATTCGATGTTGTTTCATAGCCGATACCTTCCTTCTCCCAACCATTTCCGTGAATATTAGAAGCAGAAAGCGATTTTTCACCTTTCTCAAAGGCTTCTTGAACTTGTTTTGTTTCTTTTTCAATATCTAGTGCCCAGCCGTATCCTTGTCCTTTTACTGATATGACCGAACCAGAATGTGTTTTAAATGCGAAGTCTTTATGTAATGTAGATTTAGCCTTATTAATTTCAACAATCTTATTCTTAATATCGCTCGCATCGATTGTCACTTTCATATCCTTTGACATAGAGGCATTTTGAATGAAATCTTTCGCTTTTAATGAATAGACTTCATTTTGCACTTTATAATCAACAGACTGCCCAAGAAGATTCTGTAATGCTTTCTCTTCTTTTTTGATAATCGGATCGTCTTCTTTAATAGGCTGTATGTATGCAGACTTTAGATGAATTTCGCTTTTATGCTTCTGTTTGTCGTAATCTTTTAGTAGACTCGTAACGTCATATTGTTTTCCATCAACGCTCTTCGAAATAACAACTTTTCCTTGTTCAAGCTTCGCCATAGCATCTTGAGGCGCCTTTAATTTTTCATTCATAGAGACAAGCTTTTCTTCTACAAGTTTTTTCATCGTTTCACTACGATACTGTTCTGCCTTTTCTGGTAGCAATGAGTAATCTTTTTCCTTTGAAGAAGGGAAAAATGTCCACTGGCTTTTTAATAGTTTCTTAACTTGTGGCAAATCTTTTTCCGTCAGTTCCGTCTTTGTCTCTTGTTCATCTAAAATTTGCTGTTGATCAATATAGACTTTGTTTGCTAATCCAGATGTTTTTAATTTCTGTATTGCCTGATCAGCGCTCAAACCACCGACTTTTGTATCATTAATCGTAACATTTGAATTGAAGTGAGTTGCCTGATAATAACTCATTCCCCCAATAAGAAGTGCAATTACACCGCCACCCGCTGCGATAAGTTTCCAATTTGTAAAACGCTTTTTTGATCTTACCCGTTTTTTCTCAACTTCTTCAACTGATTCATTTACAGTATTGTTATTCATCAATCTTTCCCCCGTATACATTAACGTCAATCGATTTTAAACCAAAACCATTGAATAGTGTACCTTATTTTCCCTAAAATTTCATTCTTTTTAACCAGTTTTTATCTCATTTAATCGATTAAAGTCAGATTTTTTAATAGTAAGATATATAAAGATGATAGATAAAGTGAAAAAGGATCACAACAATCGAGCTATTACGTGCCCCTCGTATTCGCCAAATTTTGAAGAACGATACTACTTAACTTGATAAAATACTTTTCGGATAGTTCAAATCAGAGAAAGGCACCATAGGGTGTTTATTATTTATGAAAAATATCCACAAAAAAAGGACTACATGTAGACTCTTTTTTGTGAATATTTTAATGTCGCATATTATATACATTTAAATGCAAATCATGCTCCCTGCTTTCCACCATGTTTCACAACATTTACTATCGGCCTAACTAATTTCACCTTATAATCTTTATCATCAACAATTTCAAGATTCTTTAAACTATTATATATGTTTGTACCACGCTTTATTGATCCGTTCAATCTTTACAGGTGTTGAAGTTTTAGACTCATCCTTTGTTATAATCCTATTATTAGAACATCCTGCAATGGTGAGGCAGCATGTAGCCAATAAAACTAATAATATTAACTTCTTCAAATAGCCACTCCTATATAAGGGAAATATTATATTAAGAAAATTAAACATAACATCGAATCTTTGTAAAAACAATATATTTCCTAATTTTATTATTCATTGGCAGATTCATGCACACCTTAAGGTCCATGAATCCGCTTATAAGCGTAGAACCTCATGCTCATCGATTCAATGTCCAATTTCCATTTTATCCGATTCTCAATATTTATTCCAATATAAAAAGATAACTATGTTTGTTGAAAACTAAGTATCTCTCAAAATGCAAAATACGAACTGAATTCCTATAACTCTATATATGTTTATTCAGCTAAACTCTCCCCTGTAACGATCTGAAACAAAGTGGCTGCATGTTTTCCCTCTAATTGAGCGTACCGATTATCCCCCGCCTTAATTTCCAATTTCTCCTTATTCGTGCTTACCCAAATTTGATACAACACAGCTTTCGCCTCTATTTTCGGATTTTTAAATTGAAAAATAAAGTGATAATCCGCTGGACGAGACATTTCCACTTTTTTATTCTCAAAAGTAGTATCCTTTAATATTTTCTTTACTTGCAACACTTCATTATTATCTGTCACTACCTTAAAATCTTCATATTCATCATCAGCAGTATAATTTTGTACTTCGATTCTTTGATCTTCATTTCCTAGTCTATTTGAACAGCCGGTTATTATGAATATACAGATACTAATAATAACTAGAGACCAATTTCTAAATTTCATATTAATACCCTCTTTTCAATACAAAATATTTTAATTTGTAAAATAAAGGTAATTAATTTAAACTTAAAAATATAAATAATAAAGAGAAAGGAGTATCGTTCCATGCAGTTACAAACATACACTTGGAAAAGTTATACGTTTCTCATTGTAAGTATATTCGTTACTATTAATCTCTTTCTCTTCACACCTATTTTAGACCGAGTTGGAGTAGCATATGTCGTGCCTTTCGCCTACTTCATATTAGCTTCCGCTTTTATAGCAATCCTATTAGCGGTCATCTCTTTTTGTAGCCGATCTGAGAAGAAAATTTTAGCCATTATCGGTTTATGTTTTACTCTATTTAACACTGCAATTATTTTATTTTTCCTTTGGTTTGGTTATTATTTCACTTAATTGAAATATAAATAAACTCCATAAGCTACAAATAAAATTAGTAAAATAGAAATGCTGAGTATCGTGTATATAATCCATTTTACATTTAAACTCATATACTTCCCCCTCTCACCCTTATTAGTTCCAGTATATAACAAAAAAGCATTGGATACCCAATGCTTTTTTACACTTACGCAAATAAAGATGTATTCGCATATAAAGCTGGTGAACCACCTGAATGTACGAATAAAATGTTGTCTTCTTTATTAAATGTACCTTTTTTAATTAAGTCGATTAGCCCCGCTACTGCTTTACCTGTATACACTGGATCCAGTAAAATACCTTCTGTTTTCGCAAGTAATTGAACTGCTTCCACCATTTCTGGCGTTGGTAACGCGTAACCTGGTCCTACATATTCATCAAAGCATGTCACAGCTTCGCGCGAGATAAAATTCGGAATACCAACGTGAGCTGACGTTTCCTCTACAAGTTTTGCTACTTTCTCTTCTTGCTCTGCTTTTCCTCTACTTACGTTGATTCCGATTACAGGGATATTACTTTGTGTTCCAGCAAAGCCAGTAATTAAACCAGCGTGCATACCTGCGCTACCACTTACGCAAACAACTGAGCTGAAATCAATTCCTTGATCGAATGATTGTGCCATAATTTCTTGCGCACAAGCAACGTATCCCATTGCACCAGTAGGATTTGATCCACCAACTGGTATTACATATGGTGTATTACCTTTCTCACTTACTTCTTTCGCAACTTTATGCATCTCTTCCATAAGATCTGCTCCGTTTGGTACGACAATTACATTTTCAGCACCTAGTAAATGATATAAGAAATAGTTTCCGTTAAAGTCTCGCTTCTCTTCTGGCTCAAGTCCTTCTTCTAACACAAGGATACACTTCATTTTTTCTTTTACCGCAGCTGCAAGTGTTAAGCGGCAATGATTGGACTGAATACCACCAGCTGTAATTAACGTATCTGCACCTTTTTCCTGTGCATCCGCAACTAGAAACTCTAACTTTCTCGTCTTATTGCCACCAGCTGTTAAACCAAGTAAATCATCTCGTTTAAAATAAATAGTTGGCCCACCAATTACTTCAGAAAAATTGTTTAATTTTTCAATCGGTGTATATGATTCTGTATATTTTTTTCTCGGGAATTTAGCTAAATTCATAAATAACGCTCCTTTTGTACTTCTTTCACAATGTATGTAACGATACTATTATTGCATGTAAAAATGATGAAGTCATCTTTCTGGGGTAAAAATGTATTGGAATTTAGTACATGAAATTGCATTTACGCTTTTATCACTTCAATTCGGTACATGAAATTTATACGAGCGATTTTTCAAATATATCGACTTACCGGCAAAACCGAAAAGGACCACTTATTAAAAAGTTGGCCCTTTCCAATTACTTATTTACCGAAAAACGAAGTAGCTGCGTTAATCCCGGCTGTAAATTCATTTCGCCTTTATGGCGTACGTATACAATTTTGTCCCCATCAAATTTCGGAGGATTCCCTGGATTATACGTATGCCACTCATTCGTTCCTTCTATAGAATACTCCATGTATTCTGTTGCACCGACGATTACGTTTTTACTGTCATCTGCTGTAACATTTGGTGCCATTTGTGCAACTTTCGAATCGCTAATTAATAATTTTTTAATATCTTTATCACGTTTATAATCGTAAGCTGTTACGATTACATCGTTACCGTATGCTTTTATTTGTAGTCCTTGTTTAAATGAATATCCATCCGGAGCAGTTTTCTCTCCGCCATTTGGTCCAGCTGACATCCAGCCCGTTTCAATTCCGCCCGTATTTACAACTGTAAATCCTTTTTCATCTCCACCTGCAATCTTCTTTTTACCAGCCCAGTCCGGTAAGTTTAAATCCCAATGCGTATGACTCGTAAAGAAAACGACCTGCGGATAGTCTTTTAATATATCGTACAATTTATCAACGTTTAAATAGTCTTGTAAATATGGTGATTGTCTTGATCCAGACACAGTATCAGGTAAAATGTGATGAGAGAAAATGAAAATTGGTTTATTTTTATCTTTTTGGCTGTACTCTTCTAAATTTTGTTTTAACCAACCTAGTTGCTCATCACTCATATATACTTCGTCCCACATTTTTGAATCGTGGTATTTCATATATTTTTCAGTTCCTAAAAATAGAAGCGGATAACCGTCTAATTCTTTTTTATGATATACCTTTTCTTGTCCACTAAATTTCAGATAGCGGTTAAATAAAGTTTCCTCAGTTACACCATTTGGCCATGTATTTTGAGAAAGTTTCCCATCAGCCGTCCATTTACCAGCATAAAATTCATGATTTCCAACTGTTGACCATACATTTTCCGGGACCTTATTTTTGTTTAATACACGCTTAACATCATCATATTGTGACTGCTGTCCAGTTGATGTTATATCCCCATTCAAAATAAGCGCTCTAGAAAGTGGCATCACTTTGTTCATATCTTTTAACACATGATCAAAATCCCCTAAATCCCCTTGAATATCACTAATAACATTAAAAGTTGTAGCTGACTTTCGGACTTGCTCTTTCCCTTCCGCATGTGCTGAAAATGTCGGTAATAACGCCGCCATAAAAGCTAATGAAGCAACTACCTTTTTCATACAAATTCTCCCCCTAATCATAAAATGTACAAACTGACATATTCTGCTTTCTCTTAGGTGCTTGTCCAATTCATATTATAGGGAGTGATTGTAAAGATTGATGGAGTAAAAAATTAAGTGTTTTTTAAGAGATTTTGTTGTTTTTTGCACTCCCCAATTAGCGATTCACGCCAATCTAGCTTTCTAGCTTTTAACATTACATAATTGTAAATTTTGATGTTAAATCTCTTAGTTTCATACGTTGTTTTTTATTACTTTTAATTTTCGGGAAAAATCCACTAATTAATAGCGTTATAATCCATGCCATTATTAGAATAAAATTTATTGTATTACCAGAATTCAAACTAAACACTCTCCACAAATAGGCAGCACAAAAAACGAGAATAGCAGTAATAATAAGTAAAAATGTCCTAACTACTAATCCGATGTAAGATTTCTTCTCTTGCTTAAAAATGAAAGTTCTTCTACCTTTGTACACTCTAAAAACAAACAGCAGCAAGTACATACTAAGTGCGGCTCCAATCACAATTGATGTAATGGAGTTATTTTTTCTCTGCTCAGCTAGAGCGAAGTAACTTTCAGGTAATTTTCCCATTTCATATTCAATCCATGCGTGGTAAATATCTTGTCGTAAGTCTATACCACCTTCACCATTTGTAAGAATTACCAATCCATCCTTTGTATTAGGAATGAAACCATAAAAAGAATGCCAACCTCGGTTGTCACCAGAATGATAAAGTAATTTCCATTGATTAGATAGTTTTTTTTCAAATATACCTAAACCATTCTCCCCTAATATCGGCTTTTGCATTTCCTCAACACGTTCACTTTTGATAACACCATTCCCTTTAGTATTTGCATCCATGCTTGCAAGTATCAATGTCATCATATCGGTAACATTTGTCTTGAAACCTGCAGCAGCCTGTTCGGTAAATTGGTAACTAGGGAGCTCCTCTCCAAAATATCCATAGACTTTCGAAAGATTAAGATTTTCAGGACGTTGCGAGAATGAGCTTGATTTCATTCCTAAAGGTTTCATAATTTGTTCTTCCATATAACGATTAAACGGTATTCCGGTAACCTCTTCAATTACAAGTTGTAAAATTGTATATCCGCCACCAGAGTAAATTGTTTCTGAACCTGGTTTATTGGTAACCTCCACTGCTTCATTAAGCCATCCTTTTCCAGACAAAGACTCCTCGATAGAATCAAGATGTTTTCCTGGTACAACTCCAAGGTATCCTTTATGTGCAGACAGCCCTGCTGTATGACTTAACAGTCTTCTTATCGTGACTTCATTATTATTAAACTCTGAATTAGGTAATTTCCATTTGGTCAGATATTTTCCAACGGGATCATCTAGTAATAAACGCCCTTCATCTACAAGATGCAAGATTCCCCATGCTGTAAGACTTTTAGATATGGAACCAGCCTGAAACAAAGTATCATCACTCACCGCTTTTTTTGTCTTTTTATCTACATAACCATAGTTAAGTGTATAAGCAATACGCCCCTCATGTACAATTCCTATTGCAACCCCTGGTACCTCATATTTCCCCTGCCATTTTGGTACCTGTTTATCCATCTTTTTTTTGAAATCCTCTATACTTCTATCAGTAAACGTGCCCGATTCTGCTCTCACCACTTTCATAAACCGCACTTCATTTGTAATCAATATACAAATAATTAAACATAAAATACTTTTGCATATTATCGATGCTTTTTGTCTATTCTTCATTTGTCCTACCCCTTTTTTCAGAATATTCTACCCATCAATCAGAGTATCCCATTCCAATATCCCGTTCTATCGATTTTCATTACTTAACCTTACAAAATTGTAATAAAAACCAAAGTATTACATACTTAAAGGGTTTACTAATTTTTTATCCGAGGACAATGAAATTCATCAACAAGATAGACATGAAGTTATATTTATGGTTTCAGTTAATCCCCCTAAAATACTAGTTCGGTTAATCAATTGGATATATTCCACACTACAAATATTCATTTTATAAAAAGAAGAACCCACACATTTTGATTAAAATGTGTGGGTTCTTTTGGCTTCCTTAAATTTTCATGAAAAAGATTGATTATTTTATGTAGCTTACTAAAAAAAATTTTGTTCAATTAACTAACAGAACAAGATTAAACACTTAACTCGTATTAGTAATTTTTACTGTTTCTGTTGATAAATATAAAAATACTGCCTAACACACTTAATGAAAGTGCAAAATATAACAACAAATCAGGTAGAAATTTCAAAGGAATAATATCAATTAATTGTAAAACAATAATGGCAAGGATACCTAAATATAGAATATTGTACAAAGCATTATTTGTTTTATATAGAATTTCTCTTCCTCTTTCGTCATTTGCTTCATCACTTGATTGAAATTTTATTACATACATCTTACTTATCACTATTAAACCAAATAACAAAATTTTTAACAAAAACATATGTATCACTCCTCTAGATAATCAAATACGTCGGTTAACGGCTTTTCAAATACATTTGCGATTTTAAAGGCAAGAATTAGAGAAGGGTTATATTTATTCTTTTCAAGAGTAGCGATAGTTTGACGACTAACTCCCACTCTTGTTGCCAGTTCTTCTTGGGTCCAACCTTTTTCTGCTCGACAAACTACAATTTTATTATGCAACAATAGCAACACCTCTTTAGATAATTGTAATTTATTTTTTACAAATTGTAAATTATTTCTTACAATTAAAAATCCATATAAAGTTAAACTTTAATCAGTGGAGGTTTTGTTCATCCTCCACTGACTATCAGTTGAACCAATCGGGCTTTTACGGGCAGTTGATCCCCCACCTAACTTCTTTGCTTCCGTTGAATTTTGAGATGGGGGTCTTACTGCCCGTTAATGCGGGATAAAAAAAAGACATATAGATTTCTCCCTATGCCTACTAATCTAATCCTCTACTTCTTCACTGTATGTGCATCATGTGCTTTTTCAAAAACTTCTAATTCAGTGCTAATGTCATTGTTTGTGATTCACTGATGACATAACAAATCGTTTCGTTATTAAAGATATCGATAATCTTTGATAAATAATAGAGAAGTCACCGATGAGGAGCTACCACTTATTCTGGATATCTATTTTTCCTTTTTTAATAAATCACTTTTTGTCATCATATCCTGATAAGTCGCTTCTTCGCTTCCAATCTTTACATCGGTAATGAAAACCTTCCGTTCTTTTACAAGACCAGGTTTTGGTTCGCCATACTTCGGTTTCCACTGCGGGTGGTAAAGCCCTACCTTGAGGTAAGGCGTACGCGCACGTGTAGCATAGGCATTAGGACCTTGCACTTCCCATACAATTTTTCCATCTTTCCATATTCGTAGTAATCCGTCACTTCCTGCTGACCACTTTGCATAGATTACCCAAGAAGACCAAACTCCTTTTTGCACCAGTTCATCCAATGTCTTAAAATCGCGCCCTATATTCGCAGGAGAACCAAATGCTCGTTGCATATTCCATCTGTCACCTTCCACCGCAATAGCCAATTCCGGAAAATCCCGATCCACTCGCTCACCGCCGAGTACGGCGTGCCATTGCATAACGATATCGTTGCCACTGCTCTTGTCCAACACCCAGTCCCGCGGGATATAAATCCGTGCTGTATACCAACGTTCGTGGAATCCTTCTTCGTATGGTTGTGCAATTTCTGAACGGAATTGTCCTTGAGAATGCGGAACAACGAACTGCACTGCTTTGTAATTACCCGTCATGCCAGGCGCATCTACTATATGTACACGCCGCGAGATTGTATCAGTATCTAGGTTCATACGGCTTTCCGGGTCGTTGATCGCTATCTTCCATTTTTCTAGTCCAGATTGAAAGTTGTCTTCTAAAATAATAGGATTGTTGATTTCCTTAAGCGTAGAATTTTTTTCCTTTTTGGAGACATCCGACTGCGTCACCGTCTTTTTTATATCCACAAATACGATACCAACTACAAGTAAACTGACAAATAGGATACATATAGCAAGAATTTTTTTCACCTTTCACCATACTCCATCTAATTTATTCTTTTAGTAACTTCATCTTATAACGTTGTAAACGTCGAATCGTATTTAGAAGCCTAATGCCGATAAACTGAAGTCTTCAATACAAAAGATCCCTGCATCCATTTTAGAGAATTATTAGACACAATTTCATCTTGAATTGTCATTGTTACCTCGGTCCTACAGCTTGTGTATCTGGTATAAAATGATAGTTTTGTTTCCACAAAACAGTAATTAAATTACTATACTCCATGAAACTTTCCATTAATAATGTCTGTATTTTCCCTTCCATACAGAACTTTCTTTGGATTTATAACAATGAGAAAAACTGCTACTACTAAATAAAAAATCGCATTATACATGATTAGATCGATTAAGTTTCCGTTTATAATACCAATAAAGAAATTAAAAAATTGATGGATGATGATTGGGATCATTAAATTCTGATTTAAGTTGTAAAATGCAGTCATGACGATTTTTATAGATATGATAGAGATCATAAAAAATAGAATATATTTAATTAGGTCTATCCCAACAAATCCTGTAGTAAACCAAATAGGTAGGTGCCACATCCCCCACCAAAATCCAATGATTATTGAAGCTTTTAATGGCGAATGCTTCTTTTGGAGCTCAATTTGAGCGAAACCTCTCCACCCTAATTCTTCTCCTAATGGCCCTGCAAGAAAATTTTTAACAAAGAAATAGATTAGCAACTTGTCCAATTGTGTACATTATATTCTCCTTAATCATTGCTACTTAATCTTTTATATTCATACTACATATTCTTTAAACCATCGAATTCCCCTTCCAATAACGATATACTTACTACTTCCCAGCACTACATCTCATTTCCTTATTTCCCCTAAAAAAAGAGACACAGAGATTTCTCCCCATGCCTACTTATAGCTTTAAAAATTAACTACTGCATATTTTTATTGCGCTCTAATTGGTTTTGAATTCCTGACCTATCAATTTGAATCCAATACTCTGCAATTTTTCCATCTTCTACTCTGTATACTGCACTTGCTATTTGAATGATTGGAAGTCCTGTAGGTTCATATCCATCGATTTCTCCTACATGCATACCTACTTGTTTCCAACGTACATATACTTTACTTCCTTTTACTAAAAATTCTTGAATTTCTAAAGAAAAATTACCGTATACTTCAATCATCTCTCTTACATGTTCAGCATAATCTTCAGGTGTTCTACAAACTGTTTGTTCTTCTTCAGATACAATTTGATGTGCCAATACTTTTTCTGCCATAAATTGATTTGAGTAGTCAGGATTATTCCCTGAACGTACTTCTTCAAAAAAATTTCTAACAATTTGTTCTGGCGTCATTTAAAAACCCCCTTATTAAGAAATCCAATGCTAATCATATCATAGTTTATTTGAATCTACCTATTAAAGTAAACTGATTCGTGTATACAATAAAAAGACAAAATCTCTTCTTTCTTAAGAACTCCCAATTGTTTCCCTTGAAAATTCACTATGCTAATTATCTACTTCTTCACCGCATGCATATACTGCACCGTCTCAAAAGCTTCCAAATAATCATTTCTTCCTTCAAAATATAATGTATTTATGTCCTCTGGTGATAAATGCTCATAAATGAGTAAACCCGACTTCTCTAACAATGCTTCCATTTCGCGATAAGAATAACATGACTTCATCGGTTCTCCGCCTACCGCTGCCATTTTTACCATATTTTCAACTCGGTTAGACAACCCTTTTTCCGTAAATAAGTTTTCATCCGGATAATCAAAAACGATAGAACTCCCATCTGGAACCATCTCGAATAAACATTCTATTAAACTAGCAAGTTCCTCTTTCGTTAAATAGTACGAAACACCTAACAGACTAAAGAACGTCTTTTTATTTTCAAATCCTTCATTTACTAATTTTTGCTTCGAGAAATCTTTAGTGAAATCCATCGAAACAAAATGAAGGTTGCTTGGAACCTCATACTCTGCTTCTTTCACTCTTTGTATTTTAAATGCTTGCGTAGAAGGATGATCCACTTCAAATACTTCTATTTTATTTTCTAATTCTCGGTGTCTAAAACTGAACGTATCTAAGCCCGCACCGAGTATGACGTATTGTTTTGCGCCTAATGTAATTTCATGTAGTAATACTCTTTCACAATATGCCGCACGTGCTAAAGGTGTTGGTGCTAATTGCACTTGTGTAATCCATTTTAATATTTCTTGTGGATTGTCTTGAAACTGCTGTGCGATGTCTGTATTGAAAAAGTGGATTCCTTGGACCATATTCGTTTCAATATCATTACGTTCTTTTTGTGGAATAAAATCTTTAGCTACATAATCATCAAAGATTTTAGGCTGATCAAATTCACTATGATATGCCCTGCTGAAAGCTGATACTAACGACGTTACACTTGATTCACCTTTTTTCACGCACATACACTCCTTCATTTTCACAACAAAAATAGGGTTCCCCTGGCCAGGAGAACCCTATTATACACATTATTTTTATATTGGTAAATTATAGCATAAATAAGTTTTTTTGTCAACTTATACGTCTTTTAAATCATCTAAAATCGAAACCGCGCGGATATGCACATCAGGGTATTGCTGACGGATTTGACTTTTCGCATTATCAAAACTCGTTGCTACAACTTTTTTATAAAATACAACTTCAGCCATTTCGTACTCTACAGAATAAACACTCTTCGTTTCATTATCCATATTTCTGCACTCCTTATGACTGGCGTACCAGTATTTTATCAATCAATCCATAATTCAGCGCATTCTCAGCGGTCATAAAGTTGTCACGCTCTGTATCACGTTGCAGTGATTCCACAGTCTGCCCTGTTCGTTCTGATAATATTTGATTCAGACGTTCTCTCATATGCAAAATTCGTTTTGCACTAATTTCAATATCAGTCGCTTGCCCTCTTGCTCCGCCAAGAGGTTGATGAATCATCACTTCCGCATTCGGCAAAGCAAAACGTTTCCCCTTTTCTCCTCCAGCGAGTAAAAATGCTCCCATAGAAGCTGCCATTCCAACGCATAATGTACTAACATCAGCTTTTATAAGTTGCATCGTATCAAATATCGCCATCCCAGCTGTAATAGATCCCCCAGGAGAATTTATATAAATGCTAATATCTCTCTCCGGATCATCTGCATCTAAAAATAGTAGCTGTGCAACGACACCGTTTGCCAATTCATCTGTAATTTCACCGGTAAGCATTATAATGCGGTCCTTTAATAATCGAGAGTAAATATCATACGAACGTTCCCCTCGATTGGTTTGTTCAACGACATAAGGAATCAAATTCATGTTTATTTCCTCCACTTCATATTAAAAATCAATTCGATATTTCTTTTCTAGCTCAGAGAATTGATTATTTATTTGTTGTATTTTCGGCCGAATGTTAACAAATCCGTTATCTTCACCTTCTTCAGCCACTATTTCTCCTATCAGAAACCTTTTCACAAGATCAGTTACCTCTTTATTAACAACTAACTCATCCATCTCGTCTTCTCGAGCAATTAACAACAGGATAAACTCATTTATACACGTATCTTGGCCTTCTTTATCTTTATAAATTACATTCACAGCGATCATTTCTTTTCCGCATGACACTGGTTCTTCAGTGAAAAATTCAATTAAAAGTTGTAGTTTTCCAGAAATATTATCAATAAAAATCGTGCCAAATTCATCTTCATAAAATCCATTCACATTTTTAGATCGAGATAAACCACTCGGTAGAGAAATAGCAATTTCAGCTGAAACGTAAGACAAAGAATCCGGAATTTCAATTAATACATGGTTCGTTCCTTCTTCATTTTCAATCATCGACTTCGCTAATTTGATTTCCATCACTTTTCTCCTTTTAAAATTTGTGAAACAGAGTTAATGACTTGTTGCTTCAATTCATCTGAAACATTCGTACTTAAAGTAATGAACACATCATCATTCACTTTATGTGTTTCATGCTGAAGAATTTTATCCGACTGATAAAAAGTCATTCGTTCCCCAATTTTTATAATTTCTTCAAGAGACATTTCTTTCAACTTTTCCTGAATAGAAGCAAGTGTTTCTCCTGTTTTTGATAGTGTGATGATCGCCCGAAAATAATGTAAATGTTTCTCTGTATAAGCCCTTTTATTCCCTACTAACTCTAAAGGAGGCACAATTTCAATTTGCGTATAATACCGCACAGTTCTTAAATTTATATTCGTCCCTTCCTTTTGAAGAATTTCTGTAATCTGCTTTGCAGTAAAAGTTTCCATACCAACCATCCTTTTCAGTTCACTGTATCCTTTACACCATACTGTAACTAGTTGTTTACAGTATAGTGTAAAGGTCAACCGTCTGTCAAACAATTACAAAACACTTTTACCCGCACATATCGAGTCATTTCTCCTCACTCCGACAAATTACTTATTTTCTAGCAGGAAGATTTCAATTCACACGGAATATTTCAACTTATAACAATATAAATGGAGGCCAATATGAAACGATTCGTCATTATTACTGTAGGAAAAACACACAGCGGAAAAACTACATTTGCAAGAGCATTAGAAAAAGAGTTACCCCACTCTTTCGTTATGGATCAAGATAACCAAGCAGAATTTATTAACACGCACTATGAAAAATTACAGCCGGCTAAGGGCCCTAATACATTTAAGCATGGTCTTTCAAAATTCATTGTTGATTATGCAAAAGAACATACAAATTTACACCTTATTATTTGCAACTCAAATAGAAGCCGCAACGGACGAATGTATTTGCTAAATGAATTATTTCAGAAAGAGGAATATGTACGTGTACTCGTTCATTTTGATATTCCAGATGATGTACTTTATGAAAGAGTGGCTCGAAGCACGCGAAGTACGAATATTTTTAGAGGTGGATATTCTAGTTTCAAAGAAGTACTTGATCGACAACAAACTGAATCCCTTCACGATGATGTGGTAGATCCTGTAGAAAACGAGGCTGATTATTTGTTTGTTATTCGTAATAGTAAAGATCTACAGTTTACTATAGAAGAAATTGTTCATCTAACTAAAGAGTTGTCCCCTACTCCAAAATAAGAGACTATAAGAATTACATAATCATAGATTATTATGCAAATCCTTCCTCTAAGCGCCTAACATGGTATATAATGATAAAATAATCTACTTCTATATGCTCAATTTTACACAAAACAGCTCATGCATATGAAAGAAAAGAGGTACAAAAATATGAAAACAAAACAAACAATTGCTGCGTCTACACTAGCTTTAGCAATGATTGCTGGCGCAAACTCTGCTCATGCGGAAGTAACTGATGCTACTCCTCAGCAAAGCACGGGAGATCGATTAGCTGAAATTAAGCAACATAGACAAGAGTTAGATGCGAAATTGCAGCAGCACAAAGAAAACGTGGATCAAACATTGAATGAACTTAACCAAGTTAAGGAAAATGTTGATACGAAGGTTAACGAACTACATGAGCGTAAACAAGTTGCTGATGAAAAAATTAACGAGATGAAACAACGTAAACAAGAGTTAGATGCAAAACTTCAGCAAGACAAGCAAATCGCCGAAGATAAAATCGCTGAGATTAAAGAGCATAAAAAGCAAGTAGAAGATAAAGTTGCTGAAGTAAAAGAACATAAGCAAAATATCGATAACAAAGTGAATGAGATTAAAGAACATAAACAAACTGTCGATGAAAAAGTGAATGAAATGAAGCAACATAAAGAGAACATTGATCAAAAGGTTAATGAACTTAAGGACGTTAAAAAACAAGTAGATGAAAAATTAGCTGAGTTAAAGAAAGCAAAACAAACTGCCGAGGACAAACTTGCTGAGTTAAAAGAAAATAAGCCGAATACTGGGAACACGCTAGAGGAACTAAAAAAAATTAAAGGCAATTTAGATAGTCTTTCCGCTAACTTAGAACTTGCTAAGCAAGATGTAAAAAACAAACTAGCTGAATTACAAACAGCTAGACAAGAGTTACTAAATAAAATTAACGAAATAAAACAATCGAAACAAACTGTTTCAGATGATTTAACAAAGAAAAAACAAGACTTAGATATTAAAATCAACGACTTTAAACATACTGAGAAAAAAATTGATGACAAATTAGCTGAGGTACATACAACGAAGCAAAATGTTGATAACAAAATTAATGAAGTATCTCAATCGAAACAAACAGAAACAAAAACTGGTACTACAAATACAAACAACAATGCTAGAGAACTTCCTAACGCTGGTAGTGAAGAATCAAATAATATGGCTTTAGGCATGTTATCTGTACTAGGCGGCGTTTTATTACTTGCACGCAATAAAATTAAAAGTTTTTTATAAGACAGTTATAATTTAAATTATATAATCTACGGTCTCTGCCTTAAGAACCATTGCATCGGCTTCTTAAGGCAAAGACCAAATATAGGTCAGTTTATGAACTAACTATTCCTCTAAAATAGAATTCTCTCTATTCACATATCATTTTTGTAATAGTAAACCTTTTACTTTTTCACTCTGATACTACCCCAGAAAACAAATACATTGATCAAATTTCAAACTCATATTCATTCCTTATGCTTTAACCAAACTAGAAGCCTTTCACTCATATTGTAATTCTCCAAAGTCATGCTGATAGGAAAATGTACAATTCTTTAACATTGTTAACTCTCAATTCATACACTACTAATAGAACTTGTGTAGCAATAAAGCTTTTCAAATCCTCTAAACCACCATATATTCAGCCTCTATTAGTACCTACATGATATGTTCATCCTACCTCCCATAAAGTTCTTATTCTTCTAATTACTACATGACCATTTTCCACCGCTACATTAGAACGACATCTATAAATATTTCTAAGGAGTGAAATGCATGGGTTCAACAAAACTCACAGGACGAGTCATATACAAAGGAGACCCCGGTTATATAGAAGCTATTAAGAATTGGAATCCTTACGTTGATGTCTTCCCCCTCGTCTTCGTTTTTGCACAAAGTTCATATGATGTCAGTAACGCCATTAAATGGGCTCGCGAAAATCATGTTCCGTTACGTGTCAGAAGCGGTCGACATGCGCTAGATAAAAACCTTTCTGTAGTAAATGGCGGCATTGTTATCGATGTAAGTGATATGAACAAAGTAAGTTTAGATAAAAAGAATGGTATAGCAACCGTTCAAACTGGAATCCACGTCGGCCCACTTGTAAAAGGACTAGCTAGAGAGGGTTTTATGTCACCGTTTGGAGATAGTCCAACAGTTGGAATCGGCGGCATTACAATGGGAGGAGGATTTGGAGTCGTTTCACGAACAATCGGTCTAATAAGTGATAACCTTATAGCTTTAGAAACGGTCGATGCGAAAGGCCGAATCATTCAAGCGGATCCATGTTGCAATAAAGATTTATTGTGGGCCTCTAGAGGAGGTGGCGGCGGAAACTTCGGATACAATACTGAATACACATTGAAACTTCATCGCGCCCCAAATACTGCCACTGTTTTTAATATCATTTGGCCATGGGATCAGTTAGAAACTGTTTTCAAAGTCTGGCAAGAATGGGCTCCTTTTGTAGACTCACGATTAGGGTGCCTACTTGAAATTTACAGCAAAATAAATGGACTTTGTCATGCAGAAGGTATTTTTTTAGGTTCCAAAAGTGAACTCATAGAACTGTTAGAACCTTTAACAAGTGCTGGAACTCCAACACAAATTGTTATAGAAGAATTACCTTACCCAGCCGCTATCGATTTCTTAGATCCTGATGAGCCAATCCCTGGTCGATCTGATCAAAGCGTTAAGTTTTCTTCGGCTTGGGCACTGAACCTTTGGCCGGAAGAGCCTATTTCAATTATGAAACAATTTTTAGAAGAAGCTACTGGAACAGAAGCTAATTTCTTTTTTATTAATTGGGGCGGTGCTATAAGTAAAGTACCTAGCAGTAAAACAGCTTTCTTTTGGCGTAGCCCATTATTTTATACGGAATGGACTGCTAGCTGGAAAGACAAATCCGAAGAAGCTGCTAATCTAGCATCAGTTGAAAGAGTACGCCAACTAATAAAACCTTATGTAACTGGTTCTTATGTGAATGTTCCAGACCAAAACATCGAAAATTTCGGACAAGAATATTACGGAGCAAACTTCGATAAGCTACGGAAAATAAAAGCAAAATATGATCCCGAAAATTTATTCCGGTTTCCACAAAGTATCCCTCCCTCTTCCTCTTGTTAATGGATGACAAAATAAAAAAAGGAACTCTTACAATCGTAAGAGTTCTTTTTTCATCATACCAATTTCCCATCTCTAAGCGTCAATATACGATCACATACATCAAGCATTCTTTCATCATGTGTAATCATAATTGCTGCTTTTTGACTTTCTTTCACTTCACGTTTCATCATTTCAACGACTTCACGTGCACGTTTTGAGTCTAAGCTTGCCGTTGGTTCATCTGCTAGTATTAAATCTGGATTGTTCATGAACGCACGAGCAATTGCAACCCTCTGCTTTTCTCCACCAGATAATTGATTTGGATAATGATTTTTTCTTTCGCCTAATCCAAATGCTGCTAATAAATGATCCGCACGTTTTTCAGATTCTTGTTTACTTTCTTTTTTTAGCTTTGCAATGTAAAGCAACTGTTCCTTCACATTTAAATATGGAACAAGATTTGCGAATTGGAAAATGAAGCCGATTTTTTTCAAACGAATGTCTGTCATTTCCTTTTCCGATAGCTGCGTAATATTTTGCTCACGAATGTAAATATCCCCTTTTGATGGTGATAGTAATGCACCCGCGATTGATAATAACGTACTTTTCCCTGATCCAGAAGGACCGACGATTCCAATAAACTCTCCAGCTTTCACATCAAGCGACATCGGATGAAGGGCTGTTACTTCCGTATTCCCTTCTCCGTACACTTTACTTACTTTGTCTAATTTTAATAATGAAGTCATTACATCCCGCCTCCAATTGCTTCTAATGCATCAACTTTTAATACTTGGTATAACGAAATAAGTGTTCCTAAAATACTAATGACGATAAAGATTGCTGCATATTGTGCAATCATCGGTGTTGTTAATAAGAACGGCATACCTGCTGGTAAAATTTGTTCTAACCCTTGTACAAGAACAATACTGATTATCATCGCCACAACTGATAAGAATAACGCCTGTATGACTAAGCTATTTGCTAAATAAGAATTTTTCGTACCGATTGCTTTTAATACACCTAATTGCTGTGTTTTTTGTAATGTAATTACGTAGAAGAATACACCAATTAGTAACGCTGCGATAACAAGTAAGAACGCAATAATCATCGTTAATGTTCCTTGTTCTTCTTTAAATCCTGGAATGCTTTGCAATACTTCTTTTTTGTCGATAACATGTGCATTTTTAATGTCTTTATCTGTATTAAGCGCAATTGCACTATAATCTTTTTGATTTGGTTGAGAGATAGAACCCCATACGTCTTCATTTACATAAACGACTGGTGTATGGCTAAACATTTGATCTTTCGTAAATCCAACGATTTTAAATTCTTTCTTTGAAACAGGATCAATAATTGTATCTCCAATATCGATTCCTTTTTCTTTAATTGATTCATCAGCAACCATTTCGTTGTTTGCTGTACCTAATTTCTCACCTTTTACAATTTTCGGTTCTAAAAATGAATCGCGTTCACTTGAGAAAATAGCAACATCCACTTTTTTTGAACTATCTTTCTTTTCATAAGTTGAAATTTTCACACGAAACGGAACGGCCTCTTTCTCGCCTACTTGATTTACTACGTTATCTACATCATCTTGCTTAATTTGTGAACGAAGTAATTTATTTTCCGCATCATCTGCTAATACAAACTTATTTGCCTCCATATTTTGAATCGATGAAGCATTATCATATGATAATCCATTTGCTAATCCTGAAATCACAAGGACTAAAAATGATAATAACACCATAATCAGTCCGATTAATCCGTATCTTAATTTTGATTGTTTTAATTCACGCAGAGCTAAAAACATTTCGCTCGCCCCTTCCTCTTTCTTTCTATGCACTAATCATAAAAAAGAAATATGAACGGAATATGAACAGAAGATTACAGAGGGGTAGATTAAATTTTCAGAAATTATTGAAAAAAATTCGAATCCTTGATACAATTCAGTCAAATAATATTGACCGAGTAATTTTATTTGAGGAGTTGATCATGTTGAAGCCCATGTTAACACTAACTACTTATAGCCAACTAAAAGCAATAAGCGATCCACTACGTGTCGAAATGATGATGCGTCTATGCGAACGTCCTTATACAGGACAATTACTATCTGAAAAATTCGGCATTCCAAGGGCGAAAATTCATTATCATTTAAAAGAATTAGAAAAGAATGGTTTTATAGAAATTGTTTATACAGAAGAAAAGAATGGCATCGTTCAAAAGTTTTATCAATCTGTCGCTAGAGGCTTTACCCCTGCTGCTGAACTATTACCTCATTTAGAAATATTAAGTGAATCAGGTCGCCAAATCTTTTTACAAATGACAGAAAGAACGAAAAGCCATATTCTCGCCGCACCAGAAGAAGCTTTTACATTACGAAAAGTAAGCGAAGATCCAGCTGAGTGGAACTATGTTTCGTCCTGCTGGGAGTTTGATGCAACGCCAGAACAATTTCAAGTATGGGTGAAAAAGTTTCATGAATTAATGGCTGAATTAAATGAGATCGCAAAAGACGCAGATAAAGATCCAAATAGTAAATCTTATTATATTTCTACTACTGCACTACAAATCGATGAACGAGCGATGCAGCGCTTTGTGAAAAAAGAAGAAAAATCGTAATACGATTTTTTTTACGTAAACGGTCAATTTTATTTTACCGAATAAATTTTTTATAAAGGAGTAGATTAAATGGACATATTGAAAAACCGGAATTTCCTCTTATTATTTTTAGGAAGAATTTTTACAAACATAGGAGATAGTTTGTATTATGTAGCCGCAATGTGGCTCGTATATAAATTAAGTGGCAGTCCTTTCTATTCTGGATTAGCTGGTTTCCTTACATTATTACCTTCTGCACTTCAATTTCTTACTGGGCCATTCGTCGATAGATGGTCAATCAAAAACACACTCGTCATTACACAAGTTCTGCAATGCATTCTTATTTTAATCATTCCTATTACACACTACTTCGATCTACTAACCGTTCAACTACTACTTATCATCATGCCCATCGTAGCTTTTATCGAACAATTCGCCTATCCTGCACAGTCAAAAGCTTTACCACTTCTACTGCATAAAACACAACTATTAAAAGGAAATTCACTCTTTTCATTTGCGTATCAAGGCATTGATTTAATTTGCACGACTCTTTCTGGCATATTAGTAGCACTGTTTGGCGCAATTACCTTATATGTAATCGACTCCTTTACATTCGCGATTACTGCCCTTTTGTTCTTTTCATTAAAAATGCCAAAGCAAACAGAAACCAATACATCGCTATCAACTAAACAATATTTCACTGATTTAAAAGAAGGTTTTTCGATTGTCTTCCGTTCATTAATGGGCGTATTCTTAATCGGTTCAGTTGTTGCTAATTTTTCAATTGGTATGACGATGGCGATACTCCCTTCTTTCGCTGATTCTTTAGGAGGCGTGAAATCATATGGCTTCTTTTTAGCTGCTATATCAGCAGGTAGTCTCATTGGTGCATTATTCAGTTCATGGGTTGGTAAACGTAATGTTGGTCGTGTCTCTATTATTGGCTTTGCGACTGGCGCTATCTTTTGGTTTCTCTCTACAATCGTACCGTTTCAATGGCTATCTATTTTTTTATTCGGCCTAGCTTGGATTCCAATTGGTGCAACCAACATATTATTTGCGACAATTAGTCAAATTGTAATTCCAAATCAATATATCGGACGCATCAACTCAGTCACGCGAAGCATAGGTACAATCGCTATGCCGCTTGGTTCTTTAATTGGCGGATACACTGCGAATGTATTTAGTAGCCAACTCATTTTCGCACTCGCTAGCATCGGGATTTTATTTATTTCTCTCGTATGGCTACTTCATCCGAAATTAAGGGCTTTGCCGAAAGCTGATGAAATTACAGCGGATACTTTTGGGGTTCGATTTAAAGTAGAGCGCGGGAAAGGTACGGCTTTATAGCAGAACAAACATAACCCCGTTCTAAATTGGGGACGGGGTTAAACATATAGTTATTTAATTTTGGATGTAAAATACTTCACTAAAAATATAACAATAAAGTCGTTTGAATATCTAAATTTTATTCAACAATAGCACCAACTAAATCGTTTAGTTAACGCTTTGATGGCCATGCCCCCTGCATTTTCCTTAATTGAATAATTTGGCCTGTATGATAAGCATCGTGAAGCATAATGTCCAGTAATTTCCCCTCAAGTGAATTTTGCTCAAGCTCTTGTTCGGAAATTACACTCAATACCTGTCTTAAATTACGTTGAGCATTTTCAGAACGGTCAACGACGTCCTTCCATTCCGTATCATCATTAGATTGCTTAGTAAGATAAAAGGTGTCATTACCGTCAAGATTATGTGTCCATTCACGTCCTTCCAAGTTTGCAGCAAGTCTTTCTTTGTAATAAATGAGATGATTAACGTTCTCCCAAATGGTATTCGTTGTCTCTCCAGCTGGTTTCCAAATAGCCTGTTCAGCTGTAAGTCCTTCTATAGCCTGTTTAAACGGTGCATACCAACTCTCTTTATCGAATGTTGAATCTAGTGCGTTTAATAACAAATCAATTCGTTTCAAAGTAATTTCCTCCCTAAATAGTTAAAGTCTCAATAAAATCCTTATAACTCTGTAGACATTCTACATTTTCAAATAAACTTCCTCCTGATCTCACTCCACAAACTCGTTCAATTATGTAATTAAAATGGCTCACATTTTTTCACTTTACACGTATACTAGCGACAAAAAAGAAGAGGCCGTTCCCAAACAGCCTCTTCCATCTATTTTGGAAGCTCCACCCGAACAGTAGTCCCTTCCCCTTTCGTACTATACACTGAAACGTTTCCATGATGCAGTTCAACAATCTTCTGCACAATAGATAACCCTAAACCACTACCTTCTACATTTCTTGCTCTTGCCGTATCTACTTTGTAAAAACGATCAAAAATACGATCCATTTCTTCTTTTTCCATACCGATTCCGTTATCGGATATCGAGATAATGACACTAGACTCTAACTCTTCGACAAAAAACTCAATGGTCCCAGCATCGTTTGAAAATTTAATGCTATTCGTAAAAATATTACTCCATACTTGATGAAGTAAGTTTTCATCGCCTTGTATTGTAATGTCCGGCACATCAAACTCAACAGTGATATCTTTCTCACGCCACTTCCATTCGAGCATAAAAATGACATCTTTAATTTGCTTTTGTAAATTGAATTCTTTTATTTGCAACACTTTCTCTTCTTTATCTAATGAAGCAAGCGTGAGTAACTGTTTACATAAACTAGACATTCGCTTACTTTCGCCCTCAATAATTTGTAAGTAATGATTTCTTTCTTCTTCACTCATCTTTTCTGTTTGCAACGTCTTCGAAAAACCTTGTATAGAAGAAAGCGGCGACTGGAATTCATGTGAAACGTTTGAAACGAATTCTTGTCGCATTTCATCTAGTTCTTTTATACTTTTCGTCATCTTTTGGAAGCTTGTAGATAACGTTCCTATTTCATCTTTTCGTTTTACGTCTAATTCAATTTCATATTCACCACTCGCAATTTTTTGCGTAGCCTTCGTAAATTTACGAATTGGGCGAACGATATAACCTGCTGCAATCGCTATAAAAATAATACTTAATAACACAATAAACCCAAGTAAAACCGCTAAGAAAATTCGCATCTCACCAAATTGGTTCTGAATGTCAGGACGAATAAATAATGCGTACTGTTTATCCCCGTGTTGTACTGGGACACCGACACTATTAATTAACTCATTATCAAAAAAACCGGTAATAAAGAGACGCGTGGGATACGTAGAAACACCATTAAATGTTTCGCCATGCAATACTTTATGTACGGTATCATCACTAATAGACGTCTTACGAAATGCATTCCCGATACGCTTTCCATTCTTTTGATCATCGACAATATAAATTTCATATCCTAACTTTGCAATAGAATGCAAGTATGCCTCTTGATTTCCTTCACTTTGCTTTTCATATAATGACTTAACTTCTTCCGCATACGCTAAAATCTTCTCACTATTGTACGGTTTTAACTTCACTTGATAATATACGTTCGTTAATAAAAAACCGATAATACTACTAAGAAGCATAATCCCCACTGTCATAAAAACAAATCTAGAATATAGTGATTTCATCTTATTTCAGCTCCAACTTATAACCGAGTCCGCGCACTGTCGTAATTTGAAAATCATCAGTTCGTTTTGAGAAACGATCTCTCAGTCGCTTCACATGAACATCAACCGTTCGTTCGTCCCCTTCAAAATCCATTCCCCATACTAATTCAATTAACTCTTCTCTTGAAAATGTTCTTCCAGGATAACTAGCGAGCTGTGATAATAATTCAAATTCCTTCAATGGAAGTAAAATCGTTTGACCGTTACACTTTACTTCAACACCTTTACGATCAATTGTCGTCCCATGAAGTGTAATAATGTCTGCACTCAGCATTTGATAACGGCGCAACAATGCTTTCATACGGAAAATGACTTCAGCTGGCTCAAATGGTTTTACAATATAATCGTCCGTACCAGAAATGAATCCTTTTTCTTTATCGACTAACTGATCTTTCGCAGTTAATAAAATAACAGGTATATCATGGTACTTCCGTATTTCTTCACATAACGTATAGCCATCAACGAACGGCATCATAATGTCTACTATCGCAAGATGAATATTTTCTTTCTCTAATACGCCTTGCGCTACCTTTCCATCTTCTGCTTCAAAAACTTTAAACCCCTCTTTTTGTAAATGGTAATGTAACAACTCTCTAATATGCTTATCGTCATCAGCTAATAAAATATGTATCATCTTCATTAAACCCTCTCTTGTTCATCCTTCTACATTTCTTACATTAAGAAACAATTGGTTTTTTTGCAAGAAAAAGAAAAAGAATCTATTTTGAAAAAAGATTATTCAAAATAGATTCTTACGTTTTAGTATTAAGATTATTTTAATGAAAAGTAATTTCTATGCTTTAGAAATATCAACGAATCCTTCTCCAAATACGTCACGAACATCGTGTATAGCGATGAACGCAGCAGGATCTGTAGTTTGAACAATCCGTTTTAGCTTCACTACTTCTTGCTTATTAATAACAACATAAAGGATTTCCTTCGGAGTTTTCGTATAATAGCCATGACCTGAGTACACGGTAACCCCTCTGCCCATTAAGGTAGTGACCTTCCCGGCAATCTCATTCGGGTTATCAGAAATAATTGTAATGGCCTTTTTCGGATTTAATCCTTCAATTACAAATTCCATCACTTTCGTTGCTACATATAGCATAATAATTGTTATCATCAGTTTTTCTGCACCAATGATGAAATAAGATGAAAACGCAACAATTAAATCGAAGAACAATAAACCATAGCTAATGCTCCATCCTAAATATTTATGCGTCATCCTTGCTAAGATGGTAGTACCTGCTGTTGTTCCGCCAACACGAATAATAAGACCAATCCCGCACCCAATAAATATTCCTCCGAAAATGGCATTTACAAGCATTTCATCCGAAGCAATCGTCCAACCTTCTGTCAAATGAAGGAATAGCGAGTTCGTAACTACAGCGATAATCGTATAAATTGTTGTAATCTTATTCAAAAATTTATAACCAGCTATTAACAAAATCGCATTTAAAATTAAGTTAACTAAGCCTGGTGACCATTCAAATAAATAGTACGTAATAATCGTGATACCTGTTACTCCACCCTCACCAAACTCGTTCGGGATAACAAACAAATTCACACCTAACGCAAAAAGAAATGCACCGATAATAATAAAAATAATGTCTGTCGTTCTTTTTTTCATACAGTACCTCACTTCTTATGTAAATATTTATTCTGTCATAAACTCTCACCATTATATCGTGGAATATTCAAATCGAACAGTGGTTTATTTTTATTTTAATATAGGATGATACATCAACTTTAGCCTATATCCACATGTGATTAAAAAAGGATAACAACTGTATTTATTATGTACTACAAATAAAGTTTTGATTTCACATGCAATTCAGCCTAAAAAATGAATATACACACTCTCACTCGCACAAACTTCGAATACAAAGCAAATAGGCGAAGCTATAGAATAGACTTCGCCTCAAGCGTGTGATTATAAAAATGTATATGAGATTTTATATTCATACATTCCAGAAATACATTTACTTATCTTTCTCCATATATTCTTTAATCTTTCGTTCTTCCCACTCTTTTCCGAATATCCCAAATGGAAAAGTTGTTAAACCGTGTATAACGATACCGATCCCCCAACCTCCAAGTGGATATAAAAACCATAATTTACTTGAATCAGAACTTATATTTATGAAAAAAAGCATTAAGTTAACTAATATATAGACCGTTAAATGAATATAAAACGCTTGTAAATTCTCTACCCTTTTTTTAGCTCGTAAATAAACATCATCTCGCTCCACCCTTAAACACCTCTTTCCATATTGTTTTTTTCACCTTCGCTCCAGTATTAACATCATATTCTAATCCGAAATCCGTTATTCTCAAAAAAACATAAAACAAAAAAGTACCCATCGAATTATCATACATATGATGATTCGATGGGTACTGCATGATACATTTGTTATTTACAAGCGTCTAATTAAGACCAAATCCAAACACCATCATTATTTTCAACGTTGCTCTTTACCTCATAAACTTTTTCGATATGATCAACTGTGTTCCAGTTAATAGAACTTCCGCCCCAACCTACATACTTCATATCAACTTTTACTTTCTCACCTGTATTAAATACTTGTCCCTTTGTTAAGAAAACATCAATAATAACTTTCTTCCCGTTTAGCGATGGATACTTAACTACGACATATTTAGTAGCACCGTCTCCCTCATCTTCCATCGTCCCTATTTTTGATACTTCTCCAATCACATAATCAGGAGAACCATCTTCTTTCATGTGCATGCCTAACTTGTTTGTTGTATTTTCAATTGCAGTTGCAACCATATATTCTGTAAAATTACGCATCATAGATCCAGTAGCTTTTACTTCATCTCCTACTTTCACGTTTGAAAGAGAATCTATATACACACTAATAGGTTCTTCATATTGCTTAGATTTCACAACAAGTACACCGTTATCTACTTCTACTACTCGTCCTTCTAACGTCGAGATATTCGATTCAATAGAAGCTGCACTCACTTTTGTTACTTCTAATCCTGGTAAATTTGTTCCTGATAATGCTGCGATCCCTAAAGCACCTGCTAAAATTAATTTTTTCATACCCATTATGAAACATCTCCATTCATGATGATTTTATTTTTGATTGGATACGACCAACCTGTAACTATTATAGTTACAGGTTGTAAAAAATAGCAACCATCTTTCTTATGCAATGTTGCATACTGTACTTTTTAAATATAAAGCGGTTTTCCCTATATTCAGCACTACTGCTAAATTCTTGCATAACAGCAGGTAAACGGATTGATGATGAAGAAAATAATCTCATGCATCATATTTTTCAATACTACAGTTTGTATAATTGTAGTCCATTACATTATGTAGGAGCGGAATTCATATGTTAATAAAACCAAAGAGATTACAGCCAGGAGATATCGTAGCAACAGTAAGTGCTTCATGGGGAGGAGCGGGTGATTCTAAGCTAAGATGGCGTTATGAGCAAGGAGTAAAGAGATTAGAAGAAGTATTCGGGCTTACAGTTATCCCAATGCCAAATAGTTTAAAAGGTAGCGAATACCTTTATAACAATCCAGGGGCTCGTGCGGAAGATTTAATGACAGCATTTAAAGATACGCGTGTTAAAGCAATTATTACGAATATTGGTGGGGAAGATAGTATCCGTTTACTACCTTATATTGATTTTAATGTGATACGTGAAAATCCGAAAATCTTTATGGGGTACTCTGACGATACCGTTTCACACTTATTTTGTCATAAAGCAGGAATTTCCTCTTTTTACGGTCCAGCAATCTTAACTGATTTTGCCGAAAATGTAGAGATGAATCCTTATACAATTGAAATGGTAAATCGGACTCTCTTTTCAAATGAGACAATTGGCGAGATTCAACCAGCTCCTGAATGGACGAGTGAGCGTTTAGAATGGATAGAGGTAAATAAAGATACAAGGCGTACGATGAAACAAAACAATGGCTATGAGGTACTTCAAGGCTCTACTACTGTACAAGGACGCTTAATTGGTGGTTGTATAGAAGTATTGGAATTTGCAAAAGGAACGGAACTTTGGCCTGAGAAAAAACATTGGGAGAATCGTATCCTTTTCTTTGAAACTTCTGAAGACCATCCAGAACCAAGCTATATAAAGTATTGGTTACGAAATTACGCAGCGCAAGGCATTCTCCAAAAAGCAAAAGGCATCATTTTTGGTAAACCAAAAGACGAAATGTATTATGAAGACTATAAACACGAAATACTGAAAGTAATGAAGGAACATAACTTAGAAGATTTGCCGATTCTTTATAATTTAAATTTTGGACATACCGAACCGAAGTTTATTTTACCTTACGGTGCGATGGCCGAAATTAATTGTGAAAATGTATCTTTTTCTATTTTAGAGAGTGGCGTGGAATAAAGTGAAACTTGAAATAAGTATAGCCATAAGTTTTATTATTATATTTCCCTGATCCTACAGGAAGAATAGCGTATTTTTTTGTTAGCTTAATAGCGATATGGCAGGACCCCAACAAATACAAACACTCCTATAAGATATGACTGTGAATTGATGCTTTTTAAATGATATGGAAATTACTTATCTAATGATAAAGGGGGATTTACTTGTATGGAAGTAACATTTACAGTAAGTAAATGGGATGAAAAACTACTCGATGATACTAGAAAAGATTTTCCTATTAATATTGCCCATATTGAATATGATATTGATGGTGAATTAAAAGGAAAAGCTTTTGTTGAATACTTATTATATTATCTAGACTCAAATATAAATGATGGTCACTTGGCTACTGCTAAAATTTCTGGATTTTTACACTTTGAAGGAATATATAAGGGGCAACAAGGGACATTTACAGCTATAGAGCAAGGAATATTTGATAAAGGAAATCTAGATTCCCCAGGAACAATTATTAAAGCTACCGGTAATTTAGAAAATCTGAGAGGGTCCTATCATTATCAGTTTACAGGTCAAACTAGTAAACTAATTTTAGAGTTTGAATTTTTAAAAAATACCCTATAATATAGTGGAGAGGACATTTCTTGTAATACTAGGAATGTCCTTTTTGTTGACGAGCTTATTCAACTATTCTTCTATTAGTTAAGAAAAGAACCGAGTATATTACATAACGTCTTATTATCAGTATTCAGCAATGTATAAAACTTTCGTTATGGTGGAATTAAAAATCTAAGCCCGATTGACATGGCCCCCACCTATTCATTACTTTTTCTACTAACTAAAGAATAATCCCCGAAAAACTCCCCTTCATAACTTCTTTTTCAAGTTGATTCCTACATGTAAACATCGCAATAATTTTCGTACGATTTTTTTCATCTGGCTCAAATCGTTCAATGGTTACGTCACAACAAATTGTATCACCGCTAAAAACAGGACGTAAAAATTCAAAATCCATCTTGCGAGCTAACACGTTATAATCACCGCCAATTTTTGTAGGCAACGTTGATGTTAACAGCCCTTGTACAACAAATCTCCCCTGCTCATCTGGTGTAACATGATGAACGCCTTCATCTTTTGATACTTCCGTAAATAATGCAACATCTTCTTTTGTAAAAGTTCGTTCAAAGGTGATTTTTTCGCCTACTTGTAATTTCATCCATACCCCTCCTCAAAAACCCTTTTAAAATAAGAAAAACCGAAACTAAAAATCATTTCGGTTTTTCACTCAAAAGAAGTTTATTTTAACGAATGTACAAACAACCCGCTGCGAAGTTTCGGTTCAAACCACGTTGATTTTGGCGGCATAACTTCTCCAGCGTCTGCGATTGCTAATAAAGCTTCCATTGATGTCGGATATAATGCGAACGCTGCTTTATATGCACCGCTATTTACAAGACGTTCTAGTTCTTCTAATCCGCGGATTCCGCCTACAAAATCGACGCGTGAATCAGATCGCGGATCATGTATTTCAAGTACTTGGCTTAATAAATGATCTTGCAGGATAGATACATCTAAACCTTTCACGAGATCATTCGCATCAAACGTTTCCTCTTTCACTGTGAGCTTATACCATTTCTCATTTACATACATACCAAATGTTTTTGGCTCATTTGGTTTATACGGAGAAACAGCTGCTTCTTCTACATAAAAGTATTGCGTGATTTGCTTTAAAAACTGTTCTTCTGATAAGCCCTTTAAATCTTTCACAACTCGGTTATAGTCCCAAATAGATAATTCATCATGAGGGAATAAAACGGATAGGAAGAAATTAAATTCCTCTTCTCCTGTGTAATTTGGAAATTGTTCTCTTCGCATTAGCCCTACTTTTGCTGCTGATGCTGAGCGATGATGTCCATCTGCAATATAAAGATTCGGGATATCTTCAAATAAGTTTACTAAACTTGCAATTACTTCTTCATCAGCTATTTTCCAAGCAACATGCTTAACGCCGTCTTCTGCTGTAAATGTATAGATTGGTGTATGTTCTTCTTTCCAGTTGCTAATTAATCGTTTCACGTCTTCTTTTGTACGATACGTTAAAAAAATAGGACCTGTATTTGCGTCACACACATCTACGTGACGAATACGATCTAGTTCTTTTTCATGACGCGTTCTTTCATGTTTTTTAATTGTATCATCTTCATACTCATCAATAGATGTACAAACGACAAGCCCTGACTGCTTTCTACCTTGCATCGTCAGCTCATAAATGTATAGTGCTGGCTCTTCGTCTTGAATGAACACTTCTTCTCGTATAAGTTGATTTAAATTTTCACCCGCTTTTTCATATACGCGATCATCGTACGGTGAAAGTGCTGGGTCTAAATCAATTTCTGCTTTATCAACGTGTAAGAAAGAATACGGATTTCCTTTTACAACACCTCTTGCCTCTTCACTATTTAAAACGTCATACGGTAAAGCTGCAACTTGTGCTGCTTTTTCTTCTACTGGACGAATGGCCCGAAACGGTCGGATTTTTGCCAAGTTTTCCTCTCTCCTTTACACAATCATTCGAACGGCTACAACACCTGTAATTTTGCTTATATTTTCCACAATGTTCTCTTTTATTATATCATCAATTCCGTTATCAATATCAATCATTGTGTACGCCCAAGAATGTTTACTACGATTAATCATATCCGCAATATTAATATGATGTTCTGCTAAACATCCTGTAATTTGTCCTACCATGTTCGGTACATTTTGATGCATAATCGTAATTCGTTTCTTTCCGATATACGGAAGTTCTACGTTTGGATAGTTTACTGAATTACGAATATTTCCTGTCTCTAAATATTCTCGTAATTGACGTGCTGCCATGACCGCACAATTTTCTTCCGATTCAGACGTAGATGCACCAAGATGAGGCGTCGCTGTTACATTTTTCATCTTTATCACATTTTCATTCGGGAAGTCCGTTACGTAATGTGTAATAACATCTTCTTCTAAGGCTGTTTGAAGAACTTTTTCATCTACAAGTTCTCCTCTAGAGAAATTGAATAGACGCATACCTTTTTTCATCTTCTCTACAGCGTGTTCCCCAATAATCCCCTTCGTTTGATTTGTAAGAGGAATATGAAGGGTAATATAATCACATGTTGCAAAAATTTCATCTAAACTAAATGCTCTTTGCACATGCGTAGAAAGGCGCCATGCTGTTTCAACTGAAATGTAAGGATCGTATCCGATAACATCCATCCCTAAAGCTAACGCATCGTTCGCAACTAAAGCACCGATTGCACCAAGGCCAATAACGCCTAGACGTTTCCCTGCAATTTCTGATCCAACAAATTGTTTTTTCCCTGATTCAACAAGCTGCGGTACTTCTTCACCCTCTAAATTTTTCGTCCAGCTTACTCCGTTAATAATGTTACGTGAAGACATAATAAGGCTGGCGATAATAAGTTCCTTTACTGCATTGGCATTAGCTCCTGGTGTATTAAATACGACAATCCCTTTTTCTGTACATCGCTCGACAGGAATATTATTTACGCCAGCACCAGCTCTTGCAATCGCCTTTAAGTCTTTTGAAAATTCTTCTTGATGTAAAGAATAGCTGCGAAGTAAAATACCATCTGGATGGTCCATTCTATCTCCTACTTCATAACGCTTTCCGCCAAGTACTTGCAAGCCTTTTTCTGCAATTTGATTTAACGTTTGAACACGAAACATATCCCCATCTCCCTATCTATTCTCAAGCTCAAATTCCTTCATATAATTCACTAATTGCTGTACACCGTGTACTGGCATCGCATTGTAAATACTTGCACGCATACCGCCGACTGAGCGATGTCCTTTTAACGTAACAAGGCCGCGTTCTTTCGCTTTTTGTAAAAACTCATTATTCAGCTCTTCTGACGGCGTTGTAAACGGAATATTCATAAGTGATCGATACGTAGGATCAACTGGTGAAGTAAACAATTTTGATTCATCTAAGAAATTGTAAAGAAGTGAAGATTTCATTCTATTCTGTTCTTCAATCGCAGATACCCCGCCTTGCTCTTTCAACCACTCTAGTACAAGTTTCGTTACGTAAATACTAAAGGACGGCGGTGTATTATATAAGGAGTTATTTTTGCTGTAAGTTTCATAGTTTAACATCGTAGGACAAGAGCGATCTGCTCTCCCAATTAAATCTCTTTTTATAATAGCAATCGTTAAGCCCGCTGGCCCTAAGTTCTTTTGCGCTCCCGCATATATAAGGCCAAACTTCGTAACATCATATCGTTCTGATAAAATATTTGAGGACATATCCGCAACGAGCGGTACTTTATCTAAATGTGGAATGTCCACATATTTCGTCCCCTCAATTGTATTGTTCGTTGTTATATGTATATAATCTAGTTTTTCATCGCTCCGTAAACCATCCAGCTTAGGAATCGTAGTAAACTTCGCTTTTTCAGAAGAAGCAATCACTTGTACTTCTCCTACTTTTTCAGCTTCTTGCATCGCCTTTTTAGACCATGAGCCAGTCAATACGTACCCTGCTTTTTTATACGTATTCATTACATTTAACGGTATCATAGAAAATTGTAATGACGCACCGCCTTGTAAAAACAACACTTCATACTCATCAGGAATGTTCATTAATTCACGAATTAGGCTACTCGCTTCCTCTATAATACTTTGAAAATAAGAAGATCGATGACTCATTTCCATAATAGACATGCCTGTCCCGTTATAATTTACAAGCTCCTTTTGCACTTTCTCTAAAACTGGCAAAGGGAGTATTGATGGTCCAGCTGAAAAGTTATATACTCTCTCCATCACCCTAATAACCTCCCTATTTCTCATTTTTATTAATTTTTAAACTTTCTGAATTATAACCCGAAATATAATATACGGTCAATTTGTTTTCTATTATTACGGCGCAAGACGCAATGGAATCGCTTGCATGTGCAAACTATTTTTTATAAACATACAAAAAAGTGTTAAGTACATAATCGTACTTAACACTCTAGTAGTAATAGAATAATAGCTAATTGTTCGTAAAGAACCGATCAAAAATTTGATAAATAGCAGAAAGACCAAAGAGCCAATAAATAGTGTCCACAAGCGCCGGCATTGAACCAAACCATTTCTCAACTACATTGTAATCTAACGCTACAAATAACCAATTCAAACCGCCAAGAATCACCAAAACTACTGTAAGGTAAGACAAAAATTTCATTATGATTGCCCCCTAGGTGATAAGATGGTGAAAGGCCTTTCACTAGAAATATATGTGGTAAAATTCAAAACTTACCTATTTAATAAAATTTATTTTCGGTACCAGCCGTTAATAACTGCCTCTGCTTCTTTACTATGAATTTGATACGCATGTGTACTATTATTAGAACCAATAAACCAAACTGAGAATCCTTTAAAGTATGGCTTCGATTCCAAAACATTTCGATAAGCACGCCACCCGTTTAGTTGTATATCTCTTGAAAATACATTTGAAACATTTGGATTCCACGGATTTTGCAATCCAAGTTCACGCGCCGGAACGTTAAATCCGCCAAAATAAACAGGCTTTCCTGTTGCTTTATGTAATTGTTCTAGTTGCTGAACAACATTTTGTCCACGATTATATACTGTCGTCGCAAATAAATTTTGTCTTACTTCTTCATACGATGGATTTCTTTTCCCTGAAACTTCAAACCAACTATCGATACTTACAATATCCACCTTTTTTAAATACGGACGATTGATTTTCACTTTAAACTTTGCCTCATATGAAGGATCCCAAGTTGCTGTTAACCACCAATTCATTTGATACAAAACATTTCCTTTATACTGCTTACGAACAAAATCAATCGTATCGCTCCAATATCCTTCTGCATATTCCATATTCACGAAATTAGAAGCAATCTTGAACCCATACACATTGTATTTACTTGTAATCGAATGAAAGATGTCTTGCAAAACAACCGTTTTCCAATTCCAGAAGAAATCATTAATATTACTTGGATTCCACTCCGTTTCTCCAACATTTCCTTGCTGAATATACGGGAACGGTTCCACTATAACTTGAATATTACGCTTTAATAATTCTTGAATTAAAATAATAGCCTGTTTCTTTTGTGCCTGATTAATTACCATATTAGTAGAAGTGACATTCGGAATGTCGACTTGAATCGGTACATTTACTGTATTTAAATTTAAACGTTTCACATCAGCTAACACTTTCGATACATTTCCAACTTCCCATACCGTTACGTTCCCTGATTTTATTTTTCCTGGTTGAACAGCTGCCTGTATATTCCCTTGAAAACAAAAAGAAAACAACATAATAAACACTCCTAAAAAACTTACTAAACTCTTATTTCTCTTCACAACTTTCCTCCTATTATTCTTGGCATACTTGCTTATTTTATACAACGTTTCACATATATTCCATACAAAAAAGAGTGGGATTTTCATCCAAAAAAATGCTATTCATCCTTTATTCATACCTTATTCATACTAACCTCCTAAAAATAGTAAGGTAAATAAAAAAGGAGCGTATTTCTGCTCCCTTTTTATCTTTTCACGATTGAAGTTATTGCATTTTTTCTGATAATCTAATCACATCTATCTTTTCGTATAAATAAATTTTTATACTCATAAATGTATCAAAAAATTTTTATCTATATTCGTTTTTTGTTTGTATTACTTTCATGTCTTTGAATATTCATAATTGCACCTCCATTATATTTGCATATAACACCTACCTAATTATGATATTTATGCATATAACTATATTTTTAGGGGCGTCTTATTTCGCCTTGTCATATTTCACTAATTGAATTTACAACACATCCGTATGCTATTTAGTAAGGTTTATTATTCGAGACATAATTATTGCAGTAATTAAGATAATAATAGCGGTTATCAAGCCAGATTCTCCAATCCAAATATCAGTTTGATATCCTGTACTTGCACGTGCGAAAGGTCCTTGAATAATGGCATTCCAAGTAGTATGGATAATAACCGAAGGCCAAACGCTACCTGTGATAAGTCGTAAATAAGCTGTAATATAACTGAATGGCACAATACAAAAATAGATGCCAAGTACTGAAAGAACGAGAGACGGTCCCTCTACATATAGACCAGCAATAACAATTGGAACATGCCACGTTGCCCAAATCAATCCGCTAATAAGGATGGGCCGTGAAAACTCTGCATCGACTAGCCTTGTGAGCATATAACCTCGCCAACCCATCTCTTCTCCCAAAACTGGGATTAAATTAAGCAAGCTTCCGAAAATGCCGCTCAATACTACTAGATAAATGAAACTGAATGGTTCCGGTAGATACTGAAGTCCAAGTATATTGTAGATTGGTTCTAACATACCACCTTCGGGATGCTGAAACCTCGCAATGCCGCTCAACCAGGCGATAGAATAAGTAATTCCACAAATAACCATAGGTATTAGCAGAGCAAGACCAATCCCCTTCCATATCTTTAAGTTACCGAGACTAAAAGATACATCTTTAAATCCTTCTTTCAGTATTATGCGAGTCAAAATAGAAGATAATGCTGGGGTAAACATATATACCACAATAAGCGGCATACTTTTCGTAATTATTACTACTACATTTAAGATAATAGAAGTAATGATTAAGATACTCAGAAAGAGTTGAAGTCCTATTTTAGCACGTTGGATTTTATCTTTATTGTGGAACGATTTTGCGTGTAATATCATTGTAATCCGCCCTTCCCCTTTCATTCACTTGTTTATCGAATTTACTTCTTGTCATTTCTACAGACACAACTTGGAATAGAAATATTTTGGCATACAGATCATTTCATTCATCTTTAACATCCCTCCCAAACTCATAATCGAGTCTTACTTGCGACTCATCAATATAATTATTATTTATAAGTTGTCATAGCCGGTAGTACAAAAGTGTAATGATTAACCTATGACTTGTGTCAATTTAACCTTATGACAATATGTAACTAGAAAATATGATATGGGATAGATAACAATTGAATTAAGGCAATTGGTTCGTGCAAGTACATGAATCAATCTTGCTTTTACAAATAATTCAATTGAGGTGGAAAAAATGAATAAGAAAAGAATAATTGCAATGGTTAGTACAGCTTTATTAGTCACAGGATGTGTGGAAGTAGGAAACGCTCAAACAGTAGCAGTCGAAAATTCAGGTCAATCAATCCAAAAAAATATAGTTAAATCAATACAATCACAAGCTTACCCATTAAAAACGATAGAGCCATCAAAAACATTTGAGGATTTAAAACCCCTTAAGAAAATGGTTGGGAGCGCACAATATGTAGCATTAGGAGAGAATACTCATGGAAGCTCTGAAATTTTCACTATGAAGTTTCGACTTGTGAAATATTTGGTTACTGAGATGGGTTTTACAAATTTCACAATGGAAGAAGATTGGGGAAATGGCTTAAAGCTAAATGAATATATCCAAACAGGAAAAGGGAACCCTAGGGATTTTTTAAACTTGTTATATCCTACTGATGAAATTATAGCCATGATTGAGTGGATGAAAGATTATAATGCTGATCCATCCAATAAAAAAAAGATCCAATTTATTGGGCTCGACTTAAAGGAGTTGGACCAAGGTTGCTTTAATAAAGTAATTGATTATGTAAGGCTGCATCGACCAGATTTGCTGGCAGAAGTAGAAGAAAATTATAAAGAATTGTCGGCTTTTCATGGAAGTACACAGGAATATATGGACCTTGCTCCTGAAATAAAAGAAAAGTTCAAAGCAAACGCTGAGAGAGTAGCTCGATTACTAAAAGATGAAAATACGCAAGCCAACACAGAAATAGTTTCATCCGAGTACATTTGGGCGAAGGCAACGGCAAGTGCAATAGAGAAATTTACCACAATGCTAATTCCTAACGACTATCCAAGTATGTTAAAGCTACATGAGCAGTACTTGGCCGATCATGCAATGTGGGCACAAGAGGCATTGGGTGGTAAAACGATGGTATGGGGACACAATATTCATATAGCTAAAGGAATTATCGATGAGAAATTATACCCTTATGTTGCCGGGCAGTTTTTGAAGGAACGTTTAGACAATAATTATGTCACAATTGGTAGTACAACTACGGAGGGAAATTTCACCTTATACAGCGAATATGATCCTTCCACTGGAGGTAAGATTACAACTCGCGAAATTCCACAAAATGTGAATAGCTTTAATTATACCCTCGGAAAAGTACCATATAACATGTTTTTATTGGATAACCGTCACCTTAAAGGACAAGCAGAGAAATGGGTTAAAACAAAAAGACCATTACTAAGTATAGGGGGACAAATCTTCCCAAATGAATCGGTATACTTTGATAAATCATTGCTTGAGCAATTTGATATTATTTTTCACATTCGAAAAACAAGTCCATCTCATATTAAATAAAAGTATAAAACAATCCCGTTCTTGCAGATGCAAAAACGGGATTGTTTTGTGGAGATTAATAAAAGCATCTTTTTAACCAGAAGTAGGTAGCTCTCCCCTTTTTAACATCATTTAGAAATGTCATATGACACTTTTACACTAGTGAGAATGACAAAAAAAGCAGTATGATTCGGTTATTGCATAGATAGGAGCGATGAACATTATGAAATCAAGATTCATCCAGAATGGTTATTTTTTATTGTTAACTTTCGTTACAGGATTGTTTTATTTTTGTTTTTATCTAATAGCTCTGCTATTCAGTTTCACCCTTTCATTTACGGTAGTTGGGATTCCACTAGTTATACGCGTACTACAAACTACTACACCTTTTATCCAATTCGAGCGTATACAGACGAAAATTTATACCGATATTTCAATAGACTCTTACGATAAAAGTATAACAATGGATACATCGAACTGGGTTCAGGTGAAATTAGTGCTTACAGATCGTCGCACTTGGTTTGCTATCTATTGGTTAATGCAGAAATTTGTGATTGGCATTTTCAGTCTCATTAGTGCAATCATTTTTTATGTACTGCCACTTATGTTCCTGTTGGCTCCACTACTATATCAACACATCGATATGAATATTATATTTATACAGATAGATACTTTTGCCAAGTCACTCTTTGTAATGTTTATCGGTATAGTATTTACTGCCCTAAGTATTAGAATAGTCGATGGTTTAACAAAGAAAATTGGGGGCTATACACGTAGTATGATTCGGCAACTAAACCAATAGAAGTTTGCAGTCTGTGAGTAGTATCGCAGTTTTAAATTTAAAAGTATAATAAGCATGGAGAATTAAATTATAATATAGGAAGTAAAAAGGTAGGCTACTTAGGGGGTAAATGACTTGTTAGATATGGTTAAGTATTGGTTTTGGTACGATTGGATTATGTTAGGAGTCCGTATACTTGTTAGTATCTCTATCGCCATAAACACATTAAATGTTCAGGATGGTTTAACATTGCCACTTTGGATCATTATTCTTTGGGAAATTATTGCCTTCTCAATTCCATGGGTAGCCTTACTGTTCAATTACAAATATTACCTGTTCGCAGAAATACTGATATATGGTGGACTGTGTATTTATTTAACTTCTTTATTTCCGGCAGCTTACGTTACATTTCTTATATTGGTTTTTCTGATTGCTGCGAATAGTAAGCATTTGTCCTATTATTGGACAGCTCCAACAACAGTTTTTATAACAACTGGAATTCTCTATGCGGTTGCACCAAGTAATAGTTATTGGATTTTAGTTACCCACTATGGACTTGCTTATGTAATGGGCTTCGCTTTCCATTTACTAATCGTCAATCATAAGCAAAATGAAGCGATTCGTAAACAAAACGCGGTACTTGAGCAATATATGTCTCAGATTGAACGCATTACACTGGCAGAGGAACGGAACAGACTGTCGAGTGAGCTTCATGATACAGTTGGTCACGCTTATACTTCTATTATTATGGGAATGGAAACGTTGCGGACCGAACTTGCTACTGAAATGGGTATACAAAGGCTAGATTCTCTGCTTGAAATGGGACGTAAAAGCATCGAAGACGTGAGAGGTTACCTACATCAAATGGATTCTCCGTGTCAATCGCCTTCCTTAATTCAATCTCTACAAAATCTTGGAGCCGAATTTCAGGAGCATGCTCAGGTAAATGTAAGTTTTCGGGCATACGGAGAGGAATATGAATTATCTCGGCAAGCGAAGATCGCATTCATTCGCTGCTTACAAGAATCTCTTACAAATGCAGTACGTCATGGTCAAGGGACTGAAATTATAGTTACATTGCAGTTTGAACAACAATATACGAGATTAGAAGTTCAAGATAATGGAAAAGGAAATGTAGAATGGCAAGAAGGCTTTGGAATGAATGCGATGAAAGAGCGGGCAATGAATTTGCAAGGTCAATTGTCTGTATATACACAGCCAGATGAAGGAATGCTTGTTACCTGTACCATACCGCGACAAGCTGAAATAAAAGATGGACTTATTCGTTTGTTAATTGTAGACGACCAGCCATTTGTTCGGGAAACTTTGAGGACACTACTCGATAGATATGAAGACTTAAATGTAGTCGGTTTGGCTGAGGATGGCAATCAAGCCATCGATTTGTGTGGGCGCCTTCAACCCCATGTTATACTTATGGATCTAGATATGCAACACATGGATGGAGTCGAAGCAACCAAAAAGATTAAGCAACAATGGCCACATATCCGCGTATTGATTTTTACAACTTTTCAGGATACCGAACAGGCATTGGAATCACTTCGCAACGGTGCGGATGGTTTTTTACTCAAATCTATTGAAACGTTGGAACTAGCTAATACGATTCGACTTATTCACAAAGGTGGGACACTGATTGATCAGGGAATGTCTCACAAAATATTTGAGAAGTTTGATGAGCCAAAAGAGACACCACAATCAAAAGCAACCGCTTATGAGCTAACAGCTAGGGAGATAGAAATATTGCAGCTAGTAGCAAAAGGACTTCGATACACTACCATAGCATCAAGATTATATTTATCGAATGGTACGGTCAGAAATTATGCATCCACAGCTTATGCAAAGCTAGGAGTCCGTAACAAGGAAGAAGCTGTTCAAAAGGCTCTAGAAATTGGAATTATTGAATAACAAAATATTTTGCGGGGTATAAAAAGAAGTAACAAAGAAACAGAACGCTTTGTGTGGTTTCCTTTGTAACAGAGTAAAAGGCCCGTTATCATATAAGTAAATGTTAAAACACTTACTGTTTTGCAATAATAAAATCATTGAATCTTATTCTCTAAAACACAAAAGCCTACTATCCACTTAACTAATAGTAGGCTTTTAAAATTATTTTAGGAATGGTTTATGTTCTAATTTATAAGTTTTCATCAGTGGAAATATTATCACTTCGGCTGTAAAGTTAACACTTTCCCCTCTATCCCCTCCGTATTCAATGTAGTCGTATGATACGTGCCATTTACCCAGTCATCTATTTGATCATGATACCAATCACTTCTAAAAAGTCCTGATTGTCCTGGTCCTACGATATGATAACCGTTTGACATATCTTTCGTATCAATGACGAATCTCCAAGACGCCCCGTGATTTACAATACCGTTATCACCGTAACTCGCTGCTTGAACGGTAACTTGACTTCCGCCAATTGGGACTGGTTTTTCACGATTAAATGCTAGTAGCGCTAACATACTAGATGATTTTGAAATTGGATGTGTGAACGCCAGTTGATGGTAATCGCCCCACTTCCACTCCGCAACATTCGGTCCATATTCCTTCTGTAATTTCTTCATTACATTTTCGTACGATGTATGAACAACTTTCGTAAAGCCCCCATACTTCGTAAACCAAGCGCTCTTTTCTCCTGCTACTTCTTTTCGAATCAATTCATCAACAACTTGTGGCTTCCCTTCAAATAACTCCATCACATCTTTCGGTATTTCTTTTGAAAATAACGTATTTGAAATCTCTTTCATTAACAAATGGAATAGTAATGGTGCTGCTTCATCTTTACTATCGTAAAAATTCCATTTTGTTAATTGTTTTACTCCTTCTTTCTCTACTTCATTTAAAGATGCTTTATTTAACTCTTTTAACAATATAGGAGTAAACTCTTTCCCGTATAAATTTTTTTGATCCATCTGTAACTCTTCTAAATCTTTCACCGTATACTTTTCTTTTTCTTGTAAAAATTCTTGAATACGCATTTGTCTATATGGCTGCGCCCACGTATTACTAATATGGTACGGATAATGATCATCAACAATTTTATTATTCGCAGTTGAAATAAACCCTTGTTTTGGATTGATTACTTTTGGAAGTTGATCAAACGGGATATACCCTTCCCATTCATATTCATCTGTCCATCCTGGAACAGGCAAACTACCATCACCTTTTTTACGCACTGGTATATTTCCATTCGCTTTATAAGCGATTGTGCCGTCGTTTGATGCAAACACAAAGTTTTGAGTTGGTGTATGAAAATCTTGAAGAGCCGTTTCAAACTCATTCCAGTCTTTCGCCTTATTCATATTTAATACAGCCTTTAATTCAGCAGAAGGCTCCAAAGCAGTCCATTTCAAAGCAAATACTGTTTTCGTTTTCTCTTTCCCTTTATCCGCAAACTCTGAAATGACTGGACCATGCCTCGTAACCGTAACATTATATGGGATTGTTTTCCCGCCTTTTACTTTAATAGATTCATCCACAACAGTAGCTTTTTCCCACTTATCGTTATACAGAAATTCATTTTCATTATTAGGATTTCGCTTCTCAATATATAAATCTTGCACATCAGGACCGGTATTCGTAACGCCCCATGCTATTTTGTCATTGTGACCTAATATAACGCCTGGCACTCCCGCGAAAATAACGCCACTCACATGTAAATCTTTCGTTTCAAGTTTCGATTGATACCAAATAGAAGGCGTCGCAAGAGATAAATGAGGATCATCCGCTAAAATCGGCTTACCAGACGCACTCTTCTCACCACTTATAACCCAGTTATTACTACCATTAAACTCTGGTGGAATGATCGCTTTTGCAAAACTTTGTGCTACATTCACATTTGTATTTTCCAGTTCAGCTAGCAATCTAGGCGCATCTTTCGGATATGTAGGAAATAGTTCATTTGCTTGCTCTTTCGGTAGATTTTTCAGCGCCCAATAACGAAATGCCTGACCGTGCCAATGTCCGCCTAAATCAAACGCCATATACTTGCCAATTGTTAAAGAATCTACAATTGACCACTCAGCCGGCTCATAACCTAATATAGTAAACTCGACCGGCAATTTCTTTTCCTCTTTCGCCTCACGTATAAAAGCATTCACCCCATCAGCAAATGATTGCAGGGCATATTTCGCTTCTCCATCATATTGACTAACAGACGCTTCGGCTGCTCGCCGTAAACCGAGCGTTCGAAACAACTTATCTCGATCAACAGCTGCTTCCACTACAACTTCACTCAGCATACCAGAAGCTTGCCTTCTACTTAAATCCATTTGGAACAAACGATCTTGCGCTTGTACATACCCTTGCGAAAAATATAAATCATGTGCATTTTCCGCTTTAATATGCGGTACCCCTTTACTATCTCGCTTCACCATAACAGCATGTTGTAAATCCTCTAGCTTTATCGTTCCATCTATCTTTGGCACAGATCTAAGCGTATATATGTTCAAAAAAATCGCTACACAGATAACTAACAAAAGGACGATACTACTAGACCAAATAAAAATTCTCTTACCACGAGTTCGTTTCTTTTTTATAACAACTTCCATATAACCCCTCCTTTCTCAAACTATTCGCTTCTATTTAAGGAAGCACCTTTTAGAAAAGTTGAAAAACCCATACTTTCTCATACTATGGATCATACAAACTACATACCTCTCTCTTATGTACCCCTTCCTTTCCTTCAATGAAATCTACTCGCCCTTTCTTACACCAATTCCTCAAAATCCCCTTCACATAAGCGAGCGTTCGCTTATTCTGTTCAAACGCAATTTTAAGCGCCTCTAATACTCTCTCTCCTGAAACTTTTCGTATCCACTCTTTCAATTCCTTCACGATATATGGGGATAGACTACTTATATGTTGCTCGTAAAACTTATAAACTTCACTATGTGGAGTATCCTCTTCCACTTCCACATCTTTTATTTCTTCAACAACTTCTTGTAAACTACTAGTATCCTCTTCCTCTGGCATACCAAAATACTGCAATAACAATGGAATCTGCCATTCTTCTTCCAGACATGTACGTAAAAACATATGTATGAATTCTTTATTTTTTACAGTCTTTAACTCACGTAACACACATTTTTCTACATTCGTATTTAAAATAGGGTTGTAGTGTAGCCAATTTATTATATATAACTCTTTCGTTTCCGCATCGTATAAAATCTTTCCGTATTCAACAAACCTATTTAATAACTTCTCAACAGTTTCCATACTGTAACCTGTTTCAAGCTCTGCCACTCGCTTCGGTAATACGTAAATTCCACATTGCTTCGTTTTCGTACCAGTTAACAAATATATGTAAAAATAACGCTCCTCTGGCGTTAAATCTAATATGAATTCATCTTGCCAAAAGTTCACCTGCACATTACGGTACACCGCCATATGTTTACCTCCTCCTTGCATTCATAAAGTGAAACTTTAATCAGTGGGGATTTTGTTCATCCCCCACTGATTATTAGTTGAACCAATCGGGCTTTTACGGGCAGTTGATCCCCCACCTAAGTTCTTTGCTTTTGCTGAATTTTGAGGTGGGGATCTTACTGCCCGTTAATGCGGGATAAAAAGGCAGATTTCAATCCTTCAATATACATATAGGAATGAGGGCTTTGTTTTTGCATTTGAATTCCAAATTTTTTTAACTACTACAACGACGATTTTATTTTTTCGCGCTTTTTTGTTCTTGTAGTTGTTTTTGTTTTGTATTGTTTTTTCTTAGTGATTTATTACTTGGTAGGTGCTTATGAGGGGCTTGGAAGGGGCTTAATAGTGGTTAAAATAAAAAGGAGCTGCTCCAAATTCTCATTTTGGATAGCTCCTTTATCATTCTTTCTATTTTTGACTTGCATCTAACATCTTCACTAAAAAGGCAGCTGCCTCACCACGAGTTGTTGTACCTTTAGGATTAAACTCATTATTTCCAACACCAGTAACTACCTGTAAGCTGTATAATCGTTGAACATGCTGTTTATATGTGATCAAATGTTGGTCTGTAAATGGTAATGCGACTAATTTACCTGTAACACCTTTATACTGTAATGCGTTGTCAATCATGATAGATGCTTCTTCACGAGTGATAGATGCGTTAGGATCAAAAATCCCTCCGCCACGACCGTTAATAATTCCTGCACTTGCACTACGTTTAATACCACTATGAAGTGATGGATGCGCTTCGTTAATATCTACAAATGATTTATTTCCTTCTGGTAGTTTAAGAGCATTTGAGATTAATGTCGCAAACTCGGCTCTTGTTATATTTCGATAAGGCGCAAATACACCATTTCCTTCACCATGCATAATTCCTAGGCTATTCAGTTTACGAATATGCCCTTCAAACCATTTACCTGTAATGTCATCTTTTGGTTTTTGCACTTCTTTATTTGGCACATTGTAGTTGATCTTAATCCAGCTTGGGTTATAGAAAATCCACTCATCGTTACCTACTTTATACCAACCGTTTTTAACCGCTAACACTTTGTAACGGTCTCCTTTTGAAGCTTTACGAACAATATGATGCTCAAGGCCTACGCCACTACGTACGTTTATGCCGTCACCATTCACTACAAGCTCCATATTAGGTTCAGCTGGATTATATTCATTTGAATCAAATAGCTCATTTCTTTCTTGTAAAGGCGAATCAATTTGTGCATTAACATTTGCATACCATTGAATTCCTTGTACGAAACCAGTCCAATTCCCGCGAGAAATTAAAATGTCCGGACAGTTTTTTCCACTCCATTGTTGATGCCTATAAATGTGGTCCGCGCTAATTCCTTCTTTATTCATTAAGTAACCTGCAAGTCGCTTTGCATTCTCTAACGCTTTATTGTAATCTCCATCTTGGTTAACTGAAATTTCAATACCGATAGATTCTCTATTTCCTGAACCATCACCATCTCCTGCATGCCAACCGTTTTCGTTTGTTGGTAAGTGCTGATAAATTTGTTTATCGTCCACTGTAAAATGCCATGAAGCTGTTCGGAACGTACCTTCCGTTGCTTGTTTATACAAATATTTCGCATGATTTTCAGCATTCGCACCACGGGCTATATTTGCAGTCTCATGAATTGTAATGTAACGTGCTTTCATCGGATTGGCAGGGCGAATATCAGGGTTTCCTGCTGGAACAATCCACTCTACAAACGGGACACCTGCAAGTGTTCCATATTTTTTTGTAGTCATCGATGCACTATACTGAATAGCTCTTGGCTTTTCAACCGGCTTCATTTCACGAGTAGAGCCATCATTTCGACCGTCTACATGTTCAAATGCCTTTTCAATGTTTGAAATAGCTTCCTCTTCTGCTACTTGACCTTTTTTCGCTTCTTTCATTTTATGTAACTCTTCTGTTTCATCATGTTTATGTTTATATTCTTCTAGAAGGAGCTTCTCGTTCTCCGATACTTCCTCTTCGTTAATTTGCATGTGATCAGGAGTTTCTAGATTGAAATTAGAATAGCTTAATCCGATCGTTCCATGTTCCCCTTGCGCGATACGAAGTTGATCAGTTTTACTCTCTTCTGCTGATATTGCTAAAGGCGCGCCGCCTAACATTACTAAACTAGTTGATAACGCAATTACTCTTTTTTTTATTATTTTATTCATTGCTGTAATCGATACCTACACTGTTCGTGTAAGTATCTCAACCTCCCTTTATTTTCTCATTCGTGAAAGACTATGAACCTACTATGTATATAAATATGTTTATTCCGCCTTTTTATAATCACTTCATTTTATCCCCAGCAGGCGAATAATAGTTTCTAGAAAATCCCTTAACAGACATTATTTTATAACCAATTGCTATCGCCGTCAAAAGCACTTATAAAAAATAAAAAACCTATGCTCCGATAGCTACAGCAAACGCTACTTCTTTTCTCTCTATTACTTTCACCATGCATATGCAAGGGACTATAGAAAATAGACATACCTCTTGATTACGATTAAAATTGAAAAATGAAGAAGATTTAATAAGAAATTTAGACTAAATGCTCGCAATTAAAATAATCTTTATATTAAGGAAGGAAGTGCACAGCTTTGGATTTTAAAACAGTTATGCAAGAGCTTGAGGCCCTTGGTAAAGAAAGAACGAAAAAAATATACATATCTAACGGTGCGCACGAGCCAGTTTTTGGCGTAGCCACAGGTGCTATGAAACCAATCGCTAAAAAAATTAAAGTAAATCAAGAGTTAGCTGAAGAACTTTATGCGACAGGCAACTACGATGCTATGTACTTTGCAGGCATTATTGCGGATCCAAAAGCTATGAGTGAGTCTGATTTTGATCGCTGGATAGATGGAGCGTATTTTTATATGCTATCTGATTATGTAGTGGCAGTAACTTTATCCGAATCAAATATTGCACAAGATGTTGCTGATACATGGATTGCAAGTGGAGACGAGCTTAAAATGTCTGCAGGCTGGAATTGCTACTGCTGGCTTTTAGGAAATCGCAAAGACAACGAATTTGTCGAAAGCAAAATTGCCACTATGCTTGAAATGGTAAAAAATACAATCCATCATTCGCCGGAACGAACAAAATCCGCTATGAATAATTTCCTAAACACGGTGGCCATTTCATATGTACCACTACACGAAAAAGCAGTCGAGATTGCAAAAGAAGTTGGTATAGTTGAAGTAAAACGTGATAATAGAAAAAGCAGTTTGTTAAATGCTACAGAGAGTATTCAGAAAGAACTTGATAGAGGCAGACTTGGTTTCAAACGTAAGTATGTAAGATGTTAGATTATTAAAAAAAGGTGTCAATCTAAGCAAGATTGACACCTTTTTGATAAGCAAAATGAATGAACTCCCCTAGGAAATTATTCATTTCCCCCTGTACACCTTATCCGTTAAAAACTTCTTCATTCAATTTATAAACCCTATCTCTTTTCTCATCACTTTTGACAAAAATAAGCCTTCCTTCTTTAACAAAACCTTCTAATAGTAAGCATACTTGTCCATATGCTTTCGGCTTATTCGTTGTGAATCTTTCATCTGGTATTTTGCCAGATCGTATTAATTGTTCACATAGCTCAAGCGCACTTATTTCTTCCGAATCCACTAATTCCAATATATCTTTTTGTAATGGCGATAAAGGCTCTGGTATATTAGCTACCTCCACCTTTTCTGGTTTGTTTTCTTCTTCAAATAAATCTTCGAATGAAATTTGATTCATACTTCTTTTCCTCTCTAACGATTGATTTGTATAACATGAACTGAACACTATAGCGTAGTTATTATTATGTATTACTTACCTTTTTTCATAAATCTCAAACTCATGTACATCGTTTCATATAGTATATTTTGATTATACCAAATATACGTTCTGTTTTCTATCACAGATTGGAAAAATAGAACTTACTGTATATCTACTACTATCAAATAGAGATGAATATTTATCATCTAAAAATTATAGTTTCATGTAGATCATTGAAATTTTATCCACATTACAGAAATTAATGGAAAATAATCATTGTTTATATGTTACAATTACGATGTATATGTGTAATACGTATAATAAAGTTAAATGAAACTGGGGAGGCTCTCTCAAATGAGCAAGAAAACAAGCAAAGCTAAAAAAATTTTCGGATTCGTAATCACCGCAGCACTAGCAACTACAATGATGGTAGGCACAGCAAACGCACAAACAACTACGAATAGCTATACAGTAGCTAGCAATGCGAACACTGTATTTACAGATGTACCAAAGGACCACTGGTCAAAAGATGCTATCGATTACTTAGCGTCAGCAGGAATTTATAAGGGATACGGAAATGGGAAATTTGGTTTTGGAGACAATGTTACTAGAGGACAGGTAGCTTCTTTAGTCAATCGACATTTAGGCTTAATAGCAGACGATAAACAGGCGAATATGTTTAGTGACATTACAAATCATATGTTTGAAAAGGATATTAAAGCCATTGCGCAAGCTGGAATTATGACAGGTGATGGATCAGGTACATTTCGTCCAGATGATGTATTAACTCGATATGAAATGGCAGTAATACTACAAAAAGCATTTCATTTAGAATCAAAAGGACAAGAGAAATTTAAAGATGTACCAAAAGGTCATTGGGCCTATGAAGCTGTAAATGCAGTGCGTAGTAACCGTATAGCACAAGGTGACGAGTCAGGTAATTTTAATGGAAACATGATTGTGAAGCGTGAGCAGTATGCACAATTTTTCTATAATGCAATAGCAAAGAACAGATCTTATAATTTCAACATTAATTCAAAAGAAGAACTGAAACAAATGTTAACAACAGCTTTACAGAATGGGACGTTTGGTCCATTTAAATTAAATGCACTGGGTAAAGATATATCTGAGGTGAAAAAAGAATATGGAGCGCCTGATGTTTTAAAGCAAGCACCATGTACAGAATGTGATGCACCTAATACAGCAGTATACGGAGATTATAATATTGACATGTACCCTTCGGACGCTAGATATATATGGGTAAAAATGGACATCACTATCAATGAATTAAAAGAGTGGTTTGGTGAACCAGATGAAATTGGAGCGGATATGACTAGTGAAGGCTTTATATATAATCGAGGAAGCTATTCTCTTTATTTCAGCTTCTCTGATGGTTATATTCAACGCGCTGAAATATCTAAAACTGAAGATCGTTAATACGTTACAAGCCATATAAAATATGTAAAGCATACTAAAATCCTTCAAGAACACTCTTATTCTTGAGGGATTTTATTTTGTTCCTATCTATTTTGCATAATATAAATCTATTAAACTCCCACTGATTAAACTTTATTTCTCTTGGTGTTCTGCATCCCATTCACTTAAATACGTTGCATATTCTAATTCATCTGGGTCATCGTATAACATAGAAATAAACTCTAATTTATTCCCATCACAATCTAGAAAGTATATGCTTGCAGCTGGCATCCATCTTTGGACAATTGGCTCTTCATTTCCCTTCCCCTGACTCCCTACTACCTCTATTCCACGATTCTCTAACCATAATTTAGAAGTCTTTAAAAATTCTAAATCCACACGAAAAGCGAAGTGTTTCGTCTCAAAATCTTCATTATTACGTACTTCCCATAATCCGAGCATTTGTTTTTTATTTTCTCCTACCCAAAAGAACGCAACTCGTCTTTTCGATAGTTTTTTTGCTAATGATAAACCTAACTTATTTTGATAGAAATCTATCGCCTTTTCTAAATTCCTTACATGTAAATGAGTTTCATATATGCTTTGTATCATTATATATATTTCTCCCTCTCCTACCTTCTGATTTTTGAAATATGTTTTGTTTTTATCATACAAATAAATATATTTTTAAGCATCCTACTTTTGTATAATTGTTCTTTCCTACAAAGGTATAGGTATCCAGCTATATAACCGATGTCCCAACGGCGAAATTCAATACAATGTAACTAGTGAAGTTTTATTCGCCGATTTTGAGATGGAAGCTTTACTGCCCACACATAGTGGGATAAAAATTTTATTTACATTCATGAATTTTTATAATGTAATAAAAGTAACATCTTAATACTAGAGGAGGAACCGTTCTGGATAAAACAAAAGTTATGGCTTATTTTAGTGCAACGGGTGATATATTCCCTGTTGAAGCAATTACCGACGCCCTAAGTATCGATCCTACAAAAACTTATAAAAAAGGTGATGTTGTTGAAAGACATGATAATCCGAATCTTGTATCCACCAAGACCCTATATAGAAAAGAGACGGATTGGACTATAAGCACTGGATACCAAGAATCATACGACATAAATAATCAGTTGAACGTTATTCTAAAATCTCTTGAAGGGAAAATAGAACAATTAAAACATCTCAAGAAGAAGTATAGTTTAGAGTTTCTTTTTATGGTAGTGATTCAAGTGGCGAATAACGAATCACCCGCAATGTATTTACAAAAAAACATTATTGATTTTGCTAGTTCAATTCAAGCAGAAATTCATTTTGATCTATATATTTAATATAAATAAAAACGCTATTGATATTAGAATCAATAGCGTTTTTTTATTTGAGAACAAGATATGTTTTATCTTACTTACACCTCAAAGCAAATTTTGTTTATATAACTTATTACTTCAATTTCCCCTCAAAAACAATTTTTCTACCGCACGGTTCAACTTCTGTTTTGCCGTCTTTCTTCACTTCATGAAAGATTGGCTCTTCCATGCGACGAGACGGTGCGTATCCTTCTTGTTCCATGCGCGCTAAACAGTCTGTAATTGTTTCGTTTTCGAGTACTTCAAATTTTTTCTTATTAGGTTGTTTTGTCATGCCCTAACCTACTTTCTATTTTTCTTGATGCGAATTGATTCTTCATGTAGATCATATATACCATTGCGAGAACTCCTATTATAATCATAACCGCAATGAAAAAGCTTGTATACTGTATTTTTTCTATAAATACGCCTCCTAATACAGGTCCTAGTATACTTCCTAAACTAAAGGCGATTCCAGATAATATATTTCCTGCTGGTAGTAAGTGTCTCGGTAATAAATCTGTCATAAATCCAAGACCTAATGAGAAGCACGATCCAATGACCATACCCGCTAACAACATGCAAGCAAAGACGATCCAGTAATATTGATCAAATACTGCTGCAAGTAGGAAAATACCCGTACTTACGCTAAACGTCCACGTTAATATACGGTCCCTTCCGTATTTGTCACTCAATATACCGAGTGGAATTTGTGTAATAATGCCCCCAACTGCAAATGCTGGTAATAAGAAGGATACTTCTGAAACAGACCATCCTTTGCGAAGCGCGTATACTGGTAAGTTACTATTTAACATTGCTTCGAGTACACCATATGCAAGTGGCCCAAGTAACGCAATCCATCCTAATCCAACAACTTGTTTATAACGAGAAAATGATGATTCACTCTTCTCTTCTCTTTCATCTTGTGCTGGGAATGCATTTTTCGTTGGAAGTAGTAAGAGCCAACCTATTAAACAAAGTATAGTAGATATAATAAATGGCGTTGCAAGACCGTACTGAACAGTGCTTGCTAAATACGGACCGACGGCAAAACCAATTCCGAAGAATACACCGTATATCGATACTTGTCTCCCTATTTTACTCGGGTCTGATGTTGTCGTGATCCACGTTTGTGTTCCGACATGAAGCATATGATCTCCGACTCCAACTAGAAATCTAAGAATAAACCATACCCAAAATGAAAAGGTTTGTGTAAAAAAGAATAATGAAATAATAACGAGAAACCCACCAATAACGATAATTGGTTTCATTCCAAACTTTTGCATCGGTTTTTCAAGAAACGGTGAAATAACCAATATCCCAATGTATAATGCCGTCGCATGAATACCGTTAATACTTGAACTAACCCCTTCTTGTTCAAAAATCATTGCAATGGCTGGTAAGAGCATACCTTGTGACAAACCCGAGATTGCTACAATCCCAACCATAATCCAAAAAGTAAAACGCATTGACATCCCTTTCCCTCTCCTTCTCACGCTGTCCACTTTTCATTATAAACTGTTTCTTCAAATGCGTGTACGAATATTCGCAATAAAAAAGAAGCGAAAAGAATGAATCTTTTCGCTTCTTATCCTTCCCAAACTTGCGCTTTCACATTGTTATGAAATTGCTTAAAATACGGATTTTTATAAAATGCCGTTCCATATACATATTGCTGTGCGTCAGTAATTGGTGGCTGTGTATGTTGCATTTCTAAAGGAACTACAGCTGGTGAAACTTGCATATACAGCGGATTTATCACCATTTTTGTATATACATGATGATTATATGGCGAATACGCGACTAAAAATGGGTGATGCATTGACATTCTCCCCTTTTACATACAAATTGTTATATTATATGCAATACCTTTCATTTCGGGGATTATTTCTGTTCTAGCCATGCCTCTACATGTTGTATAAATACATCTAAACAATCAATAAACGGCGAATGGCCGCAATCCTCTAACACTTTTAACTCTGCATTTGGCAAATGTTTTGCTAATTCCTCACCGACTACTTGCGGTACGACGTAATCTCTGTCACCTTGTATGACGAGTGTTGGAGCTTTAATATGATGAATTTGCTTATTTCCCTCTACAACCCCGTTATGTTCATCCGAAATATTAAATGTAATGAGCGCATAATTCACATCTACGAAATTACGCTGCGTTAACATATCGTCTAAATACTTTTCATAACGATCCGGTTCAGGTTGATTATGTGTATATATTAATAGATTCCATACTGTACGGTAATATAATTTATTCATATTTTTTATCGCATCTAGCACTGGAGCAATTTGTACTGGATCTTGTGCGATTTCTTCTTTCGTTTTTAATAAACTCGTTACGATTGGTTGCCCATTAATATCTTTTTTGAAAATCGGATAACCTTTCATTCCTACTGATTCTACTAAAATTAACTTTTCAACAAACGTTGGATGATTCGCCGTAAATTGCATGGCAACACCACCGCCCATTGACCAGCCCATTAATGAAAATTTCTTTAGTTTTAATTGATCGATAACTAGTTTTACATCTTCTGCAAAGTCTTGTATTGAATCTATCGATTTATTATATGTTGATTGTCCAAATCCTCTTAAATCAAGAGCGTAAATATGGTATTGATCTTGCAGTTTTTCAATTACTAAATCCCAGTGTTGTGACGATGTCATGTTCCCGTGAATGAGTACAAGAATTTCTGTATTTTGCCTTCCAACTTCCTGATACGCAATCGTTTCTCCGTTCGATAGTGAAACAAACTCCATTGTTGCAGGCTTAATCATCACAAGTTCCCCCATTCTTTTTCATAGAAAGAAAATTCTTTACTTGCTTAAAGAATAACATGCAGAATGTACGTTCTCAACATAAAACCTATACGAAATTTTTACATAAATCAACATGCCTATTACTAGACAATTATTATAAAAAAGTATATAGTTAGCTAGGTAACTAATTTGAAAGGATCTAACTATATGGACGAAAAACAACATTTTTTCCACATTGTCAGCCAGACTTCTCGAAAATTCACAAAGAAATTTAATGAACGCGTATCTCCAACTGGGCTATTTAGTGCGCAATGGGCCGTTATTTTCCGCATTAACCAAACCGGTTCTTGTACGCAAACAGAATTGTGCCAATACTTAAATGTTGAATCACCAACAATGACTCGTACGTTAACACGTATGGAAACGATGGGTTGGATTATTCGTACTGAAGGAAAAGATCGCCGTGAAAAGCTCATTTCTTTATCAGAAACAGCGATAAAAATGATTCCGATATGGCAAGAAGAAGTTGATACTTTCGAAGAAAAAACACTAGAAGATATTAACGAAGATGATTTACATCAAGCATTTCAAGTGTTACAAAAAATCATTAAAAATTTAGATTAAATTGGAGGGATGACGATGCAAAGTGAGAAGCTTTGGACGAAAGATTTCCTCGGAACTTGTTTTAGTAGTCTATTTCTTTTCTTAACATTCTATATGCTTATGACTACTTTACCTATCTATGTAATAGACGGCCTAAAAGGAAAACCTGAGGAAATTGGTTTAGTTGCAACTGTTTTTCTTATTTCATCTGTTTTATGTAGACCATTTACAGGAAAATGGCTCGATGAATTAGGAAGAAAGAAAATATTATTTATTTCACTTTCATTATTTTTAGCTGCTACCGTTATGTACTTCGGTGCGCAAAGTTTATTTTTATTACTTGCCCTTCGCTTCTTACATGGTATTGGGTTCGGTATGGCAACAACAGCCACAGGAACAATTGTAACTGATGTTGCACCAGCTCATAGACGAGGCGAGGCACTTGCATATTTCGGCGTATTTATGAGTTTGCCGATGGTAATCGGTCCTTTTTTAGGTTTAACAATTATTTCTCATTTTTCATTTACTGTACTATTTATCGTTTGTTCCATATTTTCATTGCTTGCATTTTTATTAGGACTACTTGTAAATATTCCGCATGAAGTACCAATGAGCAAACAAAAACGAGAAAAAATGAAATGGAAGGACTTAATTGAACCAGCCTCTATTCCGATCGCTCTGACAGGATTTGTTTTAGCCTTTTCTTATAGTGGTATTTTATCCTTTATTCCTATTTATGCGAAAGAGCTCGGTTTAGGCGAAGTTGCTAGTTACTTCTTTATTTTATACGCACTCGTTGTTGTAATTTCTCGTCCATTTACAGGAAAGATTTTTGATCGCTTCGGTGAAAATGTACTTGTTTACCCAGCTATCATTATTTTCACAATTGGTATGTTCATTTTAAGCCAAGCGCAAACTCCGTTTTGGTTCCTTGGTGCAGGTATGTTAATTGGTTTAGGTTACGGAACATTAATTCCAAGTTTCCAAACGATTGCAATCTCTGCCGCTGCAAACCATCGACGTGGTTCTGCGACAGCTACGTACTTCTCATTCTTTGATAGCGGGCTCGGTTTGGGTTCTTTCATTTTAGGTATTGTCGCAGCGAAATCAAGTTACCATAATATGTATTTCATAGCAGCTATTATCGTTGCCTTCACTTTACTTCTCTATTATGGATTGCACGGACGAAAACAAAAATTCAAGAAACAACATACAGACGGAAAAGTTTCCGCTTAACATGAATAAGGAAAGTAAACTTCCCCGTTTACTTTCCTTATTTTGTATTTCTTTCAATAGAAGCGTATACTTATAATAGAAATAAAAAGGAGGGACCGATATGAAACTTAAAAAATCTCCCCTACTCTTACTCATAATCACATTTATATTTGTAATCACAGGGCTCGGTTTTACATACTTCAAACATAATAAAACAATCCCATCGAAAAATAACGTGACGAAGAAAAATTGGTTAGATGACCCTTACTTACGTTGGTCGTATACTCATATGAAAGAATTCACTTTAATTAACGAGGTAAATAATAACCCGGATCAAGTTTTCCACTTCTCTACCGCATTACAAAACTTAGACGATTTTGCTGTAGAGCGTAGATTTGGAGATACAACTCCTCTAAAAAAACTTTTAGACGATAACAAAACAGATGCTTTTGTCGTTGTACATAATGGACAACTTGTTTATGAACGATATTTCAATGGATATAACGAGAATGAACCTCATGGCATGGCGTCATTAGCAAAGGTCTTTACTGGGGCAGTGATACAATCGCTCGCTGAAGAAAACCGTATTGACTTAGAAAAAACAGCTGACACATATATAAAAGAATTAAAAAACACACCGTTCGGTAATGCCACACTTCAGCAATTAATGGACATGCAAGTTTCTGTTGAATACCCTACTCACGGATATGAACATCCAGCGTTAGAAAATCAAGATGCACAACTATATTTAGCTAGTAATATTTTACCTCGAGGTAAAAACTACGACGGTCCGATGAACATTTATGATATGTTACGAGAAGTAGAAGAAACTGAACCGCCTGGTTCCGATTTTTCTTACGATAACGGATCAGCTGAAACACTCGCTTGGGTTATTCGAACGATCACGGATAAATCATTAGCAGAAAATGTTAGCGAACGCATATGGTCTCAAATTGGTATGGAAGAAAACGCGTATTACGTTACAGATGAAACAAAAGTAGAACAAGCAAGCGCGGGCTTAAATGCAACTGCTAGAGATATGGCGAGATTCGGGCAATTACTATTAAACAACGGGGAATATAACGGAAAACAAATCCTCCCTTCTTCTATTACTGAAGATATAATAAATGTCCAAGAAGGTGAACTTGCAGTTGGCCCTGGAGCTTCCATTTCTTATCATAATCAATGGTGGATTCCGCACAATGAACAGGATGCTTTTGAAGTGTTAGGTAGTTATGGACAATCGCTCTACATCGATCCGAAAGCAAATATGGTCATTGTCCACTTCTCTTCTAACGCTACGCCAAGTAATGAAATCCATTCCGTTTACTCCAATATGTATATTGATATTGCACATCATTTAGAGAAGCTTCCACGGTAGTGGAGGCTTTTTCTTGTTGGGGATAGAAATACTACCGCTACTTCAAAAGTTTGAGTATCCAAAATTGTAATTAAGCCTGAATTGACTAAAGCCGACAGCAATTAGAGAATGCTTATCCCCTGACTTGCTGCCGGCTTTCATTTTAAAATTTAATTAAAAAATTTTTTCTTATTATTTTTGATGTAGTGTATGACTATTACAAAGTAAATAATAGCTATGAGATTAATTATGCTTAATGTTAGACCTGATAAATTGGACCAAGGCAGTACAAAAAGCCAAAATACTACTAAAATTGAACTCACTACATATAACCATTTGAATTGATCTGTCATTTTTAATTCCCCCATTTTTCCTTCTTTAATGATTTTGTCTTTCAAGAAAGCATCTCCTTTAATTAATTCGTCAATGCTAATATTGAATAAATCACTTAATGCAATAAGTGTTTCAATATTTGGATAACCTTTTTCAAGCTCCCATTTAGAAATTGATTGTCTACTAATGTTTAATTTAAGAGCTAGTTCTTCTTGTGATAAGTTATGCTTTAAACGTTCTTCTTTTAGCTTTTTATAGAACTCCATAATTTCAACTCCTATAACTTTATTTTTACTATAGATTATAAAAATCCGTAAGAATCGAGAAGTAGCATGATGTAACCTAAGAGTAGCAATGTTTGAAACAGATGGTTGCACTATACTTCAACACACAATGAAATAACGGTTTAATAAATAAAAACAACCGGTATAAATATCTGAATTTTCTATATATTAAAGGATATTATTCAAACAACCTCGAATAATTGTAATAAATATACATAAGGAGGTTGATCTATTTTGTTTCGTTCTTTTACAAATGGTTGCGTCGCCTTAGTGCAACGTTTCTTGCCAGAGCCGTTTATTTTATCATGTTTATTAACTGTTTTTGTTATTTTCTTCGGCATGTTTGCAACGCACCAAACACCTGTGGAAATGATTAATCACTGGGGTAATGGCATTTGGGGGCTTCTCGCCTTTTCTATGCAAATGGCACTTGTACTCGTGACAGGATCTGCTTTAGCAAATGCTCCCCTCATAAAAAAAGGATTAACGAAAGCGGCAAAACTACCGAAAACGAATGGACAAGGTATTATTGCCATTTCAATCGTAAGTTTACTAGGGGCATACATAAACTGGGGATTTGGTATTGTTGTATCTGTTTTATATGCAAAAGAAGTGGCAAGGCAGCTTGAAGGATTAGATTATAGACTAGCCATTGCCTCTTCTTACTCTGGATTTCTCATTTGGCATGCGGGACTTTCTGCTTCTATTCCTCTTACGTTAGCAACTGGCGGTGAAACGTTAATTAAAACGACAGCAGGAAGTATTAAAGAAGCGATTCCAATAACAGAAACGCTATTCTCACCATACGCACTTGTACCCGTTATTATTTTTCTCGTTACGATGCCTCTCATTAACCGGGCCATGCATCCAGATGAAAAACATACGATAACGGTAGATCCTAGCGTGTTCCATGAAGAAGCCGCCGCTCAGGAAGTAGGAAACAATACATTCGCTGAAAAAATGGAAAATAGCATCATTATTACACTTTGTGTTGGATTGTTGGGTCTCATTTATATTTTCAATTACTTTTATACGAAAGGCTTTAACCTCACGCTAGACATCGTTATTTTTATGTTATTAATTGCTGGACTTATTTTTCACCGCACTCCGATTCAATACATTCGTGCCTTTTCAGACTCTACGAAAAGTGCTTCTGGCATTTTACTTCAATTTCCGTTTTATGCTGGAATTATGGGAATGATGATTGGAGCAAATAGTGAAGGACTTTCACTTGGAGGAGCTATTTCGAATTTCTTTATTAGCATTTCAAACGAAACAACTTTCCCACTCTTTACTTTTTTAAGCGCTGGCATCGTTAATATTTTCGTTCCATCCGGTGGCGGTCAATGGGCTGTGCAAGCACCAATTATGATTCCAGCTGGCGCTGAACTTGGCGTACCTGCTGCAAAAACAGCAATGGCAATTGCGTGGGGTGATGCTTGGACAAATTTGATTCAACCTTTTTGGGCATTACCGGCATTAGCGATAGCTGGTTTAGGTGCCCGTGATATTATGGGATTTTGCGTTGTTAACTTACTATATGCAGGATTTATCATAAGTCTATGTTTCCTATTTATTTAAACGAAAAGCTAGTTTTATACTAGCTTTTTTACATAATGAATCACTTATTTCCCACGCAATTTATAATCCCTCTTCCACTCTATCTCCGTAAGATGTAATGCCTCAAATGCAAAAAAATCTTCACATACTTTTTCAATTAGATGTGGATTTTCTCTCAAGAAATTCCACTGTAACGCTTTAGGAAGAAAATACATTTCATATTCTTTACTTCCCCGTACAACCTCATCAACTTCTCTTTCACAAATCCCTCTTATTAAATAATTATTTCTTAATTGCATTTGAATTTGTTCAAACGTTTCGCTACATTTTTTCAATTGAAGTAAACATGTAATATACGTTCGCAAAAGTTCATTATCATACCCACAACAGTTTATACTACGTTCCATTTCATTCATAATGTACGAGCCTTTTCTTCTCTTCATTAAAAACAAGGACTGGATCAAATTGTTCTTTATATAAATCAAGTACCGTAACCGAATGATTTGTTTCTGGTAATCCTTTTTGCACATGCTTTAAAATCGCTGCGTTATAACTTGAAGGACTAGAATGAGCGTATACAATTCGTATATTCACTACACAACAACTCCCTCTATAAGTTAAAGTTTCCCCTTCTTTAACATCTTCTCTACAATTTGCACGTTTTTCGAACTTTGTAATAAACGATTTAATACTGTAAGTAACTCTTCCTTTTCTAAATCTTTCAGTTTCTCTTTCACCGTACTTTCACCAGCACCTTGAATATCATAAACAACTGCCGCCATATGCTTACAATAATTTTCATATGGACACTCGCAGCTACTTTCTATAAAATTTTCAAGATCAATAATCACTTCATAGTTTCCTGCATTTCCAGTAACGAAAGCAAATATTTTCTTTTCTTGTATTTCAACATCTTCTACATGTCCTTCTTCATAATATTCATACCCTTTATCCATAATGTACTTAGGAATCCATTTCGTTATATCATTTAGTAAGTAAGCGTACATAACAACACCTCTTCCTTTAATTCCCTTTTGACTTCCAAAACCCTGCATGTTATTCTAATAACTGTCAAATAGCAAGTCTATATGACAAAACGACTGACACCTATTCGGCGGAGGTGTCTCTTTTCATTTGCAGCCGATATGAAGTGCCTCTTTCAGGCACATTCAATCTTTGACACTACACACTCAACACCATTCCCTTGTATCAGGCTGCTTAAGCAGTCTTTTACTCTACATACTTCAAAAAAAAGAGAGCTTAGCTCCCTTTTCCCGCCTTATAAAATACCCCTTTTTCAGTATAGAGATATTCATCAGCTAATGTAATTTTCCCATCCAGTTTCAGTTCATCTAATAGTCTTGATAAATAAAATTGATGTAACATCTTTTTCGTGAATTTTCCTTCATGATGCGAAACGATATGTTCTTGAATATCTAACAATGATATTGGCTTATTTTGCTCTATCATATATTCATAAACTGTACTACGCAGTTTTACGTATTTTTCGAGTGTCACAGTACTTCGCAACCCCTTTCTTCTTAAGATAAATTTTCGTAATCGGTTTTTTTGCAACAAAAAAACCTCTCCGATAAGAAGAAGTTACGTATATATCTTCGTCTTATCTCCCAGAACAAATATGTTCTGCTGGAATTAGCACCTGCATCGCGGTTGCTGGGTTTCATCGGGCCAGTCCCTCCACCTCTCTGGATAAGAAAATATTCACTTAATTCCTACTATACGTAATTTCGTTTTAATTGTCAAATAAATATAACAAATTATATTTTGTTCCTTACTGTTCATACTATACATATATGAATATGCAAGGAGGATTATGAAATGCACGAAAATGCTCGCGGATATGTCCAAAATTCTTTTCAATCATTACAAGAAGCAAAACATTGTTTAGAAGAAGCGCTACAGACTGTTGAAAAAGATTTTAATCGCGCTCGTATTGAACAATCCCTTTATGCGATCGAACAAGCTATTCAACGCTGTGATTACACCGTTCACATTTTAGAACAAGATTGAAAAAACTTCCCATCAATTTGGTGGGAAGTTTTTTCAAATGGCATACTTCATTATTATTGCCGTTATAATTAAAAAATATACAGAAAAATGCTCCTTACAATCTGTAAGAAGCATGAAAGAGGCAAACGAATATGTAAGTCGCGACCCTACCTTATATGAATATGCTTTTCTATGCCATGTTATGCTTATCTAATATGCCATATTTCCTTTTAAATCTTGTAAGAATCGTAATCCAAGAAGTACTAAATAGTAGTAAGAACACAACATTCGAAATCGCATGGCTCAAATCGAAGTAAAAACTTGCGATATAGTATGAAATAACTGTTTCCCACGTTGCTTCCTGTATAAAACCGAGCAGCCCCCAGAAATTCATGATCCAGCCAAATAAAAAGCCAACGAAGAATCCGTATAGTAGTCTTCCCCATAACCTTTTCATTAAAAATGTATTACGTAGTAATCCAGCTATAAACCCGATCATGCCCCAAGAGAACATTTGCCACGGCGTCCACGGACCTTGTCCTAAAAAAATGTTAGATACAATAGCTGCTGTTGCACCGATCATAAAACCAGTTTCACTCCCAAACACGATTGCAGAAACGATAATAACGAAAGAGGTCGGTTGTACACTCGGTAAAATAGAAAATGGTACGCGGCTCACTGCTGCGATTGCTGCTAACACAGCAACGAGAACAATTTCACGTGAAACAAACGCCTTTCTTTCAAAGCGGATATAGAAAGGTAACATAATAACTACTAATAAAAACAAACTACTTAACATGTAATAACCATCCATGATAAGTGTAGTAAAGAGTAATGTGCCTATTATTACTGCAAAAATACATATTATGAATGCGACATATCGTTTGGACACGCTTCGTACACATCCTCCCACGTTAATGCATATGGCAATTCTTTTCGAATGAATCGATTGATAGATGTTGTATAAAAGAAGTTTCCACTAAAAAATTCTTTCGGTGCGTCATTCATAATAACTGCTCCGTCAAATAACATCATACATTGATCCACATATTTCGCCGCAAATTCAATATCATGCGTTGCCATTACAATTGTTGTACCTTCCTTTTGCAATTTCCTAAATAGCTCTCCTACTCTTTCTTTCTTCCATGGATCTAATCCCTTTGTCGGTTCATCAAGTAACAATAACGTCGGCTTTGACAATAACGTTGTACATAATGCGAGTAATTGTTGCTCTCCCCCGCTACAATCATGCGGATGGCGTTCTTTAAGCGAATACAACCAAAACTGTTTTAGCATATCTTCTGCAATTGCTTTTCCTTGTTCTCCGTATAATTCACGTGCACGTTCATACACTTCTTCCCACACTGTATCAAATGTAAAATGATAATACGGATGCTGCGATACATACCCGATACTTTTAAATCGTTCTTTCGAATCAATTTTATGTATCACTTTCCCATTCCACTTTACTTTCCCTCTTCTCGCTTTTTGTAATCCAGCTAAAATCGTTAACAGTGTAGACTTCCCTGTACCATTTTTTCCAACGAGCGCTACCCATTTTCCTTTTTCAATCGATACTGTTAAATCTCGTAAAATAAGTGGACTATTTTTTTCATATTGAAACGAAATATGCTCCGCACTTAAAATAACTTCTCGCTTTTCACTTTGTGCTATTGGCTCATTCACATATGATATCGCTGAAAAATCATTCATTTTCATTTGCGCCTCTCGCACTGTAAACGGAATATCTGTTACATTCCACTCTAAAAACAATCTTGGAATTTGCGGAATAAATGGACGAAACTGTTCGACTTCCCACATGTTCACTATAACCGCTTTAGGACTACCATCATACACGATTCGGCCGTTATTCATGCAAATGACGCGCGTTGCCAGTGGTATTACTTCATCTAAACGATGTTCACTTAAAACGATCGTAATTCCAAGTTCTTCGTTAATACGCTTTAACAATCCTAAAAACTCTTTCGCAGCAATCGGATCTAACTGCGCCGTTGGTTCATCTAATAATAATAATTTCGGCTGCATAACTAATACTGCAGCTAAATTGACAAGCTGCTTCTGTCCGCCAGATAACGTATGTACAGATTGGTGCAATAAATCTTGAAATCCTAAGAAGCTAATAAGCTCGGCTATTCTCTTTTGAATAATATGAGACGGTAATCCGATATTTTCTAAAGAAAATGCTAATTCTTGAATTACTGTATCCATTACGATCTGATTTTCTGGATTTTGAAATACCATGCCAATTTCTTGCGCAGATAATAAATCCGGTACATTCTCTAATAAAGTACCATCATAATATGTATCTCCAGTACGCTTACCAATTGGAAGTAACTCCTTTTTAAAATGTTTTAATAAAGTCGTCTTCCCGGATCCTGATCCTCCAGCAAGTGCAATAAACTCTCCTTTTTGAATAGAAAGAGAAATATGCTGTAACGCGTATTCGTTTTCATCAGCATATACAAATGATAAATTGTTTATTTCTGCATGCGCCACCATATCCATTCCCTTCCTTCCATTATAATTGGTAGACTAATAAACATCGTAAATACGACAAACATCATTCCATCGTATTGCTGAAATAGAATAGATTCGACTTTCGGATAAATAATTAACTTTCCTCCGCCATAATTACTAAAGATGACTGCAGCTATGAATAGAATCGTTAAATAACTGAGTGTATACCAATCTCGCCTTTCCATTCTATACCGAATATACGTCGTACGCTTCGTTACACCAAATCCACGAGCTTGCATAGAATCTGCCGTTTGCAGTGCATCTTCTAATGAACAAATTAATAATACTTGCAGCAATTGCATACCATTTTTCACGCGTTCAATAATGGAACCTGCATCTACTTGTACACCTTTTGTCTTTTGGACGAGTGTTATTTTCTGTAATCGTCTAATAAACAAAGGAACAAACCTCACTGTAATCATCGTTAACAATGCTACTTTCGGTGAAATTCTAGAAAACAAATATAAAAATTTATGACTTGAAATAATATCATTATACGAAGCAAACGTAAACATAATCGCAACTAGTAATAACCCCATTACTAATCCAAACATAATCGCCTCAAGCTTAATCCGGCTATCACCTAACCAAAATAACGTAGTTCGGCCTCTATGCGTTAATAACGAATTAAATAAAATGACCATAAAAAAGAAAACGATTGTGCTCGGTAACATCTTTCTAATCTTTTCGCTATTCCCTTGCATCACATTGATTATAACGATTAATAGAATTGCTCCAATTAAAAAAAGAGGATGAAGACACATCATACATAGTATCATCACCCCGATATAATAGAAAAAATTCACAAAAGGATGTAAAGAAGCAAAACTTATTTTCATAGTCCTTTACCGAATGCCTTTCTTATTTTAATACATACACCCACTCGATTGTATCTCCTGGTTTAACTGTTACTACACCTGCACTATGGTTTGGAAACGCACCGTTCACACGATATTTCCATCCACTAGTAGCTGTAATATCTTTTTCATATAAATCATTAATCCCTTTTACATAAATATCGCCTTTAGATCCATTCGCATCCACATCTAATCCTGTACGCTGCAATACTTTATAAACTGTATCGCCTTCTTGTACATCAACCTTTTTCGCACCTAATAAGTATCCTTCATTACCTTTTACTGAGATAGTGACTTGTTTTGCTTGTGGTTTTGGTGGTTCTGGCGGATTAGGTGGCACTGGTTTCGGTGGTGTTGGAAGAGTAACTTCGTTTCCACCTTTATTCGGATCTTCTTTTTGCTCCTGCTTTGGTGTTTCTTTCGGCTGATTCACAACCTTCGCTTCTTCTTGTGCTTTCGGTTGTTGCTGTTGCTTCTCTTCTTGTGCTTTTTGTTGTTCTTGTTGCTTATTTACAGCTGGTTGTTCTTTCGGTTGTACCTGCTGTTTCCCTTCTTCCTTTACTTCCGGTTGTGCCTGTGGCTTTTCTTCTTTCGGCTTCTCTTCTACTTTTTGTTCTTGTTTCTCTTTCTGTTCGTCTTGCTTATTTTGCTCTTGTTCAGCTTGTTTTTCCTCCGGTTTTTCTTCCGGTTTCGCTTCATCTTTTTTCTCTTCTTGTTTTGCTACCTCTTCTTGCTTTGGTTCTACTTTCTTCTCAGGCTTTACAGCTGCCTCTTCACATCCGGCAAGTAGCCCAAGTGAAAGCATTAAAGAAATAAACCACTTCATCTTACTCATGTTGTCTCTCACCTTTCATAAGAAAATTAGGAGCGAATGATTGCTCCTAATTTTTGTTAAGCTGCTTTACGTCTCCATAATACATATGCAGAAGCAATACATAATACACCCATACCTACTTCTGTAGCTGCACTATGAGAGGATGCTCCTGTTTTTGGTAACGTGCTACCGTTTCCGGATTTTTTATTTTTAACCGGTTCATTATCGACAACAACTTTTAGAGTGTCATCTTTCGTTTCTTGTTGTACTTGTACTTGTTTTTGTTCTTGTGGTTGTTCAGTAACTTCTTTTTCTACTACAACATTTTCTGAATCCACATTTGGTTTCTTATCGATTTCAGGAACAGATACATTTGACCAATCATAAATCGATTTCCCAAGGTCTTTAAACTGAAGTAAAGCTAAGAATGCTTGCTCTGTAGCCATTCCGCTACCGTTTTGATCACTTGGTAACCATTTGAATTCACCATTTGGAAGTTGATATGATAGTAGATTTTGCATTGCCTTATGTAGACGATTTTGATCTACATCTTTCACAAGTGATAATCCAATAATTGCTTGCGCAGCACTATTAGAATTTTCTTGTCCATCAGCAGAGAAACCACCATTTTCTAGTTGTTCATTATATAAGTATGCAACAGCCTTTTGTACAGCTGGTTTCACATCTTCTCGGTCTTGATAAGGAGCTAACGCTGATAAAACCATTCCTGTTACATCAACGCTACTAGCACTATCTTTACTGCTTGTACTATCGTAAGTCCAGCCGCCATCTGTATGCTGTGCGTTTAAAAGGGCATCTACTAAAGCAACTCGATTCCATTTTGAATTCACTGGAACTTCATATTTCTTCGTATCAAATGCAAGTAAGGCAAATGTATAACCTGTAACAGAATTCACTTTATCTGATTCGTACAATTTTTGAACTAAATTATGTTCACCTACCTTTGTAGGGTCTGCATGCATTGCATTCATCATAATAATCGTTCTAGCTAAATCTGTCGCTGAAAAACGGTTAATGCGCTTTTCTACTTTTTCAGTTACTGCCTTAACATAATTTAATTTCGCCTCAATTGGAACATTCTTTCCAGAACGAGAAAGGCCTAAAGCTACCCAATCACTTTCAATTCCATCTTGTAACATCTTTTCAGATGTTTTAGAGATTGCTTCATTTACTTGTGCTGCTGGAACTTGAATGTTCTCTTGTTTTGGATCATCTGTTTTTGGTTCTTCTGGCTTTTCTTGTTTTGGATCATCCGTTTTTGGTTCTTCTGGCTTTTCTTGTTTTGGATCATCCGTCTTTGGTTCTTCTGGCTTTTCTTGTTTCGGATCATCCGTTTTTGGTTCTTCTGGTTTTTCTTGTTTTGGATCATCTGTCTTTGGTTCTTCTACAGTTTTACAAGTACCAAATTTATCTAATGTTTGCTGTAATGTTTCCTGGCTCATATTGCTCCAGTCTGCAACAAAACGAAAGACAACAACATCTCCAGCATTTAATTTATAACTATCTGCTCCAACTTCTGCAGATTTATCATTTACATCATACAGCCAGCCGCTTGTGTCCCCAGCCATTAAGCCGTCAATGCCTTTTACATACGTTCCAAACGACATCGTCTCTGCTGTTACTTTGTCCCCCATGACTTTTTGTAACAAACTTAAAGCTGTATCCCCATCTTTAATTTGCTCTTCTTTTGGACATAACATAATGCCCTTTTGTGATTCACCAATAATTGCAAGTTTTGCTGTATTTCCTTCAGCAAACGTAATATGTACTGTATTCGCAAAAGAAACAAATACAAGTGTAACTGCCATTAACGACGTAAGCAGCCATTTTTTTAACATTGCCATCCCAAAATTTCCTCCCTTACTACTATTTACACAAAAAAAGGCCCTTCAAGGGCGTGCAATTGACACTCTTTTTTTGTAAGTGTCGAACAAACTGTGCAACACCTCCGACCCGCATCATTCGCGGCTATATTTGTATAGGAAAAATAATTTTGTTCATGAACGTATCATTGTGATAACATTCACTTTTCTAGGCACAACTTACTTCCATTTCAGTTATCGTAAAACGATAAACCTATACATTCTGTTAATTATAAATTTCTGTATTATTTTACTATTGACAAAGAATTTTGTCCATGCTTTATCGGATTTATTTTCTAAGAATAGTAACTTATTAACTCTTAACTATGTAAACTCTTTTTACTAATAATGACGCCATCTTCATCCACATAAACATATTCATCTGGTTTCCATTCTACTTGTCCAAATTGCAATGAAATATTCCGTTCCCCTTTTCCTTCTTTTACACTTCTATTTGGCATCGTCCCTAGTGCTAAAATACCAATATTAATATTCTTTAGTTCACTCGAATCACGAACATAACCATTTACAATAATCCCTGCCAGCTTTCTTTCCTCCGCAATAGCTGCCAAATTATCACCAAGTAACGCACAATTCGTAGATGCTCCGCCATCAACAACTAATACCGTTTCTTCTGGTAATGTTTGCAACCCCTCTTTTACTAGTACATTATCATCCTTCACTTTCACCGTTGCAATTTTCCCGTGAAATTGTTCTTTCTTCCCAAAAGACTGAAAAGACTGGCGACATATTTGTAATTCCTTTTCAAACTCATCACATAAATCCGTAGTTTTCCACATCTTTTTCCCTCTTTTCTTTTTCCTTCTATTTAACATATTCTTGGATTATTTTCGTTTCCCTGTCTATTGTTGCAATAATTTGTATGCGCGGGAAAAGGACAGAAAAACTATTGCCTTAAGAAGCCACCTTTATTATAATCTATTTCACAGATAAATTTCAGAATATTAAAAATTAACCAAGTGAAAAAGGAGGGATTTTATGCAATTACAAACTGAGACAAAAAGACAACCTAGTAAACGAAAGTTTAAAATGCCTGATGCGTACGTACTACTATTTTTTATTGCCTTACTTTGTGCAATAGCTACTTATTTCGTTCCGGCTGGAGAGTTTAAAAGAGTTACAAATGGGACTGTTACAACGACAATACCAGGAAGTTATCATTCTGTTCCACAATCGCCTGTAGGGTTTGTTTCTTTTTTTACCGCTATTGAAAAAGGAATGACACTTGCTGCTCCTATCATCTTCTTAATTTTATTTACAGGGGGTGCCATTGCCATTCTTGAAAAAACAGGTGCTCTTGACGGTTTAATCTATCATGTTATTAACAAATTTCGTAATCAGCAATTACTTTTCATATGTATTGTCGCCGCACTCTTTTCTATTCTCGGAACGACTGGTATTATCGTTAACTCAGTTATCGGCTTTATCCCCATCGGGATCATCGTTGCACGCACATTAAAATGGGACGCTATCGTTGGCGTAGCAATTATCTATTTAGGCACTTATGCTGGTTTTAATGCTACTATTTTATCTCCCTCACCTTTAGGTATTTCACAAAAAATCGCGGAACTCCCAATGTTTTCAGGAATTGGTTTACGTACAGCAATTTATATCTCTTTTTTACTGGCTACCATTCTATATATTAATTGGTATATAAAACGCTTAAAAAAATCGAATAAAGGAAGCATACTCGGCGATAACTGGTTTCCAAGTAATGCTCTTTCAAGCGAGAAAGAAACAGAGAAAACAGAAGTTCCTTGGACAATACGTCATAAATTAATTTTACTCGTTTCAGCTTTATCATTAATTGCATTTTTAATAGGTGCTTTTCGTCTACATTGGACGGACGCAGAAATGACTGCTACTTTTATTTTCATAGCAATTACAGCCGGAATAATAGGTGGCATGAAAGCAAACGATATCGCTTCTACTTTTCTAGCAGGCTGCCAAAATCTCATATACGGTGCTTTGATCGTCGGAATGGCTCGTTGTATTTCAGTCATTTTAGAACAAGGTAAATTACTTGATACAATCGTTAACCAACTCGCACAGTCTCTCGAAGGACATAGCCCTGTATTTGGCGTTCTCGGTATGTATGTAAGTAGTGCCGCATTACATTTCCTTATTTCATCAGGGACAGGTGAATCTGTTATTTTCATTCCGATATTAGCTCCATTAGCCGATTTCATGCACATTACACGCCAAGTCACAGTACAGGCTGTTATGCTTGGAGAAGGTGTAGTGAACTGCCTCAACCCAACTTCCGGTGTTTTAATGGGAGTACTCGCAGCGAGCGGCATTTCTTACGGAAAATGGATTCGATTTATGGCTCCACTTGCATTCATTTGGTTTATCATTGGACTTATTTTTCTTATTGTTGGTGTGAATATTGAATGGGGACCGTATTAAAAGACTCATATTATACTTAACTTAATAAAATATCTATTCTATTATCCAATCCTATAAAAATCATTTATTCTAGTATAGATATAAACAGGGATTGATCATAGTAATCAATCCCTTCTCTCAAAGTAAAATACCTTTAAGTATTTTACTTCCAAATTTTATTTACCCATTCCGGATGATCAATAAAAGGATTACGATTATGTTGATATTTCGTAAAAATCACTTCATTACGCTTTCGCTCTAAATCATCTACCGGGTCTTGTTCATTCCATTTTAGTAAAACGGATAGTTTGCCCATGTATGGATCTTTATTGTTATTCACCTTTTCATTTAATTCTAAGTCTATTTCGCCGTTGTCTCCTTCATAACGAACAGCCATGTAAAATAGCATTCTAGCGATATCTCCTTTTACACTATTACGAGGTTCCCAAGAATCACTATCGTATTTACATTCTGTCGCTTCCGAATGATTCACACCACCATTATCAAAATCCAAATTTCCACGTGAACTATTTACAGATACATCCGTCGCTCTTAAATGATGCAAATCTGTTCCAGCTCCTGCAGTCGTTCCAAAATCACCGTGAGATTTTGCCTAAACATGCTCTCGGTTCCAATTATCAACTCCTGAACCATTCGTAAGTTTCCCTTGCGAACGCCCAGTATATAAGAGTAGCACATTATTTTTATTATTTGGATCTTCATCAGTATCTCTTAGCGCTTCCCAAACCGCACTGTATGATAACTTTGTGTGATCATCAATAATATTATGAAGTTCCTTCTTTAATTCTAAACCCGTTTTTCCTATTGCATTATTATAATATGTATCGTCATAGCTTTTTACAGTAATCTCTTGTAGTGATGCAGAAGCTACTTCACCGTGTATGATATCGGTGAATGATAGAGATGCAGTACCTAAATTGAACTACCCCCACTTAACACTCTAACGAGCTGTTTGAAGTGAGGGATTCCTACGAACACCAAGGTATCCCTCAGTTTTATGAGTAGGCAATCCCCGTAATCCCTACGGTTAGTAGCCTTATGGCCTCTTTTCTCAAATTTTCCGCTGCATTCACATCTCTATCATGATACATACCGCAAGAAGGACACTTCCATTCACGCAGGTTCAGGCTTTTCACATCTTTATTTTTGTAGTCGCAATGCGAACAAGTTTGCGAACTAGCGAATGTTTTCGACACCACAATCACTTGTTTCCCATACCAGCGTGCCTTATACAACAACATCGCTTTGAATTGTGACCATGATACTTCTTGAATCGCTTTCGCTAGTTTGTGATTCTGTAACATATTCGATACTTGCAAATCTTCTATCCCAATCACATCGTGGTTTTTGATGATCCTTGTAGAGAGTTTTTGCAAGTAATCCGTTCTTGCATTTTTGATTCGTTCATGAATACGGGCGACTTTAATTCGCTGTTTATGCCAATTCGCTCCGCCTTTTGTACGTCTAGATAGAATACGCTGGGCATGAGCGAGTTTCTTTTCTAATACCCGAGACCATTTTGGATTACCGAATACCTCACCCGTTGAAAGAATAGCAAAGTTTTTCACACCAACATCTATACCAACAGCGGAATCGGCCTTCGGTAATTCTTGTACTTCTGCTTCAGCAAGAATCGAGACAAAATATTTTCCACTTGGATTCCTTCTGACAGTAGCACTCAAAATTCGTCCTTCTACCTCACAACTTTTGACAAATTTGATAAGACCAAGTTTCGGTAACTTCAATTTATTATCTATAATCGCAATGTTTCCATTTGTATGTTTCGTTGTATAGGATTGGACTTTATTGTTCTTCGATTTAAACCGAGGTGCTTTGTTTTGTTTTTTGAAGAATCTTGCATACGAGTCAGCGAGGTTGTGAAGAGAAGATTGAAGAGCGATACTGTCCACTTCTTTTAGCCATACAAATTCTTTTTTGAGAGTAGGTAATTGCGAAGAACAAGTGCCATAGGATAACCCTTTTCCTGTTTCTTTATATCTATCATTCCACTTTTCCAAAAAGTAGTTAAATACAAATCGTGAACAACCAATTGTTTTCGTAATAGCTATTTTTTGTTCTAAACTAGGATAGATCCGAAACTGATACGCTTTATGGATAAGCATCGCTTTTCACCTCACTTCCTTTTTTTATTTGTTTAAAATCTTTTTCACGATATGCATGAGAACGATATCATGATGTAGCAAAAAATACTAATCACGTATCATTTCTTCTTTTTTGTCGAAAGTCCTCTGTCCCTTTCAAAAAAATATACAAATGAAAGAAATTTTACAATGAAACCATTTCGTAGATGTAAAAATGCCTCGGAGCTATAACATTTTCTTTCTATAGGAACGAACTGATTAGAATACCGGTACCTCATACTGATTCTTCACCAAAAAGAACCTTTAGGCTTTTTCCTAACCGTCATTCAGCTCCCACCTACTCATTGGACCATGTCCTACCCATTCCTTGAGGTGGCAGTTTTCTGTCGGGAAATGATAAATTTCAATTTTTTTATGCAATTATGCATATTTGATAAATCGTTCAAAAAACATTTTGAATAAAAATTAAGATGATAGTTCGACTTTTCCTTTTTCTATAATTGTCTTTATTTTTTTGGTGTAAAACCCTTCCTCCTCTGAAGAATAAGTACAAAAATAGATTGGATACCATGTAGGCACCAATCTATTTTAATTAAAGAAACTGTGTCAATTCTGAGTTCACAACACGTTGTGCAGTAATGATAACACTTTCAGCTGTTAGTCCATAAACACTATATAGTCCACCAGGTTGATTAGGAACAATTTGAACTTCATATTCAAATGCTTGTCCAAAAGCAGGATGAACTAAACTTAGAGTTTCAAAAGTAGAAGCATTAGAATTCACATTGAAGTTTACCTGTTCAATTAATACTAATGAACCGTCAAGTCTAAAAACTCTAGCTACTCCAGTAAGTGGGCCCGCAGTACGGTTAAGGATCTTCACCCTAACTCTATTTGCATTAGCAGGTTGATTTCCTACGTTTTCAATTGGTCCTGTAGTAAGAGCCATATAACATCACCTCCATTATATTATTATGATATTCTACGATACACATTGATGTTATAGTTTAATTACCCAATTTATTTTAAATAAAAAAGCTTGTTTCTTATATTTTTATAAGAAACAAGCTTTTCTTTTTCAACTACCATTCCTAAGATAAATCTACCCGTCTCAGAAACCATTAGGATTTCTTGACGTTTATGTTGGAATAGAACTACTACTTATTTTGCATAGAACCTATATATTTTTTAACTACTTCATATACATATTCTTGATTTGCCGCTGCTGTATTTGGATTGTATTTTCCTCCGTTTGTTTTATTGTTAAATAACACTCGAATTCCTAAAAATGGTACGTCATACGCTTTTGCGATTTGCGCTGCTGCAGCGCCTTCCATTTCTTCTACAGATGTACCGTATTTTGTATGGAACTATTTCATTCTATCCACTTCATTATTCCAAACATCTGCTGAACCTATAGTCCCTTCAACATAAAGGTTGTTGAAATCCATGAGTATGTCTATTGCTCTATTCAACATATCAAAGAAGAATATTCGGATGTGTATGAAGAAAATAAATTAGCTTTTCTTTTCCACGAAGAGGACGGAAAAGAGTATCTTGAATACGGAGAATTAGTGAAAAGCATAGGGGAAGAAGTGGCAGATTTGATTTTCGATAATGTAACAGAGAAGACGTATCAAAAAATCCAAAAAAGAAGAGAAAATAAAAAGAAAGAATAGCTTATTAGCTACTCTTTTCGTTTGGAATTTCTTGTTTTTCATATCTTCTATTAGGGGGAAATTCACGCTAATAGAATTTTCGTAATAATGTTTGTTTGTTTGTTTAATAAAATGGATATAGGAGTAAGCACACCAATACATTAGAAGTTTTGCGAACATGAAGTACATGGTCCACCAGTAGGTTGGAATACAACATTATCAACAAAAGCTACTGCTCCTTCTCCACCTGTAGCTAAGTTTTGGAAACTAACACATGCTGTAGTTACACCGGCAGGTATACACGCAACAAGAGTATAATGTTGGAAACCAGCTTGTTGTTGATTTGCAACAGGTACAATGTGTGGAATGTTTAATGGTCCAAGCGTTGTGGGGTTAGGCGGACATCCTTGACCAAGTTCTGGAAACGATACAGAAGCAACAAGGAGTGCTCCGTCTCTTATATCCCCAGCAAAAGAAAGAGTAAAGCAACAACCTTCTCCCACATCAACAGATTGAGTCATAATTCCTCCAGGTCCAATAGAAACAGCTAGGGTACTAAGGGTTCCATTTGGAAGAAAACGACCGCTGTGCGCATTTGGAAATCCTACTTCTGAAATATTTCCCGTTACAATCCATCCTGGAACTGGGTTGCCTGGTGTTGCAGGTTCATCAAATCCAGGGTTATCAAGAAGATTCGTACATGGGCAACATGCCGTAGCAGCTGGTCCCGTAGGTCCTGTAATCCCTGTAGCTCCTGTCGGTCCTGTTGGTCCAGTATTTCCTGTGTTACCTGTCGGTCCTGTTGGTCCGGTATTTCCTGTATTACCTGTTGGTCCTGTCGCTCCTGTTGGTCCTGTTGGTCCTGTTGGTCCTGTTGGTCCAACTTGAGGTGGAGGTATAGGGGGGAAGAAACACTCACACGGAATTTCAAATTTCTTTTTAAAATTACCCATTTTTATATCACCCTATCTTACCCACTTACACCCTATAACCTATGAATTAGTAAACAAACAAGTATAAGAAAAGAACCTAAAAAATAAAAAAATATAAACAGCAAGTCCTTATATCACATTCATAGATTAATTTCATAATCTATAAGGGACATAAATTCACAGGTGTTTTTTATTTTGCTTAAATTTGGTTCCAGATTTCATTCATAAATTTCATCATAAAACATGTAAATAACGTTACCTGTTCCTCCTGTTGCTCCTTCTGGACAACTTATTTTATTTTTTGCTTAACGTGGGTTTTTCCGAAATGCTGGCGATACCTCTACTATATCTTAACGTATTATTGTACACCCTAATCACACAATCGAAACACAGTGTCTTCAATAACGAAACAGTGGATGATTAGGATTAACCTGCAATAGACAAAACAGTCTTTTTATTCCAAATAAACCACCTGTGGAAATAAATGTAAATATATAACTTGTTTTTACATATATCTCGGTCGAACCCCGTTAGGGTTTATTTCGTATTCAAATCTTTAAATTCCCTACACGTAGCCTTTAGAAAAAAGAAACAACCTCTACTATAATTGAGGTTGTATGAGCTTAGCTTGATAGCGATGGGGTAGCACCAACAAAACGTGAATTTCGTACGCTAAGAGATCATTGGTTTCTTACTGTTTAGTTGTTTCTAGTGGTTGTAGAAAATCTACTGGTGCACTTTCTCTTTTGCTAAATCGGTATTCTCCTAGAAAGTTAATGTGTTCCCACCCTACTGAAGAACTATGTTTTAATAATTCTTCATCAAATTGTTCTTTTTTCTTCAAAGCTTTTATTTCTTCACTTAAATAAATAGTATTCCACATACTAATTGCATTAATTAAAAGGTTTAGTGCACTACTTCTTGGAAGTTGATTTTGTAGCGCTCTTTCTCGTAATTCACTATGTTTTCCAAAGAAAATAGCGAAAGGCAAGGCGATGAATACATTTACAAAATGACAAAACTGTAAGAATACACGAATGTTTGTAAGAAAGTTCGATGTTTTCCTTTTTCTTTTTTTATTATAGTGAAAAAGAAGAACGAAATATTCTCTTATGTAGGAAAGGAAGATACTAATGATTGATCTATTAAATAAATGGATGTTAGAAAGTACAGGCAATTTCAATATCGTTGTAGGACTTACAGCACTTCTATTTTTTGGTTCAGTAATTGCACTTATTATTATTTACAAAAAAATTGGTAAACCAGATGAAAGAACAAATGCTATTTATTTAAAAATTACTTCTCGTATGTTTACTACTCAAATTCTAATGAATGCTATATTTATTTCTTTAGTTGGTAAAGATATTGAGAATTCCCGTCAAATCTTTATATTATTTGAAGCTTTTGTATTTTTTATTGGAGCTATTTATTCGTTTAAATTATATAGACAGGAATATAAATAATTCACTTGCAAGAAACAATAAAAAAACAGTAGTGTATAAAATCACTACTGTTTTTTTATTATGCATTTTCAAATGTATACTTTTGAATATTAGTTTACTTTCAAATCCTCATAAACATTGACCTCACGTAAAATATCCTGATATCCTCGAAACATTAAACAAAAGTATACATTCAAAATATGATAAACAAAGAGACTAAAATACCCGTGATCAAAAAAGAAAAAACTAGATTCATGCTAACTTTTTTACATAATTCTCGATTGCGGAAGTTGAATTTTATCCTATTTTTCTTTTTATCATATTCTTTTGTTAACCACGACTTATTCACTTTTATTTTAATTAGTTTTCAGCAATACCGTAAGCAAGTAATAAAATATACCCGATTATACAAATTGCAATAAAATTAAGTATTATAAGTAGCCATTTCATTAAGCCTTTTTTGGCTTTTAATCCCGAAAAAATCCCTAATAATGGGAACAGAAACATTGAAATAATAAATGGTTTGCCTAATGGTAGTCCTAGAAATGGTTTACCTAATCTCAACAACAAACCACTAAACATTGTATAAAATAAAACAATGAAGATTACCAAAGTGGCAAGTGAAAAAACACTATATTTATTCATATGGGTTCACCTCCGGAAAGTTAGTTGTTATTTTCAATGTATAATATTCAAATCATTATACAATTACTATTTAATTCTTCTACAATGCCATTTAGTCGAACAATATTTTTTTAACGGCTTATTTTATATCGGAATTCGTGTTTTGTTGATGCTATCCTATAAAAAAAGACACCCTAAGGTGCCTTCCTCCGACTTGATAACCACGTTGATTTACATAATTATCGATATCGGAAGTAAATGTAAATGATTTTTAAAGTAGGTATACCTACTTTAAATTCTTGAATTGCGCTCGTTTGTTGAAGTTTAATTTTCATTATACTTTTTGTACTGAGTCCAGCGCTTTTTTTAATTCGTCTGGTTTTTGAGTGCCGATTACCACTGTGTTATATTTTAACTTTAACTCTATACCTTTATTTCCATTCATGTTATAGGCTTTTTCATTCTTAAGGTTAAAACGAATTCCCCATCCCCCAAATCGTTTTAGTGGACTGTAAGTAATGCATTCATAATGATGTATATTTTTGAAAAGGTACTGCTTATATTGAAAATGAAAAGGAACAAAACGAACATAAAGACCTTTTTCACGGACCTCAATGATCAGTTTCAATACACCAAGCATTAATACAGGAAGGGCAATCCCGAAAAACAACCACAAAACAATTAGTACCCCATTAGGGGCTGGTTTATCTCCAAACGGGGTATCAAGAATAATTTGTTGAATGAATCCATACCACATCAGCATGGCAATTCCTAGTATGAGTATCCATACCCAAATTGGAGATCGCTGAACCTCACGAAAGATAACTTGTTCTTGTTGTTTCATTAATGATTGTCACCTCCTAAGTGATTTATTTTTCCTCACTCATTTTAAGCCGTTTTGCACTTCCGAAAAAAGCACTTCCAATTATGAATATAACGGAAGAAAGGTACATTGTTATCCCTGAGTATTTATTATCAAACATTGTAATATTAAGTAAATTAATGAACATCATCAATATAAGTGATATGTACAATCCATTAATATATTTCACTTATGCCCCTCCCTTTTTACTTCACTTTTTTCGGAAACCCCTATGTAATAAATAGTGGTTTCTAAAGGTATTATTTAAAATATATTTTTCCCTATTTTACTATTTTATAGAGTTGATATGTTGTTTGTTTTCGGTTGAATATTGTATACATAATCGATTAACATAACGTATTATTACGTAGATAAAAAGGATAATCCGCCCTCATAACGGACTAATTATCCTAAAATCTGTATCTAAACTTAATAAAACTAAAACTTCTTTCCCCTATGTATCATTATTTCGTTATCTCACCAAACTGTGCTCTCGTCACTTTCGCCAAGTCATTTACATTCAGCTCAATTTGTGTACCAATCTTCCCGCCACTTACAATGATTGTTTCAAGCGATTGAGCAGTCGCATCAATACATGTTGAAAATAACTTCTTCATTCCGACTGGTGAACAACCACCGCGAATGTATCCTGACACTTTCGTAATATCTTTAACAGGAATCATTTCAATCTTCTTTTCACTTACTGCTTTTGCAGCAGCTTTTAAATTTAGCTCTTCATCTACCGGGATGATAAACACGTGATAATTTTTACTATTCCCTTGAGCGATTAACGTTTTATATACTTCTCTCACTTCACGTCCAATTTTCTCAGCTACTGATACACCATCAATTTTTCCGTCTTCCGGATCATATGACATCATCGAATATTCGATCTTTTCTTTATCTAATATTCGCATCGCATTTGTTTTATCTTTTTTCATAGCGCTCTCCTTAAAAGGTTATTTCATATTATTAAGTTTTATTATACACTCTTTTCCATTTCTCCTACATAACTTCACGTATATTTCAAAACTAAAAATATTGATAATTCAAAAATCATCTGATATAATTTGGAAAAACTTATGTTAAGGAGAGATTTGTCATGCGAAATGTTAATACTTCTTTCCAACTTCATCATCATACGTAATGCCGTGTATCCGAAGAAAAATTTTTCTTCGTGGGTACAGGGCTTTTCCTGTTGACCCACGAAGCGTTCATAAAGCTATGTGGGTATTTTTATACCTGCATAGCTTTTTTTAATTTAAAAAGGAGTGATTACAATGGAAATGAAAAATGTAAAAGGAACGAAAGACTATTTACCAGAGGAACAAGTGTTGCGAAATAAAATGAAAAGAACTTGTGAAGACACGTTTGAACGATACGGATGTAAACCGTTAGAAACACCAACGTTAAATATGTATGAGCTTATGTCTTACAAGTACGGCGGTGGTGATGAAATATTAAAAGAAATATATACGCTTCAGGATCAAGGAAAACGCGACCTTGCCTTACGTTATGATTTAACAATTCCATTCGCAAAAGTCGTAGCAATGAATCCGAACATCCGCCTTCCTTTTAAGCGGTATGAAATTGGAAAAGTCTTTCGAGATGGACCAATTAAACAAGGAAGATTTCGTGAGTTCATTCAATGTGACGTTGATATAGTCGGTGTAGAATCAGTCATGGCAGAAGCGGAACTTATGAGCATGGCGTTTGAACTGTTCCGAACGTTAAACTTAGAAGTAACGATCCAATATAATAACCGAAAATTGTTAAATGGTATTCTCGAGTCCATTAACATCCCTACTGAACGAACAAGTGACGTCATTTTATCATTAGACAAAATCGAAAAGATTGGGATTAATGGTGTACGAAAAGATGTGTTAGAGCGCGGAATTTCTGAAGAAATGGCTGATACGATATGTAATACCGTTTTATCTTGTCTAGAGCTTACAATTGCTGACTTTAAAGACGCTTTCAATACTCCACTCGTTGCTGATGGAGTAAACGAATTACAACAATTACAGCAATATTTAATCGCTCTTGGAATAAATGAGAATGCTATATTCAATCCATTTTTAGCGCGAGGACTTACAATGTACACAGGCACCGTATATGAAATCTTTCTAAAAGACGGCTCAATTACATCCAGCATTGGTAGCGGCGGTCGATACGATAATATTATTGGGGCATTCCGTGGTGATAATATAAGCTATCCAACAGTCGGTATTTCATTCGGTTTAGACGTTATTTATACAGCACTATCGCAGAAAGAAACGATATCATCTACAGCGGATGTATTTATCATCCCACTCGGGACAGAATTACAATGCTTACAAATTGCCCAGCAATTACGTGCTACCACTTCCTTAAAAGTTGAACTCGAACTAGCAGGCCGCAAATTAAAACGTGCCCTTAATTATGCAAATAAAGAGAATATCCCTTATGTGCTTATTATTGGGGAAGAAGAACTTAGTACAGAAACCGTTATGCTGCGGAATATGAAGGAAGGTAGTGAAGTGAAGGTTCCCCTTTCTTCTTTAAATAGTTATTTATAATACGAACCACCCTCGTTTGGGTGGTTTTTCTATTTTAAAGATAAGGAAACAATTAGTTTACATAAAATAATTATATTCCACTAAAAACCACAAGTATTTAATATCCAATCATCTATTATCTTTGGTAATATATACATATGAATGATTTTAGGAGGATTTACTTTGAAAATTTACATACAATCACTAAAGTGGACCACAGGGATCTATCATCTTTTCTTACTTCCTTGTTATTATTTATTTCCAAGTCTTGTTAACCTAAATGGGATACCTTTACTACTATTGATTGCTTTACATATCACTACTATTTTATTATCTAAAAAAGAAGGCATGAATACGTACCCTCATTATATCGGTATTATCGTTACTCTCGTTGCCTTCTTTCCTTATATAGACATCGTTCTACATATGATAGCAGCCGTTTTCCTTTTATTAGATGCTATTTCTACGAACACAAAAGAAGTGTATGAATCATAGCAGGTTGAACAATTTAAATTTGCGGCCATCCTTCAATAGCTATTACAGAAATCACTTGATATAAAAGTGGATATTCTTAATCTTTCTATAATAAAATGTCCAAACCAAATGGCATAAAACCTACGCCTAAGAAAAGATGACTCAGCAGTGCAATAATGTTATTTCTTAACATTACTTCTCATCCGGTTCTCTTTATACTACATGTTTTCCAACCCCACTAACAATTCAAGAAAAATCCATAGCCGTCTCTACTATAGCACTTTACCTATTAACTATTATTTTTCGTATTCCTACTCTCCAAAACTTTCTCCATATTATGAGTTGCCCATTCCATCATTAATAGAATCATTGGACGAAGTGATTCACCAAGCTCGGTTAACGAATATTCTACTTTTGGAGGCACTTCACGGTACACTTCACGATGTATGATACCATCTGCTTCGAGTTCTCTAAGCTGCAGTGTTAACATTCTTTGTGTGATATTAGGTTTTAATCTTTTTAATTCATTAAACCTCTTTGTACCATCTAATAAATGATACAAAATAACCCCTTTCCATTTCCCTCCAATGACCTCGACCATCGCTTCCACTGGACAAGAATATTTATTTAAAAATGGGTAATTTATATTATTTTCGTTTGAACAATCCATAATAAATCCCTTCCCTTACCAATAGTATCTTTTTTGATACTATACCACATAAATGTGCGTACTTGTATCTATGTTACTTTAAAAATATAATTTACTTACAAAAATAAATTAACGAAAAGAGGAACTTTTATGACAAATACAAAACAAATTACAAAAGAGAAAATTATGGAGGCTTTTCATTTCAGACATGCATGTAAAGAGTTCGATCCTATGCACAAAATTTCAGAAGAGGATTTTACATTTATTTTAGAAACAGGCAGATTATCTCCTTCTTCTTTTGGATATGAACCTTGGAAATTTGTTGTCGTGCAAAATAAAGAATTAAGAGAAAAACTACAACCGTATTCATGGGGCGCTGGTGGGCAACTTGCAACAGCAAGTCACTTTGTCATTGTTCTTTCAAGAAACATTAAAGATATGCATTATGATGCAGAGTATATTAAATATATGATGAACGATATTATTGGATTGCCTGAAGACACTCAAAAAATTAGATATGAATTCTTCAAAAAGTTCCAGGAAACAGATTTTAACTTATTACAATCCGATCGTGCTGTATTTGATTGGGCATCTAAGCAATCTTATATTGCTTTAGGTAATATGATGACGAGTGCAGCTCAAATTGGCATTGATTCTTGTCCAATAGAAGGATTTGATAAAGAGAAAGTAGATTCTTTACTTCGTCAAGAAGGCATTATACAGGGCGATAATCTTGAAGTATCTGTTATGGTTGCCTTTGGTTACCGTAAAGAAGAGCCAAAGCGTGATAAAACAAGACAGACTACGGATACAATTGTTGAATGGATTTAGTAACATAGCACGCAAAAAATAATGCTCCTTATAGCTGGATACCCATACTAAAGAAGAATCAGTTGTTTTTCTTTAGTATGAATTTGGTTTTTCATGGAAAGATATGTTAGTATGTATACAGTTTGAGTGCTCTATTTTTAGAGTCGAACAGGAGGAGAATGAATATGTCTGATATTGAAGTTGGCGAAGTGTTTACTCTTAGTGATGAGAATAATGAGGATCAGGAAGTAGAAGTACTTGGAGCGATGGATGTCGAAGGTGCAGAATATATTGCAGTTGCCTTTGTTGAAGATATCCAAACAGAAACTGAGGAAGACATTGATATCTTCTTTTTAAAAGTAGAAGAAGATAATGAGTTTTCATACATTGAAAATGACGAAGAGTTTGACAAAGTATCTGCTGCTTTTGATAAGATTTTGGATGAGCAAGAGCAAGATTAATATGAATGAAAAACACGAGGGGGATGCATATCCGCCCTCTTTTTTATTCATCAATCACCGAAAGATCTATGCAGTAATTCCAGTACTTCTTTCATCACAAAAGGCCCGTCTTTTTTCACATGCTCCGCAAATTCAGAAACGAGACGTAATGTTTTTACACTTTCAATTGGATGCTCGCCTGATGCACTTTCAGCAGAAAGCATAACTGCATTCGTTCCGTCCAGTACAGCTTGAAACACATCAGTCACCTCAGCCCTTGTTGGAATAGAATGATCTACCATTGATTGAAGCATTTGTGTCGCTGTAATAACATATGTATTCGTTCGATTACATTCCTGAATCATCATTTTCTGCAAGAGCGGAATAAATTGATACGGCAACTCTACTCCTAAATCCCCCCTTGCAATCATAATTCCGTCTGCTTCTTTACATATATCTTGAAAATTCTCGATGGCTTCCATCGTTTCTATTTTGGCAATTACATTAGGTGATGTTTCTTTGTACTGTTGTATATAATCTCGTATTTCTTTTATATGACTAGGTTTCCGTACGAAAGAACATGCGATAAAATCAATATCCTCTGCTAAAAGAAACTGAATATCTTTTTTATCTTTCTCTGTAATGGCTGGTAAACTAACGATTGCCCCAGGTAAGTTCACCCCTTTATGAGATGAGATATTACCACCTGTTTTGACCTTTGTTTCTATTTTATCCGCACTTACCGTTTCAACAATTAACTCAACTTCTCCATCATTAATTAAAATTCTACTGCCAACTTTCACGTCATTCCCAATTCCTTCATAATCAACACTTGCTTCTCTATTGCTCCCTGTAACTGGTTGCGTATGTAAAATAAAAGAATCTCCCGCCTGAAGTGTAATTTGTTCTCCTTTTACTTCACCTAACCTTATTTTAGGACCTTGTACATCGCCTAAAATTTTAATAGAATCGTCTAACGATTTCACTAAACGAATAATATCTTTATGACTTTCATGCGTGCCATGTGATAAATTCAACCGCACTATTTTCATACCATTGTTTATTAACTGCGCTAACGTTTCTTTATTATTACTTGCTGGCCCAATTGTACAAACTCGATCGATTGTCATTTTTATCACCATCCTTTTTTAAATAAGTTTCCCACATAACCTTAAAAATAACAGAGCTCATGAAATGAATAGATTTAAATTTACACGAACTTCATAAAGTTAAACCTGTTTCCCTTGCTAGCTAAGCATTAGAAGAGATATTCGATTTTTTACAAATGAAGAAATGTTGGATCAAAAGTAAAAGAAAAGTTAAGTATGGGACAAGTTATTGAGAGTTTCAAAATTTTCCTATATTGTATGAATTGAGTTCGAACTCAAAAATTTTAAAAGGTGGGAAAATTAGTGAATATGAAAAAATCTTTAGCGGTGACAACTTTAGGGTTAGCGGTTTTAGGTTTTGGTTTTACTAATCACGCAAGTGCTTCAGAGGTGGGTGCTGCAGACAAGCAGCCTGTTTTAGTTGACTATGATACAGTTCAATCAACAAAAGCATCTACTGTTCCTAGTTTGGTTGTTGCAGCTGCACCTAAGAATGACTCTAACATTAGCGTGTATACTCCCTTTTTCGGTAACCCCTATGCAGTTGCTAAATCGAAATCAACTACGACCGAAGACTATATTTATGCAAAAGCAAGAACTTTCAATGGCGACGGATCATTAGTGAATACGAAAAGTAATAGTGCAAAAAACTCAACTTATGTAAGTGCTACAGCGACCAACACAAGTGTTTATTATGGAGATGGTTATGCTATTGGTAATCATACCTATAAATTGAATGGTTATAATGATGTGAATCACGAAACAAAAGCTTCCTGGTAAGAAAGAGAAAAAAGATATGCATCTTGCATATCTTTTTTCTCTTATATTTTAAATATATTGAGGTGCTATTTATGAAACAAATGTATATTATTATCAGCGTTGTACTTATTTCGTTACTTATAATTTATGTTTTGTTCCATACTTCAATCATACAACCACATACACCTTCTAAAGAAAATAAGAGAGCGCAACAAACCAACACTATTTCTTACGGATTGAAGGATAATCAAGGCCAACATATTAACAATGGCAGTCAAATTACTAATAAGAATAATAATATTAACGTAGTATTATCATTCGTACATAGCATCGATGAAAAACGAAAATATGCATTAATTGTTCTAGAAGATTACGAACAAAAACCTTTTATAATAGAAGATACTGCAAATGAAACATCATACTATTCTTTCGATATGCAACCAAATAGCTCAATTACTACGAAAATCTCTTTACCCACTTCTCCTAATGCAAGTGAATTAGCCTTTTTAATAATTAAAAAACCTGAATATAAGTTAAAAGATAATGACTTAAATAAAGCAGCTATATTAGAAGAGATTTTAAGTATGCGCTACTCAATAAATCCCTCTCAGGAAGAAAGTGAAAAAATAAAATTCACCCCTATAGATTCAAATACTATTTTAAAAGATGGTCTTTATGAACCATTATTTGTTACGAACAATGAAGAAAAATTACAAACGGTATTTTCTGAAAGAGAAGGTAAAAAATTAACTCTATCTAACGGTAATGAAACAAAAGATGAAATGACTTATGCGATCGTGGCCTTTAAAGATTGGGAACAAGTTCAAATATTTAATAATAAAAAAGTCCTTTATACTGCAGTCGCACCTGAAACGAGACAAATTTTCAATTTCACATTACCTTCAGTGGATCAGGAAAGTAATTTTCAACTAGTTGCATTCCCATTTCCTTATAAAGTACGTGAAGATCATTATGTAAGTCAACAAGCATACGGTTCATTTCGTATCGTAGTTGAAAATGAAAATAAATAGGATTTTACAAAAAATATAAAAAAGCCTACTCACACAAGTAGGCTTTTGAAACTACGAAAGTTTCGTTAATAACTGATTTAAATCTTTTTTCGTTTTCGTCGTTAACGACTTCATTTTAGTAACATCAATCTTTTCCTTCTCCGCTCCTACAATTAACGGATACATACTTTGTCCGATTGTTTTATATTCAGCTGGATGTGATGCTTCTAACTCTTTCTCGATTACATCCCACTTTTCATTAATTTGTTTACCAAGTTTATTTACTGTTTCTAATTTAGGATTTGCAGCTAATTGCTTGTCTAAGCTTTCAATTAATGCAGCAACTTCTTTAACATTTGTTTTCACAGCTACGCTTTTCTTCGGATCTTTCGTTGTTTTTCCGTTTGAGTTTGTACTTGTACTTTGATCTGTTGTTTTTCCGCTAGTCGTTTGGTCATTCGTTTTTCCTGTCGTTTCTTTTTCTTTTGTTTTCACACCCTCATTTTGAGTTGAAGTTTTACCATTACTTTCTGTTCCTGATGATTCTTTCGTATTTTTTGCATCTTTATCTGTTTTTTCATTTGAAGAAGTATTTGTTTCTTTTTCATTATCTTTCGTTGTTTTTGACGTCTCATCTGCACTTGTCGTTTTTGCTTCTCCTTCATTTTGCGCTGTTACTTGTTCTTTCTTTTCTTTCTCTTTATCTGCTGAAGGACTACAAGCTGCCATAGTAAGCATTGTACCAATTGTTATCGATGCGATAGCGACCTTTTTCATTTTCATATAAATCCCCCTATGTTTATATAATTTATCCTCCCCTTTACGATTCGATTTCCCCTTAAAAAATCCCTTTTCATATGAATTACCATCTTTCCGACAGTAATCTTCATAATAATACGTACAAAAACTGATAAAACAATTCAAATATTCGAGTTTCTTCTACTTCATTTTTCTTCTCTCTAACAAAAGAAAAAGAGTATATTGTCACATGAAGAATTACTATCTTCATATGACGATATACTCTCCTATCAAATTTTTATCTTTCTTGACATTTTATTTATACAAAAAAATAAAATTTTCTTTTATTTTTTTGTTTCTCAACAATTGTTAACATAATATATTTATGAGTAACCACCATTTGAATGAATGACTTGCCCCGTAATCCATTTTGCTTCTTCGCTTACTAAAAAAGAAATTAAGCGTGCTGCATCCGCCGATTCTCCTACTTTACCTTGCGGGAACTTCCATACTAAATGATGCTTCAGCTCCTCTGTAATCCATCCTGTATTCGTCGGTCCTGGATCAACAGCATTCACTGTAATCCCCTTCTCCATCGCAACTGGTGCTACTGATTTTGTAAATGCTTCAATTGCTCCTTTCGTCGCTACGTATGCTAGTTCATCAGGCATGGGTCCTAATGATTGCCCTGAAGTAAGATTAATAATACTGCCACTCGCTTTCAGTGCATAATGTTTTATAAATAATGAGCTTAATAACATAGTAGCACGAACATTCACTGTATAATGTTTATCTAACTGTTCTACATTTAATTCCTCAATTCTCGTATGAGTAGCATACGCTGCATTATTAATTAAAATAGATGGATCACCTAAACGTTCTGAGACCATATAAAACAAACGATTTGGCGAATATGACTGCGATAAATTGATTTCTGCCATTTCACATCGAACACCTAAACTTTCAATCTCCTCTTTCAACAAAAAGGGCTCTTTGTCATGCATTCCCCATGGCATCGCTTTATCATACTGAGACCAGTACGTGAAAAAAATGTCTATTCCTTTTTGAGCAAGCACCTTGCATACAGCTGCACCAATTCCATTCAGACGAGTTGCCCCTGTTACAATTGCTATTTTCTTCACCTTTTCTCCTCCATCTATGGATAGATCCTCTGCACGAATACAGAGGATCTATCCTTTTATTCAATATTTGACAATATACGTTCTGCACCTAATTTTAAAATTTTAATAAAGATATAATTTACTATCGTAAACATTACAAATAAAACAATAAACATAACCCACAGTCCTACTTGAAGGAAGAAGTATAATAGACTTACTCCCGCTACAATAACTAAAGCTATTAAAATATTAGCTAAAAAATTCCACAAAGTTGTATAGCGGCTCTTAAATAATTTCTGCTCTGTATCCCAATGTATATCTGCAGTTTGTGCATCCCAGCGTGTACCGATTAAATTAATTAACAATAAACCGTTCGCACTTAATAAGAACCAAAGAACCATAAATACTGGAGAAATTCCCGCTACAACTGCCATCGTAATACCGAATACTGCTAAAATGATCACATTAATTAACCAAGCCGTTATCGCTTTCGCAAAAAAGATATCTGAAGCCTTTACTGGTAAATAACGATTCACAAACCATGAACTTCCATCTCGTGAGAATGAAGTTGTTGCAATAACGTTACTTCCCATTAAAAATAGAGAGGCACAAAGTCCAACACCAATTGCAAGACCTGCTGATTTTGGATTATTAATATAACCTGTAATCCATTTTAAATTTCCATCTTGTACAAATAAAACGAAGAACAACATAATCGGCATAACGAAAGTTTGTACGATACAATTTAAGAAAAATTGTGGTGTACGGAATAACGTTTTAAATTCTTTTTTCACATATGCTTTCAAATGTGAACTTTGTACCGTTGATTTCTGTAAGCCTTCTGCTGAAATGACCTCTTTTTTTGCTGTACTCGTTGACAGGCCAATTACCCCTTTTAAATATGTACGCTCTGCAATGTAATAAAACAACACAAAGAATACAAATGAAATAAGTGCAAAGATGATTACGTATAAAGGACCCTTCCAATTTGCATTTTCTACTAACGCCACTGCTCCAAAATATGTAGTTGGAAAATAATTTGTCATTTGTACTAAAAGAGAGGATTGATTATTGGCAAGGTAATCCGCAATTGCACCTTCCGAAAACGAACTTTTATTTTTCCACTGCAGAAATACGTTAATTCCTACAATAAATAGTATACTTACGATTCCGATAAATATATTTCCTCGGTCTTTATTTTTCGCTATATTTGTATACCTCATAATAACTGTCATCAGTAACGAAGCTAATACTAACGGCACAATCGGGAAGAGTATGTAAATAAAAATCATGTATATGTAATATGTAATAAATGCGCCACTTTTTAACCCGTACGTAATAAAGATTGGTAGTAAAATAAATGAACTCATTACGTATTGTGTAATTAATACTGTTAAAAATTTTGCCGAAATAATTTGCGCTGGTTTTAATGGTAAGGGTAGTAACATTTCAATATCATTACTGTAGTAAAATACAGTTAAAATGTTCGTAATACTCATTAAAAATACCCATATACTCGCAATCGCAAGTCCCATTGCGATAATCATTCCTGGGTCTTGCCCTAATTGTTTCATCCCTTCATACATTCCGTGCGTGATAGAACCAAATATTAAAAAGCCGACAAATAAAATGGCTGCAAATGAAAATACATATGCCCATCTCTTCTTCTTATCTGTTATGAAATCTGCATAATTTAATTTCAATAATACTTTCGTTAACGTCCAAATTTTACTCATTGCCCGTCATCTCCAAGAACATTTTTTCAAGTGATTCATTGGATTTAAAATGATCTCTCATTTCATCTAAATTCCCTTTAAACTGAAGATTCCCCTTATTAATAATCGCGACGCGGTCACAGATTTTTTCCGCTACTTCTAATACGTGTGTAGAGAAAAATACAATCTTTCCTTTATCCGCGTGTTCTCTCATCATTTCTTTTAAAATATATGCAGATTTCGGATCAAGCCCCGTTAACGGTTCATCTAAAATCCATACATCAGGCTCATGCACGAGCACACCAATAATAACGATTTTTTGTCTCATACCGTGCGAGTAACTTTGAATTTGATCCGATAGCGCATTGTAAAGATCAAATTTCTTCGCTAAAGACTCGATTCGTTCTTGGCGTACTTCTTTCGGCACCTCATACATATCTGCCATAAAGTTTAAATATTCAATTCCCTTTAATCGTAAAAACATATCTGGACTATCTGGAACATAACCAAACGTCCTTTTCGCTTCCATCGGATTTTTCATAATATCTTTACCGTTAATCGTAATCGTTCCTTTGTCCACCCCATGAATACCAGTAATCATCTTAATTGTCGTTGATTTACCCGCACCATTCGGCCCTAAAAATCCAAAGATTTCTCCACTAGGCACAGATAAACTTAGATCTTTTACTGCATAGGTAGACCCATTATAACTTTTTGACACATTCGTAATTTCAATCATTCCATCCAATCCTTTCCTTAATTACCAAATAACTATATTGATATTATAGCATACTTCTATTTTTAGATTTTTATATTTTTTCAGTTTTTTTAACCTTTAAAATAAATATACACGCCTAATCCAACGATTAAAACGACAGCTAGTATAATATAAATCATTGTCAGCCGTTTAATATTCCCCTTTGTTGCTTTACTATAATTCGCATCACCATTTCGTCCAATTAACACCGTTGCCACTACAGTAATCACTACAAGTAATACAACGATCATGATCCACGTTAGCATACCTTCCTCCCCCTCCTTACACCATTTTACAATATTATCCTCTTTATTTCGCAGTATATTTCCTCTTTTTACTATTATTATGAAAAGAATTGGAAAACTATTATTACTATACATTTCTTTATGTGATATATTTATAACATAAAGTTAATTATTTATAACAACTCAAGGAGGTCCTACCATGAAAACAACTTGGATAAAATATTTAGGATTTCTCGGTTTCTTCGGTTTCCTCGGCTTTTTTTATGAAAAAGGATTGTTTACTATGTTCTGTTTCTTCTCCTTTTTCACGACTTATAGAACGGTTCAACACGATGAACTGTTTGAACAAATCGTCAATAAATCGTGCCGCAATGCCTTTATCGTTACATTACTAACTACCGCTATCGTTATGTTTATTGAAATGTTATTTCCAAACCCTACGCTACAAGAAATTGATATCGCTCTTATTTTCTGCACACTCATTCTTACATTCGGCTTCTCTATGTTCTTTTACGATAAACCAGTTGATGAAATGGAAGATGCGCCATGGCGTTCGTAACGAGAATAAAAGAATACCGTGCCAAATCGAACATGACACAAGAAGATTTAGCGAAAACTGTTGGTGTACGCCGTGAAACAATTAGCCATCTCGAAAAAGGAAAATATAACCCTTCCTTACAGCTTGCTCACGATATAGCGAAGGCACTTCATAGTACAATTGATGAAATTTTTATTTTTGAGGATTAATTACGGACACAAAATCACCAGAACCACGTAAAAATACCGGCATCCTTCCTATGAAGAATACCGGTATTTCTCATTTATCACCCATACAAAACCGCATGAAATACGCCTAACAGTAAATATTGATCGTCTATATAATCCTCCTCATATAGATTCATCTCAATGTAATACATATCTTCCTCAAGACGAATATTCCAATCTGCAGTTACATAGCCGTTTCGTAATAACTTTCCAAGCCCAATTGTAGTTTTGTGAACAACAAATTCTTCTCTCTTATATGTAAAGGTAAATAAGAAATTTGCATCCAATAACTTCCCGTCACATACAAGTATTTCATGCTCTGCATCATTATGATCGATGTATGTTACTAAAATCCTTCTTTGACGCTGCCTACTTACATCCTTTGCAATGACGCGAATATTGTCCTTACTATCCTTTATTTCGTAAATGATATTACTACCAACTTTCGGAATAAAGTCTAGCACTTTCATCAACGTATTTTTATAATAGCCCCGTACTACGCCTACCTGTTTACTTTCATTATAAACCTCGATAGACGTCGTATCCGCTTTACTATCACACAGTCGCTTATAAGAAAGCTGCATTATTCGCTCTCCTCTTAAGTACTGATCAAATGTAACCGGATATTTTATCGCGCGCAGTTCCTTATTTAGCTCATATAAATAACGTTGAACGCTCTCTACTAATGCTGTAGTGGATATACGCTCTTGAAGTTCAAATTGTTGCCAACTGGAAGAAACCCTCCACTGATCTTCCTCTTCATATAAGAATCCGAGAATTACTTCCTCACGATCACTCGTTTCATAATTCAACTGTTCGTTCTGCCCATGTTGTACTTGTTCCATCCACTGTCCTAAATAAATACCGAGCTCTGCGACCTTCATACACGACTTCTGAAAAAGTACCCTATCACTCGCGCGAATCGTTAAATCCCCTTCAATAAAGCCCTTTGTATACGCATCATACTTTGGATCATCCTTCTGCGGAATAGCCTTGTCTAACTCAAATAAAAATGTTAGCATTCTTTACTCACCTCTAGTTATTACACCGATCGTACCTATAAATTGAACGCAACTCAAATTATATCGACGATTTTTCCAATATATCTACCGTAACTCAAAATATATCAACACAATTAAAATGAAGTTACCCTTTCTTCCGCCACTTCCACAATTTCTAAAATGTGTAGCAGACTCTCCACTTCATAAGTCGGCTTAACACCTGCCCTATTTTCTTTCAAACTCGGATTATACCAACACGTATCAATGCCGTAATCTTCTCCGCCTTTCATATCAGAAGTTAGCGAATCTCCAACGATTAATACACTTGATTTATCAGTAATCCCAAACTTTTCAAATGCATAATCAAAAATCTCACGTGCTGGTTTTTGATGACCAACCTCTTCTGAAATAATAATATGATCAAAGAAGTTACATAAAGGCGAATTTCCAATTCTTGATTGTTGCACCTTCGTATATCCATTCGTAATAATACCTAACTTGCAATCTTGTAGTTTCTCACATAATTGCACTGCACCTTCTATAAGGTGTACTTCTTTCCCTAAGTTTTCAAGGTATACATCACTAAATTGCTGTGCATCTACTTCTATATTATGAATGGCAAATAATTGTCTAAATCGATCTACTGCTAATTCACTTAGCGTAATCATTTTATTTTCTAAATCTCTCCATAATCCATTACTAATCTCTTTATAACTTGCAAGATAATCATTATATCCTGTAGGCATCCCGAACTGTACAAACGCGTTATGTAATGCGTTTCTTTCCGTTTCAGGAAAATCTAATAATGTATCATCTACGTCGAATAATATAACTTTGTATTTCATGATGTTCTCCTCAATTCCTATTTTAAAAGCTTCACTCTCATATCTTATAAGCTTTTATATATTTCATTATGAAGTGCTTTAACCCGCTCTTTATAGAATACACCTTTATCTTCTATTTTCAAATGTTCTATAAATAAGTTTGCAAGCATGACCGCTGTATCTAGTCTATAAAATAAGCTAACAATATGAGGAATAGAGTTAAAGATATTATCATTCTTATATCCAGCTCTAAATTCATCCCAGCTAACCTCATTCGTTTCAGCTATCCTCATAAGCTCTAATAATGGATGACCAATTAGGGCATTATCCCAATCAACTATCGCTTTAATTTCCCCGTTATACCCAATTACATTTGCTGGTCGAATGTCCATATGTAATAAACACTTTACATGATCTGCCGTACTAAGAGTATGTTCAATTGTTTTTGTATCCGGAAGAATAATTTCACATTTCGTAATTGTATTAAACCCTTCTATCCGTTTCACAATTCGTTCTGCTATATACTTACTAATGGGCTCTCCACTATTTTGTTCGTAATGCAAACCATCAATTGGCATACTATGAAGATTGCTCACTAACTCCCCTATTTTGCATGCAGAAATTGGCATATGATCAGTATACACACAATCCGAAATTAAAAAATCAAGTTCGGTTGAAAGATGCAATCCGTGTATCCTTGGTACTGGAATACTTTTTGAATGACAATACTTAGACAGTTCTGCTTCCTTTTGCAACGAAATCCGACTGTTAAATAAATCTTCATTTATATTTTCCACTTCTCTTTCCCACGGCACTCGAAATGCCAAAGGCCCCTTTTCTGAATCTCCTCGAAAAACAATATTTTGCACTCCCGTTCCAATCACCTTTAAATCCTGAACAGCTAGTTCCTTATAATCTAGACTTAGTATTGTTGCTAGCTTTTCTCTTAACCCCTCTGCTTTTACACGTGTATGAATCATTTTATCCCCCGATTCGTAAGTTCTTTTCATCCATTTTCTCCTCGGTGCACAACATCCTCATTAACAAAATTATAGCAACAATAATAAAAGGAGGCTAATCCAATTAGCCTCCTGACTTCTTATTTATCCTCTAACAATAACACTTTCATTTCCTCTAACGACTCTTTCGTAAAGCCTAAAGCTTTTTCAGCATATGCTTCAATTGATCCGTATTGTTTCTTAATTTCATTAATCGCAGCTTGTAAATATTCAGCACGTGCTTCAAACATCGCACCTAATATTGCTCTGCTCTCATCATTTTGTAATTTCGCACCTAAAAAGACCATCATTTTTTCATTTAATTTTTCACGGAAACCGTTACTTAGTAAGTAGTCTTCCATTACTGTTTTTTCCGGTACACCTAGTAAAAGTAATAGTAGGGCTGATCCAAATCCTGTACGGTCTTTTCCAGCTGTACAATGATTTACTAACGGTAAGTTTTCCTGGTTTTGTGCTAAGTTTAAGAAGCTCACGAATGCTTCATTACCACTTACGAAATCTTGATTCATTTTCACAAGATACTCGCCTGGTTTTCCTAACATAGAAAGGTCACCAACTTGGAAAAATTCATTTATATTCAAGTCTTTCGCTAAATCTTGCATAACTGGTAAGCAAACTTGACGAGCACCTGTAATCTCCGGGTTCGGCTTATGCTTCACTTCAAAATCTGTACGGTAGTCACAAATTAACTTTAAGCCAGACTTTTGTAAATACTCAATATCCCATTCTGTTAGTCCTGCTAATTCTTCAGAACGGTACAACTTGCCCCATTTTACTTTACGGCCTTCAATCGTTTCATATCCTCCCATATCACGGAAGTTAAACGCACCTTGTAATGGCAATCTACGCTCAGCTACTGTCACTGCTTGTCCATTACTTCCTACTAGTCTAAAATATGGACGTTCAGTTTCACTCGGGTTTTGAACTGTACATGATGATTCTCCATTTACAGTTGCAAGTAATTCTCCCGTTTCTTCAATATGATCTGGTGAAGTACTCCAATAAATACGAACTTCTTCTATATTATTTTCCCACTTTATTTGTAACGTAGTAGCTTCATTTCTTTCTACAGTTGCTTGTAACCAATTTCTTTGCTGCCCCATTCTTTCACCAACGCTTTCTCTTATAATCGAATCTTACTCTATTGTATTATAGGAATATCCACTTTGTCGTTCTCATTTTTCTTTTTATCTTACAAACAGGCAAAAAGTTCTTTTACTTGTTCAAAATTTGGACACGGATTCTCACTAGATGAGTTCCAGATTATACCTTAAAACTTCCTCACATATCGCTCAGTGGAACTTAGCAGCTGACATCCATTCTTTTCAAAAACATCCTTCATCCACTCATTTTGTACATTTGTCTCGCCAATATAATAAGATGCTCCTATTTCTTTTAAGACAAACATTGCCCCTGTAAAGAATGCTGTTTCATACCCTTTATTTCGCATATTTGGAGCGATTGCGAAATACATTAGTTTCCCTTCTTCTAACGTACCCCTTTCAATATGCGGGATGACAATCCCTATCGACTCTTCATCGATACTCGCTGTTAAACAATGCTCTTTCCACTGTTCACCAATTTCTTGTAACATCATATTTACAAATTGATCATAAGTGACTTGTTCTTCCGTCATGTCGTTCCAAAGAGAATAAAAAGCTTCTTCATCTACTTCTTCAATAAGCTTAAAATCAATTTCACTTTCTACATCTTCTACTTCGTATATATCCTTAAATACGATTATGTTTTCCGTAACATATTCAAAAGAATACGTTTCGAAGCATTTTTTATACACATCATAATTTGGACTTTTTGAAGAAATTTCAAAATGTAAGTTTTTTATTCCCTCTTTTTCAGCCTCAGCAACGCAATACTGCATCATTTGCTTTAATTGCTCTTCTGCAAAAGGCTCTGCATTATTTTCTTTTATTATTATAGAAGAAGCATTTCTTCTTATTTTAAAGTTTTTTTCTAACTGTTCTTTCATCATCATATACTTCCCTCATCTATGTCATACTCGAATTTCTACTTGTTCTCCTTGCATGAGCAGGATTGTCCTTGAATATATAGAATACTAGAAAACATCGCATCTTTAAAGTGCGGAGGAGGTTCTCCATTGGATATTACAGCGCTGCAACAACAGTTAGAGCTTATACAACAAAATGACTATACGCAACTACAACATATAGATATTAATGAGTTAACGTTGAACATGTTACAGTTTATCGGAACGACTGATAGCTATATTCGTTACCAACTTATCTATAAATGTTTTGCCCATTTTATTCATCACGAATTTCTTATGGACGATCAGCTAAAATTACTGTTGCAAACTTGTTTAAGTGATGAATATTTATATTGTGACATTTACTCCCCACATACAGATGGGGTTTTCACACGTTCTTACACCGTTTCGTTAATTGCGTTAATACTCCAATTCGCTAATTCGCACTACTTTTTTACAGAGGAGGATATCGAAGAAATAAAAAACAAACTCATTACATACACAAACTTAGAAACAGATTTTCGAGGTTATATTGAAAATAAAGGATGGGCTCATTGTCTTGCCCACGTATCAGATGCCTTCACTGAAATAGTTCACAATTCCTATACAATCTTTGAATGGTATGAAGAATTAATTCATTGCTTATTAAATAAAATTTTCATTCCATCTGACCTTTTTCATAATAACGAAGATGAACGCATCGTTACTCCTTTACTAGCAATGCTGTATCATGACTTCCCGCAAGATGAGTTAGTCACTATTATTCATAAAAAAATAAAAAGGCTTCCCCAAATTAGAAAACGCCTTTCGCTTAACGAGTATTGTATTTTATGTGCCAATATTAAAACCTTTTTACGCACATTATTTTTTAGAGCAAAAGATGACCATAACTTAGCTTTTACAGCTCGTAAAACAGAAAAAATGTTAAAAGAACTGCCTAACTATTATTAAATATAAGGAGAACAAGTATGGGTTATATTGAAGATATGAGAAATTTAGTAGGAAATCATCCACTGATTTTAATAGGTTCACACGCTATTATAGTAAATGAGAAAAATGAAATATTACTCCAGCTCCGCACAGATTTTAACCGCTGGGGTATTATTGGCGGCGCCTTAGAATATAACGAAACACTAGAAGACGCTTTAAAACGAGAAGTATATGAGGAAACTGGGCTTATCATTGAAAATCCAGAACTATTCCGCACGTACTCAGGACCAGATTACTTTCAAATCTATCCAAACGGCGATCAAGTACACGGTGTACTCGTCGTTTATATTTGTCACGAATTTCACGGTGAACTTAAATGTGATCAAACTGAGTCAAAAGAATTGCGCTTCTTCCCACTTGACGAATTGCCTAGTACTCTTCATCCAATCATTGAGGGGATTCTTCGCGATTTTCATCACTCCAATTAAAAATAGAAATAAAACAACCTCATTTCCCGTCATTACAACTTGAAATGAGGTTGTTATCGTTCACCGTAAATCCCTATTTCCCCAAAATGATATTAACGTTCTCTTTCTACAATTTTATATTCCTTTGCAAATAAGATAGTTATATAAGAAATAACGAATGAAAATATAGTATACATGCCCACCCAAAAGAAAAATGGTGGCTCGTACAATGTAACATTTAACATAAGAAAAATAAGAAATGTTACCATTGGCATGACATAAAATGTACCTATTTTATATGTCACAGCTATTGAAATCATACAAATAAGCAATGGATATATACAGAAAATCAAAATTGACTCACTCACTGCTATGTCCCCCTTTCTGAAGAAATAATAGATTTCTCATAAACATTTTGGGGAACAACAAGTTTTATATTTCTACCAATTATGAATAAGATGTTAGATTGTTATCTCAATCTGATTTCCTTCAGGATCACTTACTACACTTTCATAGTAACCATCCCCTGTAGTACGCGGGCCGTTTAACACAGGGTATCCCGCTTCTCTTAATGTATTAGTTAATTCGTTCACTTTTTCTTTACTACCTACTGAAAAAGCAATATGTGCATATCCTATTGTTTGTGTTTGTAATGCATCATCTATCCCTACCTGCTTCATAAGTTCTAGACGCACACCACCTTCAAAAGTTATGAAATAAGATTCAAACTGCTTTTTCGGATTGTGATATAAGCTATTTTCTTCACCATTAAAGTACTGTTTATAGAAATCACGCATTCCTTCTAAATCATTCACCCAAATTGCTATATGTTCAATTTTCATAATCGACACCTTTTCTTTTATGTTATTCAACTGACACTTGGATGCTTCATTGCCAGCACATTTAATTTTCTTTATTTGTTCTCGTAATCATAAGATCAAGTCCAAGGCTTTTTAATCCATATAAATAATCTTCTTTCCAATTACTCACTGTTATTTTCGGAATATGTTCTGCCGGGATATACTGCGGACAACTCTTTACAATTTGATCTATTACGAATTGGTTCACTTCATCATCACAGAAGATGAATCCATGGGGGTTAATAACAGCTATACATGTAGCTATTAAACGAGTAATCGCATCTATATTATATCCCTCTGGATTATTGGAATTTTTAACTTCTTCTCCACTTCTCAAAGCTTGCAGGAAATTTTTATTATCGTACTGCGGGACGAAAGATATCTCTCCTGAGAAAAATGTACTTCCGCGTACGACATCTCCATTTACCATAATTCCCGCACCTGGTCCATTTTGACCTGAATACAAATATACAAGAGAAGACTTGTCATTATCCCCCGTATTTTTATGATAGCCAAGCACTGCAGCATTCATATCGTTTTCTATTACTACAGGTATAGAAAACCGTTCTTCCAAATGATTTTTCAAATTAAAATTTTGGAACTTTTCATATCCAGGGATGTAGAAAATACGCCCATTATCGACCGCACCAGGAACACCAATTGATATAGAACTTATTTTTGGAAATGTAGCTATAAGACTTTCTATATGTTCTGTTAATACGCTTAGGCCGGTATCAATTAATGCACTTGAAGTACTCCCTTGTTCTTTTACTTCCCCTAAACAGTTAAAAATTGTATAGTTCGTCTCATTTCTCTCTAAAAATATCGCTAAACCTAACATATATTCTGGATTATATTCATATCGTTTTGCTCTTCTTCCGCCACTTGAATCATCTAAACCAGCTAAAGTGACTTCACCGTCTTGTTTCATATTTTCTATAAATTTACTTATCGTTGGAAAACTAATTTCTAATGTATTACTAAGTTCAACTTTCGTTGCACTACCTCGTTCTAGAAGAGCTGTACGAATGCCGCGAAGTATTGTCTCTTTAATCGATTTTTGAGTAATAAATTGTTCACTCAAATCGCTCACCACCTTAATCAACATACTTATTAAACACTTTTAATAAGTTGCGTTGACAATATATCATACATCATTTTCTAAAGCAATAGAGATGATATATTTCTACTAGCGGCACTCCGTATTTAACTCGCTGTATTCTCTCTCGTAACATACGATACAATTCCAGACAAGATAACAAATATTAAAACAGCTAGCAAGGCATTACGTATTCCAAATGCTTCTCCAAGTATCCCTAAAAATGGTGGTCCAACTAAAAACGCTGTAAAACCGATTATAGAAACTGTAGCAACATTTGAAGTCGCATTTTCACTGTCATCTCCAGCAGTAGAAAGCCCAATCGGGAAACCTAGTGCGGCACCAATCCCCCACAGTACGACACCAACTGAAAGAACATATAAGTTACTCCCAAATATTACGATTGAAATCCCTATAATCGCCATAATAATAGTAACACGTACGACAGCGACGCGACCGAATCGATCAAGGAAATAACTACTGCACATTCGAGCTAATGTCATTGCCAATACAAAAATTGTGTACATAATAGAGCCAGTCACTACATTTTGTTCATGCCCGTCTACCATTATAATAGATAACCAATCATTCGCACTCCCTTCTGCAAATGCCATTCCAAGCACAAAAAGACCAATTAAAAGCACCTTTTTTTCCATACGTAAGGACGTACGCTTCGCTCGCTTTTTGTTCCGCGATTTCTCCTTCTTTCCTGTTCCATGCGGAAGAAAACGATACAACATACATACAAGTAATACAAACACGACCGAAATCGCAAGAAACTGATACAGAATCGGGATGTGAAGCGAAATGGCGGCAGAACCACTGAGCGCGCCTATTAAAGTTCCTATACTAAAAAAACCATGGAATTTCGGAAGAAGAGTTGTTCCTAATTTCTGCTCAATAGAAGAACCTTCTACATTCAATGCGACTTCTGCTAATCCATATCCCACTCCAAATACTAGTAAGCTACTAAAAGCCCCCACACTAGAAACAAAATAAATAGTAATACCTAAACTAAGTAATCCAACAATCATAAAAAGCATACTGCCTATAATAACGTCTCTAGCTCCCTTACAGTCAATAAAGCGACTTGCACTCAGTAGACCGATTATTGAACCGACAGATAGTCCGAACAAAATCCAGCCCATTTCTGCATTTGACACTGCTAAAATATCTCGAGTAGCTGCTGTTCTTGAAATCCATGTAGCAAATGCGACACCTGGCAAAGCGAATAAGAGAAAAAGAGCGTTTCGAGAGGCACGTAATGTCTTTGTATGATTGTCTGCACTATATTTCTCCATATGAAACACCTTTCACATTGTTTATACGATAATTTACGAACTGGTGAAAACACCTTTTATTCGTCTATCACTTTAATAACTTTAGCTGGATTACCACCAACTACTACATTATGAGGTACATCTTTTGTTACAACTGCCCCTGAGGCAATTACAACATTATCACCAATTGAAATACCAGGGTTAATAATAGCTCCACCGCCAACCCAAACATTGTTACCTATTTTTACAGGCTTGCCATATTCTTTGCCGGAGTTCCGTTCAACTGGATGCAACGGATGCGTAGCAGTATAAATGTGGACACAAGGTGCAAACATACAATTATCACCGATTCGCACTTCACAAACGTCCAAAATCACACAATTGAAATTTGCGAAAAAGCTCTTTCCAACATGAATGTTGTAGCCGTAATCACAACGAAAATCAGGATTAACGTGGGGTTTTCCGTCAGCTGAAGAACCTAAAAGCTGATTTAATAACGTAAAATGTTGTTCATCTCCTGTCTCTATCGCCTCGTTATAAAGGCGTGTTAAACGTTTTGCTTCAGTCCTATCAGCTACTAGCTCTTCATCATCTGGCATATACATTTCTCCTGCCACCATCTTTTCTTTCTCCGTTTTCATACAATCCTCTCCTTTTTTATTGAATGAGCTCCACTTATTAAACTTCTTTAATAAGTGGATTTAATTTCACTTATTAAACACGTTTAATAAGTAACCCTATATTAGCATACTTTTTCATATATGCAACTAATAAATTCAGTAAGAAAATGTGAATCCCTCATTTTACATGCAGATACAGCGAATAAACAATTAAGATTCACATAGAAAAAACAAGGGAACGCTCAGCGTCCCCTCTCAAATCCAATCCGTTTTTTTATTTCCGCTAAATTCACCTTCGCAATAGCCCGTGCCCTCTCAGCACCTTTTTCCAACGCTTCATATAATAAATTCGGCTCATTCATATACATTGCGTATTTCTCACGAGGTCCAGCTAATTCGCGGTCTACAACGCGAAACAACTCTTTCTTCACGTCACCCCATCCAATGCCAGTTTCATACTTTTCACGCATCGACTGTATTTCAGCTTCCGTCGCAAATTCTTTATATATCATAAATAATGTTTCTAATTCTTTCGGTTCATTTGGAAGTGAAGAATCGGTTTTGATTTTAAATATTAACTTTCGTAGTTTTTCTTGTTCTGTAAATAATGGGATCACATTTCCATAACTTTTACTCATCTTTCTTCCATCAAGACCAGGTAAAATGGCACCCTCTTCTTGCACTACATACTCTGGAAGCGTAAATGTCGCGCCGAACGTATGGTTAAAATACGTCGCAATATCACGCGCGATTTCAATATGCTGAATTTGATCTTTCCCAACTGGCACATGCGTAGCTTGAAATAGTAATATGTCAGCTGCCATTAAAATCGGATACGTATATAATCCCATATTCACTCCAGCATCGACCTCTAAACCCGCTTCTTTATTTTGCTCCACCTTCGCTTTATACGCATGGGCACGGTTCATAAGTCCTTTCGGAGTTAGGCAAGCTAACATCCAAGCTAATTCTAGAATCTCTGGCACTTCTGTTTGTCGGTAAAAAATAACATCTTCTCCAAGTCCAAGCGATAACCAAGTAGCAGCTACCTCTTTCGTATAACTACTGAACTGATTCGGATCATGCACAGCATTTAACGCATGATAATCCGCTATAAAATACAATGCTTTTCCTTCATTCTTCTTTGACATTTGCAATGCTGGTTTAATCGCACCAATATAATTTCCTAAATGCGGATAACCCGTCGGCTTAATTCCTGTTAACATTATTTTTTCACTCATCCTAACTCCTCCTTTCTCAAAATAAAAAGAGCCCCTCATCCTTAAAAAGGACGAGAGACTCCCGCGGTACCACCTTAATTAGCTATTGTTAGCTCACTTCAACTTCTTAACGTGAAGCAACCGTCTTTACCTACTCATTTCAGTTAGAAGCTCCAGAGCCCATTCCACATTCATCCCTTACTGATTTCCACCACACATCAGCTCTCTGAAAAGTTTCGAATATGTACTCTTCTCTTTCATTGCTTTTTGTTATTTTTTACAGTTTATCACAATTTCTCTTCGAACAAAACTAAACATTCTAACTTTTAACATTTTAACAATAATCATTACCAATTTATTCCGTATAATATATAATCAATATATATAGAAGCGATTTGCAATACAAAAAAGAGGTGATGTAATGGGTTGGTTTACTAAAGAGAATGTTGAAAAGATTGATGAGTTTAAAAACGATGATACAACGCAAGATGATACTTTAGGGGTAATTATACATTTCACACCTATCGCTATATATTTATACACTTGTGATGAGTATATAGAATCGTTTGAAGGTGCGCTCACTTTTGAAAACGAGAACGGAAATCAAGTAGAAATCGGAGGTACTTTTATTTCTCTTGAAGTGGATGCGAATTTTCGCATGGACGATTTAATACTTGATTACAAACTGAAGGAAAGCAATCTACCTATTGTTGAATTAAAAGCCTACGCATGAGGTCAATTTGTCTACTATAGAAAGAGTAAAAAAGCTAGAACAGTAATATCTGTTCTAGCTTTTTTCACGTATTCAACTTAACAAATCTATAACCATGCGTAACTAACACTTTTAATATCGCATATCCTGGGATCGCTAAAATAATGCCCATAATCCCGAATAAGTTTCCAGCAGTTAAAATAATAAATATGATTGTAATCGGATGAATATCTAGCTTTTTCCCCATGACTTGCGGAGAAATAAATTTACCTTCCGCTAATTGTACAATCATCATTACGATAATTACCTTTAAAACCATTCCTGGCGAGTCAATAAATGCGATAATTAACGCTGGTGTAATTGCAATAATTGGTCCTACGTACGGAACGATATTGACAATCATCGCTAAAATAGCAAGCAGTACTGCATATTTAATACCAATAATAAGGTAACCGATTAATAGCATAATACCGATAAACAAACTAACGATAATTTGTCCTCTAATATACGAACTAATCGCATAATGCATATCGTCTAGTATACTCTTAGCTGCTGGGTGTCTTTGTTCTGAAATAAACTTTAAAAAGTGATTCGGCAATTGCTCACCATCTTTTAAAAGATAGAACAATATAAATGGAACCATTACAAACGTTAAAACCACTTCTGTAACAGTGCTTAAAAATCCAGTTACATTCCCAGTTACTGATGATAATGACTTCGTAAAATCAACTGTATAGTCTTTTACCATACTCGCTACATCAATATTTAAATTCTCCTGAATTTTTCCTAGTAAATTACTTTCTCCAAATCTACGTGCTGCTCGTTCGATTTCATGACCGAAATACGGTAAGTTATCTATTAATGCATCAATTTGATCTTTAATAATCGGGATTACTGTTACAACTAAAAACACAAATAATCCTAGTACTATTATATATATAGAAGCGATTGATACGATTCTTGAAACACCTTTCTTTTCTAAAAGCGAAACGAATGGATGCAAAATATAAAATAGTACACCCGCTAATAATACCGGGAAGAAAATTGTTTTTAAAAAGACGATAAACGGAGTAAACACAAAAGAAATTTTCGTTAGCAATAAAATATTAATGAACAATAATGCAAATCCAAGTAGCACTGCTAAATAATTGTGTTCTCTAAAAAACTGTTTCAGCTTATCTCTTTTTCTTATATTTACTTTCTCCAACTAAACCACCTCTTCGAATGATGAAAAGCCCTTATTCAGGGCTTTTCGTCATAATCTATATTTATTTCCTTGCAGCTTTCACTACAAATGATACAATAAAAATTAACACGATTGCTCCTAATAATGCTGGCACAACATGAATTCCACCAAATGATGGCCCAAAAGATCCAAATAATCTACTGCCTAACGAAGCACCTAATAAACCTGCGATAATATTTCCAAACATACCACCCGGAAAATTTTTACCCGTTATAGAACTTGCAATTGCACCTATAATAGCACCAACTATTAATGTGATAATCCATCCCATTTTTAGTCCTCCATTTCTATTATAGTGTATTTCTTTTTGATACTAAATTATTATGTAACTATTATAATTATTATATCCAATAAAGAAAAATCTTGTCAAATCTATGAAAATAAAGCCTACAAGGAGGTTTCACCCTATGATTCAAAAATTAATAACAACTTCTCACAACACCGCTGCTTCTATTTTAAACATTCAAATACCCGCTTATGAAATCGAGGCGAAATATATAAATAGTACCGCTATCCCTCGTCTTTATGATACTGTAGCCGATATTCAATCATGTGATGAAATTTTTTACGGCTATTTTTATGAAGATACACTTGCCGGGTTTATTTCATTTAAAATGGATGAAGAGGAAGTTGATATTCATCGTTTAGTAGTATCCCCTGATCATTTTCATAAAGGAATTGCAACAAAACTACTACTATATGTATTTGACATGTTCTCCCCTTCCAAAACATATATTGTACAAACAGGGAAAGCAAATACCCCTGCTATTGCATTATATAAAAAACACGGATTTATTGAAGTAAAGGATATCATATTACCCGATGGTGTGGTTTTAACCTCCCTTAAGAAATCAGAAAACAATAAATAGTTTGACTCATCAATTTATTTATGATATCTTTTACTTTATAAAACCTTTTGCTGAGTCCAAATTTTGGAGCGGGGGAACCATTTTTGTAGCCATGCTACTTGGGGCGAATCTTATTTAAGTAGGGAAACTCTCACTTCCCGAGTCCGACAGCTAACCTCGTAAGCGTAATGGGAGAGGAAGGTGCTTTTTGCCTATGTTACACAGTGTACCTCCTTAATTATAAATATGGAATCGATACCATTAGACACCTATATTTATAGAAAAGGAGACATGTATAATGTTACGTTTATCTGATCACGCAATAAAAATGATGGAGCAAAGACTTCGACTCGAACAACATCGCACATATCAAGCAAATAAAGTTGTAGATAATTTACATCACAAATACTTCTTTCAACATATTTTCCAACCGAAAAGATAAAGAAATTGTTCATTTAACATCAAAAACACAAGGTGTGTCTAAAAAGACATTCCTTGTGTTTTTTATATTTCTTATAATATTCTCACTACATTTAAACTTGCCGTAATCGCGCCTGCTATAGTAGTCACATGCCCTACACCTAACGGGCCATTTTGTAGTACTAATGTTGAATTAGCACTCGTTACATTCACAAGAAGTGTATTTGAAATGGCTGGCTCGATTACTACAGTTGATGTCGTTACGTTTTGTATAAAACTCCCTGTTAGTTGAGCTCCATTTAATAGTAATCTGACAGATACTGTCTCATTCCCAGCATTTGCATCCCCTTGGAAATAGTAGCTTACTAAATATATTCCTGGCGTGGATACTGTAACAGTTGTAGCACTAGTTAAAGATACACCAGTTCCATATACAGTGGATCCCGAATTAATTGGAATGTTGGCATTTGCTGCAATTGTACTTGTTGAGGTAGAGAAGAAATAGCCGCCACCAGTTGATATTGCAGATGATCCAGTTGCACCTGTTAAGCCGGTTGGACCCGTGGCACCTGTTGGGCCTGTTACTCCCGTTTCCCCTGTTGCTCCAGCTATTCCTTGTATGCCTTGTATTCCTGTCGGTCCTGTTGCACCAGTCGCTCCAGTCGCTCCGGTTGCTCCGGTTGCTCCAGTCACACCTTGTGGACCTTGAATTCCTTGGATTCCTTGTGGGCCTGTTATTCCAGTAACTCCAGTTGCTCCCGTCGGACCCGTTATCCCCTGTGGACCTTGGATTCCTTGGATTCCTTGTGGACCTGTTACTCCCGTAGGGCCGGTCGCTCCCGCCTGCCCCGTTACCCCTTGCGGACCCTGTATTCCTTGGATTCCTTGTGGACCTGTTACTCCCGTAGGGCCGGTTGCCCCTGTTAGACCGGTTGCCCCTGTTGATCCGGTTATTCCTTGGATTCCTTGAGGTCCAGTTGGGCCTGCCTGCCCAATCGGACCTTGAATTCCTTGCAGACCTTGAATTCCCTGTGGACCTGTTGGACCTTGTATCCCTTGTATTCCCTGAATTCCTTGCGGGCCTGTCGCACCGGTTGGACCTGTTGGCCCCTCTGGACCTTGCACTCCTTGAATTCCAGTCGCACCGGTTGGACCTATACCTCCTTGTGGACCCTGAATTCCTTGTATCCCTTGAGGACCTGTTGGACCGGTTATACCACTTGGACCTTGTACGCCTTGCACTCCTTGAGGACCAGCCTGCCCAATTGGACCTTGAATTCCTTGAAGACCTTGTAAGCCTGTTGGTCCAGTTGCTCCCATTACTCCCTGCTCACCTTGTATTCCTTGTATTCCTTGCGGGCCTGCCTGCCCAATTGGACCTTGTGCCCCTTGTACTCCTTGTGGACCAGTCGCACCGGTTGGACCGATTGGACCTTGGATTCCTTGTAGCCCCTGTGGACCAGTCGGACCGGTTACTCCTTGTATTCCTTGTGGACCTTGAATGCCTTGATCGCCCGTTGGACCCGTTGCCCCCACTGGCCCCTGTACGCCTTGCAAACCTGTTAAACCAGTTACCCCTGTCGGTCCCTGTATTCCTTGCACTCCTTGTATTCCAGTCGCTCCTGTTGCCCCGGTCACCCCTGTTGCCCCTGTTGCTCCAGTCGGACCTGTTGGACCTCCCGGTGATCCTGCTGGACCCGTTGGACCTGTTGGACCTCCTGGCGGACCTGTTGGACCCGTTGCTCCAGTTGGACCCGTTGCAGATCCAGTCGGACCTGTTACTCCCGCTTGACCTGTCGATCCTGTTGGGCCTGGATCCCCTTGCAAGCCGGTTGCACCTGTTGGGCCTATTACGCCTTGCACTCCTTGTATACCCTGAGAACCTGTTGGACCGGTTAGACCCATCTCACCTTGTGGACCTTGTAAACCTTGAACACCAGTTGCACCTGTTGGGCCCATTGGCCCTTGTTCCCCTTGAATTCCTTGTGAACCTGTTGGACCTGTTGGACCTATTTCACCTTGAATACCTTGTATTCCTGTTACACCTTGTAAACCACTACCCCCTAAATTTCCTTGAACACCTTGTATACCCGTATTTCCTGTTGGGCCAGTCGGCCCTATTTCACCTTGCACGCCTTGTATACCTTGTATTCCCGTTGGACCCGTCGAGCCGTTTTCACCTTGTATTCCCTGTATGCCTTGTATTCCTGTTGGACCAGTTGGACCGATTAGGCCAGGTATTCCTTGTATCCCTTGAATACCTGTTGGACCCGTCGGACCTCTTTCGCCTTGAATACCTTGAACACCTTGAATTCCTTGTGAACCTTGTTCCCCCATCGGTCCTTGACTACCTTGAGACCCTTGTGGTCCTGTTAAACCGGTTGGACCGGCTGGACCAATTTCTCCCTGTACCCCTTGTACTCCTTGAATTCCTGTTGGACCAGTTGGACCGATTGGACCTTGTACGCCCTGTATTCCTTGCGGGCCAGTCGGTCCACCTAAAGAACCTGTCGGACCCGTTGGACCAGTCGGTCCCGTAATACCTGACGCCGGAAAAGGAATAGGTGCTTGAAACTTACTACACTTATCTTGATCCCTCACAAGCATCTCCCCCCATTATAACTAACGTATCAAACTATTTTTAATACATTTAAACTAGCTGTTATCACACCAGATAATGTCGTTACATGCCCAATAGCTAATGGGCCATTTTGTAATGACAAGGTGGAATTTGGAGAAGTAACTTCAATTACCATCGTATTAGAAATCGCTGGTTCCAATACAAAACCTGCTGTAACATAAAAAATAAAACTCCCTGTGACTTGTGTTCCGTTTAACGTCAACCTCACTGAAATCGTTTCATTTCCAGAAGTCGGATCCCCCTGAAAATAATAACTTACTAAATATATTCCCGGCGTACTTAACGTTACAGTTGTTGCATTTGTTAAACTGACACCAGAACCAAAAACTGTAGACCCGGAATTAATTGGTATTAACGCATTAGCTGCAATTGCACTCGTTGAAGTAGAAAAGAAATAACCGCCACCGCTAGGTAAGCCAGTCGCCCCTGTTGCACCTACTATCCCTAAGGAACCTATAGCCCCTATACTACCAGTTGCGCCTGTTGGTCCCACATCCCCAATCGGCCCTTGACTACCTTGCAATCCGGCTGGCCCTACACTACCGCTAACCCCTGTCACTCCACTTACTCCAGTTGCGCCTTGTATACCTTGAATACCTTGAGAACCTTGTATCCCGGTTACCCCCGTTGCACCGGTAGGTCCTGTCATTCCTGTACTTCCTTGTATCCCCATAATCCCTTGAACGCCTTGTATACCTTGTGCCCCAGTCGCTCCTGTTTCTCCTGTCGATCCTGTTGCTCCAGTTACACCCGTAATCCCAACATTTCCTTGTGGTCCCTCGGGTCCCTCAATACCTTGCGCACCTTGCACTCCTTGGGGACCTGTTATCCCGTTTTCTCCTAAATTCCCTTGAGGACCTCTAATTCCTTGCGCTCCTGTTGGACCTACTATACCTTGTATTCCTTGAGGGCCTTGCAAACCAATAGCTCCAGTCGGTCCTATTATTCCTTGCACACCTTGAGGACCTTGTGCACCTTGCGGACCTGTCAATCCCGTTGTCCCTTGTATCCCTTGAACTCCTTGTATTCCTTGTACTCCAGCTGCCCCTGTTTCTCCTCGGATTCCTTGCGTACCTTGTATTCCTTGTGCTCCTGCTGGACCGGTTGCTCCTTGGATTCCTTGTGCACCTTGAACTCCTGCCGCTCCTGTTGTGCCTGTCGGACCTAGTATTCCTTGTAACCCTTGTATTCCTTGTGCTCCTGTTGGACCCGTTACCCCTTGTATTCCTTGCACACCTTTAGAACCTTCTGCACCAGTTGGACCAATTTCTCCCTGCGGACCTTGTATTCCTTGAGGACCTTCTACACCGGTTGCTCCTGTTATTCCTTGGTTACCTTGAGAACCTTGTGCACCTTGTACGCCAGCTACACCAACTACACCTTGAGAACCTTGTGCTCCCCTTACACCTTGAGCACCAGTGGGACCAGTTATACCTTGTAACCCTTGCGTTCCTATTGCACCAGTTCCCCCAGTTACACCCTGTGCACCAGTTTCGCCCGTTGGACCTGTTGGCCCCCCAGGCGGACCGGGTGGACCCGATGGACCAGTCACTCCACTAGATGGACCAATTGGGCCGGTTGTTCCCGTCGGAGCACCCCGAGGGCCTTCTAGTCCTTGCATACCAACACTTCCAGTTGCTCCTGTTATCCCTCGTACTCCTTTTGCTCCTTGAAAACCTGTGGATCCGTTTGTTCCTTGTATTCCTTGAACACCTTGTGGACCTTGAGGACCTATTACACCTGTTATCCCCTTTATTCCACTTATACCTTGAGATCCTTGTATTCCAGGAGAACCAGTTGGGCCAGTTACACCTTGTATCCCTTGATCGCCTTGGTGTCCTTGTTCTCCAGTAATTCCTTGTATTCCTGGTTGGCCTTCTTCTCCTTGTATACCTGTAGTTCCATTCTCTCCTTGTATTCCTTGCGCTCCTTGGGGACCTTGAGGGCCTGTTACACCTGTAATACCAGCTTCACCTACCACGCCTTGCATTCCTTGGGCTCCCGTTTGTCCTCGTTCGCCTATTTCTCCTTGTATTCCTTGGGCGCCTTGTATACCTTGACTACCGGCAGGACCAATTACTCCTTGTATCCCTTCTAATCCTTGTACTCCAATATCACCTGTTGGACCTTGGTTTCCAATTAATCCTTGAGGACCTTGTAAGCCAACTGGACCAGTTACACCTCGCTCTCCAGTATCACCAATGGCACCTTGTATTCCTTGAGCTCCTGTTGTCCCTCGTGGACCTTGTATTCCCTCAATACCTTGAGGACCTTGTGGACCAGTTGCTCCTCTAGGTCCAGTGATTCCTGGAGGCCCGACCGGACCTTCATGCCCTCCAGTTGGACCAGTTGGGCCACTATTACCAGTAGGGCCAGTTGCTCCTATAAGCGGAAGAGGCAGTGCCACTCCAAATTTTTTGCACTTTCTATGATGACGCACAACAATCCCCCTTCCCCAAAATAATTACACCTTTTATATGAAATGCATTTTTCTAAGAAAAGTACACCTCTGGACTCATTTTTCAAAAAATAAAGAAGCCTATCATTTCATTTATTTGAAATGATAGGCTTCTTTTCATAAAACAATTTACTTCCTCGCCTTAATAATAAAAGTAGTTGGCACCATTCTAGCTTTATATAAAGAATAATATTTCGTAGACGGCTCAGCTGTTTCTTCATCAAATATACGAGACGGTTCAGGCTCTTCAATCCTCTCAATTGTAAAACCAACTCTATTTAACTCATTTATGTATGTACTCATTTTTCGTTTATACAATGTCGCTTGTACATCCTCCCCTTTAAATGTTTCAAACGTAATAGGAGTTTCTTCATGATAAGAGGACTTTAAAAGGAGTTCTTCTGTACCATACTGTAAGTTTGAATATACGGGATGCTCCCAGCTAAAAATAAAACTTCCTCCTGGCTTTACATATGAATAAATCAGTTCCAACGTTTTTCTTAAATTCGAAGTCCAACCTAATGCATAAATAGAATATACAATATCAAAATACCCTTTCGGAATATCTCCTTCCTCTTCCATTGCTCCGCATACTAACTTTGGATTCCAACACTTTAACGTTTCATTCGCTGTTTTAATTTGTTCACTTGAAAGATCAAGCCCCCATACTTCCTCTGCCCCATGTTCCGCCATATATCGCAACGAATGCCCACTTCCACATCCAATATCAAGAACCTTTTTATCTCTAATTGAATCGAACAAATGAATCTCATCTTCAGACGCTGTATACGGACCATATTTCGGTAAACAATCCACTTGAAAGAAATATGGTGCAACTGTATCCCAACACTTTTTATTTAAAGCTAACATTTGTGTACTTTCCATACGCTTCATTCCCCCATCCTATTTTCTTCCCCTACTATTAATTACACATCATAACCCGATCTCCCTTTTCTCTTCGCTCGGTAGTTTTTTACTTTTGCAATTGTACCGCACGCTCTTCCTCCTTCCCCACAATTTCCAATTAACTAACTGTACTATATCCCAGTTAGTTAAAGGGCATTATTTTACAATCATTATTCGGAATCAAAAAGCAACCTATAATAAAAAGATTCGACCATCATATTTGACAGTCAAATCTTTTTATTTTTCATATTCAAGATGATTATGTCTTTTACAACCAAATAAATAGCAACCCCCTAAATGATAAGTTTCAAATTCTAACCCTGGAACATATCCAGATTTGATACGTGCTATCATTGTTTTATAACAATTATTCTCTTCTGTATATTCCTCAATTAGCTCATTCTTATCTTTTTCTGTCCAGTTTTCTTCTACTTCTTCATTTTGAACATCTTCTATTTCTGCTGTTTTCGCTTCGATAGATTCCCGTATCACTTCATTTATACGCGTGAAATTATTAGCTTTATATAGAGCATACACAAATCTTCCAATCCAATTGGGACTTTTCCAAACTTCTTTGTATCCCTTTTCGAACCATTCAATTGCTTCGTTATAGCAATTCAACTCAACATATAAATCTGCTACACTAACTTCTCCTAAAAAATCATCAGCTTTCCTGTTAAAAGCATCTAACTTCTCTTTCGCTTCTGTCGTTCTCCCTAAATCAATTAAACATTTTACATAGCTATACATTATATAGTCCGAATCCCCTGCAACTCGCAAGAAAAATTCCGAAGCTTTTTCAAACTCTCCAAGGTTATAATGTGCTACAGCTACATTGTGAAATGCTTCATCCGATGGTTGAATCGAAATAGACTTTTGTAATACTTCTTTCGCTTCTTCCCACTTTTTTTGTTTTATGTAAACGTCCCCTAAGATGTTATAAGGAAAGTATGAGGAAGGATTCAACTTAACAACTTCTCTTATTAATTCAAGAGCTTTATCATCATCCTCTTCCTCATAAAAGTACATCCAAGCAAGATTATTGAGAGATTGTACACCTCTAGATTTATGTACTGCTCGTTGAAACAGTTCCATTGCTTCCTCGTATTTATTTTGTTCAAACATTTCAATTGCCTTCTCGTTAATGTTCAAGTAACTACCTCCGAAGTGAATAAATTCATCTATCCTATACCTTTATTTTAATATGAAAAAATTGTAATTTCCATAAAAATAAGTTCTTTCGCCTGTCTACATTTCGATTGAAATAGAAGTTAAAACACACGAATTTACAACAATAAGTAAACTTTTCAGTCTCCCTAAAACTGGATATACAGCCTGTTTCATTTTACATATTATGGTACAATTAAAAAGAGTGCTAGCTAAACATTTACGTTCCACACTAGCAGTCTAGCAATGCTAACATCAAAAATCACTTGAAATTGGGGGATGTTATGAAACAGAAATTAGCTGCTCTTCTATTCATCGGAATCATATTATCCGGATGTTCAACTGTAGCAGAAAATTCTTTAGAAACTGGAAAAGGCAGTATGGAATTATTAACACCAACGATTACAACAACAGATAACGAATTAGAAATTAAGACTGAAGGTATTGATGAAAATAAAGTGACGTTTATTTATGTTGCCAATAAAAAAGTATTGGAACAAAAAATAAAAAATGGTGAACCTTACAAACTTAACATTAAAGATATTGAACACGCTCATAGGACAGATTACAAACCAAGAGTTCAACTTTTGCAAACGAAAGATGATGATAAGGATGGAGAAATGGTAACGTTTAAACAAGTTAGATATACAGTTAAAAGCTAATTTTAAAGTTGCTTCATTATAAATATAACGAACGAAAATATACTGTTAACAAAGGGTAAATATAAGGGATACTAATATGAAAAAACGATGGATTTCTTGGTGGATGGGTAACATATTTTGGATTATAGCTTTCGGGATATTGGCAGCTATCATTTGGCTAAGAGAAGTTGAAGGTGTTACTCAAACACCCGGAATTAAATCCATATCACTTATCGTTTTATTAATCGCATTTATCATACCGATATTTATTCAAGTCGTATGGCTAATCATTAATTTGAGGATGAGTAAAAAAAATAAGTATACGATTTAGTTTTTTGAATTAACAGATAAAAAATCATAAAAAAGAGAGGAATCTTCATCAAAATAGATTCCTCCCTTTTACATATGGACTTATACTGCACTTTTAATGCAGCATTACTCCCTTTTCTTTACGATGCATGTTCATCTTTCTTCTTCATTAACGCTCTTTTCTTCATCGCCTTCGTTAAATATCCGCCTTTAAATGAACGGATTTCATAAGAAGACATAAACGCTTTTGGTGCAATCTCATTAATAATTTCTAACAGTTCTTTTTCTCTAGAACGCTTTGCAACGATATCTAAGCGATAACGTATTGAATTAATACCTTCGCCTTCAAATACTGTAACACCAAATCCAGAGTGACGTAGTTCATCTACTAATTCATTACAACGGTCTAGTAAACTAACTTGATACGTAATATAACCAATTGCTAATTTATTCTCTATATAACCGCCTAATAATAGTCCTGTACTAAAGCCAATGACATAGGCAATGATGTTCATCCAATTTGATAAATCTTGAAACACAATACCTAAACTGACAATGTAAATAGCTCCTTCTAACAATCCAACACCAGCAGCGGATCTTGTTTGATTCTTTACAAGCAAAATCGTACGGATTGTCAAAATGGGAACGTAAATAATTTGAAGCACAAAAATAAGTAACGCTTGTAACATTGGTATCCACCTCTTTCAAAAAGTCTTTTGTCATAATAACATACATAACCTTTAGAAATCGATGGCTTTTTAAATTTTTTTACAATATTTTTCATACTATTGAAAAACGTAAAAAAGAAGCGTATTATATTTGTCGTAAATTTGATTCCTATCCTTAACGCACTTAAATTCAAAAAAGGAACCCCATTAGGTCCCTTTCATCATAGCTCTATGTTTTTCGAAGCATGTTCCCTTTGCTTCTCTTCTTCTTTCACTAACTGCATATTTGCATAAGCTAAATTCGCAATCATTAAAAAGTGACCACCTAAAATGCCTGTACCGAATGCCCACATTTCCATTTCATGCTCAATTTCATACATGATGATAGCTCCTAAAATGGCTGCTGCAAATCGATTTAGAACTCCTAATCCCGGAGCCTTTTCTTTCATTACGATACTTTTCCCCAGTTTCTCCACTCTGCGAGCTAATAACCAAAGACAATATGCACTTACAGCTAATCCGATACCAAACCCTGTTACTTGTTTTCCAAACGGAGTAATCGTCCACATAAGTAGTAAACCACTAAAGATCACATACAATTGTAATCGATATACACGTAAGGCTGCTTGAATCAAAATATCCGCTCCTAATCTCGCATTTTTTATACTTTAGAAGAAAAGCAGCAACTTACACAGTTGCTGCTTTCTCTTCTTCTTGTTCTTGCTCCATTTTACGAATTTCAACACGTTTAATTTGGTAAGCGTCTTTTTCTAACACTTTAAATTCATAACCTTCCGCCTCAACGTGTTGTCCTTCTTCAATTTCATGATTTTGCATCATGATCCATCCACCGATTGTATCCACATCATCTTCTTCAATGTGTAATCCAAATAAATCTTTCACTTCTGAGATAAGCACTTTTCCATCAACAATGATGTGTTGCTCGTTCACATGTTGAATTGGTGGTGCTTCATCTTCATCATATTCGTCACGAATTTCGCCGACGATTTCCTCCAAGATGTCCTCAAGCGTTACAATCCCTGCTGTTCCTCCGTACTCATCATATAAAACAGCCATCGGAATTCGCTTCTTCTGCATTTGAAGTAATAAGTCGTGAATTGGAGTCGTTTCCATCACTTCAATAATCGGACGCATATACGAGCGAATTGATGATAAATCTTTTTGATCTTCGGTCATATATCGAATAAAGAAATCTTTTACGTTGACCATACCGATAATATCATCTTTATCTTCTCCAAAAATCGGATAACGTGTGTATCGCTCATTTTGGATTACTTTCATGTGTTCTTCTACTGAATCTTCCAGGTAGAAACCAACGATTTCTGTTCGCGGTACCATAATTTCTTTTGCAATACGATTATCAAATTCAAAAATGTTATTTACATACTTGTATTCGGCTTGATTAATTTCGCCACTTTCATAGCTATCTGAAAGGATAAGACGTAATTCTTCTTCTGTATGAGCTACTTCATGTTCTGAAGCTGGTTTTAAACCGAATAAACCAGTTATCACACGCGCTGAACCGTTTAATACCCAAATAAATGGATACATGATTTTATAGAACATCATTAACGGAGTTGCCAATAATAATGTTACTTGTTCAGCCTTTTGAATCGCCATCGTTTTCGGAGCTAATTCCCCTACTACAACGTGTAAATACGTCATTAGCATAAAAGCAAGACCAAATGTTAATACTGATGAGATAGAAGGGTTTAAGTTCCATTTCTCAAATAGCGGGTGTAGTAACTTTTCAATTGTCGGTTCACCTAACCAACCTAATCCCATAGCTGTAACTGTAATACCTAATTGACAAGCAGATAAATATTCATCTAAATTTGTTGTTACTTTTTTCGCTGCTAAAGCACCGCGTTTCCCTTCCGCAACAAGCTGATCGATACGACTTGAACGTACTTTTACAATCGCAAACTCTGCTGCTACGAAAAATCCAGTAAATGCGATTAAAATCGCAACCATGACTAAATTAAATATTTCCAATGAATCCCCCTAGTTTAAAAAACTAAGGTGTCCACCTCCTGTATACTATAATGTTTTCTTATTTGTTCATTAGAAAACATAGCCCGATACAAAAATTAAAGAGGTCGGATTTCACTTTTTTCTATAATAATAGAGCAAGTGTCTGTATTAAAGCTGTCGTTTGACCAGATAAAGATTTCGATATTTTTTCACGTTGTGAATCAGTCAATCCATCTAAAAGCGGTTTTAACTCCGTTAACTCTGCTTCTAATCGATGAATATGGTCTGTCACTTCATTCACTTGTTTCGAAACGTGTTCATTGATACCGAGCAGCTTCTTCTTCTCCTCGATTTTCTCTTTAATCTCACAAAGCGGCATATGCATTTCTTTGCACTTCTCAATAAATTGTAATGTCTCAAATGCTGTTTCGTCGTAATAGCGATAATTAGATTGAGATCGCTCCGCTTTTAAGATTCCTAGATTCGTATAATAATCAATCGTTCGTTTCGACACGTGAGCCATGAGAGCCAACTGTCCGATTCGATACACCTTCCCAACGATCTTCCCCCCTTGTTTATATTACTACCATCATACAATACATAAACTGTACAGTCAAACGTGACGGTTTCTTATTCATAATTTATACAAAATTTATCGTCTCATCTTATACGATCTAATCTGTTAATTTAATTATATAATAAAATACTCAAACCCGAAAAACTAAAACGAACGAAATATAACCATAGAATTTCCCGTTCCTTTCTAATTTTAAGTACATATCATAACAACATCGATATCAAATTCTTTTATACTTAGGAGGATAAAATGAAAGCTGTTATTCTTGCTGGTGGATACGGGACTCGGATTGGGGAAGAAACACATTTAAAACCAAAGCCTATGATTGAAATTGGAACAAAGCCTATTCTATGGCACATTATGAGTTTATATAGTCATTACGGCATTACTGAGTTTATTATTTGCTTAGGCTATAAAGGATATGCAATTAAAGAGTTCTTTCTAAATTACAACTTACACATGTCAGATTTCACAATACATTTAAGCGACAATACAATTACTAGCCATTCTCATCGTATTGAACCGTGGAAAGTTACACTAATTGACACCGGTCTAAATACCGAAACGGGTGGACGGGTTAAAAAAATACAAAATTACGTCGGGGACGAACCTTTTTGCCTTACTTATGGTGACGGATTAAGCAATGTAAATATAAAAGATCTTATTGCATTTCATAAAAGCCACGGGAAATTAGCTACTGTTACAGCCGTACAGCCTCCTGGGAGATTCGGTTCTCTCGTCTTAGATAAACAGTCTGTCACATCCTTTCAAGAGAAACCTTTAGGTGATGGTGGATGGGTTAACGGTGGATTTTTCGTTTTACATCCTGATGTTTTCAATTATATTAGCGGAGATAAGTCTGTTTTTGAAACAGAAACTTTAGTGCAGTTAGTAAATAAAAATGAATTAGCAGCCTTTCAACATACTGGTTTTTGGCACCCGATGGATACATTGCGCGATAAAAATAAATTAGTCGAGCTATGGGAAAGTAATAAAGCTCCGTGGAAGGTTTGGTAATATGACTTCATCATCTTTTTGGGATAAGAAAAAAGTATTTATTACGGGACATACTGGCTTTAAAGGCTCTTGGCTCACCCTTTTTTTAACCTCATTAGGTGCAGAAGTAATCGGTTACTCTTCTCATCTTCCATCCATTCCTAACCTTTTTGAACAATGTAACGTAGCAAAAGAATGCATGACAATTAAGGGCGATATTACAGATTACGATTCTTTATTCCTTGCCCTAAAACAACATAACCCAGACATACTATTTCATTTAGCAGCCCAGCCAATCGTCACCACTTCCTATAAAAATCCTATCGAAACATTTAAAACGAATGTTTTAGGAACTGTTCACGTATTAGAAGCCGCAAAACATATAGAAAGCATACGCAGCATCATTAATGTTACAAGTGATAAATGTTATGAAAATGACGGGAGCGGTAATCGGGCATTTGTGGAAAGTGACCGGCTAGGAGGTTTCGATCCTTATAGTGCTAGTAAAGCTTGCGCTGAACTAGTTGCAACATCCTATCAAAAATCATTCTTCCGCACTCATACTCAGAAACTTGCCTCAGTAAGAGCAGGTAACGTCATCGGTGGTGGCGATTGGGCAGAAGACCGATTATTTCCAGATATTATTCGAGCGTATTTACAACATGATACATTAACTATTAGAAACAAAAACGCTATTCGTCCGTGGCAACACGTATTAGATCCTTTACACGGCTATATTCTTTTAGCTGAGAAGCTTGGGCATGACGCCGAATATGCAGCAGCGTGGAATTTCGGCCCGATAAATGAACCTAACAGAACCGTTCATGATGTTATTCAATCTATAATGAAATTATGGAATCAACCACTAACAATCCTTTCTCCTCATACAAACACTCCTTATGAATCACCTATTTTAACACTTGATAGTACAAAAGCAGTAAATAAACTCGGTTGGACACCTAAGTTATCAACAGACCATTCTATCGCTTGGACTGTTGATTGGTACAAAAAATATGCATCTGGTGAAAATATGGAATCTTTCACGCGACAACAAATCGATGCATTCAAAAATTTATAAGGGGGCTATAAAATGGAACAGAAAAAATGCCGTTTTTGCCACTCATTACTAACAAATACTTTTTTAGATTTAGGAGTTTCCCCTCTCGCTAACTCATTTGTAGCTCCTGAAAATTCATATAAAATGGAACCATTTTATCCGCTGCACACATTTGTTTGTAACTCTTGTTTACTTGTACAATTAGATGAATTTGAATCTCCGCACAATATTTTTCATGACTATTTATACTTCAGTTCTTACTCATCAAGCTGGCTACTACACGCTAAGCAATATGTAGAAATGGCTATAAAGCGTTTTAACTTAACAAACCATTCGAAAGTGATTGAAATCGCGAGTAACGACGGGTACTTATTACAATACTTTCAAAAAGAACATATCGAAACGTTAGGAATTGAACCAGCAAAAAATGTAGCAGAAATCGCTATCCAAAAAGGCATTCCTACTGAAGTAAATTTTTTCAGCAATGATTTAGCAAAAGAGTTACCACAAGCTGATTTAATCATCGCAAATAACGTATTGGCACACGTTCCGAACTTACATGATTTTGTCGCCGGTTTAAAAACGTTATTAAAACAAGATGGCACGATAACAATTGAATTCCCGCACTTATTAAATCTCATATCATGTAAACAGTTTGATACGATCTACCATGAGCACTTCTCCTATTTCTCACTTATAAGTCTTCAAAAAGTTTTAGCTCATCATCATTTACAAATTGTCGATGTAGAAGAACTTGCAACGCACGGTGGTTCCTTGCGTATTTTTATAAACCATCATAATGACTCATCTACTATCCATTCCAATGTTACAAATTTAATCCAAAAAGAAGTAGATCACGGGCTAGATACATTAGATTGCTATCTCCTTTTCTCTAAACACATCGAACAATTGAAAATAAATATTTTAAAGTTTTTTATCGAAGCAAAAGCTTTAAACAAACAAATTATCGGTTACGGTGCTCCTGCTAAAGGAAACACCCTTTTAAATTATTGCGGGATAGGAAAAGAATTTCTAGCTTATACAGTAGATAAAAACCCTCACAAACAAAATCTCCTTCTACCAGGTACCCGCATTCCAATACAACCTCCAGAAGAAATTAAGCGTACAAAACCTGATTACATTCTCATACTTCCTTGGAATTTAAAAGATGAAATTATGAAAGAATGCTCTTTCATTCGTGAATGGGGCGGCAAATTTTTAGTAACGATACCAGAAGTTGAGGTAATTAAGCCATGAAAAAAATCCTTGTAACAGGCGGTAGTGGATGGATTGGTAAATATATTGTATATTCTCTTATACAAAAGGGCTATGAAGTGCACGCCACTTACAATACAAATAAACCTTCTCACCTTTCTTGCCATTGGCATAAAGTAAACTTACTTTGCGATGAAGAAGTAAAAAAACTCATTTACAACATTAAACCTAGTCATCTCATTCATTTAGCTTGGGAAGCAGTGCCGCCAGCGTGCTATGTATCTATTCATAATTACTATTGGCTTACATCCAGTATCTCATTGATTCAACACTTTACAACATGCGGTGGAAAGCGAGTCGTTGTTGCAGGTACTGGCGCAGAGTATGAATGGTTTAACGGCGTACTATTTGAAGATTCACCGCTTCTTTCCTATAAAACCCCGTATTCATTATGTAAAAACGCACTACACTCTTGGCTACAATCATACGCTGAGCAAACAGGCCTCAGCATGTGTTGGGGCCGCATTTTCCATATGTATGGCCCTCACGAACAAGGGAATCGACTCGTTTCTAACATTATCACTTCCTTATTAAAAAATGAGGAAGCACTATGTACACATGGAAAACAATCAAGAGATTTCCTCCATGTGGGGGACGTCGCTGATGCTCTCGTAACAGTATTAGAACACGACGTTACAGGCACAATCAATATCGCTTCTGGTCAATCTGTACAAATTAAAGAATTAGCTTCTATTATTGCTAAAAAGATAGGAAAAGAACATTTAATTAAACTAGGTGCGATCCCTTTCTCTAAAGATGAACCTTTATTCGTCGGCGTTAATGTAGAACGTTTAAAAAATGAAGTAAACTGGAAACCAACATACGATCTAAATACAGGAATTGAAGAAACAATTTTGTGGTGGGAATCATTTATAAAAAAGCATAACGATACGCACCACTAAAACGTAAATCCTTCGCTCCTCTCGCTAAATCTTTATACCATTCTTCTAATTTTTCAGGTGTAATAATATGATGCGTTCCCATTCCCCCATGCTTACTAGCTTCAGAAAGAGTCGGACCAATTTGTAATTTTCGCTTTCTCATCGCATCATTCCACGGACTGAAACCAAACCATGCAATACACGCAAGGGGCGGATAAATCATAGATTCATGCGCAGATAAATGTCTTCCAACCGTATAACTTCCATGTCCATGATTATGAATAAATCTGCCTCTTCTCCATAACGCCCAATCTTCTGGTAAATAGCCGTGAAATCGCTGCTTCATTAAAGGTATTCCAAAATTAAGGTCCGGATAAGTATAGTTAAGGTCATCGACCATAATAAGCCCTTCTAGCCAATACATTCTCCCTCCCAATTCATTTAGTGATTTCCAAAACTGATTTTTATCTTGCACGCAAAGAAACTCAGTCGTATTTAAAATCATTTTCCATCCCTTTACTTCTTGTTCTACCATCATCACTTCATGGTCTGTCGCTAGCGCATCAAATTCCGGGTATGCAGAATCTCGTACTTCCCAATGCGGCGCATATCGCTTACAAATTTCAACTGAACGATCTGTTGAACCTTTATTAATTAAAATACCATGATCAAACAGTTTCGTATGATGCATAAGCCACCACGGTAATAAATATTCTTCATTGTAAAAATGAGAAATAACGGTTGTAGTTATAATAATCTCCTCCTCTTTCTCTATTAATCTACTTTTTCATCCTACTCTTAATATACTTATCAGTTATGTAATTGGTTTCTTTTATTTTAAAAATATGTTTTTCTACCATATACTATGCTTTCTTAGACAACCACCATTTCCATTTTCTAAAGAAACATCACAATAAACTGAAAATTAAGTTATAATATCATTATAAAATATGAAGGAGGAATGCACGTATGTACTACAACACTTCATTCGAAAACGATCAACCTGTAGACCGTCTATAATCTAAGACGGGCATTCATATAACAAGTGCACTATGCCTCGTCTTAGGGAATAAATCATAACCCTAAAAATAGACGGAGGTAATTCAAATGAAACAAACAATTTTAGGAGCTATATGTTTATCACTAGCAGCTAGTATATGGGGCGGTATGTACGTCGTTAGTAAATACGTACTCGACTTTATCCCACCACTGACACTCGTTTGGCTACGCTTTATTATTGCTTTTGTTGTTTTATATGCAATTTTGAAAATAGCTGAGAAAAAGCAAAAGAAAAAAATAACCATTCGCAAAAAAGATTGGCTATTATTCGCTTGGATTGGATTTATCGGATATTTCATTTCGATTACATGTCAATTTATCGGAACAAAACTATCTGACGCTCATACAGGCTCGTTAGTAACATCAGCTACTCCGGCATTTATGGTTATATTTGCAGCGATCATTTTGAAAGAAAAACTAACTACTCGTAGACTTTTCTCAACTATAATAGCGACAATCGGTGTCATTATCGTCATTGGATGGGATATTGAAATTGGCTCCTATTTTATCGGTACAATCATATTAGTCGGGGCCGCTATTACGTGGGCTTTACTATCCATGTATGTGAAGATTGCTTCAGCTCGATTTTCATCTTTAGTGATTACAACGTACGCCATATTCTTTTCACTCTTTTTTATTACACCTTTTATGATATGGGAATTTCAATCAAACCCGATTGAACATATGAACATGTATGTAGTATTAGGCGTACTTTATTTAGGAATCATCTCAACAGCAGGTGCCTTTTTCCTTTGGAATAAAGGATTAGAACTAATGGACGCAAGCATTGGTTCCTTATTTTTCTTCTTCCAACCTATCGTTGGATCGTTACTTGGTTGGCTCTTATTAAATGAGACATTAAATAGTAACTTTTTCATTGGTGGTATTCTTATTATATGTAGCGTTTTCATTACTACTTTTGAAAAGAAATAACAAAACAGGCAGAGATTCTTAATCTCTGCCTGTTTTTATATACTCTTTACGCACCCCAATGCGATGGACGGGACAACAATTTCGGCAATTTCGTATGTTTATCCCCTCTCGCCGCATTAACTTGAACTTGCGTCAGAAAAATACTATTTGTAAAATCGACGCCGCGAATATCTGCATCTCGCAAATCTGCTCCGATGAGATCTGCTCCACGTAAGTCTGCGCCATTTAAGTTAGCAGCAATTAAGTATGCTCCTCTTAAATTCGCCCCTTGCAAATTTTTCTTTTTCAGATTTGCTCCCATAAGGTCTGCTCCGCGGTGAATGATTCGTTTCTTACGCGCAGCATTCATTTCCTTCCAGACTAATTCGCTCGTTTCTAAAAGAAGAATGTTCACTTCCGCTCTGTGTAATGGAACATTTATTTTCATTAACTCATCTGAACTTAAATTTGATAGGCGCTCCGTCTCTTCAATCGCTTTACTTAACTCTTTATGAATCGATTGTGTCGCCTGTAAAAGAATAGCCTCATTCAAATACCACAGTATTTCATGAAGCTGATGCATAATCGGAAAAGCATCATACATTTTTCTCGCATGCTTAGCATCTTTCCGCCAATCAATCCCGTTAAATGTAACTTGAGAAATTTTCTGCCCAGCGCCGAAACATTCAAATACTGTACAACCTTTATAACCTTTTTCTCTAAGATTTTTATGTATGCTACATTTAAAATCTGATTGTAAGTTGGAACATGGTTTACCACCATCTTTATTCACTGCGAAATCTACTGACGCTGCGAACGGTAATGCTACACAGCATAAACCAAAACACTTTTCACAGTCTGCTTTTAAACTATTGTGATTTACATCCTCTTCTACATGAAAATAATCGTTATTATTAGTCAAAATATATACCCCCAGTTGCCTTTCAACTATTCCATAATAATCCAACTATAGTAAATTATCAAATTTAAAATAAACGGGCATATTTCATTTCAAACAACAACATAATCCTTTTATTTCTTTTCAATAAAAAAAGACTTCCACTACACTATCAATTATAATTAAATTAAGAACTTTCAAATAACAAGGAGGATTACTATGGCACTACAAATGAAAACAAATTGTCAAATTTGCGATCAATCGCTCGAGCAAGATTCTGAAGCTTACATTTGCGTGTATGAATGTACATTTTGCGCACCGTGTACAGAAGAAAGACATAACGTTTGTCCAAACTGCGGCGGCGAGTTAGTACGTAGACCGAAAAAGAAACAATAAAAAGCAAAGCGATATCGCTTTGCTTTTTATTGTTTTTGATATATAAATTCTACCGATCACAACTTAAACATTTAAAAATTTAACACAAACAGGCTCTGGGACAACAACATCAGATTGGATAAGCGTTAGCTTACCTGTAGATTCATGTCTTGAAAATAGCACAAGATTATGCGACTTTTCATTTGTAGCAACAAGGAACTTTTCAGTAGGATCTAATACAAAGTCCCTCGGCCAATTTCCTTCTGTAGATGTATGTGCAACAAATGTAAGCTGACCTGAGTTTTGATCCACGCTGAAAATCGCAATACTATTATGACCACGATTACCTGCATATACAAAACGGCCGTCTGATGAAATATGAATCGCACTTCCTTGACTATTTCCATCAAATTCTTCTGGAATGGTAGAAATATACTGTAATTCTGTAAACGTTCCCTCTGCTGGATTATATGTTAACACAATAACCTCTGAACTAAGCTCCGTCATCACATACGCATACTTTCCATTCGGGTGAAAAGTAATATGTCTCGGGCCACTCCCTGGATTTACAGATAAACTATTCACTTCTGTTAATGTACTACCTTTTATATCATACGTAATTAATTTATCTATCCCTAAATCAACACCCACCACATATTTTTCATCAGGAGTATATCCCACGTAATGCGCATGTGGTTTTTCTTGTCTTTCTTTATTCGGACCTGAACCTTTATGCGTCATAATAGATGCGGCAGGATTTACAGTTCCATTTTCTTCATTTACTACGAAAGACTCAATCGTTCCTTTATGATAATTCGCTGTAACTACTGTATGATTTCCACTATCAACACTCACATGACAAGGAGAAGCCCCTTCTACTACTTGTCTGTTTTCTACCTTTAGCTCTCCAGTTTTACTATCAATCGAATAAGCAGCTACACCACCAGATTCGCCTTCCTTAACAACGGAATAGAGATATTCATTATTTCGATTAATCGTTACATATGTAGGGTTATCCAGCTTGGCCGCAAGTGTTACATTACTAATTTTTTTCGCTTCCGTGTCTAACGTAAACTTATATATTCCTTCACTATTTTCTTTCGTGTATGTTCCAACATATCCAATAAACTCTTTGTTATCCTTCATTTTCATAACCCTCTCTCCCTATATTTTTCGTTCATCATACTTCTTAAAATATTTTATGTTGAAAGAGTATCCTAAAAAATCGGAGTACCTCTTTATACGTTACCATATTTTCTTGTTAAATAGCCTTTAAACCCACTTTTTTTGGTACGCCGCTATACTTTCATATTCTTCTTCCAAGTGACGAGACAGACGAATATAGATTGGTGTTAAATCTTTATATTTTTCTACACTTTCCATGTTTGGCTCATGATGAAAATCTGCACCTACCATTTCAGAAACTACGCATAATGTATCTATTTCACCTAAACTATATAAACCGAGGATTGCAGCTCCTAAGCAAGAGCTTTCAAAACTTTCCGGAACATATACATCTTGATGAAAAATATCTGCCATCATCTGTCTCCAAAGTTCCGACCTTGCAAAACCACCTGTCGCTTGAATTTTTTTCGGTTCGCCAATTAGTTCTTTTAACGCAAGAAGAACTGTATACAAGTTATAAATGATTCCCTCTAAAACAGCACGTATCAGATGCTCTTTCTTATGATGTAGCCCAAGCCCAAAGAAAGATCCCCGCGCATTCGCATTCCATAAAGGTGCTCTTTCACCGGCTAAATACGGATGAAATAATAAACCATCAGATCCAGGATTCACTTTTGCTGCTATTTCCGTAAGCACTTCATATGGATCTTTTCCTAAACGCTGCGCATGCTCAACTTCTAACGTACATAATTGATCGCGAACCCACCTAAAAATCATACCACCATTATTAACCGGTCCTCCAATTACCCAAAGATCCTCAGTTAACGCATAACAAAAAGTCCTCCCCTTCGGATCCGTTACAGGCCGATTTGTTACAACTCGCACCGCACCGCTCGTACCAATTGTAATAGCAACTACTCCAGGTTCTATTGCATTTACACCTAAATTCGATAGTACTCCATCACTCGCACCGACTATAAAAGGAGTAGTAACAAGTACATTCATCTCTTTTGCAAGCTCTTCATCTATCCCTCTTAAACTGTGCGTCGTTGGAACAACTGTAGATAGCTTTTCATCTGTAATTCCTGCAACACGCAAGGCTTCTTCATCCCATTTTAAAGATTTCAAATTGAACATTCCTGTTGCTGATGCAATAGAATAATCAATTACATATTCCTTAAATAACTTATAGAAAACATACTCTTTAATAGAGATGAATTTATAGCTCTTTGCAAACAACTCAGCATGTTCATTCTTAAGCCAAACTAATTTCGAAAGTGGTGACATAGGGTGGATTGGTGTTCCAGTACGAAGGTAAATTTCATGACCATTCATATCATTCTTTATTTTTTCTGCCCAGCTTGCGCTTCTATTATCTGCCCAAGTGATACATCTCGTTAACGGCTTCCCTGCTTCGTCTACAGCAATGACACTATGCATTGCCGAACTAAAAGAAACACAAAGAATATCAACTGGCTGCACATTACTTGATTGTATAGTTTCTTTAATCGTATGTATGACCGCTTGAAAAATCTCTTCTGGATCTTGTTCTGCTGTTTCTGGTGCGGGAGAATATAAAGGGTATTCAATCCCATGACTTGTAATAACTGATCCATCAATCGAAAACAAAACTGATTTTGTACTAGTTGTTCCAATATCTACACCGATCATATATTTCGAGCTCACCATGTAACCCCTTTCAAATTATTCCTATAACAAAAGAGCACTCTGATTTTGATTTATACAAAAAAGACTCTCCCTTATGAGAGCTACGTTTTAATAAACTACACTCTCATAAGGGGGTCCTTCTCATAACCATTGTGCTATTCTGAGTTCCTTTTCATATTGCTGCTTTCACGTAATAAGATGCCAAACTCGAGATTAAGTTTATAGGATGAAGTTACATAGAGATTGGCCCTCTCGTGAAAAAGAAATTGGTGAAACTTTACTTCATTATAACTTAGGCGCTTTCGCCCAATCCGCAGCAAACTTTTCAATACCTTGATCTGTTAATGGATGCATAGCAAGTTGTTCAATTACTTTATAAGGAATTGTTGCAATGTGAGCACCTGCCATCGCTACACGCGTTACATGATCTGGGTGTCTAACAGAAGCCGCAATAATTTGTGTATCTAATTGATGAACCTCGAATAATTCAGCAATTTTAGCAACTAATAGTACACCATCTTCAGAAATATCATCTAAACGTCCTAAAAATGGAGAAACGTATGTTGCACCTGCTCGGGCTGCTAAAAGTGCTTGGTTCACAGTGAAAATAAGTGTAACGTTCGTTTTCACACCTTTTTCAGTAAGATAGCGACAAGCTTCTAATCCTGCTAGCGTCATTGGGAGTTTTATCGTGACATTTTTATCTCCACCGTTAATTTTAATTAACTCTTCTGCTTGAGTAATCATTTCTTCAGCAGTAACAGCATCTGGCGTTACTTCTGCCGAAACAGACTCAACTTTAGGTACTGCCTGACAAATTTCTGCGATACGGTCTTCAAACTTAACGCCCTCTTTTGCTACTAAAGAAGGATTCGTTGTAACACCAGCTAAAACTCCAAGTTTATATGCTTTTTTTATGTCCTCAAGATTTGCAGTATCAATAAAAAATTTCATGATTAATTCCCTCCAGTTTTTAAACGTTGATGAGTTACATGTTTAATATGCTTATCCCGCTATTTGCCGGGCAGTAAGCCCCCGATTGGTTCAACTAATAATCAGTGTGGGGTGAAGCCCCCACTGATTACAGTTTCACTTTATTTCTTTTCTACTGCATGTCCGCCAAATTCATTGCGCAGAGCTGCTACTACTTTTCCTGTAAATGTATCATTGTCTAATGAGCGGTAGCGCATTAATAGAGACATTGCGATAACAGGAGTTGCTGTTTGAAGGTCTAATGCTGTTTCTACTGTCCATTTCCCTTCACCAGAAGAATGCATAACTCCCTTAATTTCATCCAGTTTCGCATCTTTAGAAAATGCATTTTCAGTTAATTCCATTAACCATGAACGGATTACTGAACCGTTATTCCATACTCTTGATACTTTTTCATAATCGTAGTCAAATTCACTTTTCTCTAGGATCTCAAACCCTTCACCAATAGCAGCCATCATGCCGTATTCAATTCCGTTGTGAACCATTTTTAAGAAGTGACCACTACCAGCTTTTCCAGCGTATAAGTATCCATTTTCTACAGCTGTATCACGGAAGATAGGTTCAACGATGTCCCAAGCTTCTTGATCTCCTCCGATCATGTAACAAGCACCATTACGAGCGCCTTCCATTCCGCCAGAAGTTCCTGCATCCATAAAGTGAATACCATCTTTCTTTAGTTGCTCATATCGGCGGATAGACTCTTTATAATGTGAATTACCCGCTTCAATTAAAATATCTCCTTTTGATAAAAGTGGTGTAACCTCATCAATAACAGAATCAACAACAGCGTGTGGTACCATAACCCAAAGAATTCTTGGTGATTGTAATGACTGAACAAGTTCACTTAAACTAGATGTACCTGTAGCCCCGTACTCTTTCATTTCTTCTACTGCGCTCGTATTTAAATCAAACGCTGCTACTTCATGCTTATGATCCATTAAATTCTTCCCTAAATTTAATCCCATTTTACCTAAACCAATTAATCCTACTTGCATAATATAATTCCTCCTCAAATCATCTTTTATTAAAAATTCAATACACTACGATTTTGAATACCTTTCAGTATCGATAAATCCAGAAAGGTATTCACAGTCATAGCTTAAGAATTCAGTACACTTTTTGTAATCTGAACAACATTTTCTGTCGTAAATCCAAATAGATTCATGACTTCAGCTCCAGTTCCTGAAGCTCCAAATGTTTCAATCGATAATATTTTTCCTTCTTGTCCTACATAACGCTCCCATCCAAGAGATACACCCATCTCAAGCGATACTCGTTTCGTTACAGAAGACGGAAGAACAGATTCTTTATATTCTTTCGATTGGCGATCGAATAATTCCCAGCTCGGCATTGCAACGATGCGAACAGAAACTTGTTCTTCTTCTAGTTTCTGTTTTGCACTAGCAGCTAAGGATACTTCTGAACCTGTCGCAATTAAAATCACATCCGGATTTTCATTTGTTTGCGTTAGTACATAAGCTCCTTTAGAAAGATTTTCTATGTTTACTTTCGTTTCATTAAACACCGGTAGATTTTGACGACTAAGTACTAAAACAACTGGACCATCCGTTTGCTGTAATGCATACGCCCACGCGCTCGCTGTTTCATTTGCATCTGACGGGCGGATAACTGTTAAACCAGGAATTGCCCGAAGAGCTGCCAAGTGCTCGATTGGTTCATGCGTTGGACCATCTTCTCCTACAGCGATCGAATCATGTGTGAATACGTACGTTACAGGTAACTTTTGCAACGCAGCGAGTCGAATAGATGGACGAAGGTAATCATTAAATACAAAGAATGTACTTACAAAAGGTTTTACTCCTCCATGAAGAGCCAGTCCATTCGCTGCCGCTCCCATTGCATGTTCACGTACACCGAAGTATATATTTCGGCCAGCATACGATTCTACTGCATACACTGCTTCACCTTTTATATCTGTCATCGTAGAATGAGAAAGATCCGCACTTCCACCGAAAATAGAAGGAATCGTTTTCACATAATGATTAATAGCTTCCCCACTTGCAACACGAGTGGAAATCGTTTTTTCAGTATCAAAGGATAGAATGTCTTTCGCTTCGATTAAAACCTCACCTGTAATCGCTTTTTCTAATTCATCTGCTAGTGCAGAATTCGATTCTCTGTATAAATTGAAATGCTCATTCCATTCGTTCTCTTTTTCAATACCTTTTTGTTTCAAATCATTAAAATGAGCTGTTACTTCTTCAGGCACAAAGAAGTCTTCCTCATAATGCCAACCATACACTTGTTTTGTCGCTGTTGCTTCTTCTACTCCAAGCGGGTTACCATGTGCTTTGTTCGTTCCAGCAACTTTTGGACTTCCATAACCTATAATGGTTCTAATTTCTATAAGAGTAGGTTGATCCGTATTGTCTTTCGCTAATTGAATAGCTTTTGTAATAGCCTCAACATCGTTTCCATCCTCAACTCTTACATATTGCCAATGTGCAGATTCTACCCTTTTCTGAATATCTTCAGAAAAAGCAATGTTTAATTCACCATCAAGTGAAATTTCATTTGAATCATACAGTACAATTAACTTGCCAAGTTTCATATGCCCTGCCATCGACATCGCTTCATAAGCGACACCCTCCATTAAGTCACCGTCTCCAACTAAAGCGTACGTATTATGATCTATAATAGAGTGACTATCCTTATTGAACTTCGCTGCTAAATGCGCTTCTGCCATTGCCATTCCGACAGCATTTGCAATCCCTTGTCCTAACGGTCCTGTAGTCGCTTCAACTCCAGAAGTATGACCAAACTCAGGATGTCCTGGTGTTTTACTATTTAACTTTCTGAAGCTTTTCAAGTCATCAATTGAAACGTCATATCCAGCTAAATGAAGTAAGCTATATAGTAGGCTCGATCCGTGTCCCGCTGATAAAACGAATCGATCACGGTTAAACCATTTTGGATGATTAGGATTATGATTTAAATGATTCGCCCATAATGCATAAGCCATCGGTGCTGCTCCCATCGGAAGACCTGGATGACCTGAATTTGCCGCATTAATAGCATCAATTGATAACGTACGAAGTGTATTCACTGCTAATTGATTTATGTTTTGTGTCATAGTAATCGTCCCCCTAAGTACTTTCATGAAAGTACTTATTTTTCCGTTTCTTGATCTAACCACCATTTAAATCCACTTTCTTGCAATAATTCATTCGACGCATCTGGACCATATGAACCAGATTCATATTCATGAAGTGGTAATAAGTTCTCCTCGAATGCTTCAAGAATTGGTTGTACCCATTCCCATGACAATTCAACTTCTCTCCAGTGTGCAAAGAATGTAGCGTCTCCACTCACAGCATCATGAATGAGTCTTTCATACGCTTCAGGTACTCCCACATCCGCTTGCTCGCAAGTAAAGTTAATACGCATCGGTTCAATCTCTCCATTTTTCAATGGATTTTTACTATTTAACTGTAATGAAACATTTTCACCTGGGCTAATTTCAATTATTAATAAGTTAGGTTCTGCATTTGGGTTATTATCTTGATATTGCTGTTTTAACGTATTTTTAAATTCGATTACAATACGAGTAGACTTTTCTTTCATTCTTTTACCTGTTCGTATATAGAAGGGAACATCAGTCCAAAATGGATTATCGATCCACAAGCGAGCAGTAACAAATGTGTCTATGTTAGAAGCAGGATTTACTCCAGGCTCCTCTTTATACGCTACAACTTGCCCACCTTTTATCTCTCCTGAAGAGTATTGACCGCGAATGATATGCTTCTGAACGTCTTCTTTTTTCACTTTACGAAGCGTCTCCATTACCTTTCGCTTTTCCTCTCGAATTTCACATGCGTTAATTTTTTCCGGCAGATTCATAGCAGTCATCATTAATATTTGTAACATGTGATTTTGAACCATATCACGAATGGCTCCGGCGTGATCATAATATCCGGCTCTTTCTTCAACCCCAACCGTTTCACTTGCTGTGATTTGTACATTTGCTATATGTTCTTTGTTCCAAATCGATTGGAGAACAGGATTTGCAAATTCTAGTGCTTCAAGGTTTTGAATCATCGGTTTACCCAAATAATGATCAATACGGTATATCTCGTCTTCTTCAAACGTGCGACTAAGCTTATCATTAAGCTCACGAGCAGATGTAAGGTCGTGCCCAAACGGTTTCTCAATCATTAGGCGTTTCCATCCATCCGTTTTATCAAGTCCGCTTTCCTTAATATTTAAAGCAATGGTCTCGAAAAATTCAGGTGCAACGGAAAGATAGAACATTCTATTACCTTTTATATGTAGTTCCTCTTCCCTTTCACGAACGACTTGTAATAACCTCTCATAGTCTTCCGGCTTACTCACATCTAATGGACAATAACGAAAATTATCTAAAAAACCTTCGAGCTCTGGAGTACCTTCTTCTCTATGACGGGAAAACGTCTCTATTGATTCTTGTATTCTTTTTTGAAAATCTATATGAGATACTTCACGTCTTCCAAGCCCAATAACGGATATTTGCTTTGGAAGCTTTTGATCTCTATATAAGTTATATAGTGCGGGGTAAATTTTGCGTTTCGCTAAGTCCCCTGTCGCTCCAAATAAAACAAAGGTCATTGATTCCAATTTTAGTCCCCCTCTTGTTGTATAATCCTGGTCAATATATTAGAAATGAATTGTACAGAAGCCCATGTTTTATAAAAAACAAAGAGTTATCAAATTCCAATTCTTTTTTATACCTTTCGCTTTCTAATTGTCCCCAATATTAATAGTGCCAATTCAAAGCATTTCTACTACAACTTACTTATTTATCGAACTTAACAAACTAATATATATCAAATTACTTTTAGTAATCAAATAACCTTACGTCTAGTATATTAACTATATAAATTACTATCGTCAATAAAAATGTCTCGAAATAAAGATTCTTTATTTCACAATATTTTTTTTGTGTATTCCTAGTTACCATTCATTTTCAAAGATAATGATCAATACAATAAATATCAGCTTTATAAAAACTTTTAATTACCTTCGTATTTAACTCACGAGCAGATTTTACATTATGACCAAAAGGCTTTTCTATAATGAGACGGTTCAATCCTTTTGTAGCCCACAATCCACTCTCTTTAATATTTAAAGCAATCACATCAAATACTTCTGGTACAACAGATAGATAAAACATACGGTTTTCAGGAATTTTTAATTCTGTTTCACGCTTTTTTACTAGGCTCAGTAAATCTTGATAGCCCACTATATTCGCTGTATCTAATTGACAATAACGAAATGTGCTAATAAATTCTTCTACTCCTGATTCGTCATCAGTAGATATTCTAGAAAATGTAGCAAGGGATTGTTCTACCTTTGTTTGAAATTCCACATCTGACATTACCTTTCTGCCAATACCGATAATCGAAATAGATTGTGGTATATTTTGATTACTAAATAGTTTATATAAAGCAGGATAAATTTTGCGTTTCGCTAAATCTCCTGTCGCTCCGAATAAAAGAAATGTCATTGAATCCATTTGTTCTCTCCCTTTTAAAACAATTGCTAGAATAGAATATATAAGCTCATTCGCTACTTAGCACAATACTGTCTCTACAACCTCATACTTTACCAATGTTTCTTCAATACAATTTTGCCAAGAGCACGTTCTGACTCACTTATGTGGTGTGCTTTTTTTACGCCTTCTACATGTAAAGGCAACACATGCGTTACAACAGGTTTAATCTTCCCGCCCTCAATTAATTCTGTAATAAGAGAAAGTTCATATCCATTAGGTTCAGTAAATATATGGTCACTCTCAATATTTTTCTCTCTTGATATTTCAGTTTGTGGAATTTCCATACCTTTCGGACCATAAATAGACGCTAACTTTCCATTTTGTGCAAGCACTTTATAACTATCCTTTAGTACATCCCCGCCTAACACATCAAATACAATATTGTAATTATGCAGAAGTAAAGAAAAGTCTTCTGTTTTGTAATCAATGACAGTATCAGCGCCTAGATCCTTTACAAACTGCATGTTTTTCGTACTAGTCGTAGTTGCAACATGTGCACCTAAACTTTTCGCTAGCTGAATAGCAAACGTGCCAATCCCGCCAGATCCAGCATGAATTAAAACCTTATTACCTTTTTGAACATTTGCGAACTTCACTAAACTTTGCCAACTTGTCAAACCTACTAGAGGGGTTGATGCTGCTTCCTCAAAAGATAGATTTCTCGGTTTTTTCGCCACATACTTCTCATCTACAGCCACGTACTCTGCATAAGTACCATTTCGTTCAATATCTGGACGACTATATACTTCATCCCCCACTTTACATGCTGTTACGTTTTTCCCTATATCAGCAACTACCCCTGCAACATCCCATCCTAAAACGAGCGGGAAGTTATAAGAAATTACGTCTTGAAGTAAACCTTCACGTATTTTCCAATCCACGGGATTTACACCAGCTGCATATACTTCAATCAGTACATCATTGTCTCCCAATAGCGGTGTCTGCATTTCAATCTCTTGTAGTACACTTTTATCTCCATATTGCATAAGTCCTATCGCTTTCATTCTTTTCACTCCTTTACAATGCTGGGAAATGAGGTAGTACTTCTTCTCCTAGCTCATCCAATACTTCGTCAGCTGGACGTTGACCATCAAATAAAGCAAGGAATAAATGATTCACACCAATACTTCGATATATATCAAGCAATTCAATTAGCGCCTTACGCCCTGTACGGTAACCTAAACGTATCGGTGTAGGACGTTCATTTGGATCTTCAGATAAGTCTAAATGCATCGGTTGTATAAATGGTTTGAATACATCTGGATGATAATCTTCTACTCGTTCTCTCCATTGTCCAATTGCTGCAGCCTGATGTACTGGACTACGTGGATAATACATCCATCCATCTCCATGTTCAGCGAACCAGTCCATATTTTGCTGACTAAAACCTGTAATAAAGGTTGGAATACGTTTTGACGGTTTTGGAACTAAATTCGCTCCATTCACTTCTCCTAGTGTCGACTGGATAGATGGAAAGTTTTTATACAAAATCTCTTCCAAGTAAGCAAACGCTTCTCTAAACTTTTCACCTCTTGTTTCATGACTAACACCTAACGCTTTAAAATCAGCGCGTCGGTCACCGGATGAAACGCCGAGCATAATTCTTTCTGGAAACAGTTGATCTAATGTCGCAATTTCCTTCGCCACACGCAATGGATGGCGAAGCGATAATACAGTTGCCGACGTTCCGAATGCGATTTTCTCTGTTTTACTTGCTAAATACGTTAAATAAATCATCATATCGTAAATTTGACCTGTTGCAGGATCGCCAAAGTCAGGGTCTTGTAGCAATACATCGCGAAGCCATACGCCTGTAAAACCATATTGTTCTGCTTTTTGCACTAACTCTACTTGTTTTTCCATCGTTGGCGCATGAAACTGATAATTTTCAATCGGAATGTGAACTCCTAATGTAAGTTGATCTTTCGCAAACATACGATTATATCCAAAATGATTCGCAAACTTTTCCATGTGTTTCACTCACTTTCCTTCATTCATATCAATCTATAGTTTTCTTTACTTTTCATATTTCTTCTCAAAATTCATGAGCAATACTGTAACACCACATTGTTGCCGATTGTAATCGTTATAACTTTCTTTGTGCTACGAGTGTTATTATAAATCGGTCATAACATGAATAACAGTACGTACTTTAAAGTGATGTAGGCACTTTTAAGTACCTATACTAAGTGAGTAATAATAAAGTGAAACTTTAATCAGTGGGAGTTTTGTTCATCCCCCCACTGATTATTAGCCCTCACCAATCGGGCTTTTACGGGCAGCCCGACCCCCACCTAACTTCTTTGCTTCCGCTGAATTTTGAGGTGGGAGTCTTACTGCCCGGCGAATAGCGGGATAAACGTAATTACTAAATCATGCTGCAAAAATAACATCTATCCTTTCTTCAAAAAGCTTTACAATTGCTTTTACAAGTACGTTATATTAGTTCACGTACTTTCCCCTTCTTTATATAAAATTCTCACTAACAAAATTCAAAATATTATACTTATTTTCCGTACTTTGCTATGCTATAACCACAAACAGGAGGTATACACAATGAAAGCACAAATTATCCATTCTTTTGGGGATTCATCTGTATTTCAATTAGAAGAAGTTTCAAAACCGAAACTTTTACCAGGTCATGTTCTAATCCATGTAAAAGCAACAAGTGTAAATCCAATCGATACAAAAATGCGTAGTGGTGCCGTTTCAGCAGTCGCTCCTGAGTTTCCAGCTATATTACACGGAGATGTAGCTGGTATTGTCATTGAAGTAGGAGAAGGTGTTTCGAAATTCAAATCTGGGGATGAAATATACGGATGTGCCGGAGGTTTTAAAGAAACTGGTGGTGCACTTGCAGAATTTATGCTTGCTGATGCACGACTGATTGCTCACAAACCTAACAATTTAACAATGGAAGAAGCAGCTGTCTTGCCATTAGTTGCAATTACAGCTTGGGAATCTTTATTTGATCGTGCAAATATTAAACCGGGTCAAAATGTTCTCATTCATGGAGCTACTGGTGGTGTAGGACACGTAGCCATCCAATTAGCTAAATGGGCAGGTGCTAAAGTTTTCACAACAGCTTCTCAGCAAAACAAAATGGAAATAGCCCATCGTCTAGGAGCCGATATAGCTATTAATTATAAAGAAGAATCTGTTCAAGAATATGTGCAAAAACATACGAATGGAAACGGATTTGAAGTTATATTTGATACGGTAGGTGGCAAAAATCTCGATCATTCTTTTGAAGCTGCTGCAGTCAATGGAACTGTCGTAACAATTGCAGCTCGTTCAACCCATGACCTCTCTCCTTTACACGCAAAAGGACTTACTCTGCACGTTACTTTTATGGCGTTAAAAATATTACATACAGATAAACGTGGCGCTTGCGGGGAAATTTTAACTAAACTAACGCAAATAGTAGAAGAAGGAAAACTTCGTCCATTGCTAGATTCGAAAACTTTTACTTTTGATGAAGTTGCACAAGCACATGAGTATTTGGAGTCGAATAAAGCAATAGGTAAAATAGTTTTGAAAAACGTTTGGTGACTTTCACTAAATAATACAAATAACAAATGTTTTTTGTAGGAAAATAACAGCGGGATCGCTTCGCCTTATCTTTTTCTTAAGAAATGCCACAACGCTAAAATCTTCCATCCTTTACAACAAGTAAACAAATAACAGCCGAATTTTTCTTATAGTAGAAAATCCGGCTGTTTTCATGTCGCAATTTGCTTTTTGTATATTTCTGTTAACTAGTAAAATACAACTTATTTGTCTTACCATCTTTACCTTCTACAGAATACTATGTTGTTTTTAATTTATTAAAATACACTACGTACTAATCCCCCGTCTATTCGCAACGCAGAACCATTAATCGCTGAAGAAAGTGGGCTACTTAAGAAAGTGACAAGATTGGCGATTTCTTCTGGTCGAATAAGTCTTTGAATAATAGAGGTTGGTCGATTCTCTTTCATAAATCGCTTCTCAGCTTCTTCTATTGTCAATTGCTCATTAGGATAAAGACTATTTAACATAGTCTCCACTCCTTCCGTTAAAGTCGAACCAGGCATGATAGTATTAACAGTCACATTCGTTCCTGTCGTCAGCTCAGCTAAACTGCGAGAAAGTGAGAGCTGCATCGTTTTAGTCGCACTATAATGAGCCATTTCTTGAGATGGCATAATAGCTGCTTCGCTAGCAATAAAGATAACTCTTCCTTCTTTTCTTTCAATCATTTTTTTCAAGTACGAGCGAGTAAGTCGAACACCACTCATAATATTGACTTCAAACAATTTAAACCAATCTTCATCAGGGATATCAAAATATTCTACAGGTTCAAAAATTCCTAAGTTGTTAATAAGAATGTCTACTTCAGGGTACTTTTCAATCACATGTTGGCACCCTTGTTCTGTTCCTAAATCAGCTACTACGGGTTGAAGGATAGCATCCGGATATTGTGCTCGAATTTCTTTTATCGTTTGATTAACATTTTCTTCACGGCGTCCATTAATAAGTACAGTAGCGCCTTCCGCTACTAATGAAGTGGCAATTGCTTTTCCAATCCCTGCCGTAGATCCAGTAACCAGTGCTGTTTTTCCTTTTAATTGCATATGCATATAGATCCCTCCAAATTCATGTGCTACATGATTGACTTACGTTGGAATAAATAATTACGTTTATATTGTGGTTCATTTCTCTTATCTTTAACAGAAAATAAGCAGATCCACTCTTTTCTCAAAAGAGTATAAACGAAAATTATGTAGCTATTTCACTCTGTACTGTATTAAAAAAATCGAAATTATGAGCATTTGGATCTACTCGATAATTCTGATTCTAATCATTGTAATGTTAAAAATCACATCAACAGCAGAGTAAAGCTAACACCAACTAGTAAATACCATTATGATATATATTAACTAGAAAGAAAATTACGCACTTTAAAGTTCCATAGGAACAAAAAAGTGCCCTATAAACTATAATTTCTAACTCTTTATATTTACTAACGTAGTATCCTTTTCTATCATAGAAAAGAGTATAAAATTACACATTCTTACATACAGTTATAGGATTATTTTTTTCCTAATTAACTAAAAAACTATATAACACATCTGTAACATAACATTCTAAAAAAACCTTGCAGAAAAATTCTACAAGGTTTTTGTCTATACATCCAAATGAATCATTATATTAAAATGAAAGGGTTTATAATTCGTCACAATCGTATTAAATATAAGCTGCTTTAAAGGCTTGTTGAACAGCTTGTACTTCTAATAAATCTTTACCATATAAGTTCGTTGCTACACGAATACAAGCTTCTTTTAATTCTTTAAAATCAGAAGTCATATTTAATTCATCCGTATTTGCATAATAGAAAATATCAAACATTTTATCTTCTCCAATGCCATGTACGTTTACTCCATTATGATTTCCACCACTAGCAATCAAATAAGCTACTTTATTAATAATGCTAGAGTTCGTGTGTACACCACCATGATCGTGGTCAGCATCAATAGGTAAGTTATTATAATGTCTATAATCCTCTGGATATCTAGAAGAGATAGATGATGGGTTTTTCATATCTCTAAATATACGACCAGATTGTTCTCCCATTGTCCAATTGAACTTTCCGTTATTAGCATACTTCTCAACTGCTACCCCTAAAATATCAGATAACGCTTCATTAATTGCACCAGCTTCTCCTGCATACTCAAGTCCAGACTCATTTCTTGTAACCGCATGTGTAAACTCATGACCTGCCACATCAAATGCTCTAACAATTGGATCTCCATAAACCAGCATAGCTCCATTACTAAATGCATTAAACCACTGCTTAGGATTTCCTTTATTCGTACCATTTGTGTTCCAGCCATGAACGACAGAAATTACTTTTTGTCCGTTATTATCAAAGCTGTTACGGCCATATTTTTCTTGATAAAAATCATATACTTTCGTTGCTAAATAATGTGCACTAACCGCTTTAGGATCTGTAAAATTTGTAGAATTACTTGTTACTAAATCATCCAAATAACCCCATACATTTCTTCTATAATTGTTATAATCTTTATAATTAGCAGTATACGTTTCAATCCCCTTACCACGAGAATAATCTGCAAGCATGTACGTTCCATCATTTCGTTGTGAAATTCCAAACGTACGATTCATACCTAAGTCATCTTTTCCTGTTCCTGTTAATTTTGAAGGATCTTGTGATTTATTTGATGTCGCGGATTGGACAATACTACTATCTACTTGTATACCCAATTTTTGAACAAGTTCTTTTAATAGATTACCTCCAAAAGCATCAATTAATACTGTACCAGATACATATTCAGGTGTAGATGCACTAAAAGTAATTTGGTATGCGTTTGTAGCTTTATTTGTATCTTCATCTACATATACCACTTGTTTAATTTCTGGTTCTTCAATAAATGTGAGATCATCCCCATAAATGTTAAAAAGCTGTTTCTTTGCATCCTCTTCTGATAGAATGATAGGTTGTTTCAAATCTTCCTGTTGTTGTAGGTCTTGGGCACTATCTCCCGAAACACTCGTAAGTACACCATCATCATTAATATGTGCTGTTAGTTGATATCCGTATACATCACGTCCTTCATATGTTTGTTGAAGACGTACCAATGTAGTACCATCATAAGATTTACGACTTTGCGTAACATTATAATTAACTTTGGATTCCGTATTAACTTGCTTTGATGATAATGCTTGTTCTGTTTTTCCTTTTAGTGCATCTTTTGCTACACTTTCTGCTGATTTTTGAGAAGGTGCTGTTAAATTACCTGTTCGGAACGTATCTTCCTTTGTTTCTACTTCTAAATCTTCTGTTGCCGCATGTACTCCTCCATAAGGCATAATCGCCGATAACACCACTCCTGTAGTTAAACCTACCTTTATGAAATTCTTCATATTTTTACCCCTTTACAATCGTATTATTAAATTAAATAAATGTATTTTAGAATTTTAAGCATAGATAAAAATTTTAACTATAGCCAATTGATTTTACATACCTCTACATACATAGGTTAATAGATTGGTTTGCTACTTTTTTAAATTCAATTCATTTCTCAAAAACTACTCATTATATAAGCTATCTTTATATTTATTCATATACGTTATTTTTTGTGGTTCTGATAACATATGTATTGCCATCCACACATTCTTTTTCATTTCTAATTTTTGCATTGGTATCTCTTTTAAAACCGGATTACTTATAATTCCTTCCATTTCCTCATCAATTCTTTGCATAAGATTTTCTTCTGGATTATTTTGCAAATAAGTATTTTTCAATCCCCATTTGGTCATTATAAATTCATTCGTTTTATTTATAGAATTAATAATAGTAGCTTTACTAGTTAATCGTTTTTTTATCTCATCATGATAGATTTTAATTCTATATCCTTCTTTTAGTGGAATGGTATCTTTTACTATCGTTACATTTGTTCCTTCCATTTCCTTCGTATAAATTTTTTCACCTTTTTCATTAAAGACCTCTATCGATGCATATTTTTCACCTGCATAATAGCTATGAGGCGTTTTAGTAGTAACCGTAAAAATAGCTCGATTTTGCTCTACATCCGTATTTAATTCAGCGAATTGGTCATCTCCTAATCCTAGGAATTGAATCGTTTGATTTGTTAACTTGCTCACTTTCATTTCGTTAACATCAATCGTTAGACTATTATCTTTTTCTTTTACATAGGCATAATACGAACTAAAATTGTACATACTATCCGTTTCCCCACCTGAAATTTCAACTGTATAAACCCCATTTGGTACGTCTTGTAAATTGATATCTTTTGTTTCAATTGTTTTCTCCTGAATAACTGTATTCCCCTCTTTTAATTTAATTTTTCCTCCTTTCAATGTATCTATTTCATTTGTATGTAAATGAATATGCAAATTCCCTTTTAGCCCAAGTGAAGCAATTTGCTGATTCGTAACTATTTCAAAATTGGAGTTTATCGGAATATCAGGATCAACTAAAGATCTCGCTTTAGCTAATTGTGATTCAGGCACTATATAAGCTAAAGAAGTAACAGCTGGATAACCTTTCGCACTATTCATTTCTATTTGTTTATTATTAAGCTTAAAGCCCCATCTTTCAAAAACGGGTGTGAAATCAACTTTTGCATTCTCACTATAATATTGATTCATTAAATCTGGTAAAGAATGGTCACCTTTTTTGAAAGCAGCATTGCTAGCTAGTTTTCGATAACCTTGATACATTTTTACAAAAGCTTCATCGCCAGCTTTTTGTTTCGCCATCGTTAAAAGAATAAGTTTTTGTCGTAAATCTAAGTCATCATAATTTTTATTTTCTTTCATTAAAGCATTGTATAAATTCCGTTCTACCTGTTCCTTTTTCCCGAAATTAAACAACCAACCAACTTGATCTGCTTTTTTTCCGTATTTACTATATTGATATTGAACACCAAATAGATTATTAGAAACTTCTCCTGTAAATATTCCTTGATTATCAAAGCCAGCTTGGTATCCATGAGCGATTTCATGTAAAGTTCCCCAACTTAGTTTATCTAACCACATTTTTGTACTATCTGAACTATTCGCTGTCCAATTTGAGCCATAATAGGCACCGCCAGCACCAGATATATCTGCTTTTAAAAAATAACGATTTTGACTTTTTTTATTTTCAACCGCTGAACCATCTAAACCAATAATTGAATTATACATCGCAAAAATATCTTCATAATACGCAATTAACTCATCCAATGATTGAAAATCTTTTAAAGATCTTACTAACTCTTTATCTTTTTTAGGTATAAATAATTGGAAACTCTCCCCTTGAAGTAATGCATACTCTCCATCAAATTGATCCCATGTACTAAAAAATTGAGATACGCTTCCTTGTTGTTTATAAATGGGAAGAGGTTTAGTAGCACTTTTATTCCCTACTTGGTACTCAAGCATAGCGTGCTCTTCACCATACGGAGTATCTATTAAAGGAACTAAAGGCGTATCACCTTGAATCGTAACCCATTCATTTCCTACTTGTATGGATTTTTCATTTTTTGAGTCATTAGACAATAAACGTAATGTTAATTTGTCTTTAAAATTAGGATTCGTTTGTCTTACCTTTAATGGTGTATTTCTCTGCAAAATAAACCCTAAATCTTGTCGATCGTGATATTTCCCCTTACTTATGCCCGCCTGAAATATCCAAGTAGGCTCTTCTAAACTAGTAATTTCTTTTACATTTGTTCGTTCATCAGCATGTAAGTGTATATTTCCTATGAGGAAAAACATTGTATACATTATGCCTATAACAAGTAATCTTTTCATTTGCATATCTCCTTTTCTATTTTTTATATACAAAATACAATAAAACCCTCCTTCTTCACTTATAACTGTCGTCAGTAAGTTACTTATCAGTGTAATTATTATAGTTACATTAACTCGTGATTATCAATCATTAAATGTATGTAATTTTACATATATGAATATCCAAAAACAATTCCCGAAGTATCGTATAATTATCAATATTTTTTCAGACATTATTCAAAAAAAACACGAAGACCCTTAAGTCTTCATGTTTTTTTATACATGTTATTAAACTTGTGATTGAATTAATTACTAAAATCTTTTTAATCGCGAAAAATCAATTATTTTTAGGCTGATAGCCATACGTAAACTTTTATGATTTACTCATCTTTTTTGTTCTGTAATATTAAATTTTGAAACCAATTCCGTTAATTCTTCCACCTTTTCTTTCATTTTGTTGGATTGGATTGATATTTGTTCAATTGATACGGCCTGTGATTGAATTGAATTTACTGTTTGAAGAGTCTCCTTTTTCACATCCGTTGCAGTTTCAGAAACTAGCGAAAGAGAAGCATTTACTTCTTCTGTACCAGCAGTCATCTCTTCTGTCGCTGCGGATACTTCTTGAATTTGACCTGTAATCTTATCAATATCTCTCATAATAGACAAGAAGGTTTGGTTCGCTTTGTAAGCAGCTTCTTTTCCTTCTACTGCCTTTTGTTGTCCTTTTTGCATGACATTAACTGTATCTTGGGTATCTTTTTGAATCGATTTTATTAAATGATTAACCTCTTTCGCAGATTCTTTAGATTGTTCAGCCAAATCTCGAACTTCTGTGGCAACCACTGCAAACCCTTTCCCATTCTCTCCAGCACGTGCCGCTTCAATAGCGGCATTTAAGGCAAGTAGATTCGTTTGTTCGGCAATATTAGTAATTGCAGCGAGAGCTGTATCAATCTGTTGTGTACGTGTAACAAGTTTATTTATTACTTTTGATGTTTCCTCGACAACATCATGCACACTATTCATTTGAAGAATAGAGTGATTTATCACTTCACTACCAATATTTATTCGTTCTGTAGTCGTTACTGCTACCTCAGCGACTACAGCTGAAGATTCAGCTACAGTTTGCACCCCGGTTGTAATTTCTTCCATTGAGGATGAGCTCTCTTGAATACTAGTTACCTGTCCTTCTATTTTTGTTTTTACTTCTAAAACAGTCTGTACAACCTCATTTGAAATACTAGACGCTCGATTTGTATCTTGTAATACGCCCTCCGTAGTAGAAATAACCTCTTGTGTTGTCATCTTAACATTCGCAATTAATTGTTGAAGGTTATCTAACATACTGTTAAAAGACTGAACAATATGCCCTAATTCATTATTTGCTTTATAAGGAGTACGTGTTGTTAAATCTCCAGCTGCTACTTTTTCCATATCACTTTGTAGTAACGCAAGTGGTTTTCGGATAGTTATTTTAATAATATATCCGATTAATATAATTATTAAAATTGCTAAAATCGAAATACTAACAAACATTATCATTGTATTTTGAGCACTATTATTATTTTCCTTCTGTAAAAGCTCTGCATTATTACTATTATATAAAATCAATTCACGAATTGATTTTATTGATTTTTGCATATTAGGTTCAATCTCTTTTAGGTAATATGCATATGCTTCCTCATTATTAGATTTCCCTAATTCTTGTGCTTTCTTCATTTGAGTCCTTAATTCATTAAATGTTTCATGAAACGTGTTATATAATTCTTTTTCTTTAGTAGAAATAACTTTAGCCTCAAACTGCTTTAAAAGATGATCATTTTCCTTACGAATTCCATCCATTTCTCTTATTAATTCGTTCATTCTTTTTTCATCTTTTGATAACATTATTTCCATAAAGTTCATATTAACGTGATAAAAATTAGATTCTACAATCCCAATCCACTCAATTGGTAGTAAATTATCCTCATACATATTAGAGGAAGTACTTTTCCCTCTTTCTAATCCCCAAAACCCTATTAGGGATAATACTATACATGCAATACTTGATATAGTTATTAATATGTTTAGTTTTGTACCAACTTTACTGTTTCTTAATAATTCCAATTCCATTTTCTCCATTCTAATATATAGTTTAAGTAATGTATTTTATAATAAGAATCCAAAAATTACGATGTTTATTTTGCGATATGCAATTTTGCATATCATCAACTACTAAATCAAAATAATCTAACATTGTAATTTTAGTTTTCCAAAAATTCATGATTATGAACACACCCCATTAAATCTTGAACTTCTCATCCAAAATATCCACAAATATTGTGGCACCAGTGGAACCCATCATTGATATATAAATTATACTTCCATACAAGACTAGTTTAAAAATATTTTTCTTATTGCTCATTTTTGTATTTCCTCTCTATTAGAAGTACTCCTAGCACATCACACTAATAAAAACGATAGTATTAAAAAAATAAGGAAAGACATAACACCTATGTCTTTCCTCTAAAATTGTAACACTCAATATGCTCTTGGCTCTATTTGATTTTCCAGTTAAATCCTCACATTTCTTTCTTTATAATATTTCCTAACTCCGTCCAACTTGTAATACGCGGGATATTGAGATGTTGATTGTAAGAAGTAGTTTTTGCATACACATTTATCGGCTTTCCTATTAACGTTTCTAAGACTGCCGGCTTATCATCAAAGAAATAGTTTAATTTTATTTCTTGTATGAAGTGTATTTTTTCTTCATCCTTCATTCCATAGAAAAAGCGATCTTCATGTACCGGAAAACCTTTTTCTATTAACCATTTTTTTGTTTGCTCTCCATGTTTTTTAGGCCGAGCTGTTATATAGTATATTTCATGTCCCTGTCTTTCTAATTCTTGTAATGTCTCTACTGCATATGGAAACGGTGAACAAGAAGTATAATAAATCTCATCCAGCAAACTATTCCACATATGACTGCCTTCCTCCGAAGTCATGCCAAATGCTTCATGAATTTCAATTGTTTTTAAAGAATGAAATACATCCAATCCTACTTTTTTGTTTAATTTCTTATTATATAAATGAAAAGCATGCTGCCTTAAATCAATTAATGTATCATCGATATCAAATCCAAACTTCACTCTTCATCGCTCCTTTCTGCAATTCATTTATCGGAACATATAAGTAGTTTTTATTCTCCTTATTTCTCATCTTTCCGATATGCTGGATAGCCAATAAATCTATAATCTTTTCCAACCTGGGTAAATGATATATCCTTAAATTCAATTGCATCTTTCATTTTAGTAATACCAGTCCCCTCTACAAAACTAGGTGCCAATCTGCCTCCAATAATTTTAGGTGCGAAATATAAAATAATTTTATCCATTAGTTTATTTTCAATAAACGAAGCATTTACTTCTCCTCCACCTTCAATAAGCAGGGAGGAAACTCCTTTTTGTCCTAAAACATCAAGCATTTCATGTAAGTTTATATGCTTTTCTCCGCTAGTAACAAATACTTTAACTCCTGCATTTTCTAATGCTTTCTTTTTTTTCGCTGCATGATTACTTGTTGTAAATATCCAGGTAGGAGCTTCTCCATCTGTAACAACGTTAGCTTCCATCGGTATGCGTAATGTCGAGTCCAATATTATTCGAATTGAATTTCGTCCATTTGGAATACGCGTTGTCAATGATGGATTATCCTTTTGAACAGTATTGGCTCCTACTAAAATAGCCGCATTTTCGTTTCGTATTTGGTGTACTTCTTGTCTTGCTTCTGTAGATGTAATCCACTTACTATCCGATAAAGACGTAGCGATTTTTCCATCTAATGTAATTCCTGATTTAATCGTTACAAATGGGCGCTTTGTCAAAATATATTTATTAAAGACTTCATTCATTTTTTTAGATTCTTCTTCACACACTCCTACAAGTACTTCAATACCTGCATCTTGTAGAATTTTAATTCCACGTCCAGAAACAAGCGGGTTTGGATCAAGTGTAGCAACTACTACCTTCTTAATTCCTGCTTGTACAATTGCTTCAGCACATGGCCCTGTTCTACCATGATGAGAACAAGGTTCAAGAGTTACATAGATTGTACCACCACGTGCCTGTTCTCCAGCCATACGTATCGCATGTATTTCGGCATGTGGTTCTCCGGCCTTCATATGTGCTCCGACCCCTACAATTCGATTATCATTTACAATTACAGATCCAACCAATGGATTTGGAGTCGTTTGTCCCTTCATAGCCTTGGCATTTTCTAGTGCTAGCTTCATATACAATTCATGCTCAAGCATGTAAGTGTCCCCCTTCAAAATGTCCAGAACGCTGAATCTTCGTTTGCAAATATTTCTCATTAAACTCTGAGACATCACCCCATAACGGTTCACGACTCGTAACATTTAATCCAGCTTTTTGTAAAGCTTCTAATTTTTTCGGATTATTTGTAATAAGTTTTACAGGTTTTGAGCGTAACGCTTTTAATACTTCAATTGTATCATCATAGTTTCGAACATCATCTTCAAAACCTAGGTTCAGATTAGCTTCTACTGTATCTAACCCATTTTCTTGCAAGAGGTACGTCATTGCTTTACTAAACAAACCAATTCCTCTTCCTTCATGATTCGCTAAGTAAAATAAAGCACCTGAACCATGTTCTGTAATCATTTGTAAAGACTGCTTTAATTGGAATCCACAGTCACAACGTTTACTACCAAAGATATCACCGGTGTGACAAATACTATGCATACGAATTAGGGCATCTTCAGAATTCTCAAAATCACCATATACAAGCACACTAGATTGCTGCATATCAGCTAAATTAATAGATGAGAGTTTTTCGATAATTCCTTCTACACTATTTGTAACCTCATTACATTGTAACCAAGAATACCATTGGAAAACTTTAGTCTCCCCATATAAATTAATTGGCAATTTGATAGGACCTACTAAATAAATATCCTTTTCATCTTGATGTATAAATTGAATTGTATCTTCTAACATATGAATTGTATCTGTTGTAACCATTAGGTACCTCCTAGTATAGAGAATCTCTAAAAATTCTCTTCCATTGTTATATTTTTTATTGTTTAACTTACACAACGTAAGTGTTTTTACAGATGCTATTCTTTTTCTCTCAGCTTATATGCAATATGTATCATTACAACTTTGGCCATTTAAAGAAAAGAGTTTTAGTTACATAAAACAACTTAATTACTTTATGTAAGTGAGTATACATTCGTAATTAATTTACGTCAAGTAATTAATTATAAAAACATTTGTTACTAATAGTAAGATGTTATATAATTTGTTTTAGGAGGTGAAGGAAAATGAATGATTCTACATTATGCCCTCGCTTTGAAAAAGGAATGAAATTTTTTAGTCAACGATGGACAGCACTAATTATTTACCAACTTTTCTCTGGACCTCAGCGCTTTTGTACGCTTGAATCTTCTCTTCCTGTTAGCGGAAGATTACTTTCAGAAAGATTGAAAGAATTAGAACTAGAAGGAATTGTCGAACGTAAAGTCTTTCCTGAGACACCCGTTCGTATAGAATATTCTTTAACTCAAAAAGGGTTTGCCTTAGAAGCCATTATTCGCGGAATAGAAGAATGGTCACAAGAATGGATAGAACTTGAGGAATAACATAAAAGCTTTTTCGTATATAGTTTTAAGTAATCAAATTACAGATACCTATAATTAAAACGCTAATTTTTAAGGATTTATGAAAAGTTAGCGTTTTTTAATGAATAAAATAATTATTGATATCCCCTTAATTATTTTTACTTTTGTATAAAATTATTATTAATAAAATAAAACAAGGTGATCAAAACGATCACCTTGTTCCTTTAAAGATTAAAATAGTGTTTTTAACGCTTTTTATTAATACATACTCGATTAATAAAAAGAATGAATAAAATTTTTGTAATTAAACAGTTTTTTTCACAATACGGTTATCTTATCCCGCTATTTGTGGACAGTAAGACCACTACCGATTAAAGTTCTATTTTTATTACATTCAAAGATTATTTATGAAATTTCACACGCTCTTCAAGCGGTTGGAATTCTTTTTCACCTGGGGCAGCTGTTGGATTACCAAATGGCATTTGTGCAATTAGTTTCCAGTTAGCAGGAACATTCCATTCTTGTTTTACCTCATCATCAATTAATGGATTATAATGTTGTAAAGATGCTCCTAATCCCTCTGCTTCTAATGCTGTCCACACAACTAACTGGTGCATACCTGATGCTTGGTGTGACCAAATTGGGAAGTTTTCAGCATATGCAGCAAATTTTTCTTGAAGCGATTTAACGATAGCCTCATCTTCAAAGAATAGTACTGTTCCATAACCAGCTTTAAAGGAATCCATTTTTTGTTGCGTTCCTGAAAAATCTCCATCTCCAACTACTTTTCTTAATGTTTCAGTTGTAATATCCCATAATTTATTATGAGCTTCACCAAATAATACAACTAATCGCGCAGTTTGAGAATTGAAAGCTGATGGAGTATATTTCACAGCAAACTCCACGATTTCTTTAATTTTTTCATCCGATACTTGTACCTCTTTGTTAATTCCATAGTAAGTACGTCTTTCTTTCAGTGCAGTATAGAAATCTTTTGTCATAATTCATTTCCTCCTAAGTTTTAATATTCTTCAAAATGATACATTGCGAAGATAATATGAGTTGAAATGAGTTCATTTTTGAACCATTGAACTCCATAACACCAATTGCTAGTCATTCTGAATCTAAACCACTGCTTCTTGCTTCAGTTTTCCTAAAAAAACTCTTATAGCATCATTGATACAATCTAGTGATCATTCGGTATTATTTTACCCATTCTCTATTCATGTATCCTGCTTGTTTCATATTTACACAAATATGAAAATAACCTTAAATTGCTGGTCAAAAAAGCCAGGTAGCATGAATAACACATTACCTGGCTTTTTACATTTTTAATTTAAATTCAACTAAACATTACCAATGAATAGTAGTAAAAACTATACCCGTCACTTATTTAATAATTAACATCTCATAAGGATGTTGTTCCATAAATCTATTCTCCCAAGGAATCTCTAATGATGTCCAATTTGAACCACCGTCTACTGACTGATACACTCCTTTATTGCTAAATAGATAGAACGTTCCATCACTTGTTGCCTTTAATACTGGTATGATTGTCCCTTTAGGAGTTGGTAAACCTGCATTCATTTCTGCCCAAGACTGATTTTTTTCTTTCTTATAAATAAATGATTCACAATTTCCATTATTGTAATCATGCGCTACGTGTGGATTTGAAGATGTCGCAATGATAATATTTTCTGGATCATTTGGGTTAACTGCCATTTGATATGCGTAATGATGCTTTAGCCCACTACACATATAGTTCCAAGTCTTACCTCCATCATTACTCTCCGCATACTCTTGACCTGGTTCTTTCAAGAATGAATCACCTAACACCCCGTATAAACGATTTGGGGCATTGCGATGTGATTTAAGAATGTGAATATCTTGAGGATAGTTCCCCTCTTTTTCCTCAGTCCATGTCTTACCTCCATCTACACTTTTAATTAATCCGCCTACCTCAATAGTCGTATAAATAGTTTCTGGATTATTAGCATCAATTTCAATATGTTTTACGTGGTGCGTATATGTTCTTTGAGGAAAGAACCATGATGAATATGATGGCATTTGTCGATAATCTGTTAGCAACTCAAAACTGTCTCCTCCATTTTTGGATACGAACATTGCGCTCGGTTCAGTTCCTACATATACAATCCCGTTACCGTCATCCCCCTTCGCTGGAGATACAGAAACTGCTGTAATAGCTCTCATATGAATAGCATTAGCTGGGAACACTTCACCAAATGAAGGTAACGCACCAATTGCTTCCCATGAACTTCCTCCATCTTTACTTCTCCATAATCCCCTATCAAAAGTACCACAATACATTCTTTCTGGGTCGTATGGATCTAAGGCTAACGCAACTGGATTCGCACCTACAAACTGCGATTGGACGCTCCATGTTGAGTCTTTTTTTTCTGCAATTACAAGTTCTCTATCAAACGCTAATATGAATTTTTCCATAACTAAAATCTCCTCATTTCATAAATTCCCTACTATATTATTTAAATTTTGAACATTACCAGTTAAGAAATGTTTTTATATGCTATAGCATATAAATGATAAATTTTATAAGGAATATGTGATTAATAACTTACATTATATAATTTGTACACTTCATATCAGTAAGATGAACAAGATATCCTGTTAAATCATATAAGCCCATATGCCACCTCCAAACAACTTATCATATACATGCTATAGCATATATATTATAGAATGCATTATTTTATGTCAAACTTTATACTATTTTAAAATCAGTTTTCCACATAGCCTAAATCAATTCAAAAGTCATAAACAGAAACACTTTATTGAATAGAAACTAAAAAAAAGAGTGCAATTTTTTGCACTCTTTTTACTCATTTTTATTAGAAATCAAAGTTATCAGGATCTGGACCAACGCGGTGATTTTCATTTAACGCATCGATTTTGTCCATATCTTCTTTCGTTAATTCAAAGTTAAATACATCAGCATTTGCAATAATGCGGTGTTCTTTCGTTGATTTTGGAATTGTAATTACTCCATTTTGAAGATCCCAACGTAAAATAACTTGTGCTGTTGTTTTACCGTGTTTCTCAGCAATTGTTTGTAATGTTTCATTATCTAATAATTGACCTTGCATTAATGGTGACCATGCTTCCATTTGAATACCTTGTTCTTTACAGAAAGCTTGTAATTCTTTTTGTGTTAAACGAGGGTGGTATTCTACTTGGTTAATCATTGGCTTAATTTCTGCATCTTTTATTACATCTTGCAGATGATGGATTTGGAAGTTACTTACGCCAATTGCACGTACACGCTTTTCTTTATAAAGGGTTTCTAACGCTCTCCACGTATCTTTATATTTCCCTTCTACAGGCCAGTGAACAAGATATAAATCTAAATAATCTAGTTTTAATTTTTTTAAACTTTCTTCATATGCAGCAATTGTTTCTTCGAATCCCTGATCTGCGTTCCATACTTTTGAAGTGATAAATAATTCTTCTCTTGAAATTCCAGTCGCTTCAATACCAGCACGGATTCCTTCACCTACAGCTGTTTCATTTCCGTAAATCGCCGCTGTATCGATGCTACGATATCCTGCTTTAATTGCTGCTTTAATCGCTTCTACAAGTTCTGGTCCTTCTTCTACTTTAAATACACCTAAACCGAACCAAGGCATTTCTACGCCGTTATGCAATTTTGTTTTACTTTGTAAGTTTTTCATTTTATTTTCTCTCCTTTTATTTTACTTGATCTCGTTTTTCTAATGACATACTCCATGCTGTTAAAATAACAGCACCTACTACCATAATGCCGCCTACCCAAGCCGTATGAATTAACCCTAACGAATTCGTTACAATACCGCCTAAATAAGCACCAAGAGCAATCCCAGCATTAAACGCTGCAATATTAATTGCCGATGCAACATCGACAGCACTCGGTACAAATCGTTCAGCTAACATTACGACATATACTTGTAACCCTGGAACATTCATAAATGCGAATAGTCCCATGAAAATAATTGTGATTAACCCAGCTACCTTAAATGGTGCTGTAAATGTTAAAACAAATAATATAATCGCTTGAATAAAGAACATGTAAAATAGCGCTCGAATTGGATTATGATTCGATAATTTTCCGCCAATCACATTCCCTATTGCAATGGCGATTCCATACACTAATAAAATGATAGTAACCGTATTAGCTTTAAATCCTGTTACTTCTTGTAATAACGGAGATAAATACGTAAATGTTACGAATGTTCCCCCGTATCCTAATGCAGTAATGATGAAAACTAGTAACAGTCTTCCGTTCGTGATCAATTTAAACTGATCGCGGAATGATACAGATGTACCTTTTTTCATATTAGATGGAATGAGAATACTATTTGCGATTAAGGCAATAATTCCAATTACCACAATTGCTAAAAATGATGTTCTCCAGCCAAATTGTTGACCAATAAATGTTCCAATTGGTGCCCCTGTAATAGTTGCAACTGTTACACCAGTAAACATAATGGCAATCGCACTAGCACGCTTATTTTCTGGTACAAGTGCCGCAGCAATCGTGGAACCAATTGACATAAACACACCATGTGAAAGTGCAGAAACAATTCGCGCAATAAGTAATACAGTGAAGCTTGTTGCTACTGCCGCAATGCCATTACCAATAATGAAAATAATCATAATCCACATTAATAACGTTTTTCGTGACATATTAGCTGTTAATGACGTTAATACTGGAGCACCAAACGCTACGCCTAACGCATATAAAGAAACTGTTAAACCAGCTGTTGTAACCGACACATGTAAATCTTCCGAAATAGATGGTAATAAACCGACACTAACAAATTCAGTTGTCCCAATCCCGAACGCACTAATTGCTAGTGCTAATAACGCAAATATACTTCTTCGATTCGTCCGAACTTCTGAAGACGATGCTGTATATGAATTCAATTGAGTTTCCCCTCTTCCTTACAATTCCTATCATAATAGTGTGATAAAAAGGCCCTTTTATCTTTCAAAAAATATATTTAATCTCTACAAATGCTATTATGAGTGGTTTCATTCTCTTTTTAGTACCGTAAAGCTTGTCTCTCTCCTACATGTACTATTATGAAACATATTTAACATAATGAATAGTACGTACTTTAAAGTGCTGTAGGTACTTTAAAGTAACATAGTTAATTACTAGTGCCATAAAGCTTCTTTCCCACTCACATGTGCTATTATGAATGATATTTAACATAATAAAAAGTACGTACTTTAAAGTACTATAGGTACTAAAAAGTAACATTTATATAACCTAGCTTATTTTGCTCAAAAATTGAAATCTCCATTCCATGAAGAAGGCTTTCAAATGAAGGAATACCCTTTTCCCGTAGAGGCAACTTTAGAGGACATTGCTTAAAAATGTAAAGGACCATGTTCATTACCACAGTCAAATAATAAAAAGGCAAAAACGAACAGAAATATGTTCATTTTTTCCTTTTTATTTAATCATTAAAATGTACGGCTTTTGGAAAGAAAATCTGCATTAACTCACGGATAAGAATTAGTACTTTATCCAAAGGTGCATGAGTATATTTAGATGTTACTTGTGTAAGTTCGTTTACCCACTTATCCTTTGTATCTTGATCAAATGTATTCCATATATCAATCTTAATAATAGCCATTCCATCTACGTTACGACCCGGTGTATCGTAAGACTCTTTTGTCTCCCAATTGGACACCCTACTTTTCTCAGCAAAGGTAGCATCACTTACTACAGCCCGAGCTTTCCCCCAATGTTCTTTCTCAAGTTCCGTTATCAACACTTGAATTTTGTCAGGGACAATTTTTAATAGTTTTATTGTAAATACCGTTACATTATAAATGAATTCCTTCTTTTCTTCTGTTAACATGGTTGGCCAAGTATTTAGCTCAATTAATGGCATAGTATTGCCCACTAAAATTAATTATTCACTCACTACAACTATTGGTTTAAATGATTTTTAACTGCCCTTATAACTAATTCATGATCCTCTTCTGGTGGTAATCCTGAAACTGTTATCATTCCAATAACCCCTACGTCTTTTATTTGGACAGGAAAGCATCCACCAAACGCAGCATAATCCGACCTATCTAAAAGATATTTTTCATTATATGAAATTCCAGTTATTTCACTTTGTATTTGCATATAATACGAGCTATGATTATGCAGGGAAACGACTCGTTTTTTACGCTCAATCCATTTCGTATTTTCCTCATTTGTCCCTGTCATCTTGAAATGAAATAATTGCACACCATTTTTCGTTATATCCACAGCAATCAATTTTCCCTCTCGCTTTGCTGTTTCAACGATAAATAAACCTAATTGCAAAGCATCTTCATTTGTAAAAGAGGAAAATTGAAGTGTTTCCTCCTCTATTAAAATTTGTTTACTGATTTCATTTAAATTTGAAGTACTCATATGTTTATCCCCCTTACTCACTTTATGCCGCATTGATATTTTTGAATTTCTGTGACTCTATCGTACGACCTTTCCATATAACTAATACCGTAAAGCGTATTCTTCTCTTCTTGGTGCTATTATGAATTATATTTAACGCATTAAAAATGTATGTCCTCTAGTGCTAAACATTTCGTATAGAAGTTTTCTTCCTGCTACTACATACAAGCATAAAAAAACCAGTTACTTAAGCAACTGGTTCGCTAACAATTTCATATGGGATATTCATTCAACCAAAGGAATGCTTGTTCATAATCATCGAAAAATTTTACAGATTCTTTTGTATTGGACTGTTGTAAATAATTCAGTATCTCCCCTTCTTCAAAGAGAAAAGCAATTGCCTTACTGTGGTTCAAAATCGTTTCATTGAAAAACTTCTCTTTCCATGCTTTTTGAACAGAAAAATGATCTGGTATGTATCCTTTTCTATCGACCAGCAATTTGTATTTCCGTCCCTCGGAAATGAATTGCTGACAAACCTGCTCGAATTCATTAAACCATTCATACACATCATCTGTTTTAACCTTGCCAATTAGACGGGTAACAATTATATCTCCTGAAACTATCGTGCTAATATTCAGTTTACTCAACTTGAAATCATCTCCCTTAGTTACAATTATGTGGAAATCTCTCATAAAATCAATAAGATAAAATTGTTACGCATTAAAGCAATCTTATTTACGAAAAGAGCCTATGTGAAAGATGATTTTGTGTCGCTAATTTAAAAAGGGACAGACTCTCCAAACGGAGAAGTCTGTCCCAAAATCGTTCTATTTTATTTCACATTAGAACGAATAATCGTGAATTAGAATAATGATTTAATACTTGCTAAGACAGTAAGTACACCTACAATAATAACAAATACGTTACTCATTTTCCCTTTGTATTTAGCTAGTACTGGTACTTTTTGAATCGCATACATCGGTAATAGACATAAGATAGCAGCAACTAATGGACCGCTTAGAGAATCAATAAGTCCAAGAATACTTGGATTTGTATAAGCAACAAACCAGCATGATAATACAACAAAAGTAAGGACGATTGTCTTAATCGTTTTTTCTTCAATTACTTTTCCACGTGATTTACCGAACTTAATAATCATGTCACGCATTACTTCAAATGCTCCGATATAATGGCCAAGGAAAGATTTTGTAATAGCCACAAAAGCAATGATTGGAGCTGCAATTGTAATTACAGGTGAATTAAGTTCATTCGCAAGATATGAAAGGATTGATAAGTTTTGCTCTTTTGCCATTTTTAAATCCTCTGGAGTCAAGCTTAATGTACTACTCCAAACGAAGAACATAACTACAGCGAATGTCATGATATAACAAACTTTTTGTATTTGCGCACATTTCGCATCAGTAGCTTCTATTCCATACGTAGCTCTCTGTTTCACAACAAATGATGAAATCATAGGTGAATGATTAAATGAGAATACGATGATTGGCAGAATCAACAATATCGTTCCAAAATATCCTGTTCCTGTTGAAGCAGTAGAAACAGCTGAAAAGCTAAGCATTGACGTATTCCACTGTGGAATTAAAGATATTGCGATAAACAGTAGAGAAGCTATGAAAGGATACACTAGCATACTCATGATCTTTACAGTAATATCTTGACCAAAATTCAGTATAGCGATAAGACCAAGAACTAATACAAGTGATAAAATAGCCCTTGGAGGCTCTGGCATGTGCAATTGATGCACGATAAAACTACTTGCAGTGTTTGTAAGCGCAACCGAATACATTAATACGATTGTATAAATTGAACCGAAATATACGATGTTAAAAATGATACTCGCTTTATTTCCGAAATACTCTCTAATTGTACCTGTGATCCCCTCATCAGCAGAATTAGAAGCGTATATCATTTTAGCAAGTGCCCTATGTGAGTAATACATAACTGGATATGCAAGCAATGTAATTAGTAGTAATGATAATAAACCACCTGAACCTGCATTAATCGGTAAAAAGAGCACCCCTGCTCCAATTGCAGTTCCAAATAGGCTGAGTGCCCATGTAGTATCCTGCTTATGCCACTTTTTCGGATCTGCATATTGCTCATTTTTTAGTGCGATATTTTCAGCTTGAACTTCTATTTTCTTTGCAGTATTCCCGTTCATATAATAACTCCCCCTTGTATCTATTCCTACATCTCTCTTTATAGATACCAAATATTCCCTTTTTTAGAAAATGAATTCCTTACAAGTTGCCCCACATTGTATGTTCTTCATCATAATGAAACCAAATTGAAATATTCGCTAGTTAGCGTCCTAATATAATTGTTAGCGTTCACAAAAAAGTTTACTCGTAATATCCGCTCTTTATATAAAGACCCCTTAAGAGAACAATATGGAATAGACTTCATAAATACGTTTCAACATTTCTAATAACAGTGTATTACTTTAATGGTTTCTCTTTTTTACTTGTAACAGTAATTTTAGATAAACCAGCCTCTCATAATTTACGAGGCATTTCTTTCTCAATTCTATACATCACTTTAATAGCTTCGGCAGCATTTATGGTATTGATTACACAAGCCACTGAAGCACTTTACATACATTTCGCCTCTAACCACACACCTTTCTTACTAATAATCGCATTTTTTATATTTTCTCCAGAGATAATAAAATTTCTCTCGACGCCCTCATTATAACGTGTATATTTATAAAATTAATATTTTTATATTTTCAGAAATATTAATTGGATATAATTTTACATGGATAATGTTTTACAGTTAGCATGTAACCCTTGTCCCTATCACTTATAACGGAATTAATTAGCATAAAATACAGTAAAATATTGCTTATTTAAGCTACTCATTTTAAAAATATTTATATTCTTCTTCGCCGAAAAATTTTATTTTAACTTAAAAAAGATATTCTAATAAATAATTAACGTGGTTAAAAAGAAATATCTCATTGAATGTACAAACCAAATTTCAGGATATATATTATAGACATTGCATTCATATACATTTTTAGGAAAAAAACATATTTTAACTTGATGGCAACGAGAGAACCGCTAACATTTTGCAAAACCTACGCGAAACAAAAAATAAAATAAGCTGCCCATACGGACAGCTTATTTACATCATTATCGTTATCAGGAGTGTGCAAACAACTCACTTCCATGTCATCTTAATTCGAGTTTTTTTAACTCTTCTTCAGGAATATCTCTATGTTTGTAATGAATCGTTTTTACATCATTTCCTTTTATACGAAAAGTAATTGTGTCCTCTCCATAAGGTGGATTGTGCGCACCCTCAAAAGTTTGAATTTGAACAGTTACATAGAAAATAATGTAATCTTTAAAATCCCCCATTAACTAGCTCTTTTATCGAGTTCAGTTTTGCAGAAAGCTCAATAAACCATTCTTCATCTCCTGTTAATAACGCAAGGTCTATAAGATAAAGGATTTGCTCCTTATTGATTACCTTTGATTCAGGGAGTTTGTTAACGTGTTTACTAAAGAGTAAAATCGCTTCGTTTATTGTGTACTTGTCGTCACGTTTCACAATACTAACTGTAACCACATCTTCCACTTCATCAAGTGATACAATGTAACCAACTATGAATTCACCCTCATTTGATATTCCACGAACCCAATCTCCCACTTTTAAAACATGATTATTATTTGACATCATACTTTTTCACCTTCTTATAAATATTTTTTGTGACGATAAAAGAGATATAAAAACCAACTCAAACTGTAATGTTTTTTATTACATTTAGATATTAAGAACTCCACGGCTATATAGCGATTAAGCCGCTTAACGTTCTTGATTGATAAGATCAACAACTTCTTTCATTGTATAATTCTTTAAATATTCACCTAGATGTTCTTCCGCACCTAAGAAAATAGCAAAAAGAACTTTTCGCATATTCGAACCTACAATACACTGGTCATTTGACTCTGGACATTTAGGTTGCAGAGCACCTTCTGAAGTTATTTGATAAATATGCCAAAGGTTCACTTCACCTAAATCTTGAGCAAAAATAAAACCTCCACCAGTTCCCTCTTTTGATTGTATAAACTTATGTTTTTTTAACAAACTTAGCACTTTACGAATACGTACTGGATGAACACCTGCACTTTCTGAAATGGCACTACTTGTTGACATCCGGTCTGGCTGTAAAGCTAAATAAGTTAAACTGTGAATGGCCAAGGTAAAGTCACTGTTCATTGTTTTCCTCCTACGATAAAAAATATGATTTCTCGCTTAGTAACATACTGTAGCCATAAATATTACAGATAGGTTGGTCGAATGTTAAAATATATATAAATAATTCTTACCATAAAAAATAAATTCCTTTATATTTTATCCGAACTCGCCTATATTCCATAACTTCATTTAGCTTTTTAAGTTAAAAATTCATTTAAAGACTCCATTGTTTCTTCACTTGTTCTTCTGCCAATTGTTTAATTTTTGTCCATATCGTATCTTTGCTTACAATAACATTTGTTTGATAATTTCTATCGTTATAATTAACTGTTACGCATACTTCTATCACCTTCTGTTTCCTCCTTTCAAAAAATTTCTCTTTCATACTATTTCTTATTAATTAGCCAACTTTTGCAGTTCAATATTTAAGAATGTTCGAACGCTACGTGGTAAAAATTTACGAATTTCTTCATCATTAAAACCAATCTGTAATCTTTTCTCGTCCAGCATAATTGGGCGACGCAACATTAGCGGATGCTCAATTATTAATTTATAAAATTCATTCAGCGAAAGCTCATCTATATTTATATTTAAGTCTTGAAAAGTTTTGGATCTAGTTGAAATAATTTCAGTAGCACCCTCTTCAGTTAAACGAAGAATGGATTTAAGTTCATCCACTGTCATAGAATTGGATACGATATTTTTTTCAGTATAATCAATTTGATTCTCTTCAAGCCATGCTTTTGCTTTTCGGCATGAACTACAGCTTGCTGTCGTATATAAAATCACCATATTTCACTCACTCCTTTAATTTTCTTTATGAAACGTACATGTTAAATATCGGTTATTGAAATGTATTAAAAAAGGTTACAGTTCAAAAACAAATACACGTAATATTATTTATTCGGCAATGTTTCGTTTATTTCTACTATTCGTTTCTTTTCATGCTTCTTTTATAAAATTATTGAAACTCCATGTTACAGACGATGACCACTCACTTTTAAAAATCTTACTGTAATTTTAAACATTACAGTAAGATTAATCAACTGTTAAGTCTTGGAGTAATGAATCATTTTTTGTGTGAATTTCCCCATAGCGTTATAGCGAACCAATTTCCAATGCACTTCAAAATACATTTTATTCATTTCTTGCTTACATGTGCTATTATGAAATATATTTAGCATAATAAATAGTACGCACTTTAAAGTATTATAGGCACTAAAAAGAAATAATTTTAGTATGTGAATCCAAAACTATAATCTAAATTTATCAAAGGAGTTTTTTATGAAGACATATAATATTCCTGTCGAAGCAACTTTAGAAGTTATTGGTGGAAAGTGGAAAGTCGTTATCCTTTGCCATTTAAAGAAAGGAACAAAAAGAACGAGCGAATTAAAACGTTTAATGCCTGGTATTACTCAAAAAATGTTAACACAACAATTACGTGAATTAGAAGAAGATGATGTAATTCAAAGAAAAGTATATGATCAAGTACCACCGAAAGTAGAGTATTCTTTAACTAATTACGGTTCGTCTTTAGGAGCCATACTCGATTCCCTCTGCACTTGGGGCGAAGTTCATCTTGAAAAAAACGGAAACACATCCATGCTTATTACAGCCGATGAATAATAACCATTCCTATTATAACTATATTGAAGACAAAAAATAGGTCGAGGCATTACTTGCCCCAACCTATTTTTTATGCCTCTTTATAACTTTTTGCGGTAATGACTGTTTCGAATTCAAAAGTTTCCGGCAAATGATCGGCGTAAGAGTACTCAAAAGTGCGTCCATCCGTTAAGTAGGCTACTTGTTCCACTCTCATTAGGAAATCTTGATTTGTTAAGTTCATACACTGCTTTTCTTTATCATCTGGGCGAATTCCTTTGACCCTAACAACGGATGTTCCCACTTCAAGACCTAGTTTATTTTGAATGTGCGAGTAGATCGACTCCTCTAAAACCGAAGCTTCAACACCTGGGATGACCGAAATAGGCATCCATGTATGTTCCATAATCGTTGGGATACTGTGAATGATACGGAGGCGAATGATTTTATATACAAAATCCCCTACTGAAATGCCCAATTTTTCAGCAATGATTTCCTCGGCTCCGACAATCGTAAACTCGATAATTTTACTTTCTACCTCGCTGCCATAAACAGCTTTCGTACCTGTTAAAGTTTGAATCATTCGTGCCTTTTCCTGCTGACGCCAATCTTGAACGACTGTTCCACTTCCGCGCCGGCGGATGATGTATCCGTCTCTAACTAACAAATCCAGCGCTTTTTTAATAGTAAGAGCTGAAACCCCAAATTCTTCAGCAAGGACGGGGCTACTTGGAATTTTTTCGTTAATTTTATATTCACCGTCTAAAATTTGCTGTTTAATTTTTTGATAAATGCCGAGGTATTTTACTTGTGTTGATCCGCTTGCCATTTCCATACCTCCTTTAAGCTGTATTCCCTCTTCTATTCATTCAAATGTAAAGCCTCAAGTTTGTAAACTGAAGGTGATGGAGCAGCAAATCCATTTTCCAAGATTTCAATATTCGTTACTGCTTCTTCGTCTTTCACAAGCTTTGGTGCACCATTTACGATTGTTTCATATGCTGCATCATAGAAACGACCGTAATCACCAAGCGGCGTTTTAATTTGTTTTTCAATCCAATCACCATTTGCATTGCGATATTTAGCAATTCCATAATACATCGGTGAATCTTCACCAAATCCTGCACTCTCAGGCATAATACCTGCTTTCAAATCATTCTCTTGCTGATCTTCACCATATTTAATAAATGATCCGTTTGTTCCATGAACGATAAAACGTGGATAATCTTTCGCTACAACATGGTTCGTTTTTAGTTTAATTTTCAGCTGATTTCCGTAATGTAGACCAACATCGAAATAGTTATCAACCGCACCTTCCTCTTCATTATTGCGAATATCGTATGTCACCGTATCTGGACGGCCAAATAGTGAAATCATGCGGTCCATCGTATGAATACCTAAACTATAAAATGAACCTTCTTCTTTTGGACCTTCGTGAGTGATTGAACCAGGACGGAAGTAATCAATATGTGATTCAACCTCAACAATATCACCAAGAAATCCTTGTTCAACAACTTGCTTCACCGCTAAAAAATCACCATCAAAACGACGGTTTTGATAAGGCATAACTACTACACCTTTTTCTCGGCCTAAAGCTAATAATTCTTTAGCATGTTCTACTGTATCGCAAAATGGTTTTTCAACGATAACTGATTTTCCAGCAAGTATAACTTTTTTTGCTAATTCGTAATGCGTATGTGCTGGCGTACAGACCGTCACCACTTGAATTTCTTTATCATTCAACAATTCATCCAAATTAGTAGTAAAACTAACACCTTTTTCCTCATACGAAGCCGCTAATTCTTCATGAATTTGGCGAGCAAAAATCGTTTTTACTTTTATATTTTTACGTGCATTTACATAAGGTAAATGATAGCGGTTAGCTGATTTTCCAAATCCAATAAAGCCCATTGTTAATGTCATATTCTTCAACTTCCTTGCTCATAAAATTTCGTTTCTATTTTTATTATATATTTTTATTATTAAAAGTATATAGTTTTGTTTTTAAATATATATACTAAATAAAAAAGTCAGGATACAAATCATTTCGATTTTCATCCCGACTTTTTACTTTAAGTTATGGATTTATAAATTTAAACATTGTTTAAGAGCTATTAGATCACACTCTTATTCATACATATAAGAACGTGTCATCGGAATTGTATCGTTAATACCTTTTGTAAATACAAATTGATGTAAATCAATATTACCTGTAAAGAACGAAGCTGCACATGCATTTAAATATAAGCGCCACATACGAATGAATCGCTCATCTTTCGTTTTGCGAACTTCCTCCAGTACGTTTTCAAAATTTTGAGCCCAATGTTGTAATGTTTTCCCGTAATGTCTACGTAAGCTTTCCACATCAACAATGAAAAATTGTTCGTTTGTCATGTTCGTGATTAATTCATTAACAGCAGGAACATATCCACCAGGGAATATATACTTTTCAATCCAACCATTCGTAGCACCACCATTGGCTGGAGAAGTAATACAATGAAGTAGAGAAATCCCACCATCATTTAGTAGTGTATTCACTGTTTCAAAGTATTGCGTAATGTTGTCTTTTCCTACATGTTCAATCATACCTACACTAACAATTTTATCAAATTTACGATTCTTAATATCGCGGTAATCAAGTAAAGATACTTCAACTAAATCCGTAAGTCCCTCTTGTTTAATTCGCTCGGAAGTCTTAGCATATTGTTCCTCACTTAACGTTACTCCCATAGCCTTCACACCGTACTGCTTAGCGGCAGCTGTAATGAGCTCACCCCACCCGCAACCAATATCTAATAACGTATCACCTTTTTGAAGGTTCAACTTTTTCAAAATATGATTCACTTTATTATGCTGGGCTATCGTTAAAGAATCTTGCTCATTTTGGAAATATGCACAAGAATATGTCATTGTTTCATCAAGCCATAATTTATAGAAATCGTTCCCAATATCGTAATGATGAGCAATATCATCTTTATTTTTTTGTTTTGAGAAATTCCATTTACTTTTGAAATATTGCAACTTACTATCACCTAAAAAGCTATCCTGCCTTCTATAAATAGATTGAATTGCTTTTTCAAGATTACCCTCTATTTCAAGGTCCCCATTCATATATGCTTCGCCGAATGCAATAGAAGGATCCTTAGCTATCTCTTTTTTTGAAAGCGGCTTATGGAATGTTACATGAAATTGAGGTTCTCCTTCGCCATATTGTATTGTTTCTCCATTCCAAAGTGTAATTTGAACTGGATCTGAAAAAAGATTTTTAAGTATTTTTTTATAAAAAATTTCTTCAACCATATAGACATCTCCTACTAAAGAAATTGAACAAAAAACTATACTAGTTAATAAGTCTTTTTGAACATAGCTTAAAATCATTACGACTTCTTGCTACGAGTGTCATTATAAAACGGTTATATTATGAAGCATAGTACGTACTTTAAAGTGATGAAGGCACTTTTAAGTACCTATTAAAACTTTAATCAATTATTCATCACAGCTAAAACAGTTGTTAATATGGTATAGATCCTTACTTTTACTTTCTAAATTTTTATACTAAAAAACACCACCTCTTCATTAGGTAGTGTTTTCAATATTACATATAGAGATTTCACTTAACTTTACTATTTTTTCTATCTATGCATCGTTCTCCCCATACGGTCAATTGATTTAATACATTTTGCAAAGACCACCCATAATCAGTTAAGGAGTATTCTACTCGGGGCGGAATTTCTTTATAGATTTCACGTGTAATCACACCATCATCTTCCAGCTCACGTAATTGTTGCGTCAACATTCTAACTGAAATTTCAGGAATTAGACGCTGCAACTCGCTCGTTCGCTTCGTTCCTTTCGTTAAGTGACATAAAATGACAACCTTCCATTTTCCCCCGATGATTTCTAAAGTTGCTTCTATCGGTATATTATATTGTTTCACGCAATCTCCCTCCTTCTTTCTAAATTTCTTCTCTATTGTTACGTAAAAATAACTAATTTTCTATACGGCACATTTTAGTTCCTACAGCACAAAAAAGTACCTATATTACAAAAAAGTAATTATGCTGCTTAAAAATCTCCCTCTATACAAAAAGAAAAAACGAACGTATTCTCGTTCGTTTTTTTCTTGTTTATTCTGCTGCTGTAATGAGCAAAGACGTGTTGCCATTCTTTTCAAGATGATTTTCTCCCCAGTTACAAAGAGTATCAAGTATAGAGTCTAATGAATGACCGTAATCCGTTAAGGAATACTCTACTTTTAGCGGCACTTGATTATACACTTTTCTCTCGATTACACCATCTTCTTCTAATTCACGTAATTGCTGTGTTAACATCTTTTGTGTAATACCAGACATTAATTGTTTTAATTCGCACGTTCTCTTTTTGTCTTTCTTTAAATGACAAAGGATAACGACTTTCCACTTCCCACCGATAACCTCTAAAGTCGCCTCTACAGGAATATTGTATGTTTTCATATAAAAATCTCCTTTAATAATGTTATAAGGCAATTAAGCTAAATATTTAAATATTACTTTTAAGTATCTATAGCACCTTAAAGTACGTACTTTTTATTGTATTAAATATGTTTCATAATAGCATACGTAAACAGCAGATGAGTAGTACGGCACTAAAAAGTACCTGTATTACTTTTTAGTATCTATATTACTTTAAAGTACGTACTTTTCATTATGTAAAATACATTTCATAATAGCATTTGTAAGAGTTGAGTAAGTCATGCAGTATTAGAAATTACCCATGTTACCTTTTAGTGCTAACGTACTTTTTTAACTGTTTATATACTTTTATCATGCCTTTTGTCAGACGATGAAATGACATATATTGATTTTCACAATCATTAATTAATTTTCAAATACATTTTAGGAGGATATCTATAATGAGTAAATTACTAAAAGAAAAAATCGGTTTTGGTACAGCACCACTAGGAAATATGTACCGTAATATCCCAGAAGAAGAAGCAATCGCTACAGTGGATGCTGCTTGGGAGAATGGCGTTCGTTACTTTGATACAGCTCCCCTTTATGGATCTGGCTTAGCGGAGATTCGTCTTGGCGAAGCACTATCAAACAGAAATCGTGATGATTACTTTTTAAGCACAAAAGTAGGTCGAACGATTTCAGATGAACTAGAAGATCCATCTGCACGTGATTTAGGTGAAAAAGGCGGACTGTTTGAATTTGGTCGTAAAAATAAAATGATCAATGATTATAGCGCAGATGCAACACTTCGTTCTATCGAGCAAAGTTTGAAACGTCTAAAAACAGATCGTCTAGACTTTGTTTTCATTCATGATTTAGCACAAGACTTTTATGGTGATGAGTGGATTTCACAATTTGAAATTGCTCGAACAGGAGCATTCCGTGCACTCACACGTTTACGTGAAGAAGGAGTCATTAAAGGCTGGGGACTAGGAGTAAACAAAGTAGAATCAATTGAACTTATGCTTGATTTAGAAGAAGCGAAGCCAAATATATCCTTACTAGCTGGTCGTTATTCATTACTAGACCACGAGCGTGCATTGCAACGAGTAATGCCTGCAGCTGTTAAGCATAATATGGATATTGTTGTTGGTGGCCCATATAGCTCAGGTATTCTCGCTGGAGGTGCTCACTTCGAATATCAAAAAGCATCACCAGAAATTATTGCAAAAGTTGAGAAAATCCAAACTCTTGCAGATCGTCACGAAATTAGCATCAAAGCTGCAGCATTACAATTTTCACTAGCGAATCCAGCAGTTGCTGCTGTTGTTCCTGGTGCAAGTAAACCGGAACGAATTGTAGAAGATCAAAACGCCTTAAACACAGTAATTCCAGCAACATTCTGGGAAGAAATGCGCGAACAAAAACTAGTAGCACCTCATGCACCACTACCTATCAATGTGAAATAAAGTGAAACTTTAATCAGTGGGAGTATCCCCCACTGATTATTTTCCCGCAAATAGCGAGTTAAAAAGGAGCATAATAAATATGGCACATACTACTACATCTATGACAATTTTCGCTTCAACTGAACAAGTATGGCAATTAATCGGAGGATTCAACTCCCTTCCAGACTGGTTACCTTATATACCTAGCAGTAAATTAACTGAAGGCGGTCGTGTACGTCACCTAGCTAATCCAGATGGTGATACGATTATAGAACGCTTAGAAGTATTCAATGAGAAAGAACTCTACTACACGTATTCAATTATGAATGCACCATTCCCAGTCACTAATTATCTATCTACAATCCAGGTGAAAGATGGGACTGAAAGTAACACATCGTTAGTAGAGTGGTCTGGTACGTTCACGCCTGTTGAGGTTAGTGATGAAGAGGCAATTAATCTGTTTCATGGCATCTACAGCGATGGACTGAAAGCATTGCAACAAGCATTTCTAGACTGACTACTAAAAACAATGAAAAGCAAAGTGATATCGCTTTGCTTTTTTCTATCTGCTCTTTTTGGGGGGCATGAAATTATATCGACGATTTTTCAAATATATCGATCACAACTTGAAATATATCAAGGATTTTTTCATTATATCCACTTACCGACGAATAACGACATTTCAATACTATAAAAACAGCAAAGCATCCAGTGCTTTGCTGTTTATCAAATTACTTTTTACGTATGAAATAACTTACCTTCTACCGCCTTAATATATCTTTCAGCAGAACGTTCCACTGCCTCATTTGCATTCTCTTTTACTACGCGATGAAAAGCGTTATATAAACGATTAAACTGTAACGGCTTCACTCGATTCACCATTTCTTCCACTTTTCTCGCCGGTAATGGAATTAAGTTTGGATAGCTGTACATAAAGCTTACCCATCGCTCATCCGCTACAACTTGAATAATATCACCTGTTAACAAAATTCCTTTTCCATCATTACCTTCTTCCCAATGTAAGACAGATCCTCCTTTAAAATGGCCTCCTAAACGATAAATGACCAATCCATCAGCTAATTGTAAAGACTCACCAGACCAATAAATAATACGACTACTCGGGCGCATGACCCACTCTTTATCATCTTCGTGTATATAAATTGGTACATCAAATGTCTCTGCCCATTCTACTTGCGTTGAATAATAATGAGGATGAGACAATGCAATTGCATCTAATCCGCCAAGCTCTTTTATTTTCGCAATTGTCATTTCATCTAAATAAGTAATGCAGTCCCATAGTAATCGATATGATTCTGTTTTCACTACAAATGCCGTTTGACCGATCGCAAACCCTGGTTTTGTCGTAATACTATAAAGTCCATTTTCCTCTTTGATTATTTCATTTTTGTATGTATCATCTGTTTGCAAGTTTTCTAAAGTCGTCCAAGACTGCCCTTTCGGATTAACATATTGCCTTTCTTCATCACAAATATGACAACTCACCGGTTCCTCTACACTCGCTGCATACTGTACGCCGCACGTTGTACAAACGAAATTTTTCATAATAATTCCCCCATCCCTATATTTTTATTAAGCTGATTTTTGTTGATAGTGATCTAATTTTTTATTTTCAATTACTAAACCTATTAGAGTCAGTAAGTAGACAGCTGTAACTGACAATGGAATTACAGTAAATCCATTGTCTGCAAAAAGAAACCCGCAAACTGACGTTACGAATACAGTCCCTACTGACAATACACCATAACTTTTACTCTCATAAATCCATACGTACGGTACAAAATGAACACCTATTAACATCGCTACTACAAAAGGTAACCACTCTGGAAATTGAAAATATGCAAGTAATACAAACGGAATATTTAATACATTTATCCCACCAATTATTCCAGCTAAAGTCCCTAGCGGATTTCCTTTCGCAAACATATCAATTTTCAATATGGCAGCTACCATTAAGCCGAAAGGAAACACACATCCCATACCGATTAAATATACCCACACAACTTGCTTTTCTGAAAGAAGAACACCCGCTATACTCGCTACAATCCAAAATAAAATACCAGCTATTATAACAGGAAATCCCCTCTTCGTTTTTTGCGCTAAATCTCTTTTTGCTTCTGAAATGTTCATTTCACTATCTCCCCCAAACTATCTGTACTATAAAGCCGGCTCAATTTTGTCCATCCAATAACGCCAAGCTACTAAATAATGTTCTAAATCTTTCGGGTGGTGTCTTACACATGCATCTATACGTAAATATAAGCCTATGACTATTTCTTCATATAAATCACGGTCTTTTTTATGAACTACACATTGTTCCATCGCATAATCAATTGTTTCTTTTGTTAAGTCTTCCGGGGTTGAACAGAACGCATAAATTAAATCGTATATAGGATCTCCTAGCACCGGTAAGGGATCAATTACACCGTGCAGTTTATTCTCTTGAAATATAAAATTATGAAATCCGAAATCACCATGCAATAAAAATGGCTGATTTATTCCAGTCCCCCTACTTGGACTATTTGCTAACTTAAGAACCCTTCTATACTCTTCCTCACTTATGTAACGTCTTACATTTTCATGAGCTTCCATCACATTTGTCGTTAAAAATTCATGCCAAGATTGAACCTGACTTTCTTTCCATCCCCAGCCACCTGCCTCTGGAACAATTTTATACTTATTGATAACTTCTTTTACAAGTGTATGAAGCGTACGTCGTTTATGTCCTTGTCCGCACGAAGTACTACCTTCAAGAAAAGAATACACAATATACGTATGTAAAGGTTCCTTATACAAAAGCTTTGAAAACAAAGTATTTCCCTCATAAAAAGAAAGAAAATTAGCTTCTTCACGTATTACTTCCGCTTCATTCAGCTTTACAGCATATTTTTCGTCCAACAAATATACAGTACTTGTCGTTCCTCCGTTCAACGCTTTTACGCTATTTGGATAATGTGAAATCACTTTCTCCTTAACTAGTTGTGCAGCGATTATTGAAATGTCCATTCCCTCACCCTTTATTTCCGAAGATTCCCTTAATTCAAAAGACAACTTTACTATTATTTGACAAACGAATAGGAAACACCTTCCAAAATCATAATATAACAAAAATTCATTTACTTTTATATTTCAAAAATAAGGAAACACTAACAACAACGTTACATACATATAGGAGGACAATATGAAACCTGAATTTTTAAAAGCTGTATATGATGCAATCGGAAATGTCGAACATATTCATATAGAAGAAAGTGGTGCAGACAGTTTAATTATTCATCATGATGATGCCCAGCAATTAAAACAAGTTGCTGAAACGTTAGAAAATAATAATTTCCGCTCCGCTTTAAGAACAACTGGAGATGCTTCATATATTGAAGTATTGAACAGATAATGAAAGTCCGGATGTATGCCGGACTTTCTTTTTTATCCCGCTATTCGCCGGGCAGTAAGAGCCCGATTGGTGTGGGCTAATAATCAGTGGGGATGAACAAAACCCCCACTGATTAAAGTTTCACTTTATATTAAAAATTCAAACTCTTTCACATATACCGCTGTTCCAGCAATATCTATTTGTAACTTCTCATTTTCTACATTTTTCGTTACATATACCGTTACACGGCCATCTTTATTCATTTCCTGTCCTTGTTCAACAATTAACTCTATTTTCTGGTCGAAACCTTTCTCCAAATACGTCGCATAATATGCCCCCATTACACCTGAAGCTGTTCCTGTCACTGGATCTTCAATCGTTCCAGCATTAGCTGATGAGAAATGACGTCCATGCATTTGTACCTTTTCGTCATAAGTTTCTAGACAAACTGGGTGAATAGAAGCATTAGGTATTTCTTTTAATACTGAGGGAAATACATCATTATTAGGTTTCATACTCTCACATGCATTAAGATTTTTAATCGGTACAATTAACGTCCAGTTCCCCGTACTTCCATATACAATCGGTAAACTTACATCTAAATCGTTTACGTTCAAACCAACACTATTAGCTAATTCTTCTTTTGAACCGGTAAATTCTTTAAACTGAGGTGCTGCCTGCCTCATTTTAATAAAGGTTTCTCCATTTTCTTTTACATCTATTTTTATCGGTAAAATCCCGGCCTTCGTTTCAATCGTAAGGTTATTTTTCTCTTCTAGTAACCCTTTTTCACGCAAGGCAAATATTGTTGCAACTGTCCCATGACCACATAAATCCATTTCAAAACCAGGTGTAAAGTAGCGCATTCTTATATCCGCTACTTCTGAAGAAAGAACAAAAGACGTTTCGTTAAATCCAACTTTTTCAGCAATACGTTGCATTTCTTCTTCCGTTAATCCATCTGCATTTAATACAATACCTGCTGGATTCCCCATACTTGGTTTATTTGTAAATGCATCGTAATGAAATACGTTTATAGTCTTCATTCTCTTTTCCTCTAACTTTCTTTAAAAATTTTATAATAAAGCTCTATCTCCGTTTTCAACGAACAATTATTTCTCCAAAATATCCTCTGCATCTTTTCATTTGAAGTATGTGTGCCTCCGATGTAATAAGTGGCCCCCATTTCCTCTAACATATGCAACGATTGAAGATGCAGCTGGGAAGCAATTCCTTTCCCGCGACAATAAGGCATTACCCCAAAATAAAATAACCGTCCTTCCCCTTCTGTTCCAGTTTCTATATGCGGTATGGACATACCAATCGGCTCATTTTTATCATAAAAAACAATACATGACTTTTCCCAGCCCTTACCTAACTCTGTTTGCACTGAATAAAAATGCTCATCGATAGTTAAAATTGAAGTTTGATTCCCTGAACCCGACATACATCGTTCCCAAATATATTTAAATTCTTTTTCCGATAACGTTCCTTCTGCTATTGATCGATATGTATATTGTCTTTCAAGCTCTTCTATATTGTTCAATTCTCTACATACTTCTATCTTTGCGGCATACAAAGAAAAACCGGCATCAAGTAACACTTTTGCACTTGAGTTATAACTACTAAACCTCTTGTTTAATACAATACTCGCTCTTTTTAGCTCCCAATTAAAACAAACCTCTTCAAATCTACTTATCTTTTCTTTATATGTTTGTACGTTATAAAAAACATCTTCTATCTCTTCAATCGTTACTGCATTTGGTAAACCATTTAATATTTTTTTCGAAGGACCAAATAAATTTTGAACTACTGTAAGATCGTACTTCACCACTTTATTTCCCCCACACCCGGCTCAATAAACTTCCCTGAAGCACCCTCATTTGAATCCATTACCCAATCATATATATTTTTTGCTCCTTCAGCCGGAGTCATATTCGCATCAAAAGCACCAATGTCAGTCTTTAATTTCCCAGGGTGAATGGCAGTTACACGAATTCCTTTATCCTCAAACTCTTGTTGTAAGCAGAGCGTTAACATATTTTGTGCAGCTTTAGCAATTCGATATGAATATGAGAACTGACCTTGCGGAAACTCTTTGTTCGCCATTTTATGTAATGATCCTAATCGAGAAGATACATTTATTACTCTCGGATGATCCGATTTCGCTAACGCTACATATGTACCTTTTACAGCTCGAATTACACCTAAGCAATGAATATTAAATAAGTCCGTTAACTCTTCTGAATTTGTATGTAAAACCTTCGTCTCCTTTCCAGTAATTCCTGCGTTATTTATAACTAGATCCATATACTGTGTATGTTGATCTAGTTGTTTCTTAATTTGTTCCGTACTCTCATCACTCGATAAGTCTGCCAATATAGGAAAACATCTACAACTAAACATTTGCTTCAATTGTGTTACCGCAACCTCAGTTCTAACTAGCGGATAAACAGTATGCCTATTCTCATGAAATACTTTGACTAACTGTAACCCTAAACCGCGATTTCCACCTGTAATTAGAACTCTCATATATCCATCTCCTTATTTTTAAAATAAATAAGAAAATCCATCCACTTACCATTCTCTAATGAAAACGCCTCTCTCTTGCATTCAAAAGAAAAACCTGCTCTTTCCGCAAGACGAACGGATGGCTCATTATCAACACGTATATGTAATTCAATTCTATGAAAATGAAGACTATTAAAAAATAACGATAACGCGTTTTTCACACTTTCAACACCATATCCATTTTTCCAGTATTGATTATGTATGGAATACCCCATCATCGCCCATTGATAATCTATACGTAAAATTTTTATTAGCTCTAGCTTTCCAATATTAGCTCCGTCTTCTTTACGAAAAATACCTAATACATACATCTCATCTCGATGTGCTGCTTCATCAAAACCTCTTATCCATTCCGTGAACCATTCTTTTGTTGAAGACGACATGTCATGATAACCATCATCGTATTTATATTGAGATGGCAGTCTCTTATTAAATCCATCTAACCAACTTTCATAATCATCTTTTTGGAACGGACGGATCATAAGTCTCTCTGTTTCTACTTCTAATAATGGTAGCTTCATTTGCCTCTCATCCTCGAATTATTAATCGAATATTCTTTATTATCTTACACAAAATACAAAATCCAGTAAATTATTATGTTCCTTACAAACAAAAATCCAGTCATGCTCACTGCATAACTGGATTCCTTATCATCTAATAACTTTTTATTTTACAAGTACATCTTCCCTTAATTCCCTCTTCAGCACTTTTCCTAAAGCATTTTTCGGTAATTTGTTCATAAATACAACTTTGGGTATTTTATAACTTGCTAGTTTTTCTTTACAATGCTGTATAATTTCTTCTTCCGTAAAAGACGTTTGCATGTCTTTTACAATGTACGCTGTCGGAATCTCTCCCCAAAAGTCATTTGGAATTCCAACTACTGCAACTTCTAAAACACCATGTATTTCATGAATAACATCTTCTACTTGATCTGGATATACGTTGTCACCACCGCGTATGATAACGTCTTTATATCTTCCCATAATATGCAGGAATCCGTCGTCATCTATCATGCCAGCATCGCCCATGTTAAACCAATTATCTTTTACTACCTTCTTTGTCGCCTTTTCATTATTCCAATATCCTTTAAACATGTATGGACTTCTTACATGAATTTCGCCAACTTCATTTGTTGTTAGTTCATCACCTGTTTCTGGATGAACAATTTTCAGCTCTACATGTTTAAGCGTTTTTCCTACAGAAGACATCTTTTCTTTCCCCATCATTGGATGCCAAGAAGTTACAACCCAACCTTCTGTACTACCATAGCCTTGCACCATATATATTCCTTTTTCCATATATTTTTGAATGAGTGTTTCTGGCACTTTTGTACCACCACTTTGCGCTACTTTAAAAGTCGAAATGTTACGTTCTTTTTTATTTAGCTCATCAAGCATGTAGCTATAAACGGCTGGGAACGCCAGCATCGTCGTAATTTTCTCTTCTTCAATCTTATCCCAAATAAGAGTAGGATTCGGATCAGCTAAGAATATCATCGTAACGCCATGATAAATACAATTTAAAATAGAAAGCACGCCACTCATATGAAACAATGGATGCACGGATAAAAAGCGTTCACCTGCTGGAATTTCTCTTTGTCCTGCAATCTCAGCAAAATAATGATGTAAGTTTTTATGTCCAATAACACATGCTTTCGCCTGTCCAGTCGTTCCTGAAGTAAATAAGTAAATCGCATCATCCTCTTCATGAACTTCTACGTTCGGTTCTGTCATTGGCTGTTCTTGTAATGTTAATTCAAATGAACCAAAACCTTCTTCTGTCGTTTTAATTACATAAGAGATTTCTTTAACAGCATCAATCTTTAATAAAACTTCTTTAAATTCTTCATCAATAACTAACACTTTTAATTTTGCTTCTTTTACAATCGTTTCTAATTCAAAAGCAGTAAGCTGATGATTTAGCGGAATACATACAGCTCCAATTTTTAAACTTGCCATCATAACGGTTGGAAACGGATGATTATTTTTGCATAGTATTCCAATACGATCCCCTCTTTGTACACCGTTATGTAGCAAATAGTGTGCAAGCTGATTTACTCGTTCATTATACTGCTGAAACGAATACCTTTTCTCTCCCCCTACAAGCGCTTCCAAATTTGGTGATTGCATTGCTCTTTTTTGTAATAATTTTTGCATCGTTCTCAAGTAAAACTCCCCTTTATATATGTTAGGTTTTTTATTTTACCAGATTAATTATTAATTTACTAAAGATTACACTTAGTGAATATAAAACGAATAAAAAACAGCCATTTACTTCACAAGTAAATGGCTGTTTCTCCTTATATATTAGAATACTGCTTATTCATCACATATCGTACATACTCAGGTGCACTTTTATCAATCTCTTCATCACTTAATTTATATTCGGCACCATATAAATAAAATGAAGGTATAAATTTCATGTCTGTATATAAGCACGTAGCTTGAAATGGTTTCGTTAACTCATCCATCGTAATTCCGCTATTTTCATAGTCTTTTTCTAATCCACCTATAGAAATAGCTAGACCAAATTCTTTCGCTTTCACTTTATCTCCTTTTGATCCGTACGCAAATCCATATGTTAATACATCGTCAAACCATTTTTTCAATAATGGTGGTGTGCTGTACCAATAAAGCGGGAATTGAAATATATATCGGTCATGTTCTACTAACAGCTTTTGCTCTTCCTCAATATTAAACTCCCAATTCGGTGCCACTTTATATAATTCATGCACCGTTATTTCATCCGAATGTTTTTCAAGTTCTTCAATCCATCTTTTATTAATTTTTGATTTTTCAATATGAGGGTGTGCTACAATTACAAGTGTTCTCATCATTTCCCATCCCCTTTTTAAATTATTCAATCCTTTACGTATTAGTATGAGTGAGTCACATATAATTGAAAAGTACGTACTTTAAAGTGCTATAGGAACCTTAAAGTACCTTTGGAGGTGTAATATGAATCAAAATGATGACTGCCCAATTGCAACGACACTCGATGTTATCGGTGGAAAATGGAAAGTTCATATTTTATGTGTTTTGATGGATGGAAAAATGCGGACAAATGAAATCCGGCGAGAAATCCCAAACATTACGCAAAAAGTTCTGACACAACAACTTCGGCAACTTGAAGCTGACGGGATTATCCATCGTACTGTATATCAAGAAGTACCACCAAAGGTTGAATACACAATAAGCGAATACGGGAAATCTTTAATGCAAATTATGGATGAACTATGTGAATGGGGAAAAGATCATCAAATCAAAAGATTACATGACTAAAAAAGCCTACCCATTTCTTTACATACTAGTGGGAACGGCACATCACTATCAAGCTAACAAAAAGACCTTAATAAGAAAACTGTCATTTTTATAGTCCGTTTAAACTTTAGCTTGATAGTGATACGGCAAGACCCAAATAAAGAAATATATTAAACAAATTAAAAGCAACAACGCATACGACTAACGTTAATAAGAAAATTTCAATCGCTGAATTTCTTACTTTATTTTGAAGTCTAAACAATCACCCATTAAGCCAAGCTTAATAATATCGCTTTTGTACGATTATCCGTTACTTCATAATAAATTTCTAACCCTTTCCGAGTGCCTGTAACGACTTTAGTAGCTTTTAGTTTAGATAAATGTTGACTAATTGTACTTTGAGGCATTTGTAACATTTCATACATTGTCGTTACATTAATAGGACCTTTTGCAAGCATTATTTTTACTAATGATAAACGAACAGGATGTGCTAACACCTTTAATACTTCAGTGATTTCTTCATACATTTCTTTCATATTTTTTCTCCCCTTTTATATAACTATTAATGATATCCATATATATAATTCGAAAAGATATACCATTTTATGTCCGTCATTTTTAAAAAATATTAAAAAACCTCTTCAGATAGAGGGAATTCTCCCAATTCTATAGATTTTTCTTTCACTCTATATTATGTGATAGGAACTTTCCTTACTGAGACCCTCTACCATTGTTCTCTTGTTGATGCCCATTATTTCCTTGAGACCCTCTTCCGCTATTCTCTTGCTGGTGTCCATTATTCCCTTGAGACCCTCTTCCGTTATTCTCTTGCTGGTGTCCATTATTCCCTTGAGACCCTCTTCCGTTATTCTCTTGCTGGTGCCCATTATTTCCTTGGGAGCCTCTTCCATTGTTCCCTTGAGACCCTCTTCCGTTATTCTCTTGCTGATTTCCATTATTCCCTTGCGATCCTCTACCATTGTTCTCTTGTTGATGCCCATTATTTCCTTGGGACCCTCTTCCGTTGTTCTCTTGTTGATGCCCATTATTTCCTTGGGACCCTCTTCCGTTATTTTCTTGCTGATGCCCATTATTTCCTTGGGACCCTCTTCCGTTGTTCTCTTGCTGATTTCCATTATTCCCTTGCGAGCCTCTTCCGTTATTTTCTTGCTGGTGCCCATTATTCTCTTGCGATCCTCTATCGTTGTTCTCTTGCTGATTTCTATTATTTTCTTTTATTCGCTTCGGTTGTTGTTCCTTAGATTGCTTTTGTTCTATATACTCTTTCTTCTCGTACCTTTCTTCTTTTACAGGAGTCACATCTTCTGATGCATCAGAAGATGACTTTTGTTGTTCTTGATTAGAAGGCGGTACAGGTGGGGTAAGCAATTTTTTCTTCTCATTCTCTTGTTTTATGTAAACGCCTGTTCCAATTCCTGCTTTCTTAGCATTCTCCCGTATTTCCATCGTACTGCTTTGATATTCGATTGTAATATGTTTTATCTCATACTCTTTCTTTAATTCCTGCATAGCCTCTTCCAACTGTGGTTCTAGCGAATTGTCCTTTGCAACAGCCGTTAGCATAACTTGCTTATCACTCGTTAAGTACTTATCATCTTCACTTTGCTTTATTATAGTACGTATTACACCTTGCAATTGTTTATCTTTCCATTGCTTCAATTCTTTTAAAATACGCCTTCCATCATCATTACAAGCTCGCAAATCTATAACTCGAAGATCCTTTGTTACGCTCACCTCTAAGCTTGGATTTATATCAACTGAGACATAAGCAAACACTTTTTCTTCTGGTTGATTGTAGAAAAATAACAACGCACATAGAAAACAAGCAACAAGTAATGAAGCCGGCTTTAAGAAAGAAGGGATCGAAAAATACGATACTCTTTGTTCTTGTTCTTCAAACGAGATTTCCTCTCCAATCATGCAAGAGTTCTCTTTTCTTTCACACGTAATAAACTCCCCATTTGGAGTTAAAACAACTACGCTATGTTTTTTTATATCCATCACAATTCCTTTATTCATCATGCTTTTCCCCTCTTATATAATCAAGAATATATGTATAGTTGTTTGCAAAAATAATACACATTGCAATAATGTATTTTCTATGTCGTTCCAACGTTTTACGACTTACCCTAACACGTGGTTCAATATGTTTAAGCGGTAACTTTTTCTTTCGGAACAGCTCCTCCATCATTTCCTCTTCTTTTATAATAATCTTCACAATTTCTATTAGGTGCTCACGCGTATCACGATGCTTCGGGGATTCTTTCGCAAGCTCTGAAAATGTGATTTTAAACTCAGCTAACACACTTTGAAAATGAAGAATTTCCTCCTTACGGTTACTATTGTCCATCTCTTTCATATACTCCGTAAGCGATACTTGCATTTCTAACATTTCCTCTTGCTCATCTTCTTTTAAAAAGACACGGTTATGCTTAGATTCCTTGCGTATATAGTCAATTACATCTCTTTTTATAAGAAGATCAGCAAACGCTAGAAAAGATTTTCCTTTTTTATATGAATACTGTTCAATTGCTTCGTTAAACGCAAACAGTCCAATACTATATTCATCATCCTGTTCTGTAATATATCGGCGGCAGACAGATGAGATTGATTTTCTAATAAACGGCTGATACTGAACGATAAAGGCTTCCTTATCTTCTCCGTTGTTTTGTATGTTACATACGATATCTTCTATTTTCGGTTTTCTTAAGACCTTCATTACTAAACTTAACACTGGTAATCTCTCAGCCTCCTTCTGCTTTAAATAGAAAAATGGTCACTAAACAAGTGACCATTTAACCACATTTTGTTAGTACTTTTCTTTGGTCTTGTCTTCTTGCTGTTAGTTATATTTTTCGAGACTAACTTTTTTCACCGTTTTCTTAATGACCTTCCTTTTCTCTCGGCACTAAAGTTAAGTTTGTATTTTAATGTACGTTCTTATTTTCTTCTGCTTATTTTGCTTGCTCTTTTTCTATTCTATCTGCAATCTTTGAATAACTCTTCTCTATATCATTGGTAATTTCAACCTTTTATTTCAGATCCCTAAATTTATCTAGCAATTTTATTAATGCTTCAATATTGTTTCATGACCATTTTTCTTCACTATATATATTCGGAGGAATACATAGTTTTATGGGGGTCAAAAAATATTTTTTATAAAATATTTATTTATTAAGTTGATTGGTATATTTGGCAGACACAAAGCAACAAATACATGCTTTCACGATTTGTATTAGTTAAATTAATCTTTTATCCGTTGTTGTATTTCTTTAAAACGAGCACGTATAAATTTTTTGATATCCGGGTGATCCTTATATAAAGTAACAGTATACATGATGGAAGATGCAAGAATAGTAGACCATATTAACCAATCTCCAGCATGCGAAAGAACTCTAATTACTTCACTCGTAAATTGTGCATGTCCCGCATGAACTGTTGATATGAGAGCATTAAGGTTGAATAACAATAAAATAACAATCCTTCCCAAAAGCAGAATAATCCATCCGATAATATACGAATAGCCTCCAACACTACATAATTGATTGTTATGATGAAAAACTTTTACTCTCTTAGCTTGCCAATAACCAACTATCGCTCCTACTATAAGCAAGCTAATTAATTCAATTGTAATAATAAAGTCCAAACTACTTGGAAGACCGATATAAGTTCTAATTATAGCCATGATGGGTATACCAAGAAGATCAAAACTATCTACTTTTTTAGGGATAAGCTGCCTAATGATCAATACGATAACGACTACAAGAATAATAATGAAAACTTTATTCATGCGATCAATCCCTCTTTTTTTCTTTTAAATAATACTCAATTAGTTGATCTACTTTCTCTTCTGGATATGATTCTGGTGTTTGAAGGACATGAATTACTAGTCCATCGATAAATCCGTACAGTATCTCCAATTCAAACTCTTTATTATACCCTGGTTTGACGTAGCCTAGCTTCTTCATTAAATCTAGGATCATTCCAATAAGATACCTCGTATGGTCATCCATTTTCTTCCGAAGTTCAATAAGCTCTGGGGAGCTAAAGGATATACCGAGAAATGTAATCCAAACCTTTCCTTCCAACATTTCTTCTTTATTAATAGGAATAATAAACTTCATTAATCTTCTAAGTGCTTCTTCTTTCGTTCCTTTAAATTCATTTGTACGAGTATTTGCCCGCTCTTTCATTCGATTCAACACTAAATTCATCGCATAATGAATTAATTCATTTTTAGACGAAAAATGATGCTGAACAAGCCCGACCGAAATATTTGCTTCATCAGCGATTTGCTGTATAGAGGCTTTATCAATACCTTTTTCTAATATTACACGCCAAGTAGCAGTGGCTATTTGATTCTTCCTTTGTATTTGATCAACTATTTTAGGCATTCATATCCTCCTCCCTTTTTATAATATGATCGTATTATAAAAAAAGTACCTAAAGCAATATGATCATATTGCTTTAGGTTTTACAGTGCTATCAAGCAATACAAAATAAAATTCCCATAAAACAAAAAAAAGACGGCATTCCTGCCGTAACATAAAAAAGATTTTCAAATTTTTTTGATATTATTACTGTCGACGTTCAAAAGCAAGACGTACTGCAAGACCCGTTAAGACACTTGCCATAAGCCAACGCTGTACTCGTAGCCACGTCGGGCGTGTGCCAAACCATTTTGCAATTTTACTTGCTGTAAATACGATTAAAAGGTTAACTATAAAACTAACAGTGATTTGCGTAAGGCCTAAAACTGCACCTTGTAAAAGTAACGATCCTTTCTCAGGATCTTCAAATTGAGGTAAAAGTGACACATACAAAATAGCAATCTTTGGGTTTAGAAGATTAGTCATAAGTCCCATCAAAAATAACTTCCGTGGTGGCTCATTAGGAATCGTACGAGGTTCCATAATAGATGTAGCACCCGGTTTTATCGAATTCCAGGCAAGCCAGAGTAAGTAAGCAGCACCTGTCCACTTGACTGCTTCGTAGATTGCGGGTACTGCAAGGAATAGAACTGTAAGTCCGAACATTGTTGCGATTATATAAATGACAAATCCGAGCATAATGCCCAAGAGAGAAATAAATCCTGCCATACGTCCCTGCGTAATGGAACGGGAAATGAGATAAATCATATTAGGCCCAGGTGAACAAACCATGCTAAGTGAAACAATTGCAAAAGCTAACAAAGTACTAAAGCTGACCATAAACCTTCCCCCTTACCAAGTTCTTCTAAATAATTTTACGGTAATTTCTTTAAATCATTTTATTACATCCTATCCTTGTAAATCTAATTATTTGAATGTAAAATTATAAATAAGTTTTAACATTTTGAATCGAGGTGAAAATCATGAGAAGTTTTAGCTCATTAATGATCTCTACTGTCTGTTCAGTACTTCTTATAATTTGGAATGTCTATTCCTTCTATAACGGATTCACAACAGGGCGCACATACTACTGGATTAATGGCATCGCAGCTGTTATCTTCCTTTTATTCTTTATCCTCAACATGCGCGATTTTAAAAAGAAAAACTACAGAACCTCATGACAATAGGAGTTGATACATATGTGGAAAAGAATTAAGAATTATAGATTGAGCTTAAAAGATTTAAAGTTCATGTTATGGTTGTTCGGTATAACTTGTTTTATATACAGCTACAATTTCATTATAGGATTAGCTTTTGACCACAAATTCCAAGTCTATTATTTAGGTGGTGCTATAGCTACATACGCCGCATTTATGGATACTAAAAATAGGATTAAAAATAAAATTTATAAGACAGCGTAATGTACAAGGAATCCTTTATGGTTTCCTTTTTTCTATGTAAAATAAAAAGAAACGAATTCGCCACTTTTATTTGTTCCAATCTTTAAAATCGGTATATTTACTATAAGCTGTTTCGGTTGTATTTCCGTGCCAACAATTCTTAGCGTTTTCTCTTTCACATTAAGTTCGCTTATATCTCCATTTTCACTTAGCCATTCTGGATTATCATGAGCGTATTTATTGTTGAACATCCTTGCTTTAACGTTTTGAATCCTTCGCCAAAAGGGTGTTCAATTCCATCTTTATGTCTAACAACTATATAGATTTCATTTCGTCCGCCTAATGTCTCAAAATAAGGTTCAGTACCGCGTTTTATTTCCTTCACATCAACATCCCCTTTCAATTCGCCTAAAATTTATTATACAAAATAAAAATAGCTACTTTTGAAAAGTTTCACATTTTATTTTAAATTAAATGCAATATAATGAAATACAACTCTCATACATCGCTGTTTTTTCGTTTATTGAGTCCGTTTGTTTTGTACAAAAAAAGCACTTAAATAGGCGCTTTTTACCGAATCATCTTTTTCTATATCTTTTTCTTCTGCTTCTTTTTACTTCCTTCATTTCTTCTTGCACAGCTAATTTTTCAAGGTATAAACGTACTAGCTTATCATCACTCTCTTTTCGCTGCTTTTCTTTCTCTTCTTTTTCTTTCTGCTCCCTTCTCTTTTCCTGCTCTTCCTGCTCTTCCTGCTCTTCCTGTTCTTTCTCTTTCTGCTCTCTTCTCTTTTCTTCTTGCTCTTTTTTCTGTTCTTTCTCTTCAATACATATGTCAACCAGTTTACTAAAAAAAATAATCTTACTATGCTTCTTTTTCCCAGGTCTCAATACAAAAAGAATAAAAGTTATGATTGTAAAAATCCAGAAACCTGTTACGGTAAATCCACTAACCTGCATAGAATTAGTGGATCCATTAATCATCTTTGCATTAACGAAAAATCCAGTTGCAAGTACAGAAAATAAAACCGTAACAGCTGGTAGAATCATTGAATCCATCTTAAGTGGATCATGGTACTCAGATAAACTTTCTATTCTTGCTTTCACATACTTTAAATCATTTTTTTCTAACTCCATTAATTTATCCTTATTAGATAAACTATCAGTATCGTTAGAAAACTCTTTGGTATGTACATAACTATCCACGATAAATTCAACAAATTTCTTATCTTTTTTATAAAGCAGATTTTTTTTAAAATCCTTTTGGTCCTGTTGTGTAAATTTAGACACTAGCATTCACCCTCAATTTCGACATTTAAAATTAATCAAAAGTAATACTATCTTTTTATCTAAATTTTAAAGTAACATTCAAAAAATGAATAGCAAAATCTTCACTATTACACTATTCTCGTATCTAAAGTTAGAGAGAAGTAACCTTTTTTCATAATTTCCTTTATGTCACTTATGAATCTAGTAAAAAAATACTAAACTCAATAAGAAACTCAAAAGCCACGACACTCAGGCATCGCGGTTGGATATATAAATTCCATTTTTATCATACGGTTTCTGCCTACTCCATCCATTCCGACCGAGTAACGTTTTGGTGCAAGGGCTATGATCATCAGTTATGAGCGCATAGATATGTTATGCTCTTATCAAAGAACAAGTAACTGTAGGAATATCGTATCGTCGATTCCAATGTAAAAAGGTACCTGATTTAGTGCCCTAAATGGCACCCTAAAAATTCCATTCTTATGTCATACTAAGCGCTTTTGCAAATCATAAAGCACCAGATTTCCTTTTTCTATAATACTTTCCTCTTTTCATCCCAAACACTGTATAAATGTAGCCATCATTTAACTCTTTACGATTCATATACTTCATTTTAAGCATTTCTTGCTCATCTTCATCCAAAGCTTCTTCAAATGCTGCTTGCTCTTCTATATTTTAAAATTTCACTTTTAACACGCGGTATTCTTGTAACTCTTCTATCCCGAAAGGCCGTATTTCCTTTTCATTTACATGCCTAGACGGTTAATTCATACGATACGGTTCCCTTCCGTTCGATCTACTTAATTGAATGGTTTTCCCTATTCTTGACTATACTATATTTATGCATCCAGATTGTCACCTTTAGAACGAGCAGTTAACGTTTGCTAGCTGCTCTTTGATTTACGAAAAAATAAGATTCTTTATAATGAGTTTTCTTTATTTTTCAATATAAAGAGCCTTGGATTTTCGCTATCAATCCTGTACTATACGAACAAAGAGTAAGGTAAGAGTTACTCTTTGCCATTTTAGGAAAGATTCTGTTGAGACAACGGGGCCTTTTTTTCATAAAA